>NZ_JAVDTW010000001.1:0-1635935 GCF_031456015.1 Sphingomonas sp. BE123 | reverse complement strand
TATGTCCGGTGCAGGGCGAAAGACCGCACCGCGGTTGTGCCATGACGGGCGCTCCGCCACGTTGGCCGCATGACCATCCCCCTCTCCCGCCGGAGCCTGTTGCTCGGCTCTGCCTCGTTGCTCGCCATGCCTGCCGCCGCGCGGCGGGCAAAGGACGTGCCCTATGTGCCGACGCCCGCGGAAGTGGTCGAAGGGATGCTGGACCTGGCTGGGCTGAAGGCGGGCGAGCGCCTGATCGACCTTGGCTCAGGTGACGGCCGGATTGCGCGCGCTGCGGCGCGGCGTGGGGCCACGGCACTGGGGGTCGAGATCGACAGCGACCTGGTCGCGCGGGCGCGGTCGCTGACCCGGCTCGAGGGACTGGAGGAGCGCGCGCGGTTCGTGCGCGACGATCTGTTCACCGTCTCGTTGCGCGATGTCGATGTCGTCGCGCTCTATCTGCTGCCCGCGCTGAACGAGCGGCTGAAACCCAAGCTGCTCAACGAGATGAAAGCGGGCGCGCGCGTGGTGAGCCATGCGTTCGACATGGGTGACTGGCCGCATGATGACTATCGTGAAATCGCCGACAAGCGCGTCTATCGCTGGACCATCCCTGCGATTGCCGGAGGCGAATGGCAGCTGATCCGGGACGATGGCACGCTTGCGCGGTTGGTGATCGATCAGCGCTACAGCACGGTGTCGGGTACGTTCGAAGGCCGCGCGATCGAAGCGGCGCGCCTGTCCGGTGCAGCCCTGCACTTTACTGCCGACGGCACTGCCTATCGCGGCGTGGTCGGTGCGCGCACGATCGCCGGGGAAGGCTGGCGTGCAGAGCGCATCGACTAACCGCGATCAGCGCTTTACATCCGCCCGATGCGCTACGACACCAATCTGACCACCGATCGCCCAACCTTTGTCACCCATCTCGAATGCGGGATGACCGGCGAGCGCTACGCTGCCGATACGTTGCAGGGGCTGTCACGGGTCGGGCGGCCCTTGCTGGTCCGCTATGATCTGGACGCGGTCCGCGCCGCAGTCACGCCGCGCCACCTGGCGCAGCGACCGGCGGATCTGTGGCGCTATCGCGAGTTGCTGCCGGTGCGGCGGACCGAGAACATCGTCAGCCTTGGCGAGATCGCGACGCCGATCGTGCCATTGCACAAGGTCGGCGCGGGTGCGGGCGCAGCGCGGCTCTTGGTCAAGGACGAGGGGCGCTTGCCTACGGGCTCGTTCAAGGCGCGCGGGCTGGTGATGGCGATCAGCATGGCGAAGGAGCTGGGGGTCACCACAATCGCGATGCCGACCAATGGCAATGCAGGCGCGGCGGCGGCGGCCTATGCCGCGCAGGCCGGGATCGAGGCGGTGATCTTCTGTCCCGACGACACGCCCGAGATCAATGTCCGCGAGATCGCGGCGCAGGGTGCGCGGGTCTATCGCGTCAACGGGTTGATCGACGATTGCGGCAAGCTGGTCGCGGCGGGGAAGGAAGCCAATGGCTGGTTCGACCTGTCGACGCTGAAAGAGCCGTACCGGATCGAGGGCAAGAAGACGATGGGGCTGGAACTGGCCGAGCAGCTTGGCTGGGAACTGCCCGACGTGATCTTTTACCCCACGGGGGGCGGAACCGGGCTGATCGGCATGTGGAAAGCCTTTGCCGAGCTGGAGGCGCTAGGCTGGATCGGCTCCAAGCGCCCGCGCATGGTCGCGGTTCAGGCGGAAGGTTGCGCGCCGATGGTGCGTGCGTGGGAGCAGGGTGAGCGCCACGCGACGCGGTGGGAGGATGCGCATACGGTTGCAGCCGGGATCCGCGTGCCGCAGGCGGTGGGCGATTTCCTGATCCTCGATGCGGTGCGCGAGTCCAACGGATTTGCGATGGCGGTCAGCGACGCCGCGATCCTGGAGGCAGTCGAGGATGCGGCGCGGCTCGATGGGCTATTGCTGTGCCCCGAAGGCGGGGCGACGCTGGCGGCGTGGCGGGCGGCGGTCGCCGACGGGCGCGTGTCGCCGGACGAGACCGCGCTGTTGTTCAACTGCGCAACCGGCCTCAAATATCCGATGGACGACCGGTCGCTGACGCTCGACCGGCACGGGGCGATCGACTTCGCCGCGCTCTAATCCGCCTTGACCCGCGTCATGGCAAGCGCGGCGAGGCAGAGGGTTCCGGCGGCGAAGGCCATCGTCCAGATCGGCTGGTCGGGGAAGAATGTCTTCATGATCGACCCCATGACGGTCGCGACCAGCAGCTGGGGCACCACGACGAACACGTTGAACAGGCCCATGAAAATGCCGAGTTTTGCCTGGGGCAGGTTCGACGCCAGGATCGCATAGGGCATGGCGAGAATCGAGGCCCAGGCGATGCCGATGCCGATCTCGCTGACGATCAGCCATTGCGGATCGCGGATCACGAAGAAGCTGGCATAGCCCGCCGCGCCGCAGAGCAGGCCGATGATGTGGGTGCGCACCTTGCCGAACCGCGCCGCGAGCAGCGGGAGCAGCGTCAGCGCGGCGATCGCGGCCACGCCGTTATAGACGGTGAACAGCACACCCACCCAATTCGCGCCTTCCTGATAGCGCGGGTCGGCGGCGTCGGGTGCGCCGAAAAACACCTGGGCGACGACCGGCGTGGTGTTGATCCACATGATGAACAGCGCTGACCAGCTGAAGAACTGGACGACCGCCAGCTGTTTCATGATCGGTGGCATCCCGGCAAAGTCGCCGACGATGCTGGCGAGCATGCTGGTCCCGCGCCCCGCTTTGGCCAACTGGACCGCGATCAGGCTGGCGACGCCATAGCCAGCGAGCAGCCCGCCGAGCAGATAGACTTCCTTTTCGAGCCCGAACCAACCGACCGCGGCGGCGACCAGCGCGCCGGCGCCGACCCAGATCAGGCTGGCGAACGGGCCGCGCGCCGCGAGCACGCGCACGCTGTCTGCCGCCGCCTCCTCCCGCGCGCCTTCGAACGCGGCGAGCTGTTCGGGGCTGTATTCGCGGGTGGTGAGGATCGTCCACAGCACTGCTAGGAACAAGGCAGCACCGCCGAACCAGAAGGCGTAGCGGACGGTGTCGGGGATGCTGCCGAGCGGCGCTTCGTTCGACACGCCGAGATGCTCCAACCCCCATGGGAAGATCGACCCGACCACCGCGCCTGCGCCGATGAACGCGGTCTGGACGGCATAGCCCGCGCTATGCTGGTCCTTGCGCAGCATGTCGCCGACAAAGGCGCGAAACGGCTCCATCGAGATGTTGAGCGAGGCATCGAGCACCCACAGCATCACGGCAGCAACCAGCAGCACCGGGGCGAGCGGCATCACGAACAGCGACAATGCGGCAAGGATCGCGCCAGCCAGGAAATAGGGGCGCCGGCGCCCGAGGCGACCGAGCCAGGTCCGGTCGCTCATATGCCCGATCACCGGCTGCACGAGCAGGCCGGTCAGCGGTGCGGCGATCCACAGGGCCGGAAGATCGTCGATACTGGTCCCGAGCGACTGGAAGATGCGGCTCATATTCGCATTCTGCAGCGCAAAGCCGATCTGGATGCCGAAGAAGCCGAACGAGATATTCCACAGGCCCCAAAAGCCCTGGCGCGGTTTTTCCATCATTGATCCTTGGAACGGGTCAGGCCGTTGCGCCGCAGGAGCGGCGGACAACGAGTTTGGCGGGGAGCAGCACGTCATGGACGCGCTCTTCGCGGATGCGTCCGAGCAGCGTTTCGACCAGCATCCGCCCGGCGGCGCGGGTGTCCTGCATGACCGTGGTCAGCGGCGGGTTGGTGAAACTTGCGGCGGCAATATCGTCGAATCCGACGATCGCGACATCGTTCGGCACGCGCAGGCCGTGCGTCGCGAGTGCGCGCATCGCACCGATCGCGATCAGGTCGCTGGCGGCAAGAACCGCGTCGATCTGGGCGCCGCGCTCGATCAGCGTCGTGGCGGCAGCGGCGCCGGCTTCCTCGGAAGTCAGGGCGTCGACCTGCAGTGCGGGATCCGGCGTGATGCCGGCTTCGTGCAGCGCGGCAAGATGGCCACGATAGCGGTCGTGAAATTCGGGATAATGGCTGGAGGCATGGCCGAGAAAGGCGATGCGGCGGCGGCCGAGATCGATCAGGTGCCGGGTAGCGGCCCGTCCGCCGCCGTGATTGTCGCAGCCGACCGTCAGTCCGGCGCCCTCGGCCTCGACCGATCCCCAGCGCACGAAATGCGTATTCTGCGCGATCAGTTCGCTGATCTTCGCGCGGTACAGCTCATAATCGCCATAGCCGAGCAGGATCAGCCCGTCGGCGCGGCGGGAGTCCTCATAGTCCTGATGCCAGTCGCTGCCGAGTTGCTGGAACGACACCAGCATGTCCTGCCCATGGTCGGCGCAGGCGCGCATGATCGATCCGAGCATGGAGAGGAAGAAGGGGTTGATCGCGCTGTCGTCGGCGCTTTCGTCCTGAAAGATCAGCACGGCGAGCGTTTCGGCGTGACGGCTGCGCAAGTTGGACGCCGCCTTGTCGACGCGATAGTTCAGTCGGCGGGCAATCGCCTCGATCCGCATGCGCGTTGCTTCATTCACGCCGCGCCCGCCGCGCAGCGCACGCGAAACGGTCGGCTGCGAAACGCCGGCGAGTTGCGCGATATCGAAAGAGGTCGGCTTGCGTTGCATGGCCCTGCCACGTGTCCCCTAAGCGCCGGCAAATGTCCTCCCTGCCTGACCATGCGACGTTGAGCGCCTTTCCCGGCGCCGTCAATGTTGCGCGGTAGCCACGCAGCATCGCGCATGGGCCTGAATACGTATGCCGTTCGCTGGCGCTCCGGCGGGGTTGGCGTGAATATTATGCACAACGCGCCGCAACGGGTGCGCCCCGGCCAGATTAGGGGGCCGGTCCAGGGGAGGAATATATGCGTCACATGCTTGGCGGCCGTCCGGCCGCTCGACTGTCCACCGGCACCAGCGGCCCGGCGCTTGCGGCCGCGCTGCTGCTCGCGGGGCTGGCGATGCCCGCCCATGCGCAGGAAGCTGCGGAGCCCGCTCAGGAAGGCGAGGAGATCGTCGTTACCGGGTTTCGCGCTGCGCTTGAGAGCGCGGTTTCGACCAAGAAGGACTCCGATCAGATCGTCGAGTCGGTGTCGGCCGAAGATATCGGCAAGCTGCCCGACGCCTCGATCGCGGAATCGATCGCGCGCCTGCCGGGCCTGACGTCGCAGCGTATCTCGGGCCGCAGCTCGTTCATCTCGATCCGTGGCTTTGGCCCGGATTTCTCGGCGACCCTGCTCAACGGTCGCCCCCAGACCTCGACCAATGACAATCGCGGGATCGAGTTCGACCAGTATCCGTCCGAGGTCGTCAATGCCGTGAACGTCTACAAGACGCCGAACGCATCGCTGACCACCCAGGGCCTGGTCGGCACGGTCGACATCCGCACGATCCGTCCGCTCGACTATGGCAAGGAAGTGCTCGCCATCGGTGCGCGCGGCATCTACACCGACATGGGCAAGCTCAACAGCGGGTCGAAGGAATGGGGCTATCGCCTCAATGCGACCTATGTCGGCAAGTTCCTGGACGACCGGCTCGGCATCGCCCTGTCGGCGGCTTATGTCGACGAGCCCTATCAGATCGAGGAGTTCGAAGCCTGGGGCTATGCCACCAACCCGGCTGGCGTGAACCTGATCGGCGGCGTCAAGCCGTTCGTGACCACATCCCAGCTGCAGCGGCTGGGCATTTCGGGCACGATCCAGGCGGATCTCGGAAGCAACTGGGAGCTGGCGATCGACGGCTTCTACTCGAATTTCGATGATACCCAGATCAAGCGCGGCATCGAACTGCCGCTCGCCTGGAGCGGGGCGACCCTGTCGCCGACGGGCGTCGAGATCACCGACAATCTGGTCACCGCCGGCACGTTCAGCGGCGTCGAGGGCGTGGTCAACAACCACAATTACCTGCGCCAGGCCGATCTCTATTCGGGCGGCGTCAACCTCAAGCACGAGGGCGACGATGGCTGGAACGTCAATTTCGACTTTGGCTGGTCGCGGACCGACCGCCGCGAGCTGATCCTCGAATCCAACGCCGGCACCGGGCCGGGCGGTGGCGTCGGCGCGACCGACACGCTGTCGTTCCGCACGACCGAGACGGGGACCTTTTTCACCTCGCGCCAGCTCAACTACAGCGATCCCAGCCTGGTCGTGCTGACCGATCCGCTGGGCTGGGGTGGCGGCGCGCCGGGCGGGCGCCAGCATGGCTATTACAATGACCGCATCGTCGACGATGAGCTGTTCAGCTATCTCGCCGAGATCGAGAAGGAATTCGAGAACGGCCCAATCCGGAGCATCAAGCTTGGCGCAAACTATGTCGATCGCGCCAAGTCGCTGGTCCCCGACGAATATTTCCTCCAGCTTGCCGGTGGTGCGCTGCAGGCTCAGGTGCCCAGCCAGTATCGCCTGACGCCGACCAACCTGGCCTATCTCGGCCTGGGGCCGGTGCTGAGCTACAACCCGCTCGATCTGCTGAATGGCGGGGTCTACACCCGCGTCGCCAACACCGCGCAGGACGTGCTGTTCAAAAGCTTCAACGTCGAGGAAGAAGTGCTGAGCAGCTTTGCGATGCTCAACCTTGGCGCGGATTGGGACGGCGCGCGACTGACCGGCAGCGTCGGCGTGCTGGCGCAGCACACCAACCAGAGCTCGACGGGCTATATCCAGACCCCGACCGGGCCGCAGCTGCGCACGCTGGGCGACGATTACTGGGACGTGCTGCCGAGCCTCAGCCTGTCGCTGCGCTTCGACAGCGATTTCGTGATCCGCTTCGGCGCGGCGCGCGAGATCCAGCGTCCGCGCCTCGACGATATGCGCGTCAACATCGCCTATGGCGCGAACATCGCGGAAGGCATTGTCACCGGCAGCGGCGGCAACCCGTCGCTGCGTCCGTATCGCGCGACCGCGTTCGACCTGACGTTCGAGAAATATTGGGGCCGCAGCGGCTATGTCGCGCTGCAGCTGTTCCACAAGACGCTGCACAACTACATCTACACTGCGGAGCGTCCGTTCGACTATTCGAGCTACCCGCTGATCCAGCCGACGCCGCCGGTGGATACGATGGGTCGGATCAGCCAGCCGTTCAACGGCGATGGCGGCAAGATCTATGGCGCCGAGCTGGCCGGGACGATCCCGTTCGAAACTTTCACCTCGGCACTGACCGGCTTTGGCGTGACGGGCGGCGTTTCGTACACCAAGTCGGAGCTGCGGCCGGATCCGTCGCAGCCGCCCGAGAATATCCCGGGCTATTCGGACTGGGTGGCGAACGGCACCGCCTATTTCGAGAAGTGGGGCTTCAACCTGCGCGGCAGCGTGCGGTACCGCTCGACTTTCCTCGGCGACTTCTCCGGGCTGGGGGCGGTGCGTCAGCGTCGCCGGGCGCTGGACGAGACGATCGTCGATGCGCAGGTCGGCTATGATTTCCAGCCGGGCAGTGCGCTGGAAGGGCTGTCGCTGTTCGTTCAGGGTTCGAACCTGACCGACGAGCCGTTCGTTGCCATCAATCCGGGCCGTCCGCTCGAAGTCATGAACTATCAGCGCTTCGGTCGCCGGTTCCAGGCGGGCTTTACCTTCAAGTTCTGATGGTTCCTAAATCCCCCGGCGGCGGGTCCGCCGGGGGGAAAGGCGGTACGATGTCTGAAATGCTGCGCAGCATCGTCATCGCGGGCGGCGGGACCGCCGGCTGGATGACTGCAGCGGCGCTGGCGCGCTTCTGCGGCAAAGGCTGGCGGATCACGCTGGTCGAATCCGAGGAGATCGGCACGGTCGGGGTGGGCGAAGCCACGATCCCGATGATCCGCAATTTCAATCAGGCGCTGGGGATCGACGAAGCGCAGTTCCTGCGCGAGACGCAGGGCACCTACAAGCTCGGGATCGAATTCGCCGGATGGGGCGGGTTCGACGATCGCTATATCCACGCCTTCGGGCTGGTCGGGCGCGGGCTGGGGCTGTTGCCCTTTCACCATTACTGGCTGCGCGCACGCGCGGCAGGCCGGGCAGGGCCGCTCGGCGACTATGTGCTCAACGCCGTCGCCGCCTATGGCAACCGCTTCGCGCATGTGCAGCGGGCGCCGGACAGCGCGTTGCCGCCGATGCCCTATGCCTATCATTTCGACGCCGGGCTCTATGCCGCGTTCCTGCGCCGCTATGCCGAGGCGCGCGGCGTGGTTCGGGTCGAGGGCAAGATCGCGCAGGTCGAGCGCGATGGGACAAGCGGCGACGTGGCCGCGCTCATGCTCACCGGTGGCGAGCGGATCGACGGCGCGCTGTTCGTCGACTGCACCGGCTTTCGCGGGCTGCTGATCGAAGGCGCGCTGGCGACGGGGTATGAGGACTGGAGCCACTGGCTGCCATGCGACCGCGCGGTTGCGGTGCCGTGCGCGAGCGTCCGCCCGCTGACCCCCTATACGCGTTCGACCGCACGCACCGCCGGGTGGCAGTGGCGCATTCCGCTGCAGCATCGCACCGGCAACGGCCACGTCTTTTGTTCGCGCCACATCAGCGAGGATGAAGCGACCGCGACGCTGCTGGCCAATCTGGACGGGGAGGCGCTCGCCGAACCGCGCCTGCTGCGCTTCACCACCGGCAAGCGCAAGCAATTCTGGAACCGCAATGTCGTCGCGATCGGCCTTGCGTCCGGGTTCATCGAGCCGCTGGAATCGACGTCGATCCACCTCATTCAGACCGGGATCAACCGGCTGCTCGACTTCCTGCCGAGCGGGCCGGTGGCGAGCGCCGATCGCGATGCGTTCAATCGCCTTGCCGATTTCGAGATCGAACGGATCCGCGATTTCGTGATCCTGCACTACACCGCCAACGGCCGCACCGGCGAACCCTTTTGGGATGCGCTGCGCACGATGGCGCTGCCCGAGCCGCTCGCCAACCGCATCGCGATGTTCCGCAGCGGCGGCCGGATCGTGCGCGAGCATGACGAGCTGTTCGACGTGCCCGGCTGGCTGCAGGTGATGGTCGGACAGGGGGTGTTGCCTGAGCGCTGGCACCCGCTCGCCGATCAGCTCGACGACGCGCAACTCGACCAGTTCCTGTCGACCGTCGCCACCGCCTTCGCCCGCGATGCCGCGCGGATGCCCGCCCATGACGACTTCGTCGCGCGCTTCGTCGCGACCCCGCAATCTCAGCCCCAGGAAGTGACCCGTCTATGAAGCTGTTGCCGCTGATCCTCGCCACCGCGCTCGCCAGTCCCGCGCTGGCCCAGACGCCCGCGCCGCAGCCAGCGCTGCGCGAGCGCACGGCCGAGCAGGAGGTGCTGTATTTCATGCTGCCCGACCGGTTCGAGAATGGCGATCCGAAGAACGATCGCGGCGGGTTGAAGGGCGACCGGCTGACGCATGGCTTCGATCCCACGCACAAGGGGTTCTTCCATGGCGGCGACCTGAAAGGGCTGATCGCGCGGCTCGATTATATTCAGGGGCTGGGCGCGACCGCGATCTGGCTGGGGCCGATCTACAAGAACAAGCCCGTTCAGGGCGGGCCGGGGCAGGAAAGCGCCGGCTATCACGGATACTGGATCACCGACTTCACCCAGGTCGACCCGCATTTCGGGACGAATGCGGAAATGAAGGCGTTCGTCGACGCGGCGCATGCGCGCGGGATCAAGGTCTATCTCGACATCATCACCAACCACACGGCGGACGTGATCCAGTATCGCGAATGTCCGGAGAGCGCCTGCGCCTATCGCAGCCGCGCCGACTATCCGTACCAGCGCAAAGGGGGCGTCACCGGCAAAGCCATCAATCCGGGCTTTGCCGGTGACGGCATCGGCACGGCGGAGAATTTCGCGAAGCTGACCGATCCGACCTACGCCTACACCCCGTTCGTGCCCGAAGCCGAGAAATCGGTGAAGGTGCCCGCCTGGCTCAACGACCCGATCTTCTACCATAATCGCGGCAACACGACGTTCCGCAACGAAAGCTCGACCATGGGCGATTTCGTCGGGCTGGACGATCTGATGACCGAGAATCCGCGCGTCGTGCAGGGGTTCATCGACATTTATGGCGGCTGGATCGACCGGTTCGGGATCGACGGATTCCGCATCGATACCGCGCGGCACGTGAATCCGGAATTCTGGCAGGTCTTTGCCAAGGCGATGCAGGAGCGTGCGGCGGCGAAGGGCATCCCGAACTTCCACATCTTTGGCGAAGTGGCGAATGAGGGCGATGCCGGCGATCTGGCACTGCACACGCGCGTGCACCAGCTTCCCAGCGTGCTCGATTTCGGGTTTCGCGCGGCGGTACAGGCGACGGTAGCGGGGACCAAGGGCACCGACACGCTCGCCGCGTTGTTCGACCGCGACGCATTGTACGAGGGCGGGGCCGCGACCGCGCTGCAACTGCCGACCTTCATCTCCAACCACGACCATGGCCGCTTCTCGACCGATGTGCGCAAGGCGTTTCCCGCGGCGGACGATGCCGAGCTGCTGGCGCGGGTGAAGCTCGGCCATGCGATGCTGTTGCTGCTGCGCGGGGTGCCGACGGTTTATTCGGGCGATGAGCAGGGCTTCATCGGCGATGGCAACGATCAGGACGCGCGCGAGGACATGTTCCCGAGCAAGGTCGCGGTGTACAATGACAACAAGCTGATCGGCACGACCAGGACGACGGCGGACTCCAATTTCGACATGGCGCACCCGCTCTATGTCGAGATCGCCAAGCTGTCGGCAGCGCGCAAGGCGACCCCGGCGCTGAGCCACGGGCGGCAGGTGACGCGCAACTATGACGAGACGCCCGGCCTGTTCGCGGTGTCGCGCTTCGATCCCGCAACGGGTGCGGAGGTGGTGGTTGCGTTCAACACCAGCGCCAAGCCGATAACGCGGCAGGTCGAGATCGGCGTCGGATCGACCAGCTTCACCTCGATCATCGGCAATTGCGCGACCAGCGCCGCTGCGCCCGGCAGCCTCACCGTCACGCTCCCCGCGTTCGGCTATGTCGCCTGCGCCGCGACCGGAGGCGTCAAGTGAGCCAGGCTGCCCCCGTGATCGCTGTCGAGTCGCACCGGGACTGGTGGCGCGGCGCAGTGATTTACCAGATCTATCCGCGCAGCTTTGCCGATTCCAACGGCGACGGCATCGGCGACCTGCCCGGCATCACCGCGCGGCTCGACCATGTCGCGGGGCTGGGGGTCGATGCGATCTGGCTGTCGCCCTTCTTCACCTCGCCGATGCGCGATTTCGGCTATGACATCGCCGATTATTGCGATGTCGATCCGATTTTCGGGACGCTGGCCGATTTCGATGCGCTGATCGCCCGCGCGCATGCGCTGGGGTTGAAGGTCATTATCGACCAGGTCTATTCGCACACCTCCGATCAGCACGCGTGGTTCAAGGAAAGTCGCGCGAGCCGCGATAATCCGCGCGCGGACTGGTATGTCTGGGCCGATGCCAAGGCGGATGGATCGCCGCCGACCAACTGGCAGTCGGTGTTCGGCGGCCCGGCCTGGACGTGGGACGCGCGGCGCGGCCAATATTATCTGCACAATTTCCTGAGCGAACAGCCCGACCTGAACCTGCATAACCCGGCGGTGCAGGATGCGGCGTTGGCAGCGGCGCAATTCTGGCTGGAGCGCGGGGTCGATGGCTTTCGCGTCGACGCGATCAACTTTGCGATGCACGACCCCCAGCTGCGCGACAATCCGCCCGCGCCGGATGACGGGCGCCCGCGCACCCGCCCGTTCGATTTCCAGAGTCATGTCTATAACCAGAGCCACCCGGATATCGTCCGCTTCCTCGAACGGCATCGCGCGCTGACCGACGCGCATGGCGGCGCGTTCACCGTGGCCGAAGTGGGTGGCCCGACGCCCGAGGCGGAGATGCACGCCTTTACCCGCGGCAGCACGCGGCTCAACAGCGCCTATGGCTTCGACTTTCTCTATGCACCGCGCCTGACCCCGGCGCTGGTCAAGAAGGCCGTCGAGACCTGGCCCGATGAACCCGGCACCGGCTGGCCAAGCTGGGCATTCGAGAATCACGATGCCCCACGCGCCGTGTCGCGTTGGGTCGAGCCCGAGCATCGCAGCGCCTTTGCGGCAATGAAGATGCTGTTGCTGCTGTGCCTGCGCGGCAACGCGATCCTTTTCCAGGGCGAGGAACTGGGCCTGACCCAGGTCGAGATCCCGTTCGACAAGCTGCAGGATCCGGAGGCGATCGCCAACTGGCCGCTGACGCTGAGCCGCGACGGGGTGCGCACCCCGATGCCGTGGCAGGCGGATGCGGAGAATCTGGGCTTTGGATCGGGCGAGCCGTGGCTGCCGGTCGGGGCTGACCATGCCGCGATGGCGGTCGATCGTCAGGCGAGCGAGAATGGGTCGTTGCTCAACCTCACCCGCGGGTTGATCGCGATGCGCGCTGCCAATCCGGCGCTCCGCGATGGAGCGATGGCAGTCGTCGAGGCCGATGAAGCACTGCTCGTCTTTACCCGCCGCAGCGCGGGCCAGCGGCTGACCTGTGCTTTCAATCTGGGCAAGGCCGCGCGGGCATGGCATCCCGCGCCGTCGGACCGGTTCCGGGTGATCGCGGGCGTCAATGGCGCGGCCCCGGGGACGCTGCCAGCCTTTTCGGGCCTGGTCCTCGAACACACAGACTGACGCACATGTGCGTCGACGACAGGAGAGAATGATGCGAGCACCCTTGGCCCTGACAGCGTTGACGCTGCCCTTGCTGGCACTGGCCGGCCCGGCGCTGGCGCAGGATGTTGCGCAGGCAACGACGGCGAAGGCGGGTGGCGCGAGTGTCACCTCGCCCGATGGCAGCATCCGCGTGACCGTAACCACCGATGGCGACGGGCGCCCCTATTACAGCGTCACGCGCAACGGAAAGCCGCTGATCCTGCCATCGCGCATGGGCTTCATGCTCGGTGACGCGCCCAAGCTGGAGCGCGGCTTTGCGATCGAAAGCCAGAGCGTGACCAGCGCGGATTCGACCTGGGAACAGCCCTGGGGCGAATGGCAGAAGGTGCGCGACCGCCATACGCAGCTGCGCGTGCGGCTGAAGGAAACGACCGCGCTCGGCCGGGTGATGGATGTCGTGTTCCGCGTGTTCGATGACGGCTTCGGCTTTCGCTACGAGCTTCCCGCCCCGGCGGACGGAAAGCCGACGCGGATCATCGAAGAACTGACCGAATTTTCACTCGCCAGCGACGGCACCGCCTGGTGGACCCCGGCGGGCGAGTGGAACCGCTACGAATACCCGTACAACAAGACGCCGGTCAGCCGCATGACCCAGGCGCATACGCCGGTGACGATGAAGTTGGCCGATGGCACGCATGTCGCGTTCCATGAGGCGGCTCTGGTCGATTATGCCGGCATGTGGTTGCGCCGGGTTGAAGGGACGCGCTTCCGCGCCGCGCTGTCGCCATCGTCGCAGGGCGCCGCAGTGGTGCGCGAGGGTGCGTTCACGACACCATGGCGCACGCTGCGCGTCGCCGACAACGCGGCGAAGCTGTATATGTCGCAGCTCGAGCTGAACCTCAACGAGCCCAACAAGCTGGGCGATGTCAGCTGGTTCAAGCCCAGCAAATATGTCGGCGTGTGGTGGGAAATGCACCTCGACGCCGCGACCTGGGGCACCGGCGACCGCCTGGGCGCGAAGACCGAGAATGTGAAGCGCTACATCGATTTCGCAGCACGGAACGGGTTCCGCGGCGTGCTGGTCGAGGGGTGGAATGTCGGCTGGGACGGCAACTGGTTCGACAATGGCGATGGCTGGGACTTCGACAAGCCGGTGGCGCAGTTCGATATGGCCGCGCTGTCGGCCTATGCGAAGAGGAAGGGCGTGCACATTGTCGGCCATCATGAGACCGGCGGCGGGGCGGGGCAGTATGAGGCGCAGTCCGACGACGCCTATCGCTATGCCGCAGCGAACGGGATCGAGGTGGTAAAGACCGGCTATGTCACCGATGCCGGGCAGATCGACCGCGTCTGGGCCGATGGCCGGGTGACGCAGGAATGGCATGACGGCCAGTACATGGCGCGCCACCACCTCAACATCGTTAAGACGGCGGCCAAGTATAAGGTCGCGGTCAATCCGCACGAGCCGATCAAGGATACCGGCCTGCGCCGCACCTATCCCAACTGGGTCAGCCGCGAGGGCGCGCGCGGGCAGGAATATAACGCCTGGGGCGAGCCTAAGAACCCGCCCGAGCACGAAGCGAACCTGTTCTTCACGCGGATGCTGGCCGGGCCGTTCGACTTCACGCCGGGCGTGCTGAGCCTGACGGGCAAGGGCGGGACGCCGTTCATGTCGACGCTGGCCAAGCAGCTGGCGCAATATATCGTGCTCTATTCGCCGATCCAGATGGCCGCCGACCTGCCCGAGAATTACGCGAAATATCCGGGCGCGTTCCAGTTCATCAAGGATGTCGCGGTCGACTGGACCGATACCCGCGTGCTGAACGGCGAAGTGGGCGAATATGTCACGGTTGCGCGCAAGGCCAAGGGGACCGGCGAGTGGTTCCTGGGCGCGGTAACCGACGGCACCGCGCGGACGACGGCGGTGAAGCTCGACTTCCTCGATCCGGGCAAGACCTATGAGGCGCAGATCTATCGCGATGGCGCGGGGGCGGATTATCGCACCGACCAGCGGCATGCGATCGTGATCGAGAAGAAGCGCGTGAAGGCGGGCGATGCGCTGTCGATCTGGATGGGGCCGGGTGGCGGCGCGGCGGTGCGCTTCGTCGCCAAGTAACGGAGCCAAGTGAAATAAATTCACTTCGCGAATGGCCGGTGGTGGCCTAGCGTGCGTGCCAGACAGGAGGCGCACCGATGGCCACCACCTTCCAATTGAACGGCGAACCCGCAACCTTTGATGGCGATCCCGAAACGCCGTTGCTCTGGGTCCTGCGCGACCATCTCGGGCTGACGGGCACCAAATATGGCTGTGGCGTCGCCCAGTGCGGCGCGTGCACCGTGCATCTCGATGGCAAGAACCGGCGCTCGTGCGTTACCCCGGTCGGCACGGTTGCGGGCAAGTCCGTGACGACGATCGAAGGCGCGAGTGGCAAGGTCGCCGATGCGGTCAAGGCCGCCTGGGTCCAGATCGACGTGCCGCAATGCGGGTTCTGCCAATCCGGGCAGGTGATGTCGGCGATCGGCCTGCTTACCGCCAAGCCCAAGCCGACCGACAAGGATATCGACGCGGCGATGGCGGGCAATCTCTGCCGCTGCGCCACCTATGTCCGCATTCGGCAGGCGATCAAGGACGCGGCTGGCGTGAAGGGAGAGCGGGCATGAACGCCGTCGCAAACCGCCGCGCGTTCCTGTCCGGAGGCGCCGCGCTCACCATCGGCGTCACGCTTCCGGGCAAGGCGGCAAAGGCACAGGCAGCCGCTGCGACGCTCGCGCCCAACGCATTCGTGCGCGTCGGCAGCGACAGCCGGGTGACGATCATCGCCAAGCATGTCGAATTCGGCCAGGGGCCGGCCACGGGCGTGGCGACGATCATCGCCGATGAGCTGGATGCCGCCTGGGATCAGGTCGAGGTGCTGTTCGCCCCGGCCAATGACCCGCTCTACAAGAATCTCATGTTCGGCACGATGGGCGTGGGCGGATCGACCGCGATGCGCGAAAGCTGGGACCAGATGCGCATGGCCGGCGCAGCGGCGCGGGCAATGCTGGTCGAGGCGGCGGCGAAGCGCTGGGGTGTCGCGCCGGGTGCCCTAAGCATCGCACAGGGCGTGGTCAGCGCTGGCAAGCGCAAGGCGACCTTTGGCGAGCTGGTGGAGGATGCAGCCAAGCTGCCGGTGCCGCAAAAGCCCGCGCCCAAGACCCCGGACCGCTATGTCTATATCGGCAAGCATGTGTCGAAGGTCGACAGCAAGGCCAAGAGCGACGGGTCGGCGGTCTTCACGCAGGATGTGCGCCTGCCCGGCATGGTCCATGCCGCCGTCCGCCGTCCGCCCGCATTCGGCGCGACGGTGAAGAAGGTCGAGGATGGCGCCGCGCGCGCGATTCCCGGCGTGCTCGACGTGAAATCGATCCCTAGCGGCGTTGCGGTCTATGCCCGCGACACCTGGACCGCGCAGCGCGGTGCCGCCGCGCTCGAGGTCGACTGGGATATGGCGAAGGCCGAAACGCGCTCGTCGGACCAGATGCTCGCCGAATATAGCGCCGCCGCGCGCACGCCGGGCAAACAGGTCGAGGCGACGGGCGATGCCGCTGCCGCGCTGGCGCGCGCGGTCAAGACGATCGATGCGACCTATTATTTCCCGTTCCTCGCGCACGCGCCGATGGAAACGATGGACTATGTCATCGAAAAGAAGGGCGAAGGCATCTCGGTCCACGCCGGCAGCCAGTTCCAGGTCGGCGAAATGGGCGCAATGTGCGGCGTTGCCGGGGTGCCGTTCGACAAGAGCGCGCTGGTCCAGCATTATGCCGGGGGCAGTTTCGGCCGCCGCGCCACCCCGGTCATGTTTGACGGGACCGAAGCGGCGGCATGCGCGCGCGCCTATGGCTTTGCCGCGCCGGTCAAGGTGGTGGCGAGCCGCGAAAATGACCTGACCGGCGGCTTTTACCGCCCGATGACGGTGCATCGCGTGCGTGCGGGGATCGACGCCAATGGCGCGATCAGCGGCTGGGATCAGGTCTGCGCCGCCAAGTCGATCATGAAGGATACGCCGTTCGAGGCCATGGGTATCCGCAATGGCATCGACGGCAACATGGTCGAGGGTGCGAACGACACCAACCAGTACAAGATCGGCGATTTCCGGCTGGGCCAGCATCTGATGCAGGGCGGGGTGCCGGTGTTGTGGTGGCGATCGGTCGGCCACACCCACACCGCCTTCGTCAAGGAAACGATTATCGACGAACTGCTCGAACTGGGCGGCAAGGATCCGGTCGCCGGGCGGATGGAGCTGCTCAAGCACGATCGCGCCAAGGCGGTGCTGGCCAAGGTCGCGGCGATGGCGGCGTTCGACAAGCCGGCGAAGAAGGGCCGGGCCAAGGGCATTGCGGTGCACGAAAGCTTCGACAGCTTCGTCGCGCAGGTCGCCGAAGTGTCGAAGGGGCCGGACGGCCTGCCCAAGGTGCACAAAGTGTGGTGCGCGGTCGATTGCGGCATCGCGATCAATCCCGACATCATCCGCGCGCAGATGGAGGGCGGGATCGGCTATGGCCTGGGCCATGCGCTGTACGCCGAACTGACCCTGGGTGAGGGCGGCGTGGTGCAGCAGACCAATTTCGACAGCTATCGCTCGCTGCGGATCGGAGAGATGCCCGATGTCGAAGTGGCGATCATCCCCTCGACCGCCAAGCCGAGCGGGGTGGGCGAGCCGGGACTGCCGCCGATCGCGCCCGCCGTTGCCAACGCCTGGCGCAAGCTGACCGGCAAGGCGGTGCGCCGCCTGCCCTTCGCGCATGGAGAGAATGCATGAGCGTGCAACGTTACGGCCTGATCGCGCTCGGGCTTTCCGCCGTCGCGCTGCCCGCTGCGGTGGTGGCGTCGAGCGAGCCTGCAGCGCCTGCGGGGCTGAAGCCGGTCGCCGCGTTCGCGACCATTGCCGACCCGGCAGTACGGTCGGCGGCGATCTTTACCGAAATGGGCAAGGTGCTGACGCATCCCCGCTGCATCAACTGTCATCCGCGCACCGACAGCCCGTTGCAGGGCGACGACATGCGGTTCCACATGCCCCCGGTCGAGCGTGGGCCGAAAGGGATGGGGATTGCGGGGATGGAATGTTCGACCTGTCACGGTCCGCGCAACGTGACCTTTGCCGATGGCAAGGGCAGCATCCCGGGCCACCCGCTGTGGCACCTCGCGCCGGCATCGATGGCGTGGGAAGGCAAGTCGCTGCGCGAGATTTGCGAGCAGTTGAAGGACCGCAAGCGCAATGGCGGCAAGACGCTGGCGCAGATCCACGAACATAATGCCAGCGACACGCTGGTCGGGTGGGGCTGGAATCCGGGGGTAGGGCGGACCCCTGCACCGGGGACGCAGGCCGAGTTCGGCGCGCTGACCAAGGCGTGGATCGACAGCGGAGCGAAATGTCCGGCGTGACCGGTTGACGGACGCGCCCGACCGGCGCACCCCGGCGTGATTGCAAAGGGGGATCACATGAGCGGTGGGTTGTTCCGCACAAGGGACGTCAAGGGCGTGGAGGATCACGCACCCGAACATCGGCTGGCGGCGACGTTGTCGTGGCCGCACCTGATCGCGCTGGGCGTCGGAGCGATCGTCGGCACCGGCATTCTGACGCTGATCGGCGTCGGGGCGGGCAAGGCCGGGCCAGCGGTGATCCTGTCCTTTGTGATTGCCGGGGCGATCTGTGCCGCAGCCGCGCTCGCCTATGCCGAAATGGCGACGATGATGCCGGCATCGGGCAGCGCATACAGCTACAGCTATGCGGTACTCGGCGAGATCGTCGCCTGGGTGGTCGGCTGGTCGCTGATCCTGGAATATTCGCTGGTGGTCAGCGCGGTCGCGGTCGGCTGGTCGGGCTATGCCGCACCCTTGCTGCAATCCTGGGCCGGCGTGCCGATGGAGTTGATGCAGGGGCCGCATGCCGGGGGCATCGTCAATATCCCGGCAATCGTGATCATCGCCATCGTTGCCGGGCTGCTGTGCCTCGGCACGCGGGAGAGCGCGACGCTCAACGCCGGGCTGGTGATCGTCAAGATCGTGGCGCTCGCCGTGTTCGTTGCGGTCGCCTTGCCCTATTTCAACAGCGCCAATTTCGACCCCTTCGCGCCATTCGGTTTTGCCAAGAGCGTGTCGGCGGACGGGGTCGAGCGCGGGGTCATGGCGGCGGCCGCGATCATTTTCTTCGCCTTTTACGGGTTCGACGCGATCTCGACCGCGGCGGAGGAGACCAAGAATCCGGGCCGCGATCTGGCGATCGGGATCGTCGGGTCGATGGTGGCATGTGTCGCGATCTACATGCTGGTTGCGGTCGCTGCGGTGGGCGCGCTGTCCTATACCCAATTCGCCAACAGCCCCGAACCGCTCGCGCTGATCCTGCGCGAACTGGGACAGCCCGGTTTTGCCACCTTCCTGGCGGTATCGGCGATCATCGCGTTGCCGACGGTGCTGCTCGGCTTTCTGTTCGGGCAGAGCCGCATCTTCTTCACCATGGCGCGTGACGGGATGCTGCCGATCGCGCTCGCCAAGGTCTCGTCCCGCGGCGCCCCCGTCCGCATCACGATCTTTACCGCGGTGATCGTCAGCGTCATTGCCGGGCTACTGCCGATCGAGGAGATCGCGGCGCTGGCCAATGCGGGAACGCTGGTGGCATTTGCGGCGGTCGCGATCTGCATGATGGTGCTGCGGCGTCGCGCGCCTGATGCGCCGCGCATGTTCCGTACGCCGCTATGGTGGCTGGTCGGGGCGATCGCGGTGCTCGGCTGCGGCTATCTGTTCCTGAGCCTGCCGGCCACGACCCAGCTCTATTTCCTGTACTGGAACCTGCTCGGGGTTGTCATTTACTTCGCCTATGCGCGGCCGAAGGTGAGCAGGCAGGGGATCGCATGAGCGGCTGGCATATCGGGATCATTGGCGGATCGGGACTGTACGACGTCGCGGGGATCGAAGACGGGCAATGGGTCGATGTCGAATCGCCTTGGGGTGCGCCGTCCGACGCGATCTTTACCGGGCGGCTGGGGCATGTGCGCGTGTCGTTCCTGCCGCGCCATGGGCGGGGTCACCGGATCAGCCCGTCGGAGCTGAACGCGCGCGCCAATATCGATTGCCTCAAGCGGCTGGGCGTCACCGATGTCCTGTCGGTTTCATCGGTCGGCGGGTTGCGGGAGAAACGCGCGCCGGGGACGTTCACGATCGTCGACCAGTTCATCGACCGGACCAAGGGACGCCCGTCGAGCTTCTTCGGCACCGGTATGGTCGCGCATGTCTCGATGGCCGATCCGGTGTGCCCGCGCCTGTCCGCACTGGCGGGCGATGCGGCGGAGGCAGCAGGGGCGCGCGTGCATCGCGGCGGCACCTGTCTGGTGATGGAGGGGCCGCAATTCTCGACCCGTGCCGAAAGTCTGCTTTATCGCAGCTGGGGCTGTGATGTGATCGGCATGACCGCGATGCCCGAGGCGAAGCTGGCGCGCGAAGCCGAGCTGCCGTTCGCGATGGTGGCGATGGTCACCGATTATGACTGCTGGCGCGAAGAGGAAGCGGCGGTCGATGTCGCGCAGGTGATCGCGCAGCTATCGACCAACGCCGAAAAGGCGCGGGCGATGGTGCTCAACCTGTTGCGCGCGCTTCCGTCCGAACGCGCGGCGTCGCCGATCGATACCTGCCTCGACACCGCGCTGATCACCGCGCCGCATGCCCGCGACCCGGAACTGCTCGCAAAGCTCGACGCCGTTGCCGGACGGGTGCTGGATTAGCCCAGCATCTCCGCGATCGCGCGGGCGAGGTTCTCTAGCGTATAGGGTTTCTGCACCACCGGCCGGCCGCGATGCTG
Source organism: Sphingomonas sp. BE123 (assembly GCF_031456015.1). NCBI lineage: Bacteria > Pseudomonadati > Pseudomonadota > Alphaproteobacteria > Sphingomonadales > Sphingomonadaceae > Sphingomonas > Sphingomonas sp. BE123. Next base: position 1,615,534 of record NZ_JAVDTW010000001.1, on the reverse strand, counting down.
GTCCGGGAATTGCGCCTGTTCGCCATAGCCGGTCGCGAACATGAACGGGATGCGCCGCTCAAGCAGCGCGTCGGCGATGGCGAAGCTGGTCGTGCTGCCCAGATTGATGTCGAGGATCGCGACGGTCGGGGGCTGCGCCGCGATCAGGTCGAGCGCGGCGTCGACCGACGCGGCGGTCATCACCTCCGGCGCGCCGAGGCGGGTGGCGATATCCTCCGCGTCCAGCGCGATGATCAGACTGTCCTCGACCAGCAGCAGGCGCTGATCGGCGAGCAGATCGCCGGGCGGGTCGTCGCGATGCAGCTGTGCGGCGCGGGGGAAGCGGATCAGCGGCGCGCCGCCCTCGCGCGGTTTCGAGACATGGCGTGCCGGGATGCAGAAATCGGCCTCGAAGCCCGTTTCAAGGTACCGGACCACGGCTTCGCCGCCCAGATCATAGGGTACCGAACGCTCGATGATCGTCGTGCCAAAGCCCTTGCGCGAGGGCGGGACGACGGGTGGACCGTCGCGATCGCGCCATTCGAGCATCAGGTCGCCGCGGGCGACGCAGCGCCAGCTCAGATGAACGGTTCCGCCGGGGACCGACAGGCTGCCATATTTGGACGAGTTGGTGACCAGTTCATGCAGCACCAGCGCCATGGTCGAATAGGCCTGGGGGTTGAGCAGGATCGGATCGCCCGCGCTGATGATCCGGTCGCCTTCCTCGACAAAAGCGGCGGCTTCGGCATCGATCAGCGCCTGGAGCCAGGCGGGTCCCCAATGGTCTTCGGTGATCTGGTTGTGCGCCCGCGCGAGCGCATGGATGCGGCCGTCAACCACCTTGACGAAGTTGCGCACCGCCTCCTCCTCCGGCTGCGCCTGGCGGATCAGGCCGCGGATCAGGCCGAGGATGTTGCGCACACGATGATTGAGTTCGGCGATCAGCAATTCCTGCCGCGCACCCGACCGCTGACGTTCAGCCGAGGCCTCGTCAGCAAGCCGCAGCACGACCTCGATCAGGGTCGCGCGCAGCGTTTCGGCGACGCGCAGCTCCGATCCAGTAAAGGGCCGGGATCGCCCGCGTACCAGTTCCTTCCACTCTTCAAAGCTCTCGCGCGGGGACAGACGCGGGCCGTTGGGGCCGTATTCGACGGGCTTGTGCGGATCCCCCGCCCAGCGGATCGAGCGAATCATTTCGCTGCGGAACAGAATCACATAATCGCGCGGCGAGCGTGAGATCGGGATGGCGAGCAGGCCGGCGGCGCTCCCGGAGAAGGCTTCGGCATCGGTCACCAGCGAACCGATATGGTCGGTCGCGAACACCTTGCCGGCAGCAGTGGCGTTGAGCGCGCGCACAATCCTGCGGAAATCGTCGGTCGGCGGGGTGATCCCCGAAAAGGCATAGCTGCCGTTCAGCCAGACGCCCACGCCATCGGCCGGGATCGCATGAGTCAGAATGTCGGCCAGCCAGTCGGGATCGCGCAGCAGCGTTTCATCCGATGCGACCGCGCCGAGCAGCTGGTCGGAAATGTCGCGCGCGCGACGTTCGAACTCGACCGTCTGCTGCCGCTCGCGGCTCTCAAGCCGCATCGAGAACATCTGGGCGAAGAGTTCGGCGATCGACCGACGCTCGAAACTGGGGCTGCGCGGCGCATAATGGTGGCATGCGAACAGGCCCCACAGCTTGCCATCCACCAGGATCGAGATCGACATCGACGCGCCGACCCCCATGTTGCGCAGATATTCGATGTGGATCGGCGATACCGAACGCAGGAGCGACAGCGACAGGTCGAGCGGCTCGCCCGTCTCGTCGAGCTGTGGCACGATCGGAACCGGCATCGCGTCGATATCGGCAATGACGCGCAGCAGATTGCGGGTGTAGAGCGTCCGCGCCTGCGCCGGAATGTCGCTGGCAGGGTAATGGAGGCCAAGAAACCGGCCGATTCCGGGCTTGCACGCCTCGGCCACCACTTCGCCCGACCCGTCGGCGGCGAAGCGGTAGACCATGACGCGGTCATAGCCCGACAGCGCACGAACCTGCCGCGCGCCCTCCCGGAAGAAGGACAGCATGTCGGCGCACTGGTCGAGCCGCGCGATCATCGAACGCACCATGCTGGTGACGTCGCCGACTTCTCCGGTCGAACGCTCGCCTTCGATGATGATCTGTCCGCCCGACATATGGACCGCGATGTCGAACCGGCCATGGCCCGGAATCAGTTCGATCCCGAACAGGCGTTCGATCGCGTCGGGTCCGCGCAGCATCGCGGTGCGATTGCGCAGATCATGCATGACCGGCGCGGCGAGGAATTCGGCCAGCGGATGGCCGATCAGGTCCGCCGGCTCGGCCCCGATATAGGCATGCAGATTTACGGACGCACGCGCGACGATCCAGTCCGCGGTCAGGGCCAGCAGAAAGCCGATCGGCTGGATGGCGCCGAGAATATGAATGGGCTCGCGATCACAATTGGTGAGATCGACGGGGTTCGGGTCATTCAACGACGGCTATCCTTCCATGCCGGCTGGCGCTGTGCCGGAACCGGTCGAACACCGAACGCGCCGCAGCCAAAGCCGTTGCACGTTGCTCTTCGGTAATGATTTGCTTGTCCATGATCTCGATCAAGCCGCGCCAGCGTTGCGGTGCCGTTGCGCAGCCGATGAACCGGGTCGGAAGCGTTGCCGCGATGCCGCGTGCCAGCACGCTCCCGCCCAGTCGCGACCCTTCGAGAACATAGACCGCACCGAGCAAGGCGGCCGCGTCCGACAGGTCGGGGGCGCCGTCGCCAGGCATCGGCGCCACGGCCACGCCCAGTTCGACAAGGTCGGCGACGAGCAGCGGTGCGCGCCGCCGTTGCGGCCAGTCGGGCAGCAGATCGGTCGGCGCGGCGGCGTCGATCGCCTGCTCGACCGGGAGCAGCGCGTCGGCCTGCGCCAGCAGGAATGCGCGATAGCCGTCGCGGTGCGACAGGTCGAAGGCACCAAAGGCGCGATCGACGCGGTCATGATCGGCGGCGGTCTGCGCGCGCAGGAACATCCGAGCAGAAGCGGTGGGGGGCATCGCCCGCGACCTTGGCGAAAGCCTGGGCGTACAACAACCCATTGTTTCCCCGCCGCAATGACTATGCGGTCAGCGCTCGGCAATCCGTTCCAGGATCGCACGGCGGCGTTCGTCGCTGGCCATCGACCATTCGACAATCTCGTCGAGCGTGCGCGAACAGCCCGTGCAAACATCGTCCGCGCCGATCCGGCAGATGCCGACGCACGGGCTCGCCACGGCCGGCACCGGGGTGAAGCTCAGAAAGTCGTCCATATCGGACGCAGACGTCACGCAGGGATCGTGAAATTCAGGAAATCGGGAATCGGGCCGTTCCAGCCCTCGTCCGGACCCTCGTCACGCGCGTCGCGCCGGTAATCGCGGTCGCGGCGCGCAGGACGTTCGTCGCGGCGCGCATGCGCCCGCTCTTCGCGGGGGCGTTCTTCACGGGGGCGCTCCGAGCGCGGTGCCGGTGCTTCGCGCGGCGCTGTCTCGGTTGCGTCGACCGCCGCGGCGTCCGCCTTGCCCTTGCGGGCACGGGGCTTCCTGGCCGGTTCGGAGGGCTCTTCCGGAAGCGCGCCGATCCGGTCGATCTTCTGGCCGGTCAGCTTTTCGATATTCTCGATCGCTTCGGCGTCGGCGCTGGTCACTAGCGTGTAGGCGGTGCCCGTCGCGCCGGCGCGACCGGTGCGGCCGATCCGGTGCACATAATCGTCCGGATGCCATGGCGCATCGAAGTTGAAGACGTGGCTGACACCCTTGATGTCGAGGCCGCGTGCGGCAACGTCACTGGCGACGAGGATGTTGACGTCCCCGGTCTTGAACCGGTCGAGTTCGGCGAGGCGTGCCGGCTGATCCATGTCGCCATGAATTTCCGCAGACCGATAGCCGTGCTTCTTGAGGCTCTTGTTGAGCTCGCGCACCGTCGTCTTGCGGTTGCAGAAGATGATCGCGGTACGAACGTCCTCGGCGCTGAGCAGGCGCCGCAGTAATTCGCGCTTGCCGAACGCGCTGCTCGGCGCGGTGACCAGATGCTGCGTGATGTTGATGTTGGTCGTCGCGGGGCGCGCAACCTCGATCGTCTTGGGGTTCGACAGGAACTTGTCGGCAAGCTTCTTGATCGGCGGCGGCATCGTCGCCGAGAACAGCAGCGTCTGGCGATTGGCCGGCAATTTGGTGCAGATATTCTCGATATCGGGGATGAACCCCATGTCGAGCATCCGGTCGGCTTCGTCGATCACCAGCAGGTTGCAGCCGGTCAGCAGGATCTTGCCGCGTTCGAACAGGTCCATCAGGCGGCCCGGCGTCGCGATCAGGACGTCGACGCCCTTTTCCAGCGCCTTGACCTGGTCGCCCATCTGCACGCCGCCGATCAGCAACGCCATGCTGAGCTTGTGGTTCTTGCCGTATTTCTCGAAATTCTCGGCCACCTGAACCGCCAGTTCGCGGGTCGGCTCAAGGATCAGGCTGCGCGGCATGCGCGCGCGGCTGCGGCCTTCGGCAAGGACGTCGATCATCGGCAGCACGAAGCTGGCGGTCTTGCCAGTGCCGGTCTGGGCAATCGCGATCAGGTCGCGCATCATCAGCACCGACGGGATCGCCTGGCGCTGAATCGGCGTGGGTTCGGAATAGCCGGCCTCTTCGACGGCCTTCAGCAATTCGTCAGAGAGGCCGAGATCGGCAAAGCTCATCCAGATGTCCGGAAAAACGGGGGCGCACCCCCTACTGTAAACTGAGGGGCGCTCTCCGGGAATTGATCGAAAAAGTCAAGGTAAAGCGGGCTCACCGCCCGGGCGTCAGCGTCCGGAACGACTTGATCCGGCATTCGCCGCCGGCGCGCGACCGGAATACGTCACGCTTCGCGCAAACTTTTCCGTCCTTGTTCGGCTTGACGTAGAAGCCGGCATAGAAATCGAGCGCCGGACATTCATTGCCCAGCTTGGCGCGCACCCGGCGTCCGCCATTCAGGACGAGATCGACGCTGTCTGACCGGACGATCGCCGCGCCCGAAAGCGCGGCGGTGCTGACACAGTCGTCCGCGCGCTTCTCGACCCATTCGATCGGCGGGAGTGGCGGCGGTGCCGGAGCCGCTGCGCGGCGCACCGGATCGGGGCGTGGCACGCGGATGACGATATGCTGCTGGATGCGAACCTGTGCGACTCGTACCCCGCCGGGTGCCGGCGCGGGATCGCGCGCCCCGGCGGCGGTCGCAGGCATGAGCAGCCCGGCAGCGAATGTGGCGATCAACAGCTTCACCATGACATGCTGCCCTATAGCGGCGGGGGTTGAACAGTGGATGAATTGCGTAGCGCTGTCCCACCATGGTAGCGGGCGCGCCATGGCAGCAGCTTCAGACGCCGCGATCGATGCACTCGCCGCCGCCGTATCGGCCGCGATCGGACCCGATTCGGTGGTCACCGACCCGGAACGAATCGCGCCGTGGCTGACCGACTGGCGCGGACGCTATCACGGCGCCGCCCGCCTGCTGCTTCAGCCGCGCACGACCGCTGCGGTTGCGACGCTGGTCGCCCTTGCCGCGCGGCATCGCGTGCCGCTGGTACCGCAGGGGGGCAACACGTCGATGGTCGGCGGCGCAACCCCGCCGGCCAGTGGGGGCGCGGCAATCCTGTCGCTGCGCCGGATGCAGGCGATCCGTCGTATCGATCCGGCGGCCAGCCTTGCGGTTGCCGAGGCGGGGGTGATCCTGTCCGATCTTCACGCCGCCGCGCTGGAGCAGGGGCGCCGGTTCCCGCTGACGCTCGGCGCGCGCGGCAGCGCCACGATTGGCGGGCTGGTGTCGACCAATGCCGGCGGGACGCAGGTGCTGCGCTTCGGGACGATGCGCGCGCTGGTGCTGGGGCTTGAGGCGGTGCTGCCCGATGGCAGCATCCATGACGGGCTCGCCCCCCTCAAAAAGGATAATCGCGGTTATGACCTGACCCAGTTGCTGGTCGGCGCTGAAGGGACGCTGGGCGTGGTCACGGCTGCAACGCTGCGACTGGTGCCGGCGATCCATGCCCGCGCGGTCGCCTGGGTTGGCGTTGCCTCGCCCCACGCCGCACTCGACCTGTTGCGCCTGTGCGAAGCGGCGACCGATGCGGTGGAGAGTTTCGAGGTCGTCCCCGCCCATTCATTGTCACTGGTGCTGACACATATCCCCGCCACGCGCGCGCCGCTCGCAACGGCGCATCCGTGGCATGTGCTGATCGAAGCGGTGGCCAGCGATGGCCGGGCCGAGCCGCCCGCAGCGCTGCTCGAACGCCTGCTTGCCGCTGGGTTCGAGCGCGGGCTGGTCGGCGATGCCACGATCGCGACGAGCGAGGCGCAGGCCGAAGCGCTGTGGAAGTTGCGCGATTCGATTTCCGAAGCCGAGCGGCTGAGCGGGCCGGCGCTGCAGCATGACATTTCGGTTCCGGTGGCGGGGATGCCGGACTTCATGATCGACGGTGCGGCGGCGGTCGAAGCGGCATTTCCCGGGACCAGCGCCGGTGCATTCGGCCATCTTGGCGACGGCAATGTCCATTTCCATGTTCGTGCGCCCGCCGGGGCCGGGCCGGACTGGGTCGCGCACAATGTCGGGCGGATCACGCCGTTCGTCCACGATCTGGTGGTCGCGGCGGGTGGATCGATCTCCGCCGAACATGGCATCGGCCAGATGAAGCGCGACGAACTGGCACGTTTGTCTGCGCCCGCGCGGCTTCACGCGCTGTCCGCGATCAAGCGCGGGCTGGATCCGGACAATCTGTTCAATCCGGGGAAACTCGTTACCCTTGCGCCCGCGTGCGGCGACCAATAGACCGCGCACACCCAATACCAGGAGAAGTTCATGGCCAGCGCGCCGCAAGCACAGGGTCTGCCCGTTTTCTACAACGATCTTCAGCCGCTTTCGAGCGAGCTGCATGGCAATTTCCGCATCCGCCCGGCGACCACGGCGCCGTTCCTTGGCAAGCAGCACGCAGTGCCGCTGACGGTCGAGGAATTCCCGCTGGTTCAGCGCCATATGCCGATCGTCTTCTCGGCCGGCGCCGATCCCGTGCCGCTCGCGCTGATGGGTCTGAATGAAGGCGTCAACGTCTTCTTCGATGCCGATGGCAAGCCGCGCGGTACCGAGCCGATGTACATCCCGGCCTATATCCGCCGCTATCCGTTCCTGCTCGCCCGCCTGCGCCAGGATGCTGAGGAACTGTCGCTGTGCTTCGACCCAAGCACCGATACGATCGGCGCGTTCGAGGATGGCGATGCACTGTTCGAGGACGGCAAGCCGACCGAGATCGTCCAGCAGATCCTGAAGTTCAACGAGGAGTTCGAGATTGCCGGGCAGAAGACCGGCGCGTTCCTCAAGGAACTGGCTGATCTCGGTCTGCTGATGGACGGCGAAGTCGCGATCCAGCCGGAAGGCGCGGCGCAGCCCTATATCTATCGCGGCTTCCAGATGGTGGACGAGGGCAAGCTGAACGAGATGCGGGGCGACCAGCTGCGCAAGATCCAGCAGAACGGCATGCTGCCGCTGATCTACGCCCATCTGTTCTCGCTGGGCCTCGTCCGCGAGATTTTTGGCCGCCAGATGCAGCTTGGTGCAGTGACGCCGCAGCTGGCGACTGGCGCCTGATCTGACCTGATCCGATCGGCCCCGGGATGCGGTATCGCGTCCCGGGGCTTTTTTGCGTGCTTCACCCTCGCCCGCGTCGACCCGGACGCCCCCGGCACTCGCTTCGTCGCATTTCCGGATGTGACCTTGAAGCCACGGTCAAGCCTTCCTATACTTGTTAGGCGCGGTTTCGTGTCCCCCCTTTCGCGGACCCGCGCGGCACGCCCTCGGGCGTGTCTCCTCCCTGAACCTTGGCCGCCCGGTGGCAACGCCGGGCGGTTTTTTTATGGGTCAGGCGCGGGTGCCGGTCACGCAGGTGTCGGTCACTGGGCGGCGGCAGCCAGCGGAAGCGCCTCGTCCGCCACGGCATCGATGATCGCGCGGAGCAGCGCCGCGGTTGGCTCCAGCCCCGGTCCGGGTTCCTCGCGGCGCCGGTCGAGATAGAGGCTGCGGTCGAATTCCAACTGGATCGCGTGAATCGCAGCGGCAGGCGCGGCATGGCGTTCCAGAATGTGGCCGCCGGCATAAGGGCTGTTGACCGCGCAGCGGATGCGCGCCGCCTGTGCGACCCCCTCGATCCGGCTGACGAACCGTCCAGCGCTGGCCCGGCCGAACCGGTCGCCCAGCACGAGCCGGGCAGCGTTCGGGCCGAGCGGCGGCATCGAATGAATGTCGAGCAGCACGGCAACGCCGAACCGTGCCCGCGCAGCTGCGAGCGCCGCTGCAAGCGCGGCATGATAGGGGCGATGGTCCAGCGCGATCCGGTCGCCGATCTCTGCGTCCGAAAAACGGCGGCGCCACAGATCGCTGGTCTCGACGCGGCGCGGGACGAGGCCAAGGCCGCTGCGCAGCTTGAGCGACTGGGCGCTTTCGGGCAGCCGCATGGCGCCTTCGTCAATGATCGGGTCGCGTTCCTGCTCGGCGCGGTTGAGATCGATCCACGCACGCGGTCGAGTCGCGACGAATAGTGTTTCGATCCCGCGCGCCGCCAGCGCCAGCGTGTCGGCGTGCCGGTCCTCCAGCGCGATCAGCAGCCCGGGATCGACGCGTAGCGCGGCGCGCAGGGCGGGGGAATAGTCGCGCCCGGCATGCGGCACCGACAGCACGACCGGAGACGCCGGCATTTCCGGTCCATGGCGGACATAGGGCAGCGGAGCGGACACGGCGTCACGCTAGGCGCGAGGCGGGCGCGTCGCAACCGGCGGGGCGGCTGGAAATTCTTAAGGGCTTTGCGCATAAGGAGGCGGTCCGCGGTGCAGGCGCGGGGCATGCCGCGGGCGAGGGGCGAATGATCAGGATCTTGTTGGCCGAGGACGATCAGGTGATGCGCGAGTATCTCGCGCGCGCGCTCGAGAAGTCGGGTTACGCCGTCACGGCGGTTGACCGCGGCACTGCCGCGCTGCCCTTGCTCGAAACGGAACGCTTCGATCTGCTGCTCAGCGACATCGTGATGCCCGAGATGGACGGGATCGAATTGGCGCAGCGCGCTGCGGAAATCGCGCCCGACATGCGCATCATGTTCATCACCGGCTTTGCCGCGGTGACGCTGAAAGCGGGGAAACAGGTGCCGCAGGCACGGGTGCTGTCCAAGCCGTTCCACCTGCGCGAACTGGTGCTCGAGGTCGACCGGCTGTTCGATATCGAACAGGTTCCAAGCCGAAATTGAAAACGGGTGCTTGCAAGCCGGGTCGACCCCCGCTACAGCGCCGCTTCCCGAGATTCGCTGCAAGGCGAGTGGGCGTGTAGCTCAGTGGTAGAGCACTGTGTTGACATCGCAGGGGTCGCAAGTTCAATCCTTGCCACGCCCACCATTATCAGGCCCGCCGCTCCATGAGCTGGCGGGCCTTTTATGTTGTGCCAGCCCGACAGGCGGCGCGCGCGTGATGCCGGTCGCTTCGAGCAGGTAAACCGAACCAGCAACGCGCCGTCATCGCACCGCGCCTTTTTCATCGCTCAAGCGAAACAATCCGGCGCCGGACCGCGTTAGCGCCGCATGCAACGCCTGTGGTTCATCACCAATCCGCATTCCGGTTCTGCCAGCCAGCAAAGCTGTGCCGCGATCGAAGCCGTGTTCGAAGAGCGCGGTCTTGCGCTGGCCGGCCGCACGCACTTTCCCGAGGAGGATCTGCCGAGCGGCGCCATGCTGGACGCCGCACGAGCGGATACGGTCGTGCTGTTTGCCGGGGATGGGACGATCAACGCCGCGCTGTGCCGGCTCGCAAACTGGTCGGGCGCGGTGCTGATCCTGCCCGGCGGCACGATGAACCTGCTGGCCAAGGCGCTACATGGCGACCGGTCGGCCGAGGCGATCATCCATGCGGCGCATCAAAACGGGCGCCGCGTCGCGATGCCGCTGGTCGAAGCGGGCGCCCACCGCGCCTTTGTCGGCCTGATCCTCGGTCCGGCAGCCCATTGGGGCCGCGCCCGGGAAGCTGCCCGCAAGGGACGCTTGGCGCGCTTTGCCGGTGCAGTACGCAATGCATGGCGCCGCACTTTCGGTCGCGGAATCGCGGTGCGCGGCGTGGCCGGTATGGAGGGGCGCTATCAGGCGGTGTTCGTCGCGCCAGCGGCCACAGGGTTGCAGGTCAGTGCGGTCGATGCACGCCATTGGGGTGCGATTGCCGAACTGGGCTGGGCGTGGCTGACCGGAGACTGGGTCGCGGCACACGCAGTGACCCATCGCCGCGCAGACGCGCTTCACCCGGTGAGCCGGCGTCCGGTACTCGCGCTGTTCGACGGCGAACCGGTAACGCTTGCGGGCGGAACGCCGATCCGGGGCGGGATGACGGCGCCGATATTCCTTGCCACCAGCGGGGCGGTGCCATGATCCGGCTGTTCCACGTCAGCGACATTCATTTCGGGGCCGAGGATCAGGACGCCCTCGACTGGTTTGCCGCGCGCGTGGCGGACGAACGACCGGACGCCGTCGTGGTGACCGGCGACCTCACCATGCGCGCCCGGCGGGAGGAATTCGCGGCGGCGCAGCAGTGGCTCGCGGCGCTCAAGGCGCCGGTCACGGTCGAGGTCGGCAACCATGACCTGCCCTATTTCAACCCATGGGCCCGGTTTGTCGCGCCCTATCGGCGGTACCGCGCGCTGGAAGCGATGATCGAGCGGCCGCTTGCCCTGCCCGGCGTGTCGATCGTCCCGCTCAAGACCACCGCTCGTGCCCAGGCGCGTCTCAACTGGTCGAAGGGGCATGTCAGCGGTCGTGCGTTGCGCCGGACGCTGGGCACGCTCAACGCGGTGCCGCGCGATCACCTGATCCTGGTCGCCTGCCATCATCCGCTGGTCGACACCGGAACGCGCGGTACGTCGCGCACCCGCGGCGGACGGGCCGCGCTGGAGGCGCTGGCCGCTGCCGGCGCGCACGGGGTGCTGACCGGCCATGTCCATGACCCGTTCGACGTCGTCCACCCCACCGCAGCCGGTCCGGTCCGGCTGATCGGCGCCGGGACCCTGTCCGAACGGGTGCGCGACACCCTGCCATCGTTCAACGAAGCACGGATCGCCGGTAGCGCGCTGCACGTTGCGGTACGCGCGATGGGAGTGGATGCGGGATCGCCGGGAGCCTGAACGACAGAGGGCCGCCCCCGGATGGGGACGGCCCTGCGCCGGTGCGGTGTGCGCCGCGATCAGAAGCGGAAGGTTACCGATCCGCGATAGGTCTGCGCCGACAGGTCGGAGCGCGAGATGGTGGTGTCGGCCGACACGCCCAGATCGACTGCGCCGGTGCGGAAGGTCAGGCCACCCGACACTTCGCCCCAGTTCTTGTCCTGGCCGTTGAGGGCAAAGGCAACATTCGCGCCGGTGCCACCGACCAGGTTCGCGGCAACCATCGCGGGGCGATCGTTGAACGCATGGACATAGGTTGCGGTGACGAACGGACGGACACCCTCGGCCTTGCCGGCGACGGTGACGCCTGCGCGACCCTGATAGCTCTCATAATCCTCGCGGATGAAGGTGAGCGCCATCGGCCCGCCAGCTTCCTGGGTCCGGCCAAAGTCGAGATAGGTTGCACGTGCCGCAACGCGCGGAGCCACTTCGATGACGTCGTTGCCAAGGTCGAAGCCAAGGCCCAGCTCGCCGCCGACGATCAGCGCGGTATCTTCGGCCCGCAGCGTGTAGTTGGTGCCGAGGAAGCCGGCCGTGCGGCTGGTCCGGGTGGTCAGCGCACCTGCGGTGACCTGACCGTCCAGCGTCGCGCCGCCGAAGCTCTTCTTGGCATAGAGCGTGCCCTGAAGCGCCTCGCCACGGGCGGTCTGCCCGCCGAATGCAGCGGTGCCGTCGGTGTCGGTGTAGGTCATGGCGAAACCGATCAGCGCGGTATCGCCGAGCGATGCCTCGAGACCCGCGCCGACATACCAGCCATTATAGCTGTCACGCCCGCCCAGGCTGCTCATCGCCGCGCCGTCACCGCTGAGGTAACCGCCGGAGATGAAGCCGCTCATCGTGTCGGGCAGCGCGCCTTCCTGAACCATTGGGGCGGCAGCGTCGCTGCGCACCGGATTGGCGCCCATCGGGCTCAGGTTGAGCGCGGCGACCTGCACCGGGCGCCCGTAATGGGCCAGCGAACCGCCGAGATTGGCGGGGTCGAGGCCGTTGAGGCGGTTGCGGATGAAGGTCGAGTTGGCGTCGGTCGTGGCGATGCCCAGCGTCTGTGCGGTGGTTTCAGCAGCCGGTGCCCAGCCGCCCAGCGTGCTGACGATGGTCGCGGCATTCTGCAGGTCGAGCGGGCCATACAGGCCGTCGAAGCGCGACGCCGCCGAACGGTTGTTGTCGAGCAGACGGGCCCAGGCATAGCCGACCGGGTTCGACGCCGGCACGACGTTGACATACTTGCCCGCTTCGATGTCCAGCACGACCGCGTTGGTGCTGTAGGTCACCTTCGGAGTCAGGATGGCGCTGATTGCGCTCGGCGTGTTGAACGTGCCGACGACGCCGCCCGCTGCGGTAAGGATGGTGTAGCGGTTGCCGGCGCGCAGCGTGGCTGCCGAATAGTTGAGCTGAAGTGCGCCGCCCAGATTGGCCTGGTTGGTCGCGCCATTGACGACGATACGGTCGGAGGTGCCATTGGCGCCCAGGTCGACCAGATAGCCCGAAGCCGACGCCATCACGAGGCCGCCATTGAAGGTCAGCGTACCCGTGGTGCCGATCGTGCCCGGCGCAAAGCTGCCCATCACGCTGGTGGTGAAGGGTGCATTGACCGTGCCCGAGCCGGTGAGCAGGCCCGACAGCATCAGATAGTCGCCCGACGAGGTCAGCGTGCCGTTGTTGAGGATCGTGCCGGTGTTCTGGCGGATCTCCATCAGGCTGGTCAGCGATGCGCCGCTGGCGATCGTCAGCTGCGACGTGGCGCCCATGATCGTGAAGCGGTCGATCGTCACGTTCGAATTGAGCGTGACGACGCCGGTGTTGCGCAGCGTCACGTCATAATAGCGACCGATCTGGCCCGTGGTGCGGACGCCGTCGACATTGTTCGGCACGAAGCCGGTCGCGCCGGGCAGGCCGTTGGCGAGCGTCGGTGCCGGTGCAACGGTATCGGTATAGCCCGGGTCGGCGTGCGGCGCGTCGAGTCCGGCAACAAGGCCGTTGCTGCCCGTGACGCTGGCGATCGCCGGCGCGCTCGAGTCCACTGCACCGCTCGGTGCATTGGTCGTGAACGTCCCGGTGGCGAGGTCATAGCATTCGAACGTCGGGTTGGGCGAGGTGTTCGGCGACTGGAAGCACAGTTCGCCAAACTCCGGACCGTTGCCCGAATTCGCGCCGCCCAGATGGGTCGGGACGCCGTTGACCAGCTGGCCGTTGGTGATGATGCGATAGGCCGGGTCGAGTTCGGTCACCCACGCATTGCCATCTTCCCAGTTGCGGTTGCCCGCGACGGCGGTGACGTAGCGATACGGGTTGTTCGCGGCGATCCAGTCCCAATAGAGGAACAGCGGCTGATAGAAGCTCTGCGTGCCATAGCTGCCGCCGGGCTGGCCGCCGAAGAAGGTCGAGCCGCCCGAGAGCACACCGATCACCACCGGGGTGGCGAAGGTCTGGTCGAGGATCAGCGGGCCACCCGAGTCGCCGGGGCCGGTCAGGCCTTCGCGCGGCAGGGCATCGTCGCGGAAGCCGTTGAAATCGCGGGGGTTCGCGGTGGCGGTGCCGCGCGCGGGATCGTCGAAATCGAGGAAGTAGAGCTGCTGCGGGCGCAGCGGCGTGCCGGGGCTGCCGAACAGGAATGCGTTGCGCGTGCTGAGCGAAACCAGCGCGCCCAGCATGTTCTCGGCAGCGCGGCGGCGGAAATTGCCGCTGCTCGACGCGCCGGTGGTGCCGGTGCCGAAGCTGCCATAGCCGCCGATGCTGACATGATAGCCGGTGCCGGTGACCGGATTGATCGCGTCGGGGGTGGGGAGCGGCGAGAACAGCAGTGCCCAGGTCGGAACGCCGGCGGCGGGGGTATCGAGCACGGCAGTCGCGACGTCGGCTTCAAGGAAGCACGAGGTTGCGTTGGTGCACGACGCTGCCGCGCGCGAACGCGGATCGTAGAAGACCTGGTTGATGTTGTAGAAATGCTGCGCGGTATTGCTCTGGAAGCGCCCGGCGCCGCCGGTACCGCCGAGCAGCCAGCGGACCAGTTCGTCGGTCTGACCGGCCGCATTGGCGCGGGTGTTGGTTTCAAAGCCGACGCCGACGCCGACGCCGCCCGAATTGGCGCCATAGGCGGTCGCGTCGCGGGTGTTCACGCAATGGGCGGCGAAGATGATGGTACGCGGGTTGATCAGCGTGCCGGTGCAGGTGCCGATGAAGCCGCCGCCCGAATCGGTGATGATCTGGCCGATGCCGGTGATGTTCACCGGGTCATAGGCCTGAACCGGGGTGTAGCCGTTGTTGATCGTGATGGCCGGCGTTTCGACCACGTCCTCGGGCGACACGAAGCCGCTGCCGGTCGGGGTGACCACGCTGACCGGATCGCCGGTATGCGGCGCCTCGATCGATCCCGAAATGTCGATATACGGCCGTGCGACATCGTCGCTGGCGAGCGCGGGGCTCGCAATCGCGCACAGCCCAAGGCCGGCAGCGGACAACAGGAGCGACGCGCGCGTCGAGCGGATTACCATGATCTAACTCCCCCAATTCACATGCGGGGACCATCGGAACGGTCCGCCGCGAAGCATCGGAGGCTATGCGTCATCCGCACCGCGTCAATAGGCAGAATGCAGCGCGCGGCGATTTGCCGGTGAAAGCGCGGCTTCAAGGCAACACATTGCGCGGCAACGAACTGTCGCGAAACGAAAAAGGGCGACCCGTGGGGCCGCCCTTTCGCAACGTTCGATGATCGAACCGGTCGGTCGATCAGCGCTTCGAGAACTGGAAGCTGCGGCGGGCCTTGGCCTTGCCGTACTTCTTGCGCTCGACCGCGCGGCTGTCGCGGGTCAGGAACCCGGCTGCCTTGACCGGCGCGCGCAGCACCGGCTCATACTTGGTCAGCGCCTGGGCGATGCCGTGCTTGACCGCGCCGGCCTGGCCCGACAGGCCGCCACCCTTGACGGTGCAGACGACGTCATACTGGCCGTCACGCTCGGCAACGCCGAACGGCTGGTTGATGACGAGACGCAGCGTGGGACGCGCGAAATAGACTTCCTGATCGCGGCCGTTGATCGTGATCTTGCCCGAACCCGGCTTCAGCCACACGCGGGCGACCGCGTCCTTGCGACGGCCGGTCGCATAAGCGCGGCCGAGCTTGTCGATTTCCTGCTGGCGCAGCGGGGTGCTGGCGACGACCGGGGTCGCGGCGCCGGCTTCGGTCACAGGCGCGTCGGCGGCGATCGCACCCAGGTCGGAAAGGGACTGGCGATTGTCGGACATTATGCGCCCACCTTGTTCTTGCGGCTCATGCCGGCGATGTCGAGGACCTGCGGGTTCTGCGCTTCGTGCGGATGCTCGGCGCCCTTGTAGATGCGCAGGTTGCGCATCTGCTGACGGCCCAGCGGGCCGCGCGGGATCATGCGCTCGACCGCCTTTTCCAGGACGCGCTCGGGGAAACGACCCTCGAGCACCTTCTGCGCGGTGATTTCCTTGATGCCGCCGGCATAGCCGGTGTGCTTGTAATAGACCTTGTCCGCCAGCTTCTTGCCGGTGAACCGGACCTTGTCCGCGTTGATCACGATGACATTGTCACCGCAATCGACGTGCGGGGTGAAGCTCGTCTTGTGCTTGCCGCGCAGGACGTTGGCGATGACGACCGCAGCGCGACCGACGACCAGACCGTCGGCATCGACGATGTGCCACTTCTTTTCCACCTCGGCCGGCTTTACCGACTTGGTGGTCTTCATGAGCGCCTTCATGGGGCCAGACCTCTTGGGTTTAAATGAATGGCGCCGCCCCCAGCCAGATGGCGCAGGACGGCGCGAACGGCGGGCAATTGACGCAGGGAGGGGTAAAAGTCAAGCAAATGCGCGGTTTGCTCGACGGGTATCTGAATACCCTATAACTCGAGCCGGGTAATGGTGACCCGTTCGGAGCGCTGGCGCCCGTCTGCGGAAACGCTCTCGATCCGCTCGCGGCTTACGATCACCAGCCCCGTGGCGGGATCGACGCGCTGCAGCCGCTCGATCGCCACGGTCGCGCGGACCTCGCCCGCGCTGCCGCTGACCCCGACGGCCCCGGTCGCGCTGAGCGACAATTCGACCATGGCGTCGCGCTGCCGCACGGTGCGAAGTCCGGTCAGTTCGGCGCGGCCGAATGGCGAGGTTGCCGGGAGCTGGACGGTGCGGGGCGGGCCGGGGGAGGCCGCCTCGACGACCAGGTGGGGGGCGATCAACGGCGCCACGAGCGTCGCCAGCGCCGATCGCCGGGCGGGTTCGGGCTGAGCTGCGAGCGCGGCGGCGATGGCGCGCACCTGCGCCGCGCGTTGTCGTGCATCGGCGCCGGTTCCGCTTGGCGCCATCGCCGCAATCCCGTCGGTCAGGGCGCGCCACACCGTGTCGCTGTCGGCAATTGCGGTCACCGTCCCGTCGGGGGCGAGGCTGAGCGTGATGGTTCTGCCGGCGAGCCGTGCGAATCCGGCGCGCAGCAGGCCGGCCGGATCGCTCTCCGCTTCAGCGGGATCCGCAGCGTCCAGCGTCACCGCGACGCGATAGCCCGTATCGGTCGCCGCGAAGCGCAGCGTGCGCTGTCCGGTGAAGCGGCGCGTCGTCCCGTCCTGCGTCCGCTCGGTCTCGATCCGAACGGTGATGGGGCGGTCGATTGGCGGTGCGAAGCTGCCCGTCGCCTGGCTCGCCAGCGCGATCGCGGCCAGAATCACCGGGTTTCCGCCTCGACCCACTGGGCGATGGCGTCGCTGGCGGCGGCTGGCCAGATTTCGACAACCGGCAGGTCGTAGCTGTGCGCGGCGGCGATTGCATCGGCAAGATCCCGGGCCCGCTCCGGCGTCGTCTTGAACAGCGCGCGATACTCGTCCCCGGTCTCGACCGCCCCGTTCCAGCGATAGACCGAACGACACGCGCCGAGCAGGTTGACGCAGGCGGCCCGGCGCGTTTCGACCATCGCCCGTCCGATCCGCTCCGCTTCATCGGCGCTACCGAAGGTTGCGTGAACCAGGGCGATGTCGCGCATCACCGAAAGCCGCGGTCGCGCCGGCCGATCACATGAATGCCCCAGGCGGTGGCGATGACCAGCAGCGCGCCAACTCCCTGATGCAGGACGCCCAGCGTGATATCGACGCCGGTCATCACGGTCGCGATGCCGAGCAGGATCTGGACGCCGAATGCGCTGTGGATCGCGATCGATGCAGCGCGGCTGCCCGCGGCGCGGGCATGGCGGGCAAGGATCACCAGCGCAGCCACGGCAACCCAGGCCCACCAGCGATGGATCCAGTGGATCATCGCCGGGTCGTTGACCGCAGCGTCGAGCGCCGATCGCACCGCCAGCACTTCGGACGGGAAGAAACGCCCGTTCATCAGCGGCCACTGGTCGGTCACCAGCCCGGCGTTGAGGCCGGCGGTGAACGCGCCGTAAAGCAGCTGGATGAACAGGATCAGCGCGACTGCCCAGCCCAGCCCGGTGAGGCGTGCCGGACGATAACCCGGATCGCGCGCAAGGTTGCGCAGGTCGAGGATCGTCCAGGTCAGTGCGGCAAGGATGAACAATGCGAGCAGCAGGTGCGCCGCGAGGCGGAAATGGCTGACATCGGTACGCTCGGCGAGGCCCGAACTCACCATCCACCAGCCAATCACCCCCTGCAGACCGCCCAGCGCGAGCAGGCCGGTCAGGCGCAGGCCATAGCCGCGCGGAATCGCGCGCTTCCACGCGAACCACAAAAGTGGCGCGGCAAAGGCAAAGCCGATGATCCGGGCGAGCAGCCGGTGGATATATTCCCAGAAATAGATGAACTGGAACGCCGCGAGGCTCATCCCCTTGTTGATCTGCTGATATTCCGGGATCTGCTTGTACTTCTCAAATTCTGACAGCCACGCCGCCTCGCTCAGCGGTGGCAGGATGCCGGTGACGACATTCCATTCGGTGATCGACAGCCCCGATTCGGTCAGCCGGGTAATGCCCCCGACAATGACGATCAGGACGATGAGCGCGGCGACAACGGTCAGCCAGTTGGCAATCGCGCGCGGGCGGATGGGATGGCGGAACTCGGACACGGGATCCATGTATCCGCCCCTAACCACAAATGCCAGCCATGGCGCCCTGTCCGCTGGTGCATGTGATGTTGTAACTTTTCCGACACGGGCCTATATCGCCGCCCATGCAACTGGCTCTCGCCCCCCGATTCTGGGCTCAGGTCGATACGCGCTTCGATTCGATGGCGATCGGCCTGTCGACCCTGTGCCTTGCGCATTGCGTGGCGACGACGGTGCTGCTTGCCATCGCGTCGGCGGCCGGGGCGCTGATGCATCCGCTGATCCATGAAGTCGGACTGGTGCTGGCGATCGCGTTCGGGATCGTTGCGCTGGGCCGCGGAATCCTGAAGCATGGTTACATGATGCCGGCGGCAGTCGGCGCCTTTGGCCTTGGCATGATGATCGGTGCGCTCAGCCTGCCGCATGGCGGGCAGGAGATTTTCTGGACGGTGATCGGCGTGGCGGTGCTCGCGCTGGGCCATGACCTCAACCGGCGCGCGACCTATTGAGCGCGCGGGCGCGGGGGCCTACATCGGTGCCATGCACGCCCATGACCATCATGAACGCCAGGGACCTGACCTGACCGCCGCAGCCCGGGCAACGCTGGAGAAGGCGGGCGAGCAATGGACCGCGATGCGCGCGTCGATCTTCGAAGTGCTTGCAGGGTTCGACAAGCCGGCTTCCGCGTATGACATCGCCGAGGCGGTGTCGAAGCGCGAAGGGCGCCGGGTCGCGGCGAACAGCGTCTATCGCATCCTCGACCTGTTCGTCGGAGCCAATCTGGCGCGGCGGGTGGAAAGCGCGAATGCCTATGTCGCCAATGCGCATCCCGATTGCCTGCACGACTGCATCTTCCTGGTCTGCGACTCGTGCGGGAACACCACGCATCTCGACGATGATTCGATCACGCGCACCGTGCGTTCGGCCGCGCAGGGCGCCGGCTTTTCGCCTGTGCGCCCCGTGATCGAGGTGCGCGGCAAGTGCGCCGACTGCGACTGAACCGTCGGCATTCGCCGCAGTTTCACGCGCAAGTCCGTCCCCTGAAACAGAAATGACGCTGCGGCAGGGCCGTGTTCACGGATCGCTCAGTTTTTGCTCATGACCGGTGATGGCAAGCGGTGTCAGGTGTTGGACAGGTTCAAAACGCTGGAGTAAACGCGGTCGAATGTCTGATCTGCCCAAGACCCCGCTGCTCGACACTGTCGACACGCCCCACGACCTGCGCAAGCTTGCGCCGTCCCAGCTCCGCCAGCTCGCCGACGAATTGCGCGCCGAGACGATCAGCGCGGTCGGCACGACCGGTGGCCATCTCGGCTCCGGGCTCGGCGTAGTCGAACTCACGGTCGCGATTCACTACGTATTCAACACACCCGATGACCGGCTGGTGTGGGACGTCGGGCATCAATGCTATCCGCACAAGATCCTGACCGGGCGGCGCGACCGCATCCGCACGCTGCGCATGGGCGGAGGCCTCAGCGGCTTCACCAAGCGCGCCGAAAGCGAATATGACCCGTTCGGCGCGGCGCACAGCTCGACCTCGATCTCCGCGGCGCTTGGCTTTGCCATGGCGAACAAGCTCGCGGGAACGCCGGGCAAGGGGATTGCCGTGATTGGCGACGGCGCGATGAGCGCCGGCATGGCCTATGAGGCGATGAACAACGCCGAACAGGCGGGCAACCGGCTGATCGTGATCCTCAACGACAACGACATGTCGATCGCGCCGCCGGTCGGCGGCCTGTCGGCCTATCTCGCCCGCGTCGTGTCGAGCTCCGAATATCTCTCGCTGCGCACCCTTGCCCGCAAGATCACCGGTCGCATTTCGCGCCGACTGACCAGTGCGGCATCGAAGGCCGAGGAATATGCCCGCGGCCTCGCGACCGGCGGCACGTTGTTCGAGGAGCTGGGCTTTTATTATGTCGGCCCGATCGACGGCCATAATCTCGACCATCTGATCCCGGTGCTCGAAAATGTCCGCGACGCCAAGGAAGGCCCGGTGCTGGTCCATGTCGTGACCAAGAAGGGCAAGGGATATGCCCCGGCCGAAAACAGCGCAGACAAATATCACGGCGTGCAGAAGTTCGACGTGATTACCGGCGCCCAGGTCAAGGCACCGCCGGGGCCGCCGGCCTATCAGAATGTTTTCGGCGAAACGCTGGCCAAGCTGGCCGAGACCGATCCGCGGATCTGCGCGATCACCGCGGCGATGCCGTCGGGCACCGGCGTCGACAAGTTCGCCAAGGCGCATCCCGAGCGCAGCTTCGACGTCGGCATCGCCGAACAGCATGCAGTTACGTTCGCCGCTGGCCTCGCGGCACAGGGCATGCGGCCGTTCTGCGCGATCTATTCGACCTTCCTGCAGCGCGCCTATGATCAGGTCGTGCACGATGTGGCGATCCAGAACCTGCCGGTCCGCTTCGCGATCGACCGCGCCGGCCTGGTCGGTGCCGATGGCTGCACTCATGCCGGCAGTTTCGACGTCACCTATCTCGCCTCGCTGCCCAATTTCGTGGTGATGGCGGCCGCCGATGAGGCGGAGCTGGCGCATATGACCAAGACCGCCGTCGAGTATGACGCCGGGCCGATCGCGGTCCGCTATCCGCGCGGCAATGGCGTCGGCGTCGAGATGCCGGCCGAGCCGCAGGTGCTGGAAATCGGCAAGGGCCGGGTGGTGCGCGAGGGCAAGACGGTCGCGATCCTCTCGCTCGGCACGCGGCTGGCGGAAGCGCTCAAGGCTGCCGACGCGCTGGAGGCAAAGGGGCTGTCGACCACGGTGGCCGATCTGCGCTTTGCCAAGCCGCTCGACGAGGCGCTGATCCGTCGCCTGCTGACCACCCATGAGGTGGCGGTGACGATCGAGGAAAACTCGGTCGGCGGCCTGGGTGCGCATGTCCTGACGATGGCCAGCGACGAAGGCCTGATCGACGCGGGGCTCAAGCTGCGCACGATGCGCCTGCCCGATCGCTTTCAGGATCAGGACAAGCCCGAGCTGCAATATGACGAAGCGGGATTGAACGCCCCGCACATCGTCGACACCGTGCTCAAGGCGCTGCGCTGGAACGAGAGCGAGGTCGGCGCCATCGCCTGACGATGGGCCGGCATTGAATCACGCGATAATCGTCAAAGCAGAAAGGGCGGGCGGCAGATGATGTCGCCCGCCTATTGCATGTTGCCGGATGCACACTGCAAGAACTTGTTAAGTCGCGCGCGTGGCGCCGACCCTGCCCGGAATCATCATCGTGCGAAATGCCGCCTGCCAGTGGCATGGGACGGGCTTGATATCGTGCCATAACTGCGCATTTGCGCGACATCGTGCCGCGCGCCGCGCAAAGATTCATGCCGAACGCCGCCCGGTCCTGTGACCGCCTCCTATCATAGCAGGGACGCCTTTGCCGTGTTCGCACGGTCGGGCGAAGCCATGAAATCGTTCGGCTCCGGCTCCGGGGCCATATCGTCAAGGGTTGGGCACGCAGGAATGAGCAAGCATTTTCTACTGATCGCAGCAGCGCCGCTGGCGCTGATCGCACCGGCCGCCGCGGCAACCGAAGCGCCGCTCGCGACCGATTCAGCGCCGGCCGCCACTGAGGCTGCCGAGTCCAAGGAGCCGGAGCGCGAGGTGTTCACCACCGGCGTCGCCAAGGGCCGCGATCCGCTCGACAGCGCGACCTCGACCAGCGTGCTCAAGGCGGGCGAGATCGAAAAGCTCGGTGCGCGCAGCCTGGCGGAAGTGCTGCGCAACATCCCCGGCATCCGCACCGAAAGCTCGACCGGCGAGGGCAATTCGAACTACACGATCCGCGGCCTCCCGCTCGCGTCGGGCGGTTCGAAGTACATGCAGCTCGAAGAGGACGGCCTGCCCGTTCTCGAATTCGGCGACATCTTCAACGTCGCGTCGGACATCTTCATCCGCTACGATTACAATATCGGGCAGATCGAAGCGATCCGCGGCGGCTCGGCCTCGACCTTCGTGTCCAACTCGCCCGGCGGCGTGATCAACCTGATCTCGAAGACCGGTGAGACCGAGGGCGGCTCGATCGGCTTTACCACGGGTCTCGGCTATGACTCGAACCGGCTCGATTTCGCTTATGGCATGAAGCTCAGCGACACGCTGCGCATGCACATCGGCGGCTTCTATCGCGTCGGTGAGGGGCCGCGCGACGTCGGCTTCACGGCGTACAAGGGCGGCCAGCTCAAGTTCAACGTGACCAAGGATTTCGCCGGCGGCTATGTGCGCCTGCACGGCAAGTGGCTCGATGATCGCTCGCCGCAATATGTGACCGTCCCGGTCAAGATTACCGGCACGACGGCGGATCCCGAATTCTCGTCCTTCGCCAATTTCGACGTGCGCCGTGACTCGATGCTCTCGAGCAACATCACCAGCCTGGTGACGCTCGACGCGAGCAACAGCCCGGCCGCCTACAGCACCAGCGAAGGCATGCACGCCAAGGTAAAGGCCATCGGCCTGGAATCGCAGTTCGACCTGGCGGGTTGGACCATCACCGAGCGGTTCCGCTACTCGGCTATTTCGGGCAGCACGCTGCGCAACCAGATCTTCTCGCTGTTCTCCGGCGCCTCGCTGCCGGCAGCGGCTGGCGGCGCGGGTGGCACGCTGAGCTATGCCAATGGTCCCAATGCGGGGCAGGTCATTGCCAACCCCGCGGCGCTGAACGGCAACGGCATCGTCGGCAACATGCTGCTGATCCGGATCGACGCGCGATCGCTCGACAATATCAACAACGACCTGCGCGCCTCGCGCGTCTGGAATGTCGGCGGGGGCAAGCTGACCACCACCGTCGGCGTGTACAAGTCGCTGCAGACGATCGACACGACCTGGCTGTACACCAACACCTATCAGGACGCGCTGGGGGGCGGCCAGTCGTCGCTGCTCAACGCGGCGAACGCCGCGGGCACGCCGCTGACGCAGGACGGCTATGTCGCGTTCGACCTCAACGTCGGCGGCATTCCGGGCCAGTATCGGCGCACTTTCGACGTCGATTACAATGTCACGGCGCCCTATGGCTCGGTCAACTTCCATGTCGGCCCGGTCGCGATCGGCGGCAGCATCCGCTACGATATCGGCAAGGTGCGCGGACGCCTGTTCGGCAGCGATCTGGGCGGTGGCCGCGCCCCGCGTGTTCCGTACGACTTCAACAATGACGGCGTGATTTCCGACGCCGAGGCGCGCACCGCTGCGCTGCCGCTCTCGCGTCCCGCCCCGGTCAACTATGACTATGACTATGTAAGCTACTCGACCGGCGTCAACTGGCGCGTTTCCGAGCCGCTTGCCGTCTTTGTCCGCTACAGCAAGGGCGCGCGTGCCGGGGCCGACAAGATCCTGTTCACGCCGTCGGTGAGCACGGTCGACGGCAACCTGGTCGAGCCGGACGCGGCCTATGATACGGTCACCCAGCTCGAGGGCGGCTTCAAGTATCGCGGTGCCAACGCCACGCTGAACGTGACGGGCTTCCTCGCCGACACGACCGACCGCAACATCCAGGGTGGCACCGGGCTCGAAATCCTGCGCGACTATCGCGCTTATGGTGCCGAGGTCGAGGCAAGCTATCGCACCGGGCCGTTCAGCGTGACCGGCGGGCTGACCTATACCAGCGCGGAGATCCGTTCGGACAGCCGCAACGCCGCGATCAGCGGCAACACGCCGCGGCATCAGCCCGACTTCATCTATACGCTGACGCCGCAGTTCGACTCCAAGAAGGTGACCGTCGGCTTCAACCTGTTCGGCACCACCAGCAGCTATGCCCAAGATACCAACGGGCTGAAGATGCCGGGCTTTGCCGTGGTCAACGCGTTCCTCCAGTTCCGCCCGATCGAGCGGGTGCAGCTGATGCTCAACGCCAACAACCTGTTCGACACGGTCGGCTTCTACGACATCGCCCAGGACGCCGTCCCGGCCAATGGCGTTGGTTGGGGCCGCGCGATCAATGGGCGCACCGTGTCCACTTCGCTGCGTTTCGACTTCTAGCCGGATGCGGCCGGGGCCTGCGGGTTCCGGCCGAACCGACATGGCTCACGGAGTTCAGACATCGTTATGAACATGCTCAAATCCCTGAAGATCCCGCGCAAACTGGGTCTCTCATTCCTGGTCATCTGCGCGTCGGCGGCGGTGATGATGGCGGTGTTCTTTTCGAACATCGCGATGATCCGTTCGGTCACCGATGCCAACAACGCGGCCCAGGGGCGCTATGCCAAGGCTTTGGCGCTCGAAACCGCGCTGTTGCGCCAGAACAGCCAGATGCGCGGCTATCTCGTCACGGGCGACAAGACCTATCTCAAATCCTATGAGGAAGGCCGGGTCGATTATGACAAGGCGTCGGCGGAGCTTGAGGCGGAGCTGACCGATCCCAAGCTGCGCGAGGCGGTGCAGACGTCGCGCAAGGAAACGCTGGCGTGGCGCAAGGATTGGGGCGACCGGTTGATCAAGCGCGTCGATGGCGGTGACCTTGCCGGCGCCCAGGCCGAAGTGCAGGCAGCGGGCAAGGCGGTGCTGGTCAGCGCGGCGGTGTTGCCGCTGCGCGACGTGCGCGACGCCGAACAGGCGCTGATCGAGGAAGGGTCGGCCAAGCAGGAAAGCGCGATCGCCACCGCGACGACGGTCCTGATCGTCGGCGGCGTGGCGCTGATCGCGCTCGCCATCGGTCTTGCCTGGCTGCTCAGCCGCGCGATTGCGACGCCGATCTCGGCGCTGACGGGCACGATGAGCACGCTGGCGTCGGGTCGCAACGACGTGGATGTCGAAGGGACCGACCGCTCCGACGAGCTGGGCGACATGGCCCGCGCGGTGCTGGTGTTCCGTGACGCGGCAATCGCCAAGCAGGCGACCGATGCGGCCGCAGCCCGCGCCGAGGCGGAGCAGAAGATGGTGGTCGAGGTCGTCTCGTCGCAGCTTTCCGAACTGGCGAGCGGCAATCTGACCGCCGAAATCACCGCCGATTTCCCCGCCGACTATGTCGCGGTCAAATCCAACTTCAACGCGGCGGTAACCAGCCTGCGCGGCCTGATCGCGTCGGTGATGGAGGCAACGGCCTCGATCCATGCCGGTTCGGGTCGGATCGCCGAAGCGTCCGAAGACCTCGCGCGGCGCACCGAGGCGAATGCCGCGAGCCTCGAACAGACTTCGGCGGCGATCGTGCAGATGGATCAGCGGCTCAAGACCACCGCGTCGGCAGCGGGCGAGACCGTCCAGCGTGCCAATGGCGCGATCGGTACCGTTGCCAATGGCCGCGCCGTCGCGGAAGAGGCCGTGTCGGCGATGGGCCGCGTGGCCGACAGCGCCAAGGGCATCGACAGCGTGATCGAGGGCCTCGACAAAATCGCCTTCCAGACCCGCGTCCTCGCCATGAACGCGGCGGTCGAGGCGGGCCGTGCCGGTGAAGCGGGCCGCGGCTTTGCGGTCGTTGCCGACCTCGTCTCGGCGCTCGCGATGCGGGCGGAGGAAGAGGCCGGCCGCGCACGCGACCAGCTGACCGCGACCCAGACCGACATCGTTGCAGCGGTCGAGATGGTGCAGAAGGTCGATACCGCGCTCGTCGAAATCTCGACCGACGTGAACGAGGTCCACTCGCTGCTCGACAAGATCGCGCAGGAAAACAACGCCCAGTCCTTCGCAATCACCGAGGTCAGCTCGGCGATCGGCACGATGGACCAGACCACGCGTCAGACGAGCGCGATGGTCGAGGAAAGCTCGGCCGCGGCACGCAGCCTGGCGGACGAGGTGACGCACCTCGCCGATCAGGCCGGCCAGTTCACGGTCGACGCCGCTGGCGGAGCGCAGGCACGCCCGAGCCCGGTCCATGCGCTGCAGCATCGCGTTGCGGCGACGATGGGGGCCGAGATGTGGGACGTGGCGTGACGGGTCGAGACCGCGCCGGCCGGTGCGGTCTCGCCTTTGGCCGGGCAGCACCGGCCGCCGCGGACGCGCGGGCAGGGGAGAGTTGATGAAGATGATGACGCGTACCGCCGGGGCGCAGGGGGAGTTGCGACGCCAGGCGCAGGTGGTGCGTGCACTCGGTTCGGAGTTCGTCGCGGCCATTCTCGAGGCCGGTGACCGCCAGTTGCAGCATGCGCCACAAACGGCGGCAGTGATCAATGGCTGGCCCGACGACCCGTCGTCCGCAGCCTTGGCGATGCGGTTCAACGCCGCGCTCCATGCGCTGGCGCGCCGCGGCAATGATACGCGGCTCAGCGCCTTGTACCAGCGCGAGCACGACGATTTCGATGGCGCGCTTGCCGGGGCGCTTGCGGCGCATGACGCGTTCATCGTCCGCTGGATGCGCGAGCCGACGCAGACCAACGAAGTCGCGCGTGCGGCCGGCTTTGCCGCCGCGCTGATGGGCTTGCGGGTCAGCACCGGAATGCCGGTCGAACTGGTCGAGGTCGGATCGAGTTGCGGGCTCAACCTCAATCTTGCGCGCTATCGCTATGAATTCGGCAGCATCATCGGCGGGGATCCCGCATCGCCGGTCCGCATTGCGCCGCAATGGCGCGGGACGCTGCCTGTCGCTGCCCCGATCGAGGTGGTGGCGGCCGAGGGCGTCGATCTCAACCCGCTCGACGCGACCAATCCTGCATCGCGCGAACGCCTCCTCGCCTTTGTCTGGGCGGACCAGCCGCGCCGGATCGAGCGGCTCAAGGCCGCGCTGCGGATCGCGCGCACGCACCCGCCGGCACTGACGCGTGGCGACGCGACGTTGTGGCTGCCCGAACGGCTGGCGCTGCCGCAGGACGATGGCGTGTGCCGGGTCGTGTTTCACTCGATGGTGATCCAGTATCTTGGCGCGCGCAACCGCGCGGCGGTGACCGAGGCGATTGCCGCTGCCGGAGCGCGCGCCACCGACCGGCGCCCGCTGGCGTGGCTGAGCTTTGAATGGACGCCCGGTCGCGAGCGCGTCGCGCTGGCGATGACCTGCTGGCCGAGCGGCGAGCACCGGGTTCTGGCCACGTGCCACCCCTATGGCGAATGGTTCGACTGGCACGGATAGCCGGCCGTTTCCTTCGCGCAGCATCGATCGCCGATATGATCCTGCACGCCATCTTGCGCCCGACCCGATTTAGCGTTTAGGTAGCGCTAACATAAGCGCGGATCGATCGCGCGTCAGGGGGAGGGAGAAGCGCGTTGACTCAGTCACCGGCGACGCAGGCCAATACCGGCCTCGTCTTTGCCATCGTTGCGGTCGCAACGATTGGTGGTTTGCTGTTCGGATATGACAGCGGTGCCGTGAACGGTACGCAGGACGGGTTGAAGGCGGCGTTCGCGCTCAACGATACCAGCCTCGGCTTCACGGTCGGATCGCTGCTGATCGGCTGTTTCATCGGCGCCTTCTTCGCCGGGACGCTGGCCGATTCTATGGGGCGTCGCAATGTCATGCGGCTCGCGGCGGTGCTGTTCCTCGGTGGCGCGCTGGTGCAGGGCTTCGCGCACGATCAGACGCTGTTCGTGATCGCCCGCATCATTGGCGGCATGGCGGTGGGCGCTGCGTCGGTGCTGTCGCCCGCCTATATTTCCGAGGTTGCACCAGCGAATATCCGCGGCCGCATGACGACGGTGCAGCAAGTGATGATCATCACCGGCCTGACCGCCGCATTCGTCGTCAACTATTATCTGGCGCAGGCGGCGGGGTCGTCGCTCAACCTGTTCTGGGGCGATATCGAGGCGTGGCGCTGGATGTATCTGATGCAGGCGCTGCCTGCCGCAGTGTTCCTGATCGCGCTGTTCTTCATTCCCGAAAGCCCGCGCTATCTGGTCGCCAAGGGGCGCGATGCCGAGGCGCTGACCGTGCTGACCAGCCTGTTCGGCACCGCCGCGGGGACGGCCAAGCTCGGCGAGATCAAGGCGAGCTTCTCCACCGATCATAATCCGCGCCTCAGCGACATCCTGTCCAGGGGCACCGGCGGTTTCCTGGGCATTCGCGGGATCGTGTGGGTCGGGATCATGCTGGCGGTGTTCCAGCAGCTCGTCGGGATCAACGTGATCTTCTACTATGGCGCGACGCTGTGGCAGCTGGCCGGCTTCACCGAAAACGATGCGCTGATGATCAACATCGTGTCGGGCGGCGTGTCGATCGCCGCCTGTTTCATCACCATCGCGGTGATCGACAGGATCGGGCGCAAGCCGTTGTTGCTGATCGGGTCGGCCGGCATGGCTGCGACCTTGCTGGTGATGGTCTATGCCTTCAGCCAGGGCTCGCTCGACGCCAGCGGCAAGCTGGTCCTCTCGACCGAGCTCGGCATGCTCGCGGTGGTCGCCGCCAACCTCTACGTCATTTTCTTCAACGTCAGCTGGGGCCCGGTGATGTGGGTGATGCTGGGCGAAATGTTCCCCAACCAGATCCGCGGATCGGCGCTGGCCGTGGCGGGCTTTTTCCAGTGGTTCGCCAACTATCTGATCGCCCAGACCTTCCCGGCGATGGCGACGTGGAGCCTGGCCGGTGCCTATACCTTCTATGCGGTCTGCGCGGTGATCAGCTTCTTCCTGGTCCAGCGCTTCGTCAAGGAGACCAAGGGCCGCGAACTCGAGGACATGGAGGGCTGAAGCCTCCAGGCCGACACCGGAAAGGGCGGGGGAAACCCCGCCCTTTTTTGCGTTCAGCTGGCCGCGCAATGCTGGCGGATATAGGCCGCATGATCGGGCATGTAATCGACCGACTTGTCGACCGCGCCGGCGATATGCGCCAGCCGCGCGCGGGTGTCCGCCTCGCGCATCAACTCGACCACCGGGTCGTGGCGGTGCCAGCGCATGCCCTGTCCGACCATGACCGCGAACCAGCTCGTGTCGTTGAACAGCTCGTCATGCTCGCGGAAGCAGCGGCCCGAGCTTTCGAACACGCGCATCTTCTCCGCCAGCCGCTCGGGAATCGCCATGGTGCGGCAATAGTCCCAGAACGGCGTGTCGCTGCGTTCGGTGGCGTGATAGTGCAGGATCAGGAAATCGCGGATCAGCTCGCTTTCCTCGATCATCAGCCGGTTGTAGCGGGCGCGCTCCGCCTCGGCGAAGCGCGAGTCGGGGAAATTGGACAGCAACCGGGCGATACCGGTCTGGATCATCCAGATGCTGGTCGATTCGAGCGGTTCCATGAACCCCGCGGACAGCCCGATCGCCACGCAATTGCCTTCCCAGAAGCGCGCGCGATGGCCCGTGGTGAAGCGGATGAAGCGCGGATCGGCGAGCGCCGCCCCATCGAGATTGCCAAGCAGCGTAGCCGCCGCTTCATCGTCGCTCAGATATTCGCTGCAATAGACCATGCCGTTGCCGGTGCGGTGCTGCAGCGGGATGCGCCATTGCCAGCCCGCACCATGCGCGGTCGATCGCGTGAACGGCGTCAGTCCGCCTGCCACCGATGCGCACGGCACCGCCACCGCGCGGTTGCACGGCAGATGGGCTGACCAGTCGATGTAAGGGACGCCCAGCGTCTTGCCGATCAGCAGCCCGCCAAAACCCGAGCAGTCGATGAACAACGCGCCCGCGACCTGTGCGCCCGACTCGAGCTGGACCGCCGCGATATGCCCGCTTTCCCCATCGCGCTGCACATCGACGATCCGCCCCTCGACCCGGCGCACGCCCATCGTCTCGGCCAGTTCGCGCAGGTAGAGCGCGTACAGCCCGGCATCGAAATGATAAGCATAGGCGATGCCCGATAGCGGGGAATTGCCTGCATCGAACGGGGGCATGAACTTGTTGGCACGCGCAGCGCGCGCCATCAGGGAAAAGGCGTCGAGATCGGCAAAGGCCGCCTCATGCGCCAGACGCTGCCAATAGGCGTGGAAGGACACCCCTTCCATGTCGATGCCATATTTGCCGAACGGGTGGAAATAGCGCCGGCCGATCCCGCCCCAGTTGACGAATTCGATCCCCAGCTTGAAGCTGCCCTTGGTCCGGCGGACAAAGTCGTTTTCGTCGATCCCGAGCAAGCGGTTGAACGTGCCGATCTGGGGAATCGTCGCCTCGCCGACACCGACCGTCCCGATCGCGTCGGACTCGATCAGGGTGATCGACGCATAGTCGGGCCCAAGTATGCGGGCGAGCGCCGCGGCGGTCATCCATCCGGCGGTGCCACCGCCCACGATCACGATTGAACGAACCCGTTCGGCCACGTTTCTGCCCTCTCCCTGCTGCTGCAGCATTGCTGCAACATTCGCGTCATTTTCTTTCTGGTAGCGCACAACATCTCTTGCCGAAAGCTGCGCGATGGCATAATGCGGATAAATGTTAGCGCTACCTTGTGGCGTGACAGCAGAAGGGGCCACAAGGCCCTCGAACGAGGAGGGGATGGATGTCGATTTGGCGGAAGCGTGCGCGCGCAGAAGGTCGCGCGTCTTGGGGGCTCGGTGTTTCGACGGCGGCGCTGATGACGGCGCTGCTGGTGCCGAACGCGGCGCTGGCACAGGATGCCACGGGCGAAGAGGCAACCGATCCGGACACCGTGGTGGTGACGGGCTTCCGTGAGTCGCTCCAGAGTGCGCAGCAGCGCAAGCGGACCTCCGACACGATCGTCGATTCGGTTACGGCAGAAGATATCGGCGCGCTTCCGGATCGTTCGGTCACCGAAACGCTGCAGCGTATCCCCGGCATTTCGATCAACCGCTTCGCAGCCGGCGTCGATCCCGACCATTTCTCGGTCGAAGGATCGGGCGTGGTGGTGCGCGGCCTCACCTATGTCCGCTCCGAATTCAACGGGCGTGAAGCATTCACCGCCAATAATGGCCGCGCGCTGAGCTTTGCCGACGTTCCGTCCGAACTGCTTGGCGGCGTCGACGTGTTCAAGAGCCCGTCGGCCGACCGGATCGAGGGCGGCATCGCCGGCGTCGTCAACCTGCGCACGCGCCTGCCGTTCGACAAGAAGGGCTTCGTGCTCGCCGGCTCGCTCGAACTCAACTATTCGGACTTCATCGAAAAGGCGTCGCCCACTGCGGCTTTGGTGGTCAGCAATACCTGGGACACCGGGATCGGCGAGATCGGCCTGCTCGGCAGCGTCTCCTACTCGCAGCTTTTTTCGCGCGCCGATCGCTTTCAGGTGTCGAGCTTCCGCGTCCGCCCGATCTATTCGGACGGCACCCGTACCGACGTCGTGCCGTTCGGCACTGCGACGCAGCAGGGCAGCGGCCTGTTCCCGCGCGGCGCGGTGCTGGGCAACCAGGAATTCGACCGCCGGCGCTATGGCTATGCTGCAGCCGCCCAGTGGCGCAGCAATGACCGCCGTGCCGAGGCGACGTTCCAGTTCCTGCGCTCCGACGCGCGCCAGGCATGGACCGAACACACGATCGAAATCGCGACCGACAACGTCGCGTCGAACGGCGATTCACGCGCAGTGGCGGGCACCTCGCTCGCGTTCGACTCCTCGGGCCTGTTCGAAAGCGGCGTGATCACCGGACCGACCGGCTGGCGCGCCGACCAGAATACGGCAGGCGATATCCGCACCCCGGCATTCGGCCTGCAGTCGAACAATATCCGGCGCGACCATGACGAGCGGGCGGTGACCGACGATTACTCGGTCAACTTCCGCTATCAGGTCACGGACAATTTCAGCCTCAGCGTCGACTATCAGCATGTCGATTCCTTCGTCGACATCGTCGACAACGGCCTGTGGATCTCGTCCTATCAGGACGCCGCGATCACGCTGAACGGCAGCGATTTTCCGACGGTGGAATTCCGCCGGCCGCAAAGCTGCACCAGCATCCCGTGCCCCGGTGCGCCGGGCGGGTCGGCGAACTATCCGTCCTATTACACCGGCACGCACCAGAGCTTCTCGGACCCGTATAACAGCTTCTACCGCTCCGCGATGGACCATGTCGAAGCGAGCACCGGCAATTCGGACTCGTTCCGCGTCGATGCCGAACTGTCCTTCCCCGAAGACGGGTTCTTCAAGTCGGTCCGTGTCGGCGGGCGCTATGCCGATCGTGATCAGACGGCGCGCTTCTCGACCTATAACTGGGGTCGGTTGAGCGAGCAGTGGGGCAATGGCGGGCCAGTGTGGCTGGACGACCCGGTCGACAATGTCACCGGCGGCAATGGCGGCGCGCCGCTCCAGGCCTATGCACCCTTCTGCTTCGACGGGTTCTTCCGCAACAGTGTCGGCAACCCGCTGGGTGGCGAGTGCCGGTTGTTCTCCAACGTCAACAGCGCGACCTATTATCCGGCCTATATCGACCTTGCGAACCGCATCAATCGCGAGTGGGAGCCGACGGTCGCGGGTGCGGGCGGGCGCCAGATCAATGGCGGCTGGCGTTCGCTGGCCGACCGTCCGAACGCGCTGCCCGGTTCGGTCTTCACCCCGGGCGAAGTCAATCCGCAGCGCGAGCAGAACAAGGCCGCGTATCTGATGCTGCGCTTTGGCAACGAATTCGGCAACGGCATGAAGCTCAGCGGCAATGCGGGGGTTCGTTACACCACGACCAACCGCAAGTCCGAAGGGTTCATCGAATTCCCGTTCGCAACCAACCTGCCGACCGCCGACACGTGCCGGGATTCGATCAACAATGCGATTGCGGGGTCGGGCGGGGGCGTCAACACGCTCTGTGCGCTGACGCCGACCCAGCTGACGCAGATCGGAAATTATCTCAACGGCGCGATCGTCGCGAACAATTTCGATCTCGATTATGACTATTGGCTGCCAAGCCTCAATCTGAAGCTGGAAGTCGGCGGCGGGCTGCAGTTCCGCGCGGCCTATTCGAAGGGGGTGTCGCCGCCTTCGCTGGGTCTGGTGCGCAACTATTTCCCCGTCGGGGTCACCGCAGTTCCGCGCGTTGACAGCAGCGGCAATCAGATTCCGGTGGTCGTCACGCCGACCGCCCCCGGAACCGGTGCATTCGGGTCAGACGGCAACATCGCGCCGGGCCAGGTGCTGGTCCAGGGTTCGTTCAATGCCGGCAACCCCGAACTGTTGCCGACCGAAGGCGACAATTTCGACGTGACCGCGGAATGGTATTTCTCGCGGGTCGGTCAGCTGACCGCGTCGCTGTTCTACAAGGAACTGCGTAACGTCCTGACCAACGACACGGTTCGCCGCACCTTCACCAACAATGGCGAGACGTTCGAAGCGGTCGTCACCACCCCGGTCAACTCGCCCGAGGTCGGCAAGATCAAGGGCTTCGAAATCGCCTATCAGCAGGTGTTCGACTTCCTGCCCGGGCCGCTCAAGGGCCTCGGCCTGCAGGCGAACTACACCTATGTGCACAGCGAGGGTGTCCCGCAGAGCACATTGTCCGAAACCGACCCGGATGTCGCGGCCGGCCGTCAGCCGACGATCAGCGGGGCGAACTTCCCGCTGCAGGGGCTGTCCGAACACACGTTCAACATCACCCCGTTCATCGATATCGGGCCGGTGTCGGCGCGCGCCTCGTATAGCTGGCGTTCGCAATATCTGCTGACGCTGCGCGACGTGATCACGCCGTTCGACCCGATCTTCCAGGAAGATTATGGTCAGCTCGACGCGTCGATCACGATTTCGATCAGCGATCAGCTGAAGCTGGGCATTCAGGGCGTGAACCTTACCAATTCGGTGACCAAGACCAGCGCGGCGGTGACCGATCAGAACGGCGATGTCCGGCTGGTTCCGCGCGGCTGGTACATGAACGACCGGCGCGTCACCGGCATGATCCGCTTCAACTTCTAAGGGACAATTTTCCAACCTCCCCCCGGCCGTCGCCCGTTTGCGGGCGGCGGCCTTTTTTCTGTCTCGCAGGGCAGGCCATCGGCGGCGGCGGTCGCGCACACAAAAACGGGCCGCGCAGCCATGTGCCGCGCAGCCCGTTGCATGCGTCAGGGGGAGGGGGTCAGCCGAGCGGCTTGGCCGCACCGAAGAGGCGCGCCAGTTCATGCCGCATCGGCTTGGCGCGGAAGCTGCTGTCATAGGGGCAGCAACGCTGCGGCAGGCCGTCCTTGCGCGGGGCGAAACCCTGCAGCCAGCTATATTTGTCGACCATGCCCCAGGCGAGCACGTCGCGCAGCTGCGGATAGGACAGCATCAGCTCCATATAGGCGCGCAGATAGGCGACGACGCCGGCATCGCGCTGCGCCGGATCGCCGGGAAGGGCGTTGTCCTTCACGTCGAGCTCGGTGATAACGAGCCGATACCCCATGCCCACCGCTTCATCGACAAAGTTGCGCCATTCGCGCTCCTGGCGCGGGCCAAGGCCGGTGGCGGGGTCGAGCGTGAACATCTCGATATGGCTCTGGATCCCGAGCGCATCGACCGGCACGTTGCGCTTGCGAAAGCCTTCGAGCAGCTTGAGCACACCGGCGCGGTGCTTTTCGTTGCCCGGTTCCCAGCTCATATAGTCGTTATAGACCAGTTCGGCGTTCGGCATCTCCGCGCGCGCCGTGTGGAAGGCAAGATCGAGCACCGGCTCGACGCCGCCCATCGCCTTGGACAGCGACGTTTCGACCAGCCCCGATGTTTCGGGATCGACCGCCTCGTTGACCACGTCCCAGCTCGAGATCGCGCTTTTGTAGCGGCGCATCACGGTCTGGATATGGTCGGTCAGGATCTTTTCCGCTGCCAACCCCGGCGACGATCCGAAATCATGGTCGTTGAGCCAGTTCGGGAACCATTTCGGCCGCGCCCACAACAGGGTGTGGCCGCGCACGTCGAGATTCTTGCTGCGCGCCCAGGCGACCATCGCATCGAACCGCTCGAAGCGATATTCGGTCGGCGACGGGCGCAACGCCTGCCACTTCATCTCGTTTTCGGCGACGATGACGCCGCACTCACGCTCGGCGATCGCGGCATAAGCGAGATTGTTGAACGACCCCGCATCCGCGCCGGGCGGGGCCCAGGCGACGGCGGTGCCGAAGCGGCGACCCGTGCTGCGGGCGGTCGCGTCGATCCCGGTCGATGGCGCACTGGCGCCCGCACCGGTCGCAGCGACCAACGGAAGCGCGGCAATGCCGGCGAGTGTCTGACGGCGGGTGGGATTCATCGGAACTCCTTACAGCTTACCAGTCATGCATCGTGCCATCCTCGCGCCGGTTCACCGGCAGATAGGCGCGCTTGTAGGGGAAGGTGGCAGCCAGGCTCTCGTCGAGCTCGACGCCAAGGCCGGGCGCGTCGCCGGGGTGCATCAGGCCGTCGGCAAAGCTGTAGCCATGCGGGAACACCGCGTCGGTCTCGGCGGTATGGCGCATATATTCCTGCACGCCGAAATTGGGCACCGACAGGCCGAAATGGAGCGCGGCGGCCATGCACACCGGCGACAGGTCGGTGGCGCCATGGCATCCGGTGCGGACATTGTGCAGGTCGGCGAACGCAGCAATCCGGCGCAGATGGGTGATGCCCCCGGCATGAACCACGGTCGCGCGGATATAGTCGATCAGCTGCTCCTCGATCAGACCCTTGCAGTCCCAGATCGAGTTGAAGACTTCGCCGACGGCCAGCGGCGTCGTCGTATGCTGTCGGATCAGGCGGAAGTTCGCCTGGTTCTCTGCCGGGGTCGAATCTTCGATCCAGAATGGGCGGTACGGCTCCAGATCCTTGCCCAGCCGCGCTGCCTCGATCGGGGTCAGCCGATGATGGACATCGTGCAGCAAATGCACGTCCCAGCCCAGCGCCTCGCGCGCGGCGGCGAACAGCGGCGGGACCGAGCGGAGATATTTCTCGCTCGACCAGATATTCTCGGTCGGCAGGTCGGCGTCGGCGGGTTCGTAGAAATAACGGTCCTTGCTCACGCCATAGGTCGAGGCGAGGCCGGGCACGCCGGACTGGAGCCGGATCGCCTTGTACCCCTGCTGCTGATAGTCGCGCGCGGCCGCGATCGTTTCCGCGATCGTCGCACCATTGGCATGGCCATAGACCATGCACCCTTCACGCATCGCGCCGCCCAGCAGCTGATAGAGCGGCAGCCCCGCGATCTTGCCCTTGATGTCCCACAGCGCGGTATCGACCGCCGCGATCGCGCTCATCGTCACCGGGCCGCGCCGCCAATAGGCGCCCTTGTAGAGATACTGCCAGATATCCTCGATCCGGTGCGCGTCGCGACCGATCAGGCACGGGATGACATGGTCGGTGAGATAGCTCGCCACCGCCAGCTCGCGCCCATTGAGTGTCGCGTCGCCCAGCCCCGTCGTGCCATCGTCACACGCGATCTTGAGCGTGACAAAATTGCGCCCCGGACAGGTGACGATGACGCGCGCGGAGGCGATTTTTGGCATTGCTCAGACGATCGTGAGCAACGTGGATTTGAGCGCGGCGGAACTGTTGCCGACGCGGATGTCGACCTCCCCTGCCTCGACAATCTCCCGCATGTTCGCGTCCCACAGCGCAAAGCTTTCGGAAGGCAGGTCGAAGCGCACCGTCCGCGCCTCGCCCGGCTTCAGGCTGACCCGCTCAAATCCCTTGAGCTGCAAGACCGGCTGGGTGACCGATGCCGTGCGGCGGCTGATGTAGAGCTGGACCACTTCGTCGCCTGCGCGTGACCCGGTATTGCGCACGTCGACCGTGACGCTCACCGATCCGTCGCGGCGCATGGTGGGTGCCGACAGGCGCGGCTCGCCGATGGCGAAGCTGGTGTAGCTGAGCCCGTGGCCAAAGGGGAATAGCGGCGTCTTTTCGGTAAACAGATAGCCGCGCCGCGCCGATGGCTTGTGATTGTAGAAATAGGGCACCTGCCCCGCGTCGCGGATCACCGTGACGGGCAGCTTCGCGCCCGGATTGACGCGGCCGAACAGCGCCTCGGCCATCGCCGTTCCGCCTTCCTGACCCGGATACCAGCATTCCAGCACGGCGTTCGCGCTGGCGATGACCGTTGGCCAGCTTGGCGGGCGGCCATTGATCGCGGTGACGATCAGCGGCTTGCCGAGCGCAGCCAGCGCCGCGACCAGCTCATTCTGTTCGCCGACAATGTCGACGCTGGTGCGATCGCCCAGATGGTTCCTGGCAAAGCCTTCGCGGCTGGTCTGCTCGGTGTCGCCAATGGCGAGCACGATCGCGTCCGCACTCTTCGCGACCTCCACCGCCTGCGCGATCAGCGCGCGGTTCTTCGCCGGGTCGGCGAGCAGCACTTCGTTGGCCGACCGGTCTTCGCTCTGGGTGATGAACACGCCCTGCGCCGTCACCAGTTCGACCGTGTTGCCGACCAGCGCGCGCAGCCCCTCGATCAGGCTGACCGTCTGTTTGGGGACGCTTGAATAGCCGCCCAGCCGGGCAATGGCGTGGTTGGGACCGATCACTGCGAGCGTGCGGACCTTGTCCTGCGCAAGCGGCAGCGTCCCGTCATTGGTGAGCAGGCAGAGCGACTTGCGTGCTGCCTCCAGCGCCAGCGCGCGCGCCTCGGCATTGCCGGTAATGGTCTCCGCCAACTTGATGTCGCCATAGGGATTTTCGAACAGCCCGGCGCGGAACTTGAGCGTGAGCATGCGCGCCACTGCGCGATCGATGGCGGCGATCTCGACCTTCCCGGCGCGGACCTGGTCCACCAGCGTGCGGAACGCCATGCCGTCGGGAAGCTCGCTGTCGACTCCGGCGGCAAGCGCCAGCCGCGCGGTTTCCTCTAGATTCGCGGCGACGTGGTGGATGCTTTCCAGTTCGTTGACCGCGCCATAATCGCTTGAGATCAACCCGTCGAAGCCCCACTCGCCGCGCAGCACATCGCCGATCAGCCAGCGATTGGCATGGCTCGGAACCCCGTCGATCTCGTTATAGCTCGGCATCACCGAGCCGATCGAGGTGCGTTTCACGATCTCGCGGAACGGCGGGAAGAAATATTCGCGCAGCTCGCGCTCCGACAGCTGCGCCGGCGCGACATTGTTGCCGCTCTCGGGCTGGCCATGGCCAGTCATGTGCTTGAGCGTCGCGAACACCTTGCCATCGGGCAGCCGATCGAACTTGCCCGGCCCCTGCAGTCCCTCGACTGCCGCGACCCCGAGCTCGGCGACGAGATAGGGGCACTCGCCAAAGGTTTCCTCGATCCGGCCCCAGCGCGGATCGCGGACGATATCCACCACCGGCGACAGCACATAGGGCACGCCCCGCGCGCGTGTTTCGCGCGCGATCACCGATTGCACCCGACGCATCAGATCCCGGTCGAACGCGCCCGCCAGCCCGATCGCCTGCGGGAACATCGTCGCTTCGGTCGCCATATAGCCGTGCAGCGATTCCTCGTGGAACAGCACGGGAATGCCGAGCCGCGTGCCGGTGAGCGCCCAGCGTTGCATCGCGTTGATGAACGCGACCGTCTCGCCCGGGGTGCGCCAGTTTGCCGCGGTGCCCCCCGCCGCGCCGGTAATGCCGGGGACGCCACGCTTGTCCGACGGACGCGTAACATGGCCGACACCGTGCGGATAGGCCGCATTTGCCTTGGCCGGATCGAAGGCAAGGCCGTCCATGACCTCGGCCTTGCGCGCCCAGATCGCGATCATCTGGCCGACCTTTTCCTCCAGCGTCATCCGGCCCAGCAGGTCGGCGACGCGGGCCGGGATCGGCGCGCGCGGATCCTTGTACAGCGGCGCCGCCAGTGCATGTGCCGCTGGCGCAAGGGCGATGGCGCCGGCGGCCGCCGAGGCACCGGCGAGCAGGCGAAGCAGGGCGCGGCGCTTCACGGCGTCACCGTCAGCGTCACGGTCTGCAGCGTTGCCGAGTCCGCCCCGGTCATGATCTCGAACTCGCCCGGTTCGATCACCCGCTGCATGTCGATATTCCACATCTGGAACGCGTCCGGACCAAGCGTCAGGCGAACCGTACGCGTCTCGCCAGGCTTCAGCGTCACGCGGCGGAAAGCCTTGAGTTCCTTGATCGGTCGCGTCACGCTGGCAACCTTGTCGCGCAGATAGACCTGCACGACTTCGTCGCCTTCGCGTTCGCCGGCATTGGTGACGTCGACCAGCACATCGACACTGGCCCCGGCCGTGATCGACGGTGCCGACAGCCGCGGCGGCGACAGGGTGAAGCGCGTGTAGCTGAGGCCGAAACCGAACGGATAAAGCGGCTTGGTCGTATCGAACAGATAGCCGCGCTGGGCGCTCGGCTTGACATTATAGACCATCGGCAGCTGGCCGACATGGCGCGCGACCGTCACCGGCAGCTTGCCGCCCGGATTGACCCGGCCGAACAGCGCATCCGCAATCGCATGCCCCTGCTGCTCACCGGCGTACCAGGTTTCCAGGATCGCATCGGCCTGTTCGGCAATCTTCGGATAAGATGGCGGGCGCCCGTTGACGAGCACGACGACCAGCTTCTTGCCCAGCGCCTTCATCGCGTCGAACAACTCGAGCTGTTCGCCGACCAGGTCGAGGCTGGCGCGATCGCCAAGATGCGCGTCGGCCCATGCTTCGCGGCTGGTCTGCTCGGTATCGCCGATGAACAGCAGGATCGTGTCCGCGCTGCGCGCGGTCTCGACCGCCTGCGCGATGCGCTTGCGATTCTCGACCGGGTCGGACAGCTTGACCTCGTCCGCCCACCAATCATCATTTTCGGTGATCCTGACGCCCTCGGCGTGCACGATCCTGGCCTTGTCCCCGACCAGTGCGCGGATGCCCTGCAGCGGGGTCACCGTCTCAGGCGGAATGCCGTAATAGCCGCCCAACCGCGCGACATCGGCATTGGGCCCGATCACTGCGATCGTCTGGGGCGCATCGAGCGCCAGCGGCAGTGCGGCCCCTTCGTTCTTGAGCAGTACGAACGACTTCGCCGCCGCCTTGCGTGCCAGCGCGACCGATTCCGGACTGTGGTTGATCTTCGTGTCGGCGAGCCGCGCATAGGGGTTCTCGAACAGGCCGGCGCGGAACTTGATGCTCAGCATCCGCGCAGTCGCCGTGTCGATTGCTGCCTGGCTGACCTCGCCCTTGCGCGCGAGGTCGAGCAGCGTCGAATAGGCCGTGGCGTTGGGCAATTCGCTGTCGACACCGGCGGCCAGCGCGCGCTTTGCCGCTTCGGCATTCGACCCGGCAACCTTGTGAATGCCGACCATCTGCTCGATCGCATAATAGTCGCTCACCACTGCGCCCGGAAACTTCCATTCGCCGCGCAACACGTCGCCCAGCAGCCATTTATTGGCGTGGCTGGGAACACCGTCGATCTCGTTGTAGCTCGCCATCACCGCTTCGACCCCGGTGCGGGTGACCACCGCTTCGAACGGCGGGAAGAAAATCTCGCGCAGCGTGCGCTCGGCGATCGGCGCCGGTCCGATATTGGTGCCGCTTTCGGGCTGGCCATGGCCGGTCATGTGCTTGAGCGTCGCGAAGACCTTGCCCGGAGCCAGCACCCGCGCGCGGTTGGTGCCCTGCAGTCCCTCGACCGCCGCGACACCCATTTCCGACACCAGATGCGGGTCTTCGCCGAACGTTTCCTCGATCCGTCCCCAGCGCGGGTCGCGCGCGACGTCGACAACCGGAGAGAGGACGAGGTGTACGCCGCGTGCGCGCACTTCGCGGGCGATCGCGGCGTTGATCTCGCGGATCAGATCCGGATCCCAGGTCGAGGCCAGCCCGATCGACTGCGGATAGCTGGTCGCATCCTGCGCCGCGAGGCCGTGTAGTGCCTCCTCGTGAAACAGGACCGGGATGCCGAGGCGCGTGCCCTCCACCGCCCATTTCTGGACCGCGTTCACATAAGCGATGCTGTCGGCAATGCTGCGCGGCGGGGTGACGCGCGGCGAGACCGGACCCTTGCGGTCGGACGGACGCGCCAGCTGGCCAATGCCATGGGGGTGCCTGGCCCGGGCCTTGGCCGGGTCGAAGCGGTCCTGTTCATCCTGAATCTCGACCTTGGTATCCCAGACCGACGTGATCTGGGCGATCTTCTCCTCAAGCGTCATGCGGGCGAGCAGGTCGGCCACGCGCTGCTCGAGCGGAAGCGCGGCGTTGCGATAGGGTGCGGTTGCGGGCGGGCGCTGGGTCGCGTCGCTCTGAACCGTGGCGGCGGGTTCTCCCGCCATGACCCCGGGCGCGGCCGCGACGCTCGCCAGCAACAGGGCAACCCAAGCCTTCCGCATCAACACTCTCCTGAATCGGGCCGTAAAAGACCTTTATTGTTAGCGCTAACATGATATGAGGCGTTCGGGCTTGTCAACCCGTGACCGATCGCAAAACGGATCGGCGCATGGCGAGGGGATGGGGATGCGGTTTGCGCGGTTATGCGCATCATGGCTGGCTGCTGCGCTGATCGTCGCGCCGGTGTCAGCCGGTGCCGAGGATGGCTATCGGCTGTGGCTGCGTCACGCCCCGCGCGCCGATGCTGCGCAGCATCGGATCGGCCCGGTCACGCTGGAGGGCAGCGATTCGCCCACCGCAAGGCTGGCCCGCGACGAACTGCAGCGGGCGCTCGCCACACTCTTTCCCGGCCAGGACGGTGCGAACGGCATGGCGGTGGTGCTGCGCCGGATTCCCGATCCGCACATGCGGGAGGGGGCGTTCCGCGTTGCACCCGATCGTGGCGTCGTGCGGATCACTGCGGCCAGCGACACCGGCCTGCTCTACGGCGTTTTTGCACTGATGCGCGAACTGGGGCAGGGGAGGCCGATCGACACGGTCCGGCTCGATGAAGCGCCGGCCTATGCGCTGCGGATGCTCAATCACTGGGACAATCCCGATGGCCATGTCGAGCGCGGCTATGCCGGGCGTTCGATCTTCGACTGGTGGCATCTGCCCGACCGGGTCGATCCGCGGATCACCGATTATGCCCGCGCCAACGCGTCGATCGGGATCAATGGCGTGGTGGTGAACAACGTCAATGCGCGCGCGATGATGCTTGAGCCGCGCTACATTGCCAAGGCACGGGCACTGGCCGACACGCTGCGCCCCTGGGGCATCCGGCTGTATCTGTCGGCGCGCTTCTCGGCACCGCGCGACATTGGCGGCCTCGAAACCGCCGACCCGCTCGATCCGGCGGTGCGCGCGTGGTGGAAGGCAAAGGCCGACGAACTCTACGCCGCGATCCCCGATTTCGGCGGGTTTCTGGTCAAGGCCAATTCCGAAGGGCAGCCGGGTCCGCAGGATTATGGCCGCAGCCATGCCGACGGCGCCAACATGCTGGCCGCGGCGATTGGCGGGCGCGGCGTCGTGATCTGGCGCGCCTTTGTCTATGCCGCCGAGAACACCGAAGATCGTGTGAAACAGGCCTATAGCGAGTTCCAGCCGCTCGACGGCAGCTTTGCCAGCAACGTGATCGTGCAGGTCAAGAACGGTCCGCTCGACTTCCAGCCGCGCGAGCCGTTCCACCCGCTGTTCGGCGCGATGCCGCGCACCGGAATGGCGATGGAATTGCAGATTACCAAGGAATATCTTGGCTTTGCCTCGCACCTAGCGTTTCTGGCGCCGCTGTTCGAAGAGGTGCTCGATGCGCGTACCGGGCGCGGCGGCACGGTGGCGCAATCGGTCACGGCGATTGCCGGCGTGGCCAATACCGGCAGCGACCGTAACTGGACCGGATCCGACTTCGACCAGGCGAACTGGTACGCTTTTGGTCGGCTGGCCTGGGATCCGCGCCTGCCAAGCGCACAGATTGCGCGCGAATGGGCGGCGCAGACGTTCAGCCGCAATCCCGATTTCCTGCGCGCGGTGGTGCCGCTGATGTTGAACAGCCGCGCGGCGGTGGTCGATTACATGACCCCGCTCGGCCTCGCTCATGTCATGGGCACGGGGCATCATTACGGCCCAGCGCCATGGGTCGCGGATCTCGACCGGCCCGAATGGAACCCGGTCTATTATCACCGCGCCGATGCCACCGGGATCGGCGTCGACCGGACCCGGACCGGGACCAATGCCCTCGCGCAATATGCGCCGGATATTGCGCAGCAACTCGCCGCGGACGAGGATCTGTTGCTGTGGTTTCACCGCGTGCCATGGGATTACCGGCTGCGTAGCGGGGCGACGCTGTGGCAGGAATTGCCGCGCCGCTATGATCGGGGCGTCGCGGCGGTGCGCGGCATGGCGGCGACCTGGGCGACGCTGGCCCCGCATGTCGATCCGGCACGGCATCGCAGCGTTGCCGATTTCCTGAAGATCCAGACGCGCGAGGCGCAATGGTGGCGTGACGCCAGCCTCGCATATTGGATGGCGGTTTCAGGGCGGGCCCTGCCGCCCGGACACGCTCTCCCGCCGCATCCGCTGGATTGGTATCAGGCTCAGCGCTTCCCCGAGGCGCCCGGCGAATGATTGCGCTCCCAATACGGGGTATCGCTTGCTTGCCGCTGCGGGCGAACGGGGGGTATGTGCGTTGGCCATGCCTTTGAACGATCCTGCGCGGACCGCCGCGTCCGCCAAGCCCCGCTCTTCCCGCCGCCGTGGTGGCGCTCCCACGATTGCCGATGTCGCGGCCGAGGCGCGCTGCTCGCCAATGACGGTCAGCCGCGTGATCAACGGGGAGGGGAATGTCCGCGAACACACGCGCGAACAGGTGCTGGCGGCGATCGCAAAGCTCAACTTCGCCCCCAACCGCGCCGCGCGCAGCCTTGCGGGGGGCGAACAGCTGCGCATCGCCCTGATGTTCGACAACCCGTCCGCCTCCTATCTCAGCGAATTCCTGATGGGTGCGCTGGAAGAGGCGGGGCGCGCCGACATTCACCTGGTGGTGCAGAATTGCGACAGCGTGGCCGAAGCCAAGCCGCTGGTGCGTCATCTGATCGACGGCGGGATCAAGGGATTCATCCTGCCCCCGCCG
Source organism: Sphingomonas sp. BE123 (assembly GCF_031456015.1). Classification (NCBI taxonomy): domain Bacteria; kingdom Pseudomonadati; phylum Pseudomonadota; class Alphaproteobacteria; order Sphingomonadales; family Sphingomonadaceae; genus Sphingomonas; species Sphingomonas sp. BE123. Next base: position 1,571,722 of record NZ_JAVDTW010000001.1, on the reverse strand, counting down.
CTGTGCGACGATCAAAGTGTGCTCGATCTGGTCACCCATTCGGGCGCAGTGGCGATCGCGGTCGGTCCGGGTCGCGCCAGCGGATCGCATGCGGCGGTGCTGATCGACGATTTCCAGGCGGCCTATGACATGACCCGCCATATCCTGGGACTGGGGCACGAGCGGGTCGGCTTCATCATCGGCAACCCCGAACAGGTCGCGAGCGGGCGGCGCCTCAATGGTTACAAGGCGGCGCTTGAGGATGCCGGCATCCCGGTGCGCGACGAACTGATCGCACAGGGCCGATTCACCTATCTGTCGGGCATGCAGGCGGCCGAGCGGCTGATCGCGGTCGATCCGCGCCCGACCGCGATCTTTGCATCGAACGACGACATGGCCGCGGCCACGGTGGCGGTTGCGCACCGGCTGCATCTCGACGTGCCGAATGACATCACCGTGTGCGGATTTGACGATACGGCGATGGCCAGCACGATCTGGCCCGAACTGACCACGATCCGCCAGCCGATTCGCGCAATGACCGCATGGGCGGTTGCCGCCGTCGTGCGGATCCTGAAGGCGCGCCGCGCCGGCGAACCGCTCGCGGTCGAGCAGAAAACCCTTCCCTACACCTTGATCCGGCGCGATTCGGATTCGGCCCCCACCCTGGTCAGCCGTGCCGCGCGCAACTGGGAGCCCTGATGACTGATCCGAAGATGGTGCGGCTGCGCTCGCGCGACTGGTTCGACAATCCCGAACGCTGGGACATGACTGCGCTCTACCTTGAGCGGTTCATGAATTACGGGATCACTCCCGAAGAGCTTCAGTCGGGCAAGCCGATCATCGGCATCGCCCAATCGGGCAGCGACCTGTCCCCGTGCAACCGCATCCATCTCGATCTGGCCAAGCGCGTGCGCGACGGGATCCGCGACGCGGGCGGCATCCCGATCGAATTTCCGGTGCACCCGATCTTCGAAAACTGCCGCCGTCCGACCGCCGCGCTCGACCGCAACCTTGCCTATCTCGGGCTGGTCGAGCTGCTCAACGGTTATCCGATCGATGGCGTCGTGCTGACCACCGGCTGCGACAAGACGACGCCGAGCCAGGTGATGGCGGCGACCACGGTCGATATCCCGGCAATCGTCCTGTCGGGCGGACCGATGCTGGACGGCTGGCATGAGGGCGAGCTGGTCGGCTCCGGTACCGTGATCTGGCGCAGCCGCCGCGCGCTCGCTGCGGGCGAGATTGACGAGGCCGAGTTCCTGCGCCGCGCGACCAGCAGCGCGCCGTCGGCCGGGCATTGCAATTCGATGGGCACCGCATCGACGATGAACGCGGTGGCCGAGGCGCTCGGCCTGTCGCTCACCGGCTGCGCGGCGATCCCGGCGCCCTATCGCGAGCGCGGGCAGATCGCCTATCGCACCGGCCAGCGCATCGTCGAGATGGTGCGGGAGGATCTACGTCCGTCGAAGATTCTGACGCGTGAAGCGTTCCTCAACGCGATCGCCACCGTCACAGTGTGCGGCGGATCGTCCAATGCTCAGCCGCACATCGTCGCGATGGCGCGCCATGCCGGCGTCGAGCTGGAGCCGGAGCTCTGGTACGATCACGGCTATCACCTGCCGCTGCTGGTCAACATGCAGCCGGCGGGCAAATATCTCGGCGAGCGCTTCCACCGCGCGGGCGGCGTACCCGCGGCGATGTGGGAATTGCTGCAGGCGGGGAAGCTGCACGGCGACTGCCTGACCGTGACCGGGCGCAGCATCGCTGAGAATCTGGCGGACAGCGAGGCGAGCGATCGCGAGGTGATCCGTCCCTTCGCCGATCCGCTGCAGGAGAATGCCGGCTTCCTGGTGCTGAGCGGCAATCTGTTCGACTTCGCGATCATGAAGACGTCGGTGATCTCCGCCGAATTCCGCAAACGCTATCTCTCGCGACCGGGTGCGGAGAATATATTCGAGGCGCGGGCAATCGTGTTCGACGGGTCGGACGACTATCACCACCGCATCAACGATCCCGCGCTCGCTATCGACGCCGATTGCATCCTCGTGATGCGCTCGGCGGGCGTGCTCGGCTGGCCGGGGTCGGCGGAGGTGGTCAACATGCAACCGCCCGATGCACTGATCCGCGCGGGCGTGAACTGGCTGCCGACGCTCGGCGACGGGCGCCAGTCGGGAACGTCGGACAGCCCGTCGATCCTCAACGCCTCGCCCGAAAGCGCGGCGGGCGGTGGGCTGGCATGGCTGCGCACGGGGGATATGATCCGCATCGACCTCAACGCCCGCCGCTGCGACATGCTGGTCGATGCAGCCGAGATCGAGCGGCGCAAGGGCGACGGGCTGCCCGCAGTCCCGGCGAGCAACACGCCATGGGAACAGTTGGCGCGCGAAAAGACCGGGCAGCTGGGCGAGGGCGCGGTGCTGGAGTTCGCGCTGGACTATCGCCAGACGTCGAAGACGCTGCCGCGGCATAATCATTGAGGGCGTTCAAATTCCTCCCCCAGCTCGCTGGGGGAGGGGGACCGCTCGCGCAGCGAGTGGTGGAGGGGCGGCCGCGCAGGCGGCCGTGAACAGTTCAGCAAAATTCCGCCCTCTGCGGGGCGGCCCCTCCGTCAGCACTTCGTGCTGCCACCTCCCCTGAGCAGGCTCAGGGGAGGAATTGGGACTAATCCACCGCCAGTTCGAACGAGGTCGGCGTCATGTTCGCCGCGTCGTAGAGGTTGACCACCGGCGTATCCGCCCAGGCATAGCGCACCCGCGTCACCGCCTGACCATCGCCCAGCACCCGGACGCTGCCGCCCTCGATGCGCGCCGCCGCAAAGCGACAGCTTTGTGCGCACAGCTCGAACCCGATCGGCGCGCCGCTCCAGCTGGTCAGCGCGCCCTCGACGCCGCGGAACGATATGACCACATCGGTGCCATCACGCCGCGCCGACACCGCCTGCGGGCCGGGCTTGCCCAGCGCAGCGCGCGCGAGGCGCTTGCCCAGCTCGTTCTTGTCGCCCGGATGGATATCGGTACGCGATCCCAGGTCGATCGCCGAGACAAGCGCTGTTCCCGGCGTCGCCGCGACGGCGCGCCGCTGCTCGTCGCGCAGCCGGCCCCAGCCGCTTTCGACCGGCATCGCGCCGGGTGCGCCATAGCCGGCCAGGCCCACGACCAGGACCGGCAGCGCCGGATCGCCCGACTGGCGGCGATAGCCGTCGATCAGGCCGCGCAGCCGCACGTCATAGCCGGTCTGCCCGGCATCGCTCTCGCCCTGATACCATGCCACGCCGCGCAGCCCGATCCCGCCCAGCGGCGCGACCATCGCATTGCCGATCAAACCGAGGCCCGCGATCATATCCCATGGCGGACGCGGCGGCGTGCCCTTGGCCGCGGAAATCCAGTAGCGCCACTGGTCGCCGAGCGGGATGGTCGAGCCATCGGACAGCGTCAGCTTCAGCCGCTCGGCCGGACCCATGAAGCCACCGGTGCCATAGCTGTTCCACACCGCCACGACGATCTCGTTCGCCCCGGCCTTCCAGTAACTCCCCGGCACCTTGTAGTCGCGCGGATTGGACCAGCCGAAACTGTTGCCGACCGGTTGGCCATTCACGAACGCCTGATCGCCATCGTCGATGATGCCGAGCGAAACCGTCGCGCCGCCGCGCGCCTGCTCTGCCGTCAGCGTCACCGTACGGCGGAACCACACCCAGCCCGTCAGGCCCCGCAACGGCGCCTCGCCGATCGTGTCCCACGGACCGATGCCGGGAACCGGCGACCAGGTCACGGCATCGGGCGTACGCCACGGCTCGACCGTCTCCTGCGTCCGCCACCATTCGATCCAGCGCGGCGCGAACTGCGTGTTCGCGACCAGCGGGTCGCGGTCATAGGTTTCGAGCAGCGCGGCCTCGTCCGCGCCATAGATTGCGCGCGTCGCCACCGGATCGAGCCAGGCGCGGATCGCGGTGCCGCCCCAGGTCGCGTCGATCAGGCCGATCGCAACCGCCGGCTCGGCCTTGCGCAGCTCACGCGCCATGTACCAGCAGGCGGCGGAGAATTCGGGCGCGGTCTCGCGCGTCGATGCCTGCCAGCCGGCAGGTTCGGCGAAAACGCGCTGCGGTCGCGTGGCGGTGGCCTTGGGCGCGGTCAACAGGCGCAGCATCGGATCGGCGGCGCTGTTCATCTGATTGTCGAAATCGAGCGCGCGGCGGACCGGCAATTCCATGTTCGACTGGCCCGAGCACAGCCAGACATCGCCGACCATCACGTTCGTCGCCGCGACCGCAGCGTTCGGCGTCGCGGCGCGAAGCAGATAGGGGCCGCCCGCCTTCGTCGCCGGGAATGTCGCGCGCCACTGGCCGTCCTTGCCCGCCCGGGCCTGTGCGATCGTGTCGCCGAGCGTGACGGTCAGGCGCGTGCCGGGCGGTGCCGCACCTTCGACAATGATCGGCTTGTCGCGCTGGAGTACGCCATGGTCTCCGATCGCGGGAGCGAAGGCGAGCTGCGCGGCAGCGGGCAGGGGCGCGAAAGCCATGGCGGCGAACCATGCGGCCGCTGCCTTCATGCAACATGCGCCCGTGCGAGGGGATGGCCGGGAACCTTTGCCTCGAACGCGAACAGGTCGCCGGCATACGGCTGGGCGGCGCGTTCGGCCTCGCTTAGTCCCTTGGCGGCGGTGGTGGCATAGAGTGTGGTCAGCCCCGCGCCCCCAAACGCCAGCTTGGTGACATTGGCGACGGGCAGGCGCACGAACTCGATCTCGCGTCCGCTGGGATCGAAGCGGCGCGCGCCGTGGCCGGCATAGAATCCGACCCAGACATTGCCCTCGGCATCGGTGATCGACCCATCGGGATAGCCCTCGTCCCCGGTAAAGGTCAGATAGGGCTGGACGGCACCCAGCGACCCGTCGTCATGCAGTGCCGCCTGCCAGATGCGGCGACCGACCGTGTCGGTGAAATAGATGCGGTCGCCGCCCGGCGAAACCGCCGGGCCGTTGGTGATGCTGACCGGCCCCGGTCCGACGCGGTCGATCTGTCCGGCATCGAGCCGGTAGAACCAACCCGTCGCGCCGGCCTCGCTATTGTCCATCGATCCGAACCACACGCGCCCCTGCGCGTCGGTGCAGGCGTCGTTGAGGCGGTTGCCGGGCAGTGCCGGCTCGACCGCCCGCCAGAAGGTGAACGCACGCGCGTCAGGGTCGAACCAGTACAGACCATCCTGCAGGCCGCACAGCAACCGGCCATTGTCGGCGGGAAGTGCCCAGCCGATTTCGCGCGGCGCATCGGCACTGTCCAGCGCAGCGCGCTCGGGGGCGAAGCGGTGAAGCTTCCTGCCCCTGATATCGACGAACCACAGGCAGCCGCGCTGCGCATCCCAGACCGGGCCTTCGCCCAGCGCCGCGCCGACGCGCGCGGCTACCCGTGACTCGGTCATCGCCATCCGGCATCCACCCAGTAATTATGCGCGGTGCACATGCGTGCATCGTCCGACGCAAGGAACGTTGCCATCGCGGCGATGTCCGCCGGCTGAATCCGCCCCTTGAGCGCCTGGGCGGCGACGATCTCGGCCTCGCCCTCGGGCGTGTACCATTTTTCCTGGCGCGGCGTCTGGACGTTGCCCGGCACGATGGTGCACGCGCGAATGCCGTGCGGGCCAAGTTCGCGCGCCAGGCTGCGGGTCAGCCCTTCGATCGCCGCCTTGGCGGTCTGGTACAGCGTCAGATCGGGCAGGCCGAGATGCCAGCTGATCGATCCGAAATTGATGATGACGCCATGCCCGGCCTCTTTCATCCCCGGCACCACCGCTTGCGCGGCAAAGAACAGATGGCGCAGATTGACTGCCATCCGCTCGTCCCAATAGGCCGGGGTCACCTCATCGATCCCGTGCCGGTCGTCGCTCGCCGCGTTGTTGAGCAAAATGTCGACCGCACCGCGCTCTGCGATGATCGCCGTCAGGCAGGACTGCAGCGCGGCGACATCGGTCAGGTCGCAATGTGCGAATTGCGGCGCATGCAATGCGCCCGGTGTCAGTCGCGCACTCAACGCCTCGCCCGCGGCGGTCTGGACGTCGACGAACGTCACCCGCGCGCCCTGCGCCACGAATGCCTCGACCAGGCCTTCGCCAATGCCGGAGGCGCCGCCGGTGACCAGCACATGCTTGTCACGCAGGCTGGGATAGATGGCGCGCATCGCGGCCGCCGCGCTAGTCGTCGTCAGCAACCTCAATCCCCCGAATAGACCGTTTTGACGGTCGTATAGAATTCGACCGCGGCGAAACCCTGTTCGCGCGCGCCATAGCTGGACTTGCGGGTGCCGCCGAACGGCACGTGGTAATCGACCCCGGCGGTCGGCAGGTTGACCATCACCATGCCGGCGCGAATGCGCTTGCGGAAATCGCGCGCATATTTGTGGCTGGTGGTGACGATGCCGGACGACAGGCCGAACTCGCCCTGGTTGGCGATTTCCAGGGCATGTTCGTAATCGCGGGCACGGACGGTCGAGACGACCGGGCCGAACACTTCCTCGCGATTGATCGTCATGTCGGGATCGGTGTCGGCGATCAGCGTCGGCGCCATGAAGAAGCCGGGGGTGTCGAGCGTGAGCGGATCCGGCCCACCGCTGGCGACGCGGCCGCCTTCCGCGATCGCCGTGCGGACATAGCGGAGATTCTGTTCGAACTGGCTCTCGCTCGATGCCGGGCCGACCTGGGTGTCGGCGGCAAGCGCCGGGCCGACCTTGAGCGCCCTGGCACGCTCGGCCAGCGCGGCGACGAACCGGTCATGGATCGCGTCCTCGACGATCACCCGGCTCGACGCGGTGCAGCGCTGTCCGGTCTGGAAGAACCCGCCATCGAGCGCGATCGCGACCGCCTTGTCGAGATCGGCATCGGCGAGCACGACCAGCGGATTCTTGCCGCCCATTTCGAGCTGCACCCGCGCCTGCCGCGTCATCGCGGCCATGCCGACCTTGGCGCCCACGCCCTGCGACCCGGTGAAGCTGATCGCGTCGACGTGCGGATGATCGACGATCGCCTGGCCGACGCCGCCCTGGCCGAGCACGAGGTTGAACACCCCGGCGGGTGCGCCGCACTCGTGGATGATGTCGGCCAGCGCGCTCGCCATCGCCGGCGTCACATTGGCGGGCTTCATCACCACGGTATTGCCGAACGCCAGCGCGGGGGCGGCTTTCCATGCAGGGATCGCGATCGGGAAATTCCACGGCGTGATCAGGCCGACAACGCCCACCGCCTCGCGATAGGTCGCGACGTCGAGGCCGGGCCGCGTCGATTCGAGCGTCAGTCCGTGGCGGCGCAGCGCTTCCCCGCCGAAATAGCGGAAGATGCGCGCGGCGCGCATCACTTCGCCCATGCCCTCGGCGCGGGTCTTGCCCTCTTCGCGCGCCAGCAATTCGCCCAGTTCGGCTGCCCGCGCCATGATCGTCGCGCCAACCTTGTCGAGCAGGTCGGCGCGCACTTCGGGCGACGCGGCGGCCCAGCCCGGCTGCGCGGCGCGTGCGGCCTGTACCGCCTGATCCACGATCCCGGCGTCACCCGCGGCAAAGGTGGCGACGATCTCGTCGGTATTGGACGGGTTGCGGCTCTCCAGCGGCGTATCGACCGCCAGGCGCTCGCCATTGATGAGGTGGGTCAGCTTCATGATGGGCATGTCCTGCTGTTCGGGTCAGATCCGGTCGACGAGACCGCGACGCGTCAGGTCGCGGACAAAGGCTGCGATGCCGACCTCCCAGGCCGGGGCATCGCGGGAGGTGGTGACGCGGTTGCGCAACGTGCCAAGCCGCGTGGACGAAATGGTGACGTTATCGCCAACCTTGTGCGTGAAGCCGCCGCCCGGCACGTCGCGATCCTGGGTCGGCGCGAACAGCGTGCCGAGGAACAGGACGAACCCGTCGGGATAGTGATGCTCGCTCATCGCCTGCGCCGCGATGTCGAGCGGGTCGCGGCTGATCTCGCTCATCCGGCTGGCACCGTCGAGGCGAAACCCGTCCTCCCCCTCGATCGTCAGCGCGACATCGGCGCTGCGGACGTCATCGATGGTAAAGCCCGTGTCGAACAGGCGGATGAACGGGCCGAGCGCGCAGGACGCGGTATTGTCCTTCGCCTTGCCCAGCAGCAGTGCCGAGCGCCCTTCGAAATCGCGCAGATTGACGTCGTTGCCCAGCATCGCACCGACCGCGTCGCCGCGGCTCGACAGCGCAAGCACGATCTCCGGCTCTGGATTGTTCCAGCTCGAATCCGATCGGACGCCGACGGCGGCGCCATGGCCGACCGCGGACAGCACCGGGGATTTGGTGAAGACCTCAGCATCCGGGCCGATGGCGACCTCCAGATATTGCGACCACATCCCGTCCTCGATCAACGCAGCCTTGAGCGCGGCGGCTTCGGGGGATCCGGGCACGACCGAGCGAATGCCGCTCCCAACCCGTTCCTCGAGCCGTCCGCGGATGGCCGCGGCCTGGCTGGCGTCACCCCGCGCCCGTTCCTCGATCACGCGTTCGATCGCCGACACGGCAAAGGTTACGCCGGCAGCCTTGATGCACTGAAGGTCGATCGGCGCGAGCAGGCACGCGCCTTCGGGAAGCTGCGGGGCGGCGGGATCGAGATCGGCAATGCGCCTGCCGTGATCCGGAGACAGAAGCCCGCGCTCGATCGCGCCCGAGACGGTTGCTGCGGCGGGGCTGAGGTCGAACAGCGCCCCGTCGGCGATCAGGATGGGCAGCGGACCATCGCCACAGTCGATCCGCCCGAGAAAGCGGCCCGTGGCCCAGTCTGCCGGCAGAATGTCCGTCAGCGCGATCGCCATAGCCCTTGCCTCTCCGCCATCATTGCTCTTGATAGCGCTAACATCATGCTCCTATGAAGGTGTCAAGCATCGGCCGGAAAAAACTCGGTGCAACATCGGAATTCCCGTAGAACGGCGGGGGAGAGGAATGAAATGAGGGCTTTGGCTGCCGTGTTGCCGCTGCTGCTTGCTGCGCCGTCTGTTGCGCAGCACGCGAGTGCGCGATTCGATTTCGTCGAATATGCCGCGGCGCCCGATGTTACGCCGCCGCCAGCGGGGCAATTTGCCAATCCGGTGCTGCCCGGGTTCCGCCCCGACCCGTCGATCGTGAAGGTGGGGCAGGACTTCTACCTCGTCACCTCGACCTTTGCGTGGTTCCCCGGGATCCCGGTCTATCACAGCCGCGATCTCGTCAATTGGCGGCAGATCGGCAACGCGATCGACCGTCCGGAGATGCTCGATTTCAGCGGACTGGCGCTGGATCGCGGCGTATTCGCGCCGACGATCGAGTATCACAACGGCACCTACTACATCCTCAACACCTGTGTTGGCTGCCGCGACAATTTTCTGCTGACGGCGAAGGATCCGGCGGGGCCGTGGAGCGGGCCGCACTGGCTCAGCTTCGGGGGGATCGATCCGTCGATCTATTTCGAGGATGGCCGCGCCTGGATCGTCAACAACGATGCGCCGCCGGGGCCGGCGGAATATGATGGCCACCGCGCGCTGTGGCTGCAGGAAATCGACCTCGCGACCTACACGATGAAGGGGCCGCGCCATTTGCTGGTCGACAAGGGCGTCGATCCGTCGACCAAGCCGATCTGGGCCGAGGGGCCGCACATCTACAAGGTCGATGGCCGGTATTACCTCTCGGCGGCAGAAGGCGGCACGGCCGACCAGCATGCGCAGACCATCTATCGCTCGCGCAGCCTGACCGGCCCGTACACGCCCGGCCCGATCAACCCGATCCTGACGCAGCGTGACCTGCCCGAAGATCGCCCGAACCCGGTCCAGGCGACCGGACACGCCGATTTCGTGAAGCTGGACGATGGCAGCTGGTGGGCGGTGTTCCTCGCCACCCGTCCGTTCCGGGGGCAGGAGACGCTGCTGGGTCGCGAAACCTTCCTGCTGCCGGTGACGTGGAAAGATGGCTGGCCGCTGATCCTGCCCGCGCGCACGCCGCTGCCCGCCAGCGTGGCGCGCCCGAACTTGCCAGCGTCGCCCGGCGAAGCGCGCGACTGGCGCGAAGAGTTCGACGCCCCGAACCTCGCCCCGGACTGGCTGATGCTGCGCACGCCCAAGGGAGCGCCGTGGTGGCGGATCGCCGACGGCGCGCTGACGCTCGACGCGCGGCCGGTCGCGGCGGGCGCGCTCGCCCAGCCCAGCTATATCGGCAAACGGATGCAGCATCGCAAAGCCGGCTGGACCACGCGTGTGTCCTTCGATCCGAAAGATGCGTCGCAGCGCGCCGGGCTGCTTGCCGTTGCCAACGAACATCATCTGATGTTCGCCGGGATCGAAGGCGACAAGCTCGTGGTGCGCCGCCGGATTTCGAAGGACGAGCCTGACAATGGCGTGGTGATCGCATCGGTCCCGCGCGGCGGCGCGACCGATGTCGAGCTGAAGCTGAGCTTCGACGCCGGCGTGGCGCAGGCGCAGTGGCGCCCGGTCGGCGACCCGGCATGGCGCAGCATCGCGCGGGACATCGACGTCTCGCGCCTCGCCACCATCCATGCCGGGCTGTTCATGGGGCTGGTGGTCGGCCCGCATGCCGCGTCGGGAACGCTATGACCGATCCGGTGCGCGTGGTCATCGTCGGGGGCGGAACCGCGGGGTGGATGGCTGCATCCGCGCTCGCGCGCTTCCTGCCCGGCGTGGCGGACGTGCGCCTGATCGAATCCGAAGACATCGGCATCGTCGGGGTGGGAGAGGCGACGCTGCCGCACCTGCGCGCCTTTCTCCAGCGGCTCGGCATTCCCGAAGCGGAGATGATGCGCGCGACCAACGCCACCTACAAACTCGGAATCGACTTTCGCGATTTCGGCAGGATCGGTGACCGCTACATCCACCCGTTCGGCGCCTATGGCGTCGATCTCGCGGGAGTGGGGTTCCATCATTACTGGCTGCGCGCGAGTGCCGAAGGGCGCGCGCGCGGAATCGAGGACTATTCGCTCCCGATCGTCGCCGCCCGCGCCAACCGCTTCGCGCTTCCGCCGACTGACGGCGATTTCCTGTCGACCAGCTATGGCTGGGCGTACCAGTTCGATGCGACCAAGCTCGCGCCGATGCTGCGCGGCTATTCGGAGGCGCGCGGCGTCACGCGGACCGAGGGTCGCGTCACCGGGGTCGCGCGCGATGGCGAAAGCGGCAACGTTACCGAACTGGTGCTGGAGAGCGGCGAGCGCGTCGCGGGCGACCTGTTCATCGATTGCTCGGGCTTTCGCGCGCTGCTGATCGGCGGGGCGATGGATGCGGCGTGGGAGGACTGGTCGCACTGGCTGCCCTGCGACCGCGCCGCCGCGCTGCCCGCGACGTCGCCCGAGGGGCCGATCGAGCCGTATACGCGTGCCACCGCGATGGGTGCCGGCTGGCGCTGGCGCATCCCGCTCCAGCACCGCGTCGGCAATGGCTATGTCTTTTCGAGCAACTTCCTGTCGGAGGATGCGGCGTGCGACGCGATCCTCGGCGCGGTCGATGGGACTCCAATTGCCGACCCCCGCATCCTGCGCTTCCGTGCCGGGCGGCGGCGCGAAAGCTGGGTCGGCAATGTCGTCAGCATCGGCCTCGCCAGCGGGTTCCTCGAACCGCTCGAATCGACCAGCATCCATCTGGCGCAAACGGCGGTGATGCGGCTGATCGAGCTGTTTCCGGAGCGCCAGATCGACCCCGCCGACCGCGCTGCGTTCAACGCGACGGTCGATTACGAATATGACCGGGTCCGTGACTTCCTGATCCTGCACTATCACGCGACGACCCGCGACGATTCGGAGTTCTGGAACCATGTCCGCACGATGGCGCTGCCGGACAGCCTGGCCGGCAAGCTGGAGCTGTGGCGGGACGCCGGACGGATCGAAACCTATGGCGAGGGCCTGTTCCTCGAACCCAGCTGGGTCGCGGTGTATCTGGGGCAGGGGATGATGCCGCAGCGCTATGATCCGCGCGCCGACAACCCCGCACCCGCCGCGCTCAAGCGTGCGCTTGACGATATTGCCGACACGATCCGCAGCCGGGTTGCTGCGATGCCCGACCACGAGGCGGCACTGCGCGCACAAGGCGCATGGGGGGCAGCATGAGCGGCCCGGCGAGCGTCGCGGTGCTGGGCAGCGGCGTGGTCGCGCTGTCCGCCGCCATTGCCTTTCGCCGCGCGCTGCCTGCCGCGCGGGTCATTCTGGTCGAGCGCCCGGGCGATCCGCGTTCGCTGCTCGACCGCATCGGTGCCGCGACGCTCGCGATCGATGGCTTTCACCGCGCGATCGGCCTTGATCGGGAACTCTTCACCCGCCGCACCGGCGCGGTCGCGATTCACCGCGTCACGCTGAACGGGGAACCGCTCGGTGCGCCCGGCGCGATCCCGCATGTCGAGGGTGTCGCGCTCCACCAGCTGTGGCTGCGCAATCTTGCCGAGCGCCCTGACAGCACGCCGCGCTGGGCTGCGCTCACCACGCCCGGCGCTGAGCCGTTCGGCGTACGGTTCGACATGCCCGCTTACGCTGCGCTGCTCGCCGAAATGGCCGCAGCACTCGGCATCGCACGCGGCGCGGCGGAAGATGCCGACCTGCTGCTCGATTGCACCGTGCCGGGCGCTGACTGGGTGAGCGAGCCGTTGCCAAGCCTCATCGCCGAGCCGACCGCGCCGGGCGGTGCCGAGGGCGAGACGCTGGTGATCCGTGATGGCGGCGTTGACTGGCAGGCACCGCCCTGGGGCTGGCAGCTGACGCGCGGGGCGGGGCTGCCGCCCGGTCGCCATCCAGAGCCTCGCAGCGGCCGCACCATCGCTTTGGGCGAAGCGGCGCTTGTCGCGGAAAGTTTCGATGGCCATGCGCTGTCCGCTGCCCATGCCGATATCCTGCGCGCGATCGCGCTCATGCCGCATGTCGAGCCGAGCGCGCGCGAGGCGTCGGAATATAACCGCCGCACAGGCATTGCGCATCGGCGCGTGCTCGACTGGGCGTGTGTGCGGTGGAGCGCGTCGCCGAGCGACGATCTCGCCGACTTGCGCGCGGGGTTTGCCGCGCGCGGGCGCATCCCCTATCGCGACGGCGATCCCGTTACCCCGGGCGAATGGGTAGGCTGGTGGCTTGCAACCGGGGTCCGTCCCGCGCGCATCGATCCGACCGCCCGTGCCCTTCCGACAGACCAGTTGATCCGCATCGTGGAGAACAATCGATGAAACGCTTGACCCTTCTGGCGCTCGGCGCCGTCCTTGCCGCGCCGCTCGCCGCGCAGGAGAGCAAGGTCAATCCCGAGATCTGGCCGAGCCCGGCCTGGCCGCAGCAGACGGACAACGCTGTCGAAGCGAAGATCAAGGCGCTGATCGCGCGGATGAGCGTCGAGGAAAAGGTCGGCCAGATCGTTCAGGCCGATATCGCCAGCGTCACCCCGGCGGATGTGCGCACCTATCATCTCGGCTCAGTCCTGAATGGCGGCAGCAGCGGCCCCTATGGCGACGATTTCGCCGCCGCGCCCAAATGGCTGCAACTCGCCGACGAATTCTACGAAGCGTCGGTCGACAAGAGCGGCGGGCGGGTCGGTGTGCCGATCATCTGGGGCACCGACGCGGTGCACGGCCACAGCAACATCATCGGTGCGACGCTGTTCCCGCACAATATCGGCCTCGGCGCGATGCGCGACCCCGATCTGATCGAAAAGATCGCGCAGGCGACGGCGCTGGAAATCCGCGCGACCGGTCAGGAATGGACCTTCGCGCCGACGGTCACCGTCCCGCGCGATTTCCGCTGGGGCCGCGCCTATGAGGGCTATTCGTCCGATCCGCAGCTGGTTGCGTCCTATGTCGAGCGGATGGTGCGGGGCCTTCAGGGGCCGGGCAGCGGCACCAACCTGCTGTCCGGTCCTTATGTGATCGCTTCGACCAAGCATTTCCTCGCCGATGGCGGCACGCATGATGGGCGCGATCAGGGCGATGCGCGGATCAGCGAGACCGAGCTGCGCGACATCCACGGCGCCCCCTATGTCCCCGCGATCGAACAGGGGGTGGCGACGGTGATGGTCAGCTTCTCCAGCTGGAACGGCACCAAGATGACCGGGCACAAGGGGCTGCTGACCGATGTGCTCAAGCGCCGCATGAATTTCGGCGGCTTCCTCGTCTCGGACTGGAATGCCCACGGCCAGATCGAAGGCTGCACCAACGCCTCCTGCCCCAAGGCGGTCAATGCCGGGCTCGACATGTATATGGCGCCCGACAGCTGGAAGCCGCTGTGGAACGCGCTGGTAGCGCAGGTGAAGTCGGGCGAAGTGCCGATGGCGCGGCTCGACGATGCGGTCGCACGCATCCTGCGCGTCAAGATGCGGCTGGGGCTGTTCGAGGCGGGCAAGCCGTCGACGCGCAAATATTCGGGCGACTGGTCGCTGCTCGGCCATGCCGATCACCGCGCGGTGGCGCGGGACGCGGTGCGCAAATCGCTGGTGCTGCTCAAGAACAACGGCGCGCTCCTGCCGGTCAAGGCGGGCGCGCATGTGCTGGTTGCGGGCGATGCGGCGGACGATATCGGCCGTCAGTCGGGCGGCTGGACGCTGACCTGGCAGGGTACCGGGGTCAAGAACGACCAGTTCCCCGGCGCGACCTCGATCTGGAAGGGGCTGCAGGACGCGGTCACCGCGACCGGGGGCAGCGCCGAGCTGGCGACGGACGGCACGTTCGCGAAGAAGCCCGATGTCGCAATCGTCGTGTTCGGCGAAACGCCCTATGCCGAGTTCCAGGGCGACCTCAAGACGCTCCAGCTGCGCCCCGAACTGCGCAAGCCCTATGAGACGATGAAGGCGCTCAAGGCGCAGGGGATTCCGGTGGTCGCGGTGATGGTTACCGGTCGCCCGTTGTTCATGAATCCGGAGCTCAACATCGCCGACGCGTTCGTCGTCGCGTGGCTGCCCGGATCGGAAGGCGCAGGAATCGCCGACCTGCTGGTCCAGCGCAAGGATCGCCGCGCGCCCTACGACTTTACCGGCAAGCTGCCCGTCGCCTGGCCCGCCACCGCGCGCGCCGACGGGCCGACATTGTTCCCGTTCGGCTATGGCCTGACGCTGGCGGGCGGAGCGCGCGCGTGGAAGCCGTTGTCGGAGGATAGCGAGGTGCCGGCCGAAGACGCGGGCAATGTCTATTTCGCAGGCGGCGTGCCGGCGGCGTCGTGGTCGCTGCTGGTCTATGGCGATCCGGCGGATTCGACTCGCATCACCACCGTACCCGCGGTCGCGGCGAGCGGGCGGGTCCGGGTGACCGCCGTCGATCATGTCGTGCAGGAAGGCGCGCGCCGCTTCGCGATCGCCTCGGGCAATGCCGATGTCGCGCTGGCGACCCAGGCACCGCTCGAATTGACACGGGAAACCAATGGCGACGTCATGCTGGTCGCCACGCTGCGGCTCGATACCAAGCCTGCCGGTCCATTGAGCTTCCGTATCGGCACAGCGACCGTGCGCGCGACCGCGCTGGAGACTGCGACCCCTGGCGCGTGGGTCAGCTATGGTGTCCCGCTCAAATGCTTCGCCGCCGGCGGCGCCAATCTGGCGCGGGTCGAGGCACCGTTCATGCTGCGCAGCGAAGGGGCGGTGACCTACAGCCTTTCGCGCGTCGCGCTCGGCACTGCGGCGGACAAGGTGGTGGCCTGCCCTTGACGCGTGTGATCGTCACCCCGGCCGTCAGCCGGGGTGACGTCCAGCCTGACCTAACGCAGCATCGCCGCGATCTGATCGGCATGGCTGGGGAGCTTCCCCGCCACATCGGCATAGGTCGCGGCGATCTGGCGCATCGCGGCGGTCACGCGCGCATCGTCCATCGAATCGACCAGCGGGTCATGGCCCTCGGGCACCATCCACTGGCCCAGCAGCACCGCGACCCAGCTCGGCACGCCGAACAGGTCATGGTCATAGCGGCGGATCCGCCCGCGCTCGCGCCACAGTTCCAGCTTGGCGGCCAGGCTGTCCGGCACGGTCATCGCGCTGACATGGCGCCATAGTTCGCCGTCGCGCCGCGCTGTCGCCTTGTAATGCAGCACAATGAAATCGCGCACATATTCATAGGCTTCGTGCATCAGCCGATTATATTCGGCGCGCCCCGCCACCCCCATGGCGCGGTCGGGGAACAGCCACATCAGCTTCGAAATACCGGTCTGAATCAGGTGGATGCTGGTCGATTCGAGCGGCTCGATGAACCCCGCCGAGAGCCCCAGCGCGACGACATTGCCGACCCATTGCTGCTCCCGCACCCCGGCGGTGAACGACAGGCCGCGCGGTTCGGCGGTTGCGGGCGCGTCAAGGTTCGCCAGCAACGTCTCACGCGCCGCCTCCTCGCTCGCGAACGCACTGGCATAGACGATACCGTTGCCGGTGCGATGCTGCAGCGGGATGCGCCACTGCCAGCCGAATTCATGCGCGGTCGATCGCGTCAGCGGGGTCAGCGGATCGACGCGCTCGCACGGCACCGCCATCGCGCGATCGCACGGCAGCCAATGCGACCAGTCGCGATAGCCGACCCCCAATGCATCGCCGAGCAGCAGGCTGCGAAAGCCCGAACAGTCGATGAAGAAGTCGCCCGCAATGCGGCGTCCGTCGTCGAGCAGCACGGCGGCGACATGGCCGCTTGCCGCATCGCGCTCAACCGACGCGATCTTGCCCTCGACCCGCGCCACGCCCCCGGCTTTGGCACGGCGGCGCAGGAACGCGGCGTAGAGGCCAGCGTCGAAATGATAGGCATAGGCCATCCCACCCAGTGGCGAGCGCGGGTCGGCGGCGGGATGCGCAAAGCGGTCGCGGCGCGCCGCCTGTGCTGCAATCCAGTAATCCTCGAGTGCGCCGATGCGGTGCTTCAGCCAATATTGGTGAAAGGCGATGCCCTCGAAATCATGCCCCAGTTCGCCGAACGGGTGCAGGTAGCGGTCGCCGACCTGCCCCCAATTGACGAATTCGATACCGAGCTTGATCGTCGCGCCGGTCTCACGGACAAAGTCGCGCTCGTCGATGCCCAGCCGGTGGTTGAACGCGCGGATCGGCGGGATCGTCGCCTCGCCGACGCCGACCGTGCCGATCGCGTCGGATTCGACCAGGGTGATGGTGCGCTGGCCGTCGCTCAGGAACCGTGCGGCCGCTGCCGCGGCCATCCATCCGGCGGTCCCGCCGCCGACGATGACGATGCTGGACACGGGCGGGGCGGTCATGCGCCGACGTTAGCAGGTTGCGCGATCAGGCGCATCGTCGCGCGATGACTGGCGCCGGGCGCCACAATGACGCTCAGCCCGTTCGGCAGATGCGCCACCGGCTCGAAACAGAAATGCGGTGCGCCGGCCGGGGTATAGACCACCGCATGATCGACATCGGAGTCGATCCGCAACGCGGCGTCCGGCCAGGCAATCGTGGCGGCGCCGTCCCACCCCGAAAAGGCGCAGTCGAGCGCGCGTTCGGCCACCGCGAAATCGACATCCCGGTCGGCGATCTCGACCGGATCGCCGGGCAGCATCCGCGCATCGGGCGGCCAGCGCCGCTCTGCAGCAAAGCGCAACCGCGCGCCCGCCGCCGGGAAATAGGGATGGTGCCCACAGGCGAGCGGCGCGTCGAACGCCTCGAGATTGCACGCTGTCAGCGTGACCGTCAGCGTGTCGGGGGTCAGCTCGACAATCTGCTCGGCCGCAAAGGCGAACGGCCAGCGCGCGTCGCCGCGATGGTCGAGCGTCAGCACGGCGCGCTGGTCGCCCGCCTCCCGCACCGACCAGATCGACGTCCAGCCAATGCCATGGATCGCATGCGGCTCGGGCGCGAAGTTCCGCGTGATCGCATGGGACTGTCCCGCCCAGTCGAACCGCGCATCGGCGATCCGGTTGGAAAAGGGCACCAGCGGAAAGCTCGCCATGCCCAGCGGGTCGCGCGCTGCCAGCGCCTCCGGCGATGCCGTGCGCAGCATCGGCCGACCGCCGATGCTCCACGCGCTCAGCGCGCCGCCCAGCGCCGGGGCGACCGCCGCCCGCGCTGCTCCTGCGGTCAGGATCAGTTGCTCGACGATGTCAGCACCGCTTCTTCGCGAATGACATAGACCGGGCCGATCTCGATCTCCTGCTGCGCGGCGCCGGTATGGATCGACAGCTGGCCGCCGCCCTTGGCGATGTCCATCGGGGCTTGCGTGCGGAACTGGTAGAGCCGCCAGTTCGGCCCGACCTGCACCGGCTTGTCGAGGAACCCGTCATAGGGCGCGACATTTTTCTGGATGCGCACCGACAGCATCCCCTGGCCGTCGGGTGTCGCCGCCGAGAGTGTCCGCGCCAGCACCGCCACCAGCAGGACATCGCCCTCCTTGATCTCTTCGTTCAGTGCCACGCTCGCGCCCGAGGCATAGGGGGCGGCTCCGGCATTGGCGACGCTGAACAGCGTGCCGACGCGGCCATAGACATTGGTCACCGTCGCCTTGGTCGTCTGCCCCGCGCCGTAAAAGCCCCAGTCGCGATTGGCCGGATCGTTGAGCATCCGGCCCTTGTCCTTGAGCTGCGGCGGCAGCTCGGGATCGGGGGCGGCGGCGGTCTCCACACGCTTGGTGGTGCGGATGCTGGTCGCGCCCTCGACCACGATCACCTGGCCGATCTCGATCACCTGCTTGGCCCCGGCGAGTTGCAGCCCGACCACCGCCTGTCCGGTCGGCAGCGCCTTGTCCGACCGCGCGGTGACTTCGTACAGCGCCCATTCGCTCCCGATGTCGAGCACCGTGTCGCCAAAGCCGGCATAGGGCGCGGCATTCTGTTGGAAGCGCACGCCGATCCTGCCCTTGCCGCCGGGGGCCTCGGACTTCACCGTCCGGGCATAGAAGGCGACCGTCACGTCGCGCCCGACCGCGATCCCGCGCCGGATCGGCACGTTGGCGCCGCTGTCATAGATATTGGCGCCGGCGCGCGGCACCTCGACCCGCACGGCGGCACCGCCGCCCGGGATCGACGGGTCCTGCACATTCCGGGTCTTTTGCTCGGCGCCGTAAAAGCTCCAGTCCATCCGTGACGGATCGTTGATCAGCGTTCCGGGCAGCGCATCGTCCAGCGCCTGCAGCTCGGCCGTCGGCTGGTCCTGTGCCACCACGGCGGCGGGAGCGAGTGCGGTGAGCGCCGCCGCCGCGATCAGCACCCGCTTCATTCCGGCAGCCCCATCGCGCCGCGCAGACCGGGAAGCCATTGCTTCTTCTCCTTGTCGTAGAAAGGAAAGGTGTTGCTGTACGCCCAACTGCACATGCCGATATCCATCGGTCCGAACGCGGCGGTGACCGCGCGGTGATAAGCGACGCGCTGGTCCAGGCTGGTCGTGGTATGCGCGCCGGTCTCGCCCATGAACGGCGTCTTGCCGGTGCGCGCGATATAGGCGCGGATCTTCTCGACGTCGCGCTTCAGGCGCAGCACATCCTCGGCGGTGCCATAGGTGCGCCCCAGCTTCGGAGCCGGGTTGACCCAGCTCGCGCCCTGATGCGTGAAGTCGAACGGCTCGTAGTAATGGAAGGTCGGGACGATATGCGGGTCCTCGGGCAGCGGCAGCGTCGCCAGGCTGTCGATCCCGCTCCAGAACTCGCCGCCGACGATGACCGGGCGATCGGGGTTGGTCTCGCGGATCGCCTTCAGCGCTGGGGTGATCACCGCGATCAGATTCTTGTTATCGAACTTTTCATGCGGCTCATTCTCGACCTCGAACCAGACATGCTCGCGCGGCATGTCGGCAAAGCGCGCAGCGATCTGCCGCCACATCGCCGCCAGCTGCGGCGCGCTGCCCAGCGGATCCTTGTGGATCGCCTCGAAATGATGGCTGTTGAGGATGACGTTCAGCCCGGCCGCGCGCGCCTGTTCGACGGCGGTGCGGATGCGCTTCATATAGGCTTCGTCGATCCTGAACTCTGGCCCCGGGCCGGCATGCGTGTCCCAGCGGACCGGCAGCCGCACCGTCTTGAACCCGGCCTTGGCGATGATCGCCATATCGTCATCGGCGAGCGGCTTCCCGCCCCAGGCGGATTCGGCCGGTGGCTCGAACGTGTTGCCGATATTGATGCAGATGCCGACCGGCAGTTTGTCGGTGCGCGCGGGCGCCGCCTGCGGGGCGCCAGCAAGCAAAGCAGCAAGCGCCAGTGAGCCGATCATGCGCGTCCCTCCTAGTCGTTCCAGCCACTCGCGGGCCGGCACCGACTCGATTGGTAGCGCTATCAGACAACGCTGGTCAATCGGGGTTTTTGGTGCCTCCGTTCAGCGTAACGGGACCAAACCCATCAAAGGCGCACGGCACCCGCTGCGCGCAGCGCCGCAATGCTGGGGAAACCGTCGACCGCCATCAGCAGATCGGCCTCGGCCAAGATCGATCGCAGCACATGCGCCGCCCCCTCCGCACCACCGAGCGCCAGGCCATAGCAATAGGGACGTCCCACGCCGACGGCGGTCGCGCCGAGCGCCAGCGCCTTGGCAACATCGCTGCCCGACCGGATGCCGGAGTCGAACAGCACCGGCACATTGCCCGCCGCCGCGACGACATCGGGCAACAGGTCGATCGCGGCAATCCCGCCATTGGCCTGGCGCCCGCCATGGTTGGAGCAATAAATGCCGTCGGCCCCTTCATCGATTGCGCGGCGCGCGTCGTCGGGGTGACAGATGCCTTTGAGGATGATCGGCAATTTGGTCAGCGAGCGCAGCCACGGCATGTCGGCCCAGGTCAGCACCCGCCCGAACGTCGCGGCCCAGGTCATCACCGCTGCGCGCGGGTCCTCCGCCACGGGCTTGGCGAGCATCTGCTGAAAACGCGGGTCGGACCAGTAGTTGGACAGGACATGGCCGCGCAGCTGCGGGAAGTTCGCGGTGTTGAGGTCGCGCGGCCGCCATCCGGTGACCCAGGTGTCGAGCGTCACGACGATCGCCTTGTACCCCGCCACCTCGGCGCGGCTGACCAGGCTCGCGGCGAGTTCGGGGTCCTTGGGCGTGTAGAGCTGAAACATCCCCGGCGTGTCGCCCATCGCGGCGGCGACGTCCTCCAGCGGATCGTTGGTCAGCGTGGAGACGGTGAGCGGCACCCCGGTCATCGCGGCGGCGCGTGCCGCCGCGATGTCGCCATGCCCGTCCTGCGTGCACATCCCCGCAACCCCGACCGGGGCCATGAACAGCGGGGAGGGGAGCTTCATCCCGAACAGATCGACCGACAGGTCGCGGACCGAACAATCGACCATCATCCGCGGCACGATGCCCCAATGGCGAAACGCATCGGCATTGGCGCGCTGCGTGTGCTCGTCGCCGCAGCCGCCCTGGACATAGGACAGCAGCGACGGCGCCATCGCCGCTTCGGCCCGCGTCTCAAGGGTTGCGAAATCGACCGGGATCGTCGGCAGCACGCCCTGCAGCCCCGCGCCATAGATCGCATGCTGATAGTCGCCGAACTGCGGCATCGCGTCCCCTCCCGATCCTTCCGCTTTGCGCGGAATGGTTGGCGCGCCCGGCAGGATTCGAACCTGCGGCCCCAAGCTTAGAAGGCTCGTGCTCTATCCAACTGAGCTACGGGCGCGCGTAGCGGCTCAGTTAGCGCGGATTGCGCGGGCCGCAAACCGCGATCATAGTCCACGCCAGCAATCGGGGGAATGCGATGAGCGACGGGGCAGGACCGGCACGGATCAACGCGGCGCAGGTCGCGGGCGGGCATTTCCGCTATTATGATTATGTGATGGCGGCGTTCGTCGCGATCCTGCTGCTGTCCAATGTGCTCGGCGCGGGCAAGGTCGCTCAGATCTGGATCCCCTTCTGGGAAGTCTGGTGGCCGTTCGGCGCGGGCATCCTGTTCTTCCCGATTTCCTACATTATCGGCGACGTGCTGACCGAGGTTTATGGCTATGCGCGCGCACGCCGCGTGATCTGGGCCGGTTTCGTCGCGACCCTGTTCATGGCGTTCATGTCATGGGTGGTCGTCGCGCTGCCGCCCGCGCCCGACTGGACCAATCAGCCGGCCTATGAGGCAATCTTCGGTCAGGTGCCGCGCATTGTGCTGGCCTCAGTCGTCGCCTTCTGGGCGGGCGAGTTCGTCAATTCCTTCGTGCTCGCCAAGATGAAGATCTGGACCCGGGGCAAGCACCTATGGGCACGCACGATCGGGTCGACCTTTGTCGGGCAGGGGGTGGACAGCCTGATCTTCTACCCGCTCGCCTTCTGGGGCGCGGCTGGCTGGACCAACGATCTGGTGCTCAAGGTGCTGGTGACGCAATGGGTGCTGAAGGTCAGCTGGGAAGTGATCCTGACCCCCGTGACCTATGCCGTAGTCGGTTTCCTGAAACGGCGTGAGGGCGTCGACATTTTCGACGAGGGAACCGATTTCACGCCATTCCGCACCCGGGTTTGATCGACCGCAAAGCGGCCGCCGGGCGAAGGGCGCAGTGACGGTGCGACACGAAACGCTGCGTTACCGGCTCAGGCTCCCCGCCACGGGCTCTGGTGCCGCATCGTCCCCCGCGTCACTCGACACCTCTCCTTCCTGCGGGCAGCCGGTCTCCGGCGCGCCCGCAGCCCTTTTTCAGGGGATCAGGCAGCCGCCAGCAGGTCGAGGTGATTGCGGTCGCGAATGGCGATGCCATGCGTGCCGTGGCGCGCGATCGCGCCGCCCTGTTCCAACGCGGTCAGCGTCCGGCTGACGGTTTCGATCGTCAGGCCCAGCAATTGGGCGATCTCACCGCGGGTCAGCGGCAGGTCGAACCGGTCGGCATCGTGGCAGTCGGCGGGGCTTGCCGCGCGGGAAAAGGCAAGGATCAATGCCGCAACGCGCCCCTTGGCCTGGCGTTTGGAAATCAGGTCGATCAGCGTGCGGCTCGCGTCCAGCTCGCGCGCCAGTTCGGTCAGCAGCCGCTGGGCCAGTTCGGGGCGCTCACGGACCAGCGCGGCAAACCGGTCGGCAGGAAAGACGCAGGCGGCGGTCCGCGTCAGCGCGGTGACGTGCAGTGTTACCGATGGCGCAAACAGCTGTCCCGCCATGCCGGCCGGGTGAATCAGTGCGACGATGCGCTCCGTCCCGTCGCGATCGATGCTCGACAGCTTGGCCGCGCCTTCGGTCAGCGTGATGCAGACGGTGTTGGCATCCCCGGCGGCAACGATCGTCTCGCCCCGGGCATAGAGACGCTGCTGCCCGAGCCGCGCCAGCTCGGCGCGGTCTTCGGGCGCCAGCACGGAACAGACCGCGCGATCGGCGACCGGGCAGGTGGCACAGACGATCGGGGCAGTCATGCGCCGCGCACCGATGTCACGCTACCGCTTCGAGCAGCCCTTCGAACAGGCGGCGCCCGTCGGTGCCGCCATGCGCCGCCTCGATCTTGCGTTCGGGGTGCGGCATCATGCCCAGGACATTGCCCCCGGCATTGACAATGCCCGCGATCCGCCGCGCGCTGCCATTGACGTCGCTGGCGTAGCGGAACGCGACCCGACCATCGCCTTCGAGTCGGTCGAGCGTATCGGCATCGGCGAAGTAATTGCCGTCATGATGCGCGACCGGGATCGAGATCGTCTCGCCCGCATCATAGCGGCTGGTAAAGATCGACTGGCTGTTGTCGACGGTCAGGTCGACATCGCGGCACACGAAGTTGAGGCCCGAATTGCGCATCAGCGCGCCGGGCAGCAGGCCGGTTTCGGTCAGGATCTGGAAGCCGTTGCAGATGCCGATCACCGGCACGCCGCGATTCGCCGCGTCGATCACCGCCCGCACGACGGGCGAGCGCGCCGCGATCGCGCCGCAGCGCAGATAGTCGCCATAGGAAAAGCCACCGGGCAGCGCGATCAGGCCGACGCCGTCGGGCAGGTCGCTCTCGCCGTGCCAGACCATCGCCGGCTTCGACCCCGTGACCTGTTCAATCGCGACCGCAAGATCGCGGTCGCAATTCGATCCGGGAAAGACGATGACGGCGGCCTTCACTGCTTTTCCACCCGGTAATTCTCGATCACCGTGTTGGCGAGCAGCTTGGTGCACATCGCGTCGATATCGGCATCGCTGGTGCCGTCGGCGACCTCCAGCTCGATCAGCTTGCCGACCCGTGCCTCGCCGACGCCGGAAAAGCCGAGTGCGCCCAGCGCGTGTTCGATCGCCTTGCCCTGCGGGTCCAGCACGCCGTTCTTGAGTGTGACGACGATGCGCAGCTTCATGGGGTGTCCTCCGGGGATTTGCCGCGCCCTATGAGCCGTTCGCCGCGCGGGTTCAAGATTTCATCGCCCATTTACCCCGATCCGCGACGCTTGCCGCCGCCGAGTCGCCGCCAACGGGGTGGCGTACGGTGGCATGGAGTGCGCTGCGATGGCATTTCTGGCGATCATCCTGTTCGTCGCGCTGGCCGCGTTCGGCAGGGACTATTTCGGATGGAGCGACCCGGGCGGGCAGGTCCAGATCGCGCTGATCTGTTCCTTCATCTTCGGGATCATCGCCGGGCTGAAGGCAAAGGGGTAGGGGCTCTTCGGGTTTGGCGGCACCGGCCCGCTCTCCACCCGGCCACCCATGGAACATACTGTCGTGGGGTGGGCTGGTGGAGAGCGGGACGGTGCGGCGTCAGCAAAAGCTGACCAACCGGATGAAACCTTATTTGCCCCGCTTCTTGCGGTGCGTTTCAAGGTCGAGCACTGCCGAATCGGCACCTTCGGGCATCAGGCCCAGCCGGCGCGCGACTTCCTGATAGGCTTCGACCTCGCCGCCCAGGTCGCGGCGGAACCGGTCCTTGTCGAGCTTCTCGCCGCTCGCCATGTCCCACAGGCGGCAGCCGTCCGGGCTGATCTCGTCCGCCAGGATGATCCGGCTATAGCCATTCTCATCGAACACCCGGCCGAACTCGAGCTTGAAGTCGACCAGCCGGATGCCGATGCCGGCGAACAGCCCCGACATGAAATCGTTCACGCGAATGGCCATGTCGGCCATGTCATGCAGCTCTTCCTGGCTGGCCCAGCCAAAGCACAGCACATGCTCGTCGGTGACCATCGGGTCGCCGAGTGCATCGTCCTTGAAATAATATTCGATGATCGTGCGCGGCAGCGGCGTGCCTTCCTCGATCCCCAGCTTCTTGGCGAGCGATCCGGCTACGACGTTGCGGACCACGACCTCGATCGGCACGATTTCGACCTGGCGGATCAGCTGCTCGCGCATGTTGAGCCGGCGCAGGAAATGGGTGGGGATGCCGATATTGCCGAGCAGGGTGAAAATATGCTCGGAAATCCGGTTGTTGAGCACGCCCTTGCCGTTGATCGTGCCCTTTTTCTGGGCGTTGAACGCGGTGGCGTCATCCTTGAAATACTGGATCAGCGTGCCGGGTTCAGGGCCTTCATAGAGGATCTTGGCCTTGCCCTCATAGATCTGGCGGCGACGTGCCATGGCGACGGGAGTCCTTCAGAAACGCGGTGCCCCGGCGGCGCGGTCGCGCGACGCCGGGGCTTCGCTCCGGCCTATATCGCAGCCGCGCCCGGGGCGCAATCAATCGCGCACCGACGCGATCTCGGGCTGCTGCCGCCGTCGTCGTCGCCAGCGCAGACCCAGCCAGATCAGCGGACCGAACACCAGCACCCATGGCGCAAGCACGATCAGCACGGTCAGCAGTCCGCGCAGCCCGATCAGGAACAGGCTGCCCGAATCCGCCAAGGTGTCGCCGAGTTGCGCGCCGAATCCGCCGGATTCCATGGCCTGCGCATTGTACCCGATCTCGATCGTCGAATAGGCGACCCGACCCTTGAGTTCGACCAACCACGCCTTGCCCTGGTCAAGCTCTTCCTGGGCTTCGGCAACGGCGCGCTCCGCCGCGACAAGGTCCGCTACACTGCCCTGGCGGGTGCGCAGGATCTCGGTCAGGCGAGCGACCAGCAACTCGCGCTGGCGGATGCGGGCCTCGGCATCCACCATCTGCTTCGACACGTCCTCGGCCTCGATGGCGGTGTCGACGGGGCGGCCGCCCTTGTCGGACGCGGCCTTGTTCAACGACTCGAGAAACGCGCGCGCGCTCTTGCTCTCAACCCGCAGTTTGAGCGTTCCCTCGCCCCGTTCGGCCTCGCCGCCGGACCGTTGCAGGCCGACGACCTGGCACCGCGCGGCGCCCATTTGATCGCATAAGGCGACATGCGCTTGCTGCAGTGCGGGGATACTGTCGCCCGGCAGGCGATAGCCGACGCGGTAGAGATAAGCGATTCGCGGGAGCGTGACCGCAATCGGGTCCGTGGCGACCCCCGCCGGCGCTGCATCGGTCTTCGCGCCGGCCGGTTCGGCGACATCGGCAACCGCGATCGCTTCACTCGCGTCGCCCGTCTGGCTGGCTTGACCGCAGCCCGCGAGGAGCGACAGGCACAGCACCATCGGCGATCGCGCCCACATCGGCTTCATCAACGTCTCTCCAACGGCAGCGGCGCTGAATTCAGCGCTGGCGCGATGCCATCATGCCAGCGCGCGTCGCGCAATGTACCGTTCCTGTCGCGCCGTGAGGTTGCGCCGGTCCTGTTCAGCGATTGTCATCATCGCGATTGAACCAGCGCTGGATCGGATTGCGGCTGGGCGCGGCCGCTTCGGCATCGTCGCGATAGGGGCCGATCTCGCCCCCTTCCGCCGTGACGGGCGCGGTGCGGTGGATCAGCGCGCGCAGGCCGAGCGCACCGACGAGCAGCAGCAGCAGCAGGAACAGCAACGGGCTGACCTGCGCCAGCGCCTGCGCCAGCGCCGCCGCGGAGGTGACCAGCGTGTTGCCGGCATCGCGGAAGCTCGCATCGGCCGAACCGTTCAGGCCGGGCGCGGGCGTGCCCGAGGCATAGGTGATCAGCACCGGCGCGGTGGCCATCGTTTCGCCGCTCTCGCCCGCCGATTCGGCGATGACATCCAGCGCGGTCTGGATGCGACGCGCGCGGTCCTGCTGTCGCACATCGCTGCTGGCGCGGGCATTGGCCAGCTGGTCGCGCAGCCGCCCGACCAGCGCGTTGGTGCGCGCGCCTGCGGTTGCATCGGCGCCGGCGATTTCGGTCTCGATCAGCGCACCGCCAGCGCCCACCACGACCCGCGTTGCCGCTTCGCCATAGGTGCGCGCGACGGCGGGATCGATCTGGAAGCTGAGCGTTGCTGCGATCCGGTTCGAATCGTCGACGCGATAGCGCATCGCGATGATGCGGCACCGCGCCGGGCCAAGCTTGTCGCAACCGGCCGCGTGCGATTCGACCACCGCCTTCACGCGGCTGCCCGGCACCTTATAGGCATAGCGATAGTCGAACGCTCCGCCGGTCGCGGTCAGCGCGGCGACGGCTTCGTTGCTGATCTTGTCCTGATCCTTTTTGGGGGCGCCATCGCATCCGGCGAGCGCCAGCAGCCCCAGCAGTCCAGCAACGATACGCATTCGAATCCCCCTGCGGTTCGCAACCGGAACGATAGGGGAATTGGTTAATCGCCGGAAGGGCGAGTCTCCGGCATTGTGCCGAAACGGGAAGCGCAGGCGGAAACCGTTTCTGATTTGTCCGCGGGCGGCGGCGTTGCTATCGCCTGAGCGATGGCCACCGACCTTAGCGACCCCTTCGACCAGATTGTCGACGCTCCTTTCGATAGCGCGCTGTCCGAACGCTACCTCGTCTATGCAATGTCGACCATCACTGCGCGCTCGCTGCCCGATGTGCGCGACGGGCTGAAGCCGGTGCATCGCCGGCTGCTCTGGGCGATGCGCGGACTGCGACTCAACCCGAACGAGGCGTACAAGAAATGCGCGCGCGTCGTCGGCGACGTGATCGGCAAATACCATCCGCATGGCGACCAGTCGGTCTATGACGCGATGGTGCGGCTCGCGCAGACCTTTGCGCTGCGCTACCCGCTGGTCGACGGACAGGGGAATTTCGGCAATATCGATGGCGATAACGCCGCCGCCTATCGCTACACCGAAGCGCGACTGACCCAGGTCGCGATCGACCTGATGGACGGGCTGGACGAGGATGCGGTCGAGTTCCGCCCGACCTATAATGGCGAGGATCATGAGCCCGAGCTGTTCCCGGGCCTGTTCCCCAATCTGCTTGCCAATGGCGCCAGCGGGATCGCGGTCGGCATGGCGACCAGCATCCCGCCGCACAATGCCGCCGAACTGATCGATGCCGCGATCCTGCTGATCGACCAGCCCGACGCGACCGACGCACAGGTGCTGGAGCATGTCCGGGGCCCCGATTTCCCGACCGGCGGGATCGTGGTCGACAGCCCGGCGTCGATCGCCGAATCCTATGCCACCGGGCGCGGCAGTTTCCGGGTCCGCGCGAAATGGGCGGTCGAGGATCAGGGGCGCGGCACGTGGCAGATCGTCGTCACCGAGATTCCGTACGGGATCCAGAAGGGCAAGCTGATCGAGCAGATTGCGGGGCTGATCAACGACAAGAAGCTGCCGATCCTCGCCGATGTCCGCGACGAATCCGATGCCGAAATCCGCATCGTGCTCGAACCGCGCGCGCGCACGGTCGATCCCGACACGCTGATCGAAAGCCTGTTCCGCCTGTCCGACCTCGAAACGCGGGTGTCGCTCAACCTCAACGTGCTCGATGCCCAGCGCACCCCGCGGGTGATGAGCCTGCGTGAGGCAATCGCAGCCTGGGTCGCGCATCAGTTCGTGGTGCTGCGCCGCCGCAGCGAACACCGGCTGCAGAAGATCGCCGACCGGATGGAGCTGCTCGACGGCTATATCATCGCCTTCCTCAACCTCGACCGGGTGATCGCGATCATCCGCACCGAGGATGAGCCCAAGCCGGTGATGATGGCCGAATTCGACCTGACCGACCGTCAGGCCGAGGCGATCCTGAACATGCGGCTGCGCGCGCTGCGCAAGCTTGAGGAAATGGAGCTGCGCAAGGAGCGCGAGGCGCTGGCCAAGGAACAGGCGGAGCTGCAGGCGCTGCTGGCGAGTGACGCGCGGCAACGCACGCGGATGAAGCGCGATCTTGGCAAGGTCCGTGACCGCTATGGTCCCGAAACGGTGCTCGGCGCCCGGCGGACGCTGGTCGCCGAAGCCGCGCCAGCGCGCGAGATCCCGCTCGAAGCGATGATCGAGCGTGAGCCGATCACCGTCATCCTGTCGCAGCGCGGCTGGATCCGCGCGATGAAGGGCCATGCCGAGCTCGCCAGCGCGGAAACGGCGAAGTTCAAGGAAGGCGACGGCCCGTTCATCGCCTTCCACGCCCAGACGACCGACAAACTGCTCCTCGCCGCCGAAAATGGTCGCTTCTACACGCTCGCCGCGGACAAATTGCCCGGGGGCCGCGGTTTTGGCGAGCCGGTGCGGCTGATGATCGACCTTGATGGCGGGACCGGGATCGTCGGCCTGCTGCCGGCGAGCGTCGCACCGCGGCTGCTCGTCGCGGCAACCGACGGGCGCGGCTTCCTCGTCAAGGTCGAGGACGTGATCGCGGAGACGCGCAAGGGCAAGCAGGTCGTGACCCCGCGCAGCGGTGCAACGCTCAAGCTGGTCCGGCCGGTGGGCGCCGAGGATGATTATGTCGCGGTGATCGGCGACAACCGCAAGCTGCTGGTCTTTCCGATGGCGGAGCTGGCGGAAATGGCGCGCGGGCAGGGGGTGCAGCTTCAGCGCTATCGCGATGGCGGGCTGTCCGACGCGATCAGCTTCCGCTTTGCCGATGGCCTCAGCTGGCGGATGGGGGGCGAGCAGGGGCGGACCCGCACCGAATCGGACCTCACTGCGTGGCGCGCGGCACGCGGTGCGGCTGGGCGGATGCCGCCGGTCGGGTTCCCGCGCGACAACCGTTTCTGAACAACCGATTCGGCGGTACCCCGCGCACCTCTGGATCGCTTCGCAAGCCGCGCGGATTCCCATGGCCGGTCTTCAGGACCGCTTAACCAAATTTCCCTAACCCGTTGTGGTGATGCTGTTGTCGCGCCGCCGCAAGGACAAGCCTGTCCCGCCGCCCGCCCCCGTTCCGGGGACGGATCCGCGCGCGCTCGGTCCGTCCTCGACCGCACAGGTGCTCAATCTGCTGCCGATTCCCGCAGCCATCGTCGAACAGGCGGCTGGCGGCATGATGTTCGAATCGGTCAACCGGCCGTTCCGCCTTGCCGGGCTTGGCACTACAGCCGATCAGTCGCCGCTGATCCGGAAACTGGGACCGAAAATCGCGGAATTCCTGGCTTCTTCGGCGACCGAGAGTGAGCTCGACTGGGAATTGGGCGATGCCGTGGACGCCCGCTTCTTTCGCGTGCGCCTCGCGCGGCGAAGCAGCGAACTGCGCAACGGCCGGTGCCTGGTCACGCTGATCGACCATACGTCGGAGCTGCGCACCCAGCGCAGCCTGCGGCGCGAGATGCTGACCGACAGCCTGACCGGTCTGCCCAACCGCGCCGGATTCGGCGAGGATCTGGAAAGCGAGATCGAGCAATCGGGGATCGAGCGATTCGCGATCCTGGTGATCAACCTCGACCGGTTCAGCCGGATCAACGCCTGTATGGGCGGACTTGCCGGCGACGAATTGCTGATCTCGGTCGCCCGCCGCGTGAAGGGCGCGCTGCGCGGCCATGATGTGCTGGCGCGCACCGGTGGCGACGAATTCGCGATTCGGCTCGAGCTGGACGAAGGGTTGCAGGACGCGCTGCATGTCGCAAAGCGGATCCAGAATGCGCTGACCACCCCGTTCCGCCTGTCGGATTTCGAGATTCGCGTGGATTGCGCGATCGGTATCTCGATCGGCGAGGGCGAGCGGGGCGACGCCGAGGAACTGATCCGCCACGCCCAGTTCGCGATGAAGCGCGCCAAGAAATCGGGCCGCACCGAAATCTACCAGACCCGCGCCTTCGATGTCGTCCGTCAGGAATTCAGCATCGAAACCGAATTGCGCCGGGCGATCGACAATGGCGCGCTGGACCTCAATTTCCAGCCGATCTGCGATCTCGCCACGGGGCGAATCATGTCGTTCGAGGCGCTGGCGCGCTGGACCACCGAGAGTGGTATTGCGCTGTCGCCCGCCGAATTCATTCCGGTTGCCGAGGAATCGGGCCTGATCGTCCCGCTCGGCCGCTGGGCGATGCACGAAGCGGCGCGTGCCGTTGCCGAATGGGACGCGCGCGCCGGTGGCGATTGCGGGGTCAAGGTCGCGGTCAACCTCTCGGCCATCCAGCTGCAGCGCGACCGTATCGCGCCGATGGTCCAGTCGGCGCTCGAAGCCAATGGCGTCGACGGCCGCAAGATCACGCTTGAGCTGACCGAAAGCGCGCTGGTCACCGATCCCGACCGCATTGCCCAGACGATGCAGGCGCTCAAGAGCCTCGGCACCACGCTCGCGATGGACGATTTCGGCACCGGCTATTCGAACCTCGCCTACCTCCAGAAACTGCCGATCGACGTGCTCAAGATCGACCGCAGCTTCGTGTCTGGCATGCTCGCCGACCGCGACAAGGTGGCGATCGTGCGCGCGATCCTCAGCCTCGCCCAGGCACTCGGCATGCAGACCACGGCAGAGGGGATCGAGACCAACGAACTCGCCCAGACGCTCGCCGCGCTGGGCTGTAATTACGGGCAGGGCTTCCTCTATTCGCGTCCGCTCTGCCTCGATCAGGCTTATTCACTGCTGCTCGAGCGCAACGCCTGATCCGCCACTGCATCGGCGATTTCCCCGACGCGTTGAGCATCCGGAAACCCTTCCGCAATCCACTGAGACTCCACGCTTCTTAGCGCGCGGGCGACGTCCGGCCCTTTTGTCAGCCCGCGCTGGATCAGCGCGCCGCCGCTGATCGGCAGCCGCGGAATCTCCCAGCCGGTCAGGTCGCGCGCGTCGGCCACGGCGGTCGGGCAATCGCACAGGAACAGCCGGTCGATCGCCTCGTCGCGGCCCAGGCGGTAGGCGGCCGCGCGGGGGGCGCCGAACAGGTCGGCCTCGGTCGCGGCGATCAGGCGCTTGCGCTGGATGTTGGAGAGCTTGATCCGTGCGCCGACCGATTCGGCGACCGCCGCGTCGGCGGGCAGCAGCGCGGCGAGGCGGCGGATCGGGTCGGGCGTCAGACCGGCCTCCGCCTCCAGCGCCGCGACCCGTGCAAGTCGTTCGATTGCAACGATTTCCGGGATGACGGGGCGGAAAATCCCGCGTTCCAGCATCAGTGCGATGACCCGCACCGCGTCCTTGGCTACCACCAGCTTGAGCAGCTCGTCCGCGATGCGTTCGCGCGACAGCGCCATCAGGTCATTGGCGCGCGCGGTGCAGGCGTCGAGCGATGCCGGGTCGGGGGTGTCGCCAAAGCGCGCAAGGAAGCGGAAGAAGCGCAAAATGCGCAGATGGTCTTCGGCGATGCGGCGCAACGGGTCACCGATGAAGCGAACATGTCGCGCCGCAAGGTCCGCCAGACCGCCGAAATAGTCGTGCACTGTGTCGCTTTGCAGGTCGGCATAAAGCGCATTGATGGTGAAGTCGCGTCGCGCCGCGTCTTCCTTCCAGTCATCGGTAAAGGCGACGGTGGCGTGGCGGCCATCGGTTTCGAGATCGCGGCGCAGCGTCGTCACCTCGACCACCGTGCCGCTGCTCACCGCGGTCACCGTGCCATGCGCCAAGCCGGTCGGAATGACCTTGATCCCTGCATGCTCCAGCCGCCGGATCACGTCCTGCGGGTCGAGCGGGGTGGCGATGTCGACATCGGACACCGGGATGCCGAGCAGCGTATCCCGCACCGCGCCGCCGACCACGCGGGCATTGCCTGGACCCAGCGCAGCGGTCAGCCGGTCCAGCCCCGGCCAGTGCCGCCACGGCGCATCGGGGAGCTTCACGCGGTCCATTTGAGCCGCCGCGACAGATTGACCAGCATCGCCGCCGTCGCGCCCCAGATCCGAAAGTTTTGCCACATGATCTCGTAATAATGCCGGTCGCGGCCCTGCCACTCGACGCTGGATTGCAGCTGGTTGGCGGGGTCGAGCACATAATCGAGCGGCGCTTCGAAAATCGCCGCCACCTCGCCCGGCTGCGGCGTCAGCACCAGATCGGGCGGGATCACAGCCACGACCGGCTGGACTTCGAACCCGGTGACGGTGCGATAGCGGTCGGCAAGGCCAACCACCTGCGCCGCATCCGGCTTCAGCCCGATTTCCTCGCACGCTTCGCGCAGCGCGGCGGCGGTCGCATCGGCGTCGCCCGCGTCGATCCGCCCGCCCGGAAAAGCGACCTGCCCGGCGTGGCGGCGCAGCGTATCGGTGCGCTGGGTCAGGATCAGGCCGGGGCGGGGGCGGTCGGTCACCGCGACCAGCACGGCGGCCGGCATCGGCACGCCATCCGCCGCGATGGTGTCGTCCAGCATATCGCCGACGATCAGCTCGGGCGCATCGTCATGCTCGGCATCGAGCGCGGCGCGCAACCGCTCGGCCAGTGTCATGCCGGGGCCATCGCAAAGAAGGCGCCGTCGCTCCACACGCCGGGCGGGTTCGACCCATTCTCCAGCGCCAGCGCCGCCAGCTCATAATAGACCGACCGCGCGACCAAAGCCTCAAGCCCGCGCCGGACATGGAGATAGGGGTGGGGGCCGTCGTCACGCTCCTCAAAGCGCAGCGCGTGCTCCGGCCCGGCCGGGATCAGGTCGCCGGTGTTCAGCCGGAACGCGATCCGCGCCGCGTCGCCCGCACCCTCGACCTTCATCTCGACCGCCACGAACGGCGCGTCCTCGACATCGATGTCGAGCTTTTCGACCGGGGTGACCAGCACATGGCGGCCATCGGGTTCGCGCCGCAGGATCGACGCGAACAGCCGCACCATCGCCGGGCGACCGATCGGCGACCCCTGATGAAACCACGTCCCGTCGCGCGCGATGCGCATGTCGCTATGCCCGCAATGCGCCGGGTTCCAGCTGTCCACGGGGGGCAGTTTCTGCTCGTCCGCCAGCCGCGCAATCTCGGCGAGCGACAGGCTGGCGAGGTCGGGGGGCGGGGTCATCGGCATTGGATTGGCGTTAGGCGCTTTTGGGCGTCGGGGTAAAGGGTCAGGCCGATGATCCTGACCCCGGCGGGGGAGGATTGGGGGCGTCGACCGGAGCGCGATTTAAATAGGCCCAGACGGATAAAGCCGGCCGATCGGCTTTGACCTCCTTGCGGACCTATGGCTGTGTGATGACCGCATTCTTGATCCAACTGAATGCTGCAATGACCGTGGCGGTAAGTGCCCCTCCGATGAAGCAACCAATCGCCACCCATATCGCCATAAAGACTAGCATCATGACCGACATTCCTGCCTCTTGCGCGGAAGCAACCCGCCACGGCTGCATCAGGGCAATCGCGAATAGGTAAGAAACGCCAAACGTCAGTCGGAAGACTGATCGCCTACGACGGGTGATTTCCGCGTAGATCATCATCACTGACATTATGATCGCACTCGCGGCGATGATCAGGATGAATGAAGCGTCCACATGGCGATATTAACAGCCGTATGGCAGCTTTCCACTCAATTTCCGCCGTTGCGGCGATGAAAGCGCCAGCCCGTTAGCGGAGGCAGCCGTCCTTCTACTCCGTCATCCTGAACTTGTTTCAGGATCCACGGCTCCGCAGGCGACGCAGCAGCGGATGGAAGGGTGGATGCTGAACCAAGTTCAGCATGACGGGGTGGGGATGACCGCTTCCCGCATAACTGCAGCCGTTCAACTGCCACCCCAATAGCGGCCAACTACGCGCTCCGCCCTACCGCCGCGGCCCCACCACCCCCGGCACATCCGGCGCAGGTCCGCGCGCCAGCAGCCGCTCCCGCTCGAAAGGGCCGGGCAGCCGCCACGCACCCGTCCGCGCTGCGTCGAACCCGAACTGCGCGT
Source organism: Sphingomonas sp. BE123 (assembly GCF_031456015.1). Lineage (NCBI taxonomy): Bacteria > Pseudomonadati > Pseudomonadota > Alphaproteobacteria > Sphingomonadales > Sphingomonadaceae > Sphingomonas > Sphingomonas sp. BE123. The sequence continues at coordinate 1,537,027 of NZ_JAVDTW010000001.1, read as the reverse complement.
AGTAATCATGGTCGCCGATCAGCATCAGCACCGCGTCGCCCGCGCCCGCGATCGCCTTCCACATCAGCGCGCGGCCGATGCCGACATTCTGCCGTTCGGGCGACACCGCGACCGGGCCGACCAGTACCATCGGCGTCACGCTGCCATCGTCGCCCGCCAGTTCGACCGGCCAGCACTGGATCGATCCGACCAAAGTCCCGGCCTCGACCGCCGCAAAGCTCAGCGCCGGCACTGCCGCGACGCCCTCGCGCAGGCGATAGGCGGTGCGGCCATGGCGGTCGGCACCGAACACGCGATCGAGCAGCTGCTCGACCGCGTCGCGATACACCTCGCTCAAAGGCACCAGTTCGAACAGGGGCAATCTCCAGCAGCCCGGGGGATGGACGCCGGGGGCGCGCGCCTTTAGCCCCGAAACGAAACACGGCATAGCGTTGTTTTCAGCTACGCCGAAACGGCGCCGGCCCGCTCCCCCACCCGGCCACCCATTTCAGAATATCCTGTCGATGGGTGGCCGGGTGGGGGAGCGGGCCGGCGCCGCCAGACGGAACGTAAGGGAGACCGCCGGTGAAGCTCTATGACGCACCCTGGGCACCCAGCCCGCGCCGGGTCCGCATCTTCCTGGCCGAAAAGGGCGTGGAGGTGCCGCGCGAGGCGGTCGACCTGCGCTCGGGCGCGCATCTGTCCGATGCCTATCTGCGCATCAACCCGCGCGGCGCGGTGCCTGCGCTCAAGTTCGACGATGGCGAAGTGCTGTGCGAATCGGCGGCGATCTGCCGCTATTTCGAGGCGCTGCATCCGGAGCCTGCCCTGTTCGGGCGCACCCCGATCGAGATTGGGCGGATCGAAAGCTGGACCCGCCGGATCGAGGGGGATGGCTATGCCGCCGTCGTCTATGTGCTGCGCAACACCGCCAGCGCGTTCAAGGATCGCGCGATTCCCGATGCCGGGCTGAGCGTCGCGCAGATCCCCGAACTCGCCGCGCGTGGCGCGATCATGTGGGATGCGTTTGTCGCGGCGCTCGACACGCGGCTGGCCGACCGGCCGTGGATCGCGGGGGACAGCTACAGCTTTGCCGACATCACCGCGCTGGTGACGGTGGATTTCGCCCGTGCGGCCAAGCTTGCCGTGCCCGAGCATCTGGACAATCTGCGCCGCTGGCATGGTGAAGCGAGCGCGCGGCCCAGCGCTTCGGCCTGAACGGCCATTGCCGTTTGCGGGGCTGCGGCCTATGGGCGCGCGATCATTTTCCCCGAGGGGCTTGTTCGTTGCACGATCTTCTTCAGCTTCAGGTTCGCGATCTCGAGGTGCAGGTGCTCACCGGCGTCTATTCCGAAGAGACGCATCTGCCCCAGCCGCTGCGCATTTCGATCACGGTCGACATGGCGCCGGGCGACCCGTTCCGGCCCGACACGCCGCTCGACGCGTCGAAATCCTATCTCGACCTCAAGCATGCCGCGACCGGCGCGCTGCCGCAGGGGGTGCATTTCACCCTGATCGAAGGCGTGGCGGATCATATCGTCGAAACGCTGATGACCGGCGACGCGCGCATCCAGCGGGTCGAGGTGGAGATCGTCAAGCTCGCCATCGCCGAAGCCGATGAACGCATCGGCATGACGCTGGTCCGGTATCGGAAGTAACGCGGGGGCAATGTCCCCGCGCGAGGTCGGGACGACGGATATTCAAACCACCCGCAGTCCTACCGCCGGCACGGCCCAAGCTGGTCGAGCACGAAGCGATAATCGTCGCGCGCGGCGGCGACGTTCGCGGGATCTTCGTCGGCAAGGCTGGTCGCGGGCAGGGTGCGCGGCAGGCCGCAGGCCAGCCGGTACCAGAGCAGCGTGTCGCGCGCCGGCGCCGCCGCCGCATCGTCGACAATCTCGCCCAGCGCGACCGCCCAGCGCCGCTCCTCGCCCGGACGGCGCAGGATCGACAGCGAAATCGGCGCGCCATTCGCGGTCTGCACGAAAATCTGGGTTTCGCCCTCACCCGGCAGGGCGCCGGGAACGTGAAACGCATTGCCCAGCCCGGTGACGGCCGGCGGGGCGTCGGGCGCCACCGCGTCGCGGGCAATGCGGCGCACCATCGCGTCGAGTTCGGCCGACCAGTCGCGCTGCGAATCGAGCGTGGTCAGCTGGATCATGGCCGGCTGACCCGCCACCGGACGGGCAAAGGCCAGCACGCGCCGCTTGGTCAGCTTGGGCACGCGGCCGCGCGCATCGGTCGGCACATCGACGACATAGCCGACCCGGGCCGGCATCGCGCCATCGGCGCGAATCAGCGCCAGCACATCGGCCTCGACATAGAATCGCACGCGCCCGGGGGCGACGTTCGCTGCCTCCGCGCCCTTGATTCGCACCGCGCTGCGGATTCGCGCGTCGAGGATCGCGGGCGAACCGACCACCAGATCGGCGACCTGGGCATAGGGCGGCAGCACGACCCCGGACTCGGCCACGACCTGTGCGGTGACCGGTGTCGGGAACAGCGGGGAAGCCGCACAGATTGCGGCAGAAAGCGCGACGATACGGGGGCGGAACATGCGTTTCTGTTTACCCGAATGTCCCAGCGGCATACAGAAATATTTCTGCCACGTGCGGATTATACGTTTATTGCGTCCGACAAAGCGTTTGCGTCACGCAAATCGCCGCGATAGGACTTGCGCCGCCGCCGGTCGGTCATGCGATTGTCCGAACGGAAGAGCCACGCCGAAAACGATGCCATGGTGCCGGGCAACGGCGCGGCGAATGAAGGAGTTTAGTTGCTGAATGGCCTACGCAGATCGTGATGTAGGAGGCAGTCGGGTCGTGGCGATCGTGGTCGTCTCGATCATCCTCGCCGCCCTCGGTTACGTGTTCGTGACCGGGCTCGCCTACAAATTCGTCAAACAGGCGGCCGAGGAGATGGAAGTCTTCGAGGTTCAGGAGCCACCGCCTCCGCCCGAGGAAGTGCCCCCGCCGCCGCCGCCGCCGGATTCCCCGGTCCCGCCGCCGCCCACCACCGTGGTCGTGCAGAAGCCGATCGTCCAGGTGCCCGCGCCTCCGCCGCCGGTTGCTGTGTCGAGCGTGATTCCGCCCAGCCAGCCGCCGACGCCGCCTGCGCCGCCGGCTCCGCCCGCACCGCCGGCTCCGCCTGCGCCGCCGGCGATCAGCAAGGCTGCGGCCGCGCGCGGCAACCCCGCGTCGTGGGTCACGCCGGACGACTATCCGCCCGCGGCACGCCGCGCCGGCGACGAGGGTTCGGTCGGCATCACCTTCGCGATCAACGCCCAGGGGCGGATCGAGAATTGCCGCGTGACCGCATCGTCGGGCTCGTCCGCGCTCGACAATGCAACCTGCAGTCTCGTGACGCGTCGCGGCCGCTATTCGCCGGCACTCGACGCAGCTGGCAACCCGGTGGCCGGGGGTACCAAGACCCTGCGCTTCCGGTGGCAGCTCGAAGACTGATCCTCACCGACATCACTATCTTTATTTCAAGGGAAAGAACCGCACATGCTGACCACCATCCTCGCCGGAGCCGCCGCCCCCGCAGCAGCGCCCGCGGCCGCGAACTTCGACATCCTGCACGCCATGAACGAGGGCGGCGTGATCGCATGGGGTACCGCGATCATCCTGACCGGCATGCTCTTCTTCTCGCTCTACATCCTGTTCACCAAGGTGTTCGAGCAGCAGAAGGTGCTGAACCAGTACAAGCGCGTCCGTGCCAGCTTCTGGCAGTCGGGCAGCCTGCGTGAAGCGGCCGCGAAGCTCGAGAAGAACTCGGCCTATCGCCAGATCGTCGACGACGCGCTGCTCGCCCAGGACCAGTACAAGGAACTGACCGATCCGATCGAAGCGCATGACTGGCTGCACGGCTCGCTCAAGCGTTCGGAAGACTCGATCAACTCGCAGCTGGGCGGCGGTCTCGCCTTCCTCGCGACCGTCGGTTCGACCGCGCCGTTCATCGGTCTGTTCGGTACCGTCGTCGGCATCTTCCGCGCGCTGATCAAGATCGGTGCAGCGGGCGACGCGTCGATCGGCACCGTTGCCGGCCCGGTCGGTGAAGCACTGATCATGACCGCACTCGGCCTCGTCGTCGCGGTTCCGGCCGTGCTCGCCTACAACTGGCTGCAGCGCCGCAACAAGGCGATCGCCGAGCAGCTGAGCGGCTTCTCGAACGACGTGCTCGGCTATCTGGCTTCGGACGGCCGCGTCCGTCCGGTCACCGGCAAGGTTGCGCCGAAGGCGCCGCCGGTCGCGACCACTGCCAAGGCCTGAAGGTTCGACTGACAACCGTGCGGTGGCGGTTCGCCGCGCCGCACGGTCAGCCCCCGGGCCGGTCTGGTCCGGGGACAGGATGCGAAAGATAGGATTGCGCCAATGGCGATGAGTGTAGGCGGCGATGGCGCCGAAGAAAAACCGATGTCGGACATCAACACGACGCCCCTCGTGGACGTCATGCTGGTTCTGCTCATCATCTTCCTGATCGCGATTCCCGTCGCGATTCAGTCGGTCGAACTTGAGCTGCCGAAGGTGCAGTTCGAACCGACCGAAACCAAGCCGGAGAACGTGCTGCTCGCGGTGCGCGCGGATGCGGGCGGCAATTGCCAGGTGTTCTGGCAGATGACCCCGATCACGAGCACCGAATTGCTGAAGCGCGCCAGCGACAATCTGCAGGCTGTGGTCGACCGCGTCGGTGCGGCGAACATCAAGCCGGACGACATTCCCGAAGTGCATATCCGCGGCGACGTGAACACGCCGTACAAGTGCATTGGCGGCGTGATCTACACGATGCAGAATGCGGGCTTCGTCAAAGTCGGCTTCATCTCGCAGCCGCAGCTGGGCGTGCCCCAGTAAGCCCGAAGTTCAGGAGTACACATCATGGCAATGAGCGCCGGCCAAGACGACGGCCAGCCGATGATGGAGATGAACACGACGCCGCTGATCGACGTCATGCTCGTGCTCCTCATCATGCTGATCGTCACCATCCCGCCCCAGACGCACGCGGTGAAGGTCGACCTTCCGCAGAATCAGGGCAACCCGCCGCCCAAGGTGATCGAGCCGCAGAAGAACAAGATCACGATCGACCCCGCAGGGAAGATCTATTGGAACGGCAGCGAGATCAACGACGTCATCCTGCGCCAGTATCTGGACCAGAGCGTCACGATCAGCCCGGAACCGGAACTGCACTTCCAGCCCGATCCGCAGGCGCGCTACGAGCGCGTCGACGAAGTGCTGGCGGTGATCAAGCGGTCCGCCGTTTCGAAGCTCGGCTTCGTCGGCAACGAACAGTATCGCAACGACTTCTGATCGTCGCGGCGACTGTCGAAATTCAAAGGGGTGGCCTCGGCCGCCCCTTTTTTCGTTTCTGCCCAGGCGCTTCGACCCGCCGCGATCGATTGCAAACAACGCATTTGCCTATGTGACACATTAATGACATTTAGGTGTCATTGATTTGTAACATTAGGAGAGTGTGCCATGCGTGTTCCCTTCGCCGCCGTCGCTCTGACCGCCGCCCTTGCGCTTGCCCCCGCCGCTCAGGCCCAGGTGGCCGATCAGCCCAACGCCCATCGCGCGATCGCTGCCGGCGACTATGACCTCGCCGAGCGCCATCTGCTGGCCGAACAGCGCATCTTCCCCGAACGGCCCGAAGTCCTGCTCAACCTTGCTGCAGTCTATGCGCGCACCGGCCGCGTGGCCGAAGCGCGGGCGCTGTACCAGCAGGTGCTGGCGCGCAAGGCGGTGGCGATGGACGTCGCCGACGGCCAGGTCGCTGCATCGCATGTCGTCGCGCAGCGCGGGCTGCGCCTGCTCGACGCCGCGCAGATGGCTGGGCGGTAAGCGCTCCGGGCTACCGCTCGTCAATCCTCCCCCTCGCGGGGGAGGATCACGATGGAATGGGGCTCTACAGCCGCGGCAGCGTTACGCCGCGCTGGCCCATATATTTCCCCGCGCGGTCGGCATAGCTCGTCTCACACGGCTCGTTCCCCTTGAGGAACAGGAACTGGCACGCCCCCTCATTCGCGTAGATTTTGGCGGGCAGCGGCGTGGTGTTCGAAAACTCCAGCGTGACATGCCCCTCCCATTCGGGCTCAAGCGGCGTCACGTTGACGATGATCCCGCACCGCGCATAGGTCGATTTGCCGAGGCAGATCACCAGCACGTCGCGCGGCACCCGGAAATATTCGACCGTGCGCGCCAGTGCGAAGCTGTTGGGCGGGATGATGCAGACATCGGTCTGGCGATCGACGAAGCTGGTCGCCGCGAAATCCTTCGGGTCCACCACCGCGCTGTCGATATTGGTGAAGATCTTGAACTCGTCCGCCACCCGCGCGTCATAGCCATAGGAGGACAGGCCGTAGGAGATGCACCCCTCCCGCCGCTGCGCCTCGACGAACGGCTCGATCATGCCGTGCTTCTGGGCCTGTTCGCGAATCCAGATGTCGGAGAGGATGCTCATCTGACAGGCTCTAGTGCGAATTTTTCACGGACGGAACAGCTGTGCGCAGCTTCGGAAAGTTTTGGCTCGCACAAAGGCACGAAGCCACAAAGACTGTGTTCGCGCCAAGGCCGCAACGCAGGGATTGTCTGCTTCGCTCTTGGTGGCTTCGTGTCGTTGTGCGCTCAAAAAGCCTTCACCCGATCCCCAAATCCCCCGGACCAAAGGCATGCGGCAGCAGGTCGCTCAGCCGATGCGTCTCATACGCATCGCCCTCGGCCCCCGCGCAGAACACCGCCAGATCGCGCCCACCCAGCTGCGCTGCCTCGTTCAGCACCTGACGGCACCGCCCGCACGGACGGATCGGGTCGCTGCCATGCGCCACGCCATCGGTCATCATGCCCCCGATGATCCCGACCGCAACCACTTCGCGCAGCCGCCCCTCGGCATTGGCGCGCGCGGTCGCCACCGTCTCGGCGCACAGCGACAGGCCATAGCTCGCATTCTCGAAATTGCAGCCGGTGACGATGCTGCCATCGGTCATCAGCAGCGCCGCGCCGACCGCGAAGTTCGAATAGGGTGCGTGCGCATTCCGCGCAGCCGCGCGTGCGGCGGCGATCAGGCGGGGGGCGTCCCCAAGTTCAGGGGTGTCGGTCATGGGGCGATCACGGTCCAGTTTACGGGGCGTTCGGCCCCTTCGATGCGGCGGATGGTGCTGGCCTGCCACAACCGCCATGGCCGCGCGAGATATTCGGGCGGAAAGAACATGCCGGTGCTCCACAGCGGGCGATCGATCGCGGCGCTCAGCTGGTATTGAGCCTCGAACTCCGGGGTGATCCGCAGCATCACCGGCTTGCCGCTGTGCGTTTCGATCAGCGCGGCAAGCTGGCGCACCTCGCCCAGCACGACGTCGCGTTCGGGGCGTGCCGGACAGTCCGGGTGAAAACGCAGGTCGATCGCGACCGGCAGCGCGTCGGCATCGCGCGGCACCGTCGCGCTGAAATTGCCCGCCTGATCGCTGGCCAGCTGACACAGCGAATAGCTGTGCAGCGCGCCCCGGCGGATTCCTGCTTCATACATGCCGGCCCAGTTTTCGGCGAACAGCGCGTCGCGCACGTCCGCGCCGCTGGTCGCCCGGGCATAGGCGAAGTCGATCCCGCCGCGCACCGTCATCCAGTCGATCTTGCCCGATTCGTCGCCGACATCGATCCCCTGCTCGGCATAATCGCTGCGCGATGGCGCCCAGCCGATCGCCCACATCCACCCGGCCACGCCGACCAGGGCCAGGGCGAGCAGGATGCCCGCCAGGATCCGGATACGCCGCATCATGCCTTGATGTGCAGGACGCAAATCAGCGTGAACAGCCGCCGCGCGGTCGCGTGATCGACTGCGATCTTGCCGTCCAGCCGCTCCATCAACAGGCGCGCGGCATCGTCATGAATGCCGCGCCGCGCCATGTCGATCGTCTCGATCTGGCTCGGCGTCGCGCTGCGGATCGCCTGGAAGTAACTGTCGCAGATCGCGAAATAATCGCGAATCGGGCGGCGGAAGGCGGCGAGGCTGAGGATCAGCGTCTCCAGCGCGCTATCGTCCGCGCGCTTGATGTCGAGCTGCAACCGCCCCTCCGGCACCGACAGCGCGATGCGGTACGGCCCGGCATAGCCATCGGGATAGGCGCGCTGCGGCGCGAAGCTGTTTTCCTCGATCAGGTCGAAGATCGCGATGCGCCGTTCCTGCTCGATATCCGCCGAGCGCCACAGGATCGTGCGCTCGTCCAGCGTGACGTCGATGATCCGGGGGTCGGCCATGCTGTGCCACTACCGGGCGCGCGGGTGTCTCGTCCACAGGATAAACAGCTTGTGGCGGGTTGAGCCGCAACCGCTGGAGTGGGAAAGGGGGCCATGGCCACACTTGCTACGATTCCCCCGGCTTCTTCGGCCGCCCCGGCGGATGCCGCCCCGCGCCTGCCCCAGAATGTGGAGGCGGAGGCGGCGTTGCTCGGCGCGATGATGATCGACAACCGGCTTGCCGACGACATTGTCGAGGTGCTGCAGGACCAGCATTTCTTCGAGCCGGTCCATGGCCGCATCTTTCGCGCGATCAAGACGCTGCGCAAGCAGGACATGCTGGCGACCCCGGTGACGCTCAAGCCGCTGTTCGAAAAGGACGAGGGGATGGCCCAGCTGGGCGGCCCCGGCTATCTGGCGCAGCTCACGGGCTCTGGCGCGGGGCTGATCGGTGCGCGCCAATTCGCGCGCCAGATCTACGACCTTGCCCTGCTGCGCGAGCTGGTGACGGTCGGCCGCAACATGGTGGAGAAGGCGCTCGACACCAGCGAGGACGTCAACCCGCGCGAACAGATCGACCGCGCCGAAGAAGCGCTGTTCAAGGTCGCGGCCGATGGCGGCACCGCCAACACCGTTAAATCCTTCAACGAAGCGACCAAGATCGCGCTCGAAAATGCCAAGCGTGCGCAGAGTGCCGGCGGCGGCGTCGCGGGTGTCACCACCGGATTCGATTCGGTCAATGGCCGTATCGGCGGTCTGCATCACAGCGATCTCATCATCCTTGCCGGCCGCCCCGGCATGGGCAAGACCTCGCTCGCCACCAACATCGCCTATAACGCCGCGCGGCGGATGATGGACGATATCCGCCTGGGCATCAGCCCGAAGCAATCGATCGGCGCGAAGGTCGCGTTCTTCAGCCTCGAAATGTCGGCGGACCAGCTCGCGCTGCGTATCCTGTCGGAAAGCTCGCGCATCGCGTCGGAAGCGCTGCGCATGGGCAATATCAGCAAGGCCGAGTTCGCCCAGCTGGCGCAGGCTGCCGCCGACCTCGAACAGTTGCCGCTCTATATCGACGACACCGCCGGCCTGACGATCAGCTCGCTGCACAGCCGCGTGCGCCGCCTTCAGTCCAAGCATGACGGCGAACTCGGCCTCGTCATCGTCGACTATCTTCAGCTGCTGCAGGGCAGCGGCAACAATCGCGACGGCAACCGCGTCCAGGAAATCTCGGAAATCAGCCGCGGCCTCAAGACGCTGGCCAAGGACATCAACGTCCCGGTGATCGCGCTGTCGCAGCTGAGCCGCGCGGTCGAAAGCCGCGAGGACAAGCGCCCGATGCTGTCGGACCTGCGCGAATCGGGCTCGATCGAGCAGGACGCCGACATGGTGTGGTTCGTGTTCCGCGAGGATTATTACGTCGCCGCGCGCGAACCCAAGCGCCCGCGCGAAGGCGACGATCCCAAGGTGTTCGAGGACCACGCCAAATGGGCGCTCGAAATGGAGCGCGTCTTCGGCCTCGCCGAACTGATCATCGCCAAGCAGCGCCATGGCGCGACCGGCAAGGTGCTGCTGAGCTTCGAATCGAGCTTCACGCGGTTCAGCGATTACGCCGGCGACATGGTGGCCGAGCCGTACGAGTAAGGCCTTCCCAGCCCCTCCCCTTCAGGGGAGGGGGTTAACCATCCTCAGAACACCGGCAGGTCGGGGTCGCCGTCCGCGACCGGCGTATGGATGCCGCATTCGGTCTTGTCCCAGCCGGCCCAGCGGCCCGAGCGCGGGTCTTCGCCGGGCTTGACCTTGCTGGTGCACGGCGCGCAGCCGATCGACAGATAGCCCTGCGCCTCCAGCGGGTGGCGGGGGAGGTCGTGGGTGGCGAAATAGGCCTCGATATCCGCCTTGGTCCAGTCGGCGAGCGGGTTGACCTTGAGCTTGCCCGCGCCGTCCACCTCGAAGCGGGGGAGGGCGTTGCGGGTGCTCGCCTGAAACGCCTTGCGCCCGGTGATGCTTGCGTCGAAGCCCGCCATCGCCGCGTCGAGCGGGATCACCTTTCGGATCTCGCAGCAGCCGTCGGGGTCGTACGACCAGCGCAGCCCGTTCTCGTCCTTCCGGGCGAGTATGTCGGCGTCGGGGGTCAGAACGCGCAGCCCGGTCAGCCCGAGCCGCTCGACCAGCGTGTCGCGATAGGCGAGCGTCTCGGGGAAATGCTTGCCGGTGTCGAGGAACAGCACCGGCACCGCCGGATCGACCGCCGCGACCAGATGCAGCAGCGCCGCACTCTCCGCGCCGAACGACGACACCAGCGCGACGTCGCCGACCATCTGCTCGGCCAGCACGGTGCGCAGCATCTCTTCCGTCGGCACGCCGCGGAACAGGTTGTTCAGCCGGATCGCGTCGCGCTCGCCGAAACGGGGCGCGACGTCGATGCGGTCCACGCGGCGGGCGGCTGCGTCAGCCATGCCGCCGTTTCCAGACGGGTACCGCCCCGTCCGCCGCGCCCTGATAGACCGCGTCATAGCGCGCGAGGCTCGCCGCCAGCACCGCTTCGTCGACCGGCGCCTCGGGCGCGAAGCTGTCGAAGCCGCAGCGGCGCATCAGCGGGATCTGGTCGACCAGCACATCGCCCTGCGCGCGCAGCTCGCCGGTATAGCCCGCCTCACGCAGGATGCGGCCCGCGGAATAGCCGCGCCCGTCGCGGAACTTGGGGAAGCTGACTTCCACCAGCGACAGCCGGTCGAGATGCGGGATCAGCGCACGCGCATCCTCGCTCGATTCGAGGCGCACCGCAGTGGCGTTGGACTGGCCGAGAAACGCATCCAGCGTCACGGCCGGTTCGTCATGCGGTTCGTCGGTGCGGAAACGGAGCGCATCAACCATAGATCGCCTCCTTGAACGGGGCCATGCCGATGCGGCGATAGGTATCGACGAAGCGTTCGCCCTGCGCACGTTCGCGCAGATAGACCTCGGTCGCGCGCTCGACCGCGTCGACCACGCCGTCCTCGCTGAACCCCGGGCCGGTGATCTGGCCGAGCGACACGTCCTCCGCGCCCGATCCGCCGAACGAGAGCTGGTAGTTTTCGACGCCTTTCTTGTCGACGCCCAGGATGCCGATATGCCCGGCATGATGGTGGCCGCAGGCGTTGATGCAGCCGCTGATCTTGAGCTTCAACTCGCCCAGTTCACGCTGCCGCCCAAGATCGGCGAAGCGCGTCGCGATCTTCTGCGCCACGGGGATCGACCGCGCATTGGCGAGGCTGCAATAATCCAGGCCGGGGCAGGCGATGATGTCGCTGATCAGGTCGAGATTGGCGTCGGCCAGCTCGACCTCGACCAGTTTCTGCCACACCGTATACAGGTCCGCCTTGCGCACATGCGGCAGGACGATGTTCTGGGCATGGGTGACGCGCAGCTCGTCAAAGCTGTAGCGCTCGGCCAGGTCCGCCATCGCGTCGATCTGCGCCGAGGATGCGTCGCCCGGAATACCGCCGACCGGCTTCAGGCTGATATTGACGATGGCATAGCCCGGCTGCTTGTGCGCCACGACCTGTTGGTCGAGCCACACCGCAAAGTCGGGATCGCTGCGGTCGAGTTCGTCGCTCAGGCCCGTTTCGAACGCCGGATCGGCGAAGTGCGCGGCGATGCGGTCGAACTCCGCGCGCGGCGGATCGATGCCCAGCTTCTTGACCGCGATGAACTCGGCCGCGACCTCGTCACGATATTTGTCGGCGCCGATCTCATGGACCAGGATCTTGATCCGCGCCTTGTACATATTGTCGCGGCGGCCATAGCGATTATACACGCGCAGGCACGCTTCCATGTAGGACAGAAAGTCCTCGAACGGCACGAAGTCGTTGATCAGCGGCGCGATCATCGGGGTGCGCCCCATGCCGCCGCCGACATAGACGGCAACGCCGTGCTTGCCGTCGCGCTCCACGATCTGCAGCCCGATATCGTGCAGCCGCATCGCCGCGCGATCCGCGTCCGCCGCGATCACCGCGATCTTGAACTTGCGCGGCAGATAGCTGAATTCGGGGTGGAAGGTGCTCCACTGGCGCAGCAATTCGGCCCAAGGGCGCGGATCGGTCAGCTCGTCCGCCGCGGCGCCGGCATATTGGTCCGAACTGATGTTGCGGATGCAGTTGCCCGACGTCTGGATCGCATGCATCTCGACCGTCGCCAGCTCGGCGAGGATGTCGGGCGCGTCTTCCAGCTTGATCCAGTTATACTGGATGTTCTGGCGCGTGGTGAAATGGCCGTAATCGCGGTCGTACTTGCGCGCGATATGCGCCAGCATCCGCATCTGGCGGCTGTCGAGCGTGCCATAGGGCACCGCGACGCGCAGCATGTACGCGTGCAGCTGCAGATACAGGCCGTTCATCAACCTGAGCGGCTTGAACTGGTCCTCGGTGATCTGCCCGGCCAGGCGGCGCTGCACCTGATCGCGAAACTCCTCGACGCGCGCCGCGACGATGGAGTGATCATATTCGTCATATTTGTACATGTCAGATCACCCAGCTGCCGGCATTGGGATCGGCGGGTTTGAGCGTCAGGTCCGGGCGCACGGTGGGGCCGAGCGCGCGAATGCGGTCCTTGATATGCGCGGGGCGTGGTCCCTCGGGCGTGGCGGTAGCGTCGATCACATAGGGGGTGTTGACCCGCCGCGCGCCTTCCTCGGCCTGCGCGATCGCTTCGCCCTGCTCGCCGACATCGACGGCGTCCGCGACATGGCGCGACCAGCCTGTGCCGGTCCACCAGGTCACGTCGCCGGTGGCAAGATCGTTTCCGGTCAGCAATTTCATGCGAGTGCCTCCGCCGCTTTCGCCCAGCTGGCGAGCTTGTCCTGCGCGTCCGACAGCGCGACCACTTCGCCGACGACGATGATCGCCGGGCTCTGCACCTGCTCGCGCTCGACCATCGGGCCAAGATCGGCGAGCAGGGTGCGGATCGCGCGGCTGCCGGGCAGCGTCGCACGTTCGAGCACCGCGACCGGCATGTCCGGCGCAACCCCGTCGGCCATCAGCTTTTCGGCGATGTCGGGGCAGGTCGCGACGCCCATATAGATGACGAGCGTGCGGCCCTTGCCGGCAAGGCCGGACCAGTCCTGATCCTTCAGCCCCTTGCACTGGCCAGCGACAAAGCTGACCGCGCTCGACCAGTCGCGATGCGTCAGCGGCAGCATCGCTTCCGCCGCCGCGCCCAGCGCCGCGCTGACTCCGGGGATCACCTCGACCTTCAAGCCTGCCGCCCGCACAGCCTCGACCTCTTCGCCGCCCCGGCCGAAGATGAACGGATCGCCGCCCTTCAGCCGCACGACGATCGCGCCGGTCTTCACATGCGCGATGATCAGCGCGTTGATGCCGTCCTGTGGCACGGTGTGCTTGGAGCGCTTCTTGGCGACGCAAATGCGGTGCGCATTGGGTGCCAGGTCGAGCACGCGCGGATCGACCAGCCCGTCATGGACCAGCACATCGGCGGACTTGAGCGCCTCGACCGCGCGGACGGTCAGCAGGCCGGGATCGCCGGGACCGGCGCCGACAAGGATGACGCGACCGCGCGCCTCGGGATCGAGCAGGGAAGCCATTGCGTCCAGATGGTCCGCGCGGCGTCGAGCGACAACCGAGGGTTGCTTTGCGAGAGGCTAGCGAATCTTTGCCGCATCGCTTGCGCGCAGGTCCCGCGCCCGCGCCGCCAGGCGCAGCGCCTCGTCAATCAGCTGCGCGGTAAAGGCGGGATCGCGCTCGCGCACGGCGATCTGCAGGCAGTTGCTGGCTTCGCGGTGCAAACGATCGGCACGCGGATGGGCGGGGGAAGCAATCTTGGTCACAATGCCCGCTCAATGACCCAGGGTACGGCGAGTTCCGCCTTTTATCGCAAAGATTTAATCGACCGGGTCCGGAACGCCGCGGTGACCGATCCCGACCATTGTCTCGCTGCCTGTGCGGCCTATGCTGGGGCGATGCGACTTGCTTTGCTTGCCTGCCTGACCGGTTTTGCAGCGTTCGGCGTGCTGTTCAGTGCGCCGGTCCATGCCCAACGCCAGCTCACCGATGCGGAACTGGCCGAGTTTGCGGCTGCACTGCAACAGGACGAGGCGATCTGCACGAAAAGCCGGATGCAGGAACGGTTCGGATTTCTGGATTCATGCGTCTCGCGCTTCTGGACGAGCTTCAACGTTGCGCAGCTGATGGGCCGGGTCGATCTGATGGACCTGATCGCATCGGCCTATCGTCGCGCGGCGGGGGAAACGGGACTCTCCGACAGCCAGATCGGTTTTTACTGGCATCTGATGCAGGCGCGCCTTGCATTGCTGACGTCGCGCCCGGGCGATTATGACCGCTGGATGCAGCAGGCGATCGCCGCCGTGCCGCGCAATCTCGACGCGCTCACCGTTCAGGTCCTCGCCGAATATGCGGAGCGCCTGGACCGTGAGGGTCGGCGGGGTGAGGCGGCGCCGCTGTGGGACCGGCTCGAGCGCTGGATGACCGCCCAAATCGCCACGCATCCGGCGCCGGCCAGGCTCGACATGACGGTGTCGGCGGTTGCGACGATGTTGTCCCGGCGCGCGCTGTATCGGCGCGATCCGGTCGCGAGCAAGCGGCTGCTCGAGCGCGCCATCGCGACCTATGACCGCAGCTTTCTTGCCGACCATCTGCGGCGAAAGGACAAGGGCTGGCTCGATATTCTGCGGCTGCGCGCGGTGCTCGCAATGACCGGCCGCGACCTGGCGGCTGCCCAGGCAGATCTCGACGCGGCATTGGTCATCGCGCGTGAGCGGGCCAAATTCGATCCGGCGTCGCTCGTCGCCGTGCTTGGCTCGCGCCGCACATTGGCCGAACAGCGCGGCGACGCGCCGGCATATGTCGCGGCGACCCGCGAACTCCGCACGATCGTGCGGGCCAGCACCCATGCCGAAGATCCGGCCCGCGCCGCGGCCGACATCGAACTCGGCAAGGCGCTGGCGGTCGTGCGCCGCACTGCCGAGGCGCGCGTCCTGCTCAAATCGGGCATCGACGCGACGCTGGCGGCGGTCCGACGCAAACGCGTCTATGCCGCCGCCGACCAGGCCGAGCTCCGGGCGTTGCAGGAGCCGCTCAAATTCCAGATCTACCTCAGCTGGGGGCTTGCCGCCGCTGCAGCGGGCCAGCGCTGATCCGGTTCAGCTGTCGCGCAACCCGATGCCGATCGACACGCGCGCCTGTTCCGCTTCCGACGATACCACCGGATAGGCGCAGTAATCGGCGGCGTAGAAGGCGCTGGGCCGGTGATTGCCCGACCAGCCGATGCCCCCGAACGGCGCCGACGAGCTCGCGCCATTGGTCGGCCGGTTCCAGTTGACGATCCCTGCGCGGATATTGGCCCAGAACTGGTCGTACAGCTGGGGGTCCTGGCTCACCAGGCTGGCCGACAGGCCGTACCGGGTGTTGTTCGCCTCGGCGATCGCCTCTTCGAACGTCTTGGCGCGGATCACCTGCAGGATCGGGCCGAACAGCTCGACATCGGGCTTTTCCCTGGCCTCGGTCATGTCGATCATCGCCGGGGTGACGAACGGCCGCCCGGCAATCGGTCGCTCCATGTGGCGCAACGGCTTGCCGCCCATGAAGGTCAGCTCGAGGAAGCTTTCGGTCAGCAGGTCGGCGGTGTCATTGTCGATCACCGGCCCCATGAACGGCGCCGGATCGGCATGCGGCTCACCGATGATCAGGCGGCCGATCAGCTTGTTGACCTCGCCCACCAGCGGCTCGAACAAATTCTCGTCGACGATCAGGCGGCGCGCGGCGGTGCAGCGCTGGCCAGCCGTGGTGAAGGCCGACTGCACCACCAGCACCGCGGCGGAATAGATGTCGGGCGTCGACCACACCAGGATCGGGTTGTTGCCGCCCATTTCCAGCGCCAGGATCTTCTCCGGCTTCGATGCGAAGGCGCGGTTGAGCGCGATGCCGGTGCGGGCCGATCCGGTGAACAACAGCCCGTCGATCCCGTCATGCGACGCCAGCGCCTTGCCCTCGTCCGGCCCGCCGATCAGCAGGCGGATACACCCTTCCGGCACGCCCGCGGCATGGAAGCATTCGACCAGAAACGCGCCGGTCGCCGGGGTCTTTTCCGACGGCTTGAACACCACCGCATTGCCCGCGAGCAGCGCCGGGACGATATGGCCATTGGGCAGATGCGCCGGGAAATTATACGGCCCCAGCACCGCCAGCACGCCATGCGGCTTGTGCCGCAGCGCGAGGCGCGTGTTCATCGGGGCGTCGATCCGCCGCTGCCCCGTGCGCTCGGAAAAGGCGGTGACGGAGATATCGACCTTGGCGATCACCGTCTCGACCTCGGTCCGCGCTTCCCACAGCGGTTTGCCGGTTTCGCGCGCGATCAGGTCGGTGAAGGCATCGCTCTTCTGCCGCACGACATTGGCGAAACGGCGCAGCGCCTCGATCCGGTAGGCGAGTGGGCGCGCCGCCCATTCGGCCCAACTCGCGCGGGCCTTGGCAACCTCTCCGTCGACATCGCCGATCTTGTGCCGCCACAGCACGGCACCGGTGGCGGGTTCGGTCGAAATGATTTCCGTGGCGGGCATGGGTCTTTCTATGCGTTGGAGCCCAGAGGATTGGACGTCCTCTAGCAGCTATTAAGCGTGATGCCACCTCACCCGTGACATCCCGGCTGATCGAGCGCGTCGCCCAGTGCGCGGATCGCCGCGACCTTGGCCTGGAACGGTCCCCAATCGTCGGCGCGGTCGATGGCGGCCCAGATTTCCTCGACCTCCCCGAACAGCAGCGCGCAGGGTGCACCCGTAAAATAGGGATGGTTTCGCCCGCGCGGAACCGGCGCATAGGGCTTGAGCGCCGCGCGCACCGCGTCCCAATCCGCGCCATAGCTGTCGGGCAGCGCACCGCCAAACCCGTCGAAGAAGAACCGGTCGATCGCGTGGCCGGTTGCCATCAGCGCCTGCTCGACCGCATCCTTGAGCGTCCAGCCCAGCTCGGTCGCGTCCGCTCCCGTCGGCGCGACGATGCCCAGCCGCCGCTGCAGCAACGGCGCATAGGCATGGCGGAACTGCGCCTCGAACCGCTCGAGCTGCGCGATCAATGGCGGCGCTTCGCTGATCAGGCGCAGCGACACCGCCAGCTGCGCGACGTCCCACAGGATCGCATCGGGCTGGCGACCAAAGGCATAGAGGCCGGCATGGTCGAAATAGGCGGCGGTAAAGCCCGGGTCGAATGTCGCCGCGAACCGCCACGGGCCATAGTCGAAGCTCTCGCCGGTCACATTGATATTGTCGGTGTTGAGCACGCCATGCACGAAGCCGGCGACCATATAGCTTGCCGCCAGCCGCGCGGTGCGATCGACCGCCAGCCCCAGCAGCTGCGCAACCGGATCCGCCGCCGCCACCACCCCGAACAATTCGGCCAGGCACCAGTCGACCAGCCGCCGCATGTTCTCGGCATCGCCATGATAGGCAAGCCGCTGGAACGTCCCGATCCGGATCTGCCCATGGCTCATCCGCACCAGCACGGCGGAGCGGGTGGGGGAGGGCTCGTCGTTGCGCTCCAGCGCCTCGCCGGTCTCGACCAGCGAGAAGCTGCGCGAGGTATTGACCCCCAGCGCCTGCAGCATCTCGGTCGCCAGCACCTCGCGCACCCCGCCCTTCAGCGTCAGCCGCCCGTCGCCGAACCGGCTCCAAGGCGTCTGGCCGGAGCCCTTGGTGCCCAACTCCATCAGCGCGCCGTCCGCCCCGCGCCGCATCTGCGCAAAGGTAAAGCCGCGCCCGTCGCCCAGCTCGGGATTGTACACGCGGAACTGATGGCCATGGTATCGCATCGCCAGCGGCCGGGGCAGATTGCCGGGCAGCGGCGCAAACCGCCCGAAATGGCGCAGCCACGCGTCGTCGCTCAACGTGTCCAGCCCAACCTCCGCCGCCGCGCGATCGTTGCGAAAGCGCAAAACGGTCTGCGGAAAGTCGGCGGCATCGACCGGATCGTAGAAACTGTCGCCCAGTTTCAGCACTGCCGGATCGGGCATGTACGCGGGCGCTTGCGGGAAATCGGCCATGCAGCGATATGGGGGACGATGGCGACCGCGCGCAACCTGCCCAGTTTTACCGACGGCTATTGGTGGTCCGGCGACGGACTGCGGCTGCATTATCGCGACTATCCGGGCCGGTCGGACCGGCCGCCGGTGGTCTGCATCCCCGGCCTGACCCGCAATGCGCGCGACTATGAAAAGCTCGCTGAGCGGCTGGCGGGCGAGTGGCGCGTGATCGCGGTCGAGCTGCGCGGACGCGGCGAGAGCGGTTACGCCAAGGACCCGATGACCTATGTCCCGCTGACCTATCTTCAGGATCTGGAGGCACTGGTCGGCGAACTCAAGCTCGACCGCTTCGTTGCGATCGGCACCTCGCTTGGCGGCATCCTGACGATGCTGATGGCCTCGACCCATCCCGAACGGATCGCGGGCGCGGTGCTCAACGATGTCGGGCCGGAAATCGATCCCGCAGGCCTCGGCCGCATCCGTGGCTATGTCGGCAAGCCCAGCTGGCACCCCACCTGGATGCACGCGGCGCGTGCGGTGGCCGAGGCGAACGCGCATGTCTACCCGCACTGGGGCATCACCGAATGGCTCGACATGGCCAAGCGCCTGTACCGCCTGACCAGCGCGGGCCGCATCGTGCTCGACTATGACATGAAGATCGCCGAACCCTTTCGCGTTCCCGGCAATGAAGCCGGCCCCGACATGTGGCGCGCGTTCGACGCGCTGGCCGACAAACCGCTCCTGATCGTCCGCGGCGGCACCTCCGACATCCTCCCCGCAGCGGTGGCGGACCGCATGCATGCCAAGGTTGCCGGCAGCGAACTGGTGACGATCCCCGATACGGGGCACACCCCGACCCTGACGGAGGCCGAGGCGGAAGCGGCGATCGACCGGCTGCTGGCGCGGGTGACTTAAAAAATCCTCCCCCGCCAGGGGGAGGTGGCGCCGAAGGCGACGGAGGGGGAGGACGGCAATGCGCCTGAATGGATCGGAACCCAGCCGCCGCAACGCCAGCCAGCTACGCAAGCAAATGACCCCGCCGGAAATCGGCCTGTGGTTAGCACTACGGGCCAATTCAGCGGGGCTGCGTTTCCGTAGGCAGTACTCCGCCGGACCCTATATCCTCGACTTCTACTGCGCCCCCGCGCGACTGGCGATCGAGGTCGATGGCGAAGCGCACGCGCGTGGCGATCGTCCAGCCCGCGACGCCGAGCGCGACGCATGGCTGGCAGAGCAGGGCGTCCGCACCATGCGCTACGCGGCGCAAGAGGTGCTGGAACATCTCGACGGCGTCGTCACGCAAATCATGTCGATCGCCACCAAACGCCGCGACCAACTCAATCCTCCCCCGCAAGGGGGAGGTGGCAGCGCAAAGCGCTGACGGAGGTGGAGGAACCACATCGGCAAAAGCCGAAAGGACACAGCCGTCCTCCCCCTCCGACGCCTGCGGCGCCACCTCCCCCTGGCGGGGGAGGATAAGATAAGACCCTCACCCAACCCTCTCCCGCAAGCGGGAGAGGGCTAAGAAGAAGCGCCGCGTACTATTTGCCCGCCAAAACCCTTCCAATGTTGGATTTATTCTGATCTACCCTTGGGGTGGACACGATCCGTCTCCCCCTGGCGCAACATCCTCGGCCTGAGCCTGTCGCGCGCGCGTCGCGCCACGGTCGCTCACCGCCAGCGTCCCGGTCCAGGACCCACCCCGTCGCAAATGCCGTGCGATCGCTTCCGTCCGATACACGCGCATTTATGTCCGCTTCGTCCGGCACTCCGGTTGACTCCGCCCCGAAAATGACAACTGCAAGGGGCCGATGATGCTCAACATCCTGCACCTCCA
Source organism: Sphingomonas sp. BE123 (assembly GCF_031456015.1). Lineage (NCBI taxonomy): Bacteria > Pseudomonadati > Pseudomonadota > Alphaproteobacteria > Sphingomonadales > Sphingomonadaceae > Sphingomonas > Sphingomonas sp. BE123. The sequence continues at coordinate 1,516,969 of NZ_JAVDTW010000001.1, read as the reverse complement.
CTCCAGCTTCGACCTTGGCGGCAAGGAAGCCCGTGCCGTCCGCCTGATGAACGCGTTCGGCGACCGGGCGAAGCATGTCATCGTCTCCGGGGTCGAGGGGGCCACTGGCGCGCGCGACGCGATCGCCAAGGGCGTCCGCTACGAGATTGCGCAAAACCCGCCGCCGCTGACCGGCAAGCCGTCGGTCGCCCGGTACGAGGCGATTGCCAAGTTCATGGCGCGGTTCGATCTGGTCCTGACCTACAACTGGGGCGCGATCGACGGGGTGATGGCGCGGCGCGTGTTCGGCAAGAACATGCCCCCGGTGATCCACCACGAAGACGGCTTCAATGCGGACGAGGCGTTCCGCCTCAACCGCGTCCGCAACATGTACCGCCGCATCGCGCTGACCGCGGCGCATGGGCTGGTGGTGCCGTCGCATACGCTGGAAAGCATCGCCCACCATGTCTGGAAACAGCCCCGGGCGCGGCTGCACCGCATCTCGAACGGAATCGACGTCGCCGCCTATGGCCGCAAGCCCGATCCCAGGGCGATCCCCGGCTTCAAGCGGCTGCCCGGCCATGTCGTGGTCGGCACGCTGGCCGGGCTGCGGCCGGTCAAGGACATTCCGATGCTGGTCCGTGCGGTCGGCGGCATGAAAACCAAGGCGCAACTGGTCATCGTCGGCGAGGGGCCGGACCGTGAGGCGATCGAGGACACGATCGCCAATATGGGCATGGAAAAGCAGGTACTGCTCGCCGGCTTCCTGCCCGATCCGCACAAGTACATGGGCCTGTTCGACATTTTCGCGTTGTCGTCGAAGAGCGAGCAGCAACCGATTGCGGTGATGGAGGCGATGGCGGCGGGGCTGCCGATCGCGTCGACCCCGGTCGGCGACGTCGCCAAGATGGTCGATCCCGAAAATGTGTCGACGATCAGCAAGGACTGGAATCCGGTCCATTTGCGCGACCGGATCGAGGTGCTCGCCGCCCATCCCGACGCGCGCCGCACTGTCGGCAAGGCGAACCAGGCGCGGGCGCGCGAACTGTTCGACGAACAGGCGATGATCGCTGCCTATGCCAAGCTGTACGCCGAGGCGGCTGGGCGCCCCGGCGCGCTGGGGTAATTCCCCTCGCACAATTCAAGGATCGCGGCTAAACATAGCGCGAAATTTTCTGGAGGATGTCTTGTTCAAGGGTTTGAAGCCGATCGTCTATAACGGCCAGGAAGTGTGGCCGCTGGTAGAGGGCGGCAAGGGTGTCGCGGCGACCAATCACGCTTCGGCAGGGGCCTGGGCCGCAGCGGGCGGCATCGGTACGGTCAGCGCGGTCAATGCCGACAGCTATGATGCCGATGGCAAGATCATCCCCCAGATCTACAAGGCGCTGACCCGGCGCGAACGCCATGAAGAACTGATCGCCTATGCGATCGAGGGCGCGGTGCAGCAGGTCAAGCGCGCGTTCGAAATCTCGGGCGGCAAGGGCGCGATCAACATCAACGTGCTGTGGGAAATGGGCGGCGCCCAGCGCATCCTGCACGGCGTGCTGGAGCGGACCCGCGGCATGGTCGCCGGCGTCACCTGCGGCGCGGGCATGCCGTACAAGCTGTCGGAGATCACCGCGTCCTACGGCGTCAACTATCTGCCCATCGTCAGCTCCGGCCGCGCGTTCCGCGCGCTGTGGAAGCGCGCTTATTCCAAGGCGAGCGAATGGCTGGCGGCGGTGGTGTACGAAGATCCCTGGCTCGCCGGCGGGCATAACGGCCTGTCCAACGCCGAAGACCCCCGCGCGCCGCAGGATCCCTATCCCCGCGTCAAGGAACTGCGCGCGGTGATGCGCGAGGGCGGCATTTCGGACGCTGTACCGATCGTGATGGCCGGCGGCGTCTGGTATCTGCGCGACTGGAACGACTGGATCGACAATCCCGAGCTTGGCACGATCGCCTTCCAGTTCGGTACGCGGCCGCTGCTGACGCAGGAAAGTCCGATCCCGCAGGAGTGGAAGTCGAAGCTGATGGAGATCGAAGAGGGCGACGTGCTGCTGCACCGCTTCTCGCCGACCGGCTTTTATTCGTCAGCCGTCCGCAACCCGTTCCTGCGCAGCCTCGAGGCGCGTTCCGAACGCCAGATCGCCTATTCGACCGAAGCGGCGGGCGACCACACCTTCCAGCTCGATGTCGGGGTGAAGGGCAAGAATTTCTGGGTCACCCGCAACGACCTGCTGCGTGCCCGCGAATGGGTCGGCCTCGGCTTCACCGACGCGCTCAAGACCCCTGACAACACGCTGATCTTCGTCGATCCGGTCGAAAAGCAGGTGATCCGCAAGGATCAGGCAGACTGTATGGGCTGCCTTAGCCAGTGCAGCTTTTCGAGCTGGGCGGACAGCGAGACCAATTCGACCGGTCGTCTCGCCGACCCGCGCAGCTTCTGCATTCAAAAGACGCTGCAGGACATCGCGCATGGCGGGCCGACCGACCAGAATCTGATGTTCGCGGGCCACGCCGCCTACAACTTCAAGCGCGACCCCTTCTATTCCAACGGCTTCGTGCCGACGGTGAAGCAACTGGTCGACCGCATCCTGACCGGCAACTGACGCGCAGCGACCGGCGCGTCAGCCAAGCTGTCGCTTGACTGCCGTGTCGGTCGCCTTTCCATAAGGGGGCATCAGCCCGCCGAGCTTGGCGACGTTGAGCTTCGACTGCTTGAACACCGACTTGGCGTGGCTGAAGGTGCGGAAGCCTGGTTCGCCATGATAGGCGCCCATGCCCGACGGCCCGATCCCGCCGAACGGCAGCTCCTCCATCGAGACGTGGAAGATCGTGTCGTCGAGGCTGACCCCGCCCGAAATGGTCCGGTCGAGCACCCGACGGCGCTCGCCATCGTCGCTGCCGAAATAATAAAGCGCGAGCGGTCGGTCGCGCCGGTTCACCTCGGCAATGGCGCCGTCGATGCTGTCATATTTGCGTACTGGCAGGATCGGGCCGAAAATCTCTTCCTGCATCACGATCATGTCGTCGGTTGGGTTGCGGACGATGTGCAGCGGCAGCTTGCGGCTGTTCGACGCGGCAAAATCCTCGTTCGCCGGGTTGACTTCGATCACCTCCGCACCCTTGTCGCGCGCGTCGGCAATCGCCGCGGTCAGGCGGGCATAATGCCGGTCGTTGACCACCGAGGTATAGTCGGGGTTGCTCAGCAGCGTCGGGTACATCGCCGAAGCCGCCGCGACGATGCCGTCGACCGCCGCCGCCTCCTGCTCCGCCGCAACCATCAGATAGTCGGGCGCGATGCAGATCTGCCCGGCGTTGAGCATCTTGCCCATCGCCACCCGCTCGGTCGCCTGCGCCAGACTGGCCGATCGCCCCAGGATCGCGGGCGACTTGCCGCCGAGCTCCAGTGTCACCGGGGTCAGATTATCCGCTGCGGCGTGGAGGATGTGGCGGCCGACCCCAGTGGCGCCGGTGAACAGGAGATGGTCGAAGGGCAGGGAGGCAAAGGCCTTGCCGACGTCCGGCCCGCCGCTCACGAACGCCAGTTCGGTCTGATCGAAATAGTTGGGTGCCAGTTCCTCGAACAGCGCGGCGGTGACGGGCGTGAATTCGCTGGTCTTCACCATCGCGCGGTTGCCGGCGGCGAACACCCCGGCGAGCGGGCTCATCACCAGATTGACCGGGAAATTCCACGGCGAGATGATCCCGACCACGCCCTTGGGCTGATATTCGACCCATGCCTTGGCGCCGAGCAGGCCGAGCGGGAACATCACCGGCTTCTTCTCGCGCCGCGCCCAGCGGTCGAGCGACTTGCGCGCGTGCTCGAGCGGGGAAACCGATGCCGCGATGTCGGTGATCATCGACTGCTGGCGGCTGCGATGGCCGAAATCCTCGCTCAACGCGTCGCAGAAGCGGGCGGCATTGTCGCGCACCATCGCTGCGGCGCGCTTGAGGCGATCCTTGCGCACGTCCAGCCCGACCGGCAGCTCCGCCATGAACGCTGCCCGCTGGGCATCCAGAATCTCGCGCATCGTCACACTCCGACCGAATAGAGCCACGCCGGGAATGCGGCGATGGCGAGCAATGTGCCAAGCGGAAGCCGGCTCGTCATCCCGATTTCGCGCCCTGACAGCTTCATGACCAATGCGACGGCAAGGCCGGTAACGCTTGCGCCCAGCAGGACCGGGGCCAGCATCGACGCGCCGAGCCACAGGCCGATCGCCCCGAACAGCTTGGGATCACCCCCGCCCAGCCCCTCGCGCTTGCGGACATGGCGGTAGCTGAAGGCGACGAGATAGAGCAGACCAAAGCCGATCAGGCCGCCAAGGAGCCGGTCGATCCAGCCCGGCTCGAAGAAAATGCCGTCGACAAGACCCGCGGCGGCCAGTGCCCCGGTCAGCAGATTGGGCAGCCAGAAAGCGGCGAGGTCGAGCGCGGCCAGCGCCAGCAGCAACCAGCCGAACACCGCGCCTGCAACGCCTTCCCATCCGGGCGCGACCAGTCCGGCGGCGACTCCTATCACGGCTCCGGCGATCTCGGTGGCGGGATGGGCGCGGGGGATGGCGTTCCCGCAAGCGCGGCATCGCCCGCGTTGCAGCAGGAAGCTGACCAGCGGGATCAGCTCATGCGCTGCCAGCGGCTTGCCGCACCCGTCGCATGCCGATCGCCCCTGCAACGCGCTGCGGCCCTGAGGCCAGCGGATCGCGACGGTTGCGATGAAGCTGCCGAATACCGCGCCGAGAATGCCGAGGAGAGTCGGCCAGTAAAGCTCAGCCATCGACCGCCTTTTTGCGGATCAGGTAGCGATAGACGCCGAAAATGTTGATCCCGAACAGTACCAGATTCTGTGACAGCAGCGGGGTTTCGCCCTCCATCACCGCGCCGCTGATCCATGCGATGCTCGACGCAACGAACAGCGCAAAGCCCCATCCGGTGACCCGGCGGCCATTGTCGAGGCTGACCATGAACGCGGCGACGATGCCGCTGATCGAGGCGAACCATTTGAGGATGTCGAGCAGTTCCATCGTCGCTCCCTTTTGCATTTGCCGGGGCGCAAGCCTAGATCGCCCGCAACGCAAACTCCCGGAGAGGCCAACATGTCCACCGATCCCGTCGTCATCGTTTCTTATGCCCGGACGCCGATGGGCAGCATGCAGGGCGCGCTGGCCGATGTGACCGCCACCGAACTGGGCGCGACGGCGGTCGGCGCGGCGGTCGAGCGCGCGGGGCTCAAGGGTGAGGCGATCGAGCGTATCTATATGGGCTGCGTGTTGCCCGCGGGTCTTGGCCAGGCGCCCGCGCGTCAGGCGGCGATCCGCGCCGGCCTGCCGCAGCATATCGAGGCGACGACGGTCAACAAGATGTGCGGATCGGGCATGCAGGCGACGATCATGGCGTCGGACGCGCTGGTCGCGGGGTCGACCGACCTGATCATCGCGGGCGGTCTGGAGAGCATGACCAACGCGCCATACCTTTCGCTCAAGCACCGCACTGGCGCGCGGATCGGCCATGACCGGCTGTACGACCATATGTTCCTCGACGGGCTCGAGGATGCGTACGAGCCGGGCCGCGCGATGGGCACCTATGCCGAGGAGATCGCGACCGAATATCAGTTCACCCGCGAGGCGCAGGACGAATATGCCATTGCCAGCCTGACCCGCGCGCAACAGGCGCAGCGCTCGGGCGGGTTCGATCGCGAGATCGTGCCGGTCGAGGTCAAGACCCGCAAGGGCGTGGTCACCGTCGCCACCGACGAACAGCCGGCGAAGGGCGACCCCGCGAAGATTCCGACGCTCAAGCCCGCCTTTGCCAAGGACGGTACGGTCACGGCAGCCAATGCCTCGTCCATCTCGGACGGCGCCGCGGCCCTGGTCATGACGCGGGCGTCGGTGGCGGAGCGGCTTGGGCTGACCCCGGTCGCGCGGCTGGTGGCGCATGCGGGCCACGCCCATGCCCCGGCGCGCTTCACCACGGCGCCGGTATTCGCGATGCAGAAGGCGCTGGCCAAGGCCGGTTGGGGGATCGGCGATGTCGATCTGTTCGAGGTGAATGAGGCGTTCGCCGTGGTCGCGATGATCGCGATGCGCGACCTTTCGATCCCCCACGATGTGCTCAACATCAATGGCGGCGCGTGCGCACTGGGTCACCCGATCGGCGCGAGCGGCGCCCGGATCATGGCGACGCTGATCGCCGCGTTGCAGAATAACGGGCAGAAGCGCGGGCTGGCATCGTTGTGCATCGGCGGCGGCGAGGCGACCGCCGTGGCGCTGGAACTGATCGACTGAGGCGGGCAGGGCGCCGCGCGTTGGGTCAGCCGGCGCGGCGTTCCGCCGATGTCGCGCCCGGGCGCGCGCGTTCGAGCAGGGCGAGCGCTCCGGACTGGCTGACCGGGCGACCGAAGAAATAGCCCTGACCCTCGGCGCATCCCATTTCCTTCAGGATTGCGAACACGCCGGCGCTTTCGACCCCTTCGGCAACGACCGACAGGCCCAGGTTGAACGCGAGATGGATCATCGACACCGCCATGCGGTGTGCCTCCGGATCCTGTTCGATGCCGGTGATGAAGGAACGGTCGATCTTCAGATTGTCGAACGGCAGGATGCGCAGATGCTGGATCGACGAATAGCCGGTGCCGAAATCGTCGAGCGCGAGCAGGACGCCCTGGTTTTTCAGGCTTTCGATGATCGACTTGGCATGGGCCGGCTCGGCGATCAGCGCGTTTTCCGTGATTTCGAGCTTCAGGCGGCGTGGCGGGAGCCCGGCCTTGGTCAGCACCCGCAGGATCTTTTCGCCGAGCCACCGGTCCTTGAGCTGTGTCGGGGAGACGTTGATCGACAGGGTGAGCCCCGGGTCCCACGCGGTCGCGTCGGCGCAGGCCTGCTCGAGCAGGTTGAGCATCAATTCGCCGACCAGCCCGCATTCTTCCGCAATCGGAATGAATTCGCTCGGCCCCACATCGACTCCGTCGTCGCGTTCCCAGCGCGCCAGCATCTCGAAGCCGGTGATCGCTTCGCTCTCCAGATGCACGATGGGCTGGTAATAAGGCCGGAACCCGCCCTGTGCGAGGTCGCGGCGAAACTCCTGTTCGAGCACCGAGCGCCGCACGATCGCCGCGTCCATGGCGCGTTCGAACAGACGATACTGCGACCGCCCGCAGGCCTTGGCCTGGTAGAGCGCAATGTCCGCGCGCCGCATGAGCGTGTCGCTGTCGGGCGCGTCGCGCGGATAGACGGAGATGCCGATACTGCCGCCGATATGGTGGACCAGCCCATCGATCCAGAAGGGGGCGGCAAGCACGTCAACGATGCGCCGTGCGATCCGCTCGGTTGCGTCGATATCGGGACGCTCCTGATCCAGCGTGATCGCAAACTCGTCGCCGCCGAGTCGATAGGCCCTGCCTGAATCGCCCACGATGTCGGTCAGGCAATCGGCGACGCGCTGGAGCAGTTCATCCCCGGCATGATGGCCATGGACGTCGTTCACCGCCTTGAAATGGTCGAGGTCGAGAACCAGAAGCGCAACGGCGCGCTCCGGCGCAAGGAAGCGCAGGCCCGCCAGATGCTCGCTCAGCGCACGGCGATTGGGAAGTTCGGTCAGCGCATCGTGATAGGCAAGCTGTTGCGCGCGGCGCTCGGCCGATTGCGCGCGCGCCTGTTCGGCCAGCATTTCGGAGCGGGAGTTGAGGACGTCAATAAAGCCGCGATGGTAGCTCGACAGCATCCGGAACAGCACGGCGGCGACCAGGACGAAATTTGCGCCGATCCCGGTGAGGTACCAGTCCTGCGAGAACAGCAGCTGGATCGTGACCGGCGCTGCGCCGAGCAGAAGGACGAAACGGGCCGCGGCGGGAAGCGTCTGGAGGCAATAGCAGCAGCCAATGGCGCCGACAAAGATGTAAAGTGCGATCGCGAAGGTCTGGGTGGGATTGGCATACTCCATGAGGACGAGGCCCCAACCGCCAAAGGCAGCGCTGAGCACGGCCGCGACCACGACCGTCCCGCGCAGGTAGCGCCGCATGTCGGTGGCGGCCGGACACGCGCCGCGCCGGCGGACCCACATCAGCGCGCGGACCAGTGCCATCAGCCCCAGCAAGATCGGCGCTCCGACGCTGAGCATCAGCGGAACCTGTTCGAAGGTCGCAACGGCGAGAAAAGCGGCGTCGACGATCATCAACGCGTACATCATGGGAATCTGGCTGCGAAGCGTGCGATATTGGGCCGCCACCAGTTCGGGGGAGCCGCTGATCGCCCAGATCCTCTTTATCGCGCGGAACAAATTCATCCGGCTGCCCGTCTGCCTCCAACGTCGCATCGGGCTGTCCCTGCGGGACGATCCAAGGTGGCGACAACCTGATTATTGTAGGGGGAAATCGGGCTGCGCGGAGCGTGCGTCGCGCAAATATCGCGCGAGCATGGAGCTGGTGAGCCCATGCGGTCACTACCAGGTCTGAGATAGCGTCGTGCCTGCCCGATGACGTCGCGGGGTTAAGGCCGGAAGAAGAATTGGATGCCCCGTGTGGATTCGAACCACAATTAACGGAGTCAGAGTCCGTGGTCTTACCATTAGACGACAGGGCATCGCGCTTGGAGCGCGCGCATCTATGCGGACTTGTCGGGCGGGTCAATAGGGAAAGCAACAGAAGCGGGCCGGTGCGCTGCTTGCCTGCCTGAAGCGGTTGCGCTAGCTTGGTAACCAAGCACCGGCGGCCGGTTCGGCCGTGACGGAAGACCATAAGTGAGTGATTGCATGGGGGATGGCTCCGCCAGGAGGCCGCGCCCGCCGGCGAAACGTCCGGCCCGCCCGGCCCCGAATTCCGCCCCGCCCGCTGCCCGTCAGCGCTGGCCCGAGGCGCGTCACTATGCCGCGTTGGACCTTGGCACGAATAATTGCCGTCTGCTGATCGCCCGCCCGACCGGTTCGGGTTTCACCGTCGTCGACGCCTTTTCCCGGATCGTGCGACTGGGCGAGGGGCTGGCATCGACCGGTCGCTTGTCGGATGCGGCGATCGAGCGCACCATCGCTGCGTTGCGGATCTGCGCCGACAAGCTGCGTCGCCGCCATGTCGCGCTGTCCCGCGCCGTCGCGACCGAAGCGTGCCGCCAGGCAGCGAATGGCGCGGAGTTCATCGATCGGGTCTATCGCGAAACCGGGATCGTGCTGGACATCATCACCGCCGAGGAAGAGGCCCGGCTTGCCGTGCTCGGCTGCCATGCTTTGCTCGAGCCGGGCGATGCGCCTGCCCTGGTCTTCGACATCGGCGGTGGGTCGACCGAGCTGGTCGTCGTCGATTCGACGGGCGATCATCCGCGTATTCTCGACTGGCACAGTGCGCCCTGGGGGGTCGTTTCGCTGACCGAAGCGCGCGGTATCGTCGGCGATCACGCGCCGGCGGCACGTGCTGCCGCCTATGCGCGGATGCGCGCCGAGGTGGCCGCAGCCTTTGCCCCGTTCATCAGCCGGCTTCCGTCGGTCCGCGGAACGCCCCGGCTGCTCGGGACGAGCGGCACGGTCACGACGCTCGCCAGCGTGCACCTTGGCCTGTCCTCCTATGATCGCAATGCGGTCGACGGCCTGATCGTTCCGGCGGCATCGATGCGCGCGGTGAGCCGGCGCGTGGCTGAACTCGACCTCGCCGGCCGTTCGGCAATTCCCTGTATTGGTCCCGAACGCGCCGACCTGGTCGTTGCGGGCTGCGCGATTCTGGAGACAATCATGGACATCTGGCCTGCCGAACGGCTCGGCATTGCCGATCGCGGCATCCGCGAAGGCATCTTGCGGCGCCTGATCGACGGGCGTTCGCTGTGAGCCGCGGCGGGACCCGGGGGCGTACGCGGGTACGCACCGCGCGCGGGCGGACAAGCCAGTCGGTGCGCTGGCTCGAGCGGCAGCTCAATGACCCCTATGTCAAGAAAGCCAAGGCCGAGGGCTATCGCAGCCGCGCCGCCTACAAGCTGATCGAGCTCGACGAAAAGTTCGACATGCTGAAGGGCGCCAAACGCGTCGTCGATCTCGGCATCGCGCCGGGGGGATGGAGTCAGGTCGTGCGGCGCAAACTGCCCAAGGCGGCGGTGGTCGGCATCGACCTGTTGCCGGTCGATCCGATCGAGGGCGTCACCATCTTTCAGATGGATTTCATGGACGATGCCGCGCCCGACCGGCTGATGGAGGCGTTGGGCGGCGCGCCCGACCTGGTCATGTCGGACATGGCCGCGAACACCGTCGGCCATGCGCAGACCGATGCGCTGCGCACGATGGGGCTGGTGGAGACCGCGCTGGATTTCGCGATCCGCAACCTCGCGCCGGGCGGCGTCTTTGTCGCCAAGGTGTTCGCTGGCGGAGCGGACAGCGATCTCGTCGCTGAAATGAAGCGCAATTTCGCGACCGTGAAACACGCCAAGCCACCGTCGAGCCGCAAGGGTTCGGTCGAATGGTTTGTCGTCGCGCAGGGGTTCAAGGGGCGTGCGGCCCAGCCCGACCCGCTCGACCAGGGTCCGGATTCTTAGGGGACGTCCTCGCCCGGCTCGGTGCCCCAGATGCGGTTCTGTTCGACATAGCCGCCGCGCCCGCGGACATCGAGCCAGCACCAGCCGCGCCGGCACTTGCTGATCCGTCCGACCACGCCCGGCGCGGCCCGCCAGTTGACGCGCGCGCCGAAGCGCGGTTCGTCGCGCATCTCGAGCACCGAACCGACCACGATGGCGGTGCGGGTCGAGGAAAGCAGCGAAACCAGCATCCAGCCCTGGGTGCCGTCCGGATCCTCGACCTTGCGCCAGTCGTTATAGACCTCCACAACCTTGATCGGCAGGTCCGCGCGCACATAGAGCCAGCTGGACGGATAGTTGCGACCGGGGCCGGTGCGCATCCGCGCCTTTCCGGCGGCGATCGAGGCGAAATAGGGCGGATTGCGCTGCTGCGCCCAGGCATCGCCGATGGCGCCCACCCCCAGCGCGAGCACGACAAGCATAGCCAGAACGACCCGCAACTGCATTTCTTCCCCCGTTCGGCGCAACCATCCCCCTCTTAAAGGCGGCGGGGCGGGTGCATCAACCGTTGACTGGCGAAGCGCGCGCGGCCAAGCGGGCCGGCATGGCACAGACGCGCGTCGCCCGACCCCGCGTGATCGTTACCCGCAAGCTTCCCGACGCGGTGGAGCAGCGGATGGTCGAGCTGTTCGACACGGTCCTGCATCCGTTTGAGGAAGGGATGAATCGCGCCGCGCTGGTCGCGGCGATCCAGGATTGCGATGTGCTGGTCCCCAGCGTCACCGACACGATCGATGCCGAACTGATCGCGGCGGCGGGGGAGCGGCTCAAGCTGATCGCCAATTTCGGCGCGGGCGTGAACCATATCGATCTGCGCGCCGCGCGGGCGCGGGGCATCGTCGTGACCAATACCCCCGGCGTGCTGACCGAAGACACCGCCGACATGACCATGGCACTGATCCTCGCCGTGCCGCGGCGGTTGGCCGAGGGGGAGAAGCTAGTCCGGTCGGGCCAGTGGAAGGGCTGGTCGCCGGGCGGGATGCTGGGCCATCGCATCGGCGGCAAGAAGCTGGGCATTGTCGGCATGGGCCGCATCGGACAGGCGGTCGCGCGGCGTGCGCGGGCGTTCGGCCTGTCGATCCATTATCACAACCGCCACCGCCTGCCCGATGCGATCGAGGCGGAGCTTGGCGCGACGTTCCATGCCGATCTCGACGCGATGCTGGGCGAGATCGACATTCTGACGATCCATACCCCGCTCAACGACCAGAGCCGCGATCTGATCGATGCGCGGCGGATCGGGCTGCTCGGGCGCCACGTCTACCTCATCAACGCCTCGCGCGGCGGGATCGTCGATGAAGCGGCGCTGGTCGACGCGCTTGAGGGCGGGCGGCTCGCCGGGGCAGGGCTGGACGTGTGGCGGTTCGAACCGCAGATCGACCCGCGCCTGCTCGCACTGCCCAATGTCGTGATGACGCCGCATATGGGCTCCGCGACGTTCGAGGGGCGGCAGGCGACCGGCGAGAAGGTGATCGCCAATATCCGTTTCTGGGCCGACGGCCACCGTCCGCCCGATCAGGTGCTGGAAGGATGGATGTGATGACGATGCCGCGCTTTCACCTCGCGATCCCGGTCGACGACCTAGAGGCGGGGCGCGCCTTTTACGGCGATCTGCTCGGCTGTCCGCAGGGACGCGAGGATCCCGACCACTGGATCGATTTCGACCTGCGCGGGCACCAGCTGGTGCTGCACAAGGGCGAGGGCGCCGGAGTCCGACTGCGCAACGCGGTCGATGGCGACGCGGTGCCGGTGCCGCATTTCGGGCTGGTGCTCGACTGGGACGAATGGCACGCGCTGGCCGATCGGCTGAAGGCGGCGGGGACGGCGTTCGTGATCGAGCCGCACATCCGGTTCGCGGGGAAGCCCGGCGAACAGGCGACGATGTTCTTCTTTGATCCCGCCGGCAACGCGCTGGAGTTCAAGGCGTTCAAGGATATCGGGCAGCTGTTCGCGGTCTAATCCGCGCCTTTCGCCTCGCGCCGCTTCTTGAGCGCGCGGGCGATCAGGATCCCGCCCAGGATGAACCCGCCTGGCGCGAGCAGCACCGTCGCCGCGATGGCAGCGTTGCGGGCGGTGTTCGACCTGGGGGCGTCGTCAGACAGTGAAGCTCTCGCCGCAGCCGCAGGCGCCCTTGGCGTTCGGATTGTTGAACACGAAGCCGGCGGTGAAATCGTCCTCGACCCAGTCCATCGTCGACCCGATCAGGTAGAGCACCGACCCGCCATCGACGAACAGCGTGCCGCCGGGGGTGTCGATCCGCTCGTCCATCGGGTTGGCCGCGGTGACGTAGTCGACCGAATAGGCAAGGCCGGAGCAACCGCGGCGCGGGGTCGACAGCTTCACGCCGATCGCGCCGTCGGGCGCCTTTGCCATCAGGTCGGCGATGCGCGCTTCCGACGCGGCGGTCAGCACGATCGCTGCGGGGCGGGCGCGGGTTTTGACTTCGGTCATCACAGCATCCCCAGTTCGAGCCGGGCCTCGTCGCTCATCTTCGCCGGATCCCAAGGCGGGTCCCAGACCAGATTGACCTCGGCATGGCCCACGCCCGGCACGGCGCCGACGCGCAGTTCGACTTCACCGGGCATCGATTCGGCGACCGGGCAATGCGGGGTGGTGAGCGTCATCGTCACCACCGCGTGGCCGGCATCGGTGACTTCGACGTTATAGATCAGGCCGAGGTCGTAGATGTTGACCGGGATTTCGGGGTCGTAAATGTCTTTCAAGGCGTCGATGATCGCTTCGTAGGTCGCGCCGCCGGGTTCGCCAGCGGGGACATTTGCGGGCTTCTGGGCGAGGAAGCCTTCGAGATAGTCGCGCTTGCGTTCGAAACTTTCCCGCGCGTCTTCCACGCGCGCGCGTGGCGGCGTCGCCACGGCGTCCACTTCCTCGACTTCGATCCTGCGTTCTTCGTTCATCCGAAGATCCTCGTCACTCGCTCGATTCCTTTGACCAGCGCAGCGATGTCGCCTGCGCTATTATAGACGCCGAAACTGGCGCGTGCGGTTGCCGGCAGCCCGAGGCTGTCCATCAGCGGCTGGGCGCAGTGATGCCCGGCGCGGATCGCGACATTGCCTTCGTCCAAGATGGTGGCGACGTCGTGCGGATGCACCCCCTCCACGACGAAACTGACAATTCCGGCGCTGTCGTCGGGGCCGAGCAGCCGGACGCTGTTGAGTCCGGACAGCGCGTCGCGCGCCGCTTTCACCAGCGCGCTTTCATGCGCGTGGATGCGGTCAAGGCCGATGCCGTCGACATAGTCGATCGCGGCGTGGAGGCCGGTGACGCCGATGATGTGCGGCGTCCCCGCCTCGAACCGCCCCGGCGCGGGGGCGTAGCTCGTCTTCGCGAACGTCACCCGGTCGATCATCGCCCCGCCACCCTGCCAGGGGGGCATCGCGTCGAGCAGGTCGTGGCGGCCCCACAGCACGCCGATCCCGGTCGGGCCGTAGAGCTTGTGCCCCGAAAACACATAGAAATCGCAGCCGAGTTCGGCGACGTTCACGGGCAGGCGCGGCACGGCCTGACAGCCGTCGATCAGGATCTTTGCGCCGACGCCATGCGCCAGCTGCGTCGCGCGCTGCACATCGAGGATCGAGCCCATGACGTTGGAGACATGGGCGAGCGCCACCAACTTGTGCCGGTCGGTCAGCATCGCCGCCATCGCGTCGAGGTCGATGCGGTGGTCGTGCGTGAGCGGGACGACGTCGATCACCGCGCCGGTGCGTTCCGCCGCCAGCTGCCACGGCACGATATTGCTGTGATGTTCAAGCTGGCTGAGCAGGATGCGGTCGCCGGGCTGAAGATTGGGGACCGCCCAGCTATAGGCGACGAGGTTGATCCCCTCGGTCGCGCCGCGGACGAATACCACTTCCTCCTCACGCCCGCCGATGAAGCTGGCGACGCGGCGGCGCGCGGCTTCATAGGCCAAGGTCATGTCGGCCGAGCGCTGATACACGCCGCGATGCACGGTCGCATAATCCCGGGCATAGCCGCGCGTGATCGCGTCGATCACCGGTTGCGGCTTTTGCGAGGTGGCAGCCGTGTCGAGATAGGCCCAGCCCGCCGGGATCGCCGGGAAATCGGCGAGCAGATCGAGCGGGGCAGTGGCGGTGAGGGTGGTCACAGCGCTGCCTCCAGCCACGCATCCGCGTCCGCCGCGAACGCGTCGCGCACCGCTTCGTCGCCGATCCGGTCGAGCGCGTCGGCGACGAAGGCGCGGGTCAGCAGCGCCTTGGCCTGTGCCTCCGGAATCCCGCGCGATTGCATGTAGAACAACGCCTTGGCATCGAGCTCGCCGACCGTTGCGCCGTGCGCGCATTTCACGTCGTCGGCGAAGATTTCGAGCTCGGGCTTCAGATTGACCGTCGCGGTCCGCTTGAGCAGCAGGCCGCGCAGCGACTGTTCGCCATCGGTTTTCTGCGCGTCGCGACGCACTTCGGCGCGCGAGGCGATGCTGGCGGTCGAGGTGTCGGCGGCGACCGCGCGCCAGATCTGGCGGCTGGTCCCTTCGGGGGCGGCATGGTCGGCGACGGTCGCGGCATCGGCCTTTTCCCCGCCGCGCGTGAGCAGCGCGCCGCCGGCCTCGCCATAGGCCCCTTCGCCGGTCAGCGTCAGCCGTGCCTCGGCGCGCGCGGTGCGGCAGCCGGTGACGAGCGCGGTGCTGACAAAGCTGGCCGCCGTGCCGATGGTCGCATCGGCATAGTCGGTGTGCGCGCCGTCATGCTTCAGCACGCGGATTGCGCGCATCAGCCGCGCGCCCTCGCCCAGTTCGACCCACAGATTGGCGTTGCTCCAGCCCGTGCCGACATGGGTTTCGACCAGCGACGCGACGGCGTCGGCCTGCATCACGATCTTGTTCGACAGATGCGCGACCCCGCCGGTGGTGGCGTGGATCACCTGCACCGGACCGTCGAGTGCGGCTTCGGCCTTGAGATAAAGCACATAGCCCGCCTGCGCATTGGCGCATGCCGCTTCCGAATAGGGATTGGCGCGGGTCATGATCGGCGCGGCGGAAATCTCGACCGCGCCGGGCGCGCTGCCCTCAGCCACGAACGCGCCGTCGACGAACAACAGGCGCGGGCCGGGCAGGTCGATCCACAGCCGCGCGACATCGGGCGCAGACCCGCGCGGCGTCGCGGCGAGCGCATCGAGCGGCGCGGCGTCGAACCAGCGCCAATCCTCTGCGACCGGGGCGTCGAGAACGAGACCGTGGGTCATTTGCCACCCCGCTTGGCGCGCTTGCGCAGTTCGGCAATCAGACCCGGCTTGGTCTTTGCGACACAGGCCTGGATCGCCGCATCGTCGGACTTGCCCTTCTGGACGCACTTCGTCGTCGCGCGGCACAGGCGTTCGTCGAGTTTCGGATAGCCGGTGCTGCCGGTCAGTCCGCAATGCCAGCGGCCCTCGGCATCGCGCCCGACATTGACGGTGACGCCCTGCAGCCGCTGTCCGACGATCACGATTTCCGCTTCGGTCAACGGGTCGAGCGGCGGCTCCTGCGCGGCGGCGAAGAGGGCAAGGGTAGCGAACAGGCTCACCGCTTCCGCTCCGTCACCAGTGCGATCAGCAGCCCTGCGCCGCCCGCCCACATGATGAACGCCGCGCCCGCCTGGCTGGCGAAGCTGCGTCCGGCATAGATATCCGATACGAAGGCGAGGCCGATCCCATCGAGCAGCAGGGCGATGCCGGTGCCCAGCGCCATCATGGCGACCAGCGGCCCGCCCGACGCGCTGCCGAGGCGGCGTGCGGCTTCGACCGTGACCAGGCTGGTCAGCACGCCGACCCCGAACATCACCGCGGTCGCGATCCCGCCATCGAACAGAACGGGGAAGAAGTGCACGATAGTCGCGCCGCACGCCCAGAGGCTGATGCCGAGAAGCGCCGCGATCCAGCCTTGCCGGGACGTCATCATGCCGCCACCTGCGCATAGCCTTCACGCTCCAGTTCGAGCGCGAGTTCGGGACCGCCGGTCTTCACGATGCGGCCGTCGGCGAGGATGTGGACGAAGTCCGGCTTCACATAGTCGAGCAGGCGCTGATAATGGGTGATCAGCAGCACCGCCTTGTCAGGTGCGCGCATGATGCGGTTGATGCCTTCGCCGACGATGCGCAACGCGTCGATGTCGAGGCCCGAATCGGTCTCGTCGAGGATCGCGAGACGCGGGTTCAGGATGCCCATCTGCACCATTTCGTTGCGCTTCTTCTCGCCGCCCGAGAAGCCGACATTGACCGGGCGCTTGAGCATCTCGGCGTCCATCTCCAGCGCTGCGGCCTGGGCGCGGGCGAGTTTCAGGAACTCGCCGCCCGACAGCGGCGCCTCGTCGCGCGCGCGGCGCTGGCTGTTGAGGCTTTCGCGCAGGAACTGGACGTTCGACACGCCGGGGATTTCGACCGGGTATTGGAAGCCGAGGAACAGGCCGGCGGCGGCGCGCTCATGCGGTTCGAGTTCGAGCAGGTCGGTGCCGTTGAAGGTCACGCTCCCCTCGGTCACCTCGTAACCCGGGCGGCCGCCGAGGACATAGCCGAGGGTCGACTTGCCCGCGCCATTGGGGCCCATGATCGCGTGGACCTCACCTGCATTGAGGCTGAGGGTCAGGCCCTTGAGGATCGGCTTGCCGTCGATTTCGGCGTGGAGATTGGTGATCTGGAGCATGTTATCCTGCGTGCAAATTCTGAAGTTCGTCACCCTGAACTTGGTTCAGGGTCCACTCCGCCATGGGCGAGATTGTCGCTGGTGGCGCGGTGGATGCTGAACCAAGTTCAGCATGACGGAAGAAGGAAAACGGGGCCCCGCTCACCGCGGCTCGTCCTGCTTTACCGGACCCAGCGTGATCGCGGGGGTGCCGCTTTCGTCCTTGGGTAGGGGCGGGAGTTTGCCGAGGCGGTTGGGGTCTTCGTCCCGGGTGCCGCCGACCACCGGGCCGACCGCTGGCACTTTCGGCGCTTCGGGCTTGAGCGAGACGCCGAGGCCGAGCCTGGGTTCGGGCGTCGGCAGGATCTTTGGTGCGACCGCCGTCAGGCCCGCGCCGCTACCGCCGCAATATTCCTGACCCACGGTCGAGGTGACGCAGTCGGGCAAGGACGTGCAGGCGGCATCGTCGATCCGCTTCGTGCCGGACGATTTGAACACGCGGCAGTTGATCAGGCGGCCATCGGGCGCGCGGTCGAACACCAAAGCGACGCGACCGACGCGGGCGGTGATCACCACTTCCTCATATTCGGGCTCGGGCGCGGCGATCGCGTCCTGCGGCACCGCGACCATAAGGGCGAGCGCGGCGATCATCCCACGCTGCCTTCCAGCGAAATCCCAAGCAGCTTCTGCGCCTCGACCGCGAACTCCATCGGGAGCTGCTGCAGCACCTCTTTCGCGAAGCCGTTGACGATCAGGGCGACCGCCGCCTCTTGGTCTAACCCACGTTGCATGGCGTAGAACATCTGGTCCTCGCTGATCTTGCTCGTGGTCGCTTCGTGCTCGATCTGGGCTGAAGGATTCCTGACTTCGATATACGGCACGGTGTGCGCGCCGCATTCGGAGCCCAGCAACAGGCTGTCGCATTGGGTGAAGTTGCGCACGCCCTCTGCGCCCGGCGCGACGCGGACGAGGCCGCGATAGGTGTTGTTCGACCGGCCCGCGCTGATCCCCTTGGAGATGATCGTCGAGCGCGACCCCTTGCCATTGTGGATCATCTTGGTGCCGGTATCGGCCTGTTGGCGATTGTTGGTGACCGCGACCGAGTAGAATTCGCCGACGCTGTTTTCGCCGTTGAGCACGCAGCTGGGGTATTTCCAGGTGATCGCGCTGCCGGTTTCGACCTGGGTCCAGCTGACCTTGGAGTTGCGGCCCTGACACAAAGCGCGCTTGGTCACAAAATTATAGATGCCGCCCCTGCCATTCTCGTCACCGGGATACCAGTTCTGGACCGTGCTGTACTTGATCTCGGCATCGTCGAGCGCGACCAGCTCGACCACGGCGGCGTGAAGCTGGTTTTCGTCGCGCATCGGCGCGGTGCAGCCTTCGAGATACGAGACGTAGCTGCCCTTGTCGGCGACGATCAGCGTGCGTTCGAACTGGCCGGTATTTTCGGCGTTGATGCGGAAATAGGTGCTCAGCTCCATCGGGCAACGGACGCCCTCAGGAATGTAGACGAAGGTGCCGTCGCTGAAGACCGCGCAGTTCAATGCGGCGAAGTAATTGTCGTGCATCGGCACGACCTTCCCCAGCCACTTCTTCACCAGCTCGGGATATTCGCGGATCGCTTCGGAGATGCTGCGGAAGATGACTCCGGCGGCTTCGAGTTCCTTGCGGAAGGTGGTGGCGACGCTGACGCTGTCGAACACCGCATCGACCGCGACCTTGCGCGCGCCCTCGACCCCGGCAAGCACCTTCTGCTCCTCGATCGGGATGCCGAGCTTTTCATAGACGCGCAGGATTTCGGGATCGACCTCGTCCAGGCTGCCGAGCTTCGGCTTGGCCTTGGGCTCCGCGTAATAATAGGCGTCCTGATAGTCGATCGGCGGGATGTCGAGCTTGGCCCAGTCCGGCGACGGCATGGTCAGCCAGTGGCGATAGGCCTTGAGCCGCCACTCAAGCATCCATTCGGGCTCGTTCTTCTTGGCCGAGATGAAGCGGACGGTGTCCTCGCTCAGCCCCTTGGGCGCGAAGTCCTGTTCGATATCCGAGGAAAAGCCCCATTCATATTTCTTGTTCGCGGCGGCGAGCGCCTCGGCATTCTTGGTGGCCATTATCCGGGTACCGACTGGGAGGAGAGGGAGGCGAGGGTGACGCCCGCGAGCGCGTCGCGGACCGATGCGTTGACGCTGGTCCAGT
Organism: Sphingomonas sp. BE123; assembly: GCF_031456015.1. Classification (NCBI taxonomy): domain Bacteria; kingdom Pseudomonadati; phylum Pseudomonadota; class Alphaproteobacteria; order Sphingomonadales; family Sphingomonadaceae; genus Sphingomonas; species Sphingomonas sp. BE123. The sequence goes on along the minus strand of NZ_JAVDTW010000001.1, from coordinate 1,497,638 downwards.
GCGGCTTCACCTGACAGGTCGCGACGATCAGGCAATCCTGCTTGGCCGCGTCGATGCAGCCGGTGAGCGCGATCGGCCCTTCGATCGCTTCGACGATATCGGCAAGGCTGATTGCCGCAGGCGGACGCGCGAGGCGGAAGCCGCCGCCGGTGCCGCGGGCGCTTTCGATCAGGCCGGCGGCGGAGAGGCGGCTGACCAGTTTCTGCACCGTGGGCAGCGGCAGCCCGGTCTCGTCCGCCAGCAAAGTCGCGTTCAGCCGCCCGCTGACGCCGCAATGGCGTGCGGCGGCGGAGAGCATGACGACTGCATAATCGGTCTGGGCGGAGAGGCGCATGGTCCCTGGCTGTTGCGAGCGATTCTTAAATCGGAATGATTCGATCCGATTAGGCAAATGGGCTTGAGCGTAGCGTTCGTCAACCCGTCGTTCTATTGGGCGATCATGCTGTACGACCTGCTCAAGCCGCTGATCTTCACCCTCGATGCCGAGCGCGCCCACCGGCTCGCGATCCGGGCGGCGGCGCTGGCGCCTCGCGGCGCGATTCCGCGGGTGCGGCCGGTCACGATTGGCGGGGTCGAATTCCCCAATCCGGTCGGGCTGGCGGCAGGGCTCGACAAGGACGGCGAGGCGATCGACGGGCTGATGGGGCTGGGGTTCGGCAGCGTCGAGATCGGATCGCTGACCCCGCGCCCGCAGGCGGGCAATCCCAAGCCGCGGCTGTTCCGGCTGGTCGAGGATCGCGCGGTGGTCAACCGCATGGGGTTCAACAATGGCGGGATCGATGCGGCGATCGACCGGGTGAAGGGGGCACGCCGCCCGGGCGTGCTCGGGATCAATGTCGGCGCCAACAAGGACAGCGCCGACCGGGTGGCGGATTACGCGCTGGGCGTGGCCAAGGTCGCGCCGCATGCCGATTATGTGACGATCAATGTCAGCTCGCCCAACACGCCGGGGCTGCGCGACCTGCAGTCGCGGCCGGCGCTGGACGAGCTGCTGCGCGCGGCGAGTGCGGCGCGGATGCTGGCGGGGGGGCGGGTTCCCCTGTTCCTGAAGGTCGCACCCGATCTGGACCGCGACGGCATGGCGGGCGTGGTCGGGGCGGCGGTGGATGCCGGGCTGGACGCGCTGATCGTCGGCAATACGACGATTTCGCGCCCGGACAGCCTGCGCTCACCGCTGGCGGGCGAGGCGGGCGGGCTGTCGGGGCGGCCGCTGGCGGTGCTGGCGCGGGCCAAGCTGGCGGAAGCACTGGCGATTGCCGATGGCGCGCTGCCGGTGATCGCGGTGGGCGGGATTGATTCGCCGCAAGAGGCGCTGGCGCGGCTGGATGCCGGGGCGACGATGGTGCAGATCTATTCGGCTTTGGTGTTCGAAGGGCCCGGGCTGGTGCGGCGTATCCTGAAGCGTCTGTGACGTAGCGGCATTGCGCTTGGCGGCGGCGGCGTTAGGGTTCGCGCTCAAATCGAGCGCGGGCACGAACCCGTGCCGCAGGAGTTGGGAACAGGATGCGCAAGCTCGAAAAGTTCGACAATCTGGTTTCGATGTTCTTCACCCGCGCACGGGAACAGGGCGATGCGCCGTTCCTGTGGGCGAAATCGGGCGGCAAATGGCAGTCGACCAGCTGGGCCGAGGCGGCGCAGAAGGTCGCGAGCCTTGCTGCGGCGCTCAAGAAGCTGGGACTCAAACCTGGCGACCGGGTGATGCTGGTCAGCGAGAACCGCCCCGAATGGTGCATCAGCGACCTGGCGATCATGGCGGCGGGCGGCGTGACCGTGCCGACCTACACCACCAATACCGAACGCGATCACCAGCATATCATCGACAATTCGGGCGCGACGATGACGATCGTGTCCGATGCCAAGCTGGCCAAGACGCTGCTGCCGGCGATTCTGCACACCGCGGGAAGCGGCGGGCATGTGCTGATCGGTATCACCGACCTGAAGCTGAGCCAGCAGGGTGCGATCGATTTTCACGACTGGAACGCGCTGATTGCGGCCAACCCGGTGAGCGTGGCCGAGGCGGAACAGGCGGCGGCGGGGATGCGGCGCGCGGATCTGGCGTGCATCATCTACACCAGCGGAACCGGGGGCAGCCCGCGCGGCGTGATGCAGCATCACGGCGCGATCCTGACCAATGTCGAGGGCTGCTGCACCGTTATCAGCGAGGACTTCGGATGGGAGGACGAGGTGTTCCTGTCGTTCCTGCCGCTCAGCCACGCCTATGAACATACCGGCGGGCAGCATTTCCCGATCGGGCTGGGCGCGCAGATCTATTATTCCGAAGGGCTCGACAAGCTGGCGTCGAATATCGAGGAGGTGCGCCCGACGCTGATGGTCGTCGTCCCGCGCCTGTTCGAAGTGCTGCGCACGCGGATCACCAAACAGGTCGAGAAACAGGGCAAGTTCGCCAATTTCCTGCTCGACCGCGCAGTCAGCATCGGCGGCAAGAAGGCAGCGGGCAAGGGATCGCTGCTCGACCTGCCGATGAGCCTGTTCATCGACCGCACGCTCAAGCCCAAATTGTCGAAGAAGTTCGGCGGGCGGATCAAGGCGATGGTGTCGGGCGGCGCGCCGCTCAACCCCGAAGTCGGGGTGTTCTTCGAAAGCCTCGGCATCACCTTCCTGCAGGGCTATGGCCAGACCGAGGCGGCGCCGGTGATCAGCTGCAACCGGCCCAAGGCCGGGCTGAAGCACGATACGGTCGGGCCGCCGCTGGAGGGGGTCGAGGTGCGCATCGCCGAGGATGGCGAGATCCTCGTGCGCGGCGAGCTGGTGATGCACGGCTACTGGCGCAACGAGGCGGAGACCGCCCGGGTGCTGAAGGACGGGTGGCTGCATACCGGCGACATCGGGCTGATCGACGAAAAGGGCCGGATCAAGATCACCGACCGCAAGAAGGACATCATCGTCAACGACAAGGGCGATAATGTCGCGCCGCAAAAGGTGGAGGGCATGCTGACGCTGCAGCCCGAGATCATGCAGGCGATGATCGCGGGCGACCGCAAGCCGTACATGACTGCGGTGATCGTCCCAGACCCGGAATGGACGCAGGAATGGTGCGCCCGGACCGGGGTGAAGTGCGATCTCGCCGCATTGCGCGACGATCCCGCCTATCGCGCGGCGATCAGCGCGGCGGTCGATCGCGTCAACGCCAATTTGTCGGTGATCGAGCGGGTACGCCGCTTCATCCTGGCCGATGCGCCGTTCACGATCGAGAACCAGCAGATGACCCCCAGCCTGAAGATCCGGCGCCATGTCCTCAAGCAGGTCTATGGCGAGCGGCTCGACGGGCTGTACAAGGGTTAGCCGATACGTCGCCCCGGGCCCGACCCGGGGCGACGATGCAACGCGTTCAGCGTGCTCCCGCCACCGGGGCAGCCGGTGTTTCCTCGGGCAGCACGACCATCGTCCAGTCCTTTTCACGCAGCAGATATTTGGCGGCCAGCGCCTGAAGCTCCTCCGGCCCGGTCCGGCCATAATCGATCCCGAGCGACTGGATCGCGGCGAGCCGGCGCGGGTCGGTGGTGCCGCCTTCGGTCTGCTGCATCCAGAAGGGATTGCCGGTCGAGCGGCGCGAGACGAGCTGGGCGGTCGGCACCAGCGCGCGGCGCAGCTCGTCCAGCTCGATCGGCTTGGCGACGAGGTCCGCCGCAATCTCGCGCACGACGGTGAAGAACAGATCGGTCTTGTCGGGCGGCAGCAGCGTCAGCGCGATGATCCGCCCGCCACCGGGCTGTCCCACCGGCCACTGGCTGAGCACGGTCGGCGAATAGCTGACCCCCTCGGCCGAGCGGATGCGGTCGAGGATGCGGTCGCGCATCACTGCGGCCAGAATCTCCAGCTTGCGCCCCTCGGCGATATTGGCAGCGCCGCCGCCGGCCTGCCACGCGATCACCGCCGCTGCCTGTTCAGCTTCGCCGGTGTGGCGCAGGACGACGGGGGTTTCGACATGCGCGGGAAACTGGACCGCGGCGGAGACGATGCGCGACGCGCGGCGCGGCTTCATTGCGCCAAAGGTCTGGCGGACCGCTTCGATCGCCTTTTCGACATCGATGTCGCCGAACACCTGCACCTCGATCGGCCCGCTGGCGAGCAGGGGCTCCCAGAAGGCGCGGAAGTCCTTGGCGTTCAGCTTTTCGATCTCCGAGAGGTCGGGCATGCCCCAGCGCGGATCCCCCGCGCGCAGCAGCTTTTCGAGGCTGGTTCCGATCACCGCATCGGGCGATGCGCGCTGCGCCGCATAGCTGGTCGTGGCGACCGCACGGGCGCGCGCCACCGGCTTCGGATCCCAGCCGGGTACTTCCAGCTTGGTCGCGATCAGGCGAAGCTGGTCGGCGAGATCGGCGGGCGAGGTCTGTCCCGAGATGACGAAGGCATCGTCGCCAATCCCGAAATCCATCGAGATGCGGCGGTCGCCGGTAATCTGGTCCAGCTCTTCCTGCCCCAGCGATCCGATCCCGCTTTCGAGCAGGGCAAGGTTCGCCGCCCAGGCCGGGGTCTGGCGGTTGGCGGGCAGCGCCTGCATCCCGCGCCCGAAGCGCACGCTGACATAGACACGCCCGACTTCGCCCGGATTCTGGAAGAACAGCCCGGTGACGCCATTGGCATAGCGGACCTGTTCGATCCGGGGGTCGGGCACGGCGACTGCGCGCATCGCCACCTTGCCCGGCGACCCGAGCCGCGGCAGCGAGGCGAAGCTGACGTTGCGGAGCGCGGCGCGGGTGCCGGCGAGGCCCGAGACATCGGCGGTCAGCGCCGCCGCGAGCTTGGCCTGGACGCCGGGATCGGGAGTGCGTGTGGTGATGACCGCGCGGGTCGCCACGCCCTGAAGCACGCGCCGGGTCGAGGCGAGGACACGCTCGGGCGTGAACATGCGCCCGTCGATCGCGCCCTGAAGGATGCCGAGGCTGGTCTCTTCGCTGGTCACCACTTCATGGATGTCGAGCGCCGCGACGAGCGTGTCGGCGCGCTGGGTACCCGAGGTGACCCGCGCGGTTTCGACCGCGTTGCGCAGGTCGGCGAGGATTTCGTTGACCTCGCGGTCGATCTCCGCCTGAGTCGGTGCGCTGGCCATTGCATCGGCGATGACGCCGCGCACTTCGCGCACCGCCGTTTCCCAATCCTCCCCCACGGGTAGGATCTGGATCGTCGTGGCATTGGCGGAGCGTAGCAGGTCCGACAGGTCGGCGCCGGCCCCGATATAGCTCGATCCCGCGCGCGCGCGCCGCTCGAGCCGGCGGTTGATGATGCGGATCGCGACGATGTCGACCATGCGTTCGCGATTGAACATCACCGTGTCCGCATCGAGCTTCCACGGCCGCAGCACCGTCATCGCCACTAGCGGCGGCAGCGTCGGTTCGACCAGCGCGCCGCTGCTGGGATGTCCCCCGGACGGGGTGCCGAAAGCGGGGTCGACGGGGGCCGGGCCGGTCCCCTTCCACGCGGCGAAATGCTTGACGATCTGCGCCTCGAAGATTGCGGGATCGAGATCGCCGACGATCACCAGCGTGGTGCGGTCGGGGCGATACCAGCGCTGGTGAAAGGCGCGCACCGCGTCGGCGGTCGCTCCGGTCAGCGTTTCGACGGTGCCGATCACCGGCCGGTCGGCAAAACGCTGTCCGGCGAAGAACACGCGGCGGCGCAGGTCGCTGAAGCGTTCCTGCGGACCAAGCCCCTCGCGCTGTTCGGCCAGCACGACCGGCCGCTCCTGGTTCAGCGACTGGGTGGTGATGTTGGGCGCTGCCATCATGTCGGCCAGGATCATCATCGACTGGTCGAAGCTTGCCTCGGTCGCATTGGGCAGGTCGAGCTTGTAGGTCGTCGACAGCGGCGTCGTGCTGGCATTGCTGTCCGAACCGAAGGTGACGCCGAGCCGCTGCCACACGCGTTTCGATTCGCCATCGGGAACCTTGGACGAGCCGCGGAAGGAAAGATGTTCGAGCAGATGGGCAAAGCCCTTCTCGCTCTCCTCCTCCATCAGCGAGCCGACGCGCAGGTGCAGGCGGACCGCCACCTGGCCGGGGGGCACGCCATTGCGCCGGACCGCGTAGCGCAGGCCATTGGGCAGGGTGCCGAAGCGCCATTCGGGGTCATGCGCGATATCGCTGCCGGCATAGAGCCAGGGCGAGCGGTCGACCGGGACTGCTGCCGTCGGTGGCGCCGCTGCCGGCTGGGCCGGGCGGGCGGTCTGGGCGGTTGCAGGATTGGCCGCCAGGAACAGGACGGACAAAGCGAGCGGCGTCAGGCGCAGAGACAAAGCCATTGGCCCGCAGCCTAGCGCGCTTCGACCGCGACCGCCAGCGCGGTGCGACGGTCCGAGCGGTGCCGCATTTGCCCGCGATGCCGCGCGGGTTCTGCCATGATTTGGACCCAGATCATGCCCTAGCGCCCGGATCGGGCACGCCGACCGGGCGATGCGCGTGGAGGCGATGATGGGGCGGCAGGGGAGCCAGCGGCAGCAGGATGGGGGGCGTGACGCAGCGCGACCCGCGCCCGCGCTTGCGCTGATCCCGGGTGCTGCCGAGTCCGAGGCGCCGCCGCGTCGGGGGCTTGCCGGCTTTGCGATGGGGCAGGTGCGCGCGGTAACTGATCGGGTGATCGCGCGGTTCTCGCTGGTCCCGACGCACCCGATCCTCGACGTTCGCGGATTTTGCTGGACCGCGCCGCTGCGGGCGGAGTGGGAGGCGATCCGGCGCGAGGCGCTGGCACTCGCACTGCCGGACGCGGTGCCGGCGGCGGTGCTGCCGGGCGCGCGCGGGGCGGTCGCGCCGTTGCGGCCGTGGCAGGCCTGGTTCCTGTGGGGCTATGGCTATCGCGTCGAGGAGGCGCTGGCGCGCTGTCCGGTGACCGCGGCGCTGGTCGGGCGCATCCCGGGACTGGTCAGCGCGCATGTCGCGGTCCTGTCGCCCGGCGCGCATGTGCCGGCGAGCCGGGGGGCGACCAAGGGGCTGCTCACCTGTCACCTCGGGCTGCACGTGCCGCGCGACGGCGATGCGCGGATTCGCGTTGGCGACCGGATCCTGCGCTGGGCCGAGGGCGAGACGCTGCTGTTCGACGATACGGTCGACCATGAGCTGTGGAACGACGCCGCCGGGGTCAGCGTGCTGCTGGTGGTCCAGGTGCGGCGGCCGCTGCGCCAGCCGGGGCGGTGGCTGGCCGATGCGGTGATCACGCGGATCCGCCAGTCGGCGATCGTCCAGCGCGCACGCCGCAACCTGACGCTGTGGCAGGATGTGATGCGCGCGCTGCGGCGCTAGGCGGGGTCAGCGCGGCGGCGCGGCACCCGAGCTGGCGCGCGCGATCAGCCGCGTGTCGAAGGTGACGCGGTCGCGCTGAACCTTGGGATCGAGCAGCAGATCGGCGGCGCTGCGCGCGAGTTCGTGGACCGGCTGACGCACCGTGGTGAGCGGCGGCCAGACGGCGGCGGCAAGGTCCGAATCATCGAAGCCGACGATCGACAGCTGTTCCGGAACGGAAATGTCGCGCTCATGCGCAACTGCCAGCGCGCCGGCCGCCATGTCGTCATTGCCGGCGAAGATCGCCGAGGGCGGGCCCGGCCGGTCGAGCAGCAGCCGGGCGGCCTGGCGTCCCGATTCGATGCTGTAATCCCCCGCCACGACGAGCGCCGGGTCAAAGGCGACGCCATGCGCCGCGAGCGCGGTGCGATAGCCCTTCAACCGCTCGATCGACGAGACATGGCTGTCGGGGCCCTTGATGAAGGCGATGGCGCGGTGGCCATGCGCGAGCAGATGGGCGGTCGCCTCATGCGCGGCGCTGGCATCGTCGATCGTCACCGAGCGGCCGGAGTCGCGCCGCAACCCCGGTTCGATCCGCACATAGGGCAGGGCGCGCCGGTCGAGTTCGTCGAGCAGCTCGGCATGTTCGGTCAGCGGTGGCGAGAGGATCAGCCCGTCGAGATGGGTTTCGTCCACCAGCGCCGCGACATCGGCGACCAGCCCGGACGCGGCGCTGTCGACCGGCTGGGTCAGCAGGCGATAGCCATGTTCGGCGCACCCCTCCTGCGCCCCGGCGAGCAGGTGGTACACATAATAGGGGCTGGGGTTGTCGTAGAGCAGCCCGACCTGAAAGGATTTGCGCCCGGCCAGCGTGCGCGCGGCGAGGCTGGGGCGGAAGTTGAGTTCGGCGACGACCTGCTCGACGCGGCGGCGGGTTTCCTCGCTGACATTCTTTTCGTTGTTCAGCACGCGCGAGACGGTCTTGAACGACACGCCTGCGAGTTTCGAAACTTCCTTGATCGTCGGCCGTCGCGCCATTTGCCTCCCCTGTCGCCTCAGGCATAGGTGACAGCGTTGGCAACAGGCAAGTGCGGAGTTCTGCGGATGAAACGGCGCGAAGTGATGGCGGTAGCGGCGACAATGGCGCTCGCACCCGGCTGGGCGCGCGCCGCACAGCCGCGCAGCGGGTTGCGGGTGATGAGCTTCAACGTCCGCCTGCCACTCGACTCGGATGGACCGAACCGGTGGGCGGCGCGGCGCGACCTGTTCGTCGAGACGCTTCGCCGCGCCGATCCGGACATCATCGGCACCCAAGAATTGTGGAAGATCCAGGGCGATTATGTCGTCGAGCGGCTGCCGCAGTTCAGCTGGTTCGGGGTCGATCGGCGCGGCGGGCGCGGCGACGAGCATATGGGCGTGTTCTTTCGCCGCGACCGAATGAAGGTGATCGACCTTGGCCATTTCTGGCTGTCGGATACGCCCGATGTGCCGGGGAGCATCAGCTGGGGGCACCCCTATCCGCGGATGGCGACCTGGGGCCTGTTCGAGACGGTGGCGGGCAAGCGCTTCTGGCTGATCAACACGCATTTTCCGTATCGCGGCGAGGACGAGGTGGCGCGCAGCAACTGTGCGGCGGCGATTGCGGCGTGGGTGGCGCAGCGGCCTGCTGGCGATATCGTGGTGCTGACCGGCGACTTCAATACCGGGCCGGAGAGCGACGCGCATCGCATTCTCAGTGCCGGTCTGCTCGATACCTGGGTTGCGGCGCCGAAGCGGAAGGGGCCGGAAGGGACGTTCCATGGCTTTTCCGGAACGCCGGGGAAGCGGATCGACTGGGTCATGGCCCGGGGCCTGACGCCGGTGGCGGTCGCGACGGTCGATTTCGGGCGGAACGGGCGGTTTCCGTCGGATCATTTTCCGGTGGTGGCCGATTACCGCTGGGCTTGAAGTAACAGAAGAAAGAAGACCCTCCCCAACCCCTCCCGCGAAGGCGGGAGGGGCTGAAGAAGGCCATGTCGATCAGCCCGCCGCGAGTGCCGCGAGGAGCAGCAGGGCGACGATGTTGGTGATCTTGATCATCGGATTGACCGCCGGACCGGCGGTATCCTTGTAGGGATCGCCGACGGTGTCGCCGGTCACTGCGGCCTTATGGGCTTCGCTGCCCTTGCCGCCGTGGTTGCCGTCTTCGATGTACTTTTTCGCATTGTCCCAAGCGCCGCCGCCCGAGGTCATCGAGATGGCGACGAACAGGCCCGACACGATCACGCCGAGCAGCATCGCGCCGACCGCGGCGAACGCGTTGGCCTGGCTGTCGACCGACAGGATCACGAAGTAGAGCACGATCGGCGACAGCACCGGGAGCAGGCTAGGCACGATCATTTCCTTGATCGCCGCCTTGGTCACGATGTCGACGGTCCGGCCATAGTTCGGGCGGCTGGTCCCGGCCATGATGCCGGGATTGTCGCGGAACTGGGCGCGGACATCCTCGACCACGGCGCCCGCTGCACGGCCCACGGCGGTCATGCCGAATGCGCCGAACAGATAGGGCAGCAGCGCGCCGAGCAGCAGGCCGACGATCACGAACGGGTTGCTGAGCGAGAAGTCCACGACGATGTCGGGGAAATAGCGCGTCAGATCCTCGGTATACGCCCCGAACAGCACCAGTGCGGCGAGCGCGGCCGAGCCGATGGCATAGCCCTTGGTCACCGCCTTGGTCGTGTTGCCCACCGCATCGAGCGCGTCGGTGCGGGTGCGGACGTCGTCGGGCAGCCCGGCCATTTCGGCGATGCCACCGGCATTGTCGGTGACGGGGCCATAGGCGTCGAGCGCGACCACCATGCCGGCGAGCGCGAGCAGCGAGGTGGCGGCGAACGCCACGCCGATGATTCCCGCAAGCTGGAACGATGCGATCACCGCGACGACGATCACGATGGTCGGCAGCGCGGTCGATTCAAGGCTGATCGCCAGACCCTGAATGACGTTGGTGCCATGGCCGGTTTCCGATGCCTTGGCGATCGAGCGGACCGGGCGATATTGCGTGCCGGTGTAGTATTCAGTGATCCACACCAGCGCCCCGGTGACGCCGAGGCCGATCATCATGCACCAGAACAGGTCCATGCCGGTAAACGCCTGATCCCCGATCGCGGCGTTGAGATCGCCAAGCGTATAGTCGGTCGCGAACCAGATCGCCGGGATGGCGAGGATCGCGGTGGTCCAGAACCCCTTGTACAGCGCACCCATGATCGACTGGCTGCCGCCGAGCTGGACCATATAGGTGCCGATGATGGAGGTGATGATGCACACGCCGCCGACGATCAGCGGGAGCGCCATCAGCGCGAGCATCGCGTCATCGGCAAGCCCGCCGACGAGTAGCGCGATCGACACCATGGTGAGGCCGATGGTGACCACATAGGTTTCGAACAGATCGGCGGCCATGCCGGCGCAGTCGCCGACATTGTCGCCGACGTTATCGGCGATCACGGCGGGGTTGCGGGGATCATCCTCGGGGATGCCGGCTTCGACCTTGCCGACCAGGTCGGCGCCGACGTCCGCGGCCTTGGTGAAGATGCCGCCGCCGAGGCGGGCGAAGATCGAGATCAGCGACGCACCGAACGCCAGTGCGGTCAGCGCCTTGATGATATCCTCGCCATTCGCGGCTTCACCGGCGGGGCCAACGAGATACCAGAAGAGTCCGGCGATCGAGAGCAGGCCGAGCCCGGCGACGAGCATGCCGGTGACGGCTCCGGCGCGGAAAGCGAGGGTGAGGCCACCCTGCAGCGAGCCGCGCGCCGCCTCAGCCGTGCGGACATTCGCGCGGACCGAGATGTTCATGCCGACATAGCCGGCAACGCCCGACAGGATCGCGCCGATCAGGAATGCGACGGTCGACAGCGCGCCGAGCGTGAAGAACATCACCGCCGCGACGACGACGCCGACGATGGCGATGGTGGTATATTGGCGGCCGAGATAGGCCTTGGCGCCTTCCTGAATGGCGGCTGCGATATCCTGCATCTTCTGGTCGCCTGCCGGTGCGCGCAGCACCTGTTGCGACGTTACCAGGCCATAGAGCACGGCAATCAGGCCGCACGCGATGGCGATATAGACAATCGGCATCTGGTATCCTTCCCCTGTGAACCGCGCGGGTCGTCCAGATCTTGATGCCCGGTACAAACCGCGTCGGGGTGGAGCGTAGAGAGGGGCGGGGGGCTGTCAAGCGGCGTGGTGGAATGGGGCAGCGCCGGACGAAGCGGACAAAAAAGCGGGGTGTGCGGCGCGGCGAACGGGGACGCGACGGTGGCGCGACATCGGCGCGAGGGGCTTGCACCCGGAGCGGGACAGGAGAACCACACGCTGACACCAGCCACGCGACCGGTGCGCGCCGGGGTGGCGATGCGGGGGTGGGTGAGTCGGGTGCGGTTGGCTTCATCGATCAGGGTAGATCAGATGAAATCCAACATTTGAAGGGGGTTTGGGGGGGGGCAATTCCTCCCCTGCCCTGCAGGGGAGGTGGCATTGCGAAGCAATGACGGAGGGGCCGCCGTCGTCAGACGGCGGAATTTTGCCGAGCCGCTCACGGCCGTCTGCGCGGCCGCCCCTCCACCACTCGCTTCGCGAGCGGTCCCCCTCCCCTGAGACAAGCTCAGGGGAGGAATTGCGTTCTCAACCGTGGCGGTAGCCGAGCTTTGCTGGGAGGGGTACTGGCGCGCCGTTTGCCGTCAGGGTGAGGCCGCTGCCGGTGCTGGCGGCGCCGATGCGGGTGGCGGGAACGGGTGGCTCGATGCCGTCGGGGAGGGTGAAGAGCAGTTCGTAATCGTCGCCCGCGCACGCAGCGTCGAGGACGGGGCCGGGCAGGGCGAGCGGGATGGCGTCGAGGTCGATGGTGAGCGCGATGCCGCTGGCGGCGGCAAGCCGCTGAGCGTCGATCAGCAGGCCGTCGGACACGTCCATCATCGCGGTGGCGAACGGGGCGAGCGCCTGACCCTCGGCCACACGCGGGGCGGGGTGGAGGTAGCGGGCGAGGTCGCGCGGCTGCCCATCCGCGCCGAACGCTGCGCCGCCGATGGTGCCGGTGACCCAGAGCGTATCGCCGGGCTGCGCGCCGGTGCGCAGCGGGACTTGGGCCGGGGCGGTGCCGATGGCGGTGAGGGTGAGGCTGCGCGGCGCTCCCGCCGGCATCGCCACCGTGTCACCGCCGATCAGCGGCATGGCGTAGCGGGTGAGCGCATCGTTGAGGCCGTGCAGGAAGGCGCGATCCCACGCGCCATCGCCCGACAGGCTGTAATTGAGCAGGCAGGCCAGCGGGGTCGCGCCCTTGGCCGCAAGGTCGGACAGGTTCACCGCCGCGAGCCGCCAGCCGACCGATTCCGGCGGGTCGTGCGGGCGGTAATGGACCGACTCGACCATCGTGTCGCTGGTGAGGATCAGCGTTCCGGTGGTGACGCCGAGCTGTGCGGTATCGTCGGCGAGCCCAGCCGCCGCCGGATGCGTGGCGATGGCGCGCAGGGCGGTGAGGAAGGTGAACTCGTCGGGCATGTGGGATGGCTAGGCGATTGGGAGAGGAGGGGGAAGGACAGTATTCGGCGACGTGCATTCGTATGCTTTCTCGTCAGAGTTCAAGGCGGTGCTAGGCTTGCGTCAACGTTGAGGAGAGGGACATGAGCTGGACGCGGCGCAATGTGCTGGGCGGGGCCGTCGCTGGGCTGGGTCTGTCGGTATTGCCTGCCACGGCGCAGGTTACCGGCGGGCAGATCGTCGAGATCGACGCGTTCCCATCGCGCCATATCGCGGCGCGCAAGGTGCTGGTGTGGCTGCCCGCGGCCTATGATGCGCGGCGGTCGGCGCGGTTTCCCGTGATCTACATGCATGACGGGCAAAATCTGTTCGATGGCAAGGCGGCGTTCGCCGGCGAGTGGGGCGTGGACGAGGCCATCACGCGGATGGCGGCGCGCGGCGACCTGCGCGACACGATCGTGGTGGGGGTGGCCAACACGGCGGCCCGCTATCGCGAGTATTTTCCGCAAAAGGTCGCGGCACATCTGCCCGAGGCATATCGTGCGGCAGTGCTGGAGATGGCGGGCGGGCCGTTGCTGGGCGACGCCTATCTGCGCTTCATCGTCGAGGAGCTGAAGCCGGCGATCGACGCGCGGTTCCGTACGTTGCGTGGCGCGGCGGACACATCGGTGATGGGATCATCGATGGGCGGACTGATCTCGCTTTATGCGATCGGCGAATATCCGCGCGTCTTCGGGCAGGCGGCATGCCTTTCGATCCACCTGCCGCTCGCGGCACCGATGGCACTCTATAGCCGCCCGCCCGAGGGGCCGGAGGCGGTGGGGGCGGCGCTACGCGCGTGGCTGACCGGGAGCGCGTTCGATCCGGCGCGCAACCGCGTCTATTTCGATCATGGCACGGCGACGCTGGATGCGGCCTATCCCCCCTTTGCCGCGGCGATCGATGCGATGTTGCCGACGCTGGGCTGGGTGCGCGGCGAAACCTACGAGATCCGCAGTTTCACCGGCACCGAGCATAATGAGCGCGCCTGGCGCGAGCGGATCGACATTCCGCTCGCGTTTCTCGACCATGGGCGTTGAGGGCGGATTAAACCGCCTTCAGCGCCTCCTCAAAGTCCGCGATCAGGTCGTCGGCATTTTCGACGCCGATCGAGATGCGCACGAGATTGTCGGTGATGCCGAGCGCCTGCTTGCGCGCGTCGGGGACCGAGAGGTGGGTCATCGCGGCGGGGGCGCTGGCGAGGGTTTCGGTGCCGCCGAGGCTGACCGCGAGCTTGGCGATCTTGAGGCTGTCGAGGAAGGCGAACGCCTCCTTCTCGCCGCCCTTGAGGTAGAGCGAGAAGGTCGAGCCGGCGCCGGTGCAGTGGCGGTCGTAAATGTCGCGCTGACGGCTGCCTTCGGGCAGGAAGCCGAGATAGCCGACGCTTTCGACCTTGGGATGGGTGCGCAGATATTCGCAGACCTTGGCGGCGTTTTCGCCGGCGCGGCTCATGCGCAGTTCGAGCGTTTCGAGGCTGCGCAGCAGCATCCAGGCGGTGTTGGGGTCGCAGATCGTGCCGATCGTGTTGCGCATCATGCGGATGGTGTTGATGTGCGCCTTGCTGCCCAGCACGCCGCCGGCGACGAGGTCGCTATGGCCGCCGGCGTACTTGGTCAGCGAATAGACGACGAGGTCGGCGCCCTGCTTGAGCGGTTGCGCCCAGAGCGGCCCCAGGAAGGTGTTGTCGATCGCGATCGGCGGCTTGTTTTCACCGGTGAAGATCGCGTCGCGGCTGGCGGCGACGGCCTCGACATCGACCAGCACGTTGGTCGGGTTGGCGGGGCTTTCGAGATAGATGAGGGCGACATTGCCCGACGATGCCTTTTGCAGCACCGCGTCGATCTCTTCACGCGTGGCGCCGGCGGGGAAATCGACCCAGTGCACGCCAAACTTGCCAAGGATGCGCGCGATCAGCGTTTCGGTGGCGGCGTAGAGCGGGCCGCTGTGCACGATCGTGTCGCCGGGCTTGACCATCGCGAGGAACAAAGTGGCGATGGCGGACATGCCGGAGGAGAAGGCGAGCGCGTCTTCGGCTTCTTCCCATACGCCTAGGCGATCCTCGAGGATTTCCTGGTTGGGGCCGTTGAAGCGGGAATAGACGAGGCCTTCGGCACCGCCGGGACGCTTGCCGGTGACGCCTTCGAAATGGCGCTTGCCGGCGGCGGCATTGGGGAAGACGAAGGTGGAGGTGGCGAAGATCGGCGGCTTCAGCGAGCCTTCCGACAGCATCGGGTCATAGCCATGGCCCATCATCAGCGTGCTCGGGCTGAGCTTGCGATTGCCGATGGTGTCGGCCGAGGGCTTGGGGCGGCCGCGCGCGGGCGCGCCGGTGATTGCCGCTTCGTCAGGGGTCTGGTCGGGCGTGTCGGTCATGGCGGGCCGCTCCTGGTATCAGGTGAAACTAGTTGCCGCAGCCGTCGCACCGATCCGTCATTCCGTCAATGCGATCACCGAAATCTGGCGACCGTAATCGGCGGCGCCTTCGTGCGTTGCGCGGCGATAGCTGAAGAAACGCGCGGGATCGGCATAGGTGTCCGCGCCGAGCGCCTCGATCCGGCGGAGGCCGGCCGCGGCGAGGCGGTGGACGACATAGGCCTCAAGGTCGAACTGGTGGTGGCCGGGCTTGCCGGGGGTGAAGAAGCGTTCGTTCGCCGGGTCGCTGGCGGCGAAGCGGGCGAGGAACGCGTCGTCGACCTCGTAGCTGGCGCGGGCGATGCACGGGCCGATCGCGGCGGCGATGCGGCTGCGGTCGGCGCCGAGTTCCTCCATGCGCGCAATGGTCGCGTCGGTGACGCCGTGGAGCGCGCCCTTCCACCCGGCATGGGCGGCGGCGACCACCCCGGCTTCGCGGTCGGCGAACAGCACGGGGGCGCAGTCGGCAGTGAGGATGCCGAGCAGCAGGCCGGGGCGGTCGGTGACGAGCGCGTCGGCGTGCGGCCGGTTATCCTCGTCCCAGTCGGTGCCGACTATGACGGCGTCGGGCGAGTGGACCTGATGGACAGTGGCAAAGCGGCTGCCGGGTGCGATGGCGGCGATCACGCGACGCTGGTTTTCCTGCAGCGCGGGCGTGGGGGGCAGGCCGCGGCGGCCCATGTCGAGGCTGGCGGTGGGGCCGGCGGTGACGCCGCCGGTGCGGCCCAGGAAGCCATGCGCGACGCCGTCGAGCGCGGTGGCGCGCAGGATGGTGAGGGCTTCGCTCACAGCGCCAGCCGCATCACGAGGTCGCGGTCGATCTGACGGCCGACCGGGAAGGCATAGTCGCCGACATGGACGAAGCCATATTTGCCGTAAAAGGCGATTGCGCGGTGGTTTTCCTCGAACACCGTCAGCAGCAATGCGGGTGCGCGGCGGGCGCGGGCGGTGGTCATCGCCCAGTCCATCAGCGCCTGTGCGGCGCCGCGCCCGTGCCAGTCGGTTGCGACATAGAGCTGCGCCAGTTGCGCGTCGGCGGGGCCGGCCTGTTCGAGCGTTGGCGGGACCATCTTGGCGTAACCGGCGATGGCACCGTCGGCGCGGGCGACGGCCCAGGTGATCGCCGGGTTGGCGAGATCACGGGTAAGGCGACCGTCTTCGCCGAAATTCTCGTCGAGGAACGCGGCGAGATCCTCGGGCTTGTAGAAATGGGCGAAGGTGTCGCGCCAGCTCGCCTGCGCCATCGCGTCGAGCGCGACGGCGTCGGCGGCGGTCGGGGTGTCGATACGGATCATGCGAACCCCGCCGGGATCGGCCACCCCGGGGCGGTGAGGGCGACGACCTTGAACAACTCGCCCATCGCCTCGTCCCCGATCAGCCGGTCGCGCGCAGCGGCGACATCGGCAGCGCGAGCGGGTGCGGCGGCGGCGAGCGCCTGGGCGCGCGGCTCGATGCCAAGTTCGCGCAGCCACGCGCCCTGGGTGATCGGGCGATAGGCCGCCAGCCCCTCGACCCGCGCGGCTTCGATCAGCGTGCCGAAATCGACATGCGCGGTGAGGTCGGCCTCGCCCGGATCCTCGAACGGGTTGACATATGCGTGGCCGCGCACGGCCTGCAGCGTGTCGCCGATCGCGGGGCCGGCATAGCCATAGTCGATCAGGATCGCCGCGCCGCCCTGTTGCAACAGCCGCGCTGCGAGCGCGCGCAGGATCGCGACGCTGGGCGGCGAGGTTTCGAGGATCGACCCGTCGGGCGCATCGCGAAACTGCGGCGGGATGATCGGATCGAAGATGGTGTTGCCGATGACGGGCAGGAACAGCGTGTCCTGACACGCGACCAGCCGCTCGCGCCACCCCTGCGGCGTCTTGACCAGCTGCCGGATTGGGAGCGCGTCGAAAAATTCGTTGGCGACAACCAGCAGCGGCGCATCGTCCGGCAGGCCGACCAGATCGAGCGACCATTCGGCGTGCGGCACTGCCTTTGCCTGTTCGGCGCGCAGCATCGGGCTGTTCTCGACGAAATGCACCGGCGGGGTCAGGCCAGCGCTGCGCATCGCGCGCAGCGCGTCGCTGGCGAGCGTGCCGCGGCCCGGGCCAAGCTCGACATAATGGCAGCCGGGGCGCCCGGCGCGGTCCCACAGATCGGCGAGTGCGAGCCCGACCAGCTCGCCGAACATCTGACTGATTTCGGGCGCGGTCGTGAAATCGCCGCGCGTGCCGAGCGGGTCGCGGGTGGCGTAATAATGGGTGTTGGCCGCACCCATGAACTGCGACAGCGGGATCGGCCCGGCGAGCGTGATCGCGCGGGCGATCCGCTCGGGCAGGGGGCCGTCGACGTTAGGCGTGTCGCTCATGCGATCGTCTGGTCGCCCGCAACCGGTTCGACGCGCGCGCGCCGCTTTTTGGCGGTGGCGATGAGGTAGATGCCGCCGAAGATCATCGGGAGCGTCAGCAACTGGCCCATGTGCAGGCCGGGCGTGGCGAAGATCGTGCCATCGAACTGCGCGTCATGTTCGCGGAAGAATTCGACGAACCAGCGCGACAGGCCATAGCCGAGGATGAAGGTGCCGACGAGCTTGCCCGGCTGGTAGCGGGCATCGGTCTTCCAGAACAGGAACCACAGGATCAGGCCGACGAGCAACCCTTCGAGCCCGGCTTCGTAGAGCTGGCTGGGATGGCGCGGCACGGCTTCGCCGGTGCGGTCGAACACGATCCCCCACGGCACCGTCGTCGGATGGCCCCACAGCTCGCCATTCACGAAATTGGCGAGCCGGCCGAAGAACAGCCCGAACGGCACGCAGCAGGCGACATAGTCGTGCACGCGCAGCCAATCGAGCTTTTCGCGGCGGCACAGCCACAGCACCGCGAGCATCACGCCGATCATTCCGCCATGGAAGGACATGCCGCCCTCCCACAGCTGGAGCAGCTTGATCGGCTCGGCGAACAGCTGCGGCTGGTAGAAGATCGCATAGCCGAGGCGGCCGCCGAGGATGATGCCGAGCGTGGCATAAAAGACCATGTCATCGGCATGGCGCCGTGCCATCGGCGCGCCGGGCCGGCCGAGCAGCTTGAGCAGATACCACCAGCCGATCAGGATGCCGGCAATATAGGCCAGCGAATACCATTTGAGCTGGAAGAAGCCGAGATCCAGCGCGACCGGGTCGAGGCCGAGGTCGCTGAACTGGATGTACGAGGTCGCTTGGGCGGCGGCAGTCAGGATCACGTGTCGGGCTCCCCGGGAGTTCGGCGCTGTCCTATCGGCATATCCGGGCGGGGCCAAGGGGAGCGATGGGAGTGGCGTCCTGCTTTTCGCCCCGCTAGAGCGGCTGGGATGGAGCGCAAGGGCATCAAGGGGATCGACCGGCGGACGCTGCTGATCGGCGGGGGCGCCGGGATCGGGCTGCTGGTCGCATGGGCGGCATGGCCACGGACCTATCTGCCCAATTTGCCGGTCCGCGACGGCGAGACCGCGTTCGGCGCCTGGCTCAAGATCGCGCCCGATGGTCAGGTGACGGTCGCGGTGCCGCAATGCGAAACCGGCCAGGGGGTGTTCACGACGCTGCCGCAGGTGCTTGCCGACGAACTGGGCGCGGACTGGCGCCGCGTCGGGGTCGAGCAGGCGCCGCTCAACCCGCTTTATGCCAATCCGCTGGCTTCGGCCGAGCTGTTTCCGGGGCTGGTGCCCGATGCGTTGCGCGCGACCCATGCGCGGCGCAGCGCGCTGGTGCTGACCGGCGGGTCGACCTCGCTGCGCCAGTTCGAGGCGCCGTTGCGCGAGGCCGGGGCGGCGGCGCGCGCGCTGTTGTGTCAGGCCGCAGCGCGGCGCTGGGGCGTCGACTGGCGCGCCTGTACCACCGCCGGCGGGTTCGTGCTGCACGACAAGCAGAAGATCGGGTTCGGCGCGATCGCAGCGGACGCCGCCGGTGAGACCGTCCCCGACGACCTGCCCCTGCGCGAGGGCGAGGGTGACCGGTTGCTGGGCGAACCGCTGCCCCGGCTCGACGGCCCGGGCAAGGTCACCGGCAGCGCCAGCTTTGCCGCCGACATCCGCCTGCCCGACATGGTCTTTGCCGCCGTGCGCCAGGGGCCGATCGGGACATCGCGGCTGGTGGCGGTGGACGAGGCGGCGGGGCGGGCGATCCCCGGCGTCGCGCAGATCGTACGTACCGACCAATGGGTCGCGGCGGTCGCCAATACCAGCTGGGCGGCGCAGCGCGCGCTCGACGCGCTGAATCCCAAATTCGAGGTGACGAGCAAGGTCGACAGCGCGTCGATCCAGGCCGCACTCGATGCCGCGCTGGACGGCGATGGCACCCGCATCGTGGCGGAGGGGGATCTGTCCGCGGCGTTCAAGGGCGCGCGGGTGGTGACCGCGAGCTATCGCGTCGGGGTCGCGCTGCATGCCGCGATCGAGCCGATGACCGCGACCGCGACGATTGCGGACGGGCGGTGCCGCGTGTGGATGGCGACACAGGCCCCGGGCCTTGCCCGGGCGGCGGTGGCGGATGCGATCGGGATGAGCGCGGAGTCGGTCATCATCCATCCGGTCTTTGCCGGCGGATCCTTTGGTCAGAACCTCGAACACGCCTGCGCGCAGCAGGCCGCGCTGATCGCGCAGCAGGTGGGCAAGCCCGTGCAGCTGACCTGGTCGCGCGGCGAAACCAGCGTCCAGGATCGCTATCGCGCGCCCGCGGCAGCGCGGATGACGGCGCGGCTGGGCGGCAATGGCGCGGTCAGCGGCTGGCTGGCCAAGATCGCCGCGCCGGCCAGCGGGCATGAACTCGCCGCCCGGCTGATGGCGGGGGATGGGGTGACCGGCACCGCATTGATGCTGAGCGGCGACGGCGACCCGGCCGCGGTCGCGGGCGCGCGGCCGCCCTATCGCATCCCGGCGCTGGCGGTCGATCATCATCCCGCCGATATCGGCGTCGCGACCGGTTACTGGCGCGGAGGCGCGCATGGCGTGACCGCATTCTTCACCGAAAGCTTCATCGACGAACTGGCGCATGTGGCGCAGATCGAGGCGCACAGCTTCCGCATCGCGATGCTGGGCGGCGAGCCCCGACTGGCGCGGTGCCTGTCTGCCGTCGCGACGCTGGGCGGGTGGCAGGGCGGGCTGGCGGGGAGCGGTCAGGGACTGGCGTGCCACGCGTTTCGCGGATCCTATATTGCGGTCATGGCCGAGGCGTCGGTCGGCGGCGACCAGCGGATCCGGGTCGACCGCCTGGTGGCGGCGGTCGATTGCGGGCGGGTGGTCAATCCCGATGTCGTGCAGCAGCAGATCGAGGGCGGCCTGATCTTTGGCATGGCCGCGGCGCTGGGCGCGACCACGGGCTTTACCGCCAATCGGGCGGAAGCGCGCGGCTTTGCCGACCTTGCTCTGCCCCGACTGGCCGACACGCCCGAAATCATGATCGAACTGATCGCGAGCGAGGCGGAGCCGGGCGGTGCCAGCGAACTGGCCGTGCCGCCGGTGGCGCCCGCGATCGCCAATGCCATCCATGCGGCAACCGGGGTCCGGTTGCGGCAACTTCCCCTGATTCCCGGAGGCGAATGATGCTCCCCAATGGCCATCCCCCCGTCCCGCCACGCCGGGTCGGCGTGCTGCTGGTCAATCTTGGCACCCCCGATGCGCCTGACACGGGTGCGGTGCGGCGGTATCTGGGCGAGTTCCTGTCGGACCGTCGCGTGGTCGAGCTTCCGGCGCTGCTCTGGCAGCCGATCCTGCGCGGCATCATCCTGCGCACGCGCCCGGCCAAGTCGGCGCATGCGTACAGCCAAGTATGGACCGAGGACGGATCGCCGCTCGCCGCGATCACCAAGCGACAGGCGGTGGCGCTGCAGGCGGCGTGGCCGCAGGTCATGGTCGATTGGGCGATGCGCTATGGCAACCCGTCGATCCCGGCGAAGCTCAAGGCGATGAAGGACGCCGGGTGCGAACGCATCCTGATCGCCCCGCTCTATCCGCAATATTGCGGCGCGACGACCGCGACGGTGGTCGACAAGGCGTTCGAGACGCTGGCCGCGATGCGCTGGCAACCGGCGCTGCGCACGCTGCCGCCCTATCATGACGATCCGCGCTACATCGCGGCGCTGGCGGAATCGGTGCGGATGCAGCTGGCCGCGCTCGACTTCGAACCGGACGCGGTGCTGGCGAGCTTTCACGGGATGCCGCAGCGGACGCTCGACCTGGGGGATCCCTATCACTGCCATTGCCGCAAGACCGCGCGGCTGCTGGGCGAGGCGCTGGGGCGCGATCTGATCGTGACGTTCCAGTCGCGCTTCGGCCGTGCCAAATGGCTGGAGCCGGCGACCGACACGGTGCTGGGCGAATTGCCGGACAAGGGCATGCGCAAGGTGGCGATCGTTGCGCCGGGCTTTTCGGCCGACTGCCTCGAAACGCTGGAGGAACTGGCGATCCGCGGGCGCGAGGATTTCATCGCGGCGGGGGGCACGCATTTCGCGTATCTGTCATGTCTGAACGATAGCGCGGCGGGGATCGCGATGCTGCGCAGCATCGTCGCATCGGAACTTGCGGGATGGGCGGACCTAACCTAGCCTTCCCGCTCACGCGATGGGAGAGGTTATGGCACGGGTAGCGATCGTTACGGGCGGCACACGCGGGATCGGCGAGGCGATCAGCATCGCGCTGCGCGACATGGGGATGACGGTCGCGGCCAATTACGCCGGCAATGACCAGCGCGCTGCCGAGTTCAGCGAGCGGACGGGCATTTCCGCGTTCAAGTGGGACGTTGCCGATTACGATGCCTGCCAGGCGGGGATCGCGCAGGTCGAGGCGGCGCTGGGGCCGGTCGACGTGCTGGTCAACAATGCCGGCATCACGCGCGACGGCACGATCCTCAAGATGACCTACCAGATGTGGAAGGAGGTCATGGACACCAACCTTGGCGGCTGTTTCAACATGGCCAAGGGCGTGTTCCCGGGGATGCGCGAGCGCAAATGGGGCCGCATCGTCAATATCGGGTCGATCAACGGGCAGGCGGGCCAATATGGCCAGGTCAACTATGCCGCGGCGAAGAGCGGCATCCACGGCTTTACCAAGGCGCTGGCGCAGGAAGGCGCGAAGTTCGGGGTGACCGTCAACGCGATCGCACCGGGCTATATCGACACCGACATGGTTGCGGCGGTTCCGGGCGAAGTGCTCGAGAAGATCGTCGCGAAGATCCCGGTCGGGCGGCTGGGCCAGGCGAACGAGATTGCGCGCGGCGTCGCATTTCTGTGCGCCGAAGAGGGCGGGTTCGTGACCGGGTCGACGCTGTCGATCAATGGCGGGCAGCATATGTACTGACACGGCGGCGGAGCCCGTCCGACGCCAGGCACGGACCGGGCCCGCGCTGCGCCGAAAGAAAGGGCCGGTTCCCGAGCGGGAGCCGGCCCTTCTGTCATCGCTTTGAGATCAGAAGCGCAGGCCGATTCCGGCAACGATCTGCTGGCGCTCCATGCCGGCTTCGTAATCGGTGTAGCGATATTCGACCTTGGCATGGACGGTATCGGTAAGCTTGTGCTCCAGCCCGGCGCCGGCGCGGAAGCCGTCGGCATTGCCGTTGCCCGCGACGGTAAGCAGCCGGAAGTTGGAATAGCCGGCCTTGGCATAGATCAGCGTCTTGCCGGTCACGATGCCGACGCGCCCGCCGATGTACAGATCGCGGCTGGCCTCGGCGAGCGTGGCGCCGCCGGCCTTGAGCTTGGCGGTCGAGTCGGCCACTTCGCCCTCAATCCCGAATACCGTGCGGCCCTTCTGGATGTCATAGCCAAGACCGAGCGCATAGGTTCCGCCGTCGGGGTTGCGGACCCCGGGTGTGTTGAGGTCGACGACGTCGTAGCCGGCAGTGATGCTCGCCTTGGCGCCGCTGAAATCTTCGGCTTCCTGCGCGAGTGCCGGGGTGGCAAGCGTGGTGAGCGCGGCGGCGAGCGCCAGGGCGATTTTCTTCATGATATCCGATCCTTGCATCGTTGAATGGCGACGCGGCGGGGTGCCGCGATGCGCCGAATGTGCGGGACGCCAGGCGCGCAAACCACTGACAGAAACTGAGAAGAGGGCGGTGCTGACACTGGACTCCGGCGGCAAGGCGCGTAGGGTCGGCGCCGTAACCTGTCTGGGGGGAGTGGGTTCGATGAAGCACCTGGCACGCGCGGCCGCCATCTTGGCGCTGGCACTCACACCGATTGCGGCATGGGGCGATTCGAGCCCGCAGGTGGTGCTGGCCACCCCCGGCATGGGCGATGGCGCGATCGAGCGCTATACGGTGCGCTTCAGCCAGCCAATGGTGCCGCTGGGCGATCCGCGCGCGGCTTCCCCGATCAAGGTTGCGTGCGCAATCGGCGGCGCGGGGCGCTGGGTCGATCAGCAGACCTATGTTTGGGAATTTTCCAGCCCGCTGCCGGGTGGGACGACCTGTACCGTCACGCTGGAAGAGCGGCTGAAGAGCGTCGCCGGCTATGCCGTCGCGGGCAAGCGCGAGTTCACGATCGATGCCGGCGGGCCGACGGTCAAGGCGATGCTGCCGCAACGCTGGGGCGGGGAGATCGAGGAGGACCAGGTCTTCCTGATCGGCACCAACATGCCCGCCACGCGCGCGTCGGTCGCGGCCAATGCCTATTGCGCGGTCGAGGGCATCGGCGAGAAGATCCCGGTCGAATTGCTCGCCCCCGAAGTGCCGGGCAAGTTGCTGCAGGATCTGAATCCCAAGCGCTGGGAAGTGCGCAATT
The DNA here is from genome assembly GCF_031456015.1 of Sphingomonas sp. BE123. Lineage (NCBI taxonomy): Bacteria > Pseudomonadati > Pseudomonadota > Alphaproteobacteria > Sphingomonadales > Sphingomonadaceae > Sphingomonas > Sphingomonas sp. BE123. The sequence continues at coordinate 1,473,715 of NZ_JAVDTW010000001.1, read as the reverse complement.
TCCTGAGCGAGGCCGGGATGGCCGAGGCGCTGCCGGAACAGGCGGAGGAGCGCGCCAAGGTGCTGTCCAACGTCGTCGCGCTGAAATGCGGGCGACCGTTGCCGCCGGGGCGTGACGTCGCGCTGGTATGGGGCGCGGGCGTAGCGGGGGCTGGCGGCAAGACCGCGGGCGCCGACCAGCGCTTCGACTTCACCGTGCGCAAGCCGTTCGAGGCGCGATTCGAATGTTCGCGGGTCAATCCGCAAGCGGGGTGCAACCCGGTCAAGGAAGCCTGGGTCCGCTTCACCGCGCGCATCCCGCGCGAACAGGCCGAGGCGATCCGCATTTCGCTGCCCGATGGCAAGCAGCTCACCCCCGTGCTGAGCGATGACGACAAGCGCGCCAATACGGTCAGCGACATCAAGTTCGCCGGGCCGCTGCCGGCATCCACCACCGGCAAGGTGGTCCTGCCCGCAGGGCTGAAGGACGAGAGCGGGCGGGTGCTGTCCAATGGCCAGCGCTTCCCGCTGGAGGTGCGGTTCGACGAAGCGCCCCCGCTGGTGAAGTTTGCCGCACCCTTCGGGATCATCGAGGCGCAGGAGGGCGGGGTGCTCCCCGTCACGGTGCGCAACGTCGAACCGGCGCTGCAGCGCAAGGGCCTGAGCATCGCCGGCCAGCAGCTACGCGTCGAGGCGTCGGACGGCGAAATCGCCAAATGGCTGCGCACGATCGACGATGCCGATGATTACAAGAGCGACGAGGTCAAGCAGGGCAGCGAAACGGTCACGATCAATCAGACCGGCGCCAAATCGATCCTGACCGGGGCGAGCGGCACCGCGCTGCAGCCGATTGCCCTGCCGGGCAAGGGCAAGGAGTTCGAGGTCGTCGGAATCCCGCTGAGCAAGCCAGGATTCTATGTCGTCGAGCTGGCATCGCCACAGCTTGGCCGCGCGCTGCTGGGCCGCGATGCGCCGCGCTACGTGGCCGCAGGTGCGCTGGTCACCAACATGGCGGTGCACTTCAAATGGGGCCGCGAAGGATCGCTTGTCTGGGTCACCGCGCTCGACAGCGGCAAGCCGGTCGCCGGCGCGCAGGTGCGCGTGACCGACAGTTGCTCGGGCACCGGGCTGGCAACCGGCCAGACCGACCAGTTCGGCCGGCTCGCGGTGGCGCAGGGGCTGCCCGAACCGCAAAGCTGGGGCGGGTGCGAGGACGGGTCCTCGCCGCCGCTGATGGTATCGGCGCGCAAGGGCGACGACATGAGCTTTACGCTGACCGCGTGGGGCGAGGGGATCCGTCCGTACGATTTCGACCTGTCCTTCGGCTACAATGCCGCGAGCGACATCGTCCACACCGTGTTCGACCGCGCGCTGGTTCGCCAGGGCGAGAGCGTCAACATGAAGCATATCCTGCGCCGGCCGGTCGCGAGTGGCTTTGTCCGCCCCGAAGGGTTCAAGGGATTGCTGCGCCTGTCGCACAGCGGTTCGGACACGCAGTTCGACCTGCCGGTCACGATCGGGGCGAGCGGCAGCGGCGAAACGCAGTGGAACGTGCCGCAGGGCGCGCCGATGGGCGACTATAACCTGCAATTCGTGAAGAGCGACGGCAAGGGCGGCGAGGAGACGGTCTGGACCAGCCAGTCGATCAAGGTCGACGAATACAAGCTGCCGACGATGAAGGCGTCGGTCGCCGGGCCGAAGGAAGCGGCGGTGCGGCCCAAGACGCTGCCGCTCGACCTGTTTGTCGGGTACCTCTCGGGTGGCGGGGCGTCGAACCTGCCGGTCGAACTGCGCATCGGCTATTATGACGCGGGCGACGCGCCCGATGGCTATGACGGCTACAGCTTTGGCGGGCGCGCGATCGAGGAGGGAACCAAGCCACTCAACGGCGACGGCGAGGAAGAGGATTCGAGCCAGCTGCCGCCGATGCAGACGCTGCCGGTGACGCTTGGCGCCGACGGCACCGCGCGGACCAGCGTGGACATCCCCCAGACGCTGACCGGCACCAGCCGCATGCGCGTCGAAATGGACTATCAGGACGCCAATGGCGAGGTGCTGACCGCGTCGCGCGGCATCACCCTGTTCGGCGCGGCCGTCCAGCTGGGCGTCAAGACCGATGGCTGGCTGATGAAGGAGGATGACCTGCGGCTGCGCTTCGTCGCGCTGGACCCGCAGGGCAAGCCGCTCAACGGTCAGAAGGTGCAGGTTGCGGTGTACAGCCGCGAAATCTTGACCGCGCGGCGGCGACTGATCGGCGGCTTCTACGCGTATGAAAACAACATGCGCACGACCAAGATCGGCGCATCCTGTTCGGCGAGGACCGACGAATTGGGTCTGGCGCAATGTTCGATCGACCCGGGCGTATCGGGCGAGGTGCATGTTGTCGCGACCACCACCGACAGCGCCGGCAATGTCGCGCGCGCCACCACCTCGGTCTGGCTCGCGGGCGAGGATGATTGGTGGTTTGGCGGCGACAATGGCGATCGGATGGACGTCATTGCCGAGGCGCAGGAGTATAAGTCGACGGATACTGCGCGATTCCAGGTACGCATGCCGTTCCGGGAGGCGACCGCGCTGGTGACGGTCGAGCGTGAGGGCGTGCTGTCGAGCTTTGTCACGACCTTGTCGGGCGACAATCCGGTGGTCGAGGTGCCGCTGAAGGGCGTTTATGCCCCCGATGTGTTCGTGTCGGTGATGGCGGTGCGCGGGCGCGTCGGCGGGTGGAAATTGTGGTGGGCGGACCTCGCTCGCCGCTGGAACCTGCCCTTCTTCTCGCGCGAGGGGGCCAAGCCGACGGCGTTGGTCGATCTGGCCAAGCCGAGCTTCCGCATGGGCATCGCCAAGATCAAGGTCGGCTGGGAAGGCCACCGCATGGGCGTGACCGTCAAGGCGGACAAGGAACGCTACGCCGCGCGCGACACGGCGAAGGTCGCGCTACAGGTCAAGAACCCCGATGGCAGCGTCGCGCCCAAGGCCGATGTCGCCTTCGTCGCGGTGGACGAGGCGCTGCTGCAGCTTGCCCCGAACGAGAGCCTGGACGTGCTCAAGGCGATGATGGGCGAGCGGCCGCTGTCGGTGCTGACCTCTACCGCACAGACGCAGGTGGTGGGCAAGCGCCATTATGGGCGCAAGGCGGTCGCGGCTGGCGGCGGCGGCGGTGGCGACCTGTCCGCGCTGAACCGCGAGAATTTCCAGCCGGTGCTGCTGTGGCGCGGGACGGTGCCGCTCAACGCACAGGGCCAGGCGGTGGTCGACGTGCCGCTGAGCGATGCGCTGACCGCGTTCAAGCTGGTCGCCGTGGCGCTGGGCGACGACGGCCAGACGTTCGGCATGGGCGAGACGGCGGTACGGACGGCGCAGGATCTGAGCATCTTTGCCGGCATCCCGCCGCTGGTGCGCGATGGCGACTTCTTCTCGGCAGGCTTCACGCTGCGCAATGGCTCCGACAAGCCGATGACGGTGACGGCGAAGGTCGAGCTGTCGCCCAAGGTGGCGGTTGGCCGTGACCTGACGGTCGACATCCCGGCGGGCGGCGCGGTGCCGATCGCGTGGAACCTGACCGCGCCGCAGGGCTTCGACAAGCTGCAATGGAATGTCACCGCACGCGATGCGGGCGGCAAGGCGGTCGATGCAGTGACCGTGACGCAGGAGATTGCGCCAGCGGTGCCGGTCGAAACCTGGGCAGCGACGCTTGCCCGCGTGGGCGAGGGCGGGCCGATCTCGATCGCGCCGCCCGGCGGAGCGCTGCCCGGCATGGGCAGCGTGACAGTGCGGCTGACGCCGACTCTGGTCCCGCCGCTGCAGGGCGTACGCGATTACATGTCGGCCTATCCCTATGGCTGTTTCGAGCAGCGTACCTCACAGGCGGTGGTGCTGGGCGATGTCGGCGCATGGAATCGCCTGGCGGGCGAACTGCCGGTCTATCTCGATCGCGATGGCCTGCTGCGGTACTTCCCGTCGGAGAGCCTGCGCGGATCGGAGGCGCTGACCAGCTACATCCTGTCGATCACGGCGGAGGCCGGGCTGCCGATCCCCGAAGCATCACGCGGTCGGATGATCGAGGCGCTGAAGGCGGTGCTCGACGGGCGGCTGCGGCACGACGATTATGGCGATGTGCGGCTGCAAAAGGTCGCGGCGTTCGCGGCGCTGGCGCGGCAGGGGGCCGCCAATGCGGCGATGCTGGGGCAGCTCGGCATCACGCCGCAGGACATGCCGACCTCGACCCTTGCCGATTACATCGCGGCGCTCGGCCGGGTGCCTGGCCTTGCCAATGGTGCGCAGCTGCGCGCGGCGGCGGAGGGCGTGCTCAAGACGCGGCTGGTGTATGAAGGGACGCGGATCGACCTGTCCGACAAGGGCAATGTGCCGTGGTGGCTGATGGCATCGGGCGACGAATCGGTGCTGAAGGCGCTGGTTGCGACCCTGGGCCGTCCGGCGTTCCAGGGCGAGGGGCCGAAGATGATGGTCGGCGCGGCGCTGCGCCAGCAACGTGGCCATTGGGACACGACCACTGCCAATGCATGGGGCGTGATCGCTGCGCGCAAGTTCGAGGGCGTCTATCCCGCCGCTGACGTGGCGGGAATCACGACGGCGACGATCGGCACGCGGACGGTGACGCGCAGCTGGCCGCTGGCCGAGGCGCAGCGCAGCCTGCTCTTCGCCCTGCCGCGTACGCCGACGCCGCTGGTGCTGAGCCAGTCGGGCGGTGCCGGGCCATGGGCGAGCGTTCAGGTCAAGGCGGCGGTGCCGCTGACCCAGCCGCTCAACGCCGGCTACAAGCTGACCCGGACGGTCGAGGTGGTGCAGGCCAAGACCAAGGGCGTGCTGACGCGCGGCGACGTGCTGAAGGTGACGCTGACGGTCGAGGCGAGTGCCGACCGCAACTGGGTGGTGATCAGCGATCCGGTGCCGGCGGGTGCGACGGTGATCGGATCGCTGGGCGGTCAGTCGGAGATGCTGGCCGAAGGGACCAGCAGCGGCGGGACCAGCTATGTCGAGCGCGGACGCGATGCGTGGCGGGGCTATTTCGCGTGGATGCCGCGCGGGACCCACAGCGTGAGCTATGCGATGCGGCTGAATGCGGCGGGCCGGTTGCAGCTGCCGCCGAGCCGGGTCGAGGCGATGTATTCGCCCGAGATCCGCGCGGCGGTTCCGAATCAGCCGGTGGTGGTGGTGCAACGGTGACTAGCGGCCCTCATGTGTCACCCCCGCTTTCGCGGGGGTGACGGCGAGTGGGTGTGGCGTTCCTCCCGTCCCTGACCGAGCGTGTCCGTAGCCTCTGGACCGGCCTTGAAGCGACGACGCATCGGGCATGGTGGAGCGGACCGCGCATCGCGGTGGCGGCGATCCTGGCGCTCGCCGGGGGGCATGCGGCGATCGACTGGGCGACGCTGCCGCCGCCGCTGCCTTCGCATCGCGCGACGGTGGCGGGGTGGAAGCCGTCCGAGGCGTGGCTGTATGACCGCGCGGGGCGGCTGCTTGACAGTTCGCGGGTCGATTTTCAGGCGCGGCGGCTGGCCTGGACCCCGCTCGACACGATTGCGCCGGAAGCCGTCGCGGCGATCGCGAACGCCGAGGACCGCCGCTTTCGCGAGCATGACGGCGTTGACTGGTGGGCAGTTGCCGGGTCGATCCGCGACCGGTTGGAGGGGAAGCGCGCGCGCGGCGCATCGACGCTCTCGATGCAGGTCGCGGCCTATCTGTCGCCCGATCTGGCTGCGCCGGGATCGCGCGGGTTCATCGACAAGCTCCGCCAGATGCGGGCGGGCGCCGCGCTGGAACGCGCGTGGAGCAAGGACGAAATCCTCGAGGCGTATCTCAACCTTGCAGGGTTTCGCGGTGAGGCGCAGGGGATCGGTGCCGCGGCGCTGGGGCTGCTCGGCAAGACGCCCGATGCGCTGACCCGCGACGATGGGCTGTTGCTCGCGGCCTTGCTGCCCGATCCGGCGGCGGGCGCGGCGACGGTTGCGCGCCGCGCGTGCGCGCTGTCGCGGGAAACCGAGTGCAGCCGCTTTGCCGGCGCGGCGGCATCGATGCTGGGCCCGGCGCGCAGCCTGGCGCTCGATCCGGGGCTGGCGATGCATCTGGCGAACCGGATGCTGACGCAGCCGGGGCTGCGGGTGAAGACGACGATCGACCTGGATGTGCAGCGCGCCGCGATCCGGGCGCTGCGGCGGCAACTGGTCGGCCTTGGCGGGACGCGTGCGCGCGACGGGGCGGTGATCGTTGCGGACAATCGAACGGGCGAGATCCTGGCGTGGGTTGGCGGGATTGGCGGGGCATCGACTGCACCCGCGGTCGATGGCGCGGCGAGCTATCGGCAGGCGGGATCGACGCTGAAACCGTTCCTCTACGCGCAGGCGATCGAGAAGGGGTATCTCACCCCCGCCTCGATCCTCGACGACAGCCCGGTGCAGCTCGACACCGCGTCTGGCCTGTATGTACCGCAAAATTACGACCGCGCCTTCAAGGGGCCGGTAAGTGCGCGCTCGGCGCTGGCGGGGTCGCTCAACGTACCGGCAGTGCGGACGCTGATCCTGACCGGGGTGGAGGCGTTTCGCGACCGGCTGTGGGACAGCGGCTATCGCGGGCTGACCGAGAGCGGCGATTATTACGGGTTCAGTCTGGCGCTGGGGTCGGCGGAGGTGACACTGGTCGAGCAGGTTGCGGCCTATCGCAGCCTGGCGCGCGGTGGGCGCTGGGCGCCGTTGCGGGTCGAAGCGGAGGCGAAGGCTGAGGCGGATCGCCCGACCACCACGCCACAGGCCGCGTGGCTGGTCGCCGACATGCTCGCCGACCCGGCGGCGCGCGCGGGTACGTTCGGCATGGATTCGGCACTGCGCCTGCCGTTCTGGGCCGCGGTGAAGACGGGCACGTCAAAGGCGATGCGCGACAATTGGTGCATCGGTTTTTCGGACCGCTACACGGTCGGCGTGTGGGTCGGGAATCTGGAAGGCGATCCGATGCGCGCGGTGTCGGGGACGAGCGGCGCGGCGCCGGTGTGGCGCGACGTGATGATGGCGCTGCACGCCGAGCAGCCCGGACGCGCGCCGGCGCGGCCTAAGGGGATCGAGGCGCGGCAGGTCCGTTTCAGCGGCACGATCGAACAGCCGCGCCGCGAATATTTCCTCGCCGGAACGGCGATGACACAGGTCGCGGCGGCGCCGGCGGTGGCGCGGCGGCCGCGCATCGTCAGCCCGGTGGCGGGCAGCGTCTATGCACTCGACCCGGATATCCCGATCGAGCGACAGCGCATGGCGATCAGCGTATCGGGCGAAGTGATCGGCCATCGCCTGACGCTTGACGGGCGCGATCTGGGCGCGGCGGATTCGCGTCCGCTGGTGCTGGCGGGCCCCGGGCGGCACCAGTTGCGGCTGGTGGCGCCGGGCGGCCGGGTCGTCGACCAGATCCTGTTTACGGTGCGTTGAACCAAAGCGCGGGCGGTGCGTTCTCGCGTCCGGTCCATCCCTTTCGGGCCCGAACCCTGTACTGGCCGCGCCGGCAGCGTATCCGCCGGCGCGGCCCTTTCATGGGGTTACCAGTAGAAGTTGCGGATCACGCGGACGACATAGCCGCGACGCGTGTCGACCAGCAGCACATCGTCATAATGGCGCACCCAGCGCTGATAGCGGCCGGTCGGCGGCAGGCGGTAACGCCACGGATCGGCGATGAAATAGCGGCTGCCATAATAGGTCGGCGCGATGCGCACCCCGGCACGGAACCCCTGATAGCGGAACGGCGCACGCCAGCCGCCCCGGGCGTACAGGCCGCGATTGGTGCCGCGATAGCCGCGCCAGTCATTGTCGCCCCAGCGGCGGTTGCGATCCTGAACCGCGTCGCGATAGTCGCGGCGCGCTTCGCGCACGTCGCGCTGTTCGCGGCGAATGTCGCGGCGGTCGCCATAGCGGCGGGCGTCGCGCAGTTCGCGCTGTTCCTCACGCAGATCCTGGCGCTCGCGGCGCACCTCGCGCTGCGACTGGGCACTGGCAGCCGGGACCATCACCGGCATGGCGACCGCAGCGATCAGCGCGGTGGCAATCAGTTTCTTCATCGTCTTCCTCCTGCACATCGCCCGACTGGCGGGCATGGGAGGAAGCTAGACCCGCCCGGCTGAACCGCGCGGGAATGGGCGGTTCAGCGGCGCGAAAGCCGCGACCCGGTCAGGGGCCGTCCGGGCCGCCGCCGGTCCCCGGCGCGCCGACCGTGCCGATATTGCCGAACAGATCCTCGAAAAAGCCGCGTTCGCGACCCAGGGTCGGGGTCTTTTCGTTGGATGGATTGATCTTCGCGATCTGCTCGATCCCGGTGCGCGCGACTTCGGTCACATTGCCCGCCGAATCGAAGCGGATGCGCAGCGTGGTCTGCTGCTCCGCGCGCGGATTGTTGAACGCGAAATTGCGGGTCGCGCGCCCGACATAATACCATTCGCCTTCGTTGAACTGGCTGGTCAGCGTCGGCTTGCCGAGCGTGGCGAGGACCGATTCGCGATTGTCGACGCCGGGCTGGACCGAATTGACCAGGTCCGCATCGACCACATAGCCCTGATACCCGCGCAGTGGCTTCACACAGGCGCTCGTGCCGAGCAGGATCGTGCCGCACAGCGCGACGGACAGGATACGGGCGGACTTCATCAAACTCACTCTCCCCAGACCGGGCACGGGCCACGCATTGCATCGCGCGCCGTTCCCCTCAATATGCGGGGCAGCCCCGGCAAACAAGCGTCGTGAGGCAATTGGAGTGTGACGATGGGATTGTGGCAGAAGCTGACCGGGCGGCGCGCGGAAAACCCGGCAGCGGCGCTTTACCAGGCGGTGGTCGCGCGCGGGCGCGAACCGCATTGGTATGAGGCGGGCGCTGTACCCGACAGCGTCAATGGCCGGTTCGACATGATCGCGAGCGTGCTGGGCATCGTGATGTTGCGGATCGAGCATGAGCCGGCGGCGGCAGAGGTCACGGCGCGGCTGACCGAATGTTTCGTTGCCGACATGGATGGGCAGCTGCGCCAGATCGGCATCGGCGATGTCGTGGTCGGCAAGGGCATCGGCAAGATGATGGCGTTGCTCGGCGGGCGGATCGCCGCCTATCGCGACGCACTCGCCAGCGATGCGGCGCCGGGGGCGTTCGAAGCGGCGCTGCTGCGCAACCTGTATCGCGGCGAGGACCCCGGGGCGGATGCGCTCGGCCACAGCGCTGCAGCGTTGCGCGCGCTGCGCGCGGCGCTCGCCGAAACCCCGCTCGACGCGCTGATGGCGGGACGGATGCCATGATCCAGCCGGAATTTTCGCGCGCCCAGCGGCTCGACGGGATCGGTGCCGGCGCGCACCGCGTGACGATCAGCGCGACCGCAGACGAGCGGGCGGCGCTGGCGCGGCGGTTCGGGCTGATCGCGATCGACCGGCTGGATGCCGAGATGGAGATACGGCGCGACGCCAGCGGGGTCGTCGCACGCGGGCATCTGGCGGGCGCGGTGGTGCAGGCATGCAGTGTCACCGGCGATGCGGTGCCGGCGCAGGTGGACGAGGCGTTCGCGATCCGGTTCCTGCCCGAGGACACGGCGTCGGGCGAAGAGGTCGAACTGTCCGATGCGGATTGCGACACGGTGTTTTTCACCGGCGGAGCGATCGATCTGGGGGAGGCGGCGGCGGAGACGCTGGCGCTGGCGCTCGATCCGTTTCCGCGCAGCCCGCGCGCCGATGCGGTGCTGCGCGACGCCGGGGTGCTGAGCGAAGACCCGACCGGTCCGTTCGCGGCGCTCGCGAAGCTGAAGCGCGACGCGGGCTAGAGCCGGGCGGCCGCGGCGCGCAGGTCGGCGACGAACGCCGCGCGCTGCTCGGCTGCGGCGGCAGGGTCGGGCAGGCGCAGCAGATAGCTTGGGTGGACGGTGATCCACGCCTCAGCCCCCGATTCGAGCGAAACGGGGCGCCCGCGTTCGCGTGCGATCGTCACGGTCCGCCCGAGCAGCGCGCGCGCTGCGGTCGCGCCGAGCGCAACGACGATGCGCGGCCGGACGATCAGCAATTCCTGTTCGATCCACCAGCGGCAGGCACTGATCTCGCCCGCGTCGGGCGTGGCGTGGATGCGGCGCTTGCCGCGCGGCTCGAACTTGAAATGCTTGACCGCATTGGTGAGGTAGGTTGCCGCGCGGTCGATCCCTGCTTCGGCCAGCGCCGCGTCGAGCAGCTGCCCGGCCGGGCCGACAAAGGGGCGTACGGCGAGGTCTTCCTGATCGCCCGGCTGCTCGCCGACCAGCATCAGCGGCGCATCGACCGGGCCCTCGCCGAACACCGTGGCGGTTGCGGGGCGGTGCAGCGGGCAGCGGGTGCAGGCGGCGGCCTCGTCGCGCAGCGCGGCCCATGCCGCGCGCGCATCGCCGGCGGGTGCGGTCGCCCGCGCCGTCTGCACCATCGCCAGTTCGCGGGCGCGGGCGCCCTTGATGAGGTCCGCGACCAGCGCGGTTTCGGGCATGTTCTTCCAGTATTTGCGGGGCATTTCCTTGAGCATCGCACCGATCTTGAGCCGCGCGGGGTTGAAGATCGACGCGTAATAGCTTTTCCACACCGCCTCGACCGGATCGTCCTGCGGCGCATCGGCGCGGCTGGCGCCCGGCCCCTCGCTGAGCACCGATCCGTCCCAGTGGATCGTCAGCGCCGGCGTCAGGATCGACCAGTGCATCGTATGAAAGCGGTCGACGAAGAAACGGGCATTGACGCGGACGATATGATGTTCGGGCTCGAACCACGCGACATAGCGCGGGTCGTCCCCCGGCGCGTCGGCCACCGCGCGAAAGCGGACAAAGGCGCGCATCTTGTGAATGTCGCGGCGCACCCCCTTGGCCAGTCCCTCGATCCGGCGGATCAGCGGATCGGCACGATCCGCGATGGCGCCGGGCCGCGCGATCAGGCGGAGCAAAAGCGTGTAGAGCAGCGCGAAGCGTGCCGGATCGCGATGGAGGATCGCGGTGCGGGCAAGATCGATGAACTGGCGGGAAACGCGCAACGGACCTGGCGCGGGCGGCAGCGCCGCTGCAGTGGCGCCGAACAGGTCGGACGGCGCGTCGCCGACTTGCCATAGCACCGCCTCGGGCGGGACATTGGCAGCCGCGAGCGCGCGCGCCGCGTCGCGCCAGCCATCGAAATCATCCTCATCGGCGAGCGTGACGCGGTGCATGTCAGTCCGCCCCGGTCCCCGCGCATGAACCGGCGCGGGGACCGATCGGGGTCATTCGCGCGCGTCGCCGGGCATTTCCTGTTCGGCGCGTTCCAGTTCGCGCGGCTTGCGCTTCTCGAAGATCGCCGCAAGCTTGCGCTTGGTCGCGTCGTCCAGATCCTTTTCGGCGGCGGGGAACATCTCCTCCTCTTCCTCCTCGATATGATGGAGGTAGCGGTCGCGCATCGTCTTGAACCGGGTCAGCCAGCCATTCGACGACATCTCCATCTCGACCAGTTCGCCCAGCATGTCGTCGACTTCCTTGTGCTCCGACACCGAATGCCGTGCTTCGTCGCGCAGATCGGGGTTGGCGAGCATCGTGGCGTAAAGCGACTCCTCTTCGGCCGCCGCGTGCGCCTGAAGCTCCAGGCGCAGTTCCTCGAACAGCGCCCGTCGTTCCGGGCTGTCGCCGCTGGTCTGGGCAATACGGTCGAGCAGGTCGCGCTGACGGTCGTGGTCGCGGATCAGATCCTCGAAAATGCGGGTTTCGGCCATGCAAAGTCTCCTTTGCCCGCCCAACCGATCGTGCCGAAGATTGTTTCACCCGCGAGTCGTTCTCAGGCCGCGAACAATTGCATCTGCTGCGGCGGTGGCGCGACCAGCGGGCGCAGGTCGGCGCGATCGGCGAGCAGGACGGGGCGCCAGTCGGTCGTGATCAGAAAAGGCTTGAGCTTCTTCACCGACACGGTGAGCCGCGCGACATCGGCGAGCGACAGGCGTCGCCAGCGCCGCGACACGAGGATGCGGTCGACCGCCTTCACCCCCAGGCCCGGAACACGCAGCAGTGCTTCGCGCGGGGCGCGGTTGACATCGACCGGGAAACGATCGCGGTGGCGCAGCGCCCAGGCGAGCTTGGGATCGATGTCGAGCGGCATCATGCCCGTTGCGGGGTCGGCGGCATCGGCAACCTCGTCCGGGCGATAGTCGTAGAAGCGCATCAGCCAGTCGGACTGGTACAGCCGATGTTCGCGGATCAGCGGCGGGCGCTGAAGCGGAAGGACCGCGCTCGCGTCCGGGATCGGGCTGAACGCGGAATAATAGACGCGGCGCAGGCCGAACCGTCCATAGAGTCCGGCAGCGCGGCCGACGATGTCGCGGTCGGTGGCGGCATCGGCGCCGACGATCATCTGCGTCGACTGGCCTGCGGGGGCGAATTTAGGGGCGGAACGGTAGCGTTTGCGGGCGTCGCGCGTGTCGTCGATATCGCGCTTCAGGTCGCCCATCGCCCCTTCGATCCGCGGCGCCGACTTTTCGGGCGCAAGGCGGGTGAGGCCGGCGACGGTCGGCAACTCGACATTGATCGACAGCCGGTCGGCGTGCAGCCCGGCCTGATGGATCAGCCCGGGATCGGCGTCGGGAATCGTCTTCAGATGAATATAGCCGCGAAAATCATGGTCCTCGCGCAGGCTGCGCGCGACCTCGACCAGCTGCTCCATCGTGTAATCGGGCGAGCGGATGATGCCGGAGGAGAGGAACAGCCCTTCGATATAGTTGCGCCGATAGAAATCGAGCGTGAGGCGGACGACCTCCTGCGCGGTGAAGCGCGCGCGGCGCACGTTCGAACTCTTGCGGTTGATGCAATAATGGCAGTCGAAAATGCAGCTGTTGGTCAGCAGGATCTTGAGCAGGCTGATGCAGCGCCCATCGGGAGCATAAGCGTGGCAGATGCCCGATCCTTCGGTCGAGCCCAGCCCCTTGCCGCCCGAGGATTTGCGTTTTGCCGTGCCGGACGAGGCGCAGGAGGCATCATATTTTGCCGCGTCGGCAAGGATTTCGAGCTTTTCGCGCAGGTCGAGCTGGGCCATATGTTCTTTATACGTTCCAGCGGTTTGACTGTCCAGTCAGTCCGGCGCGCTGCGGCGGCAGGCGAGCGCGAGCAGGATGGCAAGGGCGCCGGCGAGGATGAGGTAGAGGGCGAGGCCCGCGCCGGGTGGCCAGCCCCAGAATTCGCTGGGGATGGTACGCAGGTTGAGTGCGAGAAAGCCGGGCAGGATGTGATCGGTCACCGGCGCGGTGAAGTGGTGCGGGGCCTGGATGTCGACCGCGGTGATGATCAGGTTGAGCGCCACGCTGGCGATGAGGAAGGCAAGGCCAAGCCCCCGCTCGACCCGGTTGGCGCTGCCCCAATAGGCGGCAAGGCCGAGCGCGAGATAGGCGATCGCCGGGAGCGCATGGCGCGGGCCGGTGGCGTTGCCGCCGTCCCAATAAACATAGGCTGCGTGGTAGAGAAAACAGGCGAGCGCGCCGCCCGTCGCCAGCATGCCGAGGTCGCGCCGTGCGGGGTCGCGCAGCAGGCTCCAGATGCCGAACGGGGCGAGCACGAGGAGCGGCGCGACCCAGATGATCCCGCGCCGCTTGCCGAGCAGGATTTCGTAGAGCACGTCGAGCTTGGGATAGGTCAGGCCGAACAGCCCCTGCTTCATCCCCTCGAACCCGACCACGCCCGAGTAGCCGGTGATGAACGGATCGCCAAAGGTCGCAAGGTTGTAGGCGAGCAGGGGCAGGGCGGCGCTGATGCCGCCAGCGATGGCGAGCGCGATCGTGCGGAGCTGGGCGGCACGATCGGCGTTGCGGATGCGCCACAGCGCCCAGAGCGCGACCGGTGCGCCGAGCAGCAGCGCGCCATGCTCGACCACGACCGCCCAACCGAGCGCGAATCCGGCGACCAGAGCGTAGCGGGGCGCGAGGCCATCGCGGGTCCCGCGCCACACCGCCCAGAGTGCAATGGCGATGAGAGAGGTAGCGGCGGCATGGCCGAACCACGTCGTCGTCCAGCCCCACAGCGTCGTGCCGAGCGCGAAGCCGATACCTGCGAACAGCCCCGCCGCGCGGCTGCCGCCGATGCCGGTGCCAAGGTCGAGCAGTGCAACCGCCGCGAGTGCGGTCAGCACCGCGCCGATCCCGGCAATGGCGATGCGCATGCGCAGACGCAGAAATGCCTCGGCATCGGGGTCGAACAGCATATGGGGGACGTCGGCGCTGGTCTGGCCAGTGATCCAGTTGGTCGCGGCGACGAAGGGCAGCGCCATCAGCGTCATGCCCGGCGCCTTGTCCATGTAGAGATGGCCGTCGAACTGCGCCTTGTCGATCGTCATCGCGCCATAGGGATCGATCCGGGCCGACCCGGTTTCGACGATCGCGGTGGCCGCGAGCAGACGCGTGGCGCTGTTGGGATTGAACGCCCAGGAACCGAACCAGGTGCAGGACAGCCACACCAATGCGAACAGCAGCGCTGGCACGTGCCATGGGCGGCGCGCGGCGGTGGTGCCCATGGCGATTGCCGAGCCGGTCGGTGGTAATGCCGTGCCGGCTTAGTCCGGAAGGACCTTTTCGGCCTTTTTGCGGGCATCCGCCTCGGCCTTGCCGGCCTGGATCTCGCGCGTCCCGCAACCGATCCCGCCGCCCGGACCCACCGTGCTGCAGCTGCCGATGCCGGTGTCGCCGGCGGTCAGCGCCGAACGCTGGCGCACTGCCCAGCTTTCGCGCTCGGGGGTCACGCCGCTGTCGCGCAGTTCGCTGGGGATGCGGAACCGTTCATCGGCCGGGCGCCGGACGCAGACCACGATCTCGTCGCCATCGGCGTTGGTCGGGCATTTGTCGTCGCCATAGATGATCAGCACGCCATTTTGCGGTGCATTCTGGGCCGCGGCGGGCGCCACAGGCGTCGCCAGCGGAGCGGCGAGGACCGCAAGCGGGAACAGGATCATTGTCTTCATCGTCAACTCCTTGCGGCCGCTTACAGCCGTTTCGATACAGCGATTGCCGCGCGGCACGCCATCCGGATTGCTCCGGAGAGCAGGGGATAGGCCGGCGCCGTCTCGGCACCGGCGGCGAGTGCGCTTTCCTTGTGTTCAAGCTCTTCGGCGCGGAATTCCGCGACCGCTGCGGCAAGCTCGGGCTCGTCCGCGCCGAGCGCGTCGAGCTGTTCGGCATAATGGCGGTCGATCTCGGTCTCGACCGCGACGGTGCATGCCATCGCGGCAGTCGGGCCGATCGCTGCCGTGGCCGCGCCGAGCGCATAGCCAGCGACGTTCCAGAGCGGCTGCAGCGCGGTCGGACGCACACCCCGGCGCGCGATCAGCGCGTCGAAAAAGGCGCGGTGCCGTTCTTCCTGATTGGCCATGCCGGAAATCGCGCGCGCCATGTCATGGCGGTCGCCCATCACCGCAAGCTGGCCCGCATAGATGCGGGTCGCGCCATATTCGCCGGCCTGATCCACCCGGATCATGGCCTCGACCGGTTCGCGGCGATCGCCCGGCTTCCACTTCATGCGCGGCGTCCTTTCAGCAACAGCAGCGATATGGTGAACGCTGCGCCCAGCGAAAAGAGCGCATTCCACCCGGCGAGCGAAATGCCGAACAGGCTCCACGGTGCGACGTCGCAGCGGATCAGCGGCGCGTTCATGATCCGGTCGAGCGCGCTGCCCTCACCGCCAAAGGTGGTGGCGCATTGGGTCAGCCCTTCCCACCAGCCATATTCGACCCCGGCATGGAAGGCGCCGATCGCGCCGCTCACCGCGATGGCGAGTGCGGCAAGTGCGACCAATGGCACGCGTGCCGGCCCCACGATGTACGCCAGCGTGGCGAGCAGGATCGCGGTATAGTGCGGCCAGCGTTGCCACATGCACATTTCGCACGGGTAGAGGCCGAAGCCATATTGGCTGGTGAGCGCGCCCCCGATCAGGGCGAGCGGGACGAACAGGGCGAGCAGCTGGGCGGTGCGGAGCGGGGACATGACCGGCCTCAGCGCCCGCCCGCCTTGGCGCCGCCGCCGACGGCGACGCGCGTCGGCGCACCGATGCGCGCGATCGTCTGCAGCGCGTAATGCAGCTGGAAGTCCTTGATACGCTGTTTCTCCAGCTCGGCCGGGGTCGCGGCAAAGCGGGGATCGGTCTGGGTGTCCTCTTCCAGCACGGCATTGTCGACCTTGGTCTCGTTGATCAGGTGACGGCGCAGATCGGCTTCACGGAAGACCGGGCGGGTCTTGTAGTCGGGGTCGCTGATCTGGGGCACGAACAGATCGGGCTCGATCCCGCCTTCCTGCACGGACTTGCCCGACGGCGTGTAATAGCGCGCGGTGGTGAGGCGCAGCGCGGTGCGCGGGCCAAGCTGGAGCAGCGTCTGCACCGAGCCCTTGCCGAAGGTCTTTTCGCCGAGCACCAGCGCGCGATGGTGATCTTGCAGCGCGCCGGCCACGATTTCCGATGCCGACGCGGTTCCGGCATCGACCAGCACCACCAGCGGGAGCCCGCGGGTCAGGTCGCCGCGGATCGCGGATTCGGCGTACCAGCGCTCGATATCGCTCTTTTCGCGTCCGCGCTGCGACACGATCTCGCCATGGCTGAGGAACGCGTCGCTGACCTCGATCGCCTGGTTAAGCAGGCCACCGCCATTGCCGCGCAGGTCGATGACATAGCCCTTGAGCCCGCTGCCCAGCTGTTTTTCGATCGCGGCGATCCCGGCGCGCATGTCGGCGGCGGTGGTTGCGCTGAAGGTGTTGATGTTGAGGATGCCGATGCCGTCCTGCACCTCCCACTTCACGGCCTTTTGCACGATCGTTTCGCGCGTCAGCGCGACATCGAACGGCTTGTCGCGGCCAGGACGGACGATGCGCAGCGTGATCCTCGTCCCGGGCGCGCCGCGCATCTGGGTGATCGCCTCGTCGAGCGTGCCGCCATAGATCAGCTTGCCGTCGAGATGGGTGATATAGTCGCCCGCTTTGATCCCCGCGCGCCACGCCGGCGTATCCTCGGTCGGGGTGATGACCTTGACCGCGCCATCCTCGAGCGTGACCGACAGGCCGAGACCGCCATAATTGCCGTCAGTCTGCAGCCGCAGATTGTCGAAGGCGAGCGCATCGACATAGGAGCTGTGCGGATCGAGGCTCGCGAGCATGCCGCCGATCGCCCCTTCGATCAGCGTCTTGTCGTCCACCTTGTCGACATAGGACGCCTTGACCCGGGTATAGACGTCCATGAACGCATCGAGCTCGCGATAGCTCGACGTATCGACGCTGGCCATCGCACCGGTGGTCAGGGGGATCAGGGCCAGCGCGCCGACGGCGGCGGACACCTGGAGGATGGGACGGATCATACGCATACGTTCCTCAAGGTCTTTGCGCGACAGGATAGACCGGAACCGCGTGGCCGCAAAGCGGCAACGGTGGGGCAGGACCGGCAACCCGCCGTTTTCAATCGAGCAGCTGCGCGAGGTCGACCGGACGCCCCTGCCGGCGCAGTTCGACGGTGATCCGCGGTGCGTCGCCGCGCGGCGCACGCCCGATCGGCGCACCCTGGATTAGCGTCTCCCCGACCCGCACCATCACGGCGTCGAGCCCGGCGACCAGCGACGTCCAGCCGCCGCCATGGTCGAGGATCACGATATTGCCATAGCGACGGAAGCGCCCGGCATAGACGACGCGTCCCGCGGTCGGCGCGACCACCTGCGCCTCCGGGCCGGTGACGAGCGTGAGGCCGCGCGCACGCACGCCGGTATCGGACACTTCGCCAAGGCCGGTGACCAGGCGCCCCGCAACGGGCAGGCGATAGGGCGGCGGGCCGGCGCGCACGGGCAGGGGGGCGCCGCGATCGACCGTTTCGGCCGGATCGCCCGGGCGCGGCAGCGGGCCGGGCAGCGCGGCGAGCGCGGCGCGCGTCTGTGCCGCTTCGCCCATGGTGTCCATCAGGTCGACCAGGTCGCGCGCCTGTTCGCCCAGCGCGAGCGCGCGGTCGGATTCGAACATCGCCTCGCGCCGATAGTCCGCCGATTTCAGCCGATGCTCGGCCTCCATCCGCACCAGCGCGATCCGTTCCGCCTGCAGCCGCGCGCGCCCGTCGGCGAGGCTCCGGGCGGCGCGGCCGGCACGCTCGCGCAGCTGACGGGTACGGGCAATTTCGGCGCGCACATCGGCGGTCCGCGCCCGCACGGTCGGCGTGACTGCGCCCAGCACCGCGCGGACATGGACGATGTCGGCGGTCGATCCCGGCTGAACCAGCGCGAGCATGGCCGGCCGGCTGGCGAGCGATTGCAGCGCTGCAAGCAGGCGCAGGATCGGCCCCTGGCGCTCGGCCAGCCGGGTCCGTTGCTGCGCGAGCATGCGGTCGGTGATCGCGATGCGCGCGCGCGCTGCCGCGATGTCGGCCTCGGCCGCCTGGATCTGGGCGGCCAGAGCCGCTTCCCGCGCCTGTGCCTGGCGCGCTTCGTCCCGCTCGCTGGCGGCGGCGCGCTGCAACGCGCGCGCACGCGCCTCGGCAGCGCGCGCCGCTGCGGTCGCGGCGGCAAGCTGGGCGCGCTGATCGGCGGGCGTCGAGGCCGGCCCGGGCACGGCGGCGACGCCGATCCCGGCGGTTGCCACCAGCGCGAAGCCGAGCAGGAGCGTGCGGCGCATGGTCAGCCTTCGCGGTGATAGGGATGGTTGGCGATGATACTGCTCGCACGCCACAGCTGCTCGGCCAGCATCGCCCGCGCCAGCATGTGCGGCCAGGTCGCACGGCCATAGGAAATGAGCAGGTCGGCGCCGGCGCGGGCGGCATCGTCAAACCCGTCGGCGGCGCCGATCAGGAAGCGGGCCTCGCGCACGCCATCCTCGCGCCATGCCTGAAGCCGGTCGGCAAAGACGCGCGAGGCGAGATTCTCGCCCTTTTCGTCGAGCATCACGATTCGCGTACCGGCTTCGACCGCCGGCATCTTCCCGCCGGTATCGGGCAATTCGGTGACGCGCACCGGCCATGACACGCGCTTGAGGTAGCGATCGACCAGTTCGGCCTCGGGACTGCGGCCGATGCGGCCGCGCGCGACGATATGCAGCAGCATCGATCAGCCCCGCATCGCAAGGCCGTTTGCCCGCGCGGGCAGTGCACCCGGCCCCGCGATCCGTCCAAGGGACGGACGCGGGGTGGACCCGGTTGCGGGCTGCACTTCAGGCCGTGCCGGCCGGTGCGCCGTCGCCGAACGCCCACATCCGTTCAAGATTGTAGAAGCTGCGCACTTCGGGGCGGAAAAGGTGCACGATCACGTCACCGGCATCGATCAGCACCCAGTCGGCGGCCGGAAGCCCCTCGACCCGCGGGCTGCGCCCGAACTCGGCCTTGATCTTTTCGGCCAGTTTCTGGGCCATCGAAGCGACCTGGCGAGTCGAGCGGCCGCTGGCGACCACCATGTAATCGGCAATGCTGCTCTTGCCCGCGAGCGGGATCGACACCGTCTCGACCGCCTGATCGTCGTCAAGCGAGGCAAGCACCAGCCGGTGCAGCGCTTCCGCATCCGCGGAGATGCCGCGCGCGGCGGGCGACTGGGCATCGAGTTGAGGGGAAACGGACAAGGGCACTCCTGGGCTAGGGCAATGAGGGTTGAGGCGGCGTGCGGCCGCGATGAACACGCCGGTGCCAGCCGGGGTCGGCGGCGCGCAGGCGGGTCGCCGAAGTCGGGTCGGGGCGGAAGCGCAACAGCACCAGGGCCGGCAAACTCCACTTCGTCCAAGTCTTCGCCTGGCGTGCGGGCCGCACGAAACGCCGCAGCCAGCTCATGGCGGGGCTCGCATGAGCAGCGCGATCATAGCCCGGACGCGCGATTACCGCAATCGGAACCTGTCGCGCGATCGTTCGCCAGCCACGCCACCGGTTGAATTGCGCCAGATTGTCCCCGCCCATCAGCCAGATGAACTGATGGCGCGGATACAGGCGCGTCAGCTTGGCGAGCGTATCGACGGTGTAGCGGGTGTTGAGCCGCTGCTCGATCGCGGTGGGGCGGATCGGCGCGTGACGCGCGACTCGCTGTGCCGCCGCCATCCGCGCGGCGAACGGGGCCATGTCCTGTGCATCCTTGAGCGGATTGCCCGGCGACACCATCCACCACACTTCATCCAGCCCGAGCGCGCGCAACGCATGGAGCGAGATGGCGCGATGGCCGCGATGCGCCGGGTTGAACGACCCGCCGAGGAGGCCGATGCGTTTCAAGGACGCGCCTGTCCGGTCCCGCGCACCACCCATTTATATGTCGTCAGCCCCTCCAGTGCGACCGGGCCGCGGGCGTGGAGGCGGCCGGTGGCGATGCCGATTTCGGCGCCCAGCCCGAACTCCCCGCCATCGGCGAACTGGGTCGAGGCGTTCCACATCACGATCGCGCTGTCGACGCCGTTGAGGAAACGCTCGGCGGTCGCGGCGTCGTCGGTGACGATCGCGTCGGTATGATGGCTCGAATGACGCGCGATATGCGCCATGGCGCCCTCGACACCATCGACCAGCGCGACCGACAGGATCGCGTCGAGATATTCGGTGTCCCAATCCTCCGGCGTCGCCGGGAGCGTGCGCGGCTCGATCGCCTGCACCGCCGCGTCGCCGCGCAGTTCGCACCCGGCATCGGCCAGCGCCTCCAGCACGGGGAGCGGATCGGCAAAGCCGCGGTCGATCAGCAGGGTCTCGGTCGCGCCGCAGATGCCGGTGCGGCGCAATTTGGCGTTGAGCGCCAGCTTGATCGCCATGACCGGATCGGCGGCACGATCGATATAGGTGTGGCAGATGCCGTCGAGATGGGCGAGCACGGGCACGCGCGCTTCTTCCTGCACGCGCGCGACCAGGCTCTTGCCGCCGCGCGGGACGATCAGGTCGATCGCGCCATCGGCCTTGAGCATCGCGCCCACCGCGGCGCGATCGGTGGTCGGGACGAGCTGGACTGCGTCGGCAGGCAGGCCGGCGGCGGCAAGCCCGCGCGCAAAGGCGGCGTGGATCGCGCGGTTGCTGTGCGCCGCTTCCGACCCCCCGCGCAGGATGACGGCATTGCCGCTCATCACGCACAATGCCGCCGCATCGGCGGTGACGTTGGGGCGGCTTTCATAGATGATGCCGATCACCCCGATCGGGACGCGCACGCGGCTGAGCTGCAGGCGGTTGGGCCGCGCGCTCGTGTCGATGACGGCGCCGACCGGATCGGTCAGCGCGGCGACCGCCTCTACCCCGGCAGCGGCCCCCTCCAGCCGCGCCGGATCGAGCCGCAGCCGGTCGAGCAGCGCGCCCGACAGGCCGTTTGCGGCGCCGGTTTCGATATCGCGGGCATTGGCGGCAAGGATCGCATCGGCTTCGGCGCGCAGCGCGGCGGCGGCGGCGCGCAGGCCGGCGGCCTTGACGGAAGTCGGCATCCCCGCGAGCGCGGTGGCGGCATGGCGGGCGCGGGCGCCCATGGCGGCGATCAGCGTGACGGCGGTCTGGTCCATCGCGCTGCGCTATCATGCTGCAACCGCAAAGTCCCTATCGCATGGGCTTTTCCAAGCTGATAGATGCGCTTCATGGGGGAATTCGACGCAGCCGGGGATCTGGTGACGGGAGCGCTGATCGGCCGTGCGGTCGACCATGGGCGGGATGACACGCATGGCGCGCAGGGCGGCATCTGCCTCAACTGCGGCACCGTGCTGGTCGGCCCGCATTGCCACCAGTGCGGGCAGGCAGGGCATGTCCACCGCACGATCGGCGCGATCTGGCACGAAATCCTGCACGGGGTGGTGCATTTCGAGGGAAAGCTGTGGAACACGCTTCCCCTGCTTGCCTTCCGGCCCGGCGAGCTGACCCGGCGCTACATCCATGGCGAGCGCGCGCATTTCGTGTCGCCGATGGCAATGTTCCTGTTTTCGGTCTTCACCATGTTCGCGGTGATGCAGATCATGGGGATATCCCCGCCGCCCGAAGTCGGCGGCAGCTCGCAGTTTCGCGCCGGCCTGGAAACCGGCTGGACCGAATCGGCGCTGCAGAATGCGCGTGCCAAGCGCGCCGCGCTGAACGCGGGCGAGCCTAGGGCAGTGGCGCTGGACCGTGAAATTGCGCGCCTGTCGGGCGAACTTGCCGAACTGCGCAGCAAGCCGATGGCGGGTGGAGCTGCGGCCAAGCCCGTGGTGCGGACCGGGTGGCCGCGGCTCGACAAGGGCATCGCCAAGGCGGAGCAGAACCCGGGACTCGCGCTCTACAAGCTGCAGACCAACAGCTACAAGTTCAGCTGGGCGCTGATCCCGCTCTCGATCCCGTTCGTATGGCTGCTCTTTGCCTGGCACCGCCGCTTTCATGGCTATGACCATGCGGTGTTCGTCACCTATTCGCTGGCGTTCATGTCGCTGCTGTTCATCGCGGTGATGATCGGCGGGGCGGTCGGGGTGCCGGGCAATCTGATCGCCGCGGTCGCGACGTTCGTGCCGCCGGTCCACATCTTTTTCCAGATGAAGGGCGCCTATCGCCAGCGGGGGTGGAAGGCACTGGTGCGCACCGCGATCCTGCTGGTGTTCATCACCTTTATCGTGACGCTGTTCGGGTTGCTGCTGCTGGGCCTTGGCCTGCTGGGCTGAGCTTCAGCCGCGGCAGGGAAAGCGCTTCTTCATCATCGCGTAGAATGCCGATTTGACGCTCACTCCGCGCTGCGCCGGCGGAATCGCCTCGAACTCGGCGATCAGTTCGTTGCTGCCGATCTTTGCCTTGCCCTTGGGCGGAGGGCAGCTGTGCGCCGGTCGTCCTGCGACACGGGCCGTGGCCAGATCGGCGCGATAGGCGTCGGACGCACGCTCCACCTCGGCGCGCAGCAGCTTGATATCGGGCGACCCCAGCGCCAGAAAACCCTTGGCCTTGAGCGCATTCGCCTTGGCCAGAAATTCCGCGACGCTCATCGCCTGCGCCGTCGCCGGCACCAGCATGGCCGCAGCGGCCGTCATCCCGATCAGTGCGCGCATCGATTCCTCCTCCCGCTCCGCCGCGATGAAACAGCATCGCCGGCGTGAACGCCAGTTGAATTCGTCCGCTTCACAGTCGCCGCCCGACCGCTAAAGTCGCCGCGAATCGACGGGGGACTGAACGCATGATTATCGGTATCGACCTCGGCACCACGAACAGTGCCGCGGCGGTGTTTCGCGATGGCCGGGCGGAGCTGATTCCCAACCAGCTCGGCCATTTCCTGACCCCGTCGGCGGTCAGTATCGATGCGCAGGGCGATGTCATCACCGGTCTGGCGGCGCGTGAGCGGATGGCGAGCCATCCCGATGCAACGGTGACCGCGTTCAAGCGGTACATGGGCACCCAGCGTACGACACGGCTGGGCAAGCGCGACTTTGCGCCGGAGGAGCTGTCCGCACTGGTGCTGCGCAGCCTGAAGGCCGATGCGGAGGCGTTTCTGGGAGAAGCCGTGACCGAGGCGGTGATCACCGTCCCGGCCTATTTCAACGACAAGCAGCGCAAGGCGACGCACCGCGCGGGCGAACTGGCGGGGCTGAAGGTCGACCGGCTGGTCAACGAACCGACCGCCGCCGCGCTCGCTTATGGCATCCATCAGCTTGCCGATGAATCGCGCTTCCTGGTGTTCGACCTGGGCGGTGGCACGTTCGACGTGTCGATCGTCGAGATTTTCGAAGGGATCATCGAAGTCCGCGCCTCGACCGGCGACAACCATCTGGGCGGCGAGGATTTCAACGAGCTGCTGGTCGGCCTGATGCGCGAGGCGCATGCCGGCGCGTTCGGCGAGGCCGGACGTGGCGACGATCCGCTGCACCAGAAATTGCGCGAAGCGGCCGAGCGCGCCCGTCGCACGCTGAGCAGCGCGGGCGAGGCGGAGATGCGGATCGTGTGGAACGATGCCGAATATCGCCACAGCGTCACCACCGCGATGTTCGAGGAGGCGGCCAAGCCGCTGATCGACCGGCTGCGCGAGCCGGTGCTGCGCTCGATGCGCGATTCGGGGATCAAGAGCGCGGAACTGTCCGAGATCATCCTGATCGGCGGCGCGACGCGCATGCCGCTGGTGCGCAGCGCGGTGACGCGGATGTTCGGCCGCTTCCCCAATGCGACGGTCAACCCCGACGAGGCGGTGGCACTGGGCGCGGCGGTGCAGGCGGGGCTCAAGTCACGCGATTCGGCGCTCAAGGAAGTCGTCGTCACCGATGTCTGCCCCTACACGCTGGGCGTGGAGGTCGCACGGCGCTTGCCGGGCGGGGGCATCGAGGACGGGCTGTTCGCGCCGATCATCGAGCGCGGGACCGTCATCCCGGCCAGCCGGATGCATGTCTTCAGCACGATGCACGACAACCAGACCAAGGTCGAGTTCGGCATCTTTCAGGGCGAGGCGCGGCTGGTGCGCGACAATGTCGAAATCGGTCGCACGACGGTGCAGGTGCCGCGCGGCCCGGCCGGGCAGGCGGTCGATGTACGCTTTTCCTACGACATTTCCGGCCTGCTCGAGGTCGACATCGTGGTGCCGCGCACCGGCGAGACGGTGAGCCTGACGATCAATGACGGCAATGTCGCCGATCCGGCTGCGCTGGAAAAGGCGCGTGCGGCGCTCGCGGGGCTGAAGGTGCACCCGCGCGACCAGGCCGAGAACAAGGCCGCGATCGCGCGTGGCGAAAAATGTTTCGAGAACTTCCTCGGCGAACAGCGCGCCTGGGTCGACGAGCTGATGGCGCGGTTCAGCGCTGCGCTGGAGACGCAGGATCCGCGCACGATCGAAACCGCGCGCAAGGAGTTTCACGCCGCGCTCGACCAGCTTGAGGGCGAGACCTTCTTGTGAGGCACTGGTGGAAGGTGCTGGGCATCCCGCGCGGCAGTGACCGTGCGACGATCCGCCGCGCCTATGCCGCCCGGCTCAAGACGACCAATCCCGAAGACGATGCTGCGGGCTTCATGGCGTTGCGCGAAGCTTATGAAGAGGCGCTGCGCTGGGTCGATTACCAGCATTTCGACGACTGGGACGACACGCCGGAGGACGAATCCTCCCCGGTCATATTGGTACCGGTCGGCGAGCCGATTCCGCCGCAGCGCGAGGCGCTGCCCGACGCGGAGCCGTTACCACCGCCCGCCCCGCTATCCGACGCCGGCCCTGTTCCCGTTCCCACTCCGGTTCCAGAGCCCGCCGACCCGCTGGCAGCCGAGCGCGCAGCCGATGCGGCCGAGTTCGAGCGCCGCTTCGCCGAGCTTGAAGCGGGGCTGCGCGGGCCGTGGTTCAAGGATCGCGATGCCGTGCGGGCGGCGTTCGACGCGGTGATGGCGGCGCCTGCGCTGATCGAACTCGACCGGCGCGCTCAGGCCGAATACCGGCTCGCCACGCTGATTGCCGACACGATCCCGCGCAGCGACGCGATCCTGCGCCAGGCGATGACGGCGTTCGGCTGGGAGGGGGAGGGTAACCATCCCCCGGCGGTCTGGGCGCTGCGCGCACGGCTCGACGAGTGGCGGCTGATCGCGTCGTTCGGGCGCGGGCACAAGCTGGGCGGCGGCTGGCGCGAACTGACCGACGGCAAGTCTCCGGGCTGGCTGCGGCGGCTGCGCGCACTGCGGCTGGGCGTAGCCGCGCAGGTCCAGCGCCTGTTCGAACTGGCCGATTACGAAGTGCCGGGAATCGCCCATAGCTTTCACCCAAAGGCGGCCGAGTGGTGGCGGGCGCATCTCGATGCACCGCGCTTCGGACCGGTCGAACTCGGGTTGTTGGCACTGGGCGCGGCCGCTGCGCTCGCATTCTTCCTGCTCGGCGCGACGCCGGAGCGGCAGCTCTGGGGCGCAACGGCTGCCGGTGCACTCGGCATTGTCCTTGCGGTGGCGCACTGGCGCTACGTCACGCCGCGGCGCTGGCGCGCGGCGCGGCAGGGGGCGCAGCGCGCGCGCGGCAGCGGCTGGCGCCTCGGCGGCTGGCTGGCGCTGACCGCAGCCGCGATCGCCGCGCCGGCGACGCCATGGATTGCCGGCGGCCTTGCCGCTGCCTTTCTCATTCTCGCAATCGCCATCTTCGTGCTCGACGGCGGCGAAGAGGGCGCGGGTCCTGGGTGGCAGCGTACGGTGGTGCTGGCGGTGGTGGGTGCGTTTATCGGCCCCGCCTTTTTCGCGATGACCGTGGCGGAACAGGCGCTGACCATCCTGTTCGCGCTTTCGTCCGGCGTGATCGGGATGTCGGCGCGGCAGGCCATTGCCCGCCTGATCGCGCCGCGGCCGGTGCTGATCGCGCTCGGCATCATGATCGCCCTGATCGGCGGGGCGATCGTGCGCAGCGAATGGATGCCGGGCACGCCGCTGATCGCATGGGGAGCCGCGGCGGGAACGTCGCTGGTGCTGATGAGCGGGCTGCGTGCGGGCGATCCCGACGGGCGCGGCGGCGCGGTGGCGACGCTTGCCAACATGCTGCTCTGGGCGATCATCGTCATCGCAGCAGTCATGTCGGCCCCTGAGCGGCGCAAGGAGGGCGTGCCGCCGCCGACAATTTCGGTGGTTCCATCCGATCCGCTCAAGGCACTGGAAGCGTCCGAGCCGGGGTTCCGCGCGCTCCAGTCGGGTAACCCCAAACTCTATGCCGAGGTGCGGGCGATCACCCAGGCGATTGCCACGCGCAAGCGCGATGCGCGTGAGGGCTATCGCGCGATCGATGCGCTGGTGAACAAGGCCTATCAGACGCGGCTGCCGCTGGTGGGTTCCGCACTGATCGCGGCGGAGATGGACATTCGCCTCGCCCGGCTGCGCGAGCTGCGCACGGCGGACGTGCGCGCCTGTGCCGGGGATGGCGCCGAGTCGGCCGAATCGCTGAGCCGCGCGTTTCGCGACCGCCATTACGCGCATGCGCTGCGCGTGGCGGGGGCGCCGCTCCAGGTACTAAGCGAACTGACCAAGGGACGCGAGATTTCGGGGCTGGAGCTGTTCCGCTTCGCCACCAATGGCGACACCGCCGCGGCCGACCGGCTGGCCAAGGCACTGGAGGGCAAGGATCCGGTCGCGAAATGCGCCGCGCGCATCGCGATGCTGGAGGCGCTGGTCGCCCAGCCCGATATCGATATCGCCAAAACGATGCGGCCCGCGCTCATCACGCGGGCCACACCCAAGTCAGAGAAGAAGTAGCGCCGGTCAGGCGCCCTGCGGCGCCGGGTTGCCGAACGGCCCCTTCGGGCGGCGCGTCTTGGGGATCGACGTTCCGGTGACCGGGACCGGGCCCTTGATCGTCGACGGATCGGGGCGCCCGATATCGCCGTCCGACAGCAGCTTCTTGATCTCGTCGCCCGACAGCGTCTCATATTCGAGCAGCGCGCCGGCCAGCGTGTGCAGCTGGTCGATATGCTCGGTCAACACGTCGCGCGCGCGCTTGAGGCCGCCCTCGACCGTCGCCTTGATCTCATGGTCGATCAGCTGCTGGGTCTCGTTCGACATGTGGCGCGGCTGCGAGGCCGAATAGCCGAGGAAGCTTTCGCCCTCGGGCTGGGCATATTCGACCGGCCCCAGCTTGTCGGACATGCCCCACTTCGTGATCATGTCGCGCGCCAGGCCGGTAGCATATTGGATATCGCCGCTCGCGCCCGACGACACCTTGTCATAGCCGAAGATGATTTCTTCGGCCACGCGCCCGCCCATGGCGACGGCGAGGTTCGCGTACATCTTGTCGCGGTGATAGCTGTAGCTGTCACGCTCCGGCAGGCGCATCACCATGCCCAGCGCGCGGCCACGCGGGATGATCGTCGCCTTGTGGATCGGATCCGATGCCGGTTCGTGCAAGCTGACGATGGCGTGGCCGGCTTCGTGATAGGCGGTCATCCGCTTCTCGTCGTCGGTCATCACCATCGAACGCCGTTCGGCGCCCATCATCACCTTGTCCTTGGCCTCTTCGAACTCGCTCATCGCGACCAGGCGCTTGCCCTTGCGCGCCGCCATCAGCGCCGCCTCGTTGACGAGGTTGGCAAGGTCGGCGCCCGAGAAGCCCGGCGTGCCGCGCGCGATCACGCGGGCATCGACATCGGGCGCCAGCGGCACCTTCTTCATATGGACCTGCAGGATCTTGACGCGGCCTTCAATGTCCGGGCGCGGCACGACGACCTGACGGTCGAAGCGGCCCGGGCGGAGCAGCGCGGGATCGAGCACGTCGGGGCGGTTGGTCGCCGCGACGATGATGATGCCTTCGCTCGCCTCGAACCCGTCCATTTCGACAAGGAGCTGGTTGAGGGTCTGTTCGCGCTCGTCATTGCCGTTGCCAAGGCCGGCGCCGCGATGGCGCCCGACCGCGTCGATTTCGTCGATGAAGACGATGCACGGCGCGCTCTTCTTGGCCTGTTCGAACATGTCGCGGACGCGAGACGCGCCGACACCGACGAACATTTCGACAAAGTCCGAGCCGGAGATGGTGAAGAACGGAACGCCTGCCTCACCCGCGATCGCGCGGGCGAGCAGCGTCTTGCCGGTGCCGGGCGAGCCGACCAGCAGTGCGCCCTTGGGAATCTTGCCGCCGAGGCGCGCGAATTTGGTCGGATCCCGCAGGAATTCGACGATTTCCTGCAGCTCCTCACGCGCTTCGTCGATGCCGGCAACGTCGTCGAACGTGACCTTGCCTTCCTTTTGGGTCAGCAGCTTGGCGCGCGACTTGCCAAAGCCCATCGCGCCCGAGCCGGAACCCTTCTGCATCTGCCGCAGCACGAAGAAGGCGATGCCGAGGAACAGCAGGAACGGGAGTGCCTGGACCAGCACATATTGCCAGATCGACGGGCCTTCCTCGGGCCGCGCGCTGATCGTCACGCCCTGCTTGCGCAGCGTCGGGATCAGGTCGGGGTTGGCGACGGCATTGGTGCGGAAGCGCGTGTCATTGTCCATCGTGCCGGTGATGACACTGCCGGCGACATTGACCTCCTTCACCTGGCCTTGCTCGACCTTGTCGAGAAACTCGGAATAGGCGATCGTCGTGCCGGTGTTGCTGGTGCCGGGCGCGCCGACCATGTTCACGAACAGCGCCAGCGCGGCGAGGATGCCGACCCAGACGAGCAGGCTCTTCATCCACGGATTGCCGTTATTGTCGGGACCCTGGGTCTTGTTGTCGTCGCTCATATGTCGTCCGTACCTTCCTGACCGCACAAGATAGGCGTCCGCAGGTTAATGGCAATGGAACAGGCGACGCTTTGGGTCGATCAGTGTGATCGACGCGGTGGTGCTTCGCGAAAGGTCCAGACGGTCCCGCGTGGGCGCACGATCACACCGGCCTGCGTTGTCGCTGCGCCCGCCTCCAGCGCGTCGAGCAGCGCTTCGATATTGGTGCTGTCGGACCAATTGCCCTCCGTCACGCTCGCGACCAGCCGGACATAGCCGATCGCGTCCCGGGCCAGTCGCCGCTTCAGTTCGCGCGGCAGACCGGCCATGTCGATTCGCCGTTCGTCCGCGTCGGAAGCCAGGGTCCGCTCGGTCGCAATCCAGTGCATCATCGCGGCCAGCGCCGCGTCGCTTTCTTCGCAACTGCGCGCCGAGCGCGCCAGCGCGACCGGGTCGAGCCAGGGGTTTTGCGCGAGCAGCTGCCGCATGCGGACACGATCGAAGCGGTCATCCGCATTGCTGGGGTCATCGACGAAGGGGATCGCGGCCTGCGCGGCAATCGCGCGCAGTTCGGCGCGCCGCCAGCCAAGCAGGGGGCGCACGACCGTAACCCCGTCGACATCCGCGACTGCCGCCACGCCGGCTTTTGGATAGCCCCTGTGCCAGCGGTGCCGTTCCCAGCGCCAGCGCGTGCGGATGCCGCCAAGGCCTCCCGGACCCGACCCACGCCGCGCGCGCATCAGGAACGTCTCGGCCTGGTCGTCGCAGTGATGCGCGGTCAGCAGCGCGTGCGCCCCCAGTTCGATGGCCCAGTGGCCGAGCAGGTCATAGCGCAGGTGACGCGCATCTGCCTGAACATTCGATCGAAAGATGCGCCGCGGTGGCCGGAGGGTCGTGTGCGGAATGCCAACCGTCGCGCACCAATCGGCGACCATTCGCGCCTCAGCGGCGCTCGCGGATCGCAACCGATGATCGACCGTCGCCGCCGCCACGCGTCCCGGAAACCCTGCATGAGCCAATGCAAGCATGGCCATGCTGTCCGGCCCACCGGACACCGCGAGCGCCAATGTCCCTTCTGTAGCCGCGCCCAGAGCTGCCTCAATGTCGCGCCGAAACCGCTCGACCCATGCCGGATCGAGCGGGCTCAGTGCGTCACTTGCACTTGCTGGCGGAACGGCCGGTGGCGACATCCATCTTCATCGCTTCGGACATGCGGTCGCCATAGACGTCGGTCAGCTCGTCATAGACCTTGCACACTTCGCTCGCCGGCTTCTTCATCTTCACCAGTGCCTGGGCGAGATAATAGAGCGAGTCCGGCGCGCGCTCGCCATTGGGCATCTTCTGATAGTTTTCGAAGAAGGCGGTCGCGGCGAGTGCCGGCTTGCCCTGATCGAGCAGGGCGCGGCCGAGCAGGTTCTGCGCATAGCTGGCGCGGCGGTGCTTGGGATGCTTCTGCACCACGCTGCGCAGCTCGACGATTGCCTTGTCATACTGCTTCGCCTGCCACAGGCGGAAGCCATAGACATAGGCGTCCTCGGCCGGATCGTCGGTCTTGGGCCGCTCGATCCCTGCCACCGGTGCGGTCGGCGCGGGCGCCGTCGCGGTCGGTGCGGGGGTGGCCGGGCGCGGCGTCGCCGGACGCGGCGTCGTCGCCGGGGCGGTGCCGATCCCGGGGACCGGCGCTGACCCGCCAATAGCGGTGGCGCCGTCTTCGAGCGCCTTGAGCCGCGCATCGGTCGACCGCTTGTAGGCGGTGAACGCTTCTTCGAGCTGGCGCAGGCGATACTGGCTCTGTTCGATCTGGCCGGTCAGCGTCGACAGCTGGGCTTCAACGGCGTTCACGCGCGCGGTCAGGTCGGTGACCACGCCGCTTGCCGGAATGCCCGGCGCCGGGCCGCTCCGGTCGGGGGCAGTGATTTGCGGTTCGACCGTCTGACCGGCCCCGCCGGGGAATACCTTGCGCTGGACCGCGCGCATTTCGCGCTCAAGCCGGTCGACGCGCCCCTCGATCCCGTCACGACCGGTCTGCGCCCCCGCCGGAAGCGCCAGCGCGGCGACGCTCGCCAGCACCACCGCCATTGCCGTACCCTTGCTCACAAAACGCATGCTTGTCCCCACCCGCGATATCCTTCGCTAGACCTTCTATAGCACCAAAATTGCGCCGGTGATGCTGACCCCAGCCTTA
This sequence comes from Sphingomonas sp. BE123, assembly GCF_031456015.1. Classification (NCBI taxonomy): domain Bacteria; kingdom Pseudomonadati; phylum Pseudomonadota; class Alphaproteobacteria; order Sphingomonadales; family Sphingomonadaceae; genus Sphingomonas; species Sphingomonas sp. BE123. Next base: position 1,442,568 of record NZ_JAVDTW010000001.1, on the reverse strand, counting down.
AGCCGCTGGCGTCGCCACCGGCTCCGGTTGCACCACGGCCGGCGGCGGCGTTGCCGTCGGTGCCGCGGATGGCCGGGCCGCCGGCGTACGCACCGCCGCCGGGGTCGATCGCGCCGTCGGCGTCCGCTGTGGCGCCGGGCGCACGGCTGCGGCAGCGGGCGTCGCGGTCGACGACGGCGCCGCCGTCACCGGCTGGCCGCGCGCGCGCAGCGCATCGGCGCTGATCGCGACATCCTTGATCGCCACGCCCGCCCGTCCGAGCGGCGCCACTTCGGCCCCGTCGATCAGCACCTGAACCGCCTCGGGGCGGCCAAGGTTGATCATCGGACCGGCGGCGTCGGTCGGCACGTCATAGCGTTCACCGGTCGCCATTTCCTTTTCGAACAGGCGCGTTCCGGCACTGTCATAGACCCGCAGCCACACCGGCTGGGTCGCGACCAGCGTTACCTGGCCTGCGCCGGCCGGGGTCGCGGCAGCGCTGGGCACCGGTTCGGGCGTTGCAACTGCGGTCGGCGCCGGTTCGGGCGTGGCGACCCCGCCGCGGAACAGGTCGGTGCCGTACCACAGCCCGACAGCCGCAAGCAGCAGCACCGCGATGACCGCACCCGCCCAGACCAGCCCGCTCGGCGGTTCGCGCACCGGGTCTTCCGGGTCGTAGCTTTCATAGACTTCGCGCGCGGCAAAGGTGTCGGCAGTCTCGCTGCGCAACGCCCGGGCGAGCGCGACCTCGTCCGCGCCGACGGCCCGGGCATAGGCCTTGACGAAGCCGATTGCATAAGTGGGCGAGGGGAGACCGGAATAGTCCGACGCCTCGATCGCGGCGAGGTGGCGCAGCGGCACGCGCGTCCGCGCCGCAATGTCGGCGAGTTCAAGTCCCTGCGCCAGGCGAATGTCGCGCAATTTCTCCCCGACCTTCACCGGAAACAGGTTCGGGCTGTCGCCCGCTTCGCCGCTCATTCAAATCCCTCCGCTGGCCGCATGGTCGCCGCGTTCTTGCATGTCTTAATGGCGTGTCAACGTTCGCACTACTCGAAAAGCCGGGGATTGGCCGACTTTCGGGTCATGCCAGCTCGACGCCATGGTCGGCGGCCCAGCCCTCCAGCGCAGCGCGCATGTCGCGCGGCGGCGTGGCGAGCAGGCCCTGCATCGCCGTGACCAGCGCGCCATGGTCGAGGCTGCGGACCATCGCCTTGACCGGCCCCACCGCCGCCGGGGTGATCGACAGGCGGTCGATGCCAAGCCCGATCAGCGCCATCGCCTCTAGCGGCCGCCCGCCCATCTCGCCGCACACCGCCACCGGGACGTTCGCGGCATGTGCCTCGCGCGTCACGCGGCGCAGGAAGCGCAGGATCGACGGGCTCAGCCAGTCATAGCGCACCGCCAGCTTGGGGTGGGCGCGGTCGGCGGCGAACAGGAACTGGGTCAGGTCGTTGGTGCCGATCGACAGGAAATCGATCTGGGGCAGCAGGATGTCGAGCACCTCGGCCAGCGCCGGCACTTCGAGCATCGCGCCGTAGCGGACGTGCAGCGGCAATTTGTGTCCGCGCGCCTCCAGCCAGGCACGCTGTGCCTCGAAGATCGCACGCGCCTGTTTGAACTCCCAGGGTTCGGACACCATCGGGAACATGACGCTGAGCGTGCGCCCGGCAGCGGCTTCGAGCAATGCGCGTGCCTGAATCTTCATCAGGCCCTCGCGATCGAGCGCCAGCCGGATCGCGCGCCAGCCCATGGCGGGATTCTCCTCCTCGCCATTCTCGTCATGGTCGAGATAGGGCAGCGCCTTGTCGCCGCCGATATCGACGGTGCGGAAGATGACGGGGCGGTCGCCCGCCGCCTCCAGCACGTCGCGATACAGGCGCTTCTGCCCCTCGCGCTGGGGCAGGGTGGCGGATACGAGAAACTGGAATTCGGTGCGGAACAGCCCGATCCCGTCGGCGCCGGTCAGGTCGAGCGCGGCGACATCGTCGCGCAGCCCGGCATTGACCATCAGCGTCACGCGATGATCGTCGCGCGTCACCGGCGCCTGATTGCGCAGCGCGGCAAAGGCGGCGCGACGCTTCTGCGTGACCAGCAGCTTCGCCTCGAACACCTCTTCCATCGCCAGCGTCGGGCGGACGATCAGGCTTTCCTCGGTCACGTCGAGCAGCAGCCGGTCGCCTTCGGCCACCAGGCGGCGGACATCCTTGACCCGGCCCAGCACCGGCACGCCCATTGCGCGCGCGACGATGGTGACGTGCGCGGTCAGCGACCCTTCCTCGAGGATCACGCCCTTGAGCCGGCGGCGGTCATATTCGAGCAGTTCGGCCGGGCCCATGTTGCGCGCGATCAGGATCGAATCCTGCCGCAGCCCCAATTGCGCCGCGGTGCCGAGCTGGCCCGACACGATGCGCAGCAGCCGGTTGGACAGATCTTCCAGATCGTGCATCCGGTCGCGCAGCAGCGGATCGTCGATCTGCCGCATCCGCATCCGGGTGCGCTGCTGCACGCGCTCGATCGCCGCCTCGGCGGTCAGGCCGCTGTCGATCGCCTCGTTGATGCGACGGCCCCAACCCTCGTCATAGGCGAACATCTTGTAGGTCTCGAGGATCTCCTCATGTTCGCCGCCGACGCCGAACTCGGCCTGGCTGGTCATGCGGTCGATCTGTTCGCGCATCTTGTCGAACGCGGCATAGACGCGGTGACGCTCGGCCTCGGTATCCTCGGCCACCGTATGTTCGATGGTGATGCGTGGCTGGTGGAACACGGCGGCGCCTGCGGCCATCCCCTCGACCAGCTTGAACCCGGCGATGCGCGCGGTCGCGGTCGGCTGGGCGCGCGTGGATCCGCCCGCGCTCGTGTCAGCGCTGTCGATCAGCCCGGCATTGGCGATCAGCTCCGACAGCACCATCGCCACCGTCTGCAGCGCCTCGATCTCCACCTCTTCATACTTGCGCGGATCGGCATGTTGCACGGCAAGCACGCCGACCGCGCGTTCCTTGCGTATGATCGGGACGCCGGCAAAGCTGTGGAAGCGCTCTTCGCCCGTTTCGGGGCGATACGCGAAATCGGGGTGGGCGGCGGCTTCGTCGAGGTTCAGCGTCTCGACGTTCTTGGCGATCGTGCCGACCAGCCCCTCGCCCAGCGCGAGCTTGGTGACATGCACCGCCTCCTGCGCCAGGCCGCGGGTCGCGAACAGCTCGAGCACGCCTTCGCGCAGCAGGTAGATCGAACAGACTTCGCTGCGCAGCGACTCCCCGATGATCTCGACCACGGCGTTCAGCTTGGACTGGGCCGGGGTGCGCGACGCCATCACGTCGTGCAACCGCGTCAGGATTTCTCGGGCGGAGGCGGCGGCGGAAACGGGCATAAGCGAATCGCTATCAGATCGCCCGGGACGCGCCAAGGAATTCAGCGCGCGGCGAGCGCCTCGCTGCCGCCGGTCACGGTCGGATCGAACGCGAAGATGCTGGCCTGATAGGTCAGACGCGGACCGGTCGGTCGCGGCGCGGTCGCTGCCGCGCGCCACGCATCATAACGCGCGTAGAAGTCGACAAAGGGCTGGTCGATCCGGGCAAGCGCGGGGCCGGCTGCGTCGGGCATCGCCGCAGCGGGCCAGTTGGCCGCCTCCTGCGCCAGCGCGCCCGCGGTTGCACAGAAGCGGGCGAGCACCGGGGGCTGGGCGAAGTAATTGTAAAGACGGGTCATCGCCGGATCGAACCCCGCGCCATGGAATGCGGCGGCGCGCCGGTGCGCGTCGGCCAGTGCGCGGCGGTGCACGGTGAGGAAGCGGTTATAGGCGGCGGCGATGGCGGGGTCGTTGCAGTTGAGCGCCGCGACGTTGAACGCGGCGCGCAAATGCCACGCGGCGGCCGGGGCAAAGACATCGCGGTTGGGGGTTGCATAGCTGCCATCGGCGAGCCGGGCCGGGATGACGAGGTTCGCTGCCGCGCCATCGGGCGGTCCGGCGACCCGCGCGGGCGCCGGAGCCGGCGCGTTTGCGACGGGCTGGACAGCGGCGACGTCGCTCCGCGACGACCCGGTCGAACAGGCGCCAAGGCCAAGAGCGAAGACGAACAAGGGTAAAGCCCGGCGCATGGGCGCATCAGAGCACAAGGCGTTGACCATCGCGTTGAGCGGGATGGTTAACGGGCTGGTCGGGCGGGCACGGGCGGGTTAGGCTGCGGCATGGTGTCGGTTCCTGCCATCGCCGTCCTCCTCGCCGTTGCGGCACAAGCGCCGCAGGCTGAACCATCCGCGCGCTCCGCACCGGTCCGCGACGCACCGGCCGCTGCGGATGACGACGCTGAACTGGCGACCTGCACCCTGTGCGGCGAGATGCGGTCGGTGACCGTCGACAACCGCAGTCGCGCCGCGATCAGTGCGATCCAGGTCACGCGGACGCTGGCCAAGGGCCTCGATAGCGTGATCGGCAGGCTGGTCGGCGGCGGCGGCAAGCGCAAGGTCGACCGGCAGGATGTGTTGAGCGGTCGCACGATCCCGGGCGGGCGGCAGCGTCAGGTGGAGATCGGCGCCGGATTCTGCGCTGATCCGACAGGCTGGCTCGGCGCGCGCACAATCGCGGTCCGGATCGTGCTCGCCGATGGCCGGGTGATCGGAAAGGCGCTGGACTGCAGCGCCGGTCTCGCCCTGACCGACGCCGATGTCCGGCTGGCTAAGCCGCCCGCTTCTCCAGCGCCGCCGCCGCCTCGGCCATGAGCTGGGCGATGATGTCGGCGACGGGTTCTTCCTTGCTGACCATGCCGACCGACTGGCCGGCCATCAGCGAGCCATTGTCGACGTCACCCTCGATCACCGCGCGGCGCAGGGCGCCGGCCCAGTAATGTTCGATCTGCAGCTGCGCTTCGGCCATCTCGACCTTGCCCTCGTCCAATAGCTGCGCGACCTCGCGCTGCTTGGCGGTGAACAGCTCGCTACCGGCATTCTTGAGCGCGCGGACCGGGATCACCGGCAAGCGCGGGTCGATCTGCACGCTCGAGATCGCGTCGCGCGCGCTGGCGCGGAAGAACGCCTTCTTGAAATTCGGATGTGCGATGCTCTCGGTCGCGCACGCAAAACGGGTGCCGAGCTGGACGCCCGCCGCGCCCATGTCGAGATAGCCGGCAATCGCCTCGCCGCGCCCGATCCCGCCCGCGACGAACACCGGCACCTGTTCCGACACGTCGGGCAGGATTTCCTGCGCGAGCACGCTGGTCGACACCGGACCGATATGGCCGCCGGCCTCCATCCCCTCGACCACCAAGGCATCGACGCCGGAGCGGATTAGCTTCTTGGCGAGCGACAATGCGGGCGCAAAGCAGATCAGCTTCGCGCCATTGCCCTTGATCGCGTCGAGCGACCCCGCCGGGGGCAGGCCGCCCGCGAGCACGATATGCGTGACATTATGCTTCGCGCACACGTCGATCAGGTCGAACAGCTGCGGGTGCATGGTGATCAGGTTCACGCCGAACGGCTTGTCGGTCAGCGCCTTGGTGCCCGCAATCTCGGCATCGAGCAGCTCGGGCGTCATCGCGCCGCACGCGATCAGGCCAAAGCCGCCCGCGTTGGAGATGGCGGAGACGAGGTTGCGCTCGCTCACCCACGACATCGCGCCGCACAGGATCGCAGTCTCGCTGCCCAGAAATTCGATGCCGCGCGCCATGCGGCGCTGGAGGCGCTGTTCACCAATGGTCATGCCGCTCGCCTAGCCGGGGGATGGCGCCTGAAGCAAGCCGCAAGCGCACAGTGGCTTGGACAGCGCTGTCAGAGTTGCTAGGCCGGGACCATGATCGATCGTCGCACCCTGCTCGCTGCCGCTGCCATGGCCCCGCTTGCCGCCTGTGCCCCGCGCGCCGCCGCGCCGCGCCGTCCGCTGCGGGTGGTGACGTTTAACATCTGGCATGATGCGGGCAACTGGCCGTTGCGGCTCAAGCTGATCGTCGATGCATTGCGCGCCGTCGACGCCGATGTGATCGGGCTGCAGGAAGTGTTGCAGGATTCGAACAAGAACCTCCCCAATCAGGCCGAAACGATCGCCGCCGCGCTGGGCGGCTATCGCGTCGAGTTCATGTCGACCTCTCCGGTCGGCGCGGCCAATCGTTATGGCAACGCGATCCTGACCCGTCTGCCGGTGGTCGAGACCGACACGATCAAGCTGGAGCCGCTGAACGATTATCGTACCGCGCTGCGCGTGCGGGTGCGGAGCGGCGGGCGCTTGATCGACATCGTCAACACGCACCTCGCGCACCAGCCCGACGCCGGACCGGTGCGCGCGCAGCAGATCAACGGCCTGCTGGGCTGGCTGCCGACCGACGATGTGCCGGTGGTGCTGATGGGCGATTTCAACGCTCCGCTCGACGAAGCTGCGCTCGCACCGATCGCGATCCGCGGGCTGGAGCCGGTGCTTGCGCCGGGGGCGACCGACACGACCTTGGTGGTCGAGCGCGGGCACAAGGCGCGCGTGATCGACCATATCTTCGCCGACCCGCGCGCGTTCGAAGTCAGCGGTGCGCGGCGCTTTGCCGACGCGGTAAATGGCGAATTCCCGTCGGATCACTACGGCGTCGCGGCGACCCTCGCCCCGCGCTGAGCAAGCTCAGGCTGCCTCGTCCTCCGGGGCGTCCAGGCCATAGGCGGTGTGCAGCACGCGCACGGCGAGTTCGGTCTCGTCCTCGTGGATCAGCACCGACACCTTGATCTCGCTCGTCGTGATGGCGAGGATGTTGATGCGGCGTTCGCCCAGCGTGTCGAACATCGTCGCCGCGACGCCGGCATGGCTGCGCATGCCCACGCCGACGACGCTGACCTTCGCGATCTTGGTGTCGTGGATCAGCGCGTCATAGCCGATCGGCGCCTTCGCCTTTTGCAGCAGGTCGAGCGCGCGGGCGAGTTCGGCGCGCGGCACGGTGAAGGTCACGTCGGTCGACCCGGTCGCATGCGCGACGTTCTGGACGATCATGTCGACGTTGATCCCGCCTTCGGCCAGCGGGCCGAAGATATGCGCCACCGCGCCGGGGCGGTCGGGGACGTTGGTCAGCGTCACCTTGGCTTCGTTCTTGTCCGCGGCGATGCCGGTGATGAGCTGCCGTTCCACGTCGTTGATCTCCTCTTCGCCGACGATCAGCGTACCGCGATGGCCGTCATCGTCATGCGTGTCTTCGAACGAGGACAGGACGCGCACGCGCACCCCCTCCTTCATCGCCAGCCCGACCGAGCGGGTCTGGAGCACCTTTGCCCCGACGCTCGCCAGTTCGAGCATCTCTTCATACGTGACCTTGGTCAGCTTGCGCGCGCGCGGCACGATGCGCGGGTCGGTGGTGTAGACGCCGTCGACATCGGTGTAGATGTCGCACCGGTCGGCCTTCATCGCCGCCGCGACCGCGACCGCGCTGGTGTCCGATCCGCCGCGACCCAGCGTGGTCACGCGATTGTCGTCGGCCAGGCCCTGGAACCCCGGAATGACCGCGACATGGCCGTCCGCCAGGCTGGCGTTGAGCGCGTCGGTGTCGATCGTGTTGATCCGCGCGCTGGCATGCGCGCTGCTGGTATGGATCGGCAGCTGCCAGCCGAGCCAGCTGCGCGCCGGCACGCCCATCGCCTGCAGCGTGATCGCCAGCAGCCCGCTCGTCACCTGCTCGCCCGATGCGACCACCACGTCATATTCGCGCAGATCGTAGAGCGGCGAGGCTTCCTTGCAGAAACCGACCAGCCGGTCGGTCTCGCCCGCCATCGCCGAGACGACCACCGCGACCTGATTGCCCGCCTCCCACTCGCGCTTCACGCGCGCGGCGACGTTGCGAATCCGCTCGATCCCGGCCATCGACGTGCCGCCGAACTTCATCACGATACGCGCCATTTGAACCTGTCCCCCAAAGTCCCGGTTGGGAAGCTGTGGGCGCGCTGATAAGAGGGGGGGATGGCGATGACAAGCAAAGCAACGATTGACCCGCGTGAAGCTGAACATTTCGGTCGGCTGGCGGCGGATTGGTGGAATCCGAAGGGCGAGTCGGCGATGCTCCACCGGCTCAACCCGGTGCGGCTGCGCTACATCCGCGAGGCGATCGACGCGCATTGGGGCAGCGACCCGCGCGATTTCGCGCCGTTGAAGGGCCGGACAGCGCTGGATGTTGGCTGCGGTGCGGGACTGCTCTGCGAGCCGCTGGCGCGGATGGGCGCGGCGGTGACCGGGGTGGATGCAGCGCCCGAGAATATCGGCGCGGCGCGCGCGCATGCCGCAGCGGCGGGCCTGACCATCGACTATCGCGCGGGCGAGTTCGAGACTGAGGTCGCCGGTCGCCAGTTCGATCTCGTCACGTCGATGGAGGTGATCGAGCATGTCGCCGATCCGGCGGCGTTCGTCCGCGGGCTGGTCGGTGCGCTTGCGCCCGGCGGGCTGATGATCCTGTCGACCCCCAATCGTACCCCGCTGTCGCGGCTGGCGATGATCACGGTTGGCGAGGGGCTGGGCATGATCCCGCGCGGCACGCACGATCATGCCAAGTTCCTGACGCCGGAGGAGCTGACCGGACTGCTCGAGGATGCCGGGATGGCGGTGTCCGACCTGCGCGGGCTCAGCTTCTCGCCCGGCGCCGGGTTCCACCTGAGCGACGATACCGCGCTCAACTATCTGCTGACCGCGCGCCGCCCAGGGTAAGCCGACCGGGCGCGGCCTCCTGAAAAGCCATCTTGTCCTGAGCACTTAGTCCGCGCAGGATCACGCGGTTGCACAGGGGGGATTCGATGCTGACAGCTTTGATGCGCGCGCTGATCGGCGCGCTGGTGATCGGTGCGCTTGCGCTGGCCGGGCCGGTCCAGGCCGCGAAATATTATGTCGAGACCAAGCTTGGCGAACTGACCGCCGAGCAGCGCGCCAAGATCGAAACGCCGCGTCCCGTGCAGCTGATCTTTCAGTTCACGACCGATCAGAAGGCCAATCCGCGCGCGACGAAATATCTCAAGGAGCAAGTGTTCAAGCTGGTCCGCGAATCCGGCGCCTTTTCGACGGTCGCTGAAACCCCGGTCGAAGGCGGCGCGATGCTGGTCGTGACCATCGACAACATCGTCCAGAAGGATGCCGCGGCACAGGGGTTCAAGGCCGGGCTGACCTTCGGTCTTGCCAAGGCGGCGGTGCGTGACGGCTATCTGATCGTCGCCGACTATACGCCGGCAGCGGGCGCGGCCGCGATCCGCCGCGAAGTGACGCATGGGCTGTGGGTGACGATGGGCTCCAAGGAAGCGCCAGAAGCTGGCCTCGCGCTGGTCAAGAACATCACCATCGGCGTCGAAACCGTGGTTCGGCAGGGCGTCGGCCATGCCGTGAACCAGGTGGCGCTCGACCCCGGCTTTGTCGCGGTCGCCGCGCCCGCGCCGTCGAGCGACGCTGCGCCCGCTCCGGTCCAGCCGGGCGCATGAACCGGCGGGGGGTGTGGCTGACCGGGCTGGCCGTGGTGCTGGCCGGATGCAGCGCGACCGCGGCACCGCCGTCCGCCTCGCCGCGCGCGGTGCGCGCCGCGAGCGCGCCGCAGATCCCGCCGCTGGCGCTCGGCGCATTTCGGCTCGGCCCCGGCCTGCCGCCGGGATCGGATCGTGCGGTGGGGCTGCGTGCCTTCCGGCTGCTGCCGCCCAACAAGACGTCGTTCGCCGCCTATCTCGGCGAGACGCTGGCCGAGCAGTTGCGGCTGGCGGGCAAGCTCGATTCCAGCGCGCGGTTCACGATTTCGGCGGACCTCGTCGAAAACTCCGCCAATCCGAAGGTCGGTCAGGCCACGGGCGCACTCGCCGCGACCTTCCGTGTCACCGAAAACGGCGCGGTGCGCATGGAAAAGACGCTGCGGGTCGAGGCCAATTGGAACTCGTCCTTCATCGGCGCCGTCGCGATCGATGCGGCAGAGCGCGAATATGTCGCGCTCTATTCGCAGCTCGTCGAAAAACTACTCGAAGACCCGGATTTTCGCAGCGCGGTCGCGCGCTAGAGTTGGTTTTCAGCTTTGCTGAAACCAACGCTAGAACAGCCGTCCGCCATTGGGCACCGGCACGCTCGGGTGGAACAGCACGACCTTCCCCTCCGTATCGGGGAAGCCGAGCGTCAGCACTTCCGACATCATCGGACCGATCTGGCGTGGCGGAAAGTTGACCACGGCGGCGACCTGACGTCCGGGGAGGTCGTCGAGCGTGTAATGCTCGGTGATCTGCGCCGAGGAACGCTTGACCCCGATTGCCGGTCCGAAATCGATGGTCAGCTTGAACGCGGGCTTGCGTGCTTCGGGAAAGGGCTCGGCGGCGATGATCGTGCCGATGCGGATGTCGACCGCGAGGAACTGGTCGAAGTCGATTTGCGCCGCCGCGGGGGCGTCGGCGGCGTGGGTCATGTGCATTGGAATCTCCCGTCGCGCATCGATTGACACAGGCGGGCGGATTCGCCCAGTCCCGCGCCATGACCGTAAAGCTGCATCCAGGCTGGCTCGCTCCGCTCAAGGCCGAGTTCGACAGTCCGTACATGGCGGATCTTCGCGCCTTCCTGTTGGCGGAGAAGGCGGCGGGCAAGCGCATCTTTCCCAAGGGTGCCGACTGGTTTCGCGCGCTCGACCTCACCCCGCCCGAAAGCGTGCGCGTCGTCATCCTCGGGCAGGACCCCTATCATGGCGAGGGGCAGGCGCATGGCCTGTGCTTCTCGGTCCAGCCGGGGGTCAGGGTGCCGCCGAGCCTCGTCAATATCTACAAGGAGCTCAAGAGCGACCTTGGCATCGATCCGCCGAACCATGGCTTCCTTGAGCATTGGGCGAGGCAGGGGGTGTTGCTGCTCAACAATTGCCTGACGGTCGAGATGGGGCTGGCGGCGTCGCACAAGGGGCGGGGATGGGAGCGGTTCACCGACGCGGTGGTGGCACAGGTCAACGCGCTGCCCGATCCCGTGGTGTTCATGCTGTGGGGCAGCCATGCGCAGAAAAAGGCGGCGTCGGTCGCGTCCCGCCATCTCGTGCTGAAATCGGTCCACCCCTCGCCGCTGTCGGCGCATGGCGGATTTTTCGGTTCGCGCCCGTTTTCGCAGGCCAACGCGTTTTTGCGCGCGCATGGGCGCGGCGAGATCGACTGGGCCTTGCCGAGCCTTTGATAATTGCGGCACCGGCCCGCTCCCCCACCCGGCCACCCATCGTCAGGATATTCTGGAATGGGTGGCCGGGTAGGGGAGCGGGCCGGCGCCGCAGCGCGCGTTAGCGCGCCGAACAGCTCAGAAGCTCAGCCGCGCCGACACGCGGATGTCGCGACCGGGAAGCGGCACGAAATCCTTGGTGAAGCTGGCGTGGCGGCGGGCATCGACGTCGAAGATGTTGTTCGCCGACAGGATGATCGCGGTCTCGCGCTTCTCGCCCAGCGGGTGCCAGGTGAGCGACGCGTTGACGAGCGTGAAGGCCGGGGTTTCGGTCTCGAACGCGGCGACGCGGGTCTGGCGGATCGCATGCTCGACCTCGACCCGGCCGCCGAATGCGCCCTGGCTGGCGTCGATTCCGGCAAGCACGCGGAACGGCGGGATGCGCGGAACTGCGCTGCCGTCACCCAGCTCGGCGTTCACATAGTCCGCGACCAGGTTGCCGCCGAGCGAGAAGCCGCCTTCGCCGCCATCGATGAAGGTCGTCGACACTTCACCTTCGACGCCCAGATAGCGCGCATCGGACTGGAAGAACTGAAACACCGGCAGCTCGTCGATCTCGTCACCGGTCGCGACCTCATAGATGTAGTCGTCGAACCAGTTGGCATAGCCCGTGATCTGGAACCGCACCGGCCCGGCCACGCCGCGCGCATAGACTTCGCCGCCCCAGCTCTTTTCGGTGCGGAAATTGGGGTTGCCGACTTCATAGGCCTGGGTCGCGATGTGCGGGCCGTTGGAGAAGAGCTCTTCCGCCGACGGCGCGCGGACGGCGCGCGACACGTTGAACCCGACCTTCACCTCGGGCGCGACCGAATAGGACAGGCCGATCGCGCCGGAGAAGGCGTCGAAGCGGCGGTCGAACGCCGCGGTCGGGCCATCCTCGTCCAGGTCGAGCTTGACCGCGTTCGAGCGCACGCGGGTGTGCTCGTAGCGCAGCGCGCCTTCCAGCCCGATCGCGCCGAGATCGACCTCCTGCAGCGTGAACACGCCATACTGGTCGGTCACGTTCTTCGGCACGAACGCCTCGGCGCCGACCGCGTTGAAATTGCGGGTGAACGCCTGGAAGCCGGTCACGCCGCGCCAGTCGTCGCGGTTCGCCTGCACCAGTTCAAGGCGGCCTTCAAAGCCTTCGTTATAGAAGACCGTGCCGACTTCCTCGCCCTCGAACTCGGTATGCTCATAGTCCGAATAGCCGACACGGACGCGCAGCGCGTCGACCAGCCCGCCGCCGATCTTGACCTCGCCGCGCATGTCGGCGCGAAACTGCTTCAGGCCGATGGTGACGGCTTCCTCGCCATGATCGTGGTCATGGTCGTCGGGATCGGCGGGAGCGCCATCATCGTCATGATGATGTTCCGCGCCGGGCCGCGCGGGGACGCCATAGCGGGTGTCGTAATAGCCGGCGGAGAAACCAAGGCTGCCGCCCTCGTTGATCAGCGCGATGCCGCCGCCCAGCGTGTAGGTGCGCGTCGCGCTGTTGGGCAGGCGCCCGCGGCGGTTGGCGGTTTCCAGCGCCTCTTCGGCTTCCTCGAGATGGCCCTCTTCGGCTTCCTCCGCCGCGATTTCCAGCTGCTCGGCACGCAGCGGGTCGCTCAGCACATAGCCGCCGACGCGCAGGTCGTCGCTCTTGCGATAGCTGCCATCGATATGCGCGACGATCTGCGGGGTGATCGCAAAGTCCACCGCCGCGCCGCCGCCGCGCTCGTCCGCGGCCGAGCCATAGGCACCGATCGCGTCGACATGGAACCCGCTCTCCGGCACCGCGCGCGGGATGCGGCGGTCGAGCACATTGACCGCGCCGCCGATCGCCTGGCTACCGAACAGCAGCACGGCGGGGCCGCGCAGCACCTCGATGCGCTCGGCGGTCAGCGGCTCGATCGACACCGCATGGTCGGTCGAGGTGTTCGATGCGTCGAGCGTGCCCAGGCCATCGGTCAGCACGCGCACGCGCTCGCCCTGGAAGCCGCGCAGCACCGGACGCGACGCGCCGGGGCTGAACGAGGTCGCGGAGACGCCCGGCACCTGAGTCAGCGAATCGCCGATCTGGCCGCGAACATCCCGCACCAGTTCATCGCCCGTCACCACCGACGTACCGGCGAGCAGGTCGAGCCGTTCGATGCCCGGCGCGCTGATCACCACTTCCTCGGTCGTTTCGCCATGCACGGGATTGCGGCTGGAGCGGTCGCGCTCGGCATGGTCGCTGGTCTGGGCCAATGCCGGGGCGGCAAACATGCTCGTGGCAAGCAGCAGGCTGGTGAACTTCATGGTTACGCAATTCCCTCGAATGAACTGCGCGCACTCTTAAGTGCTATGATACAACGTCACAAGTCGGAAATTGCTGCGCTGCGATGCGGCTCAGCGCGCGTTGGATCAGGGCGTGACGGCTGCGACGCGGTCGTTCACGACGGTCGCATAGCGACGCCCGGTCCAGAGCGCGGCGACGAAGCGGCGTGCGCCATCGGCATCCACCTGCCAGCGCCAGATCAGCGTGCCGTCGGGCGAGGCGCCGGCGCCACTCCGTTCGGTCGCCGGGGGCGGGGGCGGAACCGGCTTGCCGGTGCATGCGGCCCGGCGCACCCGCGGTCGTTCGGGCAAGGCGCGCGGCGTTGCCAGCGCATCGCCCGCATCATAGCTCCACTTCCATCCGCCATCCTGCTGCCGGTGCCACACGGTGGTGAAATAGCCCGACCCGCCGGGCCGCACCCATGGCCCGGTATTGACGGCGGTAGTGCCGTCGCACGCGACATAGCTGTCGGCGGGCCACCATTGCACCGCGATTGGCGGTTCGTTGCGGTCCTTCAGAAACGCCTGCGCGTTGGATGGCTGCGGCAGGAACATCACCGCGTCGTCGGTGGCATAGGCGCGGAATGCCGCCCATTGCCCCTGCGTCTGCGCCATCCGGTTGAACGCGCGCTCGGCATCGACTGCGCTCTGGCCCTGCATCGACAAGAGCAGGGCCAGCGCAATCACAGCACGCTCGCGTCGAAATCGATATCGGCGTTGCGATACGCCGCGACCAGCGCGTTGCGCAGGAGGCAGGCGATGGTCATCGGTCCGACCCCGCCCGGTACCGGGGTGATCGCGCCGGCGACCGATGCCGCGCTGTCGAACGCGACATCGCCGACCAATGCGCCGTCGACGCGGTTGATGCCGACATCGATCACCGTCGCGCCGGGCTTCAGCCATTCGCCGCGGACAAAGCCGGCGCGCCCGACCGCCGCGACGACGATATCGGCGCGCGCGACATGGCTGGCGAGATCGCGGGTGCGCGAATGGGCGAGGGTGACGGTGCAATTGGCCGCGGTCAGCAGCGCCGCCATCGGCTTGCCGACCAGGATCGACCGACCGATCACGATCGCGTCCTTGCCCGACAGGTCGCCCAGCTGATCCTGCAGCAGCATCAGGCAGCCAAGCGGGGTACACGGCACCAGCCCGTCAATGCCCAGCGCAAGGCGCCCGGCGCTGACCGGGGTCAGGCCGTCGACATCCTTGCCCGGATCGATCGCTGCCACCACGGCCTGCTCGTCGAGATGGCGGGGCAGGGGAAGCTGGACGAGGATGCCGTCGACCGCCGGGTCGGCATTCAACTGGCGCACCAGCGCAATGAGCGAGTCCTGGTTGGTGTCGGCGGGCAGGCGGTGCTCAAAGCTCGCCATGTTGGCGGCGACCGTCGCCTTGCCCTTGCTGCGGACATAGACGGCGGACGCCGGGTCGTCGCCGACCAGCACCACCGCCAGGCCCGCCTTGCGGCCCGCCTTCGCTTCAAATTCTGCCGCAGCCTCGCCGACCCGGGCGCGCAGGCCCGCGGCGAATGCCTTTCCATCGATCAGTTCAGCGCTCATGTCCGGCCCCATAAAGCCGCTCGGCGATTCCCGCCAGCGTCTTGGGATCCCCCGCGATCGCCAGCCGCTTGATCCGCGCCGTCTCGCCCGCGATCAGGCGCACCGCGCGCCGCGGCACGGCGAATGCCTCGGCCACCAGCGCGACCACGGCGGTGTTCGCGGCCCCCTCGACGGGCGGCGCGGCCACACGTGCGGCGAAATAGGCGTCGGTCGCGGGCAGCAGCGCTGCCTTGGCAGCGCGCGGCGTGGCGCGCACCGCGATCGTCAGACCGTCAGGCGTGAGCTGCCACGGGCGGCTCACATCGCCGGGCTGGCCAGCGCTGCCGCGATGTTGGGGATGACCACGCCGTCCAGGATGGTGATCAGGATCAGCACCACGAACGGTGCGAAATCCATCGGACCGGTATCCGGCAGGATCTTGCGGAACGGCCGGTAGATCGGCTCGGTCAGCGTGTTGAGGCCACGCCACAGCGAACTGACGAACTCGTTATAGGTGTTGATCACGTTGAACGAGATCAGGATCGACAGGATCGCCTGGACGATGATGATCCACCACAGCACGTTCAGCAGGACTTGGACGATGCCGAAGGTGATGTTGAGCAGGGTATCCAAATTGGGCCTCCGGAATTTTGCGCCTTGTACGGAATGGCCGTGCGCGCGGCAACTGTATTGCCCATATAGGACGCGTCAGCGGTGCACCAAGGTTCCCGCGCCCTGCGTCGTGAAAATCTCGAGCAGCATTGCATGCGGGATGCGCCCGTCGAGGATGACGGCGGCGTCGACGCCCGCATCCACTGCCGCGACACAGGTTTCGACCTTGGGGATCATGCCCCCGCTGATCGTGCCGTCGGCCTTGAGCGCCATGATCCGCCCGGGGTCGAGGTCGGTCAGCAGCTGCTTGTCCTTGTCGAGCACACCCGGAACATCGGTCAGCAGGAAGAAGCGCGCTGCGCCGAGTGCGCCGGCAATCGCGCCGGCCATCGTGTCGGCATTGATATTGTAGGTATAACCATCGGCGCCCAGCGCGATCGGCGCGATCACCGGGATGAAGCCCTGATCGCACAGGGTCGTCAGCACCGCTGCGTCGACTGCCACCGGCTCGCCGACAAAGCCCAGATCGACATGGCGTTCGATCCCCTGCAACGGATCGGCGGCGTCGCGCTGCACCTTGCGCGCAGTCACCAGCCCCGAATCCTTGCCCGAAATGCCCAGCGCCTTGCCGCCCGCCGCGCTGATCCAGCTGACGATTTCCTTGTTGATCGATCCGGCCAGCACCATTTCGGCGATGCGCGCGGTCTCCGCATCGGTGACGCGCAAGCCCCCGACAAACTGCGATTCGACGCCAAGCCGCTTGAGCATCGACCCGATCTGCGGCCCGCCGCCATGCACGACCACCGGGTTGATCCCGACTGCCTTGAGCAGCACCACATCCTCGGCAAAGTCGCGCGCCAGCTCGGGATCGCCCATCGCGTGCCCGCCATATTTCACGACGAACGTCTTGCCCTTGTACCGCTGCATATAGGGCAGCGCGTCGGTCAGCGTCTCGGCCTTGGCCAGCATTGCGGGATCGGGTGCGTGATCGGTCATGCCGCGCCCTTAGCGGGAGTTGCGCCTTCGCGAAAGCGCGGGTCGCTTGACTCAATTCGATAATTAGCTAAATAACGAATCATGAGCATGGTCTTCAAGGCATTGTCCGACCCCACCCGCCGCCGCGTGCTGCAATTGCTGCGCAAGGGGCCGATGAGCGCGGGCGATCTGAGCGACCAGTTCGACGTGTCGAAACCGACCATGTCGGCGCATTTCGCGGTGCTCAAGGATGCCGACCTCGTCCACGCCGAAAAGGCGGGCAAGTCGGTGATCTACCATTTGAAGCTCTCGGTGCTCGAAGAAGCGCTGTTGGGCTTTGTCGATTCATTCGCGGGCAGCGGATCGTCCGCGCCCGGCAAGGAGCGTGCATGATGAACAGCGAAACCAAGATCAGCCTCGCCTGGGGTGTCGGCATCGTCGTGCTTGCGCTCGGCCTCAGTTCGGCGCGCAGTGCCGGGCATGTCGACCATGACACGGTGATGCGCATCGTGCTGGGCGCGACCGGCCTGATGGTCGCCTGGTTCGGCAACATGATGCCCAAGCGCTTTGTCCCCAGCGCACTGGCGCGCAAGGTGCGCCGTGTCGGCGGCTGGTCGATGGCGGTCAGCGGGCTGATCTATGCCGCGGCGTTCGCGACGTTGCCGATCCAGACCGCGGTGTTCGTCGGAGGCGGGGCGGTCCTCGCCGGCCTCGCGCTCACTCTCGGCTATTGCCAGTCGCTGCGGACCAGGGCGCGGGCGTGACCCGCGCGGGCGGGTTTCAGCCCGCCCGGTCCAGCCGCCGCCCGAGCGCGACAAAGGCATAGATCAACACCGGCACCAGCAGCGCCGACAGCGCGATCTTCGAAATCAGCTGGCCGACCAGCAGCGGGCCGATCGGGAATTCGCCGTAAAAGGCCAGCGTGATGAAGATCAGCGTGTCGACAATCTGGCTGAGAATACCCGCGACCCCGGCGCGCAGCCACAGCATCTTGCTGCCCTCCCCGCCGCGCATCGCGCTGAAAATGGTGACGTTGAGCGTCTGCGACACGCCATAGGCGACGATCCCCGCGCCCCAGATGCGCCAGGTCGTCCCCAGGATCAGCTGGATCGCGTCGCGATATTCCGGCCCCATCTTGGGCGACGCGGGCAGCGCCCATACCAGCCACGACAGCAGCATCGACGCGAGCAGCGGAATGAAGCCGAAGCGCACCAGCTGGTTCGCGGTCACGCGTCCGTGCAGTTCGGCAATCGCGCTCGACACCGCCACCAGCAACAGAAAGGCAAAGATGCCCGCCTCGACCGCCAGCGGCCCCAGTGCGACCTGCTTGTTGCCCAGCACGCCGGCAATGCAGACCATGCCGCCGTAAAAGATCGAAAGGACGAAGAGCGAGCGCGTCAGCGGGGCCGGTGTGGTCATTGCGCTGCCTAACCCGGTTTCTCGCGATACGGAAGCACCTAGCGGTGCGCGCGGCAAACGCTATGGTGCCACCCCGAACGCCGTGCGCAAGACGCGGCACGAAGGGGCTTCCACTTGAATAATTTTCCGATCGGTATCCTGGGCATCGCCGCGATTCTCGCGATCGCCTTCCTGCTTTCCTCGAACAAGCGCGCCATCCGTCTCCGCGTGGTCGGTCCGGCCTTTGCGTTGCAGGCGGGCATCGCTTTCCTCGTGCTGTACGTCCCCGCCGGCCGCGCCGCGATCGAGGGGATGGCGAAGGGCGTCTCGGCGCTGCTCGGCTATGCCCAGGCGGGCACCGACTTCATCTTCGGCCCGCTCGCCCGGCCCGAGGTCGGCGGGCAGAGCTTCGCCATCGCCGCGCTGCCGGTCATCATCTTCTTCGCCGCGCTCGTCTCGGTGCTCTATCACCTCAAGATCATGCAGTTCCTGGTCCGCTGGATCGGCGGCGCGATCGAGAAGGTGACCGGGGTCAGCAAGGTCGAATCGCTGTGTTCGGCGGCGAACATCTTCGTCGGCCAGAGCGAATCGCCGCTGGTGATTCGCCCCTATCTCGCCAGCCTGACCCCGTCGCAGCTGTTCGCGATCATGTCGGTCGGCATGGCGGGCGTCGCCGGCACGATCCTCGCCGCCTATGCCGCGATGGGGATCAACATCCAGTATCTGCTCGCCGCCAGCTTCATGGCGGCACCGGGCGGGTTGCTGATGGCCAAGATCATGATGCCCGACGTTCCCGCTCCGGCACCGGCGGACCTTCCGGCGGAGGGTGTCGCGCTCGACGGCGAAGACGCGCTGATCCGCGCAGTCGATAGCGAAGCGGACGAGGAACGCGCCGCCAACATCATCATGGCCGCCGCGATGGGCGCGCAGACCGGCGTCAAGATCGCGGTTGCGGTCGGCGCGATGGTGCTGGCCTTCGTCGCGCTGGTCGCGCTCGCCAACGGCCTGCTCGGCGCGGTCGGCGGGTTGTTCGGTTATCCCGACCTCACCTTTCAGGGGGTGATCGGCACCGCCTTTGCCCCGGTCATGTATCTGGTCGGCATCCCGTGGAACGAGACTGCGGCCGCCGGCGGGCTGTTCGGTACCAAGATGGTGCTCAACGAATTCGTCGCCTTCCTCAACCTCGGCACGATCCAGGGGCTGAGCGAGCGCAGCACCGCGATCATCACCTTCGCGCTGTGCGGCTTTGCCAATTTCAGCTCGATCGCGATCCAGATGGCCGCGACCGGCAGCCTTGCCCCGAATCAGCGCCCGATGATCGCCAAGCTGGGGGTCAAGGCGCTGCTCGCGGGCAGCCTCGCGAATTTGCTCAGTGCCGCGCTGGCGGGGCTGATGCTGCCGTGAGCCAATCGGCTCCGCATCCGTCCGGGTGCGGAGCCGGGCTCGTCCTCAGCGCGCTTCGGCCAGTGCCGCGCGCGCCACTTCGTCATCCTGTGCCGCCGATCCGCCAGATACGCCGATCGCGCCGATGATGCGTCCGTCGCGCAGGATGGGGACGCCCCCGGCAATGGGCAGGACTTCATCCACTGCGAGCGTGACCGTGCGTCCGCCCAGCACGCGCTTTTCAAAGTCGGCGGTCGCGCCCTTCATCCGCGCCGATGTCCGTGCCTTTTGCTCGGCGATGCGGATCGATCCGAACTGTGTGTCGTCCATGCGCAGGAACGCGATCAGCTCGCCCGACGGATCGACAATCGCCACGGCCATGCGGAACCCGCGCTTGCGCGCCTCGGCCACCGTGCGCTCAGCCAGTGCCTGCGCCTCATCCAGTCCGATTGCCGGGCCATAGGCTGGCGCGGGCGCGGCTGAAGCTGCAGGCGGTGCCGGTGCTTGCTGCCCGACAGCCGGCTGGGTGAGGAGCAGCAGCGGCGCAGCCGCGAGAAGCGGTCGAAGCATCGCGCGCATCACCGCGTCGGCACCGGCTCGGCGCCCGAATAGTCATAGAAACCGCGCCCCGTCTTTCGCCCGTACCAGCCGGCCTCGACATATTTGATCAGCAGCGGGGCGGGGCGGAATTTGGGATCGCCGGTCCCTTCGAATAGCACGCGGGTGATTTCCAGGCAGGTGTCGAGCCCGATGAAATCGGCCAGCGTGAACGGCCCCATCGGGTGGTTGAGGCCCAGCTGAATCGCTGCATCGACGTCCGGGATCGTGGCCACGCCCTCGCCCACGGCGAAGCAGGCTTCGTTAAGGAACGGCATCAGCACGCGGTTGACGATGAACCCCGGCGCGTCATTGGCGTGGACGATCCGCTTGTTCAGCGTCTTGCCGAACGCCTCGACCGCCGCGACCGTGGCATCGCTGGTGGCAAGGCCGCGGATCAGCTCGATCAGGCCCATCACCGGGACGGGGTTGAAGAAATGGACCCCCATGAAGCGCGCGGGATCGGGCGCCGCCTGCGCCAGCCGCGTGATCGGGATCGACGAGGTATTGCTGGCGAGAATCGCGGTGTCGCTCAGCACCTTGCCGACACTGGTGAAGATGCTGCGCTTGATCTCCTCGCGCTCGGTCGCCGCTTCGATCACCAGGTCGCACGGGGCAAACGCATCGGTCCCGCCGACGCATTCGATGTTGGCGAGTGCGGCGTCGCGCGCATCGGCGGTGATCTTTTCCTTTTCGACCGCGCGCGCGAGCTGCTTGGCAATCCCCGCCTTGCCCTTTTCGGCGCGCGCGACATCCATGTCCGACAGCAGCACGCGATAGCCGGCCTGCGCCGATACCTGCGCGATGCCTGCTCCCATCTGTCCCGCACCGATTACGCCAACCGTTTTCATCATCGTCTCCATCAATTCGTTGCGCGCCTCCTACCGCGTCGCCGCGCGAACCGCTAGGATGGTTGCCATGCTGATCCTCACCACGCTCGCGCTCGCCCAGGCCGCCCCGCAACTCGGGCCGATGAAGACCTTTGGCGACTGGGTCGTCGCCTGCGACAATGCGAAGCGGTGCGAGATGACGTCGCTGATGCCCGAGGGCGGCGACTGGTCCGAACATGGCTGGCAACTGGCGGTGACGCGCGCGGCGGGGCCCGCAGGCGGCTGGTCGGTCGAGCTGTTCGGGCATGACGGTCCGGCTGCCGGCCTCACGCTGAAGATCGACGGGGCAGCCGGCGCGGCATGGCGCGGACACGGGTTCAACGGCGCGGACGCCGCCGCGCTCGTCGCGGCGATGGCGAATGGCAAGGGCGTGACGGTGCACAATGCGGCCGGCAAGTCGATCGGCCGGATCTCGCTGACCGGCTCCTCGGCGTCGCTGCGGTTCATCGATGCGGAGCAGGGCCGCGCCGGAACGGTGAGCGCCGCGGTGGCGCGGGGCAGCAAGCCCGCCAGCGCGGTTCCCGCCGCGCCAGCGCTTCCGGTCATTGCATCACTTCGCGCCGCAGGGGCGCCAGCGGCCTTGTCGCCGGCGCTGCTCGACCAGCTCTGGACGCAATCGGGCTGCGCCGAAAATTACGAGGGCGAGCCGCGTCCCGATGTCGAGCGGCACGCGCTCGGTGGCGGCGCCACGCTGGTGCTCGTGCCGTGCGGGGCAGGGGCGTATAACTTCTCGACCGTGCCTTATGTCGTGCGGAGCGGCACGGCGACGCTGGCCGGGTTCGACGCCGCACCCGGCTGGGGCGGTGACGAGGGGCCGCCGATGCTCGTCAATGCCGGCTTCGACGCGAAGACCGGCGAACTGGGCAGCTATGCCAAGGGGCGCGGGATCGGCGATTGCGGCAGCGCGGAAACCTGGGTCTGGGACGGCAGCCGCTTCCGCCTGACCGAAGCGCGCGCGATGGGCGAGTGCCGCGGGTCGAGCAACTGGCTGTCCGTGTGGCGGGCCAGGGCCGTGTCGCGCTGACCGGATTTCTCTTCAGCGCCTGCCCGCTCCCCCGGCCGACTATCCATCGGCAGGATAGTCTGGACTGGGTGGCCGCGTGGTGGAGCGGGCCGGTGCCGCACCCAGACTAGCGTGTCGGCAGCGCGATTTCGAACAGCGATGGCCAGTTCTTGCCGGTGACGTAGAGCTTCCCGCTCCTGTCGTCATAGGCGATGCCGTTGAGCACGGCCTCCGGGTCGGTCACCGGTACCGCCGCCGCCAGTTCGCGCAGGTCGAGGATGCCGCGAATCACCCCGGTCGCCGGATCGATCCGCACGATCAGGTCCTGATGCCAGATGTTCGCCAGGATCTCGCCGCGGACATATTCCAGTTCATTGAGCCGCCGGATCGGACGCCCCTGATAGGTGACGGTAATCCGCCGCTGCTCGGCAAAGGTGACGGGATCGAGGAATCGCAGCTCGGGCGTCCCGTCGCTCAGGATCAGGCTCGTGCCGTCCTGCGTCAGGCCCCAGCCTTCGCCGGGGTAGCTGAACTCGCCGATCTTGCGCAGCGTCTTGCGGTCCCAGCGGAACCCTTTGCCATGGGTCCAGGTCAGGCTGACGATGGTGTCGCCCCAGGCGGTGCTGCCTTCGCCGAAATAGCGTGCGTCCAGCCGCACTTCGCGTTTCGCCTTGCCGCTGGTCAGATCGACCTCGCGCACCACCGATTCGCCATGCTGGCCGGTGCTTTCGAACAGCGCCCCATCGGCAAAGAACAGCCCCTGGGTAAAGGCGCTGGTGTCATGCGGATAGGTGGCGAGGATGCGCGCGGCCTCGACCGGAACCTCCGCCGCGACCGGCGCCGTCTGGAAATGCGCGGGGCCGGACACGACAGGGGCTGCCGCGGCCATGATGGCCAGGGCAGCCCCTGCGATGATCCCCCGTCCGGCACGCCGGATCATGGGAAATTCCTTACTGCTGCGGCGTCAGGTTCACCGCGGCGTACTTGCCGCGACGGTCCACTTCCAGCTCGAACTCGAGCCGGTCGCCTTCGTTGAGCGTCGGCATGCCGGCGCGCTCGACCGCACTGATGTGCACGAACGCATCGGGCTGGCCGTCGTCACGCTGGATGAAACCAAAGCCCTTCATGGCGTTGAAGAACTTGACCGTGCCGGTCGCCTTCTCACCCGTCAGCTGACGCTGCGGGCCGCCCATGCCGCCGCCACCGGGGCCGCGCTCGGGACGATCGCCGCGCTCACGCGGGGGACCGCGATCCTCGACCGGCATCGGTTCGCCGTCGATCTTCAGGTCGGTCGCGCTGATGCGCCCGCCACGATCGACGAGCGTGAAGCCCAGCGGCTGACCTTCGGCCAGACCGGTCAGGCCGGCCTGCTCGACCGCGCTGATGTGCACGAACACGTCTTCGCCGCCGTCATCGCGGACGACGAAGCCGAAGCCCTTCTGCGCGTTGAAGAATTTTACAACGCCGGTGCCTTCGCCAACGACCTGCGGCGGCATGCCGCGGCCACCGCCGCCACCGCCGCCAAAGCCGCCGCCACCACCGCCGCCGCGATAGCCACCGCCACCGCCGCCGCCATAGCCGCCACCACCGCCGCCGCCGCCGAAGCGATCGCCGCCGCCGAAACCGCCACGGCCACCGCCGCCGCCGCCGAATCGATCACCGCCGCCGAAGCCGCCGCCATCGAATCCGCCACCGCCGCCGCCGTAGAAATTGTCGTCGCCGAAGCCGTCGCGCTTGTCTCTGCCACGTCCACCGCGCTCGCCGCGGCGCCCTCGATCAAAACTCATTGCCCTGTTCGTCTTCCCGGTTCGCCCAAATCGAAAATCGAAGACCTGACGCCGGACGAAGACGCAGGCTTTCCGGCGTTCGCGACACGCCTATGGAACAGGACATAGACGAGTTCGATCGACAGCGCGAACATTTTCGTCGCGATTTTGGCACTGTTTCGACGGATACTTGCGCGACAGCGTTGACGACGGCAGAGAGATGCCATGGATATCGCCGCTCTGATCGTCGACCCGGCCGCCTGGGCCGCCCTTATCACCCTGATCGTGATGGAGGTGGTGCTCGGGATCGACAACCTGATCTTCATTTCGATCCTGACCAACAAGCTGCCCGAGCATCAGCAGCAAAAGGCGCGGCGAATCGGCATCGGCCTGGCGCTGGTGATGCGCATCCTGCTGCTGTCGATGATCTTCGTGATCGTGTCGCTGACCACGCCGGTGTTCGACCTTGGCATTCAGGGCGCGGTCGGCCCGACCGGCGAACCGAGCTTCGAGACCGCCTTTTCGTGGCGCGACCTGATCCTGATCGCGGGCGGCCTGTTCCTGCTGTGGAAGGCGACCAAGGAAATCCATCACACGATCGATCCGGTGCCGAGCGATCATGATGTGCTCGACAAGAAGCAAGTCGCGACGATGAATTTCGGCTCGGCAATCTTCCAGATCATCCTGCTCGACATGGTGTTCTCGGTCGATTCGATCCTGACCGCAGTCGGCATGACCGACGAGATCGTGATCATGTTCGTCGCCGTGCTGGTGACCGTGGCCGTGATGCTGGTCGCCGCCGACCCGCTCGCCAATTTCATCAAGCGCAATCCGACGGTCGTGATGCTCGCGCTCGGCTTCCTGCTGATGATCGGCGCGGTGCTGATCGCCGACGGTTTCGGCGTGCATGTGCCCAAGGGCTATATCTACGCCGCCATGGCGTTCTCCGCGCTGGTCGAGGTGCTGAACATGGCCTCGCGCCGCCGCGCCGAAAAACGTGCCGGCGGCGGCGGAACCTGACGCACGGTTATTGAGCGTTAAGCGATAAGCGGCTAGGCGCAGGCGATGGCCGTTTACCTGCATGAAGAAGATCTGCCCGAGGGCGTGTTCGCCCCCGGCGCCGATATCGCCGTCGATACCGAGACGATGGGGCTGATCACCCCGCGCGATCGCCTGTGCCTCGTCCAGCTGTCGGATGGCGGTCCGGACGAGCATCTGGTCCGCTTCGGGCCGGGCAGCGATTATGCCGCGCCGAACCTGCGCGCGCTGCTTGCCGATCCGGCGCGGGTGAAGCTCTATCACTTCGCGCGCTTCGATCTCGCGGCGATCCGCCACTATCTGGGCGTCACCGCCGCGCCGGTCTTCTGCACCAAGATCGCCTCGCGCCTCGTGCGCACCTATACCGATCGCCACGGGCTCAAGGACCTGGTGCGCGAACTGCTCGGGCAGGAAATCAGCAAGCAGCAGCAATCGTCCGACTGGGGCGGTCCGGTGCTGTCCGACGCGCAGAAGGACTATGCCGCGTCGGACGTGCGCTACCTCCATGCGATGCGCGAGGAGCTGAACCGCCGCCTCGCGCGGGAAGGGCGGACGGTGCTGGCGCAGGCCTGTTTCGACTTTCTCCCGCACCGCGCGGACCTCGATCTCGCCGGCTGGCCCGAAACGGATATTTTCGCGCATGCGTGAGTTTGGCGCGCGCCGGTGCCGCGCCACGACAGGTGCAAACCATGTCTGAAATCGCTGTCCAGGAACGCTCGCGGCGCAAGCGCTGGGCGCGGCCTGGCAGCAGCCATGACCGCATCGTGCGGACCCTGCTCGCCGTGCTGCCAGCGGGGATTGGCGTGCTCGGCGCCTTTCTGGTGATGGCGCCGCTGTTCATGGGCGGCGACGTGTCGTTCGTACTCGACAAGAACAAGGTCGATGTCGCGGGCGAGCGGCTGCGCATCCAGTCGGCGCGCTATCGCGGCGCGGACGCCAAGGGACAGCCCTTCGTGCTCGAAGCGGGATCGGCGGTCCAGAAAAGCTCGGCCGAGCCGGTGGTGGAGCTCAATGATCTCAGCGCCGCGATTCGCCTGTCCGACGGGCCGGCGCGGGTCGAGGCCGAGCGCGGTCGCTACGACATGCAGACCGAACAGGTCGCGGTGATCGGCCCGATCCGGTTTCGCGCCGCCGACGGCTATCGGCTCGATACCCGCGATTCGACCATCGATCTCAAGTCGCGCCAGCTCACCGGGACCGGCAATGTCGCTGGCAACACGCCACTGGGCAGCTTCAGCGGCGATCGCATGACCGCCGATCTCGACAAGCGCACCGTCAAGATTGAGGGCAATGCCCGCTTGCGGATCGACCCCAAGCGCGCAAATAGGTGAGCATCATGGCCCGAGCCCCCCGTCCGCTTCTGATCGCCGCCACGTCGGCCCTTGTCACCACCGCGCTGCTTGGCGGGGCTGCCCTTGGCCAGTCGCGCCATGACAGCAGTGCGCCGATCGAGTTCGACGCGCAGAGCATCGAGCTGCAGGATCGCGCCAACCGCGCCATCCTGTCGGGCGGGGTCAAGATTACTCAGGCGAACATGACGCTGACCGCGACACGGGTGACGGTGAGCTATACCGGACAGGTGATCGACGGATCGCCATCGGTCTCGCGCTTCGATGCGTCGGGCGGTGTCACGATCGCGCGCCCGGACCAGACCGCGCGCGCGCAATATGGCGTGTACGATATCAACCGCCGCGTCATCACCATGCTCGGCGATGTCACCCTGACGCAGGGCGGGAATACCGTCACCGGCGGCCGGCTGACCATCGATCTCGACAGCGGGCGCGCCGCAATCGACGGATCCGGCGTCGGCACGACGCGCGCCCCGGACGGCAGCGTCGTGCGTTCCGGCGGCCGCGTGACCGGTCGCTTCACCGTCCCCGACCGCGACTGATCGCACGGGCGCGGCGTTGCGCCGCGTCCTTTTCATGCACGAAACTTGCCAAGTGACGGACCGGCAAGGATTCGTTAGAGTTGCGATGCGAACGGAAAGGGCATCATGGCTGACGTCGAAACGCTGGACCCCGTAGCCGCTGAGGCGCAGACGCCGCCTGCATCGGGGCTGGCGGTCGTGTCGATTGCCAAATCCTACGACAAGCGCGTGGTGCTGTCGGACGTGTCGCTCTCGGTCGGCCGCGGCGAGGTGGTTGGGCTGCTCGGGCCGAACGGCGCGGGCAAGACCACCTGCTTCTACTCGGTGATGGGGCTGGTGAAGCCCGATGCGGGCCGCATCATGCTCGACGGGCACGACATCACCCCGCTGCCGATGTACCGCCGCGCCATCCTTGGCCTCGGCTATCTGCCGCAGGAAACCTCGATCTTCCGTGGATTGACGGTTGCCAAGAATATCTCGGCGGTGCTCGAACTGGCCGAACCGGACAAGGCGGCGCGCGAACGGCGGCTTGAGCAGTTGCTCGAGGAATTCGGGCTGACCCGCCTGCGCGACGCGCCGTCGATGGCGCTGTCGGGCGGTGAGCGCCGCCGCGCCGAAATCGCCCGTGCGCTTGCCGCCGATCCGTCGATCATGCTGCTCGACGAACCGTTTGCGGGCATCGACCCGATCTCGATTGCCGATATCCGCGATCTGGTGAAGGAACTGAAGACGCGCAATATCGGCGTGCTCATCACCGACCATAATGTCCGCGAAACGCTCGACATCGTCGACCGTGCGTCGATCATCTATGACGGGCGTGTGCTGTTCGCCGGCTCGCCCGAGGATCTGGTCGCCGACGCCAATGTCCGCCGGCTGTATCTGGGCGAGGGCTTCTCGCTGTAGCCCATGACGATTCGCACGCTCTTTTTCCGTCACCCCAGCGAAAGCTGGGGTCTTGCGGTTTCGGAGCGCGCGGTTGCCTCACGAGACTCCAGCTTTCGCTGGGGTGACGGGCATATCGCATGAGCCTCGCGCCACGCCTCGATCTGCGCCAGTCGCAATCGCTGGTGATGACGCCGCAGTTGCAGCAGGCGATCAAGCTGCTCGCGCTGTCGAACCTCGAGATCGAAACCTTCATCGCCGAAGAGCTTGAGAAGAACCCGCTGCTCGACGCTGCGCGCGGAGATGACGAGCGCGGCGATACCGCCGATGCCGCCGAGCCGGTCGAACCGCTTATCGAACGCGACGGCCCGGCGGATTCGAGCGAGTTGCTGACATCGGGCGATGCGACTGGCGAGGCCGCGCTCGATGTCGATCTGACCGCCGAAACCTTCCATCATGACAGCGCTGCCGATTCGGTCGGCGGGCTCGATGGCGGGCTCGGCCTGGGCGGCACCGGGGCGGGGGGCGAAGATGGCCCGGACTTCGACAGCTTCTCCGCGCCCGACCTCAGCCTCGCCGACCATCTGACGGCGCAGATCGGTGCGGTGGTCGACGGCGCGGACCTGTTCATCGCCCAGCATCTGATCGACCAGATCGACGAATGCGGGTATCTCACCGCGTCGCTGCTCGACATCGCCACCCGGCTCGGCGTCCCGCTCGTGCGGGTGGAAGCGGTGCTGGCGCTGATCCAGACGCTCGACCCCACCGGCGTCGGCGCGCGCGACCTTGCCGAATGCCTCGCGCTGCAAGCCAAGGAGGCGGACCGCTACGATCCCTGCATGGCGGCGCTGATCGCCAATCTCGACCTGCTCGCGCGCGGCGAACTGGCGCGGCTCAAGCGTACCTGCGGCGTGGATGACGAGGATATGGCGGACATGATCCGCGAACTGCGCAGCTATGATCCCAAGCCCGGCTGTCGCTATGGCGGGGAGGCGGTGCCGGCGGTGACCCCCGACATCTTCGTCGCGCAGCGCGGTGCGACCTGGGCGGTCGAGCTCAACAGCGCGACGCTCCCGCGCGTGCTGGTCAACCGGGCCTATTACACTGAAGTCTCGGCGGGGCCGCAGGACAAGTCGAGCAAGGCGTGGCTCAGCGACATGCTCGCCAGCGCCAACTGGCTGGTCAAGGCGCTCGACCAGCGCCAGCGCACGATCATCAAGGTCGCGTCCGAAATCGTGAAACAGCAGGAGGCGTTCTTCCGCCACGGCGTCAGCCACCTCAAGCCGTTGACGCTGCGCCAGATTGCCGACGCGATCGAGATGCACGAATCGACCGTCAGCCGCGTGACCAGCAACAAATATCTGTCCTGCGCGCGCGGGCTGTTCGAGCTCAAATATTTCTTCACCAGCGCGATCCAGTCCGCCGATGGCGGCGACGCGGTCTCGGCCGAAGCGGTCAAGAGCGCGATCCGCGCACTGATCCAGGCCGAGGATCCCAAGAAGATCCTGTCCGACGACACGCTGGTCGAGATGCTGAACGCCAAGGGCTTCGACATCGCTCGCCGCACCGTCGCGAAATATCGTGAAGCGATGGGCATCGGCAGCTCGGTCCAGCGCCGCCGGCAAAAGGCGCTGGAGGGGGCGTAGCGAACCTTCCGCAATCGTGAGGAAGGGCTCGCGATGCAATCTACGCCGTCACCCCCGCGAACGCGGGGGCCCATCTCCAGCACGATCAGCGAAACGC
This sequence comes from Sphingomonas sp. BE123, assembly GCF_031456015.1. Taxonomy (NCBI): domain Bacteria; kingdom Pseudomonadati; phylum Pseudomonadota; class Alphaproteobacteria; order Sphingomonadales; family Sphingomonadaceae; genus Sphingomonas; species Sphingomonas sp. BE123. The sequence continues at coordinate 1,413,468 of NZ_JAVDTW010000001.1, read as the reverse complement.
ACCGGTGAGGATGGCGGACAGTCCGGGAGATGGGCCCCCGCGTTCGCGGGGGTGACGATAAGGGGTGAGTGTCGACACAACCTAACCTTTTATTCCCCCCGACCCGCCTCCGTCGCAATCGCCGCCAACTCCCGGTCGAACAATCGCGCGGCCAGCAGCGCCGTCGCCGCCGATCGCGCGAAAAAGTCCCTGGGGATCGCGTCGAAATCGTCGCTGGGCTGGTGATAGTCGGGATAATCCTCGACCCCCAGATAGGCGAACGGGATGCCGCGGCGGTGAAAGGCATAATGGTCCGATCCGGCGGTCCAGTCGTCGCTGCCCTTCCACGGCGGGCCGTCATGCCCGATCTTCAGCATGACCGGCGCATCGCGCACCAACCGCTCGAACCGCGCGCGCAGGAACGGGTAATGATGCGCCCCGGCGATCCACAAGGTGCCGGTGTCGCTGCGGCTCATCATGTCGAGGTTGAGGTTGAGCGCGATCCGGTCGAGCGGAACCGGCGGCGTCTCGACAAAGGCGTGCGCGCCATACATGCCCTGTTCCTCCGCATCCCACAGCGCGAAGATCACGTCATGCGTCGGCCGCGCGCGGGCGAAGTCCTGCGCGACCGCCAGCAGCGTCGCGACGCCCGAGGCATTGTCGTCGGCGCCGTTCAGCACCTGGCCGTGTCGCGTGCCGAAATGGTCGTAATGCGCGCCGATCACCAGCACCCGGTCGCTGCTCCCGGTCCCGCGGATCCGCCCGACCAGATTGACGCCCTTGAGCAGCTGGTCCTTGTGCTGCGCGGTAAAGGGCTGTTCGAACCCGTCGCCGAACGGCTCGATCCCGATGTCGCGCAGTCGCCCGATCAGATAGGCGCGGGCTTTCGCCGATCCCGGCGTGCCCACCAGTCGTCCGGCCATGTCATCGGCGGCGAGGATGCGGACATCCTCGAACAGTTGCTGCGGGGACGCGGCGGCAGGGGTGAGCAGGGCGATGGCAAGGGTGAGCGCGCGGAGGACCATCCGCGTTGCTTTGCCGCCAACCGACCGGACCGCAAGCGAAAAGCCGGATGCAGCAATGCTGCAACAATTCCCTTGTTGCAGTCGGCCGCCCGCCCCGCCAAGCACGGCGCATGACCAGCATCGGCATTTACGGCAGCCTTGGCCGCATGGGCACCGCGATCCGCGACATCTTGACCGTTCAGGGGGTGCGCCTGGCTGGCGGCGCCGACGCAGGCGACGATCCCGCGGAACTGGCGCGCGCCGCCGATGCATTGGTCGATTTCTCGACCGCCGCCGCGCTCGGCGTCCATCTCGCCGCCGCGCGCGACGCGGGGACGCCGATCGTGATCGGCACCACCGGCCTCAGCCCGGCGGATCATGCCGCCATTGATGAAGCCGCACGCGACATTGCGGTGCTTCAGACCGGCAACACCTCGCTCGGCGTCGTGCTGCTTACCCGGCTGGTGCGCGAAGCTGCGGCGCGGCTCGGCCCCGACTGGGATATCGAGATCGTCGAGGCGCATCATCGCCACAAGCTCGACGCGCCGTCGGGCACCGCGCTGATGCTGGGCGAGGCGGCGGCAGCGGGGCGGGGCCTGTCGCTGGGCGAGGTGCGCGTGGCCGATCGCGCCGGGCTGTCGGGCGCGCGGGCCGAGGGGACGATCGGCTTTGCCTCGCTGCGCGGCGGCAGCATCGTCGGCGATCACAGCGTGATGCTGGCGACCGAGGGCGAGCGGATCGAATTGGCGCACCGCGCGGAAGATCGCGCGATCTTCGCCCGCGGCGCGGTCCGCGCGGCGTTGTGGCTCGCGCACCAGCCCGCCGGGCGCTACACGATGGACTCGGTGCTTGGGCTTTAGGCTCGCCGCGCTGGCCATGATGCTGGCGCTCGCAGGATGCGACCGCGATGCGACCGAACGCCGGCATTACGACCATATAGCGACCGACAACGGCATCATCCTTGTCTCCGCCGTTGAGGAAGTGCGCCACCGGTTCCGCCTGCCGATGGATCATGGCTTGGCGCAGGTCCGGCTTTCGGCGACATTCCGCTCGCGCGCATTTGACGGCGATGCCTTGGCGATGCGTGACGTGCCGATGTGGCATCGCTGGGATCACGACCCCGCAAACCCTGCCGCGGACGATGACGATGCATTTCCTCGCTTTGTCGCAGTCGATCGGGGGCTGCATGCACGGGGCTGTCTGCGCATGGACACACGTCTGGTCACCGGTTGCGCGGTCGCGGAGGGGGATCCGATCTGGGCAGGCCAGACCGGGAATCGTGCCGAACTGATCCTGCACAAGGGTACGCGGCTGGTGTTCGGCAAGGGGCTTGACGGGCGGCCCGAACCTTGTGTTGTCGATCTCGGTCAGGCCGCGCAACCGACCCCTGACGCCAGGCAGTATCTCGTCAGAATGGGCGGGCCGCGGTTCATGATCGCCTATTATCCCGGCCGCGTTGCCTATGTCGTTGATCGTGCCCGCGCCGGGCAACCGCTCTATCGTCTGGGTTGCGGATCGGTGACGGCGATCGGAACGCTAGACGCGATGGTCGCGCGCCGCACCCGCGAGGCGGCACCATGGGGACAGCGCAAGCCGCTGCCCTATGTGCAGGTTCAGGATATCGCACCCGATGGCGATCCCGATGATCCGGCGCTGATCGTTGCCTGGGCCAGGTTCGGCTATGCGCTCAATGCGAATGCCGTCCTGCGCGCCGGTCGTGCGCCTGTCGACCTGTTCCGATTTTCCTCAGATGCTGCCGACCATTATGACTCGCTCGCATCGCCGGCATTCTGGGCGGCAAACCCGGCGCGGGTCCTCGTCTCGGTTAGGCCGATCGGTGACGGTAGCGGCGGGCCGGACCAACTGCTGCGGATCGCCCACCTCGATACCGGCAAAGCAACGACGCACACGCTGACCGCGTGGTAGAGGTGGCCCGATGAACAAAGCCCAGATCTTCGCCTTCTTCGAGCGGCTGGCTGCGGCCAACCCGCATCCTGAAACCGAGCTCGAATCGGTCAACCATTATACGCTGCTCGTTGCCGTGGTGCTGTCGGCACAGGCGACCGATGCCGGAGTGAACAAGGCGACCCGCCGCCTGTTCGCCGAAGTCGATACGCCCGAAAAGATGGTCGCGCTGGGCGAGGATGGCCTCAAGCAGCACATCAAGACGATCGGCCTGTTCAACAGCAAGGCCAAGAACGTCATCGCGCTCAGCGAAGCGCTGATCGCCCAGCATGGCAGCCAGGTGCCCGAGGATCGCGACGCACTCGAAAACCTCCCCGGGGTCGGGCGCAAGACCGCCAATGTCGTGATGAACGTCGCCTTCGGGCACGAAACCTTCGCGGTCGACACGCATCTGTTTCGCGTCGGCAACCGCACCGGCATGGCGCGGGGCAAGACCCCGCTGGCGGTCGAGAAAAAGCTGGAAAAGGCGGTGCCGCAACCGTTCCGGCTTCACGCGCACCACTGGCTGATCCTGCATGGCCGCTACATCTGCAAGGCGCGCACGCCCGAATGCTGGCGCTGTCCGGTAGCTGACCTGTGCGCCTTCAAGCCCAAGACGCCAGCGCCAAAGAGTATGAAACAACCCGCCGTTTAACGCTGGCGTCGGCCGCGCGGCTTTGCTAGGCGCTGCTTCCCACGCACCCGTAGCTCAGCTGGATAGAGCGCTGCCCTCCGAAGGCAGAGGCCAGGGGTTCGAATCCCTTCGGGTGCGCCATTTCCATTTTCGTTTGATCCAGCGTCGCTGGATCGGTTGCGGCACCGGCCCGCTCCCCCACCCGGCCACCCATCGGGAGGATATTCTGAAATGGGTGACCGGGTGGGGGAGCGGGCCGGTGCCGCGCTTCAGCAAAGCTGAAGCCAATCAAAGGCTACCCCTTGCGGCTGGTCTCGAACAGGAACCAGGCGCGTTCCTCGGCCTGGTCGGTCCAGTCGTCGATCACCCCGCTGGTGGCATTGTCCTTGGCCTCGTCGATGATCTCCTTGGCCTCGCGCAGGATTTCGACCAGCTTGAGATTATCCTCGCGCAGTTCGGCCAGCATGTCCTCGGCGCTGACGAAATCGGCGTCATTGTCCTTGATCGTCTGGCGCCGCGCAATGTCGCCGATCGAACGCAGCGTGGTGTTGCCGGTCTTGCGCACCCGTTCGGCGATCGCGTCGGTGGTCGCCAGGATCTGCGCCGCCTGCTCGTCGAGCATCAGGTGATAATCGCGAAAATGCGGGCCCGAGACGTGCCAGTGAAAATTCTTGGTCTTCAGATACAGCGCATAGCTGTCCGCAAGAATGCCGTTGAGCGCCTCGGCAACGCTCTTGGCGTCGTTGCTCTTGAGATCGGTCGGGGTTTTCAGCTTGGCGTTCGGTTCGGCCATGGTGCGGGTCCTCCGTTGGATTGAGTCGGCAGTGCAACGACTCTCATCGCATTTCGGATCCCGCCGCGCGCGCTTAAATCTCAACTCACTATGATCGAGTGGTGCGGTCAGACCAGCCGCAGCGCGCCGGCGGCGAGCATGCTCCCGGCCGTCAGTGCGACCAGGCCGAGCCCGATGCGATAGGCGCGCGTTGGCAATTGGCGCCACGCCATCTCGCCCATCAGCGCAGCGGCCAGCGTCACGACAAGGATCCCGGCCCAGGCGCCGCCGAACGCGAACCACGGCGATGCGCCGCGCACCCCGAGCGCGAGGGTGAAGAATTGGGCGGTGTCGCCCAGCGCGAGGATGAACACCCCCAGCAATGGGGTCAGCAGCGCGCCGAGCCGCCACCCCTCCAGCCGGTCGGGCGGCTTGAGCCGCCACAGCAATCCGGCTGCGGCGAACAGGCACGCCAGCGCCAGCAGCAACTGCTTGGCGTTGGGCGTCAGCAGTGGTGCGATCAGCAACGCTCCGGTCGCGGCGAGCGCATGGCCGGCGGCATGGGCAAGCAATGCGGCGCAGGCGACGATGAACGGCCGGCCATAGCGATCGGCAAGTATCGCGACGAGCCAGGGCGACCGGTCGCCCGCCTGAATCAGGAGTGCAGCGATGAACGCCGGGACCGCCGCTTCCATGAACGAAGGTCAGCTGGCGAGGCGAATCGCGCTCGCCGCAGCGAACACGGCGCCCGCCCGCGAATCGGACCGGCCACAGGCGACCGCATCGCGCAGCAGCGACAGCCCGTCGGCGATCAGTGGCCCGCGCTGGCCCGATGCCAGTGCCGATTCGATCGCATGGACGATGCACACCGCCGGGGTCAGCCCGTTGGCCATCGCGAGGCGGCGGATCGAATCGAGATCTGCGGCGAGGTCGGCGGTTGCTGCGCGCGCTGCACGCCCCTCGATCGACGTGATTCGCGCCTGCAGCTCACCGATCAACGCCCAATTCCGTCCGTCCGCCATTGCCGCCTCCGCGCCATTGGAACCCGCTATCGCACGATCATGCGGCAACATGGTTAAAGGGTGCCTAAACCGTAGCTAAGGGCGGCCAAGCCTTGACAAGGCGGCGGCGAGGGGGCATGCGCCCTCCCCTGATAGCGGTCTGCCAGCGCGCGGCCGCTAAACTTTTTTTGAATTATGCAGGATTCGGGCGATGGCCAAGCCGACTACCGTCAAGATCAAGCTCGTCAGCACCGCTGACACCGGCTTTTTCTACGTGACCAAGAAGAACCCGCGCAACCAGACCGAGAAGCTGAGCTTCCGGAAGTACGATCCCGTCGTGCGCAAGCATGTCGAGTTCAAGGAAGCGAAGATCAAGTAAACTTCGCGCAGCGAAGTTTACGCAGTCCCGGCGCAGGCCGGGACCGCGCACAATGCGGAGCCGCAGAAGGATCGCTTCTGCGGCTTTTTGTGTTTGGGGTGGGGCAGGCGCGTTCACCCTTTCGGGGCCTGAGTGAACGCGATAGCTTCTAGCATCTTATCGCCGCCCAGCTATTCTTACGTCAGCGGGAGGGGACATGGCCGACAGGGTGCTGCGCAGATATACCGACGTTCTGTCGCTTCTCGATATTGTTCGTCATAACCGCCTCACGCTCCTCGATCCGTCGCGATGGTTCGACCAGAACGATGCGCTTGGTCTAAAGCTATTTAGCCAAAAGAAGGGGGAGGGACGGGTTTATGCCCTCTGTCTAGCAGACGGTGGCGAGCAAGCACATCACTGGCAAATCTTTGCAGGACACAGTCACGGGCTTTGTATCCATTTTGATCGCGAAAGCCTGATAAATCACCTCAACGAGAAGTGTCGCGAGATACTCCACCACAACGTCTGGCACAGGCCGGTGATTTACGAGAACCTGAAGCAAGTGAAGGAGCGTCGACCGATCGCGCTTGAGGACCTTCCGTTTCTCAAGAGAGACACATTTAAGGCCGAGGAAGAATATCGAATCGTGGCATGGCAGGACGAGTTTTTCGCTGAGCCCAGCTTCCACATCCCTCTTCCGGCCGGATTGATCGAACGGGTGACGTTTGGACCGACGATGCCTGACAGTCTTGCGCGCACGGTTAAAGAAATCGCAGCAGAGCAGCCCAATTGCTCGGGTATCAGCTTCTCCATCTCGCGACTGGTGAACAACCAGAGCTGGCGCGAGGCGATCACTACGGGAATGGGCGAGGATTGAAACACTCATCAGCGAAAACCTGCTGATGCGAACAGGTCGCAGAAAGCCGGCCAGTCACGCTGGACGAGTAAAGCGTCTATAGGTGTGTTCGTGCCGTAGAGTGGGAGATTAGCGCGCCTGAGTAGCAAGGCGATCGGTCAATCGTTCAGCCGTAAGGCGACGCAATATTTTTGAATTACAAAGACACAATACCTAATCCCAACCCATCATCACGCGCGGAAGCCAACCCTAGCCCACCCGCTACAACAACCCCTGCACCTCCTCCACAAACCGCATCACCGAAATCGGCTTGGTCACATAGGCATTGGCGCCCGCCGCGCGGATGCGGGCTTCGTCCTCCTGCCCGGCATAGGCGGTCACCGCCATCACCGGGATCGCCTTCAGCGCCGGGTCGCCGCGCATGCGGGCGATGATGTCGATGCCGGAAATATGCGGCAGCTGGATGTCGGTGATGACCAGATCGGGGGCGAAGCTGCGCGCGGTCGACACCGCCTCGCGCCCGTCGCGCACGGCCGCGGTCTCGAACCCGTGCGCGCGCAACAGGTCGCAGAAAAGTTTGAGGTTGAGTTCGTTGTCCTCGACAACCAGCACCCTTTTTGCCACGCGATCCCTTCGACGAACGATTGGCCAACGAACGATTGGGCGAAGCTCTAGGCGATGCGCAACGCGGTGACAAATGAGGAGGCGGGGACGCTCGCGCTCGGCGCGCTGGCCTGGGCCTTGTCCGATTCGGCGCGCGCGCACCGGCTGCTCGATCTGACCGGCCTGTCGCCGCACGATTTGCGCGCGCGCGCCGCCGATCCGCAGGTGCTGGCCGCAGTGCTCGGCTTTCTGGAAGCGCATGAGCCCGATCTGATCGCCTGTGCCGACGCCACCGGTACCACCCCTGCCGCGCTCGTCGCCGCCCGCCACGCGCTGGAGACCCAATGAAACCGCTCTTGATCTGCGACTGCGACGAAGTGCTGCTGCATATGGTGCGGCATTTCGGCATCTGGCTCGATGAAGCGCATGATATCGAATTCGATCTGTCGAGCCATGACTGGTCGCGCGCGATGAAGCCGCGCGACGGCCGCGCGCTGACGGCCGAGGCGATGTGGGGCTATCTCGACGGCTTCTTCCCCGCGCAGATGGACCGTCAGACACTGGTCCCGCACGCGCGCGAATCGCTGGAACTGCTGGCCGAGCATGCCGAGATCGTGATCCTGACCAATCTCAAAGATCATTGCCGCGAGCATCGCATCGCCCAGCTCGACACCCATGGCATCGTCCACCGCGTCGAATGCAATCAGGGCGGAAAGGGCCGTCCGGTCGCGCAGCTCGTCGAGGAACATGGCGCCAGCGTCGCGGTGTTCGTCGATGATCTCGCGACGCATCATGAATCGGTGGCGCGCGAAGCCCCGCATGTGTTCCGGCTGCACATGGTGTCCGAGCCTCTGCTTGCCCCCAATGTCCCGGTCGCGCCGCACGCGCACGCCCGCATCGACGACTGGCGCGAGGCACGGCGCTGGATTTCCGCGCGCTTCGCCGATGGCGTGCCCGCACCCCGATCCTAACCTCCAGGGAGAGACTCCATGACCGACGTCCACGCCAAACTCGCCGAACTCGGCCTCGAACTGCCCGAAGCCGCAGCCCCGGTCGCGGCCTATGTCCCCACCGTCACTGCCGGCGGGCTGATGCATGTCTCCGGCCAGCTGCCGTTCAAGGACGGCGTCGTGATGACCGGCCGCCTCGGCGAAGATCGCGACCTGGCCTATGGTCAGGAAGCCGCCGAACGCTGCGGCCTGATGGTCGTTGCCCAGATCGAAAAGGCGCTGGGCGGGTTCGACCGCGTGGAGCGGATCGTGAAGCTCGGCGTGTTCGTCAACTCCGCCCCCGGCTTCACCGAACAGCCCCAGGTCGCCAATGGCGCCTCGGAGCTGATGGAAAAGCTGTTCGGCGAAGCGGGCCGCCACGCCCGCGCCGCAGTCGGCGTGGCGGTGCTGCCGCGCGGTGCGGCGGTTGAGATTGACGCAATCGTCGCGGTGAAGTGACCGGCGCGGGGGAGCGGTTGCATCCGTGACAATTCTGTTGCGCCGCCGCAACAGCGCACGGGCAATCGCGTTTCTCCGGCGAAATGGAATTGTGCGCCGCAGCGGATTGAGTCAGGTTCCGTCCCGGTGAGAGGCAATAGCCGCGCCGGGGCCCTGCCCTGAGCCAATGCGGCGTCCCTTTCATCGCAGGCGGGGCCGTATCGCATCAAGACGAAAGGGATCCCATGCGTTTGACCAAGTCCATCGCCGGCGCGCTGCTGCTCGCCGCCACCGCAACCCCCGCGTTCGCGCAGGACGAAACCGAAGCGCCCGACGCGATCACCATCACCGGGTCGGCAACGGTGGTCAGCGACTATCGCTTCCGCGGCTTCAGCCAGACCAACGAAGAAGCGACGATTCAGGGCGGCTTCACCGTCGCGCATGAAAGCGGCTTCTATGTCGGCACCTGGGGGTCGGGCGTCGGCTTCGCCAATGGCAGCGAGATCGACGTGTTCGCCGGCTTCGCGAAGGAAGTGACCTCGGGCCTCACGCTCGACATCGGCGCGACCGCCTACCTCTATCCGGGCGCTTCCGACTCGACGATCATCGAACCGTATTTCTCGGTGACCGGCACCGTCGGTCCGGCCACGCTCAAGGGCGGTGTCGCCTGGGCATGGGGCGGGCAGGACGCGCTCGGTGACGAAAGCGCGGTCTACCTCTACACCGATGCCGCGGTTGGCATCCCCAGCACCCCGGTGAAGCTCAAGGCGCATGCCGGCTATGCCAAGAGCGACAGCTTCCTCGGCGGCCTCGACGGCGACGTGTTCGACTATTCGGTCGGCGCCGAAGTGAGCTGGAAGGTGCTGACGCTGGGCGTGTCCTACGTCAACACCGACGCGCCCAAGCTGGGCGGGTACAAGGAAGCGATCGGCGCCGACGGCGCGGTGCTGTTCACGCTCGGCGCGGCCTTCTAAGCCAGCCGGCGTCTCGACACGCGAAGGGCCGCGGAACCCGGGTTCCGCGGCCCTTTTGCTGTGCGCTGCCGGCCCCCGTGCGGGGACGGGCAGGGGGTCAGTTCTGCGGCGTCGGCGATGCCGCCGGGGCCGGGGCGCCGACCTGGGTCTGCGCGTCGCGGCCATCGCCCTGCGGCGCGGCGATGATGTCGCGGGTCGTGCTGCCCTTGTCGACGACGGTCGTGTCCGGGCTGCCGACGTCGGAGCGGATTCCGGCAGCAGCGGCAGAGGTGCCACCCGCAGCGTCGATCGCAGCACGCTCGGCGGCGCTGCGCGGCGCGGTCCCGCCGAACAGCGCTTCCAGCGCCTGCTGCGCCGGGCCGCCGGCGTCCTGCGGGCGCGGGGCGCCGGGCTGGGGCGGGCGCAGCGCGAAGTCGGGCGGGATCACCAGCGGCGCCTGACGCGCCACGGCGAACTCGTCGGGCCGCTTGCGGTCGCCCAACAGGCTGCTGCCGCAACCGGCGAGCAGGGTCGCCGCGCCGCATACAGCGACAACAAGCACGGACTTACGCATTGGCATTCTCCACAGGGGCGCCGGGTTCATCGGCCTTGGGTTTCTCACGCACGAACAGCGCCCGGATGAGCAGGATCAGGACGCCGATGGTAATCGCAGCATCGGCGACATTGAAGACCAAAAAAGGGCGCCATTCGCCAAAGTGCAGATCGGCATAGTCGACGACATAGCCAAAGCGCACGCGATCGACGATATTGCCCAGCGCGCCGCCCAGCACCAAAGCCAGCGCAAGCAGCTCGTACCGGTTCTGCTCCTTGAGCATCCACCAGCCCACGCCGCCGGCGATTCCCGCGGTCAGCGCGACCAGCGCCCAGCGCATCGTATCGGTCTCGGCCGCGAGCAGGCCCAGCGACACGCCGATATTGGCGACGAAGCGCAGGTCGAAAAAGGACACGACCTCGATCGCCTTGCCCGGCGCGTCGATGCCCAGCCCTTCGACCACCCATGCCTTCACCGCCTGATCGGCGACAAAGATCAGCAGGGCGAGGGCGAAGCCGATCATGCGGTTGCGGTTCATGGACCCCATGTCTTTCAGGAAACGACTGAGTCGCAGCGGTGGCACAGCGCGCCATCGGCTTCAACCTCTGGCAGCAGACGCCAGCACCGTCCGCACTTGTTGTGCTCGGTCCGCTTGACCGCGACCGCGTCATCCGCGCCATGATGCACATCGGCGACGATGAACACTTCGGCCAGCTCCGCCGCCGGGCGCAGCAGGTTGGGCACGGTGACTTCCGCCTCGAGGCTGGAGCGAATCACCTTCTCGCGCCGCAGCGGCTCGATCGCCTCGGTCACCGCTTCGCGCTGGCGCCGGATATCCTCCCACTCGGTGGTGATCAGATCGTCGCCGGGCAGCGCCGGAAGCTCGGGCCATTCGAGGAAGTGGACCGACCCGTCCTCGCTCGGGAACCGCGCCTGCCACACTTCCTCGGCGGTGAACGCCAGGATCGGCGCGGCATAGCGCACCAGTGCGTGGAACAGCGTGTCGAGCACCGTGCGATACGCGCGCCGCTTCGGGCTGTCCGCCGCGTCGCAATAGAGGCAATCCTTGCGGATATCGAAGAAGAAGGCCGACAGGTCCTCATTCATGAAGTCCGACAGCGCACGCGCATAGCGGTTGAACTCATACGCCTCCGCCGCCGCCTTCAGCTCGACATCGAGCATGCCGAGCTTGTGGAGCACATACAGCTCCAGCTCGGGCATCTTGCCGACTCCGACCTTCTCCGCATCGGTGAAGCCATCGAGCGCGCCAAGCAGATAGCGGAAGGTGTTGCGGATCTTGCGATACGCGTCGCCCGTGCCCGCCAGCACTTCCTTGCCGATCCGCACATCCTCGAAATAATCGGTCTGCGCGACCCATAGCCGCAATATGTCCGCGCCGCTCTCGCCGATGATCTTGAGCGGGTCGACGACATTGCCCAGCGACTTGGACATTTTCCGCCCCTGCCCGTCGAGCGCGAAGCCATGCGTCAGCACCGCGTCATAGGGCGCCCGCCCGCGCGTCCCCGCGCTTTCCAGCAGCGACGACTGGAACCAGCCGCGATGCTGGTCCGACCCTTCGAGATACAGGTTGGCGCGCACGCCTTCGCCATAGCGCTGTTCGATTACGAAGCTGTGGGTCGAACCCGAATCGAACCACACGTCGAGGATGTCGTTGACCACCTCATAGTCAGCCAGATCATAATCCGGCCCCAGCAACGCCTGATGATCCGCCCCGAACCACGCATCCGCGCCCCCGGCACGAAATGCGTCGAGGATGCGCGCGTTCACGGCCTCGTCGCGCAGATAATCGCCGCTCTGGCGATGGACATAGAGCGGGATCGGCACGCCCCAGGCGCGCTGACGCGAAATCACCCAGTCCGGGCGCCCCTCGACCATCGCATGGATGCGATTGCGGCTCTTCTCCGGCACCCAGCGCGTCCGCTCGATCGCATCGAGCGCGAGGTTGCGGAGGGTGGGGTTGTTGCCAATCTCCCTCTCCCCTTCAGGGGAGAGGGTCGGGGAGAGGGGCAGTCCGATGCCAACAAGCGGTTCGATCGCGGTGAGGTCCCCCTCTCCCAACCCTCTCCCCTGAAGGGGAGAGGGCTTATGGGCCCCATCCATCGGAATGAACCACTGCGGCGTGCAGCGGAAGATGATCTTTGCCTTGGACCGCCAGCTATGCGGATAGCTGTGCGCGAAATCGTCCGACGCGGCGAGCAGCGCCCCGGCGGCGCGCAGGTCGGTGCAGATCGGGCCGTCGCTCGCGACGAACTTCTTGTTGATCACCGATCCCTGAGCGCCCAGCCACAGCCAGTCGGCGCGGTACATCCCCGCATCGTCGACCGCGAAGACCGGATCGATGCCATGCGCCTTGCACAGCAAGAAATCGTCCTCGCCATGATCGGGCGCCATATGGACCAGGCCGGTGCCGGCGTCGGTGGTGACGAAATCGCCGGGCAGGAACGGACGCGGTTTGGCGAAGAAGCCGCCGAGGTGGTGCATCGGGTGGCGGGCGGTGGCACCGCGCAGTGCGTCATCTGACAGCGCGGTCTCCAGCGTCAACGTTAGGCCCGATCTCCGGCTAAACGCATCGGCCAGCGCCTGCGAAAGCACGTAACGTCGCCCGTCGGACCCGTTGAAGACACCGTAGCAAGCTTCGTAGCTCTGGCTTTCAAACGCTGGGTTATAGGCAAGTGCCTGATTCACTGGAATCGTCCACGGTGTGGTCGTCCAGATTACGGCAAATGCACCCAAGATCTGGGGCACCTCAGGCGCATCGACAATCTCGAACGCAACGTCGATCTGCGTCGACACCACATCCTCATATTCGACCTCGGCCTCGGCCAGCGCGGTCTTTTCGACCGGCGACCACATCACCGGCTTGGCCCCGCGATACAGCTGGCCCGATTCCGCGAACTTCAGCAATTCGCCCGCGATCGTCGCCTCGGCGTCGAACTTCATGGTGAGGTAGGGATCGTCCCAATCGCCCATCACGCCCAGCCGCTCGAACTGCCCGCGCTGCACCGCGACCCATTTCTCGGCATAGGCGCGGCATTCGGCGCGGAACTCCGCCGCCGGCACCTCGTCCTTGTTCAGCTTCTTGGCGCGATACGCTTCCTCGATCTTCCACTCGATCGGCAGACCGTGACAGTCCCAGCCGGGGACATAGGGCGCGTCCTTGCCCATCAGCGACTGGCTGCGCACGATGATGTCCTTGAGGATCTTGTTCATCGCATGGCCCATGTGAATGTCGCCATTCGCATAGGGCGGGCCGTCATGCAGGATGAACCGCTCACGCCCCGCCCGCTGCTCGCGCAGCCGGTCGTACAGGCCCAGCCTGGCCCAGCGCGCGAGGATCTCCGGTTCCTTGGCGGCAAGCCCCGCCTTCATCGGAAAATCGGTCTTCGGCAGGAAGACGGTGTCGCGCCAGTCGCGTGCGGGTTCGTTGGTGTCGGTCATGGGTCTGCGCCGATTAGAGGAAAGCGGGGAAAGGTGAAAGCATCTCAAGCCCCTCCCCTTCAGGGGAGGGGTTGGGGGTGGGGCGTCGGGGTCTCACCGAGACCGACGCGCCCAGAGGATAGGCCCCACCCCAACCCCTCCCCTGAAGGGGAGGGGCTAAGTATGGGGCTAAGTAATTCGCAGCGCTTCGCGTGCCGCGTCGCAATCACGCGCAATCTGCGCCTTCAGCGTGTCGAGATCGTCATATTTCGCCTCGTCGCGCAGAAAGTCGATCAACTGTACCTCGACCGTCTGCCCGTACAGATCGCCGAAAAAGTCGAAGAAATAGGGTTCGAGCAGTTCGACCGGCGGATCGATCGTCGGGCGAATGCCAAGATTGGCCACCCCATCGACCACCCGCCCATCCGCCAGCCGACCGCGTACGGCATAAATTCCGTAACGCGGGCGCAGATACGCGCCCAGCCGGATATTGGCGGTCGGGTAGCCCAGTTCGCGGCCCAGCTTCGCGCCACCCTCGACCACGCCCTCGATCGCAAAGGGCCGCGTCAGCAGCGCCGCCGCCTCACGCGGGTGGCCATTGCGCAGCGCGTCGCGAATCCGGCTCGATGACACGACCTCGCCCTCTGCGGCGACCGGCGACACCGTGTCGACGCTGAACCCCAATTCCGCGCCGAGTTCCGCCAGCACCGCGACATTGCCATCGCGTCCCTTGCCAAAGGTGAAGTCCGCGCCGGTCACGACGCCACCCGCGCCGATCAGCTCGACCAGCCGCTGCTGCGCAAAGTCGCGCGCCGACAGGCCGGCAAGGGCGGCGTCGAACCCGAATACCAGCATCGCATCGGCACCCGCCTGCGCAAACAGTCGCTGCCGCTGGTCGAGCGTGGTCAGGCGAAAGGGCGGGGTATCGGGCCGGAAATGCCGCACCGGGTGCGGGTCGAACGTCGCGACGATCGCGGGACGCCCTGCATCGCGCGCACGCGCCAGCGCACGGCCCACCACCGCCTGGTGGCCGCGGTGAAAGCCGTCGAAATTCCCCAGCGCAACGATCCCGCCGCGCAAATGCGCGGGGACCGCAGCCGCTCCGTCCAGCCGCTCCATGCGCGGGGGCTATAAGGTCACGACGCGAGGAATCAAATCCTCCCCGGAACGGGGAGGGGGACCGCGATGCGAAGCGGCGTGGTGGAGGGGGCGGCCGCGCAACTTAAAATCCTCCCCCGCCAGGGGGAGGTGGCGGCGCGTAGCGCTGACGGAGGGGGAGGAAGCACGAACGGTCGAGAGGCCATAGCCGTCCTCCCCCTCCGTCGCCTGCGGCGCCACCTCCCCCTTGCGGGGGAGGATTATCGACTACTTCCCCGGCACCATCCCCGCGCGCAGCACCCGCAACACATTGCCGCCCATCACCTTGCCGATCTCCGCTTCCGTGAACCCGCGATCGACCAGTGCCTGCGTCACATAGACCAGCTGCGCCGTATCGAACCCGGTCGTCACCGCGCCGTCGAAATCGGACCCGAGTCCGACATGGTCGACCCCGACCAGGTCACGCACATGCGCAATCGCGGCGGCGACCTTTTCCGGCTCGGTCCCGCAAATCGCCGCGTCCCAATATCCGATGCCGACCACGCCGCCGGTCTTGGCGACACCGCGAATCTCGGCGTCGGACAGGTTGCGGTTGGCCTTGCACACCGCCTGCACCCCGCCATGGCTCGACACCACCGGGCGCTTCGCGATCTTGAGCACCTCCGCCACCGTCGCATGGCTGGCATGCGCGATGTCGACGATCATCCCGAGCTGCTCCATCCGCGCGATCGTCTGGCGGCCGAGCGGGGTGAGGCCGCCCTTCTTCTCGCCATGCATCGACCCGGCGATCTCATTGTCGAAGAAATGGACCAGCCCCGCCATGCGGAAGCCCGCATTGTAGAGCCGGTCGAGATTCTCGATCCTGCTCTCCATATTCTGCAGCCCCTCGATCGACAGCAGCCCGCCGACCGCCTTCTGCCCCGCCGCGCGCGCGGCGAGCAGCGCGTCGAGCTCGCCCGGCGACCGGATCACATGGAGTCGCCCCTGCGACCGCGCCGCCGCGCGCTCCAGCTTCTGCGCATGATAGAGCGAGCGTTCGAGCAGCGAGGTCCAGGTGCGCGGCGGCTGCATCTGCGCCACCGTCAGCAGCGTGATATTGTCGGTCTCGGCGGAGTTGGCGTCGTAATTCTGGTTCTTCGGCGTCTTGGTCACCGACGAAAACACCTGGAGCGCGACATTGCCCTCGATCAGCCGGGGCAGGTCGACATGCCCGCGTGACGCGCGCGTCAGCACGTCGCGTTGCCACAGCAACGTGTCCTCATGCATGTCCGCGATCTGGAGACGTGCGTGCAATTTGCGGGTGGAATCGGACACAGTCGGCAACCGCGTCGCGACGACTTGATTCATGCCCTTTTCGACATAGCCGGGGGCAAAAGCGAAAAAGGCGAACAACGCCACCGCGATCAGGGCAAAAACACCCCAAAGCCATTTTTTCACGTCACCCTCCCCATCCGTTGCACCGGATGTTGCGGCAAGGTCGACCCCGGGACAAGCCCGGCCTGACGATTACGGAAAGCGCTCGAGCGTGACGAAACTATAGGCTGGCCGGGCGCCCTCGGCGGCATGATCCTCGCGCGCCACCTCGCGCCACTCCGCCCCGAACGCCGGCACCACCGCATCGCCTGCGGGCGACGCATGCACCTCGGTCAGCTCGATCCGCTCCGCAAGTGGCAGAAACAGCGCGAAAATCTCGGCCCCGCCGATCACCGCGACATCGCCATCGCCCGCGCGCTCCAGTGCCTCGTCAACCGAATGCACCACTTCCGCTCCCTCCGCGCGCCAGGCTGGATCGCGGGTCAGCACGATATGGCGGCGGCCGGGCAGGGGGCTGGGAAACCCAGCGAATGTCTTGCGCCCCATCACCATCGGCTTGCCCATGGTCTGCGTCTTGAACCGCTTGAGGTCAGCCGGCAGCCGCCAGGGCAGGTCGCCATCGACCCCGATGACCCCATTCGTCGCCCGTGCAAGGTGGAAGGTGATCAGATCGCCACCTCGGCCTTGATATGCGGCTGCGCGACATAATCGTGCAGCGCGAAATCCTCATACTCATAGGCGTCGATCGACGGCGGACGGCGCAGGATTTCAAGCCGCGGCGGCGGGCCGGGCGTGCGCGTCAGCTGCAGTTCGGCCTGTTCGACATGGTTGGAATAGAGGTGGCAATCGCCACCGGTCCAGATGAACTCCCCGACCTCCAGGTCGCATTGCTGCGCCAGCATGTGGGTGAGCAGCGCATAGCTCGCGATGTTGAACGGCACGCCGAGGAAGATGTCGGCGCTGCGCTGATATAGCTGCAGCGACAGCTTGCCATTGGCGACATGACACTGGAACAGGCAGTGGCACGGCGCCAGCGCCATCGCGTGCAATTCGCCGGGATTCCAGGCGGATACGACCATCCGCCGCGATGCGGGATTGGTCTTCAGCGTCTCGATCAGCTCCTTGATCTGGTCGATATGGCGACCATCGGGCGCCTCCCAGTCGCGCCATTGCTTGCCATAGACCGGGCCGAGATCGCCATTCTCGTCCGCCCATTCGTCCCAGATGCTCACGCGACGATCCTGCAGCCACTTCACATTGGTGTCGCCGCGCAGGAACCACAGCAATTCGATGAAGATCGACCGGGTGTGCAGCCTCTTGGTGGTCAGCAGTGGAAAGCCTTCGGACAGGTCAAAGCGCATCTGGTGCCCGAACACGCTGCGCGTCCCCACGCCGGTCCGGTCATTCTGCACTGCGCCATGGCGCAGCGCGCGTTCCATCAGGTCGAGATATTGCTGCATCGTGATCGATGCCTAGCCGAGCGGGGAAAGGTCGCCAAGCAGAGTTGCGCCATTTCGGTGGCAAGCCGCTCCGCGACGGACCGGCTTGCGCTCGACCGGGCGCCGCGGATGCGCAAGGCTCGTGCCATGGCCAGCGCAACTCCCGCCATGTCCCCCGGCATCGGCATCGACGCGCTGGCCAGCCGGCTCGCGGCGGAGATTGCCGGGGAGCACCGCGAGGTCGCCGCCTTTGCCTATTGCGATTCGCGCGGTTCCCTGCTCGGCACGCTGCGCATCGCCTCATCCACCAGCGAGTGGGTCGACCTGCCGCTGCGGCGGATCGTGACGGACGCGGTACTGCTCGATGCCGCCCGCGTGGTGATGGCGCACAATCATCCGTCGGGCGAAGCCTGGCCAAGCCGGGCCGACCGCGATGTGACGCGGCGCCTTGCCCGCGCGCTGGCATCGGTCGAGGCGCGGCTCGATGAGCATGTCGTGGTGGGACGCGACGGCGCGCTATGGAGCTTCCGCGCGGCGGGGCTGCTGTAACCCCGGTCGCTGCGGCGCGCGCGGGACGCTATTCGTCGCCCATCGGTTTGCCCGCGACGCGCGGCGCCGGGCGGTTGGGGCAGGGGCGGATGGCGGCCGGGTCCGGACGCGGCCCTTCCGCGCGGAACATCGCCAGATACCCCCCGGCCGAAGGCATGTCGCGCATCGCCACAAGGCGATAGCCGACGGCGGCAAATTCGCATTTCAGCAGCGCGGGTGGAGTCCCGTGATTCTCGGTCGAACGGTCGGCATCGACCACGACGACCAGCCCGTCGCTGCGCAGCGACGGACGCATGCGCCACAGGAATTCATAGGGTTCGGCGATCTCATGGTACATGTGCACCATCAGGATGCGGTCAAAGCTGTTGTCCGGCAGCTTCGGGTCATCGGCCTCGCCCAGCCGCACGCTGACATTGTCCAGTCGCTCGCGCGCGACGCGCTGGGCCAGTGCGTCGCGCACTTCCGGGACAATGTCCTCGGCCAGCACGCGCCCCTTGGGTCCGACGCGCGCGGACAGGCGGACGGTGTAATAGCCCTCGCCGGCGCCGATATCGGCAACGGTGGTGCCCGGGCGGATTTCGGCGAGGTCCATCACCGTATCGGCCTCGTTCAGCCGGTCGCGCGCCTCTTCGGTCGACCAGCGCGACGACACGATCGGCGCGACCGGTCGATCGGCGGCGGGAAAGACCAGTGCCTCGCTCGGCTCGGCCTCGGGGCGCGGACGCGTCTCGTCACACCCGGCCAGCATCAGCGCGGGGAACAGGATCAGCGCGGCGCCGGCCCGTTTCAATCGACGTCCTCCACCTCGACCGTCTCGCCGGTCACGCGCTGCGATAGCGCAGCCGCCATGAACGGGTCGAGTGCCCCGTCGAGCACATCCGACGGCGCCGTCGACGTCACCCCGGTGCGCAGGTCCTTCACCAGCTGATAGGGCTGCAGGACATAGGAGCGGATCTGGTGGCCCCAGCCGATCTCGGTCTTTGCGGTATATTCGCCCATCGCCGCCGCCTCGCGCTTGGCCAGTTCGGCTTCGTAGAGGCGTGCCTTGAGCATGCCCATCGCGGTTGCGCGGTTCTTGTGCTGCGACCGGTCCTGCTGGCTGGCGACGATGATGCCGCTGGGCACGTGCGTGATGCGCACTGCCGAATCGGTGGTGTTGACGTGCTGCCCGCCCGCGCCCGATGCGCGGTAGGTGTCGATCTTGAGGTCGCTTTCGTTGATCTCGATGTCGATCGAATCGTCGATCACCGGATAGACCCACACCGACGAGAAGCTGGTGTGCCGCCGCGCCGAGCTGTCATAGGGCGAGATGCGCACCAGCCGGTGCACGCCGCTCTCGGTCTTGGCATAGCCATAGGCGTTCTCGCCCTTGATCAGCAGGGTCGCCGACTTGATCCCCGCCTGTTCGCCGGCGTGATAGTCCATCAGCTCGACCTTGAAGCCGTGACGCTCGGCCCAGCGCGTGTACATGCGCTGCAGCATCTCCGCCCAGTCCTGGCTCTCGGTCCCGCCGGCGCCCGAATGCACTTCGAGATAGGTGTCGTTGGCGTCAGCCTCGCCCGACAGCAGCGCCTTGACCTTGTCCTGTTCGGCGCGTGCGGCGAGTGCGGCAAGCGCGGCGGTGCCCTCGCTCGCCATCTCCTCGTCGCCCTCGGCCTCGGCCATCTCGATCAGCTCGCTGGTCTCGGCCAGCTCGCGCTCGATCGCGCGGGTCGCGGTGATCGATTCGTCCAACCGGCGCCGCTCGCGCATCACCTCCTGCGCCGCCTTGGGATTGTCCCACAGGGTCGGGTCCTCGACACGCGCGTTCAGCTCGTCGAGCCGGCGCAGCGCCTTGTCCCAGTCGATGAAGCGGCGCAGCAATGCGAGCGCGGCGTTGATCTTGTCGGCATGTGCCTGCGCTTCGGCGCGCATTACGGTAACTCCAGTCTCTATCTGCCGTCATCCCCGCGCAGGCGGGGATCCATTGACACTGGCGATGCGGTTCTATCCGAGACGTCAGCCTAAATGGATCCCCGCCTGCGCGGGGATGACGCAGTGTGCGTGGACGCGGGCCTAGTAGATTCCACCCTCGCGTTGCAAGAAGTCGCTGTCGCGCTGCTCACGCTGCACGGCCTTCTTCTTCACCTCCGCCTTGGGGGCTTCCTCTTCCCCACGGCTGCGTCGGCGCGGTTCGCTCTCCGGCTTGAACGCTTCCCAGATGACCGCACCCTTGGGGTCGGTGCCGGGCCACGCGCCGAACACGCGCCGCCCGGTCGCGCGATCGATGCGGACCATGCGGATGCCGGCGGGTGCGGTAAAGGGCAGGACATCCTGCCCCTCCAGCGCCTTTTGCGCGAACGCCTTGAAGATCGGCGCGGCGATCGTGCCGCCCTGGGCATAGCCGCCGAGGTTGGTCGGCGTGTCATAGCCCATATACAGGCCCGCGATCATCTGCGGCGTTCCGCCGATGAACCACACGTCGCGCGGCCCCGACGAAGTGCCGGTCTTGCCCATGATCGGGCGATTGAGGTCGCGCAACACCGTTGCGGTACCACGCTGGATCACGCCTTCGGTGATGTGCACCATCTGGTAGGCGCTCATCGCGTCGAGCACCTGCCGCGCGCGCGTGGCCGGGCGCGGCATCGGCTTGCCGTCCCATTCGGGCATGTTGCAACGGTCGCACGGGCGCCAGTTTTCGGGCCATACCACCTTGCCATGGCGGTTCTGGACAAAGTCGATCAGCGTCGGGTTGAGCGCGCGGCCATGGTTGACCAGAATCGCATAGGCGTTGACCATGCGCATCACCGTCGTCTCGCCCGCGCCCAGCGCATAGGACAGATAGGGCGGATATTTCTGCTGGCTAACCCCGATGCGCTGCATCAGGTCGACCACCTTGTCCATGCCGGTCTGGTTCGCCGCCTGCACCGTCATCAGGTTGCGCGACTGTTCGATGCCCCAGCGCATCGTTTTCGGTCCGGCGCCGCGCGTATTGCCGAAATTGCGGAAGCATTTCTCGCCCAGCGCCGCGCCCTGCCACACGCAGAACGGCCCATCGACGATGATCGACGCGGGAGTCATCCCGTTTTCGAGCGCGGCGGCATAGACGATCGGCTTGATCGTCGACCCCGGCTGGCGCTGCGCCTGCGTCGCGCGGTTGAACGCCTGGATCGTCGCGTCGAACCCGCCCTGCATCGCCAGGATGCGGCCGGTGCGCGGATCCTCCACCACCATGCCGCCAGAGATTTTCGGGACCGAACGCAGCGCAAAGCTGCCGCCTTCGGGCGCTACGGCAATCACGTCGCCCGGCTTCAGCGCGGCAAAGGCGGTGCCACCCTTGCCGCGCACGGGCATTTGCGCGGCGCTGCGGGGCAGAACGCCGGTGTTTCCGTCGCCAAAGCCGATCTGCACGCTCGACGTCGTCTTCGCGATGACGATCGCGGCGCGCCAGTCCTCATAGTCGAGGTCGATATTCTCGTTGAGCAGGGCGCTGCGCCAGCCATCGCCTTCGAACGGCTTTTCGCGCATCGGTCCCGACCAGCCGCGCCCGCGATCATAGCGCACAAGCCCGTCGCGCAGTGCCTTTTGCGCGGCGCGCTGGATTTCGGGATCGAACGACGTGCGCACCCACAGTCCGCCGGCATAGACGCTGTACGGGCCCGCTTCCTCGGTCTCGCCGAACTGGTCGATCAGCTGGCGGCGCACTTCCTCGATGAAATAACCGCCGAGCGGGTCGGTCTTGGGCGTCTTGCGCGGCACCGCACCCAGCGGGGCGGCAATGGCGGCGTCATGCTGGGCCTGATCGATATAGCCATTTTCGAGCATCTGCCCGAGCACCCAGTTGCGCCGCTCGATCGCGCGCTTCTCGTGCCGCTCGGGCATGTAGTTGCTTGGCCCCTTGGGCAGGATCGCAAGATAGGCGAATTGCGGGATGGTCAGCTCGCGCACGCTCTTGTCGAAATAGGCATTGGCCGCCGCCTCGACCCCGAACGCATTCCGCCCCAGTGCGATCTGGTTGAGATAGAGTTCGAGAATCTGTTCCTTCGACAGCGAATTCTCGATGCGGAACGCCAGGATCGCCTCGCGCGCCTTGCGGACATAGCTGACCTCGTTGGTCAGCAGCAGGTTCTTGGCGACCTGTTGCGTGATGGTCGACGTGCCGCGCGGGGTTTCGCCACTGGTCAGCCCTTGCCATGCCGCGCGCACCAGGCCGGGATAATCGACGCCGCCATGGTCGAAAAAGGTCTTGTCCTCGGCCGACAGGAACGCGCCGACCATCAGCTTGGGATATTCGGCATAGGACAGCTGCACCCGGCGGTCGCGGGCATAGCTGCGCAACGGCATGCCGTCGCCCGCGCGGACATTGGTCGGCAGCGGCGGTTCGTAGCTGCGCAACTTGTCGACCGACGGCAGGTCGCGCAGCAGCAGCGCCCATAACAGGATCATGCCGATGCCAGCGAGCAGCGCGAGCCACGCCGAGATCCTGAACCACCAGGTGCGCCGGACCCGTGCGAACCGGTCGCCCACATCCTCGCGCGTGAATTTGAGCGTGAAATTGGGTTGGGTCTGATCCGCCATTGCGCGCGGGGTTTAGCAGGATATCGCCGCCTTGCCAGCCACGGATGCGATGGGCCGCTGTCGGCGTGAAGGCGGCGGACATGCCCCTCCCCGGCGGGGGAGGGGCTGACTCAGCGCGATGCCATGCGTGTCGCGAAGTGGATCGCGACAGCGCGACTGACGCTCTTGGCCACGCGCTTGCGCCCGTCCTCCGTCCGCAACAGCGCGACATCGGATTCGTTCGAGATGTAACCTGCCTCGAACAGGACCGAGGGCATGTCGGGCGCCTTGAGCACCAACAGCGACGCCATGCGGTGCGGGTTTTCCTTGACCGGGATCAGCCCCTGCGCCTCACGCCCCAGCAGCCGCGCGAACTTGGCCGACGCATTCATCGTCTCGCGCTGGGTCAGGTCGATCAGGATCGACGAAACGTCGCGATTCGTTCCCGCCAGGTCGATGCCGGACAGGATGTCGGACTTGTTCTCGCGCGCAGCCAGCCGCGCCGCTTCCTTGTCCGATGCGACTTCGGACAAGGTGTACACCGTTGCACCGCTTGCGGTCGGGGTATGCGCGGCGTCGCAATGCACCGAGATGAACAACGCGGCGCCGAGTGCGCGCGCGACCTCGAACCGGTCACGATGCAGCAGATAGCGGTCGTCTTCGCGGGTCAATGCAACACGCACCCGGCCTGATGCGACCAGCTCGTCGCGGATCGCGCGCGCGATCTTGAGCGCCAGCTCCTTTTCCTGGAGTCCGTCCGCCGAGATCGCGCCCGGGTCGTGCCCGCCATGACCGGGATCGATCACGACCAGCGGCAGGGCATCGTCCGCGCCATAAATGCGCGGCAGCGCAAAGGGCATTGGCTTGGGCGGAACCGGCACCGACACGCTGTAGCTGTGCCGAGTGGAAGCGCGGGTGAAGCTGAACGGTGGCAGGTAGCTCAATTTCCCTTCGGCGGCGGCGCGCGCAAAGCGCGCCTCGTCGACGGTCTTGAGTTCCAGCGTCAGCGTCGATCCGTCGGCGCCGAACCGTCCCGCGGTCACGATTGCTGGCCGCGCCAGATCGAACACCACGCGCGCGCCGTCGCCATGCGCCGCCTGGCGCACGGACGCGACGGGGCCGCCGCTGTCGCCGGGCGGCACACCGGGGCGCGCACCCATCAGGTCAAGCGCGATCCGGTTCGGTCCGGCAAGCACGAAACTGCTCGCGCCGGCGACGCGGTCGTCGAAACGGATCACGATCCGGTTCGACTGGACGTCGATGGCACGTATGGTCCCGGCCCAACTCGGAGCGCCGTTCAGAAAGCCGGCGAGAAGGGCAAGGAAAAAAGACACCCGGGCGATATGCCGCGCCGGGCTGGGGGGGGTCCAGCCCAAAAGCATGCACATGTACTCACAACAATAGTAGCCCTGACGCTGACGGGGGTAACGCCCGGACCCTTCCACGGCGGTGAAGCGGTGCGGTTAACCCGCGATTCGGCATTTTTTTGCCGGCAGGCGGCAAGCGTTTGCCGGATCCTGCCTTGCGATTTCGCAGCGCACGCGAAATGTTGCCGCGCGGGTTCGCCGATGCTAGGCATTCACCCGACCGGATCCCATCTGGGTCTTTCGGTATCCATCGCCGGCCGCAACTGGCCCGGTATTTCAGGTTGACGCTGCATGAGGCAATTTCCGTCCATCCCGCTCCGCATCGCCCCGGCGGGCGAGCGTGTGGCGGCGGAGGCGGGCGCCTACGGGTCCTGCCGTGCCCATGCTGCAGAGGCATCATCATCACCCCGCGCCCCCGCGCTGACGGGGCGCTATCTTGTTCGCGCGCCGCGGCTGACACCCGCCTGGCGCGCCCGGAGACATAATAATGACCATGCGTATGCTGATCGACGCACGCCACCGGGAAGAAACCCGCGTGGCCGTCGTCAAGGGAAGCCGGATTGAGGAATTTGATTTCGAGAGTGCCGAGCGCAAGCAGCTCAAGGGGAATATCTATCTTGCCAAGGTGACCCGCGTCGAACCGTCGCTGCAGGCGGCGTTCGTCGAATATGGCGGCAATCGCCACGGTTTTCTGGCCTTCAGCGAAATCCATCCGGACTATTATCAGATCCCGAAGGAGGATCGCGACGCGCTGCTGCGCGAAGAGGCCGAGCATGCCGCCGAGGAAGCGGCGCTGCGCGAAGCCGATGACAGTGATGACCATGACGACGAGGACGGCGACCTTGAAGTGCTCGACCGCCCGTCGGACGAGGATGAAGAGGCCGGCGAAGGCGGCGAAGGCGAAGAGGCCGAGGGCGGCAAGGGTGGCGGGCGTCGCCGCCGTGGCCGCAAGGGCAGCGATGACCAGGTCGAGGCGCTGCGTCAGCGCCGCATGAATCTGCGCCGCCGCTACAAGATTCAGGACGTGATCCGCCGCCGTCAGGTGCTGCTGGTTCAGGTCGTCAAGGAGGAGCGCGGCAACAAGGGTGCGGCGCTGACCACCTATCTGTCGCTGGCCGGCCGCTATTGCGTGCTCATGCCCAACACGGCGCATGGCGGCGGGATCAGCCGCAAGATCAGTTCGGCTGCCGACCGCAAGCGGCTCAAGACGATCATGGCCGACCTCAAGCTGCCGCCGTCGATGGGCTGCATCGTGCGGACCGCCGGGCTTCAGCGCACCAAGACGGAGATCAAGCGCGATTTCGACTATCTCGCCCGGCTGTGGGACGAGATTCGCGAAAAGACGCTGGGCAGCAGTGCGCCGGCGCTGATCTATGGCGACAGCGACCTCATCAAGCGCGCGATCCGCGATATCTACAACCGCGATATCGAAGAGGTGATCGTCGAGGGCGAGGAAGGCTATCGCCAGGCGAAGGACTTCATGAAGCTGCTGATGCCCAGCCACGCGAAGCGGGTGAAGCATTACAGCGACGCTGTACCGCTGTTCCAGCGCGCGCATGTCGAAGACCAGCTGGCGGCGATGTACCACCCGGTCGTCCAGCTGAAATCGGGCGGCTATCTGGTCATCAACCCGACCGAGGCGCTGGTGTCGATCGACATCAACTCCGGCCGGTCGACGCGCGAGCATAACATCGAGCAGACCGCGACCGCGACCAACCTCGAAGCGGCGCAGGAAATCGCGCGCCAGCTGCGGCTGCGCGACATGGCCGGCCTCGTCGTCATCGACTTTATCGACATGGATCATTCGTCCAACGTCCGTAAGGTCGAAAAGGCGATGAAGGAGGCGCTCAAGAACGACCGCGCCCGCATCCAGGTCGGCCGGATCAGCGCATTCGGGCTTATGGAGATGAGCCGTCAGCGGCTGCGCACCGGTGTGCTGGAAGCGTCGACAGTGACCTGCCCGCATTGCGAGGGCACCGGGCTGGTCCGGACCGCATCGTCGGCCGGGCTCAGCGCGCTGCGCCTGATCGAGGACGAGGCGGCGCGCGGTCGCGGTTCGCACCTCACGCTGCGCTGCAGCCAGGAAGCGGCTTTCTATGTGCTCAACAAGAAGCGCGCCGACATCGCCGAGATCGAGGATCGCTACGGCGTGAGCGTCGAAATCCTGTCTGATGGCGAGCTGGAAGGCGCGCGCATGTCGGTCGAAGCGAGTGGCCCGCCGCCCGCGCACGCGCCGAAATTCGCTGCTGCGATCCAGGAGATCGAGGACGATATCGTCGACGAGATCGACGAGGAGGAAGAGGAAGAAGCGGTCGAAGCGCGCGAACCGCGCCAGCCGCGCGAACGTGGCGAGCGGGGCGAAGGTGAGGGTGAAGGCCGCAAGCGCCGCCGTCGCCGTCGTGGCCGTCGTGGCCGTCGCGAGGATGGCGACATGCCCGAAGGCGCCGAGGGTGAACGGGATTCCGGCACCGACGATGGCGCGGCCGAGGCCGAGGACATGGCCGCCGCCGAGGCGGAGGCCGGCGCGACCGAGGCTCCGGCAACGACCGATGACTCGTCGGGCGAGGGACGCAAGCGCCGTCGTCGCGGTCGTCGGGGCGGTCGCCGTGGCGCTGGTGAGGACGCCGCTGCCGAGGGTGGCGAGCGCTCCGATGCGGAGCAGGCCGACGAAGCCGAGGCTGAGGTTGCCGAGGTTGCGGCCGAGGCCGTGGCGGCACCGGCCGAGGAGCTGCCGGCCAAGCCCAAGCGCAGCCGTCGCAAGAAGGCGGAGCCGGAAGCCGCAGCCGATGCGGAAGCTGCGCCCGCGCCCGAATCGGGCGCCGACGCGGCTGTCGATGCGGCCCCGGCCAAGCCGAAGCGGGTCCGCCGCAAGAAGGGCGAGGCGGCTGAATCCGACGCACCCACGGCGGAAGCAGCAGCCGAGCCGGTTGCAGAAACCGAGGCGGCAGCGCCCGCACCGGTCGCTGAAAAGCCCAAGCGCAGCCGTCGCAAGAAGGCAGAGCCGGCTGCGGAGTCCGCTCCGGTTGCGGATGCCGCGCCGGTCATGGTGGAGCCCGAAGCGGCGGCCGAGATCGCGTCCGATCCGGCCCCGGTCGCGGCAGCACCCGAACCCGTCGCCGCGGCGCCGGCCGCTGAACCGGTGGCTGCAGCCGATGCGAACGCCGACGATGCAGGCGAGGATCAGGGCGCGCCGCGCCGCGGCTGGTGGCAGCGGACCTTCGGCGCCTGATCCGCTGCTGTAGAAACGAGGCGGGGCGGGAGCGCGCATGCGCTTCCGCCCCGTTTCGGTTCCGCTGACCCTGTTTCAGCCTCGGTTCAGGCGGCCCCGTCCAGCGCACGCATCGGCCGTCCGGTCAAACCGACCGTTGATCGCCGGGGAAAAACCGCCATGATGTGCGCCATGAAGCGCCTTGTAACCCTGTTCGCGCTGCTGCTGTTGTGCATCACCAGCCCGGCCTATGCCCAGTCGATCCTGCGCGACGCCGAAAGCGAGGCGTTGCTCGCCGACATGTCGCGCGACATCGTCAAGGCAGCCAACCTGTCGCCCGCCAATGTGCGGATCGTGCTGATCAACGATCCCTCGATCAACGCGTTCGTCGCGGGCGGGCAGACGGTCTACATCCATTCCGGCCTGATCGACGCCGCCTCCAGCGCCAACGAGGTGCAGGGCGTGATCGCGCACGAACTCGGCCATATCACCGGTGGCCATGTCCCGCTGGGCGACCGCATGGGCAAGGGCGCGACCGGCATCACCATCTTGAGCCTGCTGCTCGGCGCGGCGGCGCTGGCGGCCGGTTCCGCCGATGCCGGCATGGGCCTGATGCAGCTCGGCCAGCGTGCCGCACTCGGCAATTATCTCGCTTTCAGCCGCGCGCAGGAGGCGACGACCGATGCCGCCGGCGCCAAGTTCCTGTCCGGCGCCGGGATTACCGGCCGCGGCATGCTGGATTTCTTCAAGAAATTGCAGCAGCAGGAATATCGCTGGGGGCTCAAGCGCGGCAGCGATACCAGCTATGTGATGAGCCATCCCATGTCGGGGGAGCGCATCGCCACGCTGACCGCGGATCTGCAGGCCGATCCGGCATGGAACAAGCCGAGTGATCCGGCGATCGAGGCCCGGTTTCTGCGCGTGCAGGCCAAGCTGCGCGGCTATGTCGCCGAGCCCAAGGACACGCTGCGCCGCTATCCCGCGAGCGACACCAGCGTTCCGGCCCGCTATGCGCGCGCCTATGCCTATCACCTCAGCGGTTATCCCAAGGAAGCCGCCGGGGAAGCCGCCGCGCTGGTCAGGGCAGAGCCGGAAAATCCCTATTTCCTTGAGCTAGAGGGACAGATCCTGCTTGAGTCCGGCAAGCCGCGTGATGCGCTCGCCCCGCTGCGCGCCGCCACGACCAGGACCAATTACCAGCCACTGATCGCCACCAGCTTCGGCCATGCGCTGCTCGCCACGGAGGATCCGGCGCATCTCGACGAGGCGGAGACGGTGCTGCGTCAGGCGGTGGTCCGCGACAAGGAAAACCCCTTCGCCTGGTATCAGCTCGGCATGTTGTACGAGCGCAAGGGCGACAGCGCGCGCGCTGCACTTGCCACGGCGGAGCGCGCGAGCATGATCGGTGACTATGGCCGCGCCATCCCCAGCGCGCAGGCGGCGATGGCGGCGCTGCCGCAAGGGACACCGGACTGGATTCGCGCGCAGGATATCGTCATGGCGGGCCAGGCGATGATGCAGGACAGGAAGCGCAAGTGATCGAAAAACTGGCGAAGAGCCCGCTGGCGCTGGCCGGCACCCTGGTGCTGTCCGGCGTGGTCGGCGGTCTGGTCGTGGTCGGTGTTCAGGCGCTGACGCGCGATGGCGCGGCGCGCGACGACAAGGCGATCGGTCAGGTCGTGCGCGACTATGTCCTCGAAAATCCCGAAATCCTCCCCGAAGCGATGAAGCGGCTGCAGGAGCGCGAAAGCGGCAAGGCGGTCGCCGCCAACCGGGCCGCGATCTTCGACGCCTATGCCGGTGCGTGGGAAGGCAATCCGTCGGGCGACGTCACGGTGTCGGTGTGGATGGACTATGCGTGCGGCTATTGCCGCGCCAGCCTGCCGATGATCGCACGGCTGGTGGCGGAGGACCCCAAGGTGCGCATCGTCTATCGCGAACTCCCGGTGCTGAGCGAAGGCAGCCGCGTCGCGGCACGCTGGGGCCTCGCCGCTGCCGAGCAGGGCAAGTTCAAGCCGTTCCACATGGCGCTGTATTCGGGCGGTCAGCTGAGCCAGGCATCGATCGACGCCGCCGCCGCATCCGCCGGGCTCGACCTCGCGCGCGCACGGCAGGCGATCGGCAGCGCCGGGGTCGAGGGCGAAATCGCCCGCAACCTCGATGTCGCGGGCAAGCTGGGGGTCACCGGCACGCCCAGCTGGGTGATCGGCGACCAGGTCATCTCCGGCATGGTGCCCTATGAGGCGCTGAAGCAAGCCGTGCAGACGGCGCGCCGCCGGGGGAAATAGTCTCCCGGCCTTGTCCGGCCTGTGCCCCG
This sequence comes from Sphingomonas sp. BE123, assembly GCF_031456015.1. NCBI lineage: Bacteria > Pseudomonadati > Pseudomonadota > Alphaproteobacteria > Sphingomonadales > Sphingomonadaceae > Sphingomonas > Sphingomonas sp. BE123. The sequence continues at coordinate 1,384,118 of NZ_JAVDTW010000001.1, read as the reverse complement.
TGCCTAGATGGCGCGCTCCACATGCGGGGGCGAGGCATGCAACCCATTCTTTCCGTTCGGGGCGTCAGCAAGACCTATGCCTCGGGGCATCAGGCGCTGGGCGCGGTCGATCTCGACATCAACAAGGGCGAAATTTTCGCGCTGCTTGGCCCGAATGGTGCGGGCAAGACGACGCTGATCAGCATCATCTGTGGCATCGTCACGCCTTCGTCCGGCACGATCACCGTCGGTGGGCATGACGCGATCGCCGATGCGCGCGCCGCGCGGATGATGATCGGGCTGGTGCCGCAGGAATTGTCGGTCGACATGTTCGAAACCGTGCTGGCGACCACGCGCTACAGCCGCCGCCTGTTCGGTCGTCCCGCCAATGACGCGCATATCGAACAGGTGCTGAAGGACCTGTCGCTGTGGGACAAGCGCAATTCCAAGATCATGGAATTGTCGGGCGGCATGAAGCGCCGCGTGCTGATCGCCAAGGCGCTGGCGCACGAACCCGACATCCTGTTCCTCGACGAACCCACCGCCGGCGTCGATGTCGAGCTGCGCCGCGACATGTGGAAGCTGGTCCACCGCCTGCGCGAACGCGGCGTCACCATCATCCTGACCACCCATTATATCGAGGAGGCCGAGGAAATGGCCGACCGGGTGGGGGTGATCAACCGTGGCGCGCTGCTGCTGGTCGAGGACAAGGCCGTGCTGATGAAGAAGCTCGGCAAGCGCGAGCTCGACCTGTCGCTGGTCGAGCCGCTCGACCATGTGCCGCACGAACTGGCCGAATGGCATCTGGCGCTGAGCGATGACGGGACGCGGCTGCGCTACACCTTCGACGCGCAGGCGGAACGCACCGGCATCCCCTCGCTGCTGCGCAAGCTCGGCGAGCTGGGCATCGCATTCAAGGATCTCGACACGTCTAAGTCGAGCCTTGAGGATATTTTCGTCGACCTTGTGGCGGCCAAGCGGGAGGACGCGGCGTGAAGGGCTTCAACCATCACGGCGTGTGGGCGATCTATCGCTTCGAAATGGCGCGCGCGCTGCGCACCTTGTGGCAGAGCCTGGTCACGCCGGTCATCACCACCGCGCTCTACTTCGTCGTGTTCGGCGGCGCGATCGGCAGCCGGATGCAGGAGCTGGACGGGGTGTCGTACGGCAGCTTCATCGTGCCGGGCCTGATCATGATGAACCTGCTGCAGCTGTCGATCTCGAACGCGTCGATCGGCATCTACTTCCCGAAGTTCACCGGCACCGTGTACGAACTCCTGTCCGCGCCGGTAACGGCGTGGGAAATGGTGATCGGCTATGTTGGTGCGGCGGCGACCAAGTCGATCGCGATCGGCCTGATCATCCTGTTCACCGCGATGGCGTTTGTCGATGTGCCGGTTGCGCATCCGTTCATGATGCTGACGATGCTGGTGCTGACCGCAGTCACCTTCTCGATGCTCGGTTTCATCATCGGCATCTGGGCCAAGGGGTTCGAACAATTGTCGTTCGTCCCGGCGCTGATCGTCACGCCGCTCACCTTCCTTGGCGGGGCCTTTTACACGATCAGCATGCTGCCGGAACCGTGGCGGACGATCAGCCTGGCCAACCCGGTCGTCTATCTGGTCAGCGGCTTCCGCTGGGCGTTCTTCGACAAGGGCGATGTTGCAATCGGTGTAAGCCTGGGCTTCACCGCCGCGTTCCTGCTGGTCTGTCTCGCGGTGATCGGCTGGATCTTCAGGACCGGGTGGCGGCTGAAGAACTGATTTCGCGCGCGGCGCCGCGCGGTGTCGTCAGCAGCGGGCGGAGCACCAGTCCGTTGAGGTTGAGCAGCGCGTGGGCGACGATCGCGAACCACAGGTCGCCGGTCGCAAGATAGACCAGCGCAAGGGTCGCGCCAGTCAGCAGCGCCAACGCCATTCCGGGCCAGCCATGGCCGCGATGGGCATAGGCGAACATCAGCGTGGCCACCGCCATCGCTCCACTCGCCGAACCGGTCGCCCGCGCCAGCAGCAGCGGAAGGGCGAGGCGGAAATACAGTTCCTCCACCAGCGCTGCGGCCATCGCCAGCAGCGTCGCCCAGCCAAGCTCCGTTCGCCGCTGCGGAACCAGCCCGGCCATCCGGCGCGGGAGCATCGATCCGCGTTGCGTCCACCGCCGTGCGATCGCCAGCCCGATCAATCCGCTCACGACCAGCGCGGCGAGGATCGCGGCCTGGATTTGCCGGGGGTCGTTGCCGAGACCCGCGATCCGCCGCGCCGGATCGACCAGTCCCGTCAGGGCATCCGGCAGGACGTACAGGGCGGCAAGATCGCCGCTGACCGCCAGCGCCAGCAGCGCGGTCGCGCCAAAGGCCAGCGGCGCCCGCGCGAGCCAGCGGCGGTAGCGCGCGGTGCGCGTGGTCGACGCGGAAGCCGGGCGTCCCGCGCGCAGGAACCAAAGATAGCCGCCAGCCAGCATGGCCAGCAACGCGATATCGCGCAGCGTGGCGGAGCCGGCCGCTGCCATCAATCGATGCGGTGCTCGCCCTTGACCCAGCGTACCGTGCCGGAACTGGCGCGCATCACGACGCTCTCGGTGGTCATCTTGCCCTTCTTGCGCTTGACCCCTTCAAGCAGCGATCCGTCGGTCACGCCGGTCGCGGCGAAGATGCAATCGCCCTTGGCCAGCTCCGACAGGTCATATTGCTTGTCGAGATCCGCGATCCCCCATTTGTGGGCGCGTGCGCGCTCGTCGTCGTTGCGGAACAGCAGCCGCCCCTTGAACTGCCCACCGACACAGCGCAGCGCGGCGCAGGCAAGCACGCCCTCGGGCGCGCCGCCCTGGCCCATATAGACGTCGATCGTGGTGTCGGGATCGGTCGTCGCGATCACGCCGGCAACATCGCCGTCGCCGATCAGCACCACGCCGCAGCCGAGCGAGCGCAACTCGGCGATCAGCTTCTCGTGGCGCGGACGATCAAGCACGCAGGCGATGATCTCGCTCGGCTTTACACCCTTGGCCGCGGCGATCGCCTGGACATTCTCGGTGACCGACTTGTCGAGGTCGATGACATCGGGGGGATAGCCCGGGCCGACCGCAATCTTGTCCATATAGACATCGGGGGCGTTGAGCAGATTGCCTTCCTCGGCAATGGCGAGCACGGCGAGGCTGTTGGGGCCAGCCTTGGCGCAGATCGTGGTCCCTTCGAGCGGATCGAGCGCGATGTCGATCTTCGGACCCTTGCCGGGCGCGGAACCCACCTTTTCGCCGATATACAGCATCGGCGCCTCGTCACGCTCGCCTTCGCCGATCACGACGGTGCCGTCCATGTACAGTTCGTTGAGCGCAGCGCGCATCGCTTCGACCGCTGCGGCGTCGGCGGCCTTTTCGTCGCCGCGCCCGGTCAGCGTCGACGCGGCGATCGCGGCGGCTTCGGTCACGCGGACCATTTCGAGGACGAGAACGCGGTCAAGAACCTGGCTGGCGGTCTGCATGGGGCTGATCTGTCCTTGTCTGGCCTGTTTGAGCGCGGCGATAGGAGGGCAGAACAGGCTTGTCGATGCCCGCTAGCGTTGTCATCGCGCGCAAATTCGCATCGCGCGGGTAATGGTAACCGGTGTTACGGACACGTTGACGCGATCCATCCTGCAGTGCAGCACGCCCGCCATGGCCAGCGCACCCCCGATCACCAACAACCCCGATGTCCGCTTTCTTGGTCGCGTCCTTGGCGACGTGATCCGCTCCTATGGCGGCGAAAGCCTGTTCCGCCGGATCGAACATATCCGATCGGCATCGGTCGACCGGCATCGCGGAATTGCCGGCGCTGACGCGATCGATCCGGGTCTCGACAGCCTCAGTCTCGACGAGACGCTCGATTTCGTGCGCAGCTTCATGCTGTTCTCGATGCTCGCCAATCTGGCGGAGGATCGTCAGGGAATCGCCGCGGAGCCCGGCGCGGATATCGAGCATGCGGTGGCCCGGCTCAAAGAGCATGGCATCGGGCGGGAGCGGATTGCCGAACTGCTCGCCGATGCGCTGGTCGCCCCGGTGCTGACCGCCCACCCGACCGAGGTGCGCCGCAAGTCGATGCTCGATCACCGCAACCGCATCGCCGAACTGATGCGGCTCAAGGATCAGGGCATCACCGAGACGCCGGACGGCGACCTGGTCGATGAAGCGATCGTGCGGCAGGTTGCCTTGCTGTGGCAGACCCGCGTGCTGCGGTTCGAGCGGCTCTATGTCGCCGACGAAATCGAAAATGCGCTGTCCTACCTGCGCGACATCTTCCTGCCGACGTTGCCTGCGCTCTACGCCCGCTGGGATCGCGCGCTCGGCAGCCGCGTGCCGGCGTTTCTGCGCCCCGGCAACTGGATCGGCGGCGACCGTGACGGCAACCCGTTCGTCACCGCCGATTCGATGCGCCTCACCATGGCGCGCTCGGCCGAGACGGTGCTGACCTATTATCTCGATGCGGTTCACGCGCTCGGCGCCGAAATCTCGATCTCGGCGCACCATGCCCAGATCGACGCCGGCGTGCAGGCGCTCGCCGATGCCAGCGGCGACGATGCCGCCAGCCGCAGCGACGAGCCCTATCGCCGTGCCATCTCCGGCATCTATGCGCGTCTCGCCGCGACCTATCGCGACCTCACCGGCAAGGCGCCGTCGCGCCCCGGCGCGCTCAAGGGCGAGCGCTATCCCGACCCGGCGGCGTTCCGCGCCGACCTCTCGGCGATCGCCAAGGGGCTGGCGGCGCAGGGCAGCGAGACGCTGGCGTCGAGTGGGTCGCTCGGGCGGCTGATCCGCGCGGTCGATATCTTCGGCTTCCACCTCGCCACGCTCGACATGCGCCAGAACAGTGCGGTGCATGAGCGCGTGGTCGCCGAACTCTTGAAGGTTGCCGGCGTTGAATCCGACTATGCCGCGCTCGACGAGGACGCGCGCATCGCGCTGCTGCGCCGTGAACTCGCCAGTCCGCGCCCGCTGACCAGCCGCTACGCCGATTATTCCGACGAAACCGCGTCGGAACTCGCCATCGTCCACGCCGCCGCCGAGGTCCAGGCCCGCTACGGCCGCGCCGCGATCAGCCAGTATATCGTGTCGATGGCACAGTCGGTGTCCGACCTGCTGGAAGTGCATGTCCTGCTCAAGGAAGCCGGCCTCTACATCCCCGGCGCGCCCCCACAGGCGCATATCATGGCGGTACCGCTGTTCGAAACGATCGGCGATCTCGATGCGGGGCCGGACATCATGCGCACCTGGTTCGCACTGCCCGAGGTCGCGGCCATCGCCAGTGCGCGCGGGCATCAGGAAGTGATGATCGGCTATTCCGATTCGAACAAGGACGGCGGTTACCTCACGTCGACCTGGGGCCTGTCCAAAGGGTCGACTGCGCTGCGCCCGGTATTTGCGGAAGCGGGAATCGGCATGCAGCTGTTCCACGGTCGTGGCGGCGCGGTCGGACGCGGCGGCGGATCGTCCTTCGCGGCGATCCAGGCGCAGCCCCCCGGCACGGTGCAGGGCCGCATCCGTATCACTGAACAAGGTGAGGTGATCGCCGCCAAATACGGGACCCGCGAAAGTGCGCAGACCAATCTCGAGGCAATGGCCTCGGCCACGCTGCTCGCCAGCCTCGAGCCGCAGCGGCTGTCCGACACCGACGCAGCGCGCTTCGAAGCGGCGATGGAGCAGCTCTCGGCCACCGCGTTCAAGGCGTATCGCGATCTGGTCTATGGCACCGACGGCTTCACCACCTTTTTCCGCCAGCTGACCCCGATTGCCGAGATCGCGGGGCTCAAGATCGGCAGCCGCCCGGCAAGCCGCAAGAAGAGCGACGCGATCGAGGATTTGCGCGCGATCCCCTGGGTGTTCAGCTGGGCGCAGGCGCGCGTCATGCTGCCGGGATGGTATGGCGTGGGCCAGGCGCTGGAAGCATTTCCCGATCGCGGGCTGTTGCGCGAAATGGCCGCCGATTGGCCGCTGTTCGCTTCGACCCTCGCCAATATGGAGATGGTGCTGGCCAAGTCGGACATGGGCATTGCCGGCCATTATGCCGCACTGGTCGCGGATCGTGCGCTGGCCGATGACGTGTTCGGGCGCATTCGCGACAGCTGGCACCTGACGCAGGACCAATTGCTGGAGGTCACGCGCCAGACCCGCCTGCTCGAAAAGAACCCGGCGCTCGAAACCTCGATCCGGCTGCGGCTGCCCTATATCGAACCGCTCAACCTGTTGCAGGTCGAACTGCTCAAGCGCCACCGTGCGGGCGAGACCGATCCCAAGATCGAACAGGGCATCCTGCTGTCGATCAATGCGATTGCAACGGCGCTGCGCAATTCGGGCTGATCATTCCTTCCCTGCGGCGCAGGGAGGGATGGCTAATCGCCCAGAAACGGCGCCGCAATCTCCGGCCGGACGCGCACCAGCCGTCCGGTGGCGCGGTCGAGCATCGCCCAGGTTGAGACCGCCTCGACCTTCACGCGCCCATCCGTGCCGGTGAACCGCATGTGGCGGTCGAAACGCGCGCCCTTCGGCGGTTCGGGGACCCAGGTTTCGGCGGTCACCGTTTCCCCGGCCACGACATTGCCGCGATAATCGATCTCGTGCCGGGTCACGACCCACACAAAGGCGTCGCGATGCGCCGGGTCCGCCACCGCTTCCCAATGCGCCACCGCGACTTCCTGGATCCAGCGGACCCAGACCGCATTGTTGACATGCCCGAGTTCGTCGATGTCCTCGGGCGCAGCGGTGATCGTGCGGGCAAAACGGTTCATGCCCGGCGGAATAGGGAAGCTTTGCCGCGCGCGAAAGCCCGATGCGCCACGCGCGGTCCCGCCGCCATATCAGGGGGCGAGCGCAGCCGTGTCGGAATCGTCCAGACCTTCCTTCGCGATCGCGTCGTCGTCGAAATCCGCCTGCAGCGAATCCTCGATCTCGTCCTGATCTTCGTCGGGGTCCCCGATCGCCTCGTCGGCCACTTCGTCAGCCGCCAGCAGGACCGCGTCCTCGTCCTCATCGGCGTCGATCTCTTCACCCAGATCGGGGTCCAGATCGGTCAGCAGCGTCCCGTTGCCGGGGCCGCCGCGCGTTGCCTCCAGGATTTCGGCGCGCTGGCTCTCGTCATAGCCGTCTTCGTCATAGCCGTCGTCGCCGGTTCCTTGCCCGGGCACCTGATGTCCACCCATCGCCATCTCCTCTGCTTCTACCAAAAGCGCGAACGGCGGGCGGGCATTGCTGGTTCCGTGCGGTGCGACGGGCGCCCTCAGCTGCGGCGAAACAATTTGCCGCGCTCGGTCACGAACACGATCGCCAGCGCGGTGAGGCCGAGCGTGGTGAAGCCGATATACAGCGGAACCGCGGTGCCGTTGAACGCCTGGCCGATGATCGCGCCGAGCACGGCGGCACCCAGTGTCGCGATAAAGCCCTGCAGGCTGGAGGCGCGCCCCGCAATCGCCCCCATATTCTCCATCGCCATCGCCGAGAAGTTGGAGTTGGCAAGCCCCATCGCCGCCATCATCGGCGCCTGCAGGACGATGAAGATCACCAGATTTTCGCCCCAGATCAGGATGATCGCCAGATGCACCGCGGCCAGCACGGTGGTCGCGATGATCGCGCAATGCGACAGGAACCGCATCCCGAACCGCATGACCAGCCGCGAATTGGCAAAGGCGCTGGCTGCCATCAGCCCGGCAATCGATGCGAACACGACCGTCAGCAGTTCGGGCCGCTTGAACACATCGTACACGATCTGCTGGATCGACCCGATAAAAGCAAAGAAGCAGCCCGAGATCGCGGCGGTCGCAAAGGTGTAGCCGACCGCCCAGCGATCGCGGAACATGATCCGGTAACCGCGCCAGATTTCGCGGAGGTCGAGCCGGTTGACCGATGCCGGGTCCAGCGTCTCCGGCATCCGGAGCAGGAACCAGCCAAGGACCAGCGCCGCAACGATCGCGATGCCGCCGAAGATCAGGCGCCACGACCCGAAGATCATCACCATCAGCTGGCCCCAGGCGGGGGCCAGAACCGGCACGACCATGAAGGTCATGAAGGCGAGGCTCATCACGCGTGCCATCGCGCGTCCCTGAAAACAGTCGCGCACCAGCGCGACCGTGACGACGCGGCCCGCCGCCACCGCCGCGCCGCTGGCGGCGCGCGCGACCAGCAGCAGCTCGAAGCTGCCCGCCACGGCTGCCGTCAGATTGGTGACGACATAGAGCGCGAGCGCGATGCCGATGACCGGCTTGCGGCCGAACCGGTCGGCGAGCGGCCCATGGACCAGTTGCGCGACGGCAAAGCCCAGCATGAATGCGGTGATCACATATTGCCGGTGGTTCGGCTCGGCGACGCCCAGCTGTTCGCTGATCGCCGGGAGCGCCGGCAGCATCGAATCGATCCCCAGCGCGGTCAGTGCCATGATCGATGCGATCAGCGCGACGAATTCGCCCATCGGGATCGGCGACCGGTTTTCCGGCGCGGCGGCTTCGGCAGTCTGGGTACGCGCGTCCATGCGCGGCCCATGCCGCATCGCAACCGATGCGTCACCCGCGAATTGACGCAGGCGCAAAAGCGCGATAGTGTATTGTTTGAATAATACGCTTGGAGAGTGCGATGAAATCGATCTGGCTGATGCTCCCGCTGGCGGTGGCCGTAAGCGGCTGTGGCGGAGGGGACGAAGGGACGAGCATTTCGATCCAGGGCGACAATGGCTCGGTCACGGCACAGGCGGACAAGGACGGCAAGGTCTCGGTCAAGGCGCCGGGCTTCGAAGGATCGATCAAGCTGCCCAAGTTCAGCATCGGCGCCGAGAATTTCGAGATTGACGGCGTGCGGCTCTATCCTGGCGCGACGATCGCCAGCCTCAATATCGACGACCGGCAGGACGGTACCCAGTCGGGCGGTGTGAAGGTGACGTTCAACGCCCCGGCCGAGGCTGCCCGCGTGCGCAACTGGTTCCGCGAACAGATGGAAGGCGCTGGCTTCACCGTCACCGGCAATCGCGACGAACTGACCGGCAAGACCAAGTCGGGCAGCCCCTACACGCTCAAGATCGACGGCACCGGCGATGCGCAGAGCCGCGGGACGCTGACCGTCAGCGGGACCTGACCAACCCGATCCGTCGCCCCGGCGTAGGCGGGCGGCGCAGTGGGAGGGGCGCGCGGCACCCGCGCCCCTCCCGCACCTGCAATCCGGAATTCTCCGCCCCTGTTCCTGCGCGGCGCAAGCGACTATCTGCAGCGGAATCGTTTCCGGAGTCGCTTTGAAATGCCCGATACCGTTCTGTCCCAGGTCCCTCTTGTCAGCCTCGCCGATCAGGCAGGCGATCCGGCGGGCTTTGCTGCCGCATTGGGCGGTTCGTTCGAACGGTTCGGCTTTGCGATGGTCAGCAACCACGGCATCCCGCAGGAGCTGATCGACCGCGCCTGGGCGATGACCAAGGCGTTTTTCGACCTGCCCGAGGACGTGAAGCGCAGCTATTTTGTCGCCAGCGGCGGCGGCGCGCGCGGTTACACGCCGTTCAAGACCGAGATCGCCAAGGGCGCGAGCCATGTCGACCTCAAGGAATTCTGGCATATCGGGCGCGAACTCGCCGCCGGTCATCGTTTCTCGGAGCTCATGGCGCCGAACATCTGGCCCGACCAGCCCGAGGGTTTCCGCGAGACGTTCGTCGAGCTGTTCGCCGCGTTCGACACCGCCGGGGACAAGCTGCTGTCGGCGATCGCGGTGCATCTTGGCCTCGCGCCGGATTGGTTCGATCATGCGGTGAAGGACGGCAATTCGGTGCTGCGCCTGCTGCACTATCCGCCGGTGACCGAAGATGCACCGAATGTGCGCGCCGGCGCGCATGAGGATATCAACCTCATCACCCTGCTGCTCGGTGCCGAGGAAGCGGGTCTGGAACTGCTCGACAAGGACGGCGAATGGCTGCCGGTCAAGCCGCCCGAGGGTGCGCTGGTCGTCAATGTCGGCGACATGCTGCAGCGGCTGACCAACCATGTCCTGCCCTCGACCACCCACCGCGTGGTCAACCCGCCGGTCGAACGGCGCGGCCATTCGCGCTATTCGATGCCGTTCTTTCTCCACCCGGCGCCCGATTTCCTGATCAAGGCGCTGCCGCAGACGGTGACGGCGGAGAATCCCGAGCGTGAGCCGCCGATCACGGCGCACGACTATCTGGCCGAGCGGCTGGCCGAGATCGGGCTGACCAAGAACTAGGCGTTCACGCCGCGCTTGTTGAGCACCGGGTCGCATGATACGCTCCATTACCCAAAACGGTTGGAGCGTGCACATGCGACTGTTGCTTTCCGCCACCCTGATTGCGCTGGCCGCACCGGCTGCGCTCGCGCAGAGCGCCGATGCGGTCATGCCGCACCCCGGCCAGTATATGGAACCGCAATCGTCGACCTGGGCGCAGCGCAAGGCGGAACGGACCGCCGACCAGTTCGGTCAGTGCGTGGTGCAGCGTCAGCCGGTCGCGGCGCACAGCTTTATTGATCGGGCCTTGGCGGATCGCGCGATCCCCGCCAAGCCCGCTGCGCTGCAGGCAGCGGTTGAGGCGTGCCTGTCGCGACAGGCGTTTGCGGGGACGAAAGCCTATCTGCTGCGGGAACAGGACACTGCCATTTATCGGGCGGTGCTGAACAGCCGGAGTAAGTCCGGGTCAAACTAAGGTTGTGTTCCCAAGGGGGCGCTGATCCAGTAACGCGCTGCTCCTGAACTGGAGTAGCCGATGACCGAACCCCTGCGCGTTGCCCTTGCCGGACTTGGAACCGTTGGCGCGGGTGTCATTCGCCTGATCGATGCCAATGCCGATCTGATCGCGCGGCGCGCGGGACGACCGATCGAGGTGGTGGCGGTGTCAGCGCGCGACCGGACCAAGGATCGCGGCGTCGACATCACCCGGTTCGACTGGGTCGATGACATGCGCGATCTGGCACAGCATCCGCGCGCCGATGTCGTGGTCGAACTGATCGGCGGTTCGGACGGTCCTGCACTCGCGCTCGCGCGCGCGACGCTGGCGGCGGGCAGGGGGCTGGTCACGGCCAACAAGGCGATGATCGCGCATCACGGCCTGGAACTCGCGCGCCTTGCCGAACAGGCCGACACGCCGATGAAGTTCGAGGCGGCGGTCGCGGGCGGTGTGCCGGTGATCAAGGGCCTGCGCGAAGGGGCGGCGGCGAACGTGATCGACCGCGTCTATGGCATCCTCAACGGCACCTGTAATTTCATCCTGTCAAAGATGGAGGCGGAAGGGCGCGACTTTGCCGAGGTGCTGGCCGAGGCACAGGCCAAGGGCTTTGCCGAGGCGGACCCGAGCTTCGACATCGACGGCGTGGACGCCGCGCACAAGCTGTCGATCCTTGCCAGCCTTGCCTTCGGCACCCAGCCGGCGTTCGGCGATGTCGCGATCGGCGGTATCCGCAACCTGCTCGCCGCCGACATCGCCGAGGCGGCGGCCCTGGGCTATCGTGTGCGCCTGCTGGGAATCGCCGACCTCAATGGCGACGGGCTGTTCCAGCGCGTCCACCCGCATCTCGTCCCGCTCGCCCACCCGCTTGCGCATGTCTCCGGCGCGACCAATGCAGTGGTGGCGGAAGGCAATTTTGTCGGGCGCCTGTTGTTCCAGGGCGCGGGCGCGGGAGATGGACCCACGGCGAGCGCCGTTGTCGCCGATCTGATCGACATCGCGCGCGCCGAATTCGGCCCTCCCTACGCCATGCCCGCCGCTAGCCTCGCCAACGAACCGCCGGCGCCGAGCGGCGAGCGGCGTGGGCGCGCCTATCTGCGCTTCACCGTGCCCGACAAGGTCGGCGTGCTGGCGGAGATCGCGGCGGCAATGCGCGACGCAGGTGTGTCGATCGAATCACTGATTCAGCGCGGCGCGATGGCGGACGGCAGCGTGCTGCTCGCAATCGTGACGCATGAGGGGCCGGAACGCTGCGTTGCCCAGGCGCTGGAAAAGCTGCGCGGCTCGCAGAGCCTCGCGGGCGAGCCGATGTGGATGCACATTCTGGGCGAGTGAGGACGGCTCAAGGCGCCGGTTCGCGCTTGCGCACCACCTTGCCGTCAAAGCCGACGCCAACGGTCACCCCGACCATCCCGCCGCACTGGGCGAGGAACGGTCCGGACACGCCGCACTGGAACATCGTGTCCTCCAGCACCCGCGCAGTCTCCGCCGGGCGATTGTCGACGGCGCGCGCGGTGACGAACGGGACGCGATACTTCTTGTCGGCTTCGCGTAGCGCACAGATCGTCACTTCGTCGGGGTCGGCGGTGCGTTCGCACGGGATGACCGCACGGGTCTTGTCGCGATAGGCGCGCATTGCGGCGTCTTCCGCGCCGGACTGAAGCGCCAGCGCAAGCAACAACAGGGACATGGCCTCGAACCTCCCGCAGCCAAGCTATCACGAAAGCACGGCGTGCGGAACGGGCATCACTCGGCGGTCGCGACTGCCCCGTCGCCGGCCAGCGCGATCTCGACCAGCGCACGACCGCGGCGCACGATACCCAGTTCGCGCGCGGCGGCTTCCGACAGGTCGAGCACGCGGCTTTTGTGGAACGGCCCGCGATCATTGACCCGCACGATCACGCTACGCCCCGTCGCGGGATCGGTTACCCGCAACAAGGTGCCAAAGGGCAGGGTGCGGTGCGCTGCCGTCATCGCGCGCGGGTCAAAGCGTTCGCCGCTCGCGGTGCGATTGCCGGCATGGGCATCGCCATAATAGCTCGCCATTCCGGTCGCGAGGCTGGCGCTTGCGGCAGGGACAGGGGGGGTGGGTGCCGCATCCTGCGCGGCGACCGGCGCAGCAGCACTCAGCATTGCGATCGTGATGATGGTGCGCATGGTCCCCGGTCCCTTTCGGACCGGGGGTGAAACAGACGCGGCGCCGGACGGCAATCCGTCCAGCGCCGCGCTGTTTGGATTCTGCGGTCAAACGTCGAGATTGGCGACGCTGAGCGCGTTCTCCTGGATGAATTCGCGACGCGGTTCGACGACATCGCCCATCAGGCGGGTGAAAATCTCGTCCGCCACGTCGGCCTGATCGACCTGAACGACGAGCATCGAGCGATTGGCGGGATCGAGCGTGGTTTCCCACAGCTGTTCGGCGTTCATCTCGCCCAGCCCCTTGTAGCGCTGGATCGACAGGCCCTTACGGCCCGAGGCCAGGATGGCGTCGAGCAGTTCGCTCGGCCGTGCGACCAGCGTCTCGCCCTTGGCAGCAGCGACGGGCAGTTCCTCCTCGCCCTCTGCAACCGGCGTCGCTTCCTCGGCCTGCGCGGTCTTGGCCGAAACCAGCTTGGCGATCTGCGCATAGCTGTCGGCCTGTTCGGCAGCGAGCGCGTGGAGCTTGCGCCCCTCGGCCGAGGTCAGGAAGGCCGCTTCGATGATGTGGTGGTCGGTCACGCCGCGCCACCAGCGCTCGAAATGGAAGCCCCCATCGTCGGTGACGCGCGCGGTCCAGCGCGCGTCGGCGTCGGTCAGGTCGAGCCGCTGCGTGACCGCCGCCAGCCGCTCGCCGCGCTGCTCGCGCGTGGCTTCGGGATCGAGCGCGCGGCCCAGCGCCAGCGCTTCGATGATCGAGGGATCGTAGCGGCGCGGGACGTAGCGCATCAGCGTCTTCATGCGGCGCGCATGCTCGACCAGGCTTGCCAGATCCTCGCCGAAGCGGGGGCCGTCGGCGGTTTCCAGCCGGTTACCGGCGACGCCTGCCTCGACCAGGTAATCGTCGAGTGCGGCATCGTCCTTCAGATACACTTCCGACCGGCCCTTGGTCGCCTTGTACAGCGGCGGCTGGGCGATGAAGAGATGCCCGGCCTCGATGATCTCGGGCATCTGACGGTAGAAGAAGGTGAGCAGCAGCGTGCGGATATGCGCGCCGTCCACGTCAGCGTCGGTCATGATGACGATCTTGTGGTAGCGCAGCTTTTCAATGTTGAAGTCGTCGCGCCCGATGCCGGTGCCCATCGCCTGAATCAGCGTGCCGATTTCCTTCGACGACAGCATCCGGTCAAAGCGCGCGCGTTCGACGTTCAGGATCTTGCCGCGCAGGGGCAGGATCGCCTGGAAATGGCGGTCGCGGCCCTGCTTGGCCGAGCCGCCGGCCGAGTCACCCTCGACCAGGAACAGTTCGGACTTGGCCGGATCGCGCTCCTGACAATCGGCGAGCTTGCCGGGGAGCGAGGCGATATCCATCACGCCCTTGCGCCGGGTCAGTTCGCGCGCACGCTTGGCCGCTTCGCGCGCGGCGGCGGCGTCGATCACCTTCTGGATGATCATGCGGGCGTGGGCGGGATTCTCCTCCAGCCAGTCGTTCATCTTGTCGGCCATCAGCGCTTCGAGCGGCTGGCGGACTTCGGACGACACCAGCTTGTCCTTGGTCTGGCTGCTGAACTTGGGATCGGGCAGCTTGACGCTGACGATCGCGGTCAGGCCTTCGCGCATGTCGTCGCCGGTCAGCGTGACCTTTTCCTTCTTCAGCAGCCCCGACTTGTCGGCATAGCTGTTGATCGTGCGGGTCAGCGCGGCGCGGAATGCGGCGAGGTGGGTGCCGCCGTCACGCTGCGGGATGTTGTTGGTGAAGCAGAGGACGTTTTCATAGTAGGAGTCGTTCCACTCCAGCGCGACGTCGATGCCGATATCGTCGCGCTGCCCGGTCACCGAAATCGGATCGGGGAAGAGCGGCGACTTGTTGCGGTCGAGCCACTTCACAAAGGCGGCGATCCCGCCTTCGTAATAGAGTTCGACTTCCTTGACCTCTTCGTGCCGCGCGTCGCGCAGGAACAGGCGCACGCCCGAATTCAGGAACGCCAGCTCGCGATAGCGATGCTCGAGCTTGTCGAAATCATATTCGATCTGGTTCTTGAACGTGCCGCCATCGCCCGGCGTCTTTTCGGTCGAGGCGAGGAAGGTGACGCGCGTGCCCTTCTTGCCATTGGCCGGGCCGATCACCTTGAGCGGGGCGACGGCGTCGCCATAGGCAAAGCGCATGTAATGCTCCTCGCCATCGCGCCAGATGTTGAGGTCGAGCCATTCCGACAGCGCGTTGACCACCGACACGCCGACGCCGTGCAGACCGCCCGAGACCTTGTAGGCATTGTCGTCCGAGGTGTTCTCGAACTTACCGCCCGCGTGGAGCTGGGTCATGATGACCTCGGCCGCGCTCACGCCCTCTTCGCTGTGGATGCCGGTTGGGATGCCGCGGCCATTATCCTCGACTGAGACCGATCCATCGGCGTTCAGCTGGATGATGATCTTGTCGCAATGCCCGGCCAGCGCTTCGTCGATCGCGTTGTCCGAAACCTCGAACACCATGTGGTGCAGGCCCGACCCGTCATCGGTATCGCCGATATACATGCCGGGGCGCTTGCGTACCGCGTCGAGACCCTTGAGGACCTTGATGCTGTCGGCGCCGTAGCTGTTCGAGTTGGGGGCGGAATCGGTGGTGTTGTTGTCGTCTGATGCCATGCCCAGCATATAGGGTCCGCCGTCACAAAACGGAAGCGAAATGGGGCTTAGACGGTGTGGATCGCGCCGTCCCGCACGGTCAGTCGGGTCGCTGCGCCAGCCTCGTCAAACAGCCCCGGTTCCGTCCCGGTCATCCAGATCTGGCCGCGCCCGGCGAGACGTTCGAACAAGGCGGCGCGGCGCATCGGATCGAGATGCGCGGCGACCTCGTCCAGCAGCAGGATCGGGGGCCGCCCGGTGCGCGCGGCGACCAGTTCGGCATGCGCGAGCACGATCGAAAGCAGCAACGCCTTCTGCTCCCCGGTCGAACATTGCTGCGCCGGCTGCTGCTTGCCGAGATGCGTGACCGCGAGGTCCTGACGATGCGGTCCGGCAAGCGTGCGGCCCGCAGCGGCATCGCGGGAGCGGCCAGCGCGCAGCCGCGTCGCCAGATCGCGCGCATCGTCCCCCTCGATCGCCAGCCCGGCACGGGCGAACGGTCCGTCCGACTGACCGAGCAGGCTGGCGCCCAGCTGTTCCACGGTCGCGCGGCGGGCGGTATCGATGGCCAGGCCATGCTCCGCCATGCGCGCCTCCAGCGCGGTCAGCCAGTCGGGATCGGCCGGCGTATCTGCGCCAAGCAGGCGATTGCGCTCACGCATCGCCGCTTCATAGCGTGCGCTGTGGTGGGCGTGGCCCGGGGCCAGCGCCAGCGCCAGCCGGTCGAAAAACCGCCGCCGTTCGCTGGCCGGCTCGGCAAACAGGCGGTCCATGGCCGGGGTGAGCCACAGCACGGTCAGCCATTCGCCGAGCGAAGTCGCCGCGGCGCTGACGCCGTTGACCCGCACGATCCGGCGCTCCGGTGCCGCCGGCTGCGTGCCGGTGCCGATCTCCACCCCGCTGTCCAGCGTTGCCGCGACGCCAAATCCGCCCGCGCCGCCCTGTTGCGCAATGTCGCCAAGCGCGGCGCGGCGCAGCCCGCGCCCCGGGGCGAGCAGCGAGATCGATTCGAGAATGTTGGTCTTGCCGGCACCATTGTCACCCGACAGCACGATGAACCCCGACCCGGGGGTCAGGAGCGTATCGCGATGATTGCGGAAGTTGCTGAGGACGAGGCGGGTGAGGGCCATCGCGCCCGTCTAGCGACCCGGCACGGCCGGGGCCAGCGTCCGTATCGTGCCATCGGCAATGCGCCCGCGCCGGTATCGCTTGCCAAAGCCGATCAGCGCCGCTTAGCGGGGCATACGGGGGTGTTGTGCACTATTATCAGATAGGCGATCTGCTGGTCCGGTCAGCGATTGGTTTGACGTCGGCGGACGCCGTTCCCACGTCGCCGGGGATCGCGGACGTCGAAATCCTGCTGGACGATACGGGGGCCATGCTTGACGCGGCGCCCGTCGGGCCGGTGGCGGGATCGACGCCGCAGGATTTCCGGTTTCGCGCTATGCCCGGCCTGGCCTTTCGCATGGTCGCCGGTCGCCGGATCGAGGTTAGCCGCGGCCCGCAGGTCGCCGATCCCGACCTGCTGCTCTATCTCACCGGATCCGCCTGGGGCGTGCTTTGCTATCAGCGCGGCTGGTTGCCGTTGCATTGCAGCGCCGTGGCGGCGGGACCGACGGCTGCGGTGGCGTTCACTGGCCCGTCGGGCGCCGGCAAGTCGACCCTGACGGCAGGGCTGGTGCAGCGCGGCTGGCCACAGCTGTGCGACGACACGTGCGTGATCGACCCGCGCGATCCCCGGTACATTGTCCGCGGCGCCCCCAAGGACATGAAATTGTGGCGCGACGCGCTGGACGCGCTCGGCCTGGCGGCTGGCAGGGCAATTGGCGACCGGCTTCAGCGCGACAAATATTATGTAACGCCGCCGGCCGGTAGCGTGCCGGCGCCAGCGGCGTGCGGGTTGGACATTGTCTATCTGCTCGGCTGGTCGGATGACGACTCGACCTCGATTCAGCCGATCCAGGGGGCGCAGGCGGTAATCGAACTATATCGCGCCCTTTATCGCCCCGAATGGCTGCAGTTGCTGCGCGATCCGGCGAGCCTGTTCCAGGAAATCGGCGGCATCGCGCAGCGGGTACGGCTGTTCCGGTTCGAACGCCCGCGCGACTTCACGCAGTTCGGCACCGCGCTGACGCTATTGGAAGACCATATGCGCCAGCAGGTCGGGACGCAGCCATGATCGCGACCGCGGCGATCCAAATGCCCGACACAAGGGGTGGATCGAGCCGACCGAACGCGACATGAACGATGTCCGGCGCCAGTCGCCGCTCAAGGAGTGAATCGTGCCCGGAATTGACGAGAGCCTGACCTTCCATCCGCTGGGCATGGCGGTGCTGACCATTTCGGACACGCGCACGCTCGACACCGATACATCGGGCGCGACGCTGGTCGAACGGCTGCAGCGTGCCGGGCACATGTTGATCGATCGGGCGATCGTCCGCGACGACATCGCCGCGATCCGCGCGCAATTGCAGCGCTGGCTTGCGCAGCCGGAGATCGAGATCATCCTGACAACCGGCGGCACCGGCTTTTCGCCGCGCGACAACACCCCCGAAGCGGTCAAGCCGCTGTTGCGGCGCGAGATGGACGGGTTTTCCGCAGCCTTCCACGCAAAGAGCCTGACCACCGTCGGGGTCGCGACGATGCAGTCGCGCGCCTTTGCGGGACAGGCGGGTGACGCCTTCATTTTCTGTGTGCCGGGATCGACCGGTGCGTGCCGCGATGCGTGGGACGGGCTGCTCGAACTGGAATTTGACAGCCGGCACCGGCCCTGCTCGATCGCGGGTGCCTTGCCCCGGCTGCGCGACGTCTGCGCATGATCAGCCTCGATGCCGCGCTTGCGCTGCTGGCGGACGCGGTCACGCCGCTGGCGCGCGAAGAGGTGGCGATCGACGCGGCGGCCGGGCGCGTGCTCGCCGCACCGGTCCGCGCGCGCAGTGCATCGCCGCGCACCGCGGTCGCGATGATGGACGGCTATGCCGTGAACGGTGCGACGACCGTGCCCGATGTGCCGCTGCACGTGATCGGTGAGAGCCGGGCGGGGGCGCGGTTCGACGGCAGTGTCGGCGCGCACCAGGCGGTGCGAATTTTCACCGGCGCCCCCATGCCCGACGGCACGGACCGCTGCATCATGCAGGAATATGCCGTTCGTGAGGGGGACCGGGTGCACTTCACGCCGGGCTTCGGGCCGGAATGGCATGTGCGTGCTGCGGGCAGTGATTTTGAAGCAGACACGGAACTGCTCGCGGCGGGCACGCGGCTCGGGCCGCGCGCGATGGTTGCCGCGGCGGCGGCTGATCGGGCGATGCTGAGCGTCCATGCCCGGCCGCGGGTCGCGATCCTCGGCACGGGTGACGAACTCGCACCGGCGGGCAGCGCCTGGCAACGGCGCGATGCGATCCCGGACAGCGTGACCCATGGGGTCGCTGCGATGGCGGGGCAGGCGGGCGGCGACGTCGTCGTGCGGTCGACCGGCGGCGATGACCTTCACGCACTGGAGGCACAGGCCGCGGCGCTGCTCGCTGCCGCCGATGTGGTGGTCGTGACCGGCGGGGCATCGGTTGGCGAGCGGGATTTCGCGCGGTCGATGTTCGCGACCCATGGCCTCGACCTGTTGTTTGCCAAGGTCGCGATCAAGCCGGGCAAGCCGGTATGGGTCGGGCGCGCTCGGGGGACTTGGGTGGTCGGACTGCCGGGGAACCCGGGATCGGCGATGGTGACCGCCCGGCTGTTCCTCATCCCCCTGCTGGCCGCGCTGCAGGGGCAGGCGTTGAGCGAATCGCTGCGCTGGCGTCGCCTGCCGCTTGCCGCCCCGCTCGGCGCGACCGGATCGCGCGAGACGCTGGTGCGGGCCTGTTGGGACGATGCCGGTCTGCGCCCGATCGCGATGCAGGACAGCGGGGCGCAGCACGCGCTGGTCGAGGCAGGATGGCTGATTCGGTGCCCGGCAGGCCAAGCTGCGGTGCCGAGCGGGCAGACGGTCGAGGCGCTTTCGTTCGCGCTGGATGCGTGAGGCATCGGCTTTGCACCACGCCGTCAGCCGGTCGCTGGCGCCGATGAGCCAGCGAAGGTCGCGGCCATACGCATCGCGCATTCGCCGCCAGATCTGAATATCCGAAAATCGCCAGTTCCGCCGCCCGGGCGAGAATGGTGACCCCTACGGGAATCGAACCCGTGTTTCAGCCGTGAAAGGGCCGCGTCCTAACCGCTAGACGAAGGGGCCGTGAAGGCGAGGGCGCCGGTTAGGCAAAGCTGTCGCGGCGGTCAAGAGCGAATTTGCGTCAATCGGCCCAGGCGGCATCATCGAGGTGAATTTCTGCGGCAGGGCGCGGCCCCCAATCGTCGATCTTGGCGCGGCCGGCGATCCACAGGCGGCGGTCGCGCGGGGCGCCGAGCAGGGCGAGGCCAAGCGGCGTGTCGGCGGCGCGGAAGGCCATCGCCTTGATACTGCGCCCGTCATCGCCCGCGACGATCGCGCGGACATGACCATTGCCGACCACGTCACACTTGATCAGCCGCACCGGCCCGGCGACGACGCGCGGCGCGGGCCAGCCCATGCCATAGGGGCCGCCGGCCTCCATCGCCTCGACCAGCTGCGGATTGACCCCGCCGGGCGCAAGCACCGCATCGAGCAGCAGCGCGCGCGATTCGGAGGCGCGGTCGACCGCCTCCGCCAGCTTGGCGTTGAGGAAGGCAATGAAGGCGGGGATCTGATTCTCGGCCACCGTCACGCCCGCCGCCATCGCATGCCCGCCGCCCGCGATCAGCAGCCCTGCTTCCTTCGCCGCGATGATCGCCGCTCCAAGGTCGACGCCGGAGATCGATCGGCCCGACCCCTTGCCGATGCCGTCCTCGCCGATCGCGATGACGATGGCGGGGCGGCCATGCTTTTCCTTGAGCCGGCCGGCGACGATGCCGATCACGCCGGGGTGCCAGCCGCGCGCGGCGACCACTGCGACCGCGCCGTCGCAGTCCATCGCTTCGGCGGATTGCTGGACCTCGGCCTCGATCGCGCGGCGTTCCTCGTTCAGCCGGTCGAGCTCCTGCGCGATGATGCGCGCCTCGTCCATGTCGTCGGTGGTGAGCAGGCGCACGCCCAGATCCGATTTGCCGACGCGCCCGCCGGCATTGATGCGCGGGCCGAGCGCGAAGCCGAGATCGGTGCAGGTCGGCGCGCGGGTCAGACGGCTCGCCTCGATCAGCGCGTTCATGCCGACATTGCGGCGCTGCGCCATCACCTTGAGCCCCTGCGCGACAAAGGCGCGGTTGAGGCCCTTCAATTGCGCGACATCGGCGACGGTGCCGAGCGCGACGAGGTCGAGCAGGCCGAGCAGGCGCGGTTCGGGGCGGTTGGCGAAGAAGCCGCGCCCGCGCAGCACGCGGACCAGTGCCGCGCCGAGCAGCCAGGCGACGCCGACCGCGGCAAGGTGGCCGTGCGCGGCGCCTTCATCCTCGTCGAGGCGGTTCGGGTTGACCAGTGCGAGCGCGACCGGGAGTTCCGAGGCACATTTATGATGGTCGACCACGATCACCTCGGCGCCGACTGCCTTGGCTTCGGCCAGCGCGTCATAGGCCATCGCGCCGCAATCGACGGTGACGATCAGGTCGGCGCCGTCGCGCTTCAGCCGTACCAGCGCTTCGCCGGAGGGGCCATAGCCCTCCATCAGGCGGTCGGGGATATAGGCTTTGGGATCGAGGCCGAGGTCGCGGAGCAAGCGGATCAGCAACGCCGCGGAGGTGGCGCCATCGACGTCATAATCGCCGAACACCGTGACCTGCTCGCCGCGCTGCACGGCATCGGCGACGCGCTCGGCGGCGCGGTCCATGTCGCGGAAGATCGACGGGTCGGGCATGAAGGCGCGGATGCTGGGGCTGCGATGCGCCTCCAGCTCCTCGCGCGGGCAGCCACGGGTGAGCAGCAGCTGCGTGACGAAATCGTCGGGGGCGAAGGACGGATCGCGCGCATCCGCCGCCAGCCCGCGCCAGCGCCAGGCCTGGCCGAGGATCGAACGATGGACGTTGAGCACGGGAGTCATCGGGGGGCTCTAGCGTGGATTGGCGGTGGAGGGAATCAATCCTCCAGGATCTTCGAATGCACCCGCGTGTCGCGCATCCTCAGATAGGTGACCAGCGACACGCCGATCATCGCGGTGACATACCAGTAGAAGCCGCGCTCCATCCCCTGATCCTTGAACCACAAGGCGACGTAAGGCGCGGTGCCGCCGAAAATCGCGTTGGCCAGCGCATAGGGGAGGGCGACGCCGAGCGTGCGGATATGCGCGGGGAACAGCTCCGCCTTCACCACCGCGTTGATCGAGGTATAGCCGGTGACGATCACCAGCGCGCCCGACATGATCAGGAACGCGGCGAGCGGGGTCTGGACGCTCTCCAGCGTGGTGAAGATCGGCCAGGTGAAGGCGACGCCGAGCACGCCGAACCCGACCATCAGCGGTTTGCGCCCGATCCGGTCGGAGAGGGCTCCGGCGAGCGGCTGGAGGCACATGAACACGAACAGGGCGGCGGCGCTGATCTGGGTCGAAACCTGCTTGGTGAAGGCCCCGGTGCCGCTGAGGAAGGTGAGGAGGTAAACGGAGTAGGCGTAGAAGGCGAGCGTCCCGCCGGCAGTGAGCAGCATCACCAGTGCCGCTTCGCGCGGGTGGCGCAGGAACAGGCCGCCAAAGCTGGACTTGTCCTCCGCCGCCGTGCTGCGATTGGCGAAGCTTTGCGTCTCGGGCAGGTTGCGGCGGAGCCAGAAGACGCCGACCGCGAGCACGCCGCCGATGAAGAAGGGGATGCGCCAGCCCCATTCCGCCAGCGCGGTATCGGCCATCGCCGCCTGCAGCGCGAGCAGCACCGCGAGCGCGACGAGGTGGCCGGAGATCAGCGTCACATATTGGAAGCTGGAATAGAAACCGCGCCGTTCCTTGCCCGCCATTTCGGAGAGGTAGGTCGCGCTCGCGCCATATTCGCCGCCGACCGAGAGCCCCTGCATCAGGCGTGCGACCACCAGCGATACGGTCGCCCATGTGCCGATGCTGTCATAGCCGGGCGTCACCGCGATCAGCATCGATCCGCCGCACATCAACGTCACCGATAGCGTCAGCCCCGCCTTGCGTCCGCGCCGGTCGCCATAGATGCCCATCAGCCACGCACCGATCGGGCGCATGAAAAAGCCGACCGCAAAGATCGCCCAGACGTTGAGCGCCTGTGCCAGCGGATCGCCTTTGGGGAAGAAATGCGGGGCAAGATAGCTGCTGAACGCGGCATAGGCGTACCAGTCATACCATTCGACCAGATTGCCCGCCGATCCGCCAAAGATCGACTTCAGGCGGCTTGCGCGGTCCGGCGCGTGGTGCGTCATTGCTGTCTCCCGTTCGTCCCCGCAGCGCGCGCCGGAGCGAGCTTGCGCCATGCAAAGCGTCCGGCCAGCGCCAGCGGTGCGGTCCAGCGCCGCCACCATGGCGCGTCGGGCGCGTAGGAGGAGGCTTCGGTGACCATCAGGCGGAGTTCCTCCAGCCGATAGCCCGCGCCCGGCATGAACCGGATGCGGTCCAGATAGACAGCAAGCTGGCGGTCCCAGTCGCGGGCGCGGAGCGTGGCATGATGCGGCGCCGTCAGGTCGCGAATCGCCGCAGCGGTCAGGCGGCGCGCATGCGCTCCGGCCGTTGGCGGGGCGGGGAAGGTGGCGCTGCCGAACAGCGTGCCGGCGAGCAGGATGGCGCTGTCATAGACCTGCGCGACGCCCAGATTGCGGGCGCGCTCCGCGGCGGCTGCGCGCAGATCGGCATCGGTCGCGCGGAGCATCGCCGCGAAATCGGCGATCCATTTGAGGCGGTGCCAATTGGTGCGCGCGCCGTGCAGCGCCAGATAGACGAGCAGGTCGGGCCGGGCGAGCGTCGGCACGCCGCGCCCGGCGCCAAGGCTGACCGTCTCCCGCGCCGATGCCAGCCCGATATCGGGCGCGAGCCAGCGATTGATGAACAGGCGGATGTGCAACTCGACCGTCACCTTGCGTTCGGGGTGATGCCAGCTGCTATCTTTGAGCACATGGTCCAGCGATCCTGGCGGCGCGCGGTCCTGGCCGTCGAGCGATTCATATCCCAGCGCCCGGAGCGCCGCGAATGCATCGGTCCGGCGGTGCGGGGCGATCAGCAGATCAAGATCGTGCGATGCCTTGGCCGCAACGTCGCCATATGCACAGACCGCCAGCGCCGGTCCCTTGACCGCGATCCAGTCCACGCCAGCGGCCGAGAGCGCGTCGCCGATCCGGACTGCTTCGCTGGCCTGGGTCATGGCAAGGATCGCGTCGCGCCGGGCCAGCGCCTGCGCCTGCGCGACGACCGGCGGCGGCGCCGTTTCGGTGATGCGCAGCGCCCGCGCGACCAGCGGGATCACGCGATGCCAGCGCGCGTCGGTCAGCACTGCGTCCCAATCGCTTACCCGGCTTGCCGCCGCAGCGATCGCCGAGCGCCGCTGCGCGTCGTCTGGCCAGCGGCAGGCCGCGGTCAGATAGGCAAAGCTGCCGGCATCCTCGGTCCCTTCGGCCGCTGCAGCCACCCTGTCTTCCCCCCGTTCCCCGTGCCCGCCGTCCGCGCGCGTTTCGTCAGAACGACCCGGGAAGTTCGCGCTGCGCCGTGCTCGGCCGTGCCGGGCTGACCAGTTCGATCATCGACTTGCCCGAACCTGCGGTCTTCGCCTCGGCAGCGCTGGCGGTGATCGGCGTACAGCTGCGGCCCCCCAGAAAGTCGAGCGCAGCCCGGACCGACGCTTCCTGCGGGTCGCCCAGCGGCCGCGTCACATCGTCCACGGCCTGGCAGGTCGCGCCCATGAACCCGGCGAGACCGGTATAATAGGCCCCCTGACGCGCGCTGTTCTCGGTCGCGAAGGCGACGACGCGCAGCCGGTCGTCGCATTCGCGCCGGTCGAGCGCGATCTGTCCCACCGGCTTGCCATAGGTGTTGGTCCCGATCAGCGCGGCGCGGTTGCCGAGATAGGGGATGAACGTGTTCATCACCAACTCGCTTGCCGACGCGCTGCCGCCGGTGCCGATGAACGCAATGCGGGTCGGGGCGATCGATTGCGGCTGCGGGTTGAAGAACGCGGTTTCGTTGTTCGACGCCTTTGACGCGCGGAACGTGGTATAGTTCGCCACCTGGCTTGTCGTCTTGTCGCGCGCGAGCAGGTTGTTGATCAGCGTGGCGATCGAAACCAGCCCGCCGCCATTGTAGCGCAGGTCGATGATGACCTCACTGATTCCCTGTGCCCGGAAATCGGCGAATGCCGCGCGCAGCGGCGCTTCGGCCGTGTTGATGAAGGTGCGCAGGTTGACATAGCCGACCTTCTTGCCGCCATCGTCGATGATCTTGGCGCCGTAACGCGACGAGACCGGGGTGAGGGTGTAGGTCGCGCGTGTCACTGTCGCGGTCTGTTCGCTCCCGCCCGCCGGGCGAAAGCGGAACACGCGCGTGTCGCCGTTGATGGCGTTGGAAATCCCCGCCGATCCTTCGCTGGCGACGATCTCGCTGACCGCGCGCAGCGTTGCGGTGCTGGTCCCGATCGCGAGGATTTCGGTCCCGCGATCGATCCCGGCGGCCAGTGCTGGCGTGCCCTCGAACGATTCGGCTATGAACAGGCGCCGCGCCGCCGAATCGAGCGTCAGGCGAAAGCCGAACCCGGCATTGGACCCCGAATTATAATAGGCCTCTTCTTCGGCGATCGAGGTGATGTAGGTGAAATACCGGTCCTTGCTCTGGCCGCGCGCGGTGGCGGTCAGCGCGTCGATATAGTCCCGAACCGTCGCATAGCCGGACGCACTGAGACTCGCCGGCAGTGTCTCGGGGAACAGATACCATTCGTTGAGTTGCTGTGCGACCCAGCTTTGGCGTGCGCTGAGCGAGCAGGTGCCGCTCGGGCTGGGGGTCGGGGCCGACCCGCTGCCGCCGCCAGCCGTGACCGATCCGCCTCCGCCGCCACAGGCGGACAGCAGCGCGAGACTGGCGGTGATTGCGGTAACGGACTGAAAACGTTTGAAGAACTGGCGCATAGCGGAAACAGATTACCGCACCGGCAGCGATCCGTCATGCGCTAAATACGGCGATTGCCGGTGGCTGTGCCATCGCATAAGGGCGAGCCGCGCGGGCGATTGTCGCCGCCACGGCTTTTCCTTGTCTTTGCACCGGGGCTTTGCTAGGGGCGCCTCCCAACGCCCGGGGCAGGTGCTTCGGCGATCCCTGTTCTGTTGAATTCGAATCTGGAGTTGAGACGGCTTTATGCAAATCATCGTTCGCGACAATAATGTCGACCAGGCGCTGCGGGCGCTCAAGAAGAAGCTGCAGCGTGAGGGCGTCTATCGCGAGATGAAGCTGCGCCGTCACTACGAGAAGCCCAGCGAGAAGCGCGCCCGCGAGCGTGCCGCTGCGGTCCGCCGTGCGCGCAAGCTCGAGCGCAAGCGCATGGAGCGTGACGGCGCCCGTTAAGGCGTTGTCGACCGGTGTGCGCTGTGCGCGGACGCCGGTAAGCTGTTCGTTATGACTTATCGCCGCGCTCCGATGGGCGCGGCACCAGCAAGGTAGCTGAACGATGTCGTCCGTGACCGCCGTGCCGATTCCGCCGACCAAGCGCAGCTATCTTGCCTGGATATGGTTCGGGATCGCCGTGGCGATCGCCGGCGGCGCCGCGCTCGCCTGGTTCGGAACCGCCACGGTGGTTGCCGAGCGGGCCGATAACGCGAGCTTCCTTGCCGCGAACAAGGCGGTCGACGGGGTCACCGAGACCGCGTCGGGCCTGCAAATCCAGACGATCACCGAAGGGACGGGCGCGAGCCCGACCGACAGCGACGTCGCGCTGGTCAACTACAAGGGCACGCTGCGCAACGGCGAGGAATTCGACGCCAGCCAGCAGCCGACTCCGCTGCCGGTCGCGAACATGATCCCCGGCTTCACCGAAGGGCTGAAGCTGATGAAGAAGGGCGGCAAGTACCGCCTGTGGATCAAGCCCGAGCTTGGCTATGGCAGCGAGGCGAAGACCGATCCGCGCACCGGTCGCGAGGTCATCCCGGCCGATTCGCTGCTGATCTTTGAGGTCGAGCTGCTCGAGTTCCTGCCGCAGAGCGTCTACATGCAGATGATGCAGCAGCAGATGGGCGGCGCGCCGGGCGCTCCCCCGCCGTCGGGCAACTGATCCGACGGGTTCGGGCACACAGAAAAAAGGCGAGGCCGTCGGCCTCGCCTTTTTTGTTTGGGGCAAGGGCTTCGCTCAGAGCGTCCAGCGACCGGTCGTGGCGCCGGCGCCGGGTACCGCATTTTTGAGGTCGGCAAACAGTCCGCCCGGCGCGATCAGCGCAGACAATCGATCGGCGCCCATCGCGATGTACGCGTCATGGGCAACGGCGAGCAGCACGGTGTCATATTGCGCGGTCAGCGCCTCAGCACCTGCCAGTTCCAGCCCATATTCATGCCGCGCCTCGGCGCTATCGGCGAGCGGGTCGTGCACGGTGACCGCGTGGCCAAGCTCGACCAGCCGGGCGATCAGGTCGGCGACCTTCGAATTGCGCAGGTCCGGGACGTTTTCCTTGAAGGTCAGCCCCAGCACCAGCGCGCGCCCGGCGACGCCGCCACGCAGGCCGTGCAGCCGCTCGGCGATCCAGCCTGCCATCGCGTCATTGGTGTTGCGGCCCGCCAGGATCACCTCCGGGTTGTGGCCCAGCATCTCTGCCTTGTGGCTGAGGTAAAAGGGGTCGACGCCGATACAGTGGCCACCGACCAGGCCAGGATGAAAGGGCAGGAAGTTCCATTTGGTCCGCGCTGCGGCGAGCACGTCCCAGATCGACAGGTCCATCGCCGAGAAGATCCGCGTGATCTCGTTCATGAAGGCGATGTTGATGTCGCGCTGGGCGTTCTCGATCACCTTGGCGGCTTCGGCGGCGCGAATCGACGCCGCGCGGAACACGCCGCCGCTGGTCACCTGTTCGTAAAGTGCGGCAACGCGGTCGAGCACTTCGGGGGTCTGGCCCGACACGACCTTGGTGATCTTGTCGATCGTGTGTTCGCGGTCGCCCGGGTTGATGCGCTCGGGCGAGTAGCCGAGGAAGAAGTCACGCCCGCTGATCAGACCGCTGACGCGTTCGATCTCGGGGCCGCACAATTCCTCCGTCACGCCGGGATAGACCGTGCTTTCATAGACGATCACCGGCGTCCGGGACGGATCGATCATGCCCGCGACCGTGCGTGTCGCCGCCATCACGATGCCAAGATCGGGCTTGTTGTTCGCGTCCACTGGCGTCGGCACGGTGACAATGATGAAGTCGGCGGCGGTGCAGGCGGCCGGATCGCTGGTGAGGACCAGCGTGCTCGCGGCGAGCCGGTCGCGGTCGATCTCACCGGTCCGGTCGTGGCCGTCGCGCAGCTCGGCGATGCGCCCCGCGTCAATATCGAGTCCGATCGTGTCGAACCGCTTGGCCAGCGCGACCGCAAGCGGCAGGCCGACATAGCCCAGACCCACGACGACAACCCGACTCTGCTGCGTCATTCGCATTCCCCCGCCCATGCCCGGCTGGGCAAGCTGTGCGCCCCTTGGCAAAGGGGCGGGGGCAAGGCAAGTCGCAAGCCCCGCCAATGGCTTGCCAATCTGCAGGCCGGCCCCTAGACGACGCCTCCGACGGGGAGACGGGACCAGTGACAGCAAGCGCAGCCAAACCGGTCGATGCCGTCGATTGGCACGAGTCGATCGCCGAATCCTTTCAGGCCGGCTATGACGTGTCACCGCGCTTTCGCGAACGCCTGGCACTGTGGCGCACGCTGATCGATCGGCACGTCAGTTCGGGCGAGCGCGTGCTCGACGCGGGCTGCGGCGCTGGTACGTTCAGCTTCGAGGCGGCACGACGCGGCGCTGACGTGGCCGCCATCGATGGTAGTCCCGCGATGATCGCGCTTGCCCGCCAGCGCCAGACCGAGCTTGGCCTGTCCGACATCCGGTTTGACGTGGCGCTGCTCGACAGCCTGTCGACATGGCCGGCGGGCACGTTTGACGCTGTGCTGAGTTCCAGCGTCCTTGAATATCTTCCCGACCTCGAGGCTGAGGTCGCGCGCCTTGTCCGGCTGCTCAAGCCCGGCGGACGGCTGATCCTGTCGATGCCGAATCGGGCCTCCCTGTACCGAAAGGCGGAGCGCGTTGCGTTCGCGCTGACCGGGCGCCCGCGCTATTTTGCGCATGTCCAATCGATGGCGACACAGCGCGAACTCGCCGCGCTATTCCGTCGTCAGGGCGTCACCCCGCTCGAACATCATTTCTACGCCGCCCCGCCGGGCGACTCGCTGCTGTCGCTGTTCGGCGCGGCACGCAGCAAGACGCTGCTCGTGATGGCCGGGCGTCGCGATCCGGCGTGACTGTGCCGCGATGGTCACGCCAGCGTAAGATTCGTCGGCCAGGCGGTGCTGTGGCGGAACCAGTTGATCGATCGACGGTTGGCATGCGCGGGAGATTCCGGGTAGGTTATCCCGCTGCCGCGTCGGCCTGCCGGGTTGCACCAATTGTCGTGCAGGGCGCCGCCGTGGCCTCTGAGGTTCGGAGCTTGGGGAGGCTCGACGTGTTCATGCGGACCGGGATTGCGCCGTCTGGCAACGCTGCGTGTGGGGGACGGCCGTGCTGAAGATGTATGCCGAACTCACGCACCGCTCGCGTCACAGCCTGTTCGAATCGCTGCGCGTCGAGGTGCTGCTGCTGTTCACGCTGGCGGTAATGGCGCCGGCGCCGCTGCTCGGTCGCTATCTCCTGCCCGGTATCGATTCACGCCCGATCGACTATGCCGTGATCGCCGCTGGCTTTGGCGCGGTGGTCGGGCTGCTGCTCCTCCGGCGCGTTTCGGCGTTCCCGGGTACGACGATTTTCGGTTACATCCTGCCCTCGTTCCTGACCTCCTACGGTCTGGCAGTGGCGGTGATGTTCCTGGCGCGCGCCGACTATAGCCGCCTGTACCTCGCGGTTTCGCTGCTGGTGGCGGTGGCGGTGAGCTTTGCCGTGCGTTTCCACCTCGACAAGGCGACGTCGCAGCGTTTCTATTACGTGCCGGCGGGCAACATGTCGGTGGTCGATCAGACGCCCGAAGTCGAATGGATCCCGCTGCTCAGCGCCGAGGTTCCGACCGTGCGCCGCGCCGTGATCGTTGCCGATCTGCGCCATGATCACGCCGATCAGTGGGAGCGCATGCTGGCCGAGGCCGCGATCCGCGGCCATGTCGTCTACCACGTTAAGCAGATCGCCGAATCGCTGACCGGGCGGGTCGCGATCGAGCATCTGTCGGAAAACAGCTTCGGTTCGCTGATGCCGAACCTTGCCTATGTGAAGTTCAAGCGCGTGATCGACGTGATCGGTACCTTGTTCATCCTGCCGGTGCTGATCCCGCTTCTGGTCTTGATCGCGCTTGCCATCCGGCTGGATTCGCGCGGACCGGTCTTTTTCATGCAGCGGCGCATGGGGTTTCGCGGCGAGCCGTTCACGGTGATCAAGTTCCGGACCATGCGGCCGCGCGACGAGAGTGCGGATCGCGACGATTGCGTGACGCAGGACGATGATGACCGCATCACCCGGCTAGGCCGGTTCCTGCGTCGCACCCGGCTCGACGAACTCCCGCAGGCGTTCAACGTGCTGCGCGGCGAGATGAGCTGGATCGGTCCGCGTCCGGAGGCGATCCCGCTATCGGAATGGTATGAAGCGGAGATCCCGCATTACCGCTACCGCCACATCGTGCGTCCGGGGATCAGCGGCTGGGCACAGGTCAACCAGGGGCATGTTGCCGACCTCAACGCGGTCCACCTCAAGCTCCATTACGACTTCTTCTACATCAAGAACTTCTCGGCCTGGCTCGACCTGCTGATCCTGTTCCGCACCGTCGCGACCGTCACCAGCGGGTTCGGCGCGAAGTAACGTCGCGCGCCTTACGTGTCCGGCGTCACCCGTGGTGCGCCGGCGCGCAGGTACCAGCGCTCACCGCCTTGCAGCGCGATCGCGGTCAGCATCCCGCTGGCATAAGCGCCGGTATCGATGCCGATCCGGTTGCGCTGTTCATCGACGTCGCGCGTCACCGTGTGTCCATGGACGACGATGGCCGGGTGCGGCGCACGACTGTTCAGGAATTCGCTGCGGATCCAGCGCAGATGCTCCGGACGCTGCTGCGCCAGCGGGACGCCCGGCTTGATCCCGGCATGGACGAACCAGTAATCGCCGATCGCGACATGATCGACCATCGCGTTGAGAAAGGCGAGATGCGTTTGCGGGACCTGTTCGGTCAGCGCGCGCAGGATTTCGGTTCCGATGCCGCGATCCAGAACCCGCTCGGGTACGCCATAGCTCAGGATCGCCGCATCGCCGCCAGCCCGGCGCCAGACGCGCAGCGCATCGAGGTCGCCGCCCAGCGCCATCAGCATCAGTTCTTCGTGGTTGCCCGCGATGAAGTCGGTCGCGATGCCCCCCCAGTCGCGGGTCAGGCAACGATCGATCACCTGTGCCGATGCTGGGCCGCGGTCGATCAGGTCGCCGAGCAGGATGATCCGTGCCCGCGCGGGTGCGCGGGCGGCGATGTCATGCTCGATCCGGTCGAGCAATTGCGCGAACAGGTCGTCGCGGCCGTGGATGTCGCCGATCGCATAAACGCACAGATCCGCGTCCACGCTCGCCTGCTGCGGCGCGGCCAACGGCCGGGGGGCGGCGCGGCGAAACAGGGAAAAAACCATCAAAAAAACTTGCATTCGGGAAATTGATCGCGCCGCCCCTCTAGAGCAATGCGTCTCGCGCGACAATTGTGCAGTGCGTCACAGTTTCGCCGGGCATACTGGCGCACTTGCCTGAATGAAGCTAGGGACTTGGCTCCTGCTCACCGCCAGGCGAACGTCCACCGATGAATTACGGCACCGCTCCCCTGAACTCCGACGATGCCACCCGGCTCGCGCCGATTGCGGCAGTGCGCCCGGGCTGGGGGGAGATGGGCGTTCTGCTCGCCGCCAGCATCCTGACGCTCATCGGTGTCAGCCTGGGACCGGACGTGCCGCACTGGATCAACATCGTGGCGCCGATCATGTTGTCGGTCGCGATGGGGCTGGGCGCCCTCGCGCTGATCCGGCGCGAAGCGCGCGCGGTGTGGGCACCGTTGTTCTGGGTACGGATCGTGATCATCGCCTTTTCGGGCATCGGATCGCTCGTCCCGTTCTTTGCCAATGACGTGACGCGCGGCGCGCTGGACCGGTTCTTCACCGTCTTCCCGGCCGACATGACCAAGTATAACGCCGTCGTCTGCGTCTTCACGCTGGCGATGCTGCTCGCCGCGCGGGTGTCTTGCGCGCTGGTGGACATGAATGTGCGGCGACGCGAAGGGCCCGTGCTCAAGGTCAAGCCATCGGCGCTCGACGCGGGCCAGTTCGGCTTGCTCGCCCTTGCCTTGTCGCTGCCGATCAAGATCCCGTCGATCTGGATCCCGTTCGTCACGGGCGTGCCGTTCTCCCTGCCGAACTCGATCGCGCTGTTCGGGATGCTGTCCTACATCGCCTATCCGCTGCTGATCTATCATGCGCTGTCGACCCGCCAGCGCTGGCCCTTCTTCGCGGCAATTCCGTTCATCCTGATCGAATCCACGCTCGGCTTGCTGATGTTCAACAAGACCGAGCTGCT
Source organism: Sphingomonas sp. BE123 (assembly GCF_031456015.1). Classification (NCBI taxonomy): domain Bacteria; kingdom Pseudomonadati; phylum Pseudomonadota; class Alphaproteobacteria; order Sphingomonadales; family Sphingomonadaceae; genus Sphingomonas; species Sphingomonas sp. BE123. Next base: position 1,352,065 of record NZ_JAVDTW010000001.1, on the reverse strand, counting down.
GTTCCCGCTGATCTTCAGCTTTCTCGGCGTCCTGTTCCACCGTGCGACGCTGACGCGCATGCTGGTCGGCGGCGTGGCGCTGTTCCTGGTCTATTCGGTGGCAACGCCATTTGCTGCCTATGGGCGCTCGCAGGAAGCGCGCGATACCGGCAGCATCGATACGACCTTCTCGCGCTCGCTCGTCATCGCGTCGCGTTACGACTGGCGCGTCGGCAATCAGGACGAGGGCGAATTTCAGGGCGGCTGGGCGCGACTGACCTACATTACCGCCGGCAGTTTCGCGATCTCGCAATATGATCAGGGCATTCCCGGGACGACGATGGAAAATGTGTTCCTGATCCTCGTCCCGCGCGTCCTGTATCCCGACAAGCCCAACATGTCGCTGATCTTCGCCGAGTTCAATTATGCGGTCACCGGCAACGACAAGTCGCAGTCCGCGCCGGGCATTCCGCCGGAGGGCTATTGGAACTATGGCTGGGCCGGCGTGGTCGGGTTCGCGCTGCTGATGGGCGTCGTTTATGCGCTGTGGTCGATCTACGCGATCGCGACGCTTCAGGCGGGGGCATGGCATCTGCTGTTCATCTCGCTGATCGGAGTCCGCGTGGCGTCGCGCATCGACGGGTTGATCGTGACCGACTTCGTGCCGATGATCCCGTTCGCGATCTTCGCCCATTTCCTGCTGACATTCGGCAATGAACTGATGTTGCGCGGCAAGGCGGCGCGGGCGCGTCCGCTGCTGCTGACCCACGGAGGCGCGTGATGTGCGGCATTGCCGGCTATTTCGCCTTTCGTGATTCGGCTGTTCCGCCGTCGATCGACGCGCTGACCGCGATCCGCGACCGGATGCGCCTGCGCGGTCCCGATGGCGCCGGACTGTGGACCAGCGACGATCGCCGCGTCGGCTTTGCCCATCGCCGCCTGTCGATCATCGATTTGTCGGACGCGGGCGCGCAGCCGATGCTGAGTGGCGATGGACGCCATGCCATCGTCTTCAACGGCGAAATCTACAATTACGCCGCGCTCCAGGCCGAGCTCGAGGAACAGGGCGTTCGCTTTCGCGGCCATTCCGACACCGAAGTTCTGCTCGCGCTTTATGCCCGCGACGGCGATGCCATGCTCGACCGGCTACGCGGGATGTTCGCGATTGCGATCTGGGACTCCGAACGTCAGCGGTTGTTGCTGGCGCGCGACCCCTATGGGATCAAGCCGCTCTATGTGAGCGTTGCTGACGGCGTTCTGCGCTTTGCCTCGCAGGTCAAGGCGCTGCTTGCCGACCCTGCCGTGTCGCGCGACATCGATCCGGCCGGGTTGGCGGGATTTCACCTGTTCGGCTCGGTGCCCGAGCCCTTCACCCTGTACCGCGCCATTTCCGCTGTCCCTGCCGGGCACCGCATGGTGGTGGACACGCGCGGTGTCGGCGCGGCTGAACCCTTTGCACCGGTCGCCGGGTGCATCGCCGCCGCCGGGCGCCAGCCGCTTGATCGCGACGCGATCCATGCGGCGTTGCGCGACAGCGTGCGCCACCATCTGGTCGCCGATGTCGAGGTTGGCGTGTTCCTGTCGGGCGGGGTGGATTCGGGCGCCGTGCTCGGCCTGATGCACGATTGCGGCCAGATGCCGCAGGCCGCGACCTTGCGGTTCGAGGAATTCGAAGGCCAGCACAGCGACGAAACCGCGCTCGCTGCTGCCAGCGCGGCGACCTATGGCGCGCGCCACCATGTCCGTACCGTGACCGCAGACGAGTTCCGCGCCGACCTTCCCGCGATCTTCGACGCCATGGATCAGCCCAGCGTCGACGGGATCAACAGCTGGTTCGTCAGCAAGGCGATCCGCGAAGCCGGGCTGAAGGTCGCGCTGTCCGGGCTGGGTGGGGACGAACTGCTCGCCGGCTACAGCACCTTCCAGACTGTGCCTGCGACGCATCGCCGGTTCGGCGCGTTGAGCCGCCTTCCTTTTGCGGGAGGCGCGGCGCGGGCATTGCTGCGCACGCTGGCCCCCGGCCTGTTGCGCCGCAACCCCAAGGCGGCGGGCCTGTTCGACCTGCCGGCAAGCTGGGCGGGGACCTATCTGTTGCGTCGCGCAGTGCTGCTGCCGTTCGAGCTGGATGGCGTGATGGATCCGGCGCTGGCGGCTGAAGGGCTGGCGCGGCTCGATCCGCTCGGGCTGATCGATCGTGCGCTGTCGCCCGATGCCGGTCACGATGTCGGGCGTGTCGCGGCGCTCGAATCCGCGATGTACATGCGCAACCAGTTGCTGCGCGATGCCGACTGGGCCGGGATGGCCCATTCGCTCGAGATTCGCGTGCCGCTGGTCGATTACACGCTGCTCGGTGCGGTGGCGCCGATGATGCACGCGCTGCGCCCGGGCGTGGGCAAGGCGGTGCTGGCAACCGCCCCGGCGACGCCGTTGCCCGACGCCGTGCTAAACCGGCCCAAGACCGGGTTCAGCGTGCCGGTGATGAGCTGGGCGCGGGGACGCGCGCGGCACGTCGTCGATCGCAGCGACTCGCGTTACTGGTCTGCCCGCGTTCTTGCCCCGCTGCTGGGTGACGGCAACCTGCCGCACGCAGCCTGAAGCGCCGTCCGGGGGGAATGAACGATGCGCATCACGGTCCTGAATCATTATTATTCGCCTGAGGTGAATGCGCCGGCGTCGCGCTGGTCCGAAATGGCGCGCGCCTGGGTCCGCGCGGGGCACGAGGTCACGGTCGTGACCTGCGCGCCCAACCACCCGGCGGGCCAGCTCTATCCCGGCTATCGCAACCGGTTGTTCCAGCGCGAAACCATCGACGGGGTCGAGGTGATCCGGCTGTGGACCTTCCTCGCTGCGAATGAAGGGTTTCTTCCACGCATCGCCAACTATGTCTCCTATCTCGCTTCGGTCGCGCTCCAGCGCTGGCGGCTGCCGCCCGCCGATGTCGTCATCTCGACCTCGCCGCAATTCTTCTGCGGCCTGGCGGGCCGGATGTTGCGCAGCCGCCGGCGCCCATGGGTGCTCGAAATTCGCGACCTGTGGCCCGAGAGCATCATCGCCGTCGGCGCGATGAAGCGCAGCGCGCTGATCCGCGCGCTCGAGCGGATCGAGGCCTATGCCTACCGCAAGGCCGATCTGGTGGTCGCGGTGACCGACAGCTTCGTTACGCATATCCGCGCGCGCCGCCCCGCCGGGCCGATCGCGGTGGTCAAGAACGGCGTCGACCTGTCGCTGTTCACGCCAGCCGCTCCGGACGCGATCGCCGCCTTTCGCGCCGCGCACGGGTTGGAGGGGAAATTCGTCGCCGCCTATGTCGGGACGCACGGCATGGCGCACGGGCTGGATGCCGTCATCGATGCCGCCGAACGGCTGCGCGATCGCGGCGACATCGTGTTCCTGATGGTCGGGGCAGGCGCCGAGAAGGAGCGACTGACCGCCGAAGCAGCGCGGCGTGGCCTGTCCAACATCGTCATGCTGGGGCAGCAGCCCAAGGCGATGATGCCGGTGGTATGGAGCGCGAGCGATGCCGCGCTGGTCCTGCTGCGCGGGCTGGACACGTTCAAGAGCGTGATCCCGTCGAAGATGTTCGAGGCGATGGCGCTGCGAATCCCGATGGTCCTGGGGGTCGAAGGCGAGGCGCGCGCGCTGATGGAGGCGGGCGGAGCCGGTATCGCGATCACGCCGGAAAGCGGGGCTGAGCTCGCCGCCGCCGTCGAGCAGCTCGCGAGCGATCCGGCGCTGGCAGCGCGGCTGGGCGCGAGCGGGCGGGCGCATGTCGAGGCGGAGTTCGACCGCGAGAAGCTGGCGCTCGCCTATCTGGCGGAGGTGGAGGCACTGGTCGGGGCGCAGCGATGATCGATCGTCTGCGTCGCTCGATCGCCTTTGCGCGCCATATGCCGGTGGAAAAGCTGGCTTGGCGTGGATGGCTGACCCTGTCGCGCCGGCTTGCGCTGCGCGCGCCACCGTCGCTCGAAGGCCCCATGCCGCTGCTGACAGCGGCCCCGCCGGCTCCGGTCTTCGCCCCGCGCGACGGCATGGTCGCGCGCACCGATGCCGGCTGGTGCTTCACCTTTATCGGGCGCAGCCTCGCCGTTGGCGATCCGGTCGACTGGGCGCTGCCCGGACCGGGACCGCGCGACCAGCTGTGGCGCATGAACCTCCATTATATGGAGTATCTCGAGGAGCTGGGCGCCGAAGACGGGCTTGCGCTGATCCGCCAGTGGATTGCGGCCAACCCGCCCTATCGGCCGGGCTTCTGGCATGACAGCTGGAACAGCTACACGCTGTCGCTGCGGGTGCTGTGTTGGATGCAGTTCTTGGCGCGGCACCGGCCGGAGGGCGCGTGGACCGCCGACATTGCCGCGTCGCTGGTGCAGCAGCTGCGCTTCCTGATCCGCAATCTCGAGCGTGATCTGGGCGGCAACCATCTGATGAAGAACATCAAGGCGTTGGCCTGGGCCGCGGCGTTCTTCGACGGGCGCGAGGCGCAGGGGTGGCGTGCCCGCGCCATCCGCCTGCTGGCGCGGGAGCTTCGCGCCCAGATCCTGCCGGACGGCGTGCATTATGAACGCTCACCCTCCTATCATGCGCAGGTCCTGGCCGATCTGATCGAGACGCGGCACGCGCTTGGCGGGGACCCGCTGGGCGGCGCGCTGGATCGTGCGATCGCGGCAATGGGACAGGCGGTCGCGGACCTTGCCCATCCCGATGGCACGCCGGCGCTGTTCAACGATGCCGGGCTCACCATGTGCTACGCCCCCGGCGAATGCGCCGCGCTGGCCGGTGGGGCGAGGCGGCAGCGCGTATTCGCCTATCGCGATGCCGGCTATTTCGGAGCGCACTGGCCGGAACTGTCGATCGTCGCCGACATGGGCCGGATTGGCCCCGACGATCTTCCCGCCCATGCCCATGGCGATATCGGCAGTTTCGAGCTGTCGGCCGGTGGATTGCGCTTCATCGTCGATCAGGGCGTGCATGAATATGTCGCGGGCCCGCGCCGCGACCAGTCGCGCGCTGCCGCGTCCCATGCGGTGCTGGCCCTGGACGGCGCCGATCAGGCGGAGTTTTTCGGGGCGTTCCGTTGCGGCCGCCGCCCGACCGTGCGGGTCGACCGGTGGGAAGCGCGCGACGACGGCTTTGTGCTGGAGGGGCGGCACGATGGCTATGCCGCGCTCCCCGGCAAGCCGGTCGTTGTGCGCCGGATCGCGGCGTCTCCGCGCGCCATCCATGTGAGCGACCGGATCATGGGCGCCACCGACCGGACGGCCAGTGTCGGGCTGTTGCTGCATCCCGACTGCCGGGTCGAACTGATTGCGGGTGGCGCGGCTATCCATCGCGAAACCGTCACAATTTTCGTCAAAAGCGCGCTGTCCTTGACGGTCGAAACGGCAGAATGGTGGCCCGACATGGGGCACCGGATGCCGACGACCCGGCTGCGCTTGACTTGGCCAGGGGGTTCAGCCGATGGCGCGTTCGCGATCGGCCTGTCGGCAGATGATTTGAGCGGGGCAATGTGAAGCAAGTCGAACAAAATTACCGCAGCGGTGCGCTGCGCCTGATTGATGCGCCCGCGCCGGGTGCCGGGCGGGGCCGCAACCTCGTTGCGACCCGGGTTTCGTTGATCAGCGCCGGCACCGAAAAGCAGATCATCGATCTGGCCAAGAGCTCGCTGGCGGGCAAGGCGATGGCGCGCCCCGATCTGGTGCGCAAGACGCTGCAGAAGGTGCGGCAGGAAGGGCTGATCCCGACCGCGCGCAAGGTGTTCGCCAAGCTCGATACGCCGATCCCGCTGGGCTATAGCTGTGCCGGCGAAGTGATCGAGACGGGCAGCGATGCCGGTGGTTTTGCCGTCGGCGACCGCGTTGCCTGTGCCGGGGCGGGCGTTGCCAATCACGCCGAATTCAATGCGGTCCCCAAGAATCTGACGGTGCGCATCCCGGACGGCGTGTCCGACGAGGATGCGAGCTTCGTGACGCTCGGCGCGATCGCGCTGCAGGGCGTTCGCGTCACCGCGCCGACGCTGGGCGAGCGCGTCGTGGTGCTGGGGCTGGGCCTGATCGGTCAGCTGACCGTGCAGCTGCTCAAGGCCAATGGCTGCCGCGTTTTGGGGTTCGATCCCAACCCGGCGCGCGCGAAGCTGGCAGAGGAGATGGGCGCGGATCGCGCCGTCACCGGCGATCTGGACGATGCGGTCGCGGCGTTCACCGGCGGCCATGGCGCCGACGCGGTGATCGTCACGGCATCGAGCAAGTCGAGCGACCCGCTCAACAAGGCCGCCGAGATCAGCCGCATGAAGGGCCGTGTGGTCATGGTCGGGCTGACCGGCATGGCGATGGACCGCGAGCCTTTCTACAAGCGCGAACTCGATCTGCGCCTGTCGATGTCCTACGGCCCCGGGCGCTACGATCCGGCCTATGAGGTCGACGGGCATGATTACCCGATCGCCTATGTCCGCTGGACCGAGCAGCGCAACATGGAGGCGTTTCTCGAGCTGATCGCGGCGGGTCGGGTGACCCCGTCGAAGCTGGTCACGCATCGCTTCCCCATTGCTGAGGCGGAAGCCGCCTATGCGATGATGGACGGTGACGAGCCGTATCTTGCGATCCTGCTGACCTATGATGCGCAACCAGGCGCGCCCGAGCGCACGGTTGCGGTAGCCACGGCGGCAGCCGGGGATGCGCGCGGCAGCGGATTCATCGGCTTTGGCAATTATGCCAAGTCGGTGCTGCTCCCCGCGCTGCAAAAGGCGGGGGAAACGCGGCTGACCAAGGTCGTGACCTCGACCGGCATCTCCGCACACTCCGCCGCCGAGCGCTATGGCTTTGCCGAGGCCTCGACCGATGCGCGCGCGCTGCTCGACGACGCCACGACCGATTGCGTGTTCGTCGCGACCCGCCATGACAGCCATGCCGCGCTGACGATCCAGGCGCTCAACGCCGGCAAGCATGTCTTTGTCGAAAAGCCGCTGGCGATGACCCATGCGCAGCTGGCCGACGTCGCGGTGGCGGCGGATGCGGCTCCGGGTGTGCTCGCGGTCGGCTTCAACCGCCGGTTCGCGCCGATGGTGCGTGAGGCGCGCGACGTGCTGGCGCGCAGCGGCGGGCCGCTGGTGATGCAGTATCGCATCAACGCCGGTCATATCCCCGGCGACAGCTGGGTGCATGGCAGCGAGGGCGGCGGGCGCATCGTGGGCGAGGTCTGCCACTTCGTCGACACGCTGAGCGCGCTGTGCGGTGCCGATCCGGTGAGCGTCGAGGGTGTGTCCCCCGACGGGGTCAGCGACAGCCTCGCGGCCGTGATCCGCTTTGCCGACGGCTCGGTCGGCACGATCCTCTACGCATCGATGGGCGATCCGTCGCTGCCCAAGGAATATGTCGAGGCGTTCGGGCGCGGCGTGGTCGTCCGGCTCGACGATTTCCGCAAGCTGCATATCACCCAGGGCGGCAAGACCCGCACCGTGTCGGCGAGCGCGCAGGACAAGGGGCAGGCGGCGCTGGTCAAGGCGTTCTACGACGCCGCGCGCAACGGGGCACCGGCACCGGTGGCGCTCGACACGCTGATCGCGGTGTCCGCCGCGACGCTCGACCTCGCCGGGATCAGCGACTGAATGGAACCCGTCGCCAAGCCATCGATCACCGCGATCATCCTCACCTTCAATGAGGAACTGCACATTGCGCGGTGCATCGAGCGGCTATGGCCGCTGGTCGAGCGGATCGTCGTGGTCGACAGCTTCTCGACCGATCGCACGGTCGAGATCGCGCGCGACCTCGGGGCGGAGGTGCTGCAGCGACCCTTCGTCAATCAGGCCGACCAGTTCCAATGGGCGCTCGACACGGTCGCGGTGACGAGCGCCTGGACGATTCGCCTCGACGCCGACGAATACTGCGAGCCCGAGCTGATCGCGACGCTGCACGCGCGCCTGCCGCAGCTGCCCGATACGGTGCAGGGCGTGGTGTTGCGCCGCAAGATGATCTTTCGCGGCCGCTGGATCCGCCACGGCACCTATTATCCCGTCTATCTGCTGCGCGTCTGGCGCACCGGCAGCGCCTATGTCGAGCAGCGCTGGATGGATGAGCATATCCGGCTGCGCCACGGGGACAGCGTGACGATCACCGACGGCGATTTCGTCGACGAGAATCTCGGCACGATCGGCGACTGGACCGCCAAGCACAACAACTACGCCACCCGCCACATGGTCGATTTCGTCGGGCGCAGCATCGGGGTGATCGCCGCCGAACCGCGCCCGACCGAGCGTCGTGCGCGATGGAAGCGCGTGCTGCGCGAGGATGTGTTCGGCGGCGCGCCGCTCTATCTGCGCAGCGTCCTCTACTTCATCTACCGGTATTTTTTCCGGCTCGGTTTTCTCGACGGGCGGACCGGGTTCGTATGGCATTTCATGCACGGATTCTGGCTGTTCATGCTGATCGACGCCAAGATCGACGAGGCGCAGCGCCAGATTGCGCAGCATGGCCGGGAGTCGTTCCTGCCCTGGCTCAAGGACCGCTACAACATGGTCATCAGTGACGATCGGCTGATCCGGTGACGCGGCCCGTGATCCTCAACCTGCTCGGCTGCTACTGGCCGGGCAATGACAGTTCGGGGCCGAACACCAGCTTCCGCTCGATGGCGAGCGAACTGGGGGCGGATTTCGAGTTCCTGATGGTCGCGCGCGACCTGCCGCTGGGCGCCGATGCGGCAAGCGTCACGCCGCCATCGCACGATCGGTGGCATGACATCGGCTTTGCCCGGGCGCGGTACCTGCCGATCGGGCGGCGCGGTGCGCAGGGGCTGGGCGCGTTACTCGATACGACACCGCACGACGTGCTGCACCTCAATGGCTATCACGACCGGGAGTTCACCATTCCCGCGCTGGTCCGTCGCCGCCTGCGGCGCCCGCCCCAGGGTGTATTGCTGTCGCCGCGCGGCGAGTTTTCGGACGAGGCGCTGGGGTTGGGTGCGCTCAAGAAGCAGATTTACCGTGCCGTCGCGAACGGGGCGGGACTGCTCAGCAATGTGGTGCTTCATGCCACCAGCGACGCCGAGCTCGCCGATCTGCGCCGCGCCTTTCCGCGCCACCGCATCGAACTGATCCCGAACGCGCGCGCGATTTTCCCGCTGCCCCCCGCGGTGGCGCGCCGCACGGACGAACGCTTCCGCATTGCCTTTGTCGGTCGCATCTCGCCGGTGAAAGGCGTCGATATCGCGCTGCGCGCGCTGGCACAGGTCAGGGCGCCGGTGCGGTTCGAGATTTACGGGCCGGTGCAGGATGCGGACTATTGGCGCAGCTGCACCGCGCTGATCGCGGCGCTGCCATCGCATGTCGAAGCCGTCGCGATGGGGGAGATCGCCAACAGCGCGGTCGCCGCGACGATGGCCCGGCAGGACCTGATGCTGATGCCGTCGCTCAGCGAGAATTTCGGGCATGGCATCTTCGAATCGCTCGCCGCCGGCACCCCGGTGGTGATCGGTGACAAGACGCCGTGGCGTGATCTTGCCGCGCGCCGGGCGGGATTCGACCTGCCGCTCGCCGACGTCGCTGCGCTTGCCGCTGCGATCGATCGGCTTGCGGCGATGGACGCGGCCACCGCGCAGCAATGGCGTGACGGCGCGCGCGCGGTCGCGGAGGGGTTTGTCGCGGCCAGCCCGGCGCTGGCGCAGATGCGCGCGCTATATCATGAGCTTGCGGGGGGACGATGAGCGAGACGAGCGCGCTGTACGCCGATTATGACGCCTGGAAGGGCTGGGGCGAACCGTTCCGCTGGAATGCGGAGGAGGGGCGCTATTACGCGGCGGAGCTGGGCCGCAACCCGGCCGGGCTCGACATTCTCGAGATCGGGTTTGGCAGCGGCGCCTTTCTCGGCTGGGCGCGCGACAAGGGCGCGCGGGTGATGGGGGCGGAAATCACGCCGGCATCGGTCGCCGCGGCACAGGCGGCGCAAATTCCGCTGGTCGCTCCCGATTTCGAGGCGCAGGGCGCGTTGGCCGCTAACAGCCTCGATGCCGTCGTCGCGTTCGATGTGTTCGAGCATCTCGACCCGGCCACGATCCCGGCCAAGCTCGCGGCGATTGCCCGCGCATTGCGGCCCGGCGGCGTGCTCGTGCTGCGCTATCCCAATGGGCAAAGCCCGTTCGGGCTGGACCCGCTGCACGCCGACGCGACGCATATCGTCGCCCTGTCGCGCGCAAAGATCGATCAATATGCGGCGGGCACCGGCCTGCGGACGATCCGCTATGGCGCGACCGCGCGGGTGTCGTCGGGCAGCGTTGCGCGCGACGCGGTGCGTGCACTGCGCTACATGCTGCGGGGGCTGCATGCGCGGTTCATCCGGTTCGTCTATGCGACCGATGTCGAACTGGCGCCGGTGGTGACTCAGGTGATGACCCGCGATGCGGAGTTGAGGGGAGAAGCGCGATGAACGGGCAACGGGTCAATATCGGATGCGGCGCGACGCCGACCCCCGGCTGGCTGAACCTCGACAATAGCTGGACCATTCGTGGGGTGCGCAACCCGCTGCTGGGCGCGGTGATGCGTGCGGCGGGGATGTTCCGCGGCAAGGAGACCTATGTCCAGGCGATCCGCGATCACGACATTCGCCACGCCAACGCCGCCGGGCGCCTGCCGCTGGCCGATGGCACGGCCGAGGTGATCTATACCAGCCATATGGTCGAGCACATGACCCGCGCCGAGGTTGCCCGCTTCCTCGACGAGGCAAAGCGCGCGCTGCGGCCGGGCGGTATCCTGCGCATCGCGGTGCCGGACGTCGATTATCATGTCGGCATCTATCGCGAGACGGGCGACGCCGACGGACTGATCGCGGGCCTGATGATGGCGAGCGAGCCGCCGCAGGGGCTGCTCCAGAAGCTGCGCTACCTGATCGTCGGTGAGCGGCATCATCTGTGGATGTATAACGGTCCGTCGCTGGCGAAGACGCTGGCCGAGGCCGGCTTTGCCGATGTCGCGGTGATGCCCGCCGGCGAAAGCCGCATCCCCGATCCGGGCGCGCTCGACCTCGCCGAGCGTGCGCCCGAGAGCGTGTTCGTGGAGGCGACGCGGCCGTGAGCCAGGTTTCCAGCGCGGGGCGCCGGCGCCTCGCGATCGTGGTTTCGCACCCGATCCAGCATTTTGTGCCGCTGTACCGCGCGCTCGCCGCGACCGCGGATATCGAACTGCGCGTGTTCTTTGCCAGCCGGATCGGCCTGCAAAGCTATTACGACCCGGAGATGAAGACGCAGATCGCCTGGTCGATGGACATGCTGTCGGGCTATGACCACGTATTCCTGCCCGGCGCCGACGCGATCACGACGGTCGATTTTCGCTCGATCAACTCCCCCGGTCTTGCCGCCGCGCTTGATGCGTTCGGCCCCGATGCGGTGATGATCTATGGCTATGCGCAGGCCAATGCGCTGCGCGCGATCCATTGGGCGCGGCGCAACCGCCGCAACGCGATGATGATCAGCGACAGCGAGCTGCGCCGCCCGCGCACCGGCCTGCTGGGGCGGATCAAGGCGGCGATGATCCCGCAAATCTATGCGCGGATCGACAATTTCCTGTCGGTTGGCGACTGCAACGAAGCCTATTACCGCCATTATGGCGTGCCGGCGGACCGTATCTTCCGCTCGCCCTTTACCATCGACGAAGAACGGTATCGCGCGCAGCTGACCCAGAAGGACGCGGCGCGCGCGGCGTTGCGGGGCGAGCTGGGACTGGCCGATGACGCGATCCTGGCGCTGTTCGTCGGCAAATTGTCGCCGCGCAAGCGCCCCGCCGACCTGCTTGCCGCCGTCACGCGCCTGCGCGATGCCGGCGGCCCGTTGGTCCACGCCGTGTTCGCCGGCAATGGCGAAGAGATGGCAGCGATGCAGGCGGCGGCGACACGCGGCGGCGCGCCCGCGCATTTCCTCGGCTTCGTCAATGTCGACCGGCTACCGTCGATCTATGCGGGGTGCGACATGCTGGTCCACCCGTCCGAGGCCGATCCGCACCCGCTGATCTGTTCCGAGGCCGCCTGCCTTGGCCTGCCGATGCTGCTCAGCGACCGGATCGGTGCGGAAGGCCCGACCGACATTGCGCGCGCCGGTGACAATGCGCTGATCTTCCCGGTGGCCGATATCGATGCGCTGTCGGCGCAAATCGGCGAACTGGCGGGCGATCCGGCCAAGCGCGCACACATGTCCGCGCGCTCGCTGGCGATCTTTGACGAGCTTGACGTCCAGCGCAGCATCGACGGCATTCGCCGCGCCATGATCGCGGGCCTGCGCGGGCGGCGCGGATGAACCGGCGCGCGGTCTTTGCGACCGAATTCTGGTTCGGCGCCAATGGACGCTCCCTCGCCCAGGGCTTTCGCGAACAGGGCTGGGCGGTCGATGAGGTCGATGTCCATCATTATTCCCCGCGCGGCCGTTCGCTGGCGGCGCGCGCGGCGGGGCGGCTGCTGGGGCCGATGCAGCGGCGCGAATATAACCGCGCCATCCTGCAATCGGCGATCGATCACGACGCGTCGGTGATGCTCACCGTCAAGGGTGGCGAGATCGACGTCGCGACACTTGACGCGTTGCGCGCGCGCGGCGTGCGCACGGTCAACTATTATCCCGATTTCGAATTCGAATATGCCGGGTTCGATCGCGAGCGCCTGCGCGGTTACGATCTGGTCGCGACCACCAAGAGCTTTCACCTCGACACGTTGCGCACGATGATCGGCGCGGATCGCGTGGCGCTGGTCCATCACGGCTTCTCGCCGCTGGCGCACCGCGCCGTGGCGGTGCCCGACAGCGATGCCGGGTTCGAGCGCGACATCGTCTATATCGGCAATGCCTCGCCCTATAAGCGCGACTGGCTGCTGCCGCTGTTCGAAGCCCCAGCGCTTGCGCACGCGCGCAAGTTCGTGATCGGCCATCGCTGGAGCGACGTCGCGGCGGGCACCGCGATCGAACCGCACATCCTTGGCCGCGCGATGGCCGGCGATTTCTATTCGCGCGAGATCGGGGTCAGCAAGATCAACATCGCGCTGCACATGGGACCGGCGACCGCGAGCGGCTGGCAGGATCTGGTGTCGACCCGGACCTTCGAAATTCCGGCTGCGGGCGGCTTCATGCTGCATATCGACAATGCCGAGGTGCGTGGCCTGTTCGATCACGGGACCGAGTTCGACAGCTTCGCCACCCCCGAGCAACTGGTCGAACGCGTCGTCCATTATCTGGCGCATCCGGCAGAGCGCATGGCGATGGCGCGCGCCGGTCATGCACGCGCCTGGCGCGATCACAGCATGGATGCGCGTGCGGCAGAGATCGTCGCGCTGATCGAACGCGGCTCAGCCGCCGCGTAGCAGCCGGCGAATACGCTTGGCGATGGTCAGCGCCAGCGTCCCGCCCGGCCAGCGCGCGATCCGCTGCTCGAGCTGCCAGCGCCGTTCGGCCGGGTTGAAGGTGAAGCGGTCGCCGATATGGCGAAACACCTCGAACCCGTCGATCGACGCGACCTTGAAGCGGCTCTGCGCCGCCACCGCGCGCGACATGGCCAGCTCCATCCGCGTCATCGGCACGCCTTCCTGATACAGGCCGATGACTTCATGGAATTCGCGCCGCTTGAGGTGCGGATTGTCCGAATAGGTGCCCTGATGCACCCCCATGGTCGCGACATCGTCGGTGCCCAGCGCGGGCAGGACCAGCCGGTGGCCGGCGACCTGGCGCTCCTCCGCCACGTCCAGCTCGGCACGGTCGCGGAACAGGATCAGGCCAAGATCGGGATTCTCCTGCAGCGCCTGCACCGCCACGCGCAGATAGTCGCGACGCCCGACCATCAGCCAGTCGTCCTGCATCATCAGGATATAGTCGCCGCTCGCCGCACGGATGCCGCGATTCTGGTTGGCGCCAAGCCCGGAATTGCGCGCCGCCACCGCGCGCTTGTCGAACGGAATCTGCGCCAGGATACGCTGGGTATAGCCGTCGCTCGCATCGTCGGCGAGGATCAGCTCCAGCCGGTCGCGCGGATAATCGGTGAACGCAAGAAACGTCTCATAGGTCGCGACCAGCGTATGGGCGCGATTATAGGTGACGAACACCACCGAAATCAGGGGCAGGTCCGTATCGCTCGTCATCGGTTCGCCTTCCATTGCGTAAACGGGCGGTAGAATCCGGCCAGCACCGCCAGCCCGAATGCGGCGCCGATCAGGGCGCCCCCCGCAAGAGTCATGACCTGTCCGTCAAGCAGCGGGCGGATCGCCACGCTGGCGCCATAGCTTGCCACGAGCAGGCCGATCGCAAGCGCCGTCGCACTCGCCTCGTCCCACAGCGTCTGCAGCGACCAGCGCGTATGCACGGCACGCAGGATGACCAGCGCAAGCGGGAACAATTCGGTGCAATAGACCGCGACGGTCAGCCGGATCGCGATATTGTCGATCGGTAGCGCCACCGCCAGCAGCGCGGCGGCAGCGCTCTGCAGCAGGACCGCTTTTGCCACCGGACCGGGGCGGCTGGCAAAGGTCAGATAGGGGGAGGCAATCTGGACCGTTGGTGTCACCACCAGCGGCGACAGCATCAGCAGCAGGATCAGCGGATCGAACAGCTCGGCCTTACCCACCCATAGTTGCATCAGGTCAGGCCCGAAGCCGAGCAGCATACCGGCCATCAGCCCGAACAGACAGGCAACGGCGCGAGTGACCAGTCGATATGTCGAATCGAACAGATCGTCGCGCTTCTGCGTCTTCAATCGCGCCAGCTCCATCGCCAGCACGAAGGTGAATTTGGAAATCGCCGTGCGCAGGAAATTGCTGAGCGTCCGCAGCAGCACATAGCTGGCCAGAATGCCGGTGGTGGCGCCGGCATTCGATCCGATCAGCAGGACCGGAAGCTGCACCATCACGACCGACGGGATGAAGCCGACGCTGTAGAGCAGGCCAAGTCGCAGCTGCCCCTTGGTCGAAAACGGTGTCGGACGCGCGACGCGATAGCGGAACAGCGGAAAGCGGCGGGCGATATCGAGCGACATCATCAGCATGTTGCCGATGACCACCGACGCCGCAGTCGCCAGCGCCGCCGCCATCAGATCGAGCCCGAATGCGAGCGTGCCAAGCGTCAGCGCCACGCGCAGCAGGTCGATCCCCGCGATCAGCGTCGTGCCGCGCGCAAAGGCGGAATTGGCGCGGTACACCCCGGCCTGGTTCGACATGGCCATTCGCCCGGCTACTGCAAAGCCCAGCGCGAGCACCGCAATCTGGTCGCGCGCGCCGAGCGGGGCGGGCAGGCCCATCAACTGCTGTACCGGGGGCACCAGCGCGACCAGCAGGGTCAGGCCCATGACGCTCGCGGCAAGGCCGAGGAAGATCATGTTGGATTCGGCGTAGATGCGCACTGCCTGATCCTTCGCGCCGGCATGCGCGGCTTCCGCCATCTTGTTGCTGAAACTGATCTGCGATCCCATGTCGATGATCGAGAAGATCGTCACCGCCGCCATCAGGATCGACCAATATTCGAACCCGGTGATGCCCCAGATGCGGACCATTACCGCAGTCAGGATGACACGGTCGATCAGGTTGCTGGCCAGCGGCATGACCTGGCTCGCCATGTCCAGCACTATCCTGCGCATCGGTGCGGTCGCGCCCTCTGGTCATGGTGGAACCGAACGACGGGGAGAGCTCCCCGCCGCCGCGTCACCGCGCTCATAGGCGTGGCGCGGGACGTTGCAAAGGGCTCAGCGCCCCACCAGCCGGTGGATCAGCCCCTGCAACCGCGCGGTAAAGGCGGGCAGGGCGAAATAGGCGAGCCCCTCGGGGATCTCGCGCGGGGCGTCGATCACCTTGAAGATCGCCGCCTTGATCTGCGCGGGATCGTCGGGATCGACGACCTGGCCGATCATGCCGTGCCGCACCGCTTCCTGCGTTCCGTCCTGGTTGCTGCCGATCGCGGGCACACCGCACGCCAGCGCTTCCAGCACGACAAAGCCAAAGCCTTCGCCCTTGCTCGGCATCGCATAGACGTCGACCAGCCGGTAGATGTCGGCCTTTTCCTCTTCCTCGATCGGGCCGGTGAAGATCACCTTGTCGCCGACGCCCAGCGCCGCCGCCTTGGCCTCCAGCCGGGGACGGTCATCGCCCTTGCCGACGATCAGGTAGCGCAGCTCGGGGCGCTCCTTGAGCATTTCGGGCATGAGTTCGATGATCTCGTCAAAGCCCTTGTACTTTTCGGCCGGATCGAGCCGGCCAAAGGTCATGATGACCTTTGCCCCCTCGAGCCCATAGCGCGCGAGCAGGTCGGGCCGCTTGGGACCGATGCCGAATTCGTCGAGGTGAATCGCGTTGGGCGTCACTTCGGTCTTTTCGAGCGGGACCGGGCACCAGCTGCGGAAGCGGTCGCGGGTGACGGCGCTGACCGCGCAGACCAGATCGGCGCGGCTGGCAAAGAATTTGCCGCGCGGCGTGGCATATTGTGGCCAGGCGTCGATGCCATAGATGCACAGCATCCACGGCACGCGGCGCAACCGCGCGATCGCCCATGCCACCGGCGCCAGGTTGATGTGCGCGCAATAGACCAGATCGATGTCGGGATTGGCGCGCAGCTGGCGCCACACCGCCTTCAGATAGGCCGCAACGCTGCCCAGGCCGGACGTGTCATAGGTCAGCTTGTCGGGCAGCGGCTGGAGCGGGGCGGACTGGACGCGCGCGACCGACACCACTTTGCGCACCGCCGGATCGGCGCACATCGCCTCGATCACGTCGCGATTGTACAGCGCCACGCCGCCATAGCCGCCATAGGCATCGGTCGCGAGGTGCAGGATGGTCAGGCCGGCGGATCCGCGCGCGCCATGCGCCTTGGTGTCGGACATGTTCGATAATTCCCTGTCAACGGATGGGCGCCGGGGTCGCCCGGCACGCCGGGTGCGACCGGATCAGGCGGGCAGGGCCACGTTGCTGGCTTCCCAGCTAAGGCGTACCGCGCCCAACGCCGTCGCAACATCGCTGCGGATCAGCGCGTAATTCGCCTCGAAATACCGATCGAGCTCGGCATTCCATGCCGGGAAGATGGCGGGCCCGTCGGGATAGATGCGGGCGAGCTGGTAATCGGTCCCGTCGATCAAGCGGAACACCTCGTACAGGCTGCCGCGATTGGGCAGCCAGCGCCAGTTATATTCGAACTGCAGCGCGCCGATCGCGCCGCGCTCCAGCAGTGGCCGGATCGCGCGCAGGATTTCGATGTCATGCCCTTCGGTATCGACCTTGACCAGGTCGACCCGGTCGATGCCCTGCGCGTCCAGCTGGGTCTCGATCGTGGTCAGCGGTACCGTGACGGTGCGCGCGCCGGTCTCGCTGCCGGCGCTGCCCAGATGGTTGGTGCCGCTGGTTTCGCCGACCACGACCATCTCGGCCGTGCCGACCCGGTTTGATACCGCCATCTGATGGCACCGGATCCGCGGCTCGTCCGCAAAGCGGCGCGACACATGCGCAAAGCTGCCCTCGATCGGTTCGAACAGGTCGACCGACCAGTCCAGTGCAGGGCCGGCGACCGTCGCGACCTCAGCACTCCACTCGCCCAGATTGGCGCCGATGTCGAACGCGCGGAACGGCGTTCCGGGGGCGCTGCGCCGATGCGCGTCGATCACCTGGCGGATCAGCAATGCCTCGCCATTTTCGGCAATCTCGTTGCCGATCTCCTGACGCGACGCCATGTAAAGGGACCGTCCAAGCCGCCAGCTGGTCTTGCGGCCAAGGAGTCGAAGCAGAAGGCTGGTCTTCATGGCGCCGGAATAGACGCCAAGGGCCAGAATTCAAGCGCTATCGCTGTGCCGCGCGCACCGCCGCGCTTGCCTTGCAATCGTCAAATACGGTCAGTATCACGCGGCCTCCCCCCTTCGATGCTAGGCGTTTTTCGGCCCGATGGCGTTTCTTTCTTCTGTTCGATCGGCGGCAACGGCGTCCGCGTTGCTGTTGATCGTCGTCGCGATCCTGGCTGGCGGTGCTTCGCGGGCGGAAGTGCCCGGCTGGCTCGCCGTGACCATCGTCGCGCTGGGTGCGGTGGTGTGGCTGGTCTGGGTGACGCCGCCCGGCGCACTTGCCGTCGATCGCGGCGCGCTGTGGTTTGCCGCGGCCTGCGTCGCGGTGCCGCTGGTACAGCTCGTCCCGCTGCCCTTTGCGATCTGGTCCAACCTGCCCGGCCGCGCGCTCGAGGTGGCGGCATTCAAGGCTGCGGGTCTGGACGGATGGCTTCCGATCAGCACCACGCCGGGGCGAACGCTGCTCGCGGCGCTGGGCCTGATCGCGCCCTTCTGCGCCTTTCTGATCACGGCCCAGCTGGACCAGCGCGGGCGCCAGCGGGTGATCGTGGCCATCGTCGCCCTCGCGCTCGCCAGCGCGCTGCTCGGCCTGCTCCAGATCGCGGGTGGTGAGGACAGCGCGTTGCGCTTCTTCCGCGTCACCGCGAACGACGCGGGCGTCGGCTTTTTTGCCAACCCCAATCATCAGGCAACGCTGCTGATGGCGGCGGTGCCGCTGGCGGTCGTCGCCTTTGTCGAGCGATTGCCAAGCCGCGGCCTTGTGCCGCCGCCGATGATCGCGGCGCTGGCGGCGGTGATCGTGTTTCTTGCGGTCGGCATGCTGCTCACCTGGTCGCGCGCCGGGCTGGTGTTTCTGGCGATCGTGACGGTGGGCAGCATCCTGCTGCTGCCCGACCTGCTCCCGGACGGGCGCCGCCGGCTGGTGACCCAGCGCCGGTTGCTGGTGGTCGGGGCGCTGGCCATTTGCGGTCTGGTGACGCTCGGCATGGTCACGCTCGGCAGCGACGCGGTCGAGGATGCCGTGCGCGAGCAGGGCGGGGCGCGCCTCGACAATATTCCGGTGTTTCTGCGCATCGCGCTGGATTTCATTCCGTTCGGTTCGGGTCTGGGCAGCTTCGACCCGGTATTCCGCACCTATGAAACGCTGGACATGGTCAATCCGCGCTACCTCAACCAGGCGCATAACGAACCGGCGCAGCTGCTGATCGAGGCCGGGCTGTTCGGAGCGGCGCTGATGCTGGGCTTTGCCCTGTGGTGGGGGCGGCGCGCGTGGGAGGCATGGCGCGCGCAGCCCGCCGATCTGGAGGTCACGCTGCGCCGGGCGGCAATGCTGTCGGCGTCGCTGTTTCTGATCCATTCCTTTGTCGATTATCCGCTGCGAACGCCGTCGGCGGCAGTGGTGTTTGCGGTGCTGTGCGCGCTGATGCTGCCGGCTAACACGCGGTCTTTGCGGCAGGATCGCTCGCGCCGTTGACCGGTTATTGCGTTGCGAAGGGGCGGGAGGTCGGTTAAGGGTCTGCCCGCCGGACGGTGGTTTGTGCCGAGGTTTAAGGGGATCGCAGTGCGACGTTTCGTGGGTGCCGCGCTGGCATTGGGTCTGGCTGGATGTGCGGGCGACAATTTTCGCCCTGAGGATGCGGTGGCGGTGCGCCCGGTCGGTGGCGATGCGCTGCCCGCGCCGACGCTGGCGGATACGCAGCTGCGCTCGGCCGAATTTCCGCTCGGTGTCTCGGACAAGGTCGCAGTGCGCGTGTTTGGCGCGCCGGACTTCAATGTCGATACCGCGGTCGATCCGACCGGCGCGGTTACCGTGCCGCTGATCGGCGACGTGCCGGCCACCGGCAAGACCACGCGCGAGCTGGCGGCGGATATCGCCACCCGGCTTGGTGCGCGCTACGTGCGCAATCCCAACGTGACGGTCACGTTGCTTGAGGCGACCAGCCGGCGCGTGACGCTGGACGGCGCGGTGCGCAATCCGGGCCGCTATGCGCTGGTCGGGCCGACGACGCTGACCGAGGCGCTGGCGATGGGGCAGGGGACTGCCGACAATGCGCGAACCAGCGAAGTCATCGTTTTTCGCACGATCGACGGGCAGCGTTACGCCGCCCGGTTCAGTCTGCGCGATATCCGCGGAGGTCGCGCCGCCGATCCCGCCGTGTTCGGCAACGACGTGATCGTCGTCGCCGATGACCGCTCGCGTCTCCTGCTTCAGGATATTGCGCAAGCGGCGCCGATTGTCGGCATGTTTTACCTGTTCAGATAAAGCCGGGATTGATGATGAGCGTGCAAGAAGGCGCAGTTGACCGGCAGGGTGCGGGCCGTGACCCGGATGTGATGTCCCAGTGGGACGCGCGCATCCAGGAAGAGCGACCGTTGACCGAATATGTCAACATCATGCTCGGCCGCAAATGGCTGATCCTGTCGATGGTGCTGTTGGGCATCGTGGCTGCGGTGCTGATCACGCTGGGCATGCCCCAGCTATATCGTGCGACCGCGACGATCCAGATCGATCGTGAGGCTGCCCGGATCGTCGAGCAGCGCGGCGTGGAGCCGCCTGCATCGATCGGTCTGCAGGAATTTTACCAGACGCAATATGGCCTGTTGAAGAGCAGGGCGCTGGCCGAAACCGTGGTGCGTCGCCTCCGTCTGAGCGAGAATGAGGCGCTGTTGTTCGGTGCGCGCGGTCGCCCCGAGGACGATAAATATACCGCGCTGATGGCCGACCGCCGCGCGCGTGAAGCGATCGCGATCGGCGCCGTCCGCGGCGGTCTGGTGGTCTCGCCGGTTCGTGGCTCGGGCCTGGTCGATGTCAGCTTCTCGAGCTCCGACCCCAAGCTGGCCGCGCAGGTCGCAAACTCGGTTGCCGAGAACTTCATCGCCTCCAATCTGGCGCGGCGCTATGACGCCACCGCCTATGCCCGCCGCTTTCTCGAAACCGAACTCGCCGCCGCGCGGCGCCGGCTTGAGGCGTCCGAGCGCAACCTGGTCGAATATGCCAATTCGCAGCGCCTGATCACGCTCGATCGCACCAGCGAGACCGGGGCAACCTCGTCGCAGTCGCTGGCGTCGGTCGATCTTGCCGCGCTGAACGAGGCGCTCGCGGTTGCGCGCGCCGATCGCATTGCCGCCGAGGCCAAGGCGCGTGGCGGCAGCGCCACGATGCAGCGCCAGCTGGACGATGCCGCGCTCGCTGCGCTGCGCCAGTCGCGCGCATCGCTGTCTGCGGAGCTGGCCAAGCTGATGACCCAGTTCCAGCCGGACTATCCGCCGGCAGTCGCGCTGCAGCGCCAGATCGACGAGATCGACCGCCAGATGGGTGGCATGCGCCGCGCGGTGAGTGACTCGGTCCAGGCCGATTATCGCGCTGCCGTGCAGCGTGAGGAACAGCTGCAGGCCCGCGTGAACGCGCTGAAGCAGGACGTGCTCAACGTGCGCGATCGCTCGATCCGCTACGGGATCCTGCAGCGCGAAGCCGACACCAATCGCGAACAATATCAGGCGCTGCTGCAGCGCTACAAGGAAGTCACGGTTGCCGGCGGCGTCGGGGTCAACAATGTCTCGATCGTCGATACCGCGTTGCCGCCGGGCGGGCCCTACACGCCGCGTCGCACGCTCAACGTGATGATCGGCGCGCTGCTCGGCCTGATCGTCGGCGTCGGCATTGCCTTCCTGCTCGCACAGCTCGACCAGACCATCCGCTTCCCGCACGATCTGGGATCGCGCGTCGGTCTGCCGTTGCTCGGCAGCGTGCCAAAGCTGGCGCGCAACACCGATGTGCTTGGCGAGCTGAACGATCGTCAATCGACACTGGTCGAAGCGTACAACTCGATTCAGACGAGTTTGCGCTTCACCACCCGCTCGGGTGCACCACGCAGTATTCTGGTGACCAGTTCGCGCGCCGCCGAAGGCAAGACGACGACCAGTTTCGCGATCGCGCGCAACTTTGCAAAGCTCGGTGCGCGGACGTTGCTGATCGATGGCGACATGCGCAATCCCGCGGTCCATCGCGGCCTCGGCATCGCCAACAGCCAGGGGCTGAGCGACGCGCTGTCGGGCGGCAGTCCGCTCGATGGCATCCGTCCGCTCGACGACAATCTCAGCGTCCTGACCGCCGGTCCGTTGCCGCCCAACCCGGCCGAATTGCTCGCGGGTGACCAGATGGCCAAGGTGCTGGCCGAACTGCGCGGCCATTTCGACCATATCGTGGTCGACGGTCCGCCGGTGCTCGGCCTCGCCGACGCGCCGCTGATCTCGAGCTGCGTCGAAGGAACGGTGTTCGTGGTTGCCGCGCGCAACACGCCGGTCAAGGCGATGCAGATCGCGCTGCAGCGCCTGGCGCGGGCACGCGGCCATCTGCTCGGCGGCATCCTGACCAAGTTCGACCAGAAGGATTCGGCCTACGGTTACGGCTATACCTATAGCTACAACTATGGTGACCGCGATCGCTGGTCGTCGGGGAGCGGCAAGTCCGACGCCTGACGATGGCTGACGTGGTTCTCCCGAGCCGGAGCCGCCTGAGCCGGGTTGGCGTCGTGGTGCTGGCGCTGATCCTGCTGGCGCTGAGCGTGCAGACCGGGCTTGGGTTCACCCTTGCCCGGACCACGCCCGCGCTGGCTTACCGCATCGACCCGGGCAATCCGGAAGTCGCCGCGGCCAAGGCCAATTTCCTGGTGATGACCTCGACCAGCGCCGCCGCCGTCAAGCAGGTGGAGCAGGTTGCGCGCGAAGCCGTGGCCGGCGCCCCGCTGGCGCCGCTCGCCGTCCGCAACCTCGGCTTTGCTATCCAGGCCGCCGGGCGCAAAGACGAGGCGGTCGCGCTGGTCGATATCGCCGGTAAGATCTCGCGCCGCGACTTTCTTGCCCATGCGTGGCTGCTGGAAGAACGCAAGCGTGAAGGCCGCATGGCCGATGCGGTGTTCCAGGCCGACCTGATGATGCGCCAGCGGACGTCCAACTATGCGCATGTCATGCCGATCATGGTCGGGCTGCTTGCCAACCGGGACACCGTCGCACCGCTCGCGCGCGCGCTCGACAAGGACCCGGTGTGGCGCTCGTCCTTCCTCGATGCGATGGGCTGGGACGCGCAGAATCTTGAGAACAAGCTCGCGCTGCTCGGCGCGATCCGCCAGCTCGGCAGCCCCGCGACCAACCGGGAAATCGCCCCGCTGTTTCGCCGGGCGTGGGACAAGGCCGATCCGCGGATGCTGCGCGGGCATTGGGACCGGCTGGTGACGCTTCCGGCCGGTGCGCGGTCGGGTCTGCTGATCGATGGCGGTTTCGAATATCCCGATATTCCGCCGCCCTTCACCTGGACGCTCTATCCCAATCAGGAAGTCTATGCGGAAATCGCGCGACGCTCCGATTCCAGTCACGCGCTGTTTGCCTCGTTCGAGGGGACACGCGATGTCGAGTTTGCCGGACAGCAGCTGTTGCTGGCGCCCGGGCGCTATCAGCTGACCGGCACGGTGATGGGTCAGGATCGCGTGATGCCCGGCCAGTTCCGCTGGAGCCTGCGCTGCGGCCGCGACGGCACGGCGGTTCAGTCGATCCCGCTCAACCCGACGCTCGACCGCTGGACGCGCTTTGCAGCGACGCTGACCGTGCCGGAAAGCTGTCGCGAACAGCAGCTATGGCTGGTCGCCGGGCCGAGCGATCCTGCGGCGCTCGCTTCGATCCTGGTGGATTCGCTGGCGCTGCGCAAACTCTGACTCGATTTCGACCGGCAGGGGTGCAGGCCGGTTCAGCATCTTTGGGGGATGATCGCGAATGACGCAGGCTGAAAAACCACGGGTGCTCGTCATCTTCGGGACGCGGCCGGAAGCGATCAAGCTGTTTCCGGTGATCGATGCCTTGCGCGCATGCCCGCAGATCGAGCTGCTGTGCTGCGTCACCGGGCAGCATCGCGAACTGTTGCACCAGGTGCTCGACATGGCGGGAATCGTGCCCGACATCGACCTTGGCCTGATGCAGCCGGGCCAGTCGCTCGACGCGCTCACCGCGCGCCTGCTGCTGTCGCTGGGTGAAGTGATGGACCAGCACCGGCCGAGCCGCGTGATCGTTCAGGGCGATACCGCGACGGCGATGGTCGGCGCACTGGCGGCCTATTACCGCCGCATCCCGGTCTCGCATGTCGAGGCGGGGCTGCGCTCCGGCAATCTCTACCACCCCTGGCCCGAAGAGGCGAACCGCAAGATGATCGGCGCGATCGCCGACCAGCATTTCGCGCCGACCGAAACCTCGGCGGCAGCGTTGCGCGCGGAGAATGTGGATCCGGCAACGATCCATGTCACCGGCAACACGGTGATCGACGCGTTGCATGCCATGCGCGCGCGCATCGCCGCCGATCCGGCGCTGGCCGCCGGCATGGATGACCTGCTCGCCCGCGCCGGCGACCGCCGCATCATCGTGGTGACGACCCATCGCCGTGAGAATTTCGGCGGCGGGATGGAGGCGATCGGCCGGGCCATCGCGCGGATCGCCGCGCGCGGCGATACCTTTGTCGCCTTCCCGATCCACCCCAATCCCAATGTGCGCGCGCCGATGCACGCGCTGCTCAGCGGACGCGACAATGTCGCGATCATCGACCCGCTCGACTATCCCAATTTCGTCCGGCTGCTCGCGCACAGCCACATCGTCCTCACCGACAGCGGCGGCGTGCAGGAAGAGGCGCCCGGGTTCGGCAAGCCGGTGCTGGTGATGCGCGACACGACCGAACGGCCCGAGGGTGTGGTCGCCGGCACCGCGCGGCTGATCGGGACGCAGGAAGACGCCATCGTCGCTGCGGTCGAAACTCTGCTGGACGACGCGGCCGCCTACGGGGCAATGGCGCGCGCGCACAATCCATTCGGCGACGGCAAGGCCAGCGGCCGCATTGTAAAGGTGATCCTCGATGCTTTCTGACACTGCCCCGACGGTTGCCGTGATCGGCCTTGGCTATATCGGCCTGCCCACGGCGGCGGTGGTTGCACGATCCGGCGCGCGCGTACGCGGTGTCGATGTCAGCGCGCATGTCGTTGACACCGTGGCCGCTGGAAAGGTGCATATCGAGGAGAACGACCTCGACGCACTGGTGCAACAGGTGGTGTCGGCCGGCGCGCTCACCGCGTCGCTGGACATGCCGCACGCCGATTACTTCGTGATCGCCGTCCCGACCCCGTTCAAGGAGGGGTTCGCGCCCGATATCGCCTATGTCGAAGCAGCGGCGCGCGCGGTCGCGCCGATGCTCGAAGTCGGCAACACCGTCATCCTTGAATCGACCTCTCCGGTCGGTACGACCGAGGTGATCCGCGACATCCTCGCCCAGCTGCGCCCGGATCTCAGCTTTCCGCACTGCCCGGCCGACGTCGCCGACATCGCGGTTGCCTATTGCCCGGAGCGGGTGCTGCCCGGCCGGATTCTGGAAGAACTGGTCAGCAACGATCGGTGCATCGGCGGTATTTCCGACGCCTGCGCCGCACGCGCGCTCGGCTTTTATCAGCGCTTCGTGCAGGGCGATTGCCTGCTGACCACCGCGCGCACCGCGGAAATGGTCAAGCTGGTGGAAAATGCGTTCCGTGACGTCAACATCGCCTTTGCCAACGAATTGTCAGTCATTTCGCACGGGCTCGACCTCGACGTGTGGGAGGTGATCCGGCTCGCCAACCGGCATCCGCGCGTCAACATCCTGCAGCCGGGCCCCGGCGTCGGCGGGCATTGCATCGCGGTCGATCCGTGGTTCATCGTGCACAGCGATCCGCAGAATGCGCGCCTGATCCGCACCGCGCGTGAGGTCAATGACGACAAGATCGACTTCACCGTGGCCCGCGCGGTCGAGCAGATCGAACTTGGTGGCGACGCGCCGATCGCGGTGCTCGGCCTGGCGTTCAAGCCCAATATCGACGACCTGCGCAGCTCGCCGGCGGTCGAAGTCGCGCTGAAGCTCGCCGCGCGTTACGGAGAGCGCATCCGCATCGTCGAACCCTATATCGAATCGCTGCCTGCCGCGTTTGCCGATAGCGGCGCGACGCTCGTGTCGCTCGATACGGCGCTGGACAGTTGCGGCAGCGCGATCCTGCTGGTCGATCACGATGCATTCAAGGCGGTCGATCGCAGCCGCGTGGCATCGCTCGCGGTGCACGATTCGCGCGGAATCTGGCGCAACTGATCCTGGTTCAACCTCCCCTCCCAGGCCGGGAGGGGAGGTAACGTGTTGCCGCCTCAGCCGCCGCGCGGCGTCCGCCCGACCCCGACCAGCGTGAACCCGGCATTGGCCGCTTCCGTTTCGGGATAGATGTTGCGCAGATCGACCAGCAGCGGCTGGTTGAGCAGCTTCTTCATCCGGTTGAGGTCGAGCGCGCGGAACTCGTCCCATTCGGTCACGATCACCAGCGCATCGGCGCCCTCTGCCGCGGCATAGGGGCTGGCGCAGAACTCGACATCCTTGACCAGCGGGCGGGCCTGTTCGACGCCTTCGGGGTCATAGGCGCGCACCGCCGCGCCCGCGTCCTGCAGCGTCTGGATCACCGCCAGGCTGGGCGCGTCGCGCATGTCGTCGGTGTTCGGCTTGAAGGTGAGGCCAAGGATCGCGACGGTCTTGCCGCGCACATCGCCGCCCATCGCCTTGATCACCTTGCGCCCCATCGCGCGCTTGCGCTGGTCGTTGACCTGCACCGTCGCCTCGACGATCCGCAACGGCGTCTCATTGTCGTCGGCGGTCTTGAGCAGCGCCAGCGTATCCTTGGGGAAGCACGACCCGCCATAGCCGGGGCCGGCGTTGAGGAACTTGCGCCCGATGCGGTTGTCCATGCCGATGCCGCGCGACACTTCCTGCACGTCCGCACCGACCTGTTCGCACAGGTCCGCGATTTCGTTGATGAAGGTGATCTTGACCGCAAGGAAGGCGTTGGCGGCATATTTGATCAGCTCGGCGGTTCGGCGGCCGGTGAACATCACCGGCGCCGACTGGTTGAGCGAGAGCGGGCGATAGATGTCGCGCATCACCTGGCTCGCGCCTTCGTCCTCGCTGCCCACCACGACGCGGTCGGGACGCTTGAAGTCGCTGATCGCTGCGCCCTCGCGCAGGAATTCGGGGTTGGAAACCACCGCGATGCCCTTGTCCGGCGCCACCCGCGCGACGATCCGTTCGACCTCGTCGCCGGTGCCGACCGGGACGGTCGACTTGGTGACGATCACCGTCGGCCCGTCGACCGCGGTCGCAATCTCTTCGGCGGCGGCGAAGACATAGGACAGGTCGGCATGGCCATCGCCGCGCCGGCTGGGAGTGCCGACCGCGATGAACACCGCGTCCGCACCCTTGACCCCTTCGGCGAGGTCAGTGGTGAAGGACAGGCGCCCGGCCTTCACGTTCGACGCGACCAGCTCGGCCAGCCCCGGCTCATAGATCGGCATCACATTCTGATGCAGCAGCTCGATCTTGCGCGCGTCCTTGTCGACGCACACCACATCATGGCCGAAATCGGAGAAGCACGCCCCGGAAACCAGGCCGACATAGCCCGTGCCGATCATCGCAATACGCACGCTGGAAGTCCCTTTCGTCGCGGCAGTCCGCCGCCCTATGCACAGCCAAGGCGCGCCATGCGACCCAAAAATGGCGTTGCCATGGCAGCGCGCAAGGGGACGCGTCATGCTTGAGGCGGGCTAAACAAATACTAGATCGCAGCGGGCGGACGTGATCCATAGATGACCGCCTATGAACTCCCTGACACATCTTGCCCGGCTTGAGGCCGAGAGCATCCACATCCTGCGCGAAGTGGTTGCCGAGACCGAGCGACCGGTGATGCTCTATTCGGTGGGCAAGGACAGCGCGGTGATGCTGCACCTCGCCAAGAAAGCGTTCTTCCCGGCGCCGCCGCCCTTTCCGCTGCTGCATGTCGACACGACATGGAAGTTCCAGGCGATGTACGAGCTGCGCGACCGCGCGGCGCGCGAGGCGGGGATGGAGCTGCTGGTCCACCAGAACCCTGAGGCCAAGGCGCGCGGGATCAACCCGTTCGACCATGGCGGCGTCCACACCGACATGTGGAAGACCGAAGGGCTGAAGCAGGCGCTCGACAAATATGGCTTCGACGCGGCGTTCGGCGGCGCGCGGCGCGACGAGGAAAAGAGCCGCGCGAAGGAGCGCGTGTTCAGCTTCCGCTCCGCCAGCCATCGCTGGGATCCCAAGGGTCAGCGGCCCGAGCTGTGGCGGCTGTACAATGCCCGCAAGGCCAAGGGAGAAAGCATCCGCGCCTTCCCGCTGTCCAACTGGACCGAGCTCGACATTTGGCAGTACATCCGCGCCGAGGGGATCGAGATCGTCCCCCTCTATTTCGCCGCACCGCGCCCGACCGTGGTGCGCGGTGGTCTCACGCTGATGGTCGATGACGACCGCTTCCCGCTGGATGGCGAGGAGCCGGTGATGCGCTCGATCCGCTTCCGCACATTGGGCTGCTACCCGCTGACCGGTGCGGTCGAGAGCGACGCTGCGACACTGGACGATGTCATTCAGGAAATGTTGCTGACGACGACGTCCGAACGTCAGGGGCGCGCGATCGATCACGATCAGGCTGCGTCGATGGAAAAGAAGAAGCAGGAGGGGTATTTCTAATGACCCTTGGCCCTTTTTTCGTCACCCCCGCGAAAGCGGGGGCCCATCTCCCGCACTGTCCTCCTTGCCGCACGGTGAGGAGATGGGTCCCCGCTTTCGCGGGGATGACGAGGTTTGTACGATGAGCAGTAGCTACCGCCCCGACGCCCTCATCGCGTCCGACATTTCCGCCTATCTCGAACAGCATCAGTCGAAATCGCTGCTGCGCTTCATCACCTGTGGCTCGGTGGACGACGGCAAGTCGACGCTGATCGGGCGGCTGCTCTATGATTCGAAGATGATCTTCGAGGATCAGCTCGCCGCGCTCGAAGCCGATTCGAAGCGGGTGGGGACGCAGGGGCAGGAGATCGACTTCGCGCTGCTCGTCGACGGCCTCGCCGCCGAGCGCGAGCAGGGGATCACGATCGACGTCGCCTATCGCTTTTTCGCGACCGAAAAGCGCAAGTTCATCGTCGCCGACACGCCGGGGCATGAGCAATATACCCGCAACATGGTCACCGGCGCCTCGACTGCCGACCTTGCCGTCATCCTGATCGACGCGCGCAAGGGCGTGCTGACGCAAACGCGGCGGCACAGCTTCCTCGCGCACCTGATCGGCATCCGCCACATCGTGCTGGCGGTGAACAAGATGGATCTGGTCGGCTATGACCGCGCGACGTTCGACGCCATCGTCGCCGACTATCGCGCGTTCGCCGACAGCATCGGCATCGCCGAGTTCACCGCGATCCCGATTTCGGGGTTCAAGGGCGACAACATCACCGGCCCCAGCGGCAATACCCCCTGGTACAGCGGCCCGGCACTGATCGAGCATCTCGAAACCGTGCCGGTCGGCGGGGAGGGCGATGCGCGCCCGTTCCGCATGCCGGTGCAATGGGTCAATCGCCCCAATCTCGATTTCCGGGGCTTTGCCGGGACCATCGCCAGCGGGTCGGTCAAGCCGGGCGACGCGGTGCGCATCCTGTCCTCGGGCCGCACCAGCACCATTGCGCGGATCGTGACCTATGACGGCGACCTGGCCGAGGCGGGGCAGGACCAGTCCGTCACGCTGACGCTCGCGGACGAGGTCGATTGCTCGCGCGGCGATGTGATCGTTGCCGCCGATGCTCCGCCCGAGGTCGCCGACCAGTTTCAGGCGACAATCGTGTGGATGGATCAGGAGGATCTGCTTCCCGGTCGCGCCTATTGGCTCAAGCTTGGCACGCAGACGGTGAGCGCAACGGTCCAGCCGCCCCGCCACGTGATCTGCGTCAACACCATGGCCGAACTGAGCGCCAAGACGCTGAGCCTCAACGATATCGGGGTGGCGGAGGTCTATACCGACCGCGGGATCGTGTTCGAATCCTATGCCGACAGCCACGATCTGGGCGGCTTCATCCTGATCGACAAGCTGACCAACGCGACCGTCGCGGCAGGCATGCTCAACTTTTCACTGCGCCGCGCGCAGAACGTCCATTGGCAGGCGCTGGAAATCACGCGTGAGGCGCATGCCGCGCAAAAGGGGCAGCAGCCGCGCCTGTTGTGGTTCACCGGCCTGTCGGGATCGGGCAAGTCGACCATTGCCAATCTGGTTGAGAAAAAGCTGCACGCACTGGGCAAGCACAGCTTCCTGCTCGACGGCGACAATGTCCGCCACGGGCTCAACAAGGATCTGGGGTTCAGCGACGCCGACCGGATCGAGAATATCCGCCGCGTGGGCGAGGTCGCGAAACTGATGTGCGACGCGGGGCTGATCGTGCTCACCGCCTTCATCTCGCCCTTCCGCGCGGAGCGGGAGCTGGTGCGGCGGATGCTGCCCGAGGGCGAGTTTTTCGAAATCTTCGTCGATACGCCGTTGGAAGAAGCCGAGCGGCGCGACGTGAAGGGTCTCTACAAAAAGGCGCGCGCGGGCGAGATTGCCAATTTCACCGGGATCACCAGCCCCTATGAGGCGCCGATGAATCCGGAGATTCGCATCGATACGCAAAGCATGACGCCCGAGGCGGCCGCCGATCTGGTGGTCGAGCATATCCTTGGCATCTGGTCACCAGTGCTGTGACGAACGTGGATGATGCGGTGCTGGCCCGTCAGGTCGCGGATGCGGCCGCCGGTCTGCTGCGCGCGATCCAGGACGATGGCGCGGACGGTGCGCGTGGGGACCGTGAGGCAAATGCGCTGATCCTCGACCTGCTGCGCGCCGCGCGGCCCGAGGATCCGATCCTGTCGGAGGAATCCGCGGACGATCTGGCGCGGCTGCAATCGCGGCGGGTGTGGATCGTCGATCCGCTCGACGGGACGCGCGAATTCGGTGAGGGTCGCGATGACTGGGCGGTGCATATCGGCCTGTCGATCGACGGCGTTGCGGCGGTCGGTGCGGTCGCGTTGCCCCGGCGCGGTATCACGCTCTGCACTGCGCACCCGACGGAACTGCCGCCGAGCGCTGCCAGGCCCCGGATGCTGGTCAGCCGGACCCGGGCCACGGCGCTATGCGCCGGGGTGGCCGAAGCGATCGGGGCCGAGCTGATCGGGATGGGATCGGCCGGGGCCAAGGCGATGGCGGTGGTGCTGGGGGAGGCGGAAATCTACCTCCATTCCGGCGGGCAATATCAATGGGACAATTGCGCGCCCGCCGCAGTCGCGGCCGCCGCCGGGCTGCACGTCTCGCGGATCGACGGGTCGCCGATCCGCTACAACCAAGCCGAGCTGTCGCTGCCCGACCTGCTCATCTGCCGCCGCGAATGGGCGGCGCCGGTGCTGGAGCTGGTCGCGAAGAGCGGGGTGTGCGGGTAACCCACTAATCCTCCCCCGCCAGGGGGAGGTGTCGCCGGAGGCGACGGAGGGGGAGGGCGGCTGTGTCCTCAAACCTCTTGCTCCCTACCTCTAGCCGGCGTGCTTCCGCCCCCTCCGTCACGCTGCGCGTGCCACCTCCCCCTGGCGGGGGAGGATAGATTTTCGGTCAGCGCTCCGCCGCCGCGACATGCTCGCGGTACCAGCGGACGAATTCGGCCACGCCCGTCTCCACCGACGTGGTCGGCACGCGGCCGGTCAGCGCGCGCAGCAATTCCGGGGAGGCTTCGGTGGCGGGGACGTCGCCGGCCTGCATCGGCAGGAAGCTCTTTTTCGCGGTCATCCCCAGCGCCTGTTCCAGCGCGGCGATGTACGCCATTAGCGGCGTCGGGGTCCCACCGCCGATATTGACCACGCGGAACGGGGCGGCCGGCGAAAGGCTGTCGTGCGGCCCGACCGGCGCGCTGCCCGGAACCGCCGACACCAGATCGACGATCGAGCGGACGAGGTCGTCGACATAGGTAAAGTCGCGCGCCATCTCGCCGTTGTTGTAGACGTCGATCGGCTGATCGCGCAGCATCGCGTCGGCGAATTTGAACAGCGCCATGTCGGGCCGGCCCCAGGGGCCATAGACGGTGAAGAAGCGGAAGAACGTCGTCGGGATGCCGAACAGATGGGCATAGCTGTGCCCCATCAACTCGGTCGCGCCCTTGGTCGCGGCATAGAGGCTCATCGGCGTCTGCGTCCGCTGCAACTCATCGAACGGCATCGCCGTGTTCGCGCCATAGACCGAACTGGTCGAGGCAGCGAGGAAGTGGCGCACCGGATTGTGTCGCGCCAGCTCCATCAGGTTGAAGGTGCCGACGATATTGGTGCCGACATAATCGGCGGGATGATCGATGCTGTAGCGCACCCCGGCCTGCGCGGCGAGGTGGATGACCGCGTCGGGGGCGAAGTCCCGCCATGCCTCGCCCAGCGCGCGCGAATCCTCGATCGAGATGCGCGCCAGTTCGAAATTGGCGTGGTTGGACAGGATCGCGTTGCGGCGTTCCTTGAGCGAGGGATCGTAATAGGGTGTGAAATTATCGACCCCCAGCACCTTCGTGCCGGACTGGAGCAGCAGGCTGGAGGTGTGAAAGCCGATAAAGCCGGCGGATCCGGTGACCAGCACGCGGCGTTCGGCAAGATCAAGCATCGCAGTCCGTCCCCTTGGCAATCTGGGCTGCGCGTAACCCAAAGCCCGGCCTTGTTCTATGGCCCACTTCGGCTATTCGCCTCGGAAGGAGATTTGAAACATGAGCTTCAAAACGCTGCGCAAGGCCGTGTTCCCCGTTGGCGGGCTGGGCACGCGCTTCCTTCCCGCGACCAAGGCGATGCCTAAGGAAATGCTGCCGGTGGTTGACCGCCCGCTGATCCAATATGCGGTGGATGAGGCGATCGAGGCGGGGATCGAGCAGATGATCTTCGTCACCGGTCGCGGCAAGAGCGCGATCGAGGACCATTTCGACATCGCGTACGAGCTGGAAGCGACGATGGCGTCGCGCGGCAAGTCGCTGGAAATCCTGGAGCCGACCCGGCTCAAGCCCGGTTCGATCGCCTATGTCCGCCAGCAGGAGCCGATGGGCCTTGGCCATGCGGTGTGGTGCGCGCGCGACATTGTCGGGGACGAACCGTTTGCGGTGCTGCTCGCCGACGATTTCATGGTCGGCCAGCCCGGCTGCCTCAAGCAGATGGTCGAAGCGTATAACAAGGTCGGCGGCAACCTGATCTGCGCGCAGGAAGTGCCCGAATCGCAGACCGACAAATATGGCGTGATCACCCCCGGCACCCGCGACGGCACGCTGACGCAGGTGCACGGCCTGGTCGAAAAGCCCAAGCCCGGGACGGCGCCGTCGAACCTGGCGGTCATCGGCCGCTACATCCTTCAGCCCGAAGTGATGCGCGTGCTGGAGACTCAGGAAGCCGGCGCGGGTGGCGAAATCCAGCTGACCGACGCGATGGCGCGGATGATCGGCGACCAGCCGTTCCACGGCGTGACGTTCCAGGGGACCCGCTACGATTGCGGCGACAAAGCGGGCTATGCCCAGGCCAATCTGGCGCTGGCGCTGGAGCGTGAGGATATCGGCCCGGCGGTGCTGGAATTTGCGCGCGGCCTGATTCGCTGAACGTTCCGCTCGGCACTGAGCCGGGCTGATGCTGACGGGGTTCGCGGCAGATGCTGCGGCCTTGTTGGCGCTGCGTCCGGACGAAACTGACAAAAATGCCGGAGTCGTCGCGTCACGGGGGCGCCGACGAATCGCTGCGCTATGCGACGGCGTGAGATCGCGGCGCATGCGCGCTGTGTGGATTGGGGCGATTCGCAGGCGCATCGACCAGCCTATGCGCTCAGCCGGTCCCTGTAGGAAAGCGCTGGCTCCCACGCTGTCGCGAACGGCCCTCGCGACCGAGCGAATCGGGCAAGCGCTGCAGGCAAAAAAAATGGCGACCCGAAGGCCGCCATTTCAAAACTCGTCTTGCCGACCAGCTTACGGGCTGGTGGGTTCGTCGTCCGAGTTCGCCGTCGCGGCGTAGATGCCGAGACCGACTGCGACGACCACGAACACGATCAGGAACGGGAAACCGCCGTCCTGCAGGTTCGCTTCACCCGCCGGGGTCGAAACCGGTGCCACAGCTGCATTCGAAACCGACGCCTGAGGCGCGGCCAGCGCCGGGGTCGTTGCAAGCGAGCAGGCCGCAACGGCCATCATCAACTTCGCCAACCGCATAAATTGCTCCCTCTTATCTCTTCACGCAGTGTTGTTGCGCTGCCCTATGCCACAGCCGGGAAAGGAGCTCAACAGGCAAACCACCCATTCAGCACAACCCCGGTCGAGGTTAGAAC
Organism: Sphingomonas sp. BE123; assembly: GCF_031456015.1. NCBI lineage: Bacteria > Pseudomonadati > Pseudomonadota > Alphaproteobacteria > Sphingomonadales > Sphingomonadaceae > Sphingomonas > Sphingomonas sp. BE123. The sequence goes on along the minus strand of NZ_JAVDTW010000001.1, from coordinate 1,318,102 downwards.
GCCAAGATTGGTTTCCGGTTCCCGACTTTCGAAATGAATTTCATTCCGATCAGCCCTGTCCCGATCACCGCTCATGACGGCCTTTGCAGTGGAAGGGTTAAGTTTTTATGGCAGTTGCGTCAACTCGTTGCCTGCCGATCCGGTGATATTCGGTCAATTTGTGGCATTGCAGCAACGCTGCAGCGCCCGAATCGCCGCTCCGGCTTCCCGCACGCGGCCCGGTTGCGCATAAACGGCGCATGTTCCGGCGCTTTTGTCTTTTCCTACTGATTCTGACGGCGCTGCCATCATCCGTCCGCGCCGGCGCGGTGTCACTCGCGGCGAATCGGCCAGAGTCCGACAGTGCCGTCGCAGCGCAGCTCGAATCGGTGCGTGCCGCCGGCCTGGCGCTGGCCAGCGCGGGGTTTCGCCTGAGCACCGCCAATGCGGCGCTGTGCGACCGGCTCGAACCCGGCCATGGCATCCAGCTGCACCGGATCGACCAATATCCGCTGGCGGCACGCGCGGCGGTACGTGCGCATTTCCGATTCGCCGGAGCGACCGCGGTGGCCGGCGTGGTGCCGGGAAGTCCCGCCGAGCAGGCGGGGGTCCGCGCCGACGACACGGTCCTGGCGTTCGGGCCGGTCGCGGTGCCACCGGCCAGTGACGGTCCGCCGTCGACGGTGGGGCTGGTCGCGCTGTGGCAAGGCGTCGCGGCGCTCCCACCCACCGCGCCGATCCGGATCGACCTGCTGCGCGATGGTGCACCGCTGACCGTCACGGTGACCCCGATCCCGGCCTGTCGCACCCGGTATGAGCTGTTGTTCACCCCCGCGCTCGAGGCCAGCGCCAATGGCGAGATGGTCCAGATCAGCACCGGCTATACCGACCGCTTCGGCGACGAACTGGTGCTCGCGGTGCTGGCGCACGAGCTGGCGCACAACATCCTGCGCCATCGCGACCGGCTGAAGGCGGTGGGCGCCGAGTTCGGGATGCTCTCAGGCTTTGGCCGCAACATGGGGTTTTTCCGGCAGGCCGAGCTGCAGGCCGATACGCTCGCGGTGCACCTGTTGGCGCGCGCGGGCTATCCTGCGGATCTCGCCAGCCGGTTTCGTCAGCATCCGGTGGCGAGGGCGCGGTCGGGCATGTTCCAGTCGCCATCGCACCCGCAGTGGCGCGATCGGCTGCGCGTGGCATTGGCCGAAGAGGCGCGGATCGCGGCGAACGGGCCGGGCGCGCCGTTCGTGGCGGAACGCGACGCGCCCCTGACGGGCGACTGGCGCCCGCTGGTGCCTAAGCCCTGAGCCAGTTCCGAATCGCGTCGGTCACCGGCTGCGGCTGTTCCCATGGCACGAAATGCCCGGCATCGACCTTCACGATCGTGAGATCCGGGATCAGCGCGTCGAGCCCGTCGAGCTGGACCGGCAGCAGCGCCACGTCGCGGGTTCCCCAGATCACCAGCACCGGCATGCGCAGCGGCGGGAAGGGGGCGTCGAGAAAGGCCGGGCGCTCCGGCGTTTCGTCCATCGCCGGGACGATGATCGCACTTGCGCGGTACCAGTTGAGCATCGCGGTCATCGCGCCCGGCTGGCTCCATTCGTCGATATAGGCGGCGCGCTCGGGGGCGACCAAGTCCGGGTCGGTATGCTTGGCAAAGGTCGTGTCGAAGAAGCGGTCGACCCCCATCGCGGCAATCTGAGCGTCGAGCGCGGGGTTGCGGAACGCGCGGATATACTGGCTCGCCGCGCGCTGCCCCATGTCGTCGAACATCGACTTCTGGAAAAGAAACGGGTGCGGCGCGTTGACGATGATCAGCTTTTCGACGCGATCCGGGTGGTTGAGCGCCGCCATCCACGCAATCGCGCCGCCCCAGTCATGGCCGACCAGCACGTAGCGGTCCTTGCCGAAATGGCTGGCGAGCGCGAGCAGGTCGGCGACCGGCTTGTCGGGCGTGTAATTCTCCACCCCTTCCGGCTTGGACGAGCGCGCAAAGCCGCGCTGGTCGGGGGCGATCACGAAATGGGTCCTGGCCAGTTCCGGGATCTGGTGCCGCCAGGTGCGGTGCGATTCGGGAAAGCCGTGGAGCAGGATGATCGCCGGCGCGGCGGGGTCGCCGGCAATGGCGACGTCCAGCTCCACCCCGGTGGGCAGCGCGATCCGCTGAAGTTCAAACCCGGCCATTGCCCTCTCCCTCGATTTTTCGAACCTAGGGTATGGCGGCATGGCCGGGCTGGCAAGACCTCAGGGGTAGCTGACCGTCTTGGGCACTTCCGGGATCGGGATGAATTCCTTGTCATCGCCCGGCACGGTCGGGAACAGTCCGGCCTTCCAGTCGGCCTTGGCCTGGTTGATCCGGTCGCGGTCGGACGAGACGAAGTTCCACCACACATGGCGCGGCGTGCCGAACGCCTCGCCGCCGCACAGCATGACCCGCCCGCCATCGCGCGACGTGAGCCGCGCCGCGACGCCGGGGCGCAGGACGTACAGCGTCTGCGGCTCAAGCTCGACCCCGTCGAGGCTGGCCTGCCCCAATGCGAGATAGACGGCGCGCTCGTCGGCTTCGGCATCGATCGGCACGCTTGCGCGGGGATCGAGCAGGATGTCGGCATAGATCGTCCCGGCATAGGTGGTGGTCGGCGCCGTAGCGCCCCACAGCGACCCCATGATGATCCGCGCCTTCGCCCCGCCGCCGTCGATCACCGGCAGGTCGGCCTTGGCGACATGCTCGAACGCCGGGTCCATCTCCTCGAACCGCTCAGGAAGGGCGAGCCAGGTCTGGATGCCCGACAGCTCCGGCCCGGCCGCGCGTTCGGTGGCGGGGGAGCGCTCCGAATGGACGATGCCGTTGCCCGCGGTCATCAGGTTGACCGCCCCCGGTTCGATCGTGGCGAAGGTGCCAAGGCTGTCGCGATGATCGATCGCCCCGGCGAAGAGGTACGTGACGGTGGCAAGGTTGATATGCGGGTGCGGGCGCACATCGATGCCGGTGCCGACCTCCAGATGCGCCGGGCCCATCTGGTCGAAAAAGATGAACGGCCCGACCATGGTGCGCGGGCGCGAGGGCAGGGTGCGGTGCACCTTGAACCCGCCCAGATCGTGGCTGGTCGGATGAATGGTGTGGATGAACAGGTCGTCGGGGGTCATCGTGCCTCCATCAGCGCCAGCATCGCGCCGAGGTCTTCGGGGAAATAGGGTTCGTCATGCGCGGCAAGCTCGTCGCGCGTGAACCAGCGCCATTCGCGCATCACGCGTCGTTCGAGCGCGGTGTGCGCGCCGCAATCGATCTCGGTAACCTCGGTGACGACGGCGAAATAGCGTTCGTCGGCGCTGACCGGATCGCCCTCGATCGTGATGAACTCGACCTCGCGGCGCGCCACTTCGGGGCCGCAGTCGAGGTCGAGGCCGGTTTCCTCGCGCAATTCGCGGCGGGCCGCCTGCGCATAGCTTTCACCGGGGTCGAGCGCGCCGCCGGGGGTGCACCAGAAGGGTGGGCGGTCGTCGGGGGTAAAGCGGAACAGCAGCACGCGGCCCGCGCGATCGGTCAGCAGGATGCGGGCGGCCGGGCGCGGCCGCCGCGCGCTCACGCCTCCCCCGGCGCGCTAGCCTTGATCGCCATGGCGTGCACCCGCTCGGTCATCAGGTCGCCGAGCGCGCGGTTGACCAGCCGCTGGCGGTCGAGCCGCGACTTGCCGGCAAACGCCGCGCTCTCGATCACCACGGTGAAGTGCGATTCGCCGCTGCCATCGTCGCCGCTATGGCCGCGATGCCTGGCGCTGTCGTTGATCACGTCGAGCCGCGACGGGCTGAGCGCGGCGGTGAGACGGGCGGTGATTTCGGCGGCGACGGGGCCGGTAGCGATGTCGGTCATCGCGCCTATATAGGGCGTTTTTCCCCGGAGTCAGAGTGTCTCGCGAAGCCCCCAAAGATCGTCCCAAGGCCCGTTTCCATGGCCGAGTCGAGGCGCCGGGGCGACTGTGCGCGGAGCCGGGCTGCGCCGAACCGGGCGAGTTTCGCGCGCCCGCCGGCCCCGCGCAGCGCAGCGGGGACGGGCCCGGCGCTTATCGCTGGCTGTGCCTCGACCATGTCCGCGCGTTCAACTCGGGCTACAACTTCTTCGCCGGGATGAGCCCGGAGGAAATCCACGCGGCGCAGCGGCCCTATGCCGGGTGGGAAGCCGAATCGCGCGCGTTCAACGCCACCGGCGGCGCCGACCGCCCGCCGCGCTGGGCCGATTTTGCCGACCCGCTCGACGCGATCGGGGCGCGGTTTCGCGCCGCCCGCCCGGTCGAGCGCAAGGACGGCAAGCCGCTGTCGGGCAAGGACCGCGAGGCATTGAAGGCGCTCGATCTCGACCCGGACGCCGATCGCACCGCGCTGCGCCGCCGCTATTCGGAGCTGGTGCGGCGCTACCACCCCGACCGCAATGGCGGCGACCGCAGTCACGAGGGCGCGTTGCAAAAGGTGATCGCGGCGTACCAGCAGCTCAAGGGCTCGCCTGCGTTCGCCTAGCCTACCAGCCTTCGCCTGCCGCGATCCGCGCGCGCCGCGCAATCTCCGCTTCGCTCGGCTCGGGAAACTGGAAATCGGCGATCCCGACCGCGCCGTTCACGTCATAGGTCGCCATCGCGATGCCGTTGCGGGTCAGACGATGCTCGACCAGTTCGAGCGACCGGGGCGGTGTGCCGTCGCCGAACATCCGCTTGCCCGTTCCCAGCACAATCGGCGCGGTCATCGTCACGATCCGGTCGAGCAGGCCGCGTTCCAGCAATTGCGGATAAAGGGTCGAACTGCCCTGGATAACAAGGTTCGGCCCGTCGCTATCGCGCAGCGCCGCGAGCGCATCGATGTCCGCCAGCCGTTCGCTGCCCGCCCACGCCAGCGGGGTAGCGCGGCTGGTGAGCACATATTTGCGGATCGACCGGAACAGGTCGCCAATCTCGTCGCCCTCCGGCGCGAACGGCCAGTGCGCCGCAAAAATCTCGTAGGTGCGGCGACCGAGCAGCAGGTCGAACGGCGGCTTGAACACCGAATCGACCTGATTGCCGATCCCCTCGTCGAACAAGGCCGCGAGCCAGCCACCCTGATCGAACCCGCCGGTCCAGTCTTCGTCCGGTCCGCCGGGTGCCTGCATCACGCCGTCCAGGCTGACAAAGGCAGCGCCGATAATGCGTCGTGGCATGGAGATGCTCCTGATTATCTGCGCTCGGGCGCGCCGAGCGGGGAGAGGTGGTGAAAGGGGCGCGCGGCATCGACTGGGCGCGCGACCGACGGGTGGGCGTAGAGGTCGGGGAGGGCGCTCATTTCGGCGCTACCAGTCCGAACAGCGCGCCCTGTGGATCCGTCGCGTGGAACACGCGGTCGCCGCCGGGGACCTCCATCGGGTCGCTCTGCGGGGTGCCGCCCAGCTCCTTCACCGTGGCATGCGCCGCTTCGATGTCGGGGACGCGGAAATAATAGGTCCAGCCGACCGGGTGCTCGAGTTTCTCGCGCGGCATCATCGCGCCCCAGACGCTGTCCATCGCGTCGCCGGCATCCTTGCAGCGCAGGAAGCTGTATTCGCCCCACGGCATCGGCATGCCGCCTGCGCGCTCCCAGCCGAACACATTGCTGTAAAAGACGAACCCAGCATCGGCGTCACTGGTCTGCAGCTCGTTCCAGCTGACATGGCCCTCGCCAAACCGGGCATAGGCGGTGCTGCGTTCGGCGCTGAACCCGCGCATCACGTAAAAGACGACGCCCTGCGGGTCGGCGACCATCGCGAAGCGGCCGACCCCGGGAATGTCGGTCGGCGGCACATGCACCGACCCGCCCGCCGCCATGAGCTGCGCCACGCTGGCATCGACGTCCTCGACCCCGATATAGCCGAGCCAGCCGGCCTTCGCGCCGCCCGCCAGCATTGCGGCGTCGAGCTTCAGCATGCCGCCGATATCGCCATCGGGCGCGTGAAGGATGCGATATTCCGCCCCGCCCGGAGCCATCGACTGTGCGTCGATGCGCCAGCCGATCACGCCCTCGTAAAAGGACCGCGATGCCTGCGCGTCGGGGGTCATCAACTCGTACCAGATCCAGCTGCCATGCGGGTTGGTCATGGGAATCCTCCACTTCGGATGATCGTCACCCCGGCGAAAGCCGGGGTCTCACGTGGTTTGGGCACACCTCCCGAGACCCCGGCTTTCGCCGGGGTGACGGTAAGGACGGCGTGCCTCACCCCTTCACCGTATCCAGGATCGGCGCGAATCCGCCCCACATCATGCGTTGTCCGTCGAATGGCGGTTCGGGTTCGCGGTTGCTGTCGTCGGCCATGATCGCGGCCCAGGCGGCGTCGCGCGTCGCCTTGTCGGGCCATTCGATCCAGGCATAGACCACGCTTTCGTCGGCCTGTTTGTGCGTCGCGCGGTTATAGTCCGTGACCGCGCCATCGGGGGTGTCGTCGGCCCACGCCTCGACCACGCGCAGCGCGCCATGCGCCTCGAACACCGGGGCCATCCGCGCCGCCAGGTCATGATAGGCGTCCCGCTTGGTCGTCGGCACGGGCAGGACATAGCCGTCGAGATAGCCCGGCGCGGCGGTGGCCGGTCCGGTGTCGACCAGCGCGTCGAACCCGGCAAAGATCATGCGACTGCCATCGAACGGCATGTCCTTCATCGCCTCGGCCGCGCCGGGGTCGCTCATCATCGTTTCATTGGCGGCATCGCGCGTCGCCTTGTCGGGATATTCGAGCCAGCTGAACAACAGCGTCTCGTCGTCCTTGAGCGCCACCGCCTGCTTCAGGTCGTTGACCTTGCCATCGGGCACATCGTCGCCCCATGCCTCGACAAAGCGGGTCGCGCCGAGGCTCTTGAACAGGTCGATCGCGCCATGCGCGTGCTTGATATACTCCGCCTTGTTGGCGGTGGGCACGGGGGTCAGGAATCCTTCGACATAGGTCATGGCAGCTCTCCCTCGATCGGCGCGCGGCGCCGGGTGAAGCCCGGGTGCCGAGTCGCGGTCTTGAGAAGCATGTCGATACAGGTTATTAAAAGCAACCATGAAGTTAGAAAAAGTGACTAAGATGCCTTGGCGGCGGGCGACAGCGTGAAAACGGAACGGCGGCGCTGGTATGACGACGCGTGCGGTACGGCGATGGCGCTGGAGCTGGTCGGAGAGCGCTGGTCGCTGATGATCGTGCGCGAACTGATGTTCGGCCCGCGCCGGTTCAGCGAGATCAGGGCGGCGCTGCCCGGCCTGTCGGCCAACATCCTGACCCAGCGGCTCGAAGGGCTTGAGGCGTCCGGCATCCTCACGCGCGAAAAACTGCCCCCGCCCGCAAATGCGCAGGTCTATGCGCTGACCCCCTGGGGCTATGAGGCGGAAAAGCCGATCCAGCTGCTCGGCGCCTGGGCGGTGCGGTCGCCCGACCATGATCCGACGCTGCCCCTGTCGGCGGCGTCGGCGATGTTGTCGCTGCGGACGATGCACAATCCCGGCCTTGCCGGCGATCTCGATTGCGTCGTCGGGTTCCGCATGGGCGACGATGCCTTTGTCGGGCGCTACAATCGCGACGGGATCGATCTGAAGCGCGGCGATCCGACGGGTGCGGACGTGATCTTCAACGGCCCGCCGACCGCGATCGCCGGGGCCGTCTATGGCGGCGCGCTGGCCGAGCTGGAGGCAGCCGGGGTGCTGCGGATCGAGGGCGACCGCGCGCTGGCACAGGCGTTTGTCACCCGCTTCCCGCTGCCGCCCAAATGGAGCGCGGCCTAGCCGTCCGGCGCCGGTGCTGACCTTTGGGCCGGGTGGCTGGCGCGGGCGGATTGTGGCACCGGCCTGCTCCCGCGCTTGCGGAGCGGGGCGCGAGCCGATACCGCACCGCGCAATACCTGTCCCCGAGTCCGGAAACCCAATGACCAGCATCCCGAACACTCAGCCCGACAGCCGCGAGACGACGATCCTGGACGCACCCGACAAGACCGTCAGCGTCCGCGAGCTGTTCGGTATCGATATCGACATGGAGGTTCCGGCGTTCAGCGTCGCCGACGAACGCGTCCCCGATCTCGACCCCGCCTATGTGTTCGACCCCGACACGACGCTCGCGATCCTCGCCGGTTTTGCCCATAACCGCCGCGTGATGGTCCAGGGCTATCACGGCACCGGCAAGTCGTCGCACATCGAACAGGTCGCCGCGCGCCTCAACTGGCCGTGCATCCGCATCAACCTCGACGCGCATATCAGCCGCATCGACCTGATCGGCCGCGACGCGATCGTGCTGAAGGACGGGGTGCAGGTCACCGAATTCCGCGAAGGCCTGCTGCCTTGGGCGCTGCAGACGCCGACCGCGCTGGTGTTCGACGAATATGATGCGGGGCGCCCCGACGTGATGTTCGTGATCCAGCGCGTGCTGGAGACCGAGGGCAAGCTGACCCTGCTCGATCAGAACCGCGTGATCCGCCCGAACCCGTGGTTCCGCCTGTTCGCCACCGCCAACACCGTCGGCCTTGGTGACACCAGCGGGCTGTATCACGGGACGCAGCAGATCAACCAGGGCCAGATGGACCGCTGGAACATCGTCGTCACGCTCAACTACCTCCCCGCCGCGACCGAGGCGCAGATCGTGCTCGCCAAGAGCGGCGACTATGACAAGCCGGGCGGCAAGGAACTGGTCGAGAATATGGTGCGCGTCGCCGAGCTGACCCGCCGCGGCTTCATCAACGGCGACATCTCGACCGTGATGAGCCCGCGCACGGTGATCACCTGGGCACAGAATGCGGACATCTTCAAGGATGTCGGCTTCGCCTTCCGCCTGAGCTTCCTCAACAAGTGCGACGAGGCAGAGCGCGCGCTGGTCGCGGAATATTATCAGCGCGTGTTCGGCAAGGATCTGCCCGAAAGCGTGGTCGGCAAGGCCTGATCGGGCCTCGCTCGGCGCAGCGCGTGCTGCCCGGCGCAATCGCCGCCCGGGCCGGTTGAACGACGACGCCCGGTGCGGCGCAGGGCCGCACCGGGCGCGTGTCGATGGTCGGCCGGTCAGGCCGCGGCGGCGAATGCCGGGCGCCGCGCGGACCCGCCGCCGATGTCGAACGCGCTCGCGCGGCCGGCAAGATCGGTGGCTTCGGTGCGCAGCTGCTGGGCAGCGGCCGAGGTCTGTTCGACCATTGCCGCATTCTGCTGCGTCGTGCGGTCCATCCCGTTCACCGCGACCGCGATCTCGGAGATGGAGGTCGCCTGGACCTTGTTGTCCTCCACCATCGCCGCGACGAGGCGGTCGACCTGGGTGAAGATGTCGCTGATCCCGACCAGGGCATTGTCGACCTGGCCCACCGCGCCGACGGCGCTGGCGACTTCGGTCTGGGTCACGGTCAGCTGGTCGCGCGCGCGCTTTGCCTCTTCCTCGGCGCGGGCGGCGAGTGCGGAGACGAGGTCGGCGACGACCGCGAAGCCGCGCCCTGCCTCGCCCGCACGGCCGGCTTCGACCGCCGCGTTCATGGCAAGGACGCGGGTCTGGAACGCGATCTTGTCGAGCCCTTCGATCACGTCGTCGATGCCGCGCGCGCATTCGGACACGCGGTGCATGGCTTCGACCGCGCCCGATGCCACGTCGCGGCCGCCGGTGACGCTGGCATTGGCGCGCTGGGCGCAGTGCAGCGTCTCGTCCGCCGATGCGGCGCTGGTGCGCAGCCGGTCGGTGATCTGGGCAAGCGCGGCCGATGTCTGCTCAAGGCTGGCGGCGCTGCTTTCGCTGCGGCTGGCCAGGTCTTCGGCGGCGCGGGCGATCTCGTTCGATCCGGTGTCGATCCGCTGCGCGCGTTCGACCACGGCGGCGATCAGGTCGCGCAACGTCGCGGCGGTGGCGTTGAAATCGGCCTTGAGCTGTTCATAGGCGGGCGGGAAGGCGGCATCGATGCGCGTGGCAAGCCGCCCGTCGCGCAGTGCAGCCAGGCCGGTGCCGATCGCGGCGGTGACCTCGGCCTGTTCGGCGGCGTTGCGCGCCTGTTCGCGCTCGCGCTCGGCGGCGGCAAGGCGGAAGACATCGGCGGCGCGCGCCAGCGTCCCGATCTCGTCGGCGCGGTCGGTTTCGCCGACGGGCAGGTCCTCGCCCGCCGCAAGCCGGTCGACCGTGTCGGACAGCCGGCCCAGCGGCAGGCCGACCACGCGCTTCGACGCCAGCCACAAGGCGCCAAGGGCCCCGGCGACCAGCACGATCGCGATGACGACGAGCAGCCAGGTCAATGCATTGGCCGGCGCGGTGATCGCTGCCTGCGGGATGTCGACCACGACTGCCCAGCGGTCGGCGATCCCGTCGACTGCTACCGGCACCACGAACCGCGCCCAGCCCGTGCCGTCGGCGGCAACATGGGTGAAGCGCTGCGGCGTTCCGGCCTTGATGACGGTGTCGATCAGTTCCTTCTGATCCTCGTCATACGGCTTCATGCGCATCTCAGGATTTTCGTGCGCGATCCACTTGCCATCTTGCGCGATCAGCCGGACGCGGCCCGACCCAAGCGGCTTTTGCTTCATCAGGTCGGCTGACAAATCGTCGAGGCTGATGTCAAAGCCCGACACCCCGACCACCTGATCGCCGCGCCGCAGCGGGAAGGTGATGCTGAACATCAGCACATCCTTGCCATCGACGGGATAGCTATAAGGGATGCTGAGCCGGCCGGCGGCGCGCTTCAGCCCTTCGGCATAATAGTCTTTCTGCCAATCCTCGGGCGGGCTGGCGTTCTGCGCAGTCACCGCGCCGCTCTTGTCGCGGGTCAGATAGGGGGCAAAGCCGCCTCCGACATTGTACATCGTGTTCCCGGCCAGATCGGGCCGGTTATATTCCGGCTCGAGGATCGACCAGGCGCCAAGCACGGTCGGCGCGGCGTCGAGAAAGCCGCGCAGCTGCACCATCGTCCGCTCGGCGGAAAAGCTGTTGGCGGTCAGATCGGCCGAGAGCGAGCGCGCCATCGCGTGCGACGCGCCGACGATCCCGTTCACATCGGTCGCGATGTCGCTGGCATAGCGCTCGGCGGTTGCCTCCGCCGTATCGCTCGATCCGCGCCCGACCACGGCCGAGGCCTGTAGCGTGACGATGGTAAAGCCGATGGCGAGCAGCACGCTGATCGCCGCTGCGCACAGCGCAACCAGCTTGCCGGCAACGGGAAGGCGATCGAATCGCGCGCGTAAGCTGGCGGCCGACGGGCCGCCTTTGGTATTAGCAAAGGACAAACCGGGTCTCCTGAAACGATCGGCACCGGGTTGGTAAATGGCGCCCTTGTCCCTGTTATAGGGCGTTGGCGGCGGGCCGGGCGCCCGCAGACGCGAATCTGTGCGGTCGCGGACCCGGCTCGGCGCTTGTGTCGCGGCGCGCGTCCGCGCATGGACGGGCGATGGCCAGCGACTCTCCCCTCGATCAGTTCAAGTCCGTGCTGTCGGGCACTGCCCGCGCGCTCGCCGACCAGCCCGAAGTGGAGCTGGCCTTTACCGCCGATGCCCCGGCCCAGTCGGGACGCCATCTCAAGGTGCCGATGCCGGGCCGGACGCTGCCGCCCGACCAGGTTGCCGAAGCGCGTGGCTTTGCCGACGGGTTTGCGCTGCGCCTGCGGCTGCATGACGCGGCGACGCATCTGAAGGCGGCACCGAAGGAGCCGGTCGCGCGCGCGGTGTTCGATGCGGTGGAAACGGCGCGGATCGAGGCGCTGGGGTCGCGCGGCTATGCCGGGATCGCCGACAATCTCGACCGCGCGCTCGAGATGAAGATGCGCTCCGACCCGATCGGCCGCGCGCGGACGCGGGACGAGGTGCCGCTGTCCACCGCCGTCCAGCTGCTGGTGCGGGAACGGCTGACCGGACGCGAGGCGCCGGCTGCGGCCGCACCGGGACTGGCGCTGGTGCGCGACTGGATCGAGGACAAGGGCGGCGCCGATCTCGACGCGCTCGCGCTGGCGATCGACGATCAGGCGGCGTTCGCGCGGCTGGTCGGCACGCTGCTCGCCGATCTCGACCTGACCGAGGGCGATCTGGTGCCCGATGAAACCGACCAGAGCGGCGGCGACGAGGACGAAGGGACCGACGAGGCCGACGAGAGCGAGGCCGATGCCGGCGACGAGTCGGGCGATACCGGCGAGAGCGAGATCGACGCGCGCGGCGAACAGCGCGAGGGCGAGGGCGAGGAAGGCCCGGAGAGCGAGCAGGAACAGGGCGAGTTCGAGGACGGCGAAGGCGAGCCGGGCGAGGCGGGGGACGAGGGCATGATGCCCGTCCGCCCCAACCGCCCGTGGTCGGACATGCCGCTGCAATTCGATTACGGCGCCTTCACCACCCAGTATGACGAAGTGATCGCCGCCACCGACCTGTGCGGCGAGGAGGAGCTGACGCGGCTGCGCGCCTATCTCGACACGCAATTGTCGAATTTGCAGGGCGTGGTCACCAAACTCGCCAACCGGCTGCAGCGGCGCTTGATGGCGCAGCAGGCGCGGTCATGGGACTTCGACCAGGAAGAAGGGCTGCTCGATGCGGCGCGGCTGGCGCGCGTCGTGGTCAACCCGATGCAGTCGCTGTCCTACAAGGTCGAGAAAGAGGCCGAGTTCAAGGATACCGTCGTCACGCTGCTGATCGACAATTCCGGCTCGATGCGCGGGCGGCCGATCAGCATCGCCGCGATCAGCGCCGACATTCTGGCGCGCACGCTCGAGCGGGTCGGGGTCAAGGTCGAGATTCTCGGCTTCACCACGCGCGCGTGGAAGGGCGGGCAGAGCCGTGAGAAATGGCTTGCCGAGGGGCGCCCGGCCCAGCCCGGCCGCCTCAACGACCTGCGCCATATCGTGTACAAACAGGCGGACGAACCGTGGCGCCGCGCCAAGAAATCGCTCGGCCTGATGATGCGCGAAGGGCTGCTCAAGGAGAATATCGACGGCGAGGCACTGCTGTGGGCGCATGGCCGGCTGATCGCGCGGCCGGAGGATCGCAAGATTCTGATGGTGATCAGCGACGGCGCCCCGGTCGACGATTCGACGCTGAGCGTGAACAGCGGCGCGTATCTCGAGCGGCATCTGCGCCAGGTGATCGGGTGGATCGAAAGCCGCTCGCCGGTCGGCCTCGTCGCGATCGGCATCGGGCATGACGTGACGCGCTATTACGAGCGCGCGGTGACAATCATGGATGTCGACCAGCTGGCGGGTACGATGATCGAGCAGCTGGCGTCGCTGTTCGACCTCGATGCCTGACGCCCCCGGCGGCATCGCGCCGCCGCCGGGCGGCTTCTACCCGCCGGTCAAGCGGTCGATGACCATCGCCGCGCACCCGACCTCGATCAGCCTTGAACCGCTGTTCTGGGACGCGCTCGAGGCGGCCGCGGCGGCGCGCGGCCTGCCGCTCAGCGCGCTCGTCGCACAGATCGATCATCTGCGCATCCAGGCCGACGATCCCCCCAATCTGGCCAGCGCGCTGCGCAGCTGGCTGCTGCACGACGCGACATATTTGCGACAAAGTTGAAAGTGACTCGCATTAGTCTTGACTGTGCGAACGACTCTCAATAGCGAGCGCCCCAAGCAATACTAAAGGGGTGTTCATGTCCAATCCGTCGTCGGACGGCCGCAATGCCGGTCCTGCCTTTCTCGCCCTCGCCGCCATCGGCTTTGTCGCCAGCGCGCCGGCCTATGCCGCCGAACCGGCCGACCCGGTCGCCGAACAGGATCGCGCCGATGTCGTCGTGACCGGCAAGGAAGTGAAGTCGGAGCAGGAAAGCCCCAAGGCGACGCGCCCCGTGCGCGACACGCCGCAGACGGTGACGATCCTGACCGCCAAGACGATCGAGGAGCAGAATCTGCTCACCCTGCGCGACGTGCTCTCGACCGTGCCGGGGATCACCTTCGGCGCGGGCGAAGGCGGCGCCGGCTATGGCGATTCGATCACGCTGCGCGGCTATTCGGCCAACACCGACATCACCGTCGATGGCGTGCGTGACAGCGCGCAATATACCCGTACCGACAATTTCGACCTGGAGCAGATCGAGGTCGTGAACGGCGCCAACTCGGTCTATGGCGGCGCCGGATCGGTCGGCGGTTCGATCAACATCGTGACCAAGCGCCCGCAGGAGCGGACCCAGGTCGTCGTCAATGGCGGCGTCGGCACCGACGACTATTATCGCGGCACGGTCGACGCCAATGTCCGTGCGAGCGAGTTCGTCGCCGTCCGCCTCAACGCGATGGTACACCAGAACGACATTCCCGGCCGCGATGTCGAGAATTACGAACGCTGGGGCGTCGCCCCCTCGGTCACGCTCGGCATCGGCGGGCCGACCAGCCTGACGCTCAAATATGTGCATCAGGAAGATACCAACATTCCGCAATATGGCGTGCCCTATTATGTCGGGTCGGGCGGGCTGATCGCCGGCGTCGATGCCAGCGACTATTTCGGCTATCGCAATGTCGATATCCAGAAGACCAATGTCGATCAGGCGACCGCGATCTTCGAACATGAGTTCAGCAAGTCGCTCAGCATCCGCAACCTGACCCGCTGGCAGGATGTGCGCCAGTTCATCCGCGTCGCGCCGCCCCAGGGCACCTTCTGCCTCGCGACCGGCCTGACCCCGCTCGGCGCGACCTGTGCCACCCCAGGCTATTATGTCCCCGGCGGTCCGCGCGGCAACACCCGCGAGTCGCGCAACCAGCTCGGCTATACCCAGACCGATCTGCGCGCCGAATTCGGCACCGGCGGGATGACCCATACGCTCGTGCTCGGCTTCTCGGCGGCGTGGGAGAAATATTTCCTGCGCAGCGGCAATTCGCTGCGCAATGCCGACGGCAGCAACCCGAATGCCGCCGGCTGGCCGCTGATCAACATTGCCAACCCGAATGACGTCGTCGCGGGCCCGGCCGGCTTCAGCTATGGCAGCAACGTCTATACCGGGCCGGTCAACTTCATCCCGACCCAGCACCAGAATGGCGAGCTGGAGAATTTCGCCGTCTATCTGTTCGACACCATCGCCTTTTCCGATCAGCTCGAGCTGAACGGTGGCGTGCGCTACGAGCATAACAGCGGCTGGTATCGCGCCGACACGGTTGCGTCGTCGGGCGCCAATCTGGGCCAGGTGGCGCCGGGCACGCGGTTCGAGAACAGCGACAATCTGTTCAGCTACCGCGTCGGCCTTGTGTTCAAGCCGGTGCCGGCGGTCAGCCTCTATGCCGCCTATGGCAATTCGAAGACCCCGTCCAAGACCTCGGTCAACGGTTCCTGCACCGCCGCGACCTGCAACGTGAAGCCCGAAAGCGCGCTGAACTATGAGATCGGTGCCAAGGCCGAACTGATGGGCGGCGACCTGTTGCTGACCTTCGCCGCGTTCCGCAACGAGCGCGATCAATACAAGGTCGCGTCGGTCGACCCGCTGATCCCCGAACAGCAGCTCGACGGCCGCTCCCGCGTCAACGGCATCGCGCTGGGCGCGACCGGCCAGATCAGCGACGCCTGGTCGATCACCGCCAACTATACCTGGCTCGACAGCAAGATCCTGCAGAACGCAGCGGATGGTGCGGCGACGGACCCGGCGGTCGGGGCCGAGCTTCAGAACACGCCGACCCATTCGGGCAGCCTGTTCACCACCTACACGCTGCCGTTCGGGCTGCGCGTGGGCTATGGGGTCACCTATCAGGGCGAGTTCGCGCTGAATGTGCCGACCGACACGGTGAAGGACATTTTCCGCGTGGCGGATTACTGGGTCCACAACGCCTATCTCGCCTATGACATTGGCGAGAATTTCACCGCGCAGCTCAACGTCAAGAATGTCACCGACGCGGATTATTTCACCCGCGTGCGCGCCAATGCCGGCACCACGGTCGGTTGGGCGACGGCGGGCGAAGCGCGCTCGGCGGTACTGACGCTCGGCTACCGCTTCTAAGGCTAAAGGGGGAGGAGCGGGTGGGGGCCATCCCTGTCCCCCGGCTTCCATCCGCTCCGACCCCCTCTTAGAGATACACGATGCTGATCGCGATTCCCGACCTGCTCGATCCCCTTGGCGTGGCCGCGCTCCGCCGGATCATCGACGATGGGCCGTGGCAGGACGGGAACGCCACTTCGGGCCATCAGTCCGCGCTGGCCAAGCGGAACGAGCAACTGCCCGAAGCGAGCGAGGCCGCGCATCAGGCGGGCCGCATTGTGCTCGACGCGCTGGGCAAGTCGCCCTTGTTCTTCGCCGCGGCGCTGCCGCTCAAGGTCTATCCGCCGCTGTTCAACCGCTATGGCGTCGGCCAGACCTTCGACATCCATGTCGACAACGCCATCCGCATCCAGCGCGGCACCGATTTCCGCATCCGCAGCGACCTGTCGATGACGGTCTTCCTCGAAGACCCGGCGGCCTATGACGGGGGCGAACTGGTGATCGAGGATCAGTTCGGGGTGCAGCGGGTCAAGCTCCCCGCCGGCCATGCCGTGCTCTATCCCTCATCCAGCCTGCACAAGGTCGAACCGGTCACGCGCGGCGCCCGCGTTGCGTCCTTCTTCTGGATCCAGTCGATGATCCGCGACGATGGCGCGCGCCGCATCCTGTTCGACCTCGATCAGAGCGTCCAGCGGCTGACCGGACAGCTCGGCGGCACCGACCGCAGCGTGATCGAACTGACCGGGGTGTACCACAATCTGCTGAGGCGTTGGGCCGACGCGTAGGTTTATCGTCGGCCCGGGCTCGACCCGGGCCGGGCTAGTCAATCCTCCCCCGCAAGGGGGAGGTGGCACGCGCAGCGTGACGGAGGGGGAGGAAGCACGACGGTTGAGAGGACGCAGCCGTCCTCCCCCTCCGTCGCCTTCGGCGCCACCTCCCCCTGGCGGGGGAGGATTAGTCGAGCATTGCCCGCATTGCCGACGACAGCCACTCGCCGCTTCCCCGCACCGCCAGCTGCACCGCCAGCCCCTCACGCTCGGCCAGCGCCATCGCCGCCTCGGGCTCCAGCACGGTCAGCGCGCTCGCCCAGGCATCGGCGTGGCAGCAATCGGCGTGGAGCACGGTGACGCTCGCCGTGCCATGCGCGATCGGGCGGCCGGTGCGCGGGTCGATACTGTGGCTCCCCGCAGTCGAGGTGCGGCGATAATCGCCCGAGGTCGCCACTGCGATCCCGTGCAGCGCGATCCGCAGCGGCGCGAGCGCCATGCCCGGCGGCGGCTCGACATCGACCCACCAGGGCTGGCCATCGGGCTGGATACCCGCGCCGACCAGCTCGCCGCCAATCTCGACCAGAAAGTCGCTGCACCCGAACGCGCGCAGCCGCGCCGCCACCGCATCGACGGCATGGCCCTTGGCGATCCCCGACAGGTCGAGCCGCGCCGGGCGCGTGCGGCGCAGGCGAAGCAGCAGCGGGTCGAGCGCGATCGCCCCGGGGCCGATTGCGGCTCGGGCAGCGTCGATCGCACCGTCCTCAGGAACATCGTCGCGCGGCCCCGGCGGGCCAAACCCCCACAGATCGACCAAAGCCCCCAGCGCCGGATCGAACGCCCCGTCCGACCGCGCCGCAATGTCGAGCGCGACGGTCATCACCTGCACGAACTCCGGCGCGATGCCGTGCCAGCGGCCGGGGGCGGCGGCGTTGATCCGGCTGAGCTGCGAGGTCGGTTCCCAATGGCTCATCTGCGCGATGACCTGCGTCAGCACGCCCGCAATCGCCGCTGCGACCCCGGGCGGGGGCGCGACGATCGCTGCCGACCAGCGCGTCCCCATCGATTCCCCGCCGAAGCGCTCCACAACCGCATGCGCCCGCCGCCGGTGAAAGGCAGCGGGCGACAGCGTTGCTGGAATGGCGATGCGGGGGGCGGGCGTCAGGGCGCCATCACCTCGACCGTCGTGACATAGCTCGCGCGGCGTGCGCCGGGAGCAGGCGGGGCGCCTTCTTCGCCGCCGGCGCGCGGGGTGGTGACGTTGATCCAGGTCATGCCGGGATCGCTCCACGTGATCGTGACCTTGCCATCCGCGCCGGTCTTCAGATCCTGCTGCTTCAGCTGGTCGCGATAGCGGATGCCGCCGGGGATCACCGTGACCGCCAGCCCAGCGGCCGGCTTCCCGTCGAGCAGGAACTGGAAGGTCGCGTCCTCACCCATCACCAGGTCGTTGGGATGGGTCACCGGAACCAGCTCGATCCCCTTGCCGACCGGCTTGAACACGGTCGTGGTCGGCTCGCCCGCGGTCACGAAAATCTCGTTGCGGTTGCTGTTGATCGACGTGCGCACATCGGTCGCGCCTGCGGGAATCACGCTGGCCAGCTTATCGGCGGTGGTGCCGCGCGGGATCCGCACCTCCTCGCCATTCAGCTTGTATGACCCCATCACGCCCTCGCTGGCGTAAAAGATCTTGTAGGTGCCGCGCTGCTGGATCTGCACGTCGAGCGTGGTGCGATAGCGGCCGGTGGCCTTGTTCTTGACCTCACCCGCCGTGCCATCGGGCAGCATCACCGCGATATCGGCGCGCAGCGGCTGATGCTCGAAATAGAACAGGTCGTTCGACACGGCGGCATCGACCGTGACCCACACATCGGCGCCTTCGCCCGACACGACGGTCATCGACGGCAGCATCCACTGGCGGTGCGCCTGAACGCTGGCGGGAATGGCGACCGCGGCGACGGCGGTGGCGATCAGGAGATTGCGGAACTTCATGTGATTATCCCTTTTGCTTGGTTGCGGCACCGGCCCGCTCCTCCACCCGGCCACCCAACGACAGTGTATTCTATGGGTGGCCGGGTGGGGGGGCGGGCCGGTGCCGGGCGCGTCAGCGCCTTACCGTCAAAGTAACTGCGCCCAGCTCGGACGTGCCGCTGGCGCGGGCGGTGCCGCCCTTGGGCAGCGAGAAGGGGATGCGGACCAGCTCGCGCCCGCCCACTTCGCGCGCGGCCTCGACCACCAGCGTGTAATTGCCCGGACCCAGCTTGGGCTTGAAACTCACCTTGTGCGTGCCCGGTGCCTTGGTCGCGCCGGTCACGCCGGCGGCGGGAAAGCGCATCGTGCGGCCCGATGCGCGCCACCATTGGCGCACGTCGCGCAGCCACTTGGTGCCCTCATTGTTCTTCAGGTCGACATCATACCATACCGACAGCGTTTGCGCCGGGCCGCCCTCCTGCTCGATCCAGATCGCGACATAGGGGCGATGATATTCGGCGACGGTCAGGCGCGGAATGGTGACCGAGACGTCGAGCGTCTGGGCCATGGCCATTCCCGGCGCGAACAGGCCCGCGCCGATCGCCGTGGCGGTCAGTCCGGTCGTGCGAAACTGCATGGAGTGCGGCTCCCTTTAGATATGGATGAAGAAGATCGCGAGGATCGCGGGGATGACGAGGCCCGCACCGACCAGCGGCCAGGTGCTCGGGCGGTTCTTGGAGTGCATCTGCAACAGCACCAGGCCGGTCAGCGAAAACACGATGCAGGCGAGCACGAAGATGTCGATGAACCACTTCCAGACAGTCCCGGAATTGCGGCCCTTGTGCAGGTCGTTGAGCCACGCGATCCAGCCACGGTCGGTTTGCTCGGTCGTTACCGCCCCGCTCGCGCGGTCGATCGCGACCCAGCCATCGCCGCCGGGGCGGGGCAAGGCGAGGTAGATTTCATCCGCCGACCATTCGGCTGCGCCGCGCGCATGCTTGATGTCCAGATTGCCCTCGACCCATTCGGCGACCGGCGCGGGCAGGGGCTTCTTCGTATCGGCCGCGTCGTCGGGCTTGATCGCGGGCAGCAGCGGCGCGGGCAGCTGTGCAGCGCGCTCCACCGTCTGCGGCGATCCTTCGATCTCGGCGGCGTGGTTGAGGGTGAAGCCGGTGATCGCGAACAGCAGCAGCCCGACCAGACTGATCGCCGAGCTGATCCAGTGCCAGGTGTGCAGCTGCTTCAGCCAGAAAGCCTTGCGGCTGCGCTTGGCACGCGCGGTGGTGGTGGTTCCGTGCATCGAATGAAAGGGCCTAATTGCGATTCGTTCGCAGCATTAGCGAGAGTGATTCGCAATTACAATCGGGTGCGCACATGTGACAATCTAATCCTCCCCCGCCAGGGGGAGGTGGCACGCGCAGCGTGACGGAGGGGGAGGACGCACGACGTCGGCGAGGACACAGCCGTCCTCCCCCTCCGTCGCCTTCGGCGCCACCTCCCCCTGGCGGGGGAGGATAGCCATTCAATCGGTCACCGCCCCAGCAGCACCCGTGCCTGCCCGGCAATCTGCGCCAGCATTGCCGCGTTCGGCGCCGGGGCCTTTTTCGCGCGCTCGACCAGCGTCACAAACTGCGCGACGCGTGCCGCCTGTTCCGCCAGCCAGCGCTCGACTTCGGCGAGCGGATCGGTGCCCGTGCCACGCGCCAGGAATTCGAGCCGCAATTGCTGGAAGTCGCGCGCCAGGCCCGCGATCAGCAGCCGTTCCCATGGATCGCCCGCGACGATCCGCGCGGCATTGGCCTGTGCCCAGTCCAGCCCCAGCGCCTGCCCGAGATGGGTGAAGGCATGGGTCAGCTCGGTCTCGCCGATGCCGCGCCGCTGGCCCAGATCGGCCAGGCCCACCGCGCCGTCGAGTTCGAAGATGCGCACGATCTTCGCGACCAGCTCGGCCGGCGCGCCCGCCGCCTCCAGCTGCGCCGCGATGCGACCCGATTGCGCCAGCGCCTCTTCCTTGAGCAGCGCCTTGGCCTGCCGGTCGAGGCTGTCGATCCCCGGGTTCAACCGCGCGAGCATGCCGGTGATGTCTTCGCCCGGACGGCATACGCGCAACAGGTCGGCGATCTGCGACCGCGTGGCGACCGCCACTTCGTCGATCAGCGCGATGCGCGCACGCTCGCTGATCTGCGCAGTCTCGATCGCCGCCCAGATGGCGGGCAGGCCGAACAGGCGCTCGGTCACCACGAACATCATCGCGATGTCGCGCAGCGATGCGCCCTCTTCCTCGGCCAGCTCGAACGGGTGCAGTACGCCAAGGCGATTGACGATGCGGTTGGCGAGCTTGGTCGCGACAATCTCGCCGCGCAGGCGATGGTCGAGGATCGCGGTCTTGAACCGCTCCTGCATCGCGGGCGGGAAGGCGGCGATCAGGTCGCTCTCCAGCGCCGGGTCGAGCCCTAGCCCGCCGGTCTCGATCGCGTCCTGCAGCGCCAGCTTGCTGGTGGCGAGCAGCACGGCGAGTTCGGGACGGGTCAGCCCCGCGCCATCCTGCGCGCGGCGCAGATATTCCTCATTGGTCGCCAGCCCCTCGACCGTGCGGTCGAGCCGGCCGCCGGCCTCGAGGATCTCGGTCAGCCGCACGAAGCTCGGCACCGCGACCGGACCGTCATTCTCGAGGAACGACAGCGCCAGCGTCTGGAGGCGGTTATCCTCCAGCACCAGATGCGCGACATCGTCGGTCATCGACGCCAACAGCGTGTTGCGGTCGCCCATCTCCAGGCGCCCTTCGATCACCTCGCGGTTGAGCGCGATCTTGATGTTGACCTCATTGTCCGAACAATCGACGCCCGCCGAATTGTCGATGAAGTCGGTGTTGATCCGCCCGCCGCGCGCGGAAAAGGCGATGCGCGCCGCCTGCGTCACGCCCAGATTGGCGCCCTCGCCGATCGCACGCGCGCGCAGATCCTCGGCATTGACGCGCAGGCGGTCGTTGGCGGGATCGCCGACCTCGATATGCGCTTCGGCCGCGGCCTTCACATAGGTGCCGATGCCGCCGAACCAGATCAGGTCGACCGGTGCCTTGAGGATCGCGGAAATGAGCGCGTTCGGCTCCATCTCCTCCGCCTCGATGCCCAGCGCCGCGCGGACCTGCGGCGTCAGCCTGATCGACTTTTCCGACCGCGCGAACACGCCGCCGCCGGCGGAAATCAGCGCCGGATCATAGTCCGCCCAGCTCGACCGGGGGAGGTTGAACATGCGCTGCCGCTCGGCCCAGCTGGCCGCCGGATCGGGATCGGGGTCGAGAAAGATGTGGCGATGGTCGAACGCGGCGACGAGCTTGATCGCCCTGGACAGCAGCATGCCGTTGCCGAACACGTCGCCCGACATGTCGCCACAGCCCGCGACGCGGATGCTCTGCGTCTGCACATCGGTGCCCAGCTCCAGGAAGTGGCGCTGGACGCTGACCCATGCGCCCTTGGCGGTGATGCCCATCGCCTTGTGGTCGTACCCGACCGACCCGCCGCTGGCGAAGGCATCGCCCAGCCAGAAGCCGCGCTCGATCGCGATCGCGTTGGCAACGTCGCTGAAGGTCGCGGTACCCTTGTCGGCGGCGACCACGAAATAGGGGTCTTCGCCGTCATGGATCACGACGCTGTCGGGATGCACCACCGCGCCGCTGACGATATTGTCGGTGATCGACAGCAGCGAACGGATGAAGATGCGATAGCTTTCCTTGCCTTCCTCGAACCACGCATCGCGGTCGATGACGGGAGAGGGGAGCTGCTTGGGATAGAAGCCGCCCTTCGCGCCGGTCGGCACGATCACGGCGTTCTTCACGCGCTGCGCCTTCATCAGGCCGAGGATCTCGGTGCGGAAGTCGTCGCGCCGGTCGGACCAGCGCAGCCCGCCGCGCGCGACCGGACCGGCGCGCAGATGGATGCCCTCGACCCGCGGCGAATAGACCCAGATTTCGCGCCACGGCAGCGGCGCGGGCAGGTTGGGCACGCGGCTGCTGTCGAGCTTGAACGCCAGCGCCTCGGCGGCGGCGGGGGCGTAGGCATTGGTGCGCAGCGTCGCGCGGATCACGCCGGAAATGGCGCGCAGGATTCGGTCGTCGTCGATCGCGCTGACCGCATCGAGCCCGGCGGCGATCGCGGCATCGGCGGCGGCGATGGCGGCAGCGCTGTCCTTGGCGCGTGCCGGATCATGCGCGGCGGCGAAGCGGTCGACCAGAGCGGTGGCGACGGCGGGCGCGCGGCGCAGCGCCTCGACCACCGTGACCAGGCCATAGGACAGGCCAGTCTGGCGCAGATAGCGGAACCAGGCGCGCAGCAGCACGACCGATGCCGGGGCCAGCCCCGCCTCGACGATCAGGCGGTTGAACGCGTCATTCTCGGCGCGCAGTTCGAGCACTGCGGCAATCGCGCCCTCGACCGTCGCGGTGTCGCCCTTGAGCGTCCCGCCGCCGGGCAGCTCGACCTCGAAATCATGGATATAGCCATCGGCATCGCCCGCCAGCGCGGTCGGCACCTCCTCGATCACGCGGAATCCGAAATTCTCGAACACCGGCACTGCGTCGGACAGCGGCAGCGGGCCACCGAGGCGATAAAGCTTGATCCGCAGCTTGCCGTCCTGGTCATAAATGCGGACCGAACGGGCATTGATATCGGCCAGTCCGGCGATGCGGACGATGTCGCGCGCAGCCTCCTCCGGCAAATTGCCGTTGCGATAGCCGAACGGGAAGCAGGGGGCATAGCGCAGCGCCAGCCGCGCGGCGCGCGACGGGGTTGCGCCCGCGTCGCGCAAGGCGACCTCGACCGCCGGCAGCCAGCCGCGCACCATCCGCTCCAGCTCGTCATCCAGCGCTGCGGCGTCGGGCATCCGCCCCTCGCCGCGCAGGTCGAGCGTGTAGCGCAGCAGCGCGACCGGCCCGTCCTCCAGCGCGATCGACCAGCTGAGCAGCGAGGCATGCGCCGCGCGCGTCAGCATCTCGCCAATCGCCACGCGGCGGCCGGTCGACACCTCGTCGCGCGGCAGCCAGACAAAGGCGAAGAGATGGCGGCCCAGCGCGCTGCGGATCAGCACCAGCTTGGGCCGCGGGCGATCGGTCACCGACATCGCGGTGAGCGCAATCTGCTCCAGCGCCTCGGCCGGGAAGGCGGTGGTCAGGTCGTGCGGCAGGCCGGTCAGCGCATGCGCCAGCGCCTTGCCGGTATGGCCGCGCGGGTCGAAACCGAACTTGCCCTCCAGCCCGGCAATGCGGGCGCGCAGCATCGGCACCTCGTCGGGCGTGGAATGCAGCGCGGCGCTGGTCCACAGGCCGGCATGGATCGACAGGCCGGTGACGCGGGACACGCCATCGTCGCCCTTGGTTCGCAACGGCACCAGCACGAGGTCGAGCGGCGCGCGACGATGCACGGTGGAGATGAAATTGGACTTGAGCAGCAGCGGCGGCTGGCCGCCCTGTTCGAACCACTCGATCGCGAGCGCGCGCGACGCATCGGCGAGCAGCGGCGTGTCCAGCTCCATGCGACAGATCCCGGCTGCGTCGGTGACGCTGCCGTCGCGGTGCCAGATCTCGTGCCCGACCAGCGTCATGCTGCCGCCCTGGAACCAGCGCAGCAGCGCCGCGCCCTCGGCGTCGGCGATCTTGTTGGCGTCGTCGCTCATCGCGCGGCGCAACTCGGTCCAGTCGGTCACCGCGGCGCGGACATGGCCCAGATTGCGCTCCAGATCGCGGACCAGCCCCGACCGGTCGCGCGCGTCGGCGCGCTCCATCTCAATATAGACCATCGATTCGCGCGATCCGCCGCTGCCGATTCCGGCAAGCGTACCGTCGCCCGCGCGTTCGACCGCGACGACGGGATGAATGATGCGCCGGATTGCAATGTCATGCGCGGCGATCGTCGCGGCGATCGAATCGACCAGGAACGGCATGTCGTCATTGACCACCGCCAGCCGCATTGCGCGGCTGTCTTCGCCAAGCCCGGTTTCGAGCGCGATGCCCGGCGTGCCGGGCGCGCGCGTCGCCGCGGCCTCCGCCACGAACCTTGCGGCCGCGGCGCGGGCGGTTTCGTCGAACCCCTCCAGCTCCCCCGGCAGGGCCCCATCGGTGAGGCGCGCGTGCAGCGCCTCGGCGAGCGACTTGATCGGCGTCTTGCTCATGGCTGCACGCTATGCGCCCGCGCGCGGCGCGGCTCAAGGCTTGCTGCAGCGCACAGTAACATTTGAGACTA
Source organism: Sphingomonas sp. BE123 (assembly GCF_031456015.1). Taxonomy (NCBI): domain Bacteria; kingdom Pseudomonadati; phylum Pseudomonadota; class Alphaproteobacteria; order Sphingomonadales; family Sphingomonadaceae; genus Sphingomonas; species Sphingomonas sp. BE123. The sequence continues at coordinate 1,293,317 of NZ_JAVDTW010000001.1, read as the reverse complement.
AATTGCAGCGATAGCGGTATCGCGGGACAAAAAAATGCGCGCGAACCGGGGTTTTCGTGCCGGTTCGCGCGCAGCTCGGGAGAAAGGGATGGGGCGGGTCAGCCGATCATGCCGCGGCCTTGCGCAGCGCGCGGTTGGACAGGGCGGCGTCGTCCTCGATCCGCGCGACGATGTCGAGCTGTCCGTCGCTTCCGGCGCGGGCGAGCAGCAGGACGAATTCTTCCGTGCCGGCGTCCATTCGGACCTGTGCCAGCGCCGGGCGCGCGCGCAGTTCGGCACGGACCTGATCGAACAGGTCGGTCGGGGGCGCCGCCTTGCGCAGCGCACGCTCGGCCTTGACGATCCCCTTGATGCCGCCATCGGCCGCGCCGATGAAGGCGTCGAGCCCGCCTTCGGCCACGTCGTGGCGGCGGGCATGGCGCATCACTGCGGCGAATTCGGTCAGCCGCGTCTTGTCATAGTCGGCGCCGAACACGAGCTTGGCCGCGGCCGTCATCGGCGCACGCGGTTGCGCCTTGATTCCGGCATCGGCGAGCAGTTCGGCATAATCGGCGGCATGGAGTTCCGACGCGCGCGCGAAATCATAGGCACGCGACAAGGCGCGATAGAGCGACGACCGGCTGCGCGTGTCGGCGGCGCGCGCGGCGGCGGCGGTTTCGCGGGCGATCAGCAGCCGGTCGGCGAGCGATTCGGGCGCTGGTCCCGCGACATCGTCGGACGGGACTGCAGGCTCGGGCGCCAGGTTGAACCCGCCGCTCGGGCCGTCGGCCCAGACCGGGGCGCTGACGAGCGGTGCGGGCGCGGTGCGGCGGGCCTCTTCGACCTCGCGTTCCAGCCGCGCCTGGGTCTCGGCGTCGACCAGTTCCTTCCAGTTGATCACGCCATAGATGAAGTCGATCGCATCGCCATCCGACGAAAACGGCATCAGGATGCCGCGATACAGCGTGTTGTGCCCGCGCTGGCCGACAAATTCCGCCTCGAACCCGATGGGCGCGCGATTGGCGATGATCTGCAAATAATGGTCGGTCAGGCGCGAGAGCAGCGACCGGCTCGGCACCGCGCCGACATGGGTGATATCGGCGGTGACGCCGCATTCGTCGCGCAGCGAGCGGCCAAGATAGCGAATCGCCGGATCGTCGACCCCCTTGCTGAAATCGAGTAGCACGCTGTGCGGCCCGAAATCGGCGATATTCTCCGGGTCGAGATCCTCGATCGCGGGATAGGCGCGACCGTGCAGCAGCGAAACCCAGTGATTATAAGCGCGGACATGCATCCGCCGCTCGTCGCTGCCGATCGATAGCCGGTGTTCGGCGGGACCCGAGTCGCTGACGCCATGATCGTCATGGTCGATGTCGGGGCGGCCGTCGATTCCGCGGGCGGTGTCCATGCGCATGCTCCACTCAGGGCCGCAGCCCCATTGCGCGACGACTCTGCCCCGCTTGTGGTAAACACCGCGTAAAGCCGAACGGTCGGCAAATCGCGGACCCGGTTTCGCCGACTAGCGCTTGTCAGCCCCGCACAACGCTGGTAAGCGCCGCCACCTTCACCGGCACATCGCGCCGGTGCGTGCCGCTTTAGCTCAGTTGGTAGAGCATCGCATTCGTAATGCGGGGGTCACAGGTTCGAGTCCTGTAAGCGGCACCACCTAACCATCTGAAAAGCAATGATTTTTCTCAGGGTCGCCTGATGCGCGGCGCCATGTCGACGATTTTGGTATCGCACTGGTATCGCAGATGGACCTTGGTCAGCTTGCCAACGTCGTCCCACAGCGACTCCACGCCGTCCACGAACTCGCGAAGATACTCAGGCCTCAGGTGGCGGTAGTGATAGGCATTGGTCCCTTGGCCGCGATGCCCCGCAGCCGTTTCAATCTGCGCTTGCGGGACCCCACGGCGATGCATCTCGGTGGTAATGGTGTGCCGTAGCGTGTTTGGGGAGCCAAGGCCGACCAGCTTGGGGCGCGGCACGGTTTCGCCCAGCTTGGCTCGTGGCGGTAGCCAGATGTCGTCGCCGGCAGCGTCGCGGGCGTGTTCGCAGATGCCCGCCTCGATTAAGGTCTTCTCGAATGCTTTCTTGATGCTGACAACCGGACGCAGTTCTGCGCAGCTTTCACCTGTTGCGGCATCGACGAAGCGTCGTTGCCACTGGATCGCGCGGCCGGGATAAACTTCCAGCCATGGCGCGAGAGTAGGGCAGATGGGTACGGTCGAGCGTCGCTTCTTGGTCTGGCTACGACCCGGGGCATTGAAATAGATGATCCCATCACGGACCTGTGTACGCTTATCCAGTTCGAGCACGGCCTCCACGCGCGCATTCGTGCTGAGCATGATCATGGCGAACATGTGGATGTGGCGACGGTCCTCGCGCGCCCACGCCGCTTCGAGCAAGGCCGCAATCTGGTCCACCGTATAGACAAGGTCGCGTGGCTCGCCCTTCGACTGGACGTTGGGGATGCGCGGAGCCGACGCAATCATGTTGCGCTTCCAGGCCCAGTTCAGCGGCTACTTCAGAGCTGCTGTATCGCGCGCAATCGTGTGGCCACTGACGCCCTGTGCGGCGCGCCAGACGTGGAAACGTTCCACCAATGCAGCCGAGATGTCGGCAACCGTTGGCGGCCCGAGCAATCGTCCCGCTCGCTGCTCTTCAGCGAAGAAGGCCTGCCAGTGCGCTACGCCGTTCGCGTAGCGGACCGGGTCCCTGAGCTTCGGTTGAGCGTGCTCGAGCAGCCAGTCGGCCATGAGCTTTTCGACGTAGATCGAGGCCACAGGTGCCTGAACCGGCCGCTGCATTGCCAGGTAATGCTCGGCTAGGGCGTCTTGGGCTGCTTTTGGCGGGTGATCCGCATCACCGCCGCTGATGCCGAGCGACTTGCGGCGTGTCCGACCTCGCTCGCCGTCTCGCCCGGCGTCGTACCAGCAAATGCTCCAGTCATCGCGGTCCCGCCGATACCAGAGCCAGAAGTCTCCGAGCTGATAACGCGCAGCTTGGGGGGTGTCTTTCGTTCGGCCGGTTCGTTGTCTTGTAGGCATAGGGCGTTGAGTTCTTCAGCTTCGAGGGAGGCGATGACTTCGTAAATGCGGGGCGACAGCAGCGCCCTGACGTGCGGCTGCTCGAGGTGAAGGCGGCTCCCGTTGCGCGCCGCCTTCCTCAGCTTGTCGGCCAGTTCGTGGATCACCTGCACGCCTGACCTCCGGTGACGGCTGTGAGCGCGCGGGGAGCTTCGGCCGAAGGCGAGGCTCCGGTGGGTCGATTGGGGGAGATGCGGTGGGTCACGGTCGGCTCCAGAATTTCGGGAGCAGTCCAGCTATTGGAGCATTTCATCGCAGAGAACCCCTTCCGAACACCGAAGCTAGGTTATGGGTTCGATTTTCCGGCAGATGCCTCAGCGGACCGTGCTGCCTGTTCGGCACGCTCGAAAAGAACGTCGTCCGCAGCTGCTGGCAGCATCCGGTGATCGATGCCGTCCCAGACGAACGCGGGGCCGTCTTCGCGTGTCGGGATCAGGATGTGCAGCGCGCTCTGCATCCCGAATTCGGCGTGGCCTGGCTCGCCATGCAGCGCTCCTGCCCACAGCATCTTTGCTGGCCATGTGACCGCGTGGCCGAGCGCCACGATCGTGATGTCGAAATCGACGACACCCTCCAGTGGTTGAGGGCTGGTCGTCTGCATCTGAGGCGGTGTGACCGTCTGATCCGGGTCCAGCTTCACCGACCGGGCCAGCTTGCGAGCTTGGGCGTCGGTCAGGCGACGCAGGACTTCGTTCATGACGTGATTGGGGACCATCTATGTTACTTTCGAGGGCACGCGCCGACCAGCCCGCTGACGCGCAGCGGGTGGCCGTGCTTGGAGTGGGGATGCGGTTAGGCGCCGGGCAGCGCGGTCTGGGCCTGGATCAGGTCGGCGAGATCATCGAGGATCAGACGCCGCTCGTCTTCCGCAGACAGTTGGTCTTCCCAGCGGATCTCGAGCTTGTGTAGGACCGCGGTGAGTGAAGGCGCGGGCAGCGCCATGAGGTCGTCCTGCGCATCTGCGCGTGCCCGCTCGAGCGCATCGCGCTCATGTGGCGGGGCCTGCTCCAGCTGCTGGGTCAGGCTCAGGTAGTGGGCGTATTGGGTATTCCATGCGTCATGCGACGCGCTAAGGGCTTCGACAGCCATCGACTCGATCCTTCTACGATCAGTTGTTGGTCAGGGCCGGTCGAGGTTGCCGCCTCGGCCGGTCCGCTCCGTGAAGTAAGAAGGCGGGAATCCCGCGTCAACCGCGAATGGCATTCATTTCTTGGCGCGATTGGTGTTGACAAAACTTGTAGTCAATACTCACGCAGAAATGTCGCCTTTTAAGCCTCTTTTGCAGTCCTCGCTCTGTCTCGTGTCTTATGTCTACCTTCCATTTTCCTTTGGAAGGATGGAAGAGAAGACAGAAGGTGCCCCCCCTGCAGGAGCACTGCAGGGGGCTGAAACCTTGCCTAGACGTTAGACGTTAGTCGCTCCCTCCTTGCCGTTGGGGTTTCCGAGCAACATGGCGCCCATGAGGCCCCTGAAGTCGCCATCCCATCCTCGCTGCTGACCGAGCTTCACGGCGCCCACCTCTTCAAGCGCCTTGATGAGGCGCTTCGAACTGAGGTCTCGGGCGAGGTGCCCGAGGCCGATTTTCACTTGGTCGAGCGTCACGACGTCGCGCTGGAAGGGGTAAGCGCGGTCCTGGATCATCAGCGCCAGATCCTGGGCAAGCTCGGAACGGCTGTGCTCGATCAGCCGCTGCTTTGCAGTCGTCATTGGCGGGGGCGCAAACGGCTTGAACTCGGTCAGATCGACCTGATCGAGATGGTGCCGGATCACGCCCAGATTGGCGCGCCACCACTCGTTGAACCGCACGTGGTAGTCCGCTTCGCGGCGAGTCGCGGGTGAGTCGATGAAGAAGAAGCGACGATCCTTGTCTTCGATGAGCATAGGGCTGGCGATGTTGGTAAGAAACACGAAGGTCGCGTAGTTGGGCCAGACCCGCGGACGCAGATACTTCTCGTTGACGATCGCCTTGTCGCCGGTGATCAGGTCCTTCAGATCGTTGTAGACGCGATGCCCCTGGCCCAGGTTCAGCTCCTCGCACAGGATCAGCAACCGACCGGGCAGATAGCCCTGGTAATCGCTGTTGAGCTCCTTCGAGGTGGTCTTGCGAACATTGGACTCGCCGATCAGCTCGCCCCAGATCGACATAAGGGTCGATTTTCCGGTCCCCTGCTCCTGCGTGCGAAGCAGCAAAGCGTGGCTGAGCTTCTGCCCCGGATAGCGAACCGTCCAGGCGATCATCTTTACCAGGTGCTCGCGCTCATCGTCTTGGGGAGCGAGATGCGTGAGGAAGTCGACGAACGGCGCGGCGTCACCATCGACCGCAACAACGGATGACGGCTTGTAGGTGTTGAGAAATGTGGCCCCCTGCCGCTCGATGCGCTCGCTCGGGTCAAAGGGATCGAACATGATGTCCTGGAACTTGCGGGTATAGCCCGCGCTCAGGAGGTAGGACGTGAACAATCCGTCGCCGTGATGCTGGTGACTGAACGACCCGTCGAAGCCTGAACGCTTCAGGTAGGAGCCGCTCTCGACGTGATAGAACTGATCCTGAGCGCCAAGATAGACGTACTCAGAGGCTGTCCGCAGCCATGGCGTTGGTTCGCCCGAACCAGCAACCCGAGCACTTTCCAGCGTGGCTTGCACTTCGCTCGGGGCCAAGCCGATCGCAAGCGCCGCTTCTGCGAGGGGCCGCGAATAGTCGCCCCAATCAGCACCCGCGCCCGCGCAGTCGCGAGCGAAGGCGACCGCCACGCGGAACAGGGTGTTGTTGCGCTTGCCGTCCTCGGCCTCTGTGATCTCCTTGGCCGCGTTCTTCGCCGCGGTGGCGATGTACCGGAGCGGCCCCTCATTCGTTACCGGAACTCCCCCGGAAGAGGGCGTCTCCAGCTTACGCTTGGCGCGCCCCTTCGCGGGCCCCATTTGCTGAAGGGCAAGCGGAAACTCGGCAAAGGGGACTTCGCCGGGGGCGATCATCCACTCGTACGGAACGCCGTTTTCATGCACCGACCCCGGTGCGACGACATACATCTGCGACATATTCGGATCGTTGCCGCTGGCATCGGGATGGTCCTGCCGCCAATGTTCGTGAACGACACGTCGATCTGCCGATCATCTTCATGACCGGGTTCGCCGACACTCAGGTAATTGTGGATGTGATGGGCTCAGAAGCGAAAATTCTGCAGAAACCCTTTCGCTTTCCTACGCTTTTGCGAGCACTTGTGGATCAGGGCGATGTCATCGCCGCCCGTGCCGAAAAGGCGACTATCGTGGACAGCATTTGATACTTCTGAGTACGCATTGCGCGCGGGTGCGCTGACATCAACGCTGGTTACTGGCGGGGCGAGAGAGGGATGATCGCTCCTCATCTCCCGAGCGCTCGTTCTCCAGCGCAGCGATGAGGGCTTTCATTTCAGCAATTTCGCGGACCTGCGCCACGATAATCTCATCGGCAAGCTTGCGTACCCGCGGATCGCTGATCTTCGCGCGCTCACTGGTCATGATGGCAATGGAGTGGTGCGGGATCATCGCCTCCATATAGGAAATATCATCAACCGTTTGCTGACTCCGCACGAGCCAGAGCATTCCAATTCCGACGATCATACTGGTGACGACGATTGCCATCTTTGCCCGACCGCCGTCGTACATCGACCACATGAAGCACAGCATGACGACAGCCATCGCAGCTCCCATGAGTACAGCCATCCAGACGCGGGTTTGGCTAAACGTCACATGGTCGAGGGCATAGGTGTTGAGGTACATCAGCCCAAACATCACAACCGTCGAGGTCGTAATCATTGCCAAGAAGCGTCGATAGTTCATCGCTGGTCTCTTCCTCGATCATTCGCGGCTATTCGCTTGCACGCACGTGACCAGCTGACCGCACGTCATGGTGCGTTCTCATCAATGTTTCGGTTCGCCGTTCCTGCAGTAACTGTCAGTGCGCGGCGGAGCCGCCTACCGTGAACTGAAGCCTGAAATGCGCATGGCAAAAAATTGCACGCTCAAAAAATACTTGAGTAACTCCGGCAAGGGAGGATGGGCGTGTCTATCTTCGCCTAGGTGAAACATGCATCGTATGGAATGACAATTTGCACAATCGGCAATGCAAGGTTGGGATAACTGTTGATTGAAACAGTTAATGTCGTTCCACGATCCCCATTTTCAGTCTCTCTCCTGCCGCCAAGCGCTCATATCTTGCCGCCATCATTCTATGAGCTTCCTGTGCAGATGGGTTGGCGCTACGCTCTGCCGCTCGTCGCTCCTGCATAGCGCGCTCACGGTAATAGTCAGCATCCTGCATTTCTACCTCCATTGCCTCAAAGTGGTCCCTTGGGCTGGACCCGGCCGGCGTTATGCGTTGCATCTGGGGTTAGTTCTTCAACGCATCTCGGCGGCGGAGGTTGCCCGCCGAAGCGATCATGTCGTTTGAGCCCGCAACTGCAGTTACTGCGTTGTCGCGGATCATGACCAACTCATCTGACGCGCCAGGCGCACCTACGCGAGACCAGCCAAGGGACCGGTCTGCATTGTTGATCATCGACATGATCAATCAGTTCGATTTCGACGATGCTGCGTCCGCACGCCAGCAGCTCATCGATGTCGTCCCCCGGATCAGGGCGTTAAGGGATGCTGCGGACCGCGCCCAGTCACCGGTTGTCTACATCAACGATAATTTCGGGGAGTGGCATTCCGAGCGGTCGCGCTTGATCGCCCGTGTGGAGGACCATGAGGAGATCGCGCCGATCCTCCCGCGGCCTTCCGACTATTTCGTTATCAAGCCTCAATTCTCCGGCTTCTATGCGACCAATCTCCCCGTGCTTCTGCCGAAATTGGGGGTCAACCGGCTGATCCTGTCGGGGATCGCAACCGAGATGTGCGTGTTCGTTACCGCTGCTGACGCCCATATGCGGGACTATCGACTCTGGGTGCCAGGGGACGCGGTGGTATCAGTATGCCCTTCGCACGGCCGTGCCGCGCTGGAGATCATGCAGCACTCAATGGGCGCGCAGATCGTGCCTTCGACCGATCAAAATGTCTCGTGCTGGTTTGAGCCGGCCTCTGAAGGCTGAGGCGCATCTGCCTCACACTTCCTCGATCAGTGCCACAAGTAACTGCTCCAGCCGCGCGTCGGCCTCGATCTCGTCGTCCCGGCAGGCGTTCAGCGTGGCGCGAGCCTGCGCGTCGGCAAGGCGGCCCGCCAGATGGATGGCGGTTTCGTAACTGACACGCTCGCTTTGCTTGCCCTTCCGAAAGGCACCGCACAGCGCGATATCGCGTAGTTCGCCAGCCATTATCGTCTTCGCATCGCGGGTAGCGTCGTCCAGAATGGCGCGAAGCCAGATATTGGGCGGCCCTTTCAGCGCTGCCCCGCGTTCGCGCAGCACCTCTGTGAGCCGCTGCGCCTGCGTTTCTGCTCGCGAATGCTGGTCAGCGAGAAACGTCTTTATCCCATTACCTGCGTGCTCGCCCAATGTGTCGGATCGTTCGATCCAGGCCTGCTTCGCGTCCAGCAAATCCTGGATCGCCACGATGAACAATTCCGCAGTGGTGGATGTCTGAGTCATGTTTCAGAAGCCCAGCCAACAGATTATGCTTTAACCGTCCGCGCGATCCTTCGGATAGTCCTCGGGCTTTACCGTCCCGACGACTGGCCGGTCCTCGACCGCCTCGGGGCGCTGGCCGCCGGGTGTATCCTGTTCGCGATCGAGCGTATCGCTTGGTCTGCGCGCGTCGCCCTCGCGTTGATGTTCGGTCGACAGGTTGGGACGCGGCTGGGTTTCGCTACGTTCTTCAGTCATCATATCTCTCCTCAATCCTTGGCCGACCCCGGCTCGGCCATTCCGCGATGCATCTCTGCCAGTACCGACTGGGGCACGACCCCTGAGGCGGCGACCTGCAACTTGTTGCTGACCCCCGATACGATATGGCCCTTGCCCGCCATCATTGCAGACCAGCCATCCCGCGCGACCTTGGCCGGGTCCGCCTTATCGTCATCCTGACCGACTTCGGTGTCGAGCATGCCGGCGCGGGCGAAGAATGCGGTATCGGTCGCTCCGGGCATCAGGGTGGTGAGCGTGACCCCATCGACGTCCTTGAGTTCGTTCCGCAGCGCTTCGGTGAAATAATTGATGAAAGACTTGGTCGCATTGTAGATCGCGTTGAATGCGCCAGGAATATATCCGGCGATCGAGCCGGTCACGAGAACCCGGCCCTCGCCCCGGGCCACCATATCTCGAAGCACCTTCTGCAGCAGATAGACGGTGCCAGTGACATTGGTATCGATCGAGTGCCGCCACTTGGAGATATCCTGCTCAAGGAACGGTCCGCCTGTTCCCACGCCCGCGTTGGCGATCAGGACGTCGATCGGACGGCCTGCAGTGGCGGAGAGCAATTGATCGACACCGTCGATACCGGACAGATCTGCCTCGACCGACTCGACTTTAACGTCGTATTTGCCGAATTCCTCCGAAACTCCCCGGATCTGGGGTTCGTCAGCGACGACGATCAGGTCATAGCCCTCCTGCGCCGCGAGCCGCGCAAGTTCGAGGCCAATCCCGGTCGACGCGCCGGTGACGACTGCAAGCTTGTTGGACATGGCTCTTACTCCGCTGCCATCTGGGTTTCCATGCCGGGCTTCAGCACGACCTTGGTCACCTCATTCTGGTTGTCGTGAAACATCTTGTAGCCTTCGGGCGCCTGCTCGAGCGGGAGGGTGTGGCTGATCAGGAAGGTCGTATCGATCTTCCCCTCGAGGATCGCCTGAAGCAGGCCGGGCATATAGTGCTGGACATGGGTCTGACCCGTCTTGAGCGTCAGCCCCTTCTCCATCAGCGCGCCGAGCGGAAACTTGTCGACAAAGCCGCCATAGACCGCAGGCATCGAGACCCGGCCACCCTTACGACACGCGATAATCGCCTGGCGGATCGCATGTGCGCGATCGGTGCCGAGGAAGGTCGACGCCTTGATCTGGTCGATCACATTGTCGACGAAGAAACCATGCGCCTCAAGGCCGACCGCGTCGATGCAGGCATCCGGCCCGATACCGCCGGTCATCTCCATCAGCGCTTCATAGGTCTTGCTGTCCTCGAAGTTGATCGTCTCGGCCCCGAAGCGCTTGGCGAGTTCGAGGCGGCGCGGGAAATGGTCGATCGCAATGACGCGCTCTGCCCCCATCAGGAACGCAGACTGGACCGCGAACAGTCCGACTGGCCCGCAGCCCCAGACCGCGACGGTGTCGGCAGGTTCGATCTGCGCATTCTCCGCCGCCATCCAGCCCGTGGGGAGAATGTCGGAGAGAAACAGGACCTTCTCGTCCTCGACCCCTTCGGGAATGACGATCGGACCGACGTCGCTGAACGGAATGCGGACATATTCCGCCTGCCCGCCCGAATAGCCGCCGGTCATGTGACTATAGCCGAACAGGCCCGCCATCGGCTGGCCGTACAGCTCCTGCGCGATATCCTGATTGTCGGCGGGCAGACCGTTGTCGCACGCCGAATATTGGTGCTTGGAGCAATGATAACAGGCGCCGCACGAGATGGTGAACGGCACCACCACGCGCTGCCCCTTCTGAAGCGTCGATTTTGGCCCGACCTCGACCACCTCGCCCATGAACTCATGGCCCAGAATGTCGCCCTTCATCATCGTCGGAATATAGCCATCGTAGAGATGCAGGTCGGACCCGCAGATCGCAGTCGCAGTGACCTTGATGATCGCATCGCGCGGGTTGAGAATTTCGGGGTCGTCGACCGTATCGACGCGGACGTCATGCTTGCCGTGCCATGCCAGTGCGCGCATCAGTTTTTCCCTTCTTCGAGCTGTGCGTGGCTACGAGCGCCGGTCGCAATCTCGCCGGTTTCCATGAGCTGCTTGAAGCGACGCAGGTCGCGGCGTGCCTGGATCGCAGGTTCGCGCTGGAACATCTTGGCGATCACCTTGCCGATAATTCCCGCAGGCGGATCGTAAAGAATGGTTGCGGTGACGATGGTGCCCCTGTCGCCCTGCGCGTCGCGAAAGTCGATCCGGCCGCTATTCGGGATGTCCGCGCCTTCCTCCGATTTCCAGGCGATTACCTCGCCGTCCTTTTCCTCGGTAATGGTCGAAGTCCATTCGACGGTCTTGCCGGCGGGTGCCTTGACCACCCAGCGTGAGCGCTTGTCGTCGAGCATCTCCACCTGCTCGACATTCTCCATGAACGTCGGAAGCTTGGTGAGGTCGCGCCAATAGGCATAGAGTTCAGCGCGTGGGCGATTGATGGTGACGGTGCGGCCAATCAGAGTGTCGGCACCTTCATTCGGCGCAACGACCAGATTGTCGGTCGCGGCATCCACTGCGGTGGACGGGTGTTTCGAGGACGCGAGCGGGGCATCGCCCGCTCGGGCGGGATCGATCGTATCTGCCATGGCTGATCCTTGCTGAAAGGGTACTGCGTCAACGAGGCAGTCGGCAGGAGCGTTCCCCGGACGCACTAGAAAATGCTTGTTCTAATATATGTTTGAGGTCCGAAATGGTTGGGAACCAAGCATGATCAAGATGCGCTTGAACGGTCGTCTAGCATCGACGGGAGAGGCATGATGCCCCAAGGCGACAAGGATAAATATACCGACAAGCAGAAGCGCAAGGCCGAGCATATCGAGGAAGGCTATGAGGATCGCGGTGTCAGCCACAAAGAGGCCGAACGCCGTGCCTGGGCAACGGTGAACAAGGAGTCGGGCGGCGGCAACAAGTCCGGCTCGGGACGCGGCAAGCGGGACAGCCACGAAAGCGCGCGCAAGGGCGGTCACAAAGGTGGATCGAACCAGAGTTCGGCCGAGCGCTCCGCCGCTGCGAAGAAGGGCTGGGAGACGCGACGCAAGCGCGGCAACGGGTAACGTTTACACCAAGATCCAGATTGCTGCGGCGAGCGCGGTAGTCGCGATCGAGAGCATCCATGCCAGTAGCCGAATGCGCATCGGCGAGAGGCTCGAAACCTTGTGCGCCTCCAGCTTGCTGATGATCCGGCACGCCCGCCGCTCGGCGGACAGGAACACGAAGATGGCGATCAGCAGGAACGCCGTCGCAATTCCCTTGGCGATCCAGACTGGTTCAAGCGTTCGAAAAAGCGCGTTGAACCCAAGGCCAAGACCGACCGCTCCCATCCCCGTGCGCACCCAGCCGGCGAAACTGCGCTCATGGGCAAGTACCGTCCGGTCCTCGGCGAGATCCGTCCTGTCCTCGGCCAGGTCGCTGCGCTCCTGCGCGCTCACGCGGCACCCCCTGCAATTGAACGAAGGGCCGATCGATCACCCGCGTCCGCCACCGCGACTACGCTGAAGCTGCCGTCGGTCTCGAGCACGACTGCCGCTACCTTGCTCAGGTCGCCCAAGCCCGAAGCGCGTATCGCGCAATGGATTTCAGACTCGGTCACGCGCTCCTTACGAAGTGCTCGCTGATCAATGGCACCATCAGTGAGCAATATGCGCGCTTGGGATTTCACAAGCCGTTCCAACCATCTGTAGCGAACAGCCAGAAACGCAATGATGAACTGGAGAAGGACGAGCACCGCAAAACCGATAACGCCTTCGGCCAGAGCCACGTCCTTGGTCAGCAGGATGGTTGCGAGGGTCGATCCCAGCGCGATGGTCACCACCAGATCGAACGCATTCATCTTGGCGAGTGTGCGCTTGCCACTGATCCGCAGGATCGTGATCAGTGCGAGATAGGCCGATGCGCCCAGCACCACGACGCGGGCAAGACCAGAAACGCTGTCAAAAAGCATCGCTCTCTCCCTCCACAATGTCTGACTAACGTGAGCAACGCTGTCCCCGACGCGACGGTTCAAATCAGGAGGGCGACAAGCCCCTGCCACAGGATCGCGACGGCACCGATGCCGACACCCCATAGGCCCACAGCCCGTATCCACCGGCTCTCGGCATCCGATGGGCAGCCTCGCGATGCGCGACGCGCAATGACTGCGGTAGCCGCGAGGCAGAAGATTGTGAGAAGGATCGTCAACCCGCGCGCCAGGTTCGTGGTAAGAAAGATGCTCCCCACCGCGTAGAGCGCGAAGAAATGGACGGCCCAGACCAGCAAGCCGCCGAGAAGAAGGAGCCAGCTTCGCATCGTCAGGCCCCGAACGCGCGGGTGAGGACTGTGGTCAACGCGCCCTGGCCTGCAGCATAGCTGACGAACAGGACGCAGAGATCGAGACTGTTGTTGCGCGGCCGAACGATCATCCCTCGGCTGTTCCGCGCTGCGATATAGCCAGCCATCAGCAAGCCGATGAATGCAAGCAGCCCGGTAAGCGTCAGGAGCATGTAGACGATCGCACCTTGGCCGCTCGCGTCGGGACGCAGGCCCGAGGCGTGCCAGAACGCGATATCCGCCCCCACCGCGGCCGCCAGCGCGACCGATCCGCACAGGAACAACACGCCCGGGGTCCAGAGCTGCGTCGCTTCACGCGCCAGCATCACCCGCGACCCGAGCGCGAGCCCTGCCGTCAGCGCATAGAGCGGAAGCGTTACCGCCGCTCCCTGCCATCCCGCAGGCGCGATCCAGAAAGAGGGCTGCACCCCATAAAGGTAGAGGAAGCTGAATACCGCCATCGCGAAGATCATGCCGATGACGATCAGCAGGATGACCATCGCCCACCAGCCATGGGTGCGCGGTCCGGTGACGTAAGTCGGCAGCATGATGCCCGCCCCGACGTCGACCTCCGCCTCCTTCACGACGCGGTCGGTATCCCAAAGCCAGCGCAACGTGCACAATATGGCAAGAACACCGGACACGAAGCCGGGGGTGTATGCTTGAACCGTCAACAGCAGGAAGAAGCCCGCGGTGAAGATCGCGGCGAGCAGTGGCCAGGGCGACGGACCGGGCATGATCTGCAGATATTCGGGCTCAGCCCGCAGCGGGCTCGTGATGAGCGTCTCGCGCAGTCCTGTCGGCGCGTTGGGGAGCAGATAGCGCCCCTGCTCGACATCCTCGCAGATCTTCGGATCGTCCCACAGCGGCTCGCGGCTACGCACCACGGGAATGCTGCGGGTCGAATAGAGCCCGGTCGGCAACCATTCGAGCGTGCCCCCGCCATAGACGTTGCCCGCATCGTCATCGACGGTGAAGCGGAAGTTTCGCGCGAGATCGACAAGAAAAGCCAGCACGCCCGCCGCAAGCACAAATGCTCCGACGGTTGAGATCATGTTGGTGACCTCCCACTCGCGCCCGGGAAGATAGGTGTAAACGCGCCGCGGCATACCCATCAGGCCGGTCAGGTGCATTGGCAGGAAGGTCACCTGCATGCCCACGAACATCAGCCAGAAGGCCCATTGCCCGAGCCGTTCACTGAGCGGCCGGCTGCTCGTCATCCCGGTCCAGTAGTAGAAAGCTGCGAACAGCGGGAACACCATCCCGCCGATCAGCACATAATGGAGGTGCGCGACGATGAAGTAGCTATCATGCGCCTGCCAGTCGAACGGCACCATCGCGACCATGACCCCGGTGAGCCCGCCGATGACAAAGGTCACGAGGCCACCGATCACAAACAGGGTCGGCACATTGTAACGGGGTTTGCCGACCGCAAAGGTCGCGATCCAGGAGAAGATCTGGATGCCGGCGGGCACGCTTACCGCCATGCTCGCTGCCGAGAAATAGCCGACCGAGATATTGGGCATCCCGGTCGTAAACATGTGGTGCGCCCACACCCCGAAACTGATGAAGCCGGTCGCGAGAAAGGCGAGAACGATGAGCGAATGGCCGACCAGTGGCGCGCGTGCCAGCGCCACCACCATCATCGATACCAGGCCCGAGGCGGGCAGGAAGATGATGTAGACCTCGGGATGGCCGAAAAACCAGAAGAGGTGCTGCCACAGCAGCGCGTCGCCCCCGCGCGTCGGATCGAAGAAGGGCCAGTTGAACGCGCGCTCGATCTCCAGCAGCAGTGTACCGAGGATGACGGCGGGAAAGGCGATAATGATCATCACCGCCATCACCAGCATCGCCCAGGCATAGACCGGCATCTTGGCGAGGCTCATTCCCGGCGCTCGGGTGCGCAGTACCCCAACGATGATCTCGATCGCGCCCGCAATCGCGCTGATCTCGATGAAGCCGATGCCAAGCAGCCAGAAATCGGCATTGATGCCGGGCGAGTAGGTGAGACTTGTGTAGGGTGGATACATGAACCAGCCGCCATCCGGGGCGAGGCCCACGAACAGCGAAGCGAAGAAGCACAGCCCGCCGACGAAATAGGCCCAGAAGGCATAGGCGGAGAGGCGCGGGAATGGCAGATCGCGCGCCGCCAGCATCTGGGGCAGCAGCATCACCCCGATCGCCTCGACCATCGGCACGGCGAACAGGAACATCATCACTGTGCCGTGCATGGTGAAGAACTGGTTGTAGGTCTCCTGCGGCAAAACGCCCTGCAACGGCAGCGCGAGTTGGACACGCATCACCAGCGCAAGGATGCCCGCCAGCAGGAAGAACAGAAACGCGGTCGCGACGTAGAAGAAGCCGACATAATTATTGTTGACCGCCGTCAGCAGTCCCCAGCCTTTGGGTGCGGCCCAGATCCGCTTGAGCTCTTCGACCTCGCCTTCGGGACGCGGCTCGCTGGTCGGAAAGCGGTCAAGCAGTGCCGGGTCGAACCCGGTCTCTGACCTCATTTCTGCGACTCGAGATATGTCGCAAGCGCCGTCAGTTCCTGTGCCGACAGCATCTTGTACGGCGGCATGCGGTTCCCCGGTTTGATCGCCTGGCTGTCGCCGATCCAACCCATCATTGTCCCGCGATTATTGGGCAGGATGCCAGCGCCAAGCGAACGACGCGACCCGACATGGGTAAGGTCCGGTCCGGCGCTGCCGTTGGCGTCGGTCCCGGCGATGCGATGACAGGCCGCGCAGCCCGTCGCGCGGAACAGAGCCGCGCCGTCCATCGCGATGGCGGGGCGAGGCATGCGCCGCGAGGCCAGCCATGCGTCGAAGTCCGCCGGGGTATGGGCGACCACGACAAAGCCCATCAAGGCATGCGGCCCACCGCAATATTCAGCGCATTGGCCGGCATAGACCCCAGGACTGTCTGCCTGGATCGGCAAGGTGTTGCGTCGGCCGGGGACCATGTCGAGCTTGCCCGACAGGCGTGGCACCCAGAAGCTGTGGATGACGTCGTTGGACTCAAGCTCGACCAGCACGGGACGACCGGCAGGGATGTGCAGCTCGTTTGCATCGAGCATGAACGGCTGCCCCCGCGCATCGAGATAGGCGACGCGCCACCACCACATCTCGCCGGTGACCCGCACCCGCATCGCATCGGGTGGCACAGCGGCGGTCAAGTTCCGGGTCAGGGACAACCCGTAGATCAGCAACGCGGACAGCACCACGACCGGGAACACGATACCGCCTGCCCATACCATCGTGGGACCGCCGAGCCGTGCTTTCAGTGCCGACCCACCAAACAGTGCGATCGACAATGCTGTCAGCACCACCGCGAACACCGCGACTGCCATTGCGATCAGTGCCCAGCTCAGCGTGGTGATCGAACCGGCATAGGGTCCTGCTGGATCGAACACGGGGATGATCGAGGCGAAATTCATCGCGTCGCCTCTCCGCTCGCGTAGAGATAGGCGGCGACGTCGCGCGCTTCGTCGGGCGTGAGTGGCATGGCTGGCATGCTTGTACCGGGAAGGGTCGCCGGTGCGTTGCGGACATAAGCAGCAAGGGTGTCAGGTCGATTTGGGAGGCGCCCTGCAATCAGCCCCTGCCCAGCAAAACCTTCGAGCGACGGCCCGGTGCGCCCCCTTGGCCAGGCAAGCCCCGGAATGGTGTGGCAGGCACCGCATCCCGCGCGCTCGATCGCGACAAGGCCGCGCGACGCGCTGGCTTCGGGCATATGCTGTTCCGCATCAGGCGGGGGCTTGCAGGCGCCCAGCACCAATATCGGCAACGCGAGTGGCAACAGGATATATGCGTCCGGCAACGATCCCCCTTTGCGATACGCCGCGGACGGCGTTTCACATCCGGAACCGTCGCCACACCCTGTCGGTTCCGTGGCCCGATGGATGTGCGTGTGTTTTCCTTATTGGTCACCATCGCCCTTGGCGGGTGCGGCACGGTCGAGCGGGGTTCGGCGGACCGGTTCACTAGCAGCGGCGAGTTGTTGGCGGTCAGCGGTGGCGACGCCGGTGCACGCAATGCCTGTATCACCTGTCACGGGATCGACGGACGCGGCAACGGTGCTGGCACGCCGCGGCTCGCCGGACTCGATCGCGGCTATATGGCGGCCCAGCTCGAAGCCTATTCGAGCGGTCGGCGGCGCCATCCCGAGATGGAATGGATCGCGCGCAAGCTGACCTCTGCGCAGCAGGACGCCGTCTCCGGCTATTATGCCGCCATGCCCTATCGGGCGGCGACCCAACCGATCCGCGGTACCATGGCCGCGCGCGCTCTCTATCACCGTGGCGATCGCGCACGCGGGCTTGCCGCGTGCGCGTCCTGTCATGGTGCGCGCGGCGAAGGCGTCGGCGCAGCCAACCCACCCCTCGCCGGGCAGCCTGCCGCGTATCTGACCCATCAGCTGGACCAGTGGCGGCAGGGTGCGCGCCGCAACGACCCCGAAGGGTCGATGCAGCGCATCAGCCGGGCGCTGTCTCAGAGGGAAGCCGCGGCTCTCGCGGCTTATGCTTCGTCTCTCCCCGGGAATCTTCCGCATCGGGTATCTCCGGCAACATCCCGCGAAGCACGTCGTGTCGATCCCAGAAATGGTGCTTCAGCGCAGCCCCGACATGGAGCGGGATCACCACCAGCAAGGTGATGACGAGCACCAGGTGCACGTCCTCCGCCAAATCCATGATCCGCCAGCGAGTCGTGAGCGGGAGCTGATCGAAAGGCAATTGCGGCCACGGGACCACACCGGCCAGATAGAGTGGGCCCGGCTCCGCGATCGAGGACCACATCACCCATCCGCTGAGCGGCAACCCGAAAAATGCGACATAGAAGACATAATGGATCGCATAGGCCGCCTGGGTCTGCCAGCCCTGCCTGTCGGCATCGTTGATGGGTCCGGGGATCATCAATCGCCAGCCAAAGCGCGCAAGTGCAAGCAGAAGGATCGGGAGCCCGGCCGCGCTATGCACCTGATAGGCGAGCAGCTTGTCGCCACCCGCCGGCAACCAACTGCAATAATAGCCCCAACCGAGCTGAAACAGCACGAGGAGTGCCATCACCCAATGAAAGGCGATCCCGACGGGCGAGTAACGGCTGCGTTCGGTATGCCCGCGCGCCCATTTGCGCAGCGCCCCCGCAATGCTCATGCCGCAGCCTGTTCGCGCGCAAGCCAGCGACCGAGCAAACTGAGCGCAGCGGCGAGATAAAGACCGGCTCCCGGAGCCCACATGATGAGGCCTGCGAGCTGCTGATCCTCGAGAGGGGGCAGGCCCCATGAAAGAGGCGCCAGAAAATGCGGCGCATAGAATGGTGCGGTGGAAAAGGTGAGCAGCGCACCAAGCAGCCCCATCTGCACCATGGTGGCGAGCAGTGCCGCGATCCCGCCGGTAACGGGCGCCGCCCGCACCGTGCGCCACAGAGCAAGCGCGGTCAGCAGCAGCGTGGACTGCATCGCCCAGTAAATGCCGTGATTGGACAGCGCCGCCTCATAGGCAGCTGGCACATGCCAGAGCCAGAATGTGACCGCGTGCACGCCCGTCCAGATCCCCCATCCGCCGGGGATGGGCCGGACCGGCAGAGCCAATGCCAGCAGAGGTGCGACAAGTGTCGTCAACGCAATGTGATGAACTGCACGGGCGGAAAACAGTGCGGACGTCAGCGCACAAAAGGGCGATACGAAGAGAATGGCCAGCAGCGCGACCGCAGCAAGCAGCATGCGGCGCTGAAATGGGTTCTCGCTCCCCCAGCGCCACCACAGGAGTATCAGGGCGAACAGGCCCAAGATCAGCAGCGGATCGATATTCCATCGCCCGGCGAGCTCCACCGGGACGGGGGCGATCCCGCAATAGGGAATCCAGGCGACTGGCGCGTCCATTCTCGGTCGACAACTGCCCCAATTTGTTTTGCCGGATACATCCGGAACTGATTGGGGCGGGGTCTGTTCCCTTTGCAACAGGAGGGACCGCATGCAGGAACACGCCGCCGCCCGTCCCCGCGTTCGATCGGTTTATGCCGCCATCGTGGGTGCCATCCTCGCAATTGCTGGACTCGTTCTCACGATCGGGGGCGCGTGGCTGAGCTTTCTTGGCGGCTCGCCTTATTACTTGATCGCAGGCTTCGGTTTGCTCGCTGCGGGTGTCCTGCTGATCCGCGGGAGTGTGTTTGGCACCTGGATCTATGTTGCGACATGGGCGCTTTCGATCCTGTGGGGCCTGTTTGAAGTCGGACTGGATGGCTGGGGTCTTGTACCCTTCGCCGTCGGCCCCACGATCCTGCTCGTCCCGGTCCTGCTCACGCTGCCTCTCTTGGCAGGCTATCGATGGCGCATCTCCATCGGCGCCTCCGGGCTCGTAATCCTTGCCATCTTGATGGCAGGTCTCGCAATCTTCCGGGTCAATCGCGCTGATCCGGGCAGGTTCCCGGGCGTGATCGCATCGACGGTTGCCGATCCCTCGCTGATGCGGGTTGGGACCGACTGGCCCGCTTATGGCGGCACCTATGCCGCTCAGCGTTATTCTCCGCTTGGCCAGATCACGCCGGACAATGTGGGCAAGCTCGAGCGTGCTTGGACCTATCATACCGGCGACATGCCGGAGGGCGATCCGAAAAACAGCAAATATGGCGCGGAGACCACGCCGATTAAGGTCGGCGATACCCTCTATCTCTGCTCAGCGACCAACATTCTGATCGCACTGGACCCTGCGACGGGGAAGCAACGCTGGCGCTACGATCCGAAGGTTTCGGATGAGTGGATACCCTATACTGCGGCATGTCGCGGGGTCGCCTATTATGCGACGCCCAATGCCGCAGCTGGGAGCGAATGTGCTGCCCGGATAATCGAGGGCACTCTGGACGGTCGCTTAATCGCGGTCGATGCGCGCACTGGCAAGCCTTGTTCCGGCTTCGGTGTGAGGGGCGCGGTTGATATCAAGCGGGGCATGGGCGCGGTGGAGCCGGGTATGGTTTCGATCACATCGCCTCCCACGATCGTGCGGGGCGTGATCGTGACCGGGCATCAGGTGCTCGACGGACAGAAACGCAGCGCTCCCTCCGGCGTCATCCAGGGATTTGACGCGGTCAGCGGGGAACTGCGCTGGGCGTGGGACATGGTGCATCCCGAGTGGAACGGCCTGCCGCCCGAGGGGCAGGAATATGCTCGCGGAACACCCAACATGTGGACGATCGCAAGCGGCGACGAGGCGCTGGGCCTCGTCTATCTGCCGATGGGGAACAGCGCGGTCGATTACTGGTCGGGCAGTCGCAGTCCGCAGGAGAATTCCTTCTCGACTTCACTTGTTGCGCTCGATGTCTCGACTGGAAAGCCGCGCTGGCGGTTCCAGACAGTGCGTCGCGACGTGTGGGACTATGATCTCGGCGCGCAGGCGACTTTGGTCGATTTTCCAACTTCGCGCGGTGCGGTTCCCGCGCTGATCCTCCCGAGCAAGCAAGGCGACATCTATGTCCTCGATCGGCGTTCCGGTCGCCCGCTGTTCCCGGTACAGGAGCGCGCGGTACCGCGCACCGGTGTCGAGCCGCGGCTGCGCAGCCCGACCCAGCCCTTCTCAAGCTACCACACGCTTGCTTTTCCAGCGCTTGAGGAACGCGACATGTGGGGCATGTCGCCGATCGATCAGATGGTCTGCCGCATCCAGTTCAAGCGGGCCGCATATGACGGCCCCTACACTCCACCCACGGCCGACAGGCGCTTCATCCAGTATCCCGGCTATAATGGCGGAACCGACTGGGGCGGCATCGCGGTCGATCCCGTGCGCGGCGTGATCGTCGCCAATTATAACGACATGCCGAACTATAATCGGCTCGTCCCCCGCGCGGACGCCGAACGTCAGGGCTTTCCCCCCCCACGCGGTGAGGAACCGACAAAAGCTGGCGACACGGGCGAAAGCGGCCATGGTTCGAAAGATCCACAGGCCGGGACGCCTTATGCCATCGCGGTCAATCCCGGATGGCGCTTGCCCCTTACTGGCCTGCTCTGCAAGCGCCCGCCCTATGGCGGCATACGCGCGATCGACATGCGGACGGGCCAGACGATCTGGGATCGTCCCTTTGGAACTGCACGCCGCAACGGCCCATGGGGCATTCCATCAATGCTCCCAATCGACATCGGCACCCCGAACAATGGGGGCGCCGTCGTTACCGCCGGAGGCCTGATATTTATCGCCGCGGCGACCGACGATTTGATCCGCGCCATCGACATCCGGACTGGCGAGACGCTTTGGCAGGATACGCTTCCCGCCGGAGGTCAGGCGACACCATCGGTCTACGAGGTCAACGGCAAACAATATCTGGTGATCATGGCCGGAGGGCATCACTTCATGGAGACGCCTATCGGCGACGCCATGATCGCCTACGCACTGCCCGACTGATTGCCGGGCGTCCGGAGTCAGCCACCTCCGAACCTCGTGTTGCCGCTTGTGACGGAAAAGTCTCGGTATCGCACTGGTATCGCAAATGGGTTCAAAACGTCCGGATATAGTGCTGAGACCTCTTCGAAACTCACGGTTTCCCGCCATTTTCTGCAGGGCAGCGCGCATTCGTAATGCGGGGGTCACAGGTTCGAGTCCTGTAAGCGGCACCATTTAGCGCAAAAGCCGTTGTCAATGGACGAGGCCGAAACCGGAAACTCGTCCCGGACCGCCTGCGCTGCCCGCAGATCTCGAAAAATCTCGCGCTATTTGCAGCGTCCGGCAGCGCCTGATCTCAAGCAAGGTCGGCGACCGCGATCTGGGTGATGAACAGCCCCAGACAGATGCCGCTGAACCCCTTTGGCTTGTGCATGCGCACTTCAAGCGCCTCGACCGGCGCGTTCAGGTCGAACGTGATCGTGGCGCGTTGGCGATCCGCGAGCGCCGTGATCGTTGTCGCTGCGATGTGCGGGTGATCGCAGGCACAGACATCGAGCACGAACGGGCGCATCCGTACACCCGGGGCAAAGACCAGCGTCGCGACATATCGACCCGCTGTCAGCGCGACATACGGGCCATAGAGCATCACGCCCGACTCCGATCGGCGCAGGCGAAAGCCGCTCGCGTCCTGTCGGGCGCCGGCAAAGTTCAGACGTCCGACCGGCGGATCCGATGGCAGGATATCGTGTCCGAAAAAGCGATCATAGCCGCCCGCGGCCGGTGCGGCGCGCGCGATAGCGGGGGGCGCGGCAACGGGTCGCTCCAGTGACAGCGCGTTGCGGTTGCGCAGCTTGTCGCGAAATACGCCCGCGATGGTCGTACGCACCACCGGCTCGGTCATCGCCGCGGTCAGCAGCGCATCGGCCACCGGGTACAGCGCGCGCGGCACCGGCTGTCCCATCTCGTCACAGCACAGCGTGGTTCGCGTCTGGTAGTCGATGCACAGTCGCATGTCCTGTCGCGCCACCATGGCTGCGCCAAGCGGCCAGCTACGCCAGCTGTTGACGGTCAGCGTATAGTGGACCCGATCCTGTGGCACCGCCTGCTTGGTGAGGTCATAGCCGCGATAGCCGGTGGACCCGCCGGCGTCGGGAGCAAGCTCGACTTCGAGCAGCGATGCGACGGTTGGCGCAATGTCGATGGTCGATACCAGCCGCGCCATGTTGGCTTCCAGACGCGCGCGGCGTTCGGGGTGCAGGCGTGCGGGCGGCTTGATCGCGAACAAGGGGCGCGTGACTGGCCGTGTCAATCGGGTGAGCCGCGATGTTGCCGCGCCAATCGCTGCGGCGTCAGTGCCGGAGGACTCGCCATGATCGCCCACGGTAACGATCAGCGTGTCGTCGTAGCGCCCGGTCTGGCGCAGTGCGTCGAACACGGTGCGATGCGCCTCCGCGACAAGATAGGCGGCCCGCTCCCGGCGGTCGGTAATATGGTCGGGTATCGGCAGCGGACTGTCATTCTGGAACGGCAGGTGCAGTGCATAGGTGTACAGGACGATGAACAACGGCCCCTGCGTTTCCAGGATGCGGTCGCGCAGCAGCGATGCCATCAGATGGTCATCGCATCCGAGTTCGTGCGCGTAGGGCAGGCCGGTCGTCTCAGGCGTCGCCAGATGGTCGATTGCACTGGCAGGATTGTCGTGCCCGAAAAACGCCTCGAAATTCGCCCATCGCAGCGTCGATGCCGAATAGAACAGGGTCGTCATCCCGCGTGCCTTTGCGAGATCGAAGATAAACGGCATCTGGTGCAGACGCGCGGTACTCTCCTCCGGGGCGCAGCCGGTGAACAGGCACGGTACGGCAATGTCGGTGCAGGAACTGGGCGTGACCGGGTCGATCGGGCGCAGCCATTCCGCTGCGTCCGGGCTGGCCGTGCGGATCGCATCGATCAGATCGACGCCGCCATGACAGGTGACATCGGCGCCCGCCGATTCGTTGAGGATGATCAGGACGTGGCGCGCTGCATCGGGCGCGGCCGGGCGCCGCACAACGGCATGGTGCCGGTCCGCAAACGCCAGCGCCCCGGTCGGTAGTGAACTCTGCTCGGTCAGGAACTGAAGCTCGGCGCCGCGGACCTCGGTGCTGCCGTGCGCGCGGCGCGCGGCGACGTACGCACCGCTCGCCAATATCCCCAGCGCCGCTGCCAGCCACAGCAACCCATCGGGCGCCGCGGCGCAGATGGCCATGATCGCCATCGCCCCGCTCACCAGCAGGATCAGCGTATCGAACGGCAGATAGCTTCGGGTAGCGCGCAGGATGTTGCGCGTTGCGCCGGCCTCCGCCGTGATGAACGACATGTGCCGGACCACCTTGAACAGCGGCAGGCCGAGATATTTCCACGCCATGAGCACCGCCATTTCGACCATGGCCCAGATCAGGCCGGCGCCGGCGGCGAACAGGATGGCACGGGGTGCGGTGAACATCTGGGCCAACAGGCCAACCGACGCGACCAACAAGGACAGCCGTGCTGCCCGTCCGGCGAGGTGCATGCGCGCTTCGCGGATGGCGTCAGCATCGGGTCGATAGTGACGACCCCATGCGACATGACCGATCATTGCAAGGGTAACAACCCCCGTGGCCGAGAGGAGCAGGTCTGTCAGCATCGGCTAGAACGTCGGGTCTCGAACTGGCACGCGCCAGGCCGCGTGTATTGGGTATCCCTGTCGTTGACAGCGATCGTGCGCGGCCATACGAGCGCTCTCCTTTTGATTCAATCCCTTGATCGCCGCTGATCTAGGCACGGCCGCACACACGCGGGGCTGTCCGAACCGCGATCAAATCTCGACTGGCCTTTCCGATGCTCCGCTCATGGCTTGACGCCTATGCCATTCTCTCGCCACGCAAGCAGCGGCAGGCGTGGCTGATGCTGGGGATCCTGGTGATCGCATCGCTGCTCGAAGTTGCGGGCGTCATTTCGATCATGCCGTTTCTGCTGGTGCTGGAAAGCCCGGCGCTGGTCGAAAGCAACCGGGTCGTCGCCACCGTGTTTCACCAGGGGGGCTTCGGCTCGTATCACGCCCTGCTGACGGCGCTTGGTATCACTTCTTTTGTTCTGCTCCTGCTCGCTGCGCTCGTCCGTCTCGTCGCGCTCTATGGCCTCAACAGCTATATTCATGGCTGCCGGCTGGATATCAGCTGTCGGCTGTTCGAAGCCTATCTGCGACAGCCCTACGGATTTTTTCTTGCGCGCCACAGCGGCGACATGTCGACGATGGTGCTGAGCGAGGTCGACGCATTCGTCGACAATGCCTTGATGCCGATGGCGCAGATCGTCAGTTCAGCCTTCGTCCTTGCCATATTGGTGGTGCTGCTGGTCGCGATCGATCCGCTGACCGCAATCGTCGCCTCATTGGTGATATCGATCGTCTATTTGTCGATCTACCGGGTCAGTCGCACGCGGATTGCCCGCAGCGGCGCTGACCGGATGGAGGCCAACGGCAAACGGTTCGAGGTTGCGAGCGAGGCCTTTGGCGGGATCAAGTCGATCAAGGTGATGGGGCTTGAGCCCGTCTATCTGACGCGGTTCCGCCTGCCGTCGCTTGTCGCCGCGCGCAGCATCATCCTCAACACCACGCTGAGTCAGATTCCGCGCATCGTGGTGGAGGCGACGGCCTTCGGATTCATCATCCTGCTCGCCCTGACATTAACGTTGCGCCGACAAGATCCGAATGACGCTGTGCTGCCGCTGCTGGGGCTTTATGCCTTTGCGGGATACCGGATGCTGCCTGCGGTGCAGGCCATCTATCAGAACTTCAACAATATGCGTTTCGGGGAGGCGGTAATCGCCAAACTCTACGCCGATATGCGCCTTTGCCGTGTCGACGCGCACGACGCGGAGGCCGTGCCAGCCCCCCTGCTGAAGCACGATCTGACGCTGGAGGCGCTATCCTATGCCTATCCCGATCACGGCGGGCTGGCAGGACAGCGGGCGGGGATACGCGATATCGATCTGACGCTGCTCGCCGCACAAAGCCTGGGCATCATCGGTACGACGGGCGCGGGGAAGACGACTCTGGTCGACGTCATCCTGGGGCTGCTGGTGCATGACACGGGCCGGATCCTTGTCGACGGCACTGCGATCACCGATGCCAACCGGCGGGCGTGGCAACGCAGGATCGGCTACGTCCCCCAGGACATTTACCTCAGTGCCAGCAGCGTCGCGGAAAACATCGCATTCGGGGTCGATCCGGACCAGATCGATCATCGCCGCGTCGTCGACGTCGCGCGGATGGCGCATATCGACGCCTTTATCACCGCGCATCTCCCGCAGGGCTATGCCACCGCAGTGGGCGAGCGGGGCATCACCCTTTCGGGCGGCCAGCGTCAGCGCATCGGCATTGCCCGCGCGCTGTATCACGATCCCGATCTGCTGGTGTTCGATGAAGCCACCAGCGCGCTCGACAACGACACAGAAGCAGTCGTGATGGATGCGCTCAACGATCTGGCGGGCAAGAAGACGATCATCATCATCGCGCATCGATTGACCACCATCGCGCGCTGCAATCAGGTCATCCGCCTGGAGCAGGGGCGGGTGGTCGGACGAACCGTGGCGGGTCGCGATGTCGCGTGCGTGGAGGCGGTGTAACCGGTGACAATCTGGCTCCACATCACCGCATCCTATTTCTGGTCGCGTCCCCCGGTCGGGGTGATCCGTGTCGAGCGCGAGCTGTTCGCGGCGCTTGACCGACTGGGCGAAGCGCAGCTCCGCTACTGCATCTTCGTGCACGGTGAGCTGTATGAGGTCGATCGCGCGGCGCTCGACTCCAATCCCGTGGCCACCGAACCGCCCAAGCCGTTGAAACCGTGGGCGATCATGCGGACCGCAATGTGGGAGGGGCTCAAGGCAACCATCTACGCGCTCGCCCGCGAAAGCCGTCGCGTCGACAGCGCGCTGGAATGGGTTCAGTCGGTCCGACGCCAGCAGGCACATCGGCGGATCCGTCGTCCGCGATTGCCGGTGGCCGAGATTGCGCCCGGCGACACGTTCCTGACGGTCGGGATCGACGCCACGCTCGATTACGCAACCCTGTTCGATACGGTCGCCAACAGAAACGGTGCGCGGATCGTCGGCTTTTGCCATGACATTATTCCGGTCCTGTTCCCCGAATTCTGCGGGCGAGGGTCGAAGGCGGAAATGTCCGCTTATTTCGCCGCACTGATCCGCGCGAGTGCGCTGCTGTTCTGCAACTCGGCGGCCACGCGGGACGACCTGCTCGACTTTGCAGAGGATCACGGATTGCATCCGCCTCCGATGGCGGTGGTGCCCCTGGGATGCAGCCTGCCCGCCGAAGGCGAACTGATGCCGCATGAACGCGCCCAGTTTCCGGAGGGTGACTATGCCCTGTTCGTGTCGACCATCGAACGGCGCAAGAACCACCGCCTGTTGTATGACGTCTATGCGGAAATGGCGGATGATCCGGAGTTTGATCGTCTGCCCACCATTTGTCTGGTCGGGATGCACGGGTGGCGCGTCACCGACCTGCTCGAAGACATCGCGCTCAATGAAAAGGTGCGCGGAAAATTCCTGTTCCTGACTCAGGTGTCGGACGCGATGCTCGCGCGCTTGTATCGCGACGCGCTATTCTGTGTGTATCCATCGCATTATGAGGGCTGGGGGCTGCCCGTTTCGGAAGCGCTTGCGTTGGGCAAGGCGGTCATCGCGTCGGACGCGGGGGCTTTGCCGGAGGCCAGCGGTGGGTGCGCGCTCCACCTCAGCCCGTACGACACGCGCGCATGGCGGGATGCCATCGTGCGGATGGCGCGCGATCCGGGCTGGCGGGGCGCGTGGGAACAGCGCGCGCGCCGCGATTTCAGGCATCATGACTGGGACCATGCGGCGCGGATCGTCATCGACACGACGAAACAGCCCGCTGCGCGCGCGTGCCTGGATCGTGAATGTGATGTTGCTGTCCGTTCGCCGCTCCAGCTGTGCCACTGCGCAGAATGACACTGAGATGGCTGCAGTTGGCAAGAGGGGTGGGCTGAGACCGGTCGATCGCGAGGCAGACCTTCCTTCTGGGATGCACGACCGCATGGCGCAGCGCGTGGTCAGCGAAAAAGCCAGACATGGTTGGGGCCGATAAGCAGGCGCACGGTATCCCCGAACCGACGACCGCCGCACCGATAAGGCTTGGCTCACTGCGCCGGTGCCGCCAGCGCTTCTAGTCGCCTGGGCCGCGTCGCGGATCCTGAACCTGCTTGCGCAGCCGCAAACGCTCGCGGCCCGGCATCGCGCGCCCGGCCGCCCGTCGTCGCAGCCGGTCGCGTGCCTAGATGTCCGCCGTCACCGACAGGTTCGCGCGCCGTCCCTGCAGCAGGGTGAAGCCGCCACCGCCGCCGACCCGCCAGCCGAACACGTCGCCAACGTTGCGCAGTTGTGCGCGGACCACCACCGGGGTGCGGCTGACCCGGGTGCGATAGCGTGCACCGACGTCGACGATCGTGCGCGCAGGCAGGTAAAGCGTGTTCGCCGCGTTGGCGACGCGGCGATCTTCGAACGTCACGCGTGCGTCGAGCGACAGCGCGGGCAGGAACGGCAGCCGATAGTCGAGGCTGGTATCGACAAGCAGGCTGGTCCGACCGATCGGCTTTTTCCCGATGCGGCCATCGTCCACCGCTTGCCCGGTCACGCGCGGATCGAGCCAGACGGCGCCCGCCACCAGGCTGAGCCCGGCCAAGGGTTGACCCGAGAGCGAGGCCTCGACGCCGCGATGCGTCACCTCGCCCAGTTGGCGGAACACGCCGTCGCGGCGGTCGATCTCGAAATAGGGTTTGGCGATGTCGAACGCCGCAGCGGTCAGGCGCCAGCTGCCGGGGAACGCATAGCGCATCCCGAACTCGATTTGCCGGGTGCGTAGTGCCGGCAGTGCCTCGCCGCGATTGGCCGCGGCGCCGGGCGCGACGCCATTTTCCTCCAGCCCGCGGGTGGTGGCGGCATAGAGAGTCAGCCGGTCGTTCGGAGTGAGCGCAAGTCCCGCATTCCACAGCCATGGCCGGTCCTGCTCGACCGTCGCGGGACTGCCCGGCGCGCGGACCTCTTTGCGATAATCGCTACGGGTCAGGCCAAGATTGAGCTCGCCGAGCTTGGGCCAGCGCAGTTCGTAGCCGACCGCCACGCTCGTCTGGCGGACGCGATCATCGGTCCGCTCGGCAAAGTCGAAATCGAGCGGGGCGACCGGATTGGCCACGCCGATCGTGCCAGCGCCGAGATCGGCAAGATCATAGCCGCCATATCGTTGCTCGACATCGCGCGCGCGGAACGAGGCAAGCAGGCGATGGCGCCGCGGCCCGTCGGCGAACACGCGGCTGACGCGCAACTCGCCCGAGGTCGACGCGCTCACCTGATCGCGCCCGGCGATCAGAAAGGACCGGCCATTGCCGTCGCGATCCACCCCGTCGAAATAGGCCGAGTAATAATCGTCGCGCGTGAAACGACTGTTGAACGCGCCGGCCGCGATCTGCCAGCTGCCCAGGTTCGCCTTGACGATGCCGCCGATATTCTGCGCGTGCCCCCGCCAGTCGGCCCAGTCCTGCCCGAAAAAGCGCCGCCGCTCGATCCGCTTGGGCAGATAGGCGCCGGCGGTGTAGATCACCGGCGCCTGTTCCTCGTCGCCATAATCGTAGCGGCCATAGAGGCCGGTCAGCTCGACGCCGTCAGTCGGCCGCCAGCGCGCGACGCCGCCATAGCTGCGAAACCACGCGCTCGCGCCGCTCACATATTCATCGTCGAACAGGCCGAAGCCGAAGTCGACGCCGAGCCGGTCGGAAACGGGGATCGCCGCGTTCACGACCAGATCGGGACCGCGATATTCGCCGCTGCGCGCCTCGACGCTGACGACCGGACGCGTGCCGACGCGGCGCAGCTCCATGTCGACGATGCCGGTCGGCGCGGGCAACGGATAGCCGAAGGCGGTGAGGCCCAGCCGCACTGTCGATCCGCGCACGATGACGTCGGTGACGCCGCCCTGCTCGTCGAAATACAGTCCCTCGATCCGGTTGTTGCCCGCCGCCGTCGCACTGAACCCGCGCACTTCGCCGCTGGCATAGATG
Organism: Sphingomonas sp. BE123; assembly: GCF_031456015.1. NCBI lineage: Bacteria > Pseudomonadati > Pseudomonadota > Alphaproteobacteria > Sphingomonadales > Sphingomonadaceae > Sphingomonas > Sphingomonas sp. BE123. Next base: position 1,263,648 of record NZ_JAVDTW010000001.1, on the reverse strand, counting down.
CCGATCGATTCATTGCCGACGCTCTTGCCAAAGCCGTCCTCGGCCTCCCGCACGGCATTTTCGTCCGCACGCTGCGCCTCGGCGGGGGCGGTCCAGCCGCCCACCGCCACCAACACTACCGCGCCGATCCGCCTCACAGCGCCACCGCAATCCGCGCGCGGATCGTCCGCGGCGCGCCCGGGGTGATCCACACATTGCTGTAGCTGCTCTCGGAATAGACCGTGTCGAACAGATTCTCGGCGTCGAGATGCAGGCTCAACGCCCTGGTCACGCGGTAGGACAGGTTGACCCGCGCGGTGACATAGTCATCGAGCATGAAGCCGCTCGCGACATCGTCGCCGGGCCGCTCGCCGACGTAGGTGACGCCGGCGCCGACGCCCCAGGATCCACGCGCGCGCCCGTTCGACTGCCAATGGCCATAGATCGCGCCGCTATGCTTGGGGACGTTCGACAGGCCGCTGCCGACCAGCGCCGGGCGCGTGTCCGCGATCACCCTGGCATCGGTATAGGCATAGACCGCGGTCAGGTTGAGCCGGTCGTCGACGGCATAGTTGAGATCCGCCTCGACCCCCTCGCTGCGCGCGCGCCCGGTCGCGATGCTGAACCCGCTGTTCGCCGGATCGGTCACCAGCATATTGTCCTTGTTGATTCGGTAGAACGACACCGTGCCGGTGAGCGCCTTGTCCGCCAGCGCGAACTTGACGCCACCTTCCCATGCCTCTCCCCGCTCGGGCGCAAAGGGCGCAGACGCGGCGTCGACGCCCTGGTTGAAGCGGAACGACTTGCCCCAGCTGACATAGGCCGAAAATTGTTCGCTCGGCGCAAAGGTGAAGGCGGCGCGCGGCGAGGTGACCGACGGCGACTGGCGATCGGTGCGGCCGTTGCGATAGTTGATATTCTCCTGCCGGATCCAGTCGTGCCGGACGCCCAGCAGCAGCGAGAAGCTCTTGCCCAGCGTCAGCAGGTCCTGCGCATAGATGCTCTCGCCGCGCAGCTTTTCGAGCAGATCCTGGTTGAGCGGCGCGACCGGCTTGGGCTGGCCATAGACCGGGTTGAAGATGTCGATGCCATAGGGCGTCGCCGCGCTCGGGCTGAAGCGCCAGAAGATGCGGCGCTGGTCATACGTAAAGGCGTCGGCACCGACGCGGAACTGGTGGTCGATCCCGGCGAAGCTGCCATTGGCGCTCAGCTCGACGCGGCCCGACAGGTCCTCCCACCGGTAGTCATGGACGCGCAGCTGGCGCCGCAGCCGCGTGCCGATCAGCGCGCTGTTATGGGTCGACTGGCCGACCATCGATCCGTCGCGATACTGGACCCCGGCCTCGATCGCGATGCCCTTGGCCAGGTCGATATAGACGCTGCCCTGATGCTGGGTCGTGCGCTGTTCGATCTGGCCGTCATTCGGCTCGCCCAGGAAGCGTTCGCGCGGCAGCGCCTCGGCATCGCCATTGACCGCGACCAGCCCGCGATCATGGGTGAAGTGCACGACATTATATTCGAGCTGATAGAGAAAGCGCACGCTGTCGCTCGGCTCGAACGCGATCGACGGGGCGATCAGCAGCCGGTCGCTTGGCGTGAAGTCGCGGAACCCGTCGCTCGTCTGGTAGACGCCGATCACCCGCGCCGCGATGCCGCCGGCCGCCGGGCCACCGATGTCGAACACGCCGCGCGCGGTGTCGAAACTGCCATAGGACAGCTCGCCGCTCGCATGGAACCGGTCCTGCGGCGCCTTGGTCACGATATTGATCGAGCCCCCCGGCTCACCCTTGCCCGACAGCGCGGAAGCAGGGCCCTTCAGCACCTGGAAGCTCTCGACCGTGGCAACATCGCGCCGCGCGTTGAACCCGCGATTGGCACTGAACCGGTTGACCAGCAGGTCCGGCCCCTGGTTGATGTCGCCGGAAAAGCCGCGGATGGCATAGGCGTCCCACGCCCCGCCAAAGCTGTTCTGCCGCGCCATGCCGCCTGCCAGATCGAACAGCTGCGACAGATCGGTAAAGCCCGCCTGATCGACCAGCTTCGCACCCAGCAGCCGCACATTCTGCGGCAGCAGCAGCGGATCGACGTCGAGCCCGTTGATGCTCGCATTCGCTGCGCGCGATCCGGTGATCGTCACCTCGTCCGGCCGTTGCTCTTCGACCGGCTGCGCTTCCTCCGCCCATGCCGACGTGACCGGCATCACCACCGACGCCAGCAACAAACCCACCCCGTTCAACCGCATTTCATCCCCCATGAGATAGTGTATCGTCGGCGCCCCTAATGAGCACTGCTGCAGTCGTCAATGTGATGTTGCATCATCTCTCAATGTGAGCCAGAAGGCGCGCCAACGCACCGGCGGGGCTGGCCTTCGCGCCACGCTGCGGCCGGGTTTCGGACCGAAGCTGGAGACAATGATGTCGCACGACGCCGCCCCCATTCTCATCGAGGACCTGACCGTCGCCTATGGTGCCCAACCCGTTCTGCGCGGGCTGACCCTGTCGGTTCCGGCGGGCAGCATCACCGCGTTGCTGGGCGGCAACGGCGCGGGCAAGTCGACGACGCTGGCGGCACTGCTTGGCTTTGTGCGCGCGCAATCGGGTCGAATCGCGGTGTGCGGGATCGACCCGGCGGCGGACCCCGATGCGGCGCGGCGGCGGATTGCCTACCTCCCCGAAAATGTCGCGCTTTACGAGCATCTGAGCGCGGTCGAGAATGCCGATTATCTGCTCGCGCTGTCGGGTGAGCGCCAGTCGCGCGCAGCGATCGTCGACGCGTTCGGGGCGACCGGGTTGCAGCAGGCGGCGTGGGACCAGCGGCTCGGCGGCTTTTCGAAGGGGATGCGGCAAAAGGTCGCGATCGCGGTCGCGCTGCTGCGCCAGGTGCCGGTGCTGCTGCTCGACGAGCCGACCTCGGGCCTCGATCCGCGTGCGACGGCTGACTTCAACGCGCTGCTGGCCACGGTCCGGGATCGCGGCACCGCAGTGCTGATGGTGACGCACGATCTGCTCTCTGCGGCCGATGTCGCCGACGCGATCGGCTTCCTCGAAGCCGGGCGGATCGTCGAAGCGGTCGCGGCGAGCGGGATCGAGCGGTTCGATATCCGCGCACTCCACGCCCGTTTCGCAACCGGCGGCGCGCAGGTCGCGGCATGAACGCCGCGCGCCTCATCGCCCGCGACGAATTGCGCCTGATGCTGCGCAACAAGGTCGCGGTGATCGCTTTTTCGCTGCTCGTGCTGCTCACGCTGGTGGCGGCGATCAGCTCCTGGTCGCATCAGCAGGGGATTGCCGATCTGCGCGCGCGCCACCAGCAGGCGGCGGAGCAGGCGTTCGACAATCAGCCCGACCGGCACCCGCACCGCGTCGTCCATTACGGCACCTTCATTCAGCGCCCGCTCGGCCCGCTTGCCGCGTTCGATCCGGGCGTGGACGCATTTACCGGAAGCAGCATGTTCCTTGAGGGGCACCGCCAGAACACCGCCAATTTCGGCGATGTGCGGCAAAGCTCGCTGCTCGTGCGCTTCGGTCAGCTGACCCCCGCCTTCGTGCTTCAGGCGGTCGCGCCGCTGCTGCTCATCTTCTTGGGCTTTGGCGTGCTGTCGCGGGAGACCGAGCGCGGGACGCTCCGGCTGCTGATGCTTCAGGGTGCCTCGCGCGGTCAATTGGTGCGCGGCAAGGGGATGGCGCTTGGCCTCGTCGCGCTGCTCGCCGGCCTGCCGGCGATGATCGGCTTCGTGCTGATCGCGGGCAGCCCCGGCGCGCTGTTCCTGCCGATGGCGGTGATTGCGGCGGGCTACGCCGCCTATCTGGCGCTTTGGGTGGTGGTCATCCTGCTCGTTTCGGCCCGTGTGAAGCGCAGCCGCGACGCGCTGCTGGCGTTGGTCGCGATCTGGGCAGTTACCGTGGTGCTGCTGCCGCGCGTCGCGCCCGATGTCGCCAGCGCCGTAGTGCCGCTGCAGAACCGGTTGCAGACCGACGTCGCGATCGCGCGCGACCTGCGCAAGATCGGCGACAGCCACAATCCCGACGATCCGCACTTCGCCGCGTTCAAGCAATCGGTGCTCGACCGCTATGGCGTCACCCGGGTCGAGGATCTGCCGGTCAACTACAAGGGCCTGCTTGCACTCGAAGGCGAGAAGCTGACCTCCGCGCTGTTCGACCGCTACGCCGCGCAAAGCTATGGGGCGCAAGAGGCGCAGAACACGCTGGTCGAAACGATTGGCGTCGCCAGCCCCGCCATCGCGCTGCGCGCGCTGTCGATGGCCGCGGCCGGGACCGACTTTGCCGGGCATCGCCGCTTCCTCGAACAGGCCGAAGCCTATCGCTTCGCGCTGGTGCAAAGGCTCAATGCGCTTCAGGCGAGCGATGTCAGCTATGCCGACGATACGGCAACCGACCTCGCCGCCAATACGCGCAAGCGCGTCGACGCGGCGAATTGGGAGAAGATGCCCGACTTCGCCTATCGCGCACCATCGGCACAGGCGCTCGCCATCGGCGCCTTGCCCGGCCTTGGCATGCTGATCGCCTGGCTCGCCGTCGCGCTCACGCTGCTTGCCCTTGCCACCCGTCGCCTGGGAACCCGTTGATGACCCTGTGGATGCATGAAGTGCGGCTGCTGCTTCGCCAGCGCCTGACCATGGTGGCGCTCGCGCTGCTCGCCCTGCTCACCGTCGCCGCGATCGGCGCGGGCCTTGCCGAAGTCTCGCGCCAGCGCGCGGCGATTGCGGCGATCCCCGCCGCTCAGAGCGAGGATATCGCCGCGATTGCCGCCTATGTCGATCGCAGCAAGGACGCGGGCAGCGCGGCCTATTACAGCTTCCACCCCACTTGGGATTCGCCCGCGCCGCTCGCCTTTGCTGCGCTCGGCATGCGCGACGTCGCGCCGTACATCCTGCGCGTGCGCGCGCTGGGGCTCGAAGCGCAGATCTATGACGGCGATACCTTCAACCCCGAGCTCGCAGTGCCGGGCCGGTTCGACTTTGCGTTCGTGCTGGTGTTCCTTGCGCCGCTGTTCGTGATCGCGCTGTTCCACGATCTCGTCTCCAGCGAACGCGAAGCGGGGCGTCAGCGCACGCTCGACGCGCTTCCGCGTGGCGGCCGCCGATTGTGGCGGCGGCGCAGCGTGCTCCGGTTCGCGCTGCTCTGGGGCATGTTGGCAATTCCGTTCGCGTTCGCTGCGGTCGCATCGGGCGTGGGCGTGCTGGTCATCGCCACCGTCCTGTTGCTGATCGCCGCTTATCTGCTGTTCTGGATCGCCCTCGCGGCGCTGGTCGGTCGGCTGCGCTGGAGTTCGGTCACCAATGCCGCAACGCTCGCGGCCTGCTGGCTGGTGCTGGTGCTGGTGGTGCCGACGCTCGCCAATGTCCTGATCAACCGCGCGATTCCTGTCGATCAGGGCGCCGAGATCGCGCTGGCGCAGCGCGAGGCGGTCAACCGCGCCTGGGACATCCCGCGCGAGGAGACGATGGCGCGCTTTTATGCCGGCCACCCCGAATGGTCGACGTCGGCGCCGCTGCCGCCCAAATTCCATTACAAATGGTATTTTGCCTTTCACCAGGTCGGCGACGAGAGCGTCGCGGATCAGGTGCGCGCCTACCGCACCGGCCTCGAACGCCGCGACGCCACCGCGCGGTCGCTCGGCTGGGTGCTGCCATCGGTTGGTGTGCAGGCGCTGCTGTCACGCCTTGCCGAAACCGATCTGCGCGCCCAGCTCGCCTATCAGGACCGCGTCCGCGCGTTCCACGGCGCGCTGCGCCGCTTCTATTACGGCTATCTGTTCACCGATCGTCCGTTCGCCAAGTCCGATTTCGACAAGGCGCCGCGGTTCGATGAGGCGACGGGCGCTCCCACGCAGTAAAGGTCGGCGATCCGGGGCTCGGCGCGAGCGCCAGGGGCTTGGCAAAGGCAGCTGCGACCGCCGCTCCCAACCCTCGCGCCGCCACCTGCGCGACACGCATTCCGATGCGCCGCTGTCCCTGCGTCCCTGCCGCGGAACCAGCGCCTGACAAGCCGCGCTTGCGCGCGGAAACGCCGGGAGGCGTTGTCGGAGAGACGGGTAGGTTTTCCGGGGTTTTAGCCCATTCGCGCGCGGTGCTGCGAATGGGTGAATGGTGCCAGAAGAGGACTCGTCCCTTCGGCTTAAGCAATTGAATTGTTAGATATAAAATTGGTGCCTTTAGTAACTGGCCCCCAGATCGGCCCCCCGCGTGCGCCACCGCACCTGTCCGGCCCTCCTCTGATCCAAGGGGAGCCCCGCTCTGTCGCGAACGCGGGGCGGTGCACCGTGATAGCGCCAGTTCCGTTGCTTTTTCACAGCAGCGAGTGGCCAATAGGCTTAAAGCTCGATCGAGAGCCGCTCAGATTGTGAGCTAAGTCTACGCCGAATAGTGATCATTTTTTCGAATTTTGCTTCGGCCATATCAGCGACCCTAAGGTCGTGGGTAAGACCGCGCCGGAGGGCATCTTTCCTAACTTCCGATAGGTTAACCGGCTCATCTCATCGCGTCTCAATCTCGCTCACTTGCGTGGCGAGTAGCGTCCCCCCCGAAACTGACATTCCTCAATGCCAGGGCGGCAACCTCTGTTGTTTTACACAACATTCATCGCTCCGAAATTTTTCGCTTGAGGACGGGAGCTGCTTGAACAGATAGGAGCTGGGTTCCTACTTTGTTTCTTTTTAAGATTGCTGCCAAATTCTGGGGCCAGGGGGGCGAATGTTGGCTGAAAAGCTCATAATCGAGCGGCGCAACCGATACGTTGCGGCTGTATCCGCAAGCTGGCGCGGCTACGAACGCGAACTCCTGATATCGTTGGTCCGCGCGCTCGATGTCGCTGCCTATATTGATCGATACATAAAGCGCCCGGATACAACTAACGCCTGGCTCAGATTGCGCGGCGCGGCTACGGCCCTTCGTCCACTGCTCGAAGCCGTTCGCGGCATGCCAGGTGGTATCCCATGGTTTCCCAGCAACCCTGCCCTTTCTGCGGCATTCGACAACCATCTCCTAAATTGTGGGCGCTTCGCAGTGGCGCTCCGTTGGGCAGCAATGGAGCGCTACGGCATTGCGACTGCGAAGGTTCTGGCGAGCGACAGGATTGCCATCGAGTTTTTGGCAAACGATGAAGAGATGGCAGAGGTGGCTTTGGGACACGCGGCCAAGGATCGTGCGCGGGAGGGTGCCCGCGCGCTGTTTCCGAACCTTTCGGGAGAACTACCCGAAGTTCGCCGGAGGCTGAGGCGATACGGTAAGGTAGCGATGGGTTGGTTCATCGGCTACGACAACGACGAGTTCTTGGTGGGCCACTATCGTTCGCAGGCCAGCATAGAAGCAGCCGGAATTCTCGAAGCCGAAGCGTTGCCGCCGACGGGGATTATCGGCGGTCGGCCATTTGGCGAATGGACCGAGGCGTCGACCGCCGCCCTCGGCACTGTCCTCCACCATATCGATGCGGCCGCGATGCTACATCGACGCGAGCCGAAGCTTGATATGCGAAACCTTATGACCGTCTACGCGCGACGAGACGACATTCTCAGTGTGCTCGAGGAGCGGGGCAACGACGCGGCACGCGCGCGCCAGCTGATGGAAGGGCTGACGCTCGACGCCGATGGAGCCGCCTACAGCGAGGCACGGCACGAGATCCCGCTGCCCTACTATATCGATGCTGGCGAGCATTTCGTGCTGCTGCCGATGTTCGGCGGGTTTATTAATCCCCATGCTGGCCTGCTCGAACACTTGCGCCGCAACTATCGGCGCGATTGGGACAGCATCGTTGACGGCCGCGAGCATATGTTTCGAAGGGAGCTCCGGCAGCTCCTACCAGAACCGCGATACATGGTGCTCGACACCGGCCTCAAACTGCGTCGCAAGGACGGCTCGACGTTAACCGATGCCGATGCGGTCGTGCTCGACCGCGGCACAGGTGACGTCGTGTTTGTCCAGCTTAAGTGGTACGATGTCTATGGGTTCAGCCTAGCCGAGCGTAGCAGCCGCCGAGACAATCTGCTGACCAAGGGTAATGAATGGGTCGCGAAGGTCCATGCCTGGATCGACGGGCGTACCTCGGCGGAGATCGCCAAGGCCTATGGGTGGGGCGAGGCCGGCGACGCTGTGCCTCGCTTGCTGGTGATGGCCAGGCATTCCAGTCGATTTGCCGGCGAGGGGCGATATGACGGTCGCGCTTCGTGGACGAGCTGGCACGCTTTGACCGAAGCGGTGCGTGATCCCGCTTGCGAGGGCTTCGTTGCCGCGATGTCGCAACCCCCGCACTGCGGTCCCAGCCAAGGCAATTCCGAAGGCGCTTCGGTCTTCAACCTTCCGGGGATCACCGTCGAGGTGCGGACGGCAACATAGGATCGTAAGACCGTAGCGGCGCGGTTTGAGCAGAACCTACTCGCTACGCTCCGTGATCGCATCTACTATGGCGGCCCATGTCGGTTGTGCGACCGCACTTGCTCCGGCTTCTTCGGCGCCCAGAATGGCGGAAGCGCGCGAAAGCGCAACGTCGCTTATCTCGCGGATGCGCAGCAATGCCGTCCTTGCCTTTTCGATCGAGATGGCCCTTCGCGTTTCGATATCGGGCGTGGCTTCCCACGCCTTCCAGGCCATTGGGTCGATTTCCCGGGCCATCAGTTCGAGTTCCCTGCCCACGTTGTACTCTCCTAGCCGTTTCCTCCGGTCGCGGTACTGGACTTGAGCTGGCGGGCATAGCTACGTGATCCTAGTGCGGATCCCAGCGCCCAGGTAATGCGATCGATGTATCGGGTCCCGCATTCCCACATGAGGATGATCTGTCATCCGATCGCTTCGAGTGCGGAGGCTTTGCGGTGAGCCCTTTGCATAGCGTGGCCTGCCAGAAGTTCGGCTTCGTTTTGAGAACGGTTGCGACCTTGTATCCAGCATGCCTGTGCCAGAAGCAACCATGGGCGAAGATGGAAGTACGATACTTGGGCAATATGATATCTGGCTTGCCTGGAAGGCGCCCAACTTGAATGCGGAAGCGGTACCCAAGCCGATGGAGCAAGCAGCGAACCGCAATTTCGGGCTTCGTATCCCGCGAGCGGAAGCGTGCCATCAGGCGACGCTCCGCTGCGGGTTGCATGCTCGACTCCGCCATCGCAGCTGCTATCGTTTTGCCGGGAGGGAGTAGTAGTTGGCCAAGTACTTTCGCATCAGTTCGTCGCTCAAGGACATCATTGGTCGCGACCTCATTACGAATGACTTCGTGGCTGTGTTCGAACTGGTCAAGAACTCCTTCGATGCCCATGCGCGCCGCGTGGATATCGTCCTCGCCGATGGTACGCTGTGGATCGTCGACGATGGCAAGGGTATGTCCGAAGAGGACCTCCTCGAGAAGTGGTTGTTCGTTGCCTTTTCTGCAAAGGCCACCGGCGGGGAAGATGATGGGCTCTCGCAGGATTTCCGCGATAAGATCGCGGTCAGGCGCGGATATGCCGGAAACAAGGGCATCGGGCGCTTCTCGTGCGACCGTCTGGGCAAGTCGCTCGTCCTGCACAGCCGACAGGAAGGTACCCGGGCGTGCAACCGGCTAACCGTGAACTGGGAGGACTTCGAGGGCCGGCCGGAAGACGAGTTCGGTTCGATCGGCGTTGCCGTCGAACCTGCTAGCGCACTGCCGGCGGTTCCGGACGTCCCCCCGCCTCGCGACGGCGCCACGATCCTCGAGATATCGTCGCTACGAGAGGTGTGGGACCGACCCAAGCTGCTGAAACTCAAGGAGTACCTTGCAAAGCTCGTCGATCCCTTCGCGCCGAAAGGCGAGATGGAGGTGTACCTCCACGCGCCCGCCGAGCTCGAGGGCGACAATGCTGCCAAGGGGAAGCCCAAGGCGATCGTCAACGGGCCGGTTGCAAACACGATCCTCGACGTCCTTGAGGGCAAGACGACGCAACTCTCGGTGCAGCTGGAGGGTGGCGCCATCCACTCGACGCTCCGAGACCGGGACCGGTTGATCTACAGGGTCAGGGAAGACAATCCATACCCTGAACTGGAGGGCGCGCAGATCTCAGCCGACCTGCTCTACCTAAACCGGAGCGCGAAGGCGACCTTTACCCGCCGGATGGGGATCGAACCGGTCAAGTTCGGTTCGGTATTCCTATTCCTCAATGGCTTTCGCGTCTTTCCCATCGGCGAGGAAGGCAATGATGAGTTCGGCATCGATCGGCGCAAGCAACAGGGCTATGCCCGCTACCTCGGAACGCGCGACCTGCTCGGTCGCATCGACATTGTCGCTCCCCAGCGCTTCTTCATGGAAGCCTCGAGTCGCGACAACGGGCTGGTCGAGGGGCCTCGCACGGAGGCGTTGCGACAGCTTGTACTGCGCACCTTGCTTACTAGGCTTGAACGATATGTCGTCGATGTAACCTGGGTGGACTCGCTCGATCAGGAGCGTTCGGACGCAAGCGGATTGACGACCGACGATGCGCGGTCGCGCATCATTCAGGTCGTGAAGAACCTCGTCGGTCGAAAGGGCGTTGAGCTGCTCGAGTACGACACCGAACTGATCGATACCATCAGCGACCGGGCTGGCGAGTTCGAGCGAGCGATGGAAGGCCTCTCCGTTGTAGCGGAGCGCACCGGCGACGTGCGCCTGCTCGAGCGGATCGAACGCTCCAGGCGCCGATATGCAGAGTTGAATGCATCTGCTGCGGAGGCAGCGGCCAAAGCAAAGGAGGAGGCGCGCCGGCGAGCTGCAGCTGAGGCACAGGCTCGCGCCGAGGCCAAGCGGGCCGATGTCGCAGAACAAAGGTTCAAGGACGAGCAGCGGCGATCGCTCTTGCTTACGAGCCTCGAAGCGCGCGATAGTGAGACACTCACGCTACTACATCACCAAGTCGTGATCTATGCCACAGCGATCCAGGACGCGGTCGCGAATAATCTCCGCGCCATTGCCGATGGTGATCTCATAGATCCAGTGGAATTAGCCGCCGATCTGGAGCACATTAGCTTCCAGAATAGCCGGATCTTGGCCGTAACGCGATTTGCGACCCAAGCGAACTTCAAGCTTGATGCCGATCAGGCTAGTATAGATATTGTTCAATACATGTCGGAATACGTCATGAATGTTGCTTCTCTCTTCGAGGGGGAGCGCTTTGCCACATTCGACGATGGCGGTAATACGATGGTCTCTAAGTTCAAGCCAATCGACATCGCCATCGTGATTGACAACCTAATGAGCAATGCGCGCAAGGCGCAGGCCACGAAGATCCACTTTCAGGTGCGCCGTGCCCACAAGTCGCAGGCGCTCGAGATGCTAATTGAGGACAATGGCCGTGGTATTAGCGATCGCGTAGATCGTGCCCGGATCTTCGACAAGGGATATAGCGGGGCGGAGTCCGGCTCCGGTCTGGGGCTGTACCACGCGGCCCAAGTTCTGTCGCAGATGGGCGGCTCAATAGCGCTCGATCCCGAACATCAAGGTAGGGGAACACGGTTCATCGTGAGGCTTCCGCGACAGAAAGATTGATAGGAAGGGAGGGGGATGAGGCTCGAATTCAAGGTGCTTTGGTTCGAAAACCAGATGGACGGCGTCCAGCAGGCCGTCACCGGCATGCGACGTGAACTTGCCAAACATGGTCTGTTGCTGGAGCTAGACCAGCAAGCAGACGCGTCCCGACTCGATGAACTGTCTGCCCATCAGGAAAAGTTCCACGAATACGACTTGGTCGTCGTCGATTGGGATTTGGGTGAAGGTCAGCCGAAGGGGGACGAGGTCGCCGAGCGCATTCGCAATAGTTTCGGGTTCACCGACATCATCTTCTACAGTGGCAAGGCCACGGACCTGCTCCGCGACATGGTCAAGGATCGGGCCATTGATGGCGTCTATTGCGCACCCCGCAACGGACTCCGAAACAAGCTGATCGAACATGTCAACTATGTGGTTGAGCGCCTCTCGCGGCTCGAGGCCATGAGAGGGTTGGCTGTTGTGTCGGCCGGACGAGCGGATGGTCAGATGCGTGAAGTGGTTCGGCTCGCCCATGGCAAAATGGACGCTGAGGCTCAGTCCGAGCTGGTTGCTGCCGTCGATGCCAAGGTTGCGGGTGCTGCTAACAGCCACGCTAAGGCGTATGGCAAGCTCAAGGACCTTGAGGGTCGCTTGGGAAGCCGTGCACTCAACAGCGGGATCCTGCACGAGGTAGCAACTTTATCGGTGCAAATGGTTGTTGCGACCCATCCCGCATGCGAGCCACACCTCGCCGTCCTTCAAACCTATGTCGACGAAGTCATTCAGCCGCGGAACGCGCTTGGCCATATCGTAGAGACGCGAGACGTTGATGGGTGGGTTATCAACTACGCAGGCGGCAAGCGGCTCAACAAGGAGGGCCTGTCAAAGATGCGAAAGGACCTCTCACGCCATCTCGAAAACTTCGCTGCAATATGCGCCGTCCTGAGCGAGGCTGCCGAGGGCAAATAGGACTTCGCCAATCGCCTCGCTAAGCAGAGGGGGGACCGCATTTCCCACTTGCGTGTAGCGGGGGCACGCTTCGCGGCGCCGATCCCCGCCCGTAGTATACGGACCTAGGAACTCGAATGTGTCAGGAAACGACTGGAGGCGCGCGCATTCCCGCAGCGTCAGTATACGCGGCTCCTGATAGTGCACCATGTCGTCTGGGAGCGTCGTGACCGTGCAGGAGGGCTTGTCAGCCGCCAGAAGGGTAAGCGAGCGCTTCTGCATTCCAAAGCGCATGCGATCTTCCGACGAAAGCGGAATGCCTGGGCGGCACGTACTTAAGATCTTGTCGAACCTTTCAGTTACGATGTTCGAATGCCGTGGGAGGCGAAGCCCCGTCGGACTACCTGACGCGCCGCTCCGCATTAGTGCGAGATAGCCGGTTGGGGCAACAGGTGCGGCGTAGTTGATCTCCATAAAGGCGCCGTCACCGCCACGATACGGAATGAGGGTAGTGCCCCTCGTCTCGAGGTCGCCAATTGCCTCCGCTACGCTAACTTCCTTATCGGTGGGGAGCCCTCGCGATCCGAGAAACTGGCGACGGCCTACCCGCATGCGCAGGAACGGGTCTATACCGTCTAGCCCCTTGTCGCGCGAGGCAATCACAAAGAACCTTGGTCTGCGTTGTGGGACGCCCCATTCGGAAGCGACGAGCATTTCACTCCAAACTCGATATCCCATATCCTCGAGTTCCCCGGTGACATGCGCAGCATAACTGCCCGTGTCGTCGAGCTGCATAGTCGTAAACCCGCGGACATTCTCGAGCAGAACAAGACGCGGTTGGACGAGACGCAGGAAGTCGAGATAGTGCCCGACCATGCGGTTTCGTGGATCGTCAGCCCGACGCCGCCCGGCAGTCGAGAAGCCTTGGCAGGGCGGGCCACCAGCCACCAAGTCTACGTGCCCCCTAAGCTCTTTAAGGTGCCGGCGGTGGTCGCTGATCAGCTGTTCAATTCGAACGGCTTTTTGGGGAAGCCAATCCGGCCATGCGTCGGTGTCGCCGATCAAGTTGCGCGAATAGGTCGCGAAGGCGTCGGGGTGTGCTTCGACAGCGAACAACGAGGTCCACCCCGCTCTCCGGAGGCCGAGCGACAGTCCTCCGCAACCCGCAAATAGGTCTATGAATGTCTGCGTTCCCATGCGCCCCCCAGCCACGCCGGAGACCAATTGCCCCGCCGTCCTGGTGTCCTGGAGCGATGGGGTGCAAGTCAAGCAAAAAAGTGATCGGCGTGCACCAAATTGCGCTTAACGCAGAGGGCGGCGACTAACGCAGAGGGCGGCGACGCCGTCTTCACGCGCCCTGCATCGGCAGCGAACAGGGCAACCTGCCGTTGCTAATTCGACTGCCAGCATCTGAGAGCAAGTGCAGGGGTCAGTTGTCAGGTTCCGGTTGCATAGCGGAACGAATACTCGGAAATTTTGCGTTGGAATTCAACCGACCATGAGCATGCGGCTGCCAAGCCAAGGCCTTGGGTGCCTCACTTAGCCCATCGGAAGGCTGCCGGGTAACAAATCGGTCCAATCCGAGCTATTTGCTCATACGCAATGCGCTCGCCCGATCAAACACCATTCCTGCCAGTGTTCTATCCTCGATCCTTCGCACAATCTCGTCGACCACCGGCAGCGGGACCATGAACCACTCCCTCGGCCGGAAGGGTTTTCCGAAGCGGTCGGTGAGTTCGGCGTCGAACCGCACGCTGTCGAGCAAACGGTGGACCAGATGTTCGAGTTGGGGGGGGGGCGGTCGTTGTCGAGCAGCTTGTAGGTTGCGATGTCATCGACCTCGGCGAGCAGAAAGGTCGGGTCATCGACCGCGCCAGCGCCGCGACGTTCGACTGAGCCTCCCGTGATGCCGACCTTGTGGATCAGGTCCCGCCGCGAGGCGCTCGCCTCTATCGTTTCGCCCGATCTCCGTTACCCGCACGCAAGCGATGCGCTTGCTTGGTTAACCGTTGGCATTCAATCTGCGATTGGTCGGGTGACAGCGTTGATCGGCAGCAGTCTTCCACGGCTGGGCGCGTTTTCCGGAACTGGATGGTGCCAGCGGCGATGAAAAGCTTGTCGAAGCTTCAACTCAGGTCCTAGGCCACGGAAACTTGTCGAACCGCCCCGAGTAATAGGTCCTGCGAAGGTAGGAGAGGTCCGCCTCCCAATCGGCTATGGCGTCACCCAAGCTTGAATTGCGTCGTTGCTTCGCGCGTCGTGCGAACGTCGCGATGCCATCCGCCATCTTCTGTAAGCGTGTTGCTGTGTTGGGCAATCCCCAAGCGCGCATGTAGGCGACGCTGTTGAGCGGAGGAAGCCGCATCAGGAAGATGTGGCTCAGTAGTGCCTCACGCTGAACAGCGTTGAGATCGCTGCCTCTGCCCACGTGGTACCCGAGATAGGCCAGCATACCGATCTCTTCCCAGTCGTGGCTCGCAGGACTTCCCGTTCCTGCCGCAGGAGCCGTCGATGGCCAAGGGAAGTAGTCCGGGTCATCTTCAGCTAGAGACGCGCGATGCTCCCACTCCCTTTCGATGGCCAATAATCGCGCTTGCGCCGCCAAGATGTCAGGGGCAGTCGGGTCAATGTGCTGGAAGCGCTGGATATATGAAAAATCGCGCTCCCATCGCAGCTTCATGGCCGTGAAGGGTGACACCACATCGCTGTGAGGTCGCGTCTCTTTCTGCTTCGCGTTAAATGCAAGACGCGCGGCGCAGATCCCCGCTCTGGTGGCCTTCCGAGCATTGGGTGACGGTGCTTTACGAGGCATCGCGGCTGGCACACGCGGTTGAGCCCGAGCCTGGTTCGCCTTTTTTCGCTTCGTCTTTTTGCTGGTCTTAGGATTTGGTCCTGACGCCTGGGCACCTTTCGCCTTCTTAGTCTGCTTCTTCTTAGGTTCGACCGGCCCTGCAGTTTTCCCCACGGTTGGGGAAGCGACCTTCTTCGCCTGCTTCGTTGGCCCTGCCGAAGCGGGAGCAGACACGACTCGGTCAGCGTGCGGAATTTTTAGTGCGCCGCGGAGGGCGTCCCCCAACGCTGTGTTCAAAACCCGTTTGACAGGCTCTTTCTTTGAGGACGTCTCAGGAGATTTGCGGGAAGGTTTGGTTGGCTGATCTGGGGTAAACACGATGGCCCGCGCGACAGCCGCACCTCGTGTAACCTGTTCAGCATGCCGAATGGCGGCATCCACCTTGCGGCGCCGCTCGCTCCGCTCCTGAGATGTTGTCCGGCGTTTCACTGGAACGATCTGGAGTGATGAGCGGAACCCGTGTGCTGCGTCACAGCCGCCTGACGAGCTTTCATCTGCGTACTTCTCGATAGTTGGTTGGGGATCTTCGCGTCTGCATTGATCGATATGTTCGCGGCAAATCCTGATCGTGCAAGAGCGAATGAGGCGCGTCCGCCCGCAACTTGCATCGCCCTGAACTCTGGCTAACATCCTCAAAATGGGGGCTCCGACCAGCAATTTCTGGTTTCTGGCTGAACACAGCCAACAGCTTGCCGGGCTCGGCGCGCTGGCGGAGCGCTATTTCGCCGAAGATCCGCCCGGCGCACTGATCAAATTGCGGCAGCTCGGCGAGTTTCTCGCCAAGGAAGTCGCGGCCTCGCACGGGTTGCTGCCGACCGGGGGCGCCTCATTCGATGATGTCCTCCGCACGCTCAAGGTGCGCGCGATCCTGCCGCGCGAGATCTCTGAATTCCTGTATCATCTGAAGAGGATCGGGAATGCCGCTGCCCATGAGAATGTCGGGACCGCCGGCGATGCGCTGACGGCCCTGAAGCTCGCGCGGAACACCGCAGTTTGGTTCCACCAGACCTATGGCAACGCGCCCGGGTTCAAGGCGGGGCCGTTCGTCCCGCCCGCACCGCCGACCGATCCAACCGCAGAACTCCGGGCAGAAATCGAACGCCTGAGAAAGGAAGTTGCGGCGAGCAGCGATCAGGAGGCAAAAGCGCGCCTTCTGGAACAGCAGGCAGCCGAAAAGGACAGCGAGCGCGCCTTCTGGCAGGACTATGCCGCCGAGGTCGAGGCTTCGCTAAAGGCAGTCGAGGCTGAACTCGCCGCGACGCAGGCGGCTGCACAGGCCGCACCTCCGCAGCAGCTTGATCTCCTTGCCGATCTCGGCGCGCGTAACGCCCAGGCGATCGAGCTGGACGAAGCAACCACCCGGGTCCTGATTGACGAGCAGCTGCGCGCGGCTGGATGGGAGGTCGATACTGCGGTCCTGCGCTACTCAGCCGGAGTCCGCCCCCAATATGGGAAGGCGATGGCAATCGCCGAATGGCCTACCGCAAGCGGTCCGGTCGACTATGCCCTGTTCGTCGATGGACACTGTGTTGGGGTGGTAGAGGCCAAGCGCGGGGCGAGCGATGTTCCGGGCCGGATCGGGCAGGCGAAGCGCTATGCGCGCGACATCACTCTCGACTCGGATGAGCTTCCTGGCGGAGGGCCGTGGCAGGACGGCGACGATCGCTTCCGCGTCCCATTTCTCTTCGCAACCAACGGCCGGCCCTATGTGAAGCAGCTCGCGACCAAGTCGGGGATCTGGTTCTGGGATGCACGCCCCGGTGGCGGCGAGCCGCGCGCGTTGCCAGAATGGTTCTCTCCCCGCGACCTGATCGAGCGGCTCGAACAGCAGACCGAGGACGTGTCAGGGGTTGCCGATCGCGAACTCGGCGTCACCGGTCTTCGCCCCTATCAGCGCGACGCGATCAAAGCCGTCGAAGAAGGGGTCGAGCGCGGCCAGCGCAACATCCTCCTCTCCATGGCAACCGGCACGGGCAAGACGCGCCTCGCCATCGCGCTGATGTATGAACTGCTGCGCCGCAAGCGGTTCCGACGCATCCTGTTCCTCGTCGATCGCAACGCGCTGGGACGACAGACCCTCGATGCAATGAGCACCACCGATACGAGTGGCTTCCTCAAGTTCGATCAGGTGTTCCCTGTCGCGGACATGGCCACCAAATTCCCGGAGGCGACCGATCGGGTTCAGGTTGCGACGGTCCAGGCGATGATCCGCCGCATCTTCGATGACTCGGCGGCCGAACGCCCCACGCCCGGCACATACGACCTGATCATCGTGGACGAGGCCCATCGCGGCTACACCCTCGACGCGGAGCTGCGCGAGGATGATCTCGGCTTCCGAAATCTCGACGACTATCTGTCGGCCTATCGCCGCGTGCTCGACTATTTCGATGCGACCAAGGTGGCCCTCACCGCAACGCCGGCGCTGCACACCCGCGAAATCTTCGGCACCGCTGTCTTCCACTATGGCTATCGCCAGGCAGTGGTCGACGGCTTTCTCATTGACCATCGCCCACCGCGGCGCATCGTTACCGCGCTCAGCCAGACCGGCATCCATTTCGACCAGGACGAAGAGGTCCACATCGTCGATCCGCGCACCGGGCAGATCGACCTGTTCAACCTGGATGACGAGGTCGACTTCGAAGTCTCCGAGTTCAACAAGAAGGTCTACACCCGCGCGTTCAATCGCGCGGTAGCGCAGGCGATCGCGCTGGAGTGCCCACCCGATCAGCCGGGCAAGACCCTGTTGTTCGCCGCGCGCGACGACCATGCGGACATTTTGGTCGAGGAGCTGCGCGCCGCGCTGGCCGAGGAATATGGCCCCCAGGCACATGATCTGGTCGAAAAGATCACCGGCAAGATCGACAAGCCGCTCGACCGGATCAAGGCGTTCAAGAACGACCCGCGCCCCAAATATGTGGTGACTGTCGACCTGCTCAGCACCGGCATCGACGTCCCGTCGATCGTCAATCTGGTGTTCGTGCGCCGCGTCAACAGCCGCATCCTGTACGACCAGATGATCGGCCGCGCGACGCGCCGCTGCGACGAGATCGGGAAGGAATATTTCCGCATCTTCGACGCTGTCGACATCTACGCCAATCTGCAGGAAGTGAGCGACATGCGCCCGGTCGTCGTCGACCCGGCGCTTTCCTTCGCTACCCTCACCACCGATCTCGAGCGCGCGACGAGTGAGGAGGACCGCGTCTTCGTCCGCGACCAGATCGTCGTGAAGCTGCGCCAGCGGATCAAATATATCGACGAGGAACGGCGCCAGCGGCTTGAGGAAGTGCTCGGCCCGCTCCCAGACCTTGCCGACCGCTTGCGCGCCGCGCCTCCTGCAGAGACTATCGCGCTGTTCCGCGACCACCCCTCGCTGGCCGCCGCGCTCGATGCCGCCAACCCCGCGCGGCGCGGCGACGGTATGCTGATCTCCGAACATGACGATGAGCTGATCGAGGTTGTCGACGACTATGGAGACAAGGCCAGCCCCGCCGATTACATCGAGAGCTTCGAAGCCTTCGTCCGCACCAATATGAATGCGGTGCCGGCGATGATCGCCGCGACCCAGCGCCCCCGCGAGCTGACCCGCGCCGAGCTCAAGGAGCTCGCAATCCTGCTCGACGGCAACGGCTTTTCCGAAGCGACGCTGCGCCGCGCCTATGGCAGCGCGCGCAATGCCGACATCGCCGCGCACATCATCGGCTTCATCCGCCAGGCCGCGCTGGGCGACCCCCTCGTCCCCTATGAAACGCGGGTTGAGAATGGCGTTCAGCGCATCCTCGCAAGCCGCGACTGGACGACGAAGCAGCGCCAATGGCTCACCCGCATCGGCCGTGCGCTCAAGGCGCAACCGGTCGGCGACCCCGAATTGCTCCAGGAACCGCTCTTCGCCCAGGCGGGAGGGTTCGAAATGGTCGACCGCGAGTTCGACTCTGGGCTAGGCGATGTCCTCAAGGATCTGAACGCCGCCATCTGGGGCGACGATCGGGCCGCGTAATGAAAGCAAAAAGATGAACCCCTCCGCCGATCTGGTGAACAAGCTCTGGCGTCTGTGCGCGCTGCTCCGCAAGGACGGCGTGACGTACCAGCAGTATGTCACCGAACTCACCTACCTGCTCTTCCTGAAGATGGCTTCGGAGCAGAGGGATGAAAGCCGCATCCCCGAGGCGTATCGCTGGGGCGCCCTCAAATCGGCGAGCGAGACCGAGGTGCTGCAACGCTACAAACAGGCGCTGATCGACCTGGGCGACGGGACCAAGGTGGCCGATCGCTCGGTCGTCGCGATTTTCCAGAATGCCGCCACCATCATCCGCACCCCCGCAAATTTGCGCCAGCTGATCGACGCGATCGACGGGCTGCACTGGTACAGCGCCGAGCGCGATGCGTTCGGCGACGCGTATGAAGGCCTGCTCCAGAAGATGGCGGAGGAGACCAAGCGCGGTGCCGGGCAGTATTTCACACCGCGTACGCTGATCGAAATGATGGTCCAGCTGATGCAGCCGCGCCCGGGAGAGGTCATTCAGGACCCGGCAGCAGGAACCGGCGGCTTTCTGATCGCCGCCAACAGCTACATGAAGGCGGCGAGCGACGGTTATTTCGAGCTGAGCCCGAAGCAGCAGACGTTCCAGCTGCAACAGGCGCTGCGCGGGGTTGAGAATGTCCCCGACACCTTCCGCCTGTTGCTGATGAACCTGCATCTGCATGCGATCGACCCGGACAATCTCGACCTCGCCGATACGCTGAGCCCGGCGGGCCAGCGCCCGCAGTTCAAGAATGCCGACCTGATCCTGACCAACCCGCCTTTTGGCCCGGCGGGCGGGCCGCCGACGCGCGATGACCTGACCATCACCGATCGGGTGTCGTCCTATCAGCTTCCCTTTGTCGAACATTGCATCCGCGCGCTGCGGATGGGCGGGCGGGCGGCGATCGTGGTGCCGGACAATGTCCTGTTCGATGACGGGCGCGGCAAGCTGCTGCGTCAGCGGTTGATGAGCTGGTGCAACCTCCACACCATCCTGCGCCTGCCGACCGGCATTTTCTATGCCCAGGGGGTCAAGACCAACGTCCTGTTCTTCACCCGCGCGGACGAAGAGGCACCGACGCAGGACGCGACCCGAGAAGTGTGGATTTACGACGCCCGATCCGGCGCGCCATCCTATGGCAAGACCAACCCGTTCAAGGCCGAGGATCTGGCCGATTTCGTCACCGCGTTCGGCGACGACCCCTTTGGCGGCGCACCCCGCACCGATCAAGGACCGGAGGGCCGCTTCCGCCGCTTCACCCGCGAAGAGATTGCCGCGCGCGGCGACAATCTCGACATCGCCTGGCTGAAGGACACCAGCACCGACGCCGAAGACGGGCTCGACACGCCGGAGGATATCGCGGCGGCGATCGAGGGGCATTTGAAGGTGGCGCTGGAGGAGATTGCCGCGCTGGTCTCGGAGCTGGAGAGCGATGTGGGACCGGTCGAGCTGGCGGAGGCCGCAGAGTGACGTTGCCACAAGGGTGGGTCGAGACCACGGTCGGCGAAGCAGCCATTATCAATCCTAAGCATGATCCGGCTACTGACAGAAACAAGCTCGTATCGTTTGTGCCGATGCCATCGGTCGACGAGCATCTCGGTGCTATCGTCGAGAACGCTGAACGCACTTTGGCCGACATTTGGACGGGGTACACACATTTCGCGGATGGCGACGTGATCTTCGCGAAGATCACTCCCTGTATGGAAAACGGGAAGGCGGCGATTGCACGTTCGTTGACCTCGGGGTTGGCGTGCGGATCGACCGAGTTCTACGTGATGCGGCCGGCGGACGGAGTGTCCGCAGACTATCTTTGGCGTTTTGTGAGACAGAGGTCGTTCCGAACCGATGCTGAAAGGCGCATGACCGGTGCCGTCGGTCAGCGACGGGTGCCGCGAGAGTATCTTGAGAACCATCGCTTCCCTCTGCCGCCAGCGCCCGAACAGCGCCGCATCGTCGGGAAGCTGGACGCGCTGACCGCCCGCCTCGCCCGCGCGCGGGCGGAACTGGACCGGGTTCCGGTGTTTGCGCAGAGGCTCCGGAACAGCATCCTCGACCTCACATTTGAGAGTGTTGGCAGCAGCTTGATCTCACTCGGCGAGATCGGGATGAGCATCGAGGCTGGAAAAAATCTAAAATGCGACGAACGTCCGCCTAACCCAGACGAAAATGGCGTCGTGAAAGTCAGCGCCGTAAGCAGTGAACACTTTCTAGCGTTGGAGAGCAAAACTCTACCAAAAAATTACACTCCTCCCGAGCGCGACCGTATTGTTACAGGTGATTTGCTTCTAGCGCGCGCCAGCGGCTCGCTGTCATTAGTTGGCAGGGTGGCCTTGGTGGAGCAGACACCAAACAACCTTTTTTTGAGCGATAAGGTTCTGCGCCTGAGAGTGCCGAAGAACTTGACCAGCTGGATATACTGGTTCCTGCGATCTCCCGCTGGCAGGTCGCAAATCGAAGCCGCCGCGAGCGGTATTTCAATGCACAACATTACCCAAGGTTCGTTATCGGGTATCAGGCTTTCTATCCCTGCAGAAGATGTGCGAGCGATCAAGCTTGGCAAGATCGCCCAGACATTCGCCCGCGCCGACCGCCTCGAAGCCGAAGCCGCGCGCGCCCGGGCGCTGATCGACCGGCTCGAGTCCGCCATCCTCGCCAAGGCGTTCCGCGGCGAGCTGGTGCCGCAGGATCCGAATGACGAGCCCGCCAGCGTCCTGCTCGACCGCATCCGCGCCGAACGCGCCGCTGCGCCCAAGGCGAAACGGGGACGGCGGGCAAAGGCGGACGCATGACGATGGGCGGGTGGACAGTCGAGAGCCTAAACGCCTTTGGCCGCACCCGCCTGTCGCAGCATTTCTACATGCGCGATTTCCTGTTCTCGGACATCGCGTCGATCCACGGACTGATCAACGCGCCCGACGACCGCGAGCTCGCGATCACCGCCGGGAGCCAGCTGTGTGAGCAACTCCTCGAACCGCTTCAGCGCGTGTTCGGGCGCGTGGCGATCCGCTCGGCCTATCGCTCCTGCGCCGTCAACGCGCTCGGCAACGCGATGCAGAAGGCCGGGCGGAGTGGTTATAACTGCGCCGAGAATGAAAAGAATTACGCGGCGCACATCTGGGATCGCCGCGATGCTGACGGCCATATGGGCGCGATGGCGTGCGTCGTCCTGCCGGAGTTCGTCGACGCCTTCCCCGGTGACGGCGACTGGACCCACCTCGCCTGGTGGGTCCACGACCATTTGCCGTATGCGACACTGGAATTCTTTCCGACCAACTGGGCGTTCAACATCAGCTGGCACGAACAGCCGCAGCGGACGATCTACAGCTACGCGAAATGGCGCGAGGGCGACGGCTGGAAGGCGCGCGGCTATCTGACTCGCGCCGGCATGGACAAGCACGCGATCGGGCATCGGGCGGAGTGGGATAAGCTGATAGGGCGGTTTCCGCTGGCCGATGAGGGCTATCAAATTGGGGGACGGTGAGGATGCGTGACCGGGAGTTCCGCCAGTGGCTGGCGCGACGCGAGTATCAGGGAACACCGCTTACTGCGAAGGGCGTCAACAATCGCGCGCGCAAGGCACCCCGGATCGAACGCGCGCTGGCCGAACTTGGCTTTTCCGAGCGCGATCTCGACACGCTCCACGCCAATGGTCGCTGGCCAGAGCTGGTGGAGGCGGTGCGCCGCGTCGCGGCGGACTGGAACGCGAATGAGGCTGCCGCCCGCAAAATGGCGCCCCAGGCGCCGGACCCGACGCGCCAGCTGACCAACCTGATCAACGTCGCGCGCCAATATGGCCATTTCGCTGATGGCAAAGACCCGAACTATGACGCCGGGGCCGATGCACCGGAAACGGACGAGATCGATCCTGCAGCGCTCGCGGCGCTGAAGGCCCGGTTCCTCGCAGCCTATCCCGACTTTGAGCGTGAAGGCGGCTTCGGCGGGGACGGCACGTATTTCGAGGATGAGGACCGCTACAAGCGCGCCCTGCTGGCGAAAGTGACGCCACTGATCAGCGACCTCGCTCAAGACGAAGCAGCGCTGGGTGCTGCGCTCCTCGACCATGTGCTCGACAAGAACGTAAACCTGATCGGCGACTACCGACGGCGTGGTCATATCGAGGCGGTCCGGGCAAGATCGGGAGGCGCGCTCGAAACGACAGTCGGCGCGTTGGCTCTGTCAAAAGCCCCGCCCCCCGAAGCCGCAGAAGCGTTCGTCGACGCGGCATGGGAGCTGATCAAGCAGGGCAGCGAGCAGAGCCTGCCCTATGCCGACATACGCGTGCTCGCGACGCTTTTTCAGGCGCTCTCCCGCCCGACCGAGGCGATCGCGATCAACCACACGCGCTTCTACCATCTCGGCCTGGCGCTGTGGGGCAAGCCGATTTTCGGCAACAATCCGCTGACGGCCGCAGAATATGAGGCGGTACTCGACCTCTCCGACAGCCTGTTCGACGCGATGGAGGAATGGGGGTGGGCTCCGCGCGACCTCTGGGACGTGCAGGGGTTCGTCTGGGTCACATGCAAGGAGAAGCTGGACATGGATGGGGGCCGGGACGCTGATCGTGTGCGGGACTACGCGCTCAAGACCTATATCGAGCCTGCGCGCGTGCGTGGCGACGACCGTGTCTCGATCCGGTGTGGTGACGTCCACAGCGCGCTAGGGCTCTCCGCCGCGCATGCGAACGTCTGTCAGGCGCTACGCGGTCAGAAGTTTCAAAAGATGGCTGGCACCGGCGTTCCGACCTACACGGGTCCAGATAATAGCTCGACCACAACGTTCACCTATCGCCTTGGTGAACCATCGTCGGAAAAGCAGGGCGGCGTCTCCCCTGAGTTCGGTGACGGCCCCTACTGGTTCGTCGGCGCTGCGTTCGGTCGGAAGGACGATCAGTTCGACCGCTTCCTTCGCGATGGCATCTGGGAGATCGATGAGCCCAACGCGACGCAACGCAACCAAGTGATGTCGATGGAGCCCGGCCAGCGTATCGCGATCAAGGCGACCTATGTCCGGAAGCTCAACCTTCCCTTCGATAATCGCGGGCGACCGGTATCGGTCATGGCGATCAAGGCGATCGGCACGATTACGCACAATCCCGGAAACGGCACACACATCTCGGTTGAATGGCAGCCAGAGCATCAGACGCGCGAATGGTATCACTACACCTACCAGCCGACGATCTGGGAAGTTTATCCCGACAAGGAGATGGCTCGCCGCCTGATCGCGTTTGCCTTTCATGGCGCCGAGCAGGACTATTCGTGGTTCCTGGCCAATCTTTCGAGCTGGAAAGACGTGGCTGCCGCCGAGGCCGAGGACGAGGCACTACCCGATCGGCGCAAGCGCAAGCCGACCAATCTGATACTTTACGGCCCACCGGGCACCGGCAAGACCTGGTCAACGATGGCGCAGGCAGTCCAATTGTGCCTGGGCCTCGACGCGGATGACGAGCTGCTAAACAGCGAGGCGCGCCGCCGTGAGCTGCGTGACGAGTACGAGCGTCTTCGCGCCTTGGGGCAGATCGCCTTCGTTACCTTCCATCAGAACTATGCCTATGAGGATTTCATTGAGGGCCGTGAGCCCAAACCGATCAATGGCAGCGCCGGCTTCGAACTCGTTTCGCGACCCGGCCTATTCGTGCAGCTGGCGCGAGACGCTGCGGCAAGCGACGAAGAGCATGTCCTGATCATCGACGAGATCAATCGAGCGAATGTCTCGAAAGTCCTGGGCGAACTCATCACGCTGATCGAACCTGACAAGCGTAAGGGCATGGCCAATGCCGTCACGTTGCGTCTGCCCTACAGTCAGGAGCCTTTCTCGGTTCCCCCAAATCTGCACATCATCGGCACAATGAACACCGCCGATCGCTCGATTGCGCTGCTGGATACCGCGCTACGCCGCCGTTTCCAGTTCAAGGAGCTGGCGCCGGACACCAAAGTCCCTGCCTTTCAGGAGGCGATACGGGCGACGGGTCTGCAACTCGATAAGATCCTCAACACCATCAATGACCGGATCGAATACCTCATCGACCGTGAGCACCGGATCGGCCACGCCTTCTTTATCGGCTGCGAGGACAAAGCCGCTGTCGATGCTGTGATGCGCGATAAGGTGATCCCCCTCCTGCAGGAATATTTCTTTGAGGATTGGGGTCGCGTGGCTGCCGTACTCGGCGACCCGAAGGGCAAGGGCGGCGGGTTCCTAGATTGCCGCAAGATCGACGACCCGACCGGCCAAGGCGGGGAGCAACGCGAGAGCTGGAGCGTCCGCAAGACGTTCAAGGTGGAGGCCTATCTCCGTCTCATCGGCAAGCCTGTCGAAGAGGTGCCTGCGGAGGCTGACATACTCGAAGGCGTCGAGGACGAGGCATGACCCATCGCACGGTCCTTGAATGGGGCCGTGTCGAGGTCGGCGAAAGCGGGTTCAGTCGCCCTCAGGCCGATGCCCTCCTCGCCGCGGCGCGCAGCCACGTGCTGGGCGGGAATGACGGGACGGACATTCTGTGCGACCACTACCGCTTCCTGCGCGCACGACAGGCGGTCGGCGTCATTGCTGCGCGTGGGTGCAGCCTGGAAATCCTGCCCAAGGTCGACGCCGGTCTTGAGCTGGCAGATCCAGCGGCGGTGCGGGCGCGGCTGGTACACATGCTCGATGTCGCGCACGGCCTGAACCTCTCCTCCGGTGAGGCGACGGCGATGGCGCGTCGCGCCGACTCGCTGCTCGACCTCTTCATCGCGCTGTTCGCAGACCGGCTGCTGGCCGAAGTGCGGCGCGGACTGCCCCGCCAGTATCGCGCAGAAGAGGACGATCTGCGGGCGCTGCGCGGCAAGCTCAATGTGGTGCGCCAATTCACGGTCCATGCGGTGCGGCCGGACCGGTTGGCTTGCCGGTTCGACGCGCTTGACGGCGATACACCGTTGATGCGGATCATGAAGGCGTGCGTCCTGCTGCTGACGCGCCACGCGAGGGCGAGCAGTACCCAGAGGAAGCTGTCCGAGCTTCGCTTTCTGATGGCGGATATCAGCGACGTCCCGCGCGGATCGCTACCTTGGACGCAGGTCCGGATCGACCGATCGAGCCAACGATGGCGTGCTCTGCTTCAACTCGCGCGCCTGCTTGTAGGTTCGAGCTGGCAGCAAACGCATGCAGAGGCTGGCACGCCGGACGGCATCACCCTGCTGTTCGCGATGAACGATCTGTTTGAGCGCTATGTGGCGGTCCAGCTTCGCAAGGCGCTCAGCGACACGGATCTGACAGTCGATGCCCAAGGGGGCGGTGCCTATTGCGTCGGCCCATGGATCGAGGGCGAAGCCGTCGTCGGCAACAGCCACCCGACGCGGCCCGACATTCTCGTCAAGCGACGGGGGCGGATCGTGGCCATCCTCGACACGAAGTGGAAACCGGCAGACAAGGGTGTGTCGCACGCTGACATCTACCAGATGATGGCCTACGCCCGGCTCTACGATTGCCTGCGTCTCGTCCTGCTGTACCCCGCTTCGGCGGGCGGCAAGGACGGAGTGATGACCCACGGGCTGGCTCCGGGTCAGGACCGGCTCGATGTGGCGCATATGGCGCTGAACGTTCCTTCGCCGGCGATCCAACAGGCGCTTCGCGATATGGTTTTGAGGCTCGTGCCAAGCGGATACGTTCGGGGCACCGCCAAAATCTTCGAATTTTGAACGCGATAGACTCGGCAGAGTCATCAGTATCAGACCCCCATACCCCCTTTTAAAAAGGTGGTAGGCTTCCTGGTGAAGGTCAGATCGGCCCTTAATCCGGCGATCGCTGTAGTTTCAAACTTCAGGGTCAGGGCCACGCCCAGCGATCGCCCGGCCTCACTCCTCAACCATCAGCACCGCGGCGCTGACGGGGAGGGCGGCACTGATCCGGGCGATGTTGTCGATGCTGACTCGCCCGTCGCCGCGAAGATCAGAAAGAGCCGAGTTTAGGGCTGCGTCCGTTCAGACCTCGCTCGGTGATCCGAAAGCTGCATCTCGATTTTGTGCACTATAGCTAGGCTACGGTGCGGAAACTTGCTGCACCTCGCCCGCATCCGACTATTTGGACGTCCCTCCGGAGCAACCCCGCTCCTTGAGGGAGACCAAATTGACGGATCGTATCTTCGAGGCCTCCGCGCCTCTCTATTGGGCTGCCGGGCTGCCGGTCATTCCGCTGCGCCAGCGCAACAAGATGCCCGACATCAACCAGTGGTCGGCGTTCGGCTCACGCATGCCGAGCGAGATCGAGCAGCAGCGCTGGCTCTACTCGTTCCCGAAGGGCAACATCGGCCTGCCGTTCGGGCCGGAGAGCGGCCTGTGCGCGATCGACATCGATACCGAGGATGAGGATCTGGTCGCGGCCATCCTCGACATTCTGCCGACGACCCCGTGGGTTCGCATCGGTAAGAAGGGCATGGGCCTCGCCTACCGCTTCGAGGGGCAGAAGAACTTCAAGCTCCGCGGCGCCGATGGGGGGATGATCCTCGAGTTCCTGGGTCTGGGCAACCAGATGGTGATGCCACCCTCGATCCACCCGGACACCGGCCTCCCCTACACCGCCAACTCGAACCTGTGGGAGGTCAAGGACAAGCTCCCCTTCCTCGGCGAGGACATTGAGGAGAAGCTGCGCGCGCTGCTGGGCACGAAGGGCTTCGAGCTCGGTGCAGGTGGGCGCTCGTCCCCGATCGACATCGTCCCGGCCGGCGAGCGCGACAACCAGATGATCCGTCACGCGGGCTATCTGGCGCGCGTCGTGCTGGGCATCGACAAGTCGACCAAGTTCAGCCTGGTCGAGGCCCTCGGCCACATGCACCACTGGGTCGAGCAGTTTACCGCGAAGGTGTCGGGCGACGCGATGGACCCTGAGAAGGGGGTCTCGAAGCTCCTCGAATTCCTCGCGCGCGACCTCGAGAAGGGGCGCACCATGCCAGACGGCTGGGACGCGGGCCTCACCGACGACATGAAGGCGCACCCGACGATTGCGAAGATCATCGAACTGAACACCGTGCAGCGGTGGAGCATCGAACGTGCGCGCGACTGGTTCTTCGGTAAGATCCTCGAGAAGCCCGATGACCGCGACTGGCTGGTGTCGTGTGTGCAGGATCTGGTGCGAGAGCTCGCACGGGACGAACACTTCGTCGACTTCCAGTTCCAGGCGGTCATGAATTTCGTGATCGATCGAACGCGGTCCATGCTCGGCCTGAAGCGTCCGGACCTCCAGCGCCTGTTCGACACCGAGCGAAGGAGCGCTGACGTCACAGCCCCGGAAAGTCAGGCGGTCGTCGCCAAGCAGGTGCTGGATCAGTTGGGCCGCGACGGGGAGGTGCGCTTCGATCAGGGCCAGTTCTGGCAGTGGAACGGGTCCTGCTTCAAGTCGCTGAGCTACGATTGCGTCTATCAGCACGTCGTCAACATGGTGACGGCATCGCCGCTCGTGCGTCGAGGAGCCGACTACAAGGCGGTCATCGAAATCGCGGCAAAGCTCTGCACCGCCCCGCTTGTTGAGGTCGATACGCGCGGCATCAACTTCGCCAACGGCTTCGTCGGCGAGGATCTGATCGTGCGTGACCACGACCCGAAGTTCGGGGCCACCTTCACCCTCCCGTTCGAATATGACCGGGACAAGGCGACGCGCTGCACCCGGTTCTTCGAGTTCCTGCATTCGTGCTGGGGCGATGAACCCGACTTCGATCAGCGGATGCTCGCGCTGCAGGAGATGTTCGCCGCGACGCTGTTTGGCGTGGCGACGCGCTACCAGCGTGCGTTCCTGCTGTTCGGCCTCGCCGGCACCGGGAAGACGCAGATCCTCAACATCCTGCGCTCGATGCTCCCGGCCGATGCGGTCGCGGCGCTCGGCCCGACCGAATGGGGTGAGCGCTTCTCGCTGACCGACCTGATCGGGAAGACCGCCAACATCTGCGGCGAGCTTCCTGAGAACGGGATGATCGCGGGCAACAAGTTCAAGGAGATCGTGGAGGGCACCCCGCAGCGGACCGAGTTCAAGGGCAAGGACGCCTTCGACTTCACGCCGATCTGCGCGAACTGGTTCGCCTCGAACTACCTGCCGCTGTCGCGCGATACCACGCGGGGGTTCACTCGGCGCTGGCTGATCCTCGACTTCAACAAGCCCGTCGCCGAGGAGGACAAGGTCGAAGGTCTGGCCGAGATGATCGTGGCCGAAGAGCGTGACGCGATCGCGGCATGGGCACTCGAGGGCATTCGCCGTCTGCTCGACAACCGCGGTTACACCCTCCCTCAGTGCCACGAGACACGTCTGGCCCAGGTCCGCCGCAGCAACAACTCGGTTCAGGCGTTCCTCGAGGACCATGCTGGGATTGTGGTTGCACCCGAAGGGTCGATGAAGGTGCAGGAGGCCTACGACATGTATGTCCAGCACATCCAGAACTACCGGCGCGGCTCGCCGGTCGGGTTCGAGCGCTTCATGCAGATGCTCGAGGACCTGGGCTACAAGGTGAGCCGGGACCTGCTGCAGGATTATGTGGTGAGCGGGCTTTCAGCGGCTGGATAAGAAGCGACCGTGTGATCAGGCGAGCTAGTTGAGTGGCCCGCGGCCACTCAGGTGCTTCGCCTGATGCCGCACCAGTACGGTCTCGGACCGGGCGGGCATGGTAAAGAGGCCTATAGCCCGAGCAACCGGGGCATCACGACCGTGCAGAACGAAATGTTTTTTTGGTAAGTACCGTACTTACCAAAAGTAACCTAATTTCTGTATACGCGAATGGCTTCCATTCTAGGAGTAAGGCCTCGCTTAACGGCAAAAACGGTCTTAGCTGGCCAGGCGTTCTTTGTAATCGAGTAGGTGAGACGCGCGCGGCTGCACTGCGCGATCCCACCCGCCCGCAATGGTCAGGAGGGGCGCAGTTTGGGTTTGACCCAATCTTGTCGGCTGCTGACCTCTCAAATGACGAAGGCAGCAAACTGGGTCGACTGTAACTTTTGAACCGATCGTTCGGGGGCTTCCACAATCGGACGAGAAAAAATCGACCGGGATACCAGAGACCAAAGGGCAGTCGCAGCCAGACAATCGCGCACCAGTCCAGGCTACGCGGCGGGGCAGACCTTGACGCCAGACTCTCGGACTCCCACGTTCCTGAGCGGACCGACCCGGCGCGCCAACGCCGAGCCGGTCCTGACCAACAACCGATCAGTGAAGGATCGAGTCGCATGGCTATCGAAGCCCTTAGCGCGTCGCATGATGCGTGGAATACCCAATACGCCCACTACCTGAACCTGACCCAGCAACTGGATCAGGCCCCGCCGTTTGAGCGCGATGCGCTTGAGCGGGCACGCGCAGATGCGCAGGACGACCTCATGGCGCTCCCCGCTCCGACGTTCACCGCGGTCCTGCACAAGCTCGAGATCCGCTGGGAAGACCAGCTCTCTGCAGAAGACGAGCGGCGTCTGATCCTCGATGATCTCGCCGACCTGATCCAGGGCCAGAGCGCGCTGCTCGGCGCCTGACGGCATCCCCACTCCAAGCACGGCCACCCGCTGCGCGTCAGCGGGCTGGTCGGCGCGTGCCCTCGAAAGGTAACCAGATGGTCCCCAATCACGTCATGAACGAAGTCCTGCGTCGCCTGACCGACGCCCAAGCTTACAAGCTGGCCCGGTCGGTCAAGCTGGACCCAGATCAGGCAGTCCCGCCGCCACAGATGGCAACCTCAAGCCCCCAACCATTGGAGGGTGTCGTCGATTTCGACATCACGATCGTGGCGCTCGGCCACGCAGTGACATGGCCGGCAAAGATGCTGTGGGCGGGTGAGCTGCATGGCAAGCCCGGCCACGCCGAATTCGGGATGCAGAGCACGCTGCACATCCTGATCCCCACCCGCGAAGACGACCCAGCGTTCGTCTGGGACGGCTTCGATTACCGGATGCTGCCCCCGGCTGCTGACGATCGGCTCTTCGAGCTCGGCGAAGAGGCGGCACGCGCTGCAGACGGATCGGCGGGAAAATCGAACCCGTAGCCTAGCTACGGTGTCCGTCGGACCTCCCCGAACTAAGTTTTGAGTGCCAACTGAGCTGGTTCCAAACAGCAAGGACTATCACGTGGAAAAGAAGGCGTACCGTATTAATGAAGTGATCGCGGCGACTGGCCTCGGCCGCACGACGATCTACAAGCTGATCGCGCAGGGCGATCTTCGAAAAATCAAGATCGGATCGAGCACGTTGATCCCCGCATCTGACGTTGACGCGCTGACTCAGCGCGTCGCGGCGTAAGGAGCTGCGCCTTGGCTCTTTCAGTAAAGGAGATTGAAGCAGCGCGTCCGGGACCGAAGGATCGAAAGCTCCACGACGAGAAAGGGCTCTACCTTCTCGTCGCGGCGTCCGGCTCCAAGCGCTGGTACTTCAAGTACCGCTTCCTCAGTAGGGAGCAGAAGTTGAGCTTTGGGGCATTCCCGGACGTGTCGCTGAAGGCGGCACGGGCAAAGCGCGACGAGGCGAGGGCACAGATCGCTGATGGCAAGAACCCGTCTCGGGAACGGTTGATGCGAAAGGAGGCCGCTCGGGTCGAGGCGACCAACACGTTCGACGCCATTGCACGCGAACTTCTGGATAAGAACGCGGCCGAAGGTGCGGCGAAGGCGACCAAGGATAAGGCCGAATGGCTGCTCTCGCTCGTCCAACCCCGCCTTGGCAAGCTTTCGGTCGCGGATATCACGGCACCGGTCGCATTCGCGTTCCTCGAAGAGATTGCCAACAGCGGTCGCCGCGAAACGGCGCGTCGACTACGCTCCTTCATCAGTCGTGTCATCGACCGTGCGGTAATTACCGGCCGGGCGCCTCACAATCCGGTGAAGTCGCTTCATCGTGTGCTGCCTGCCCCGGTGGTACGCCACCTCCCAGCAATCATCGATCCGGACGAGTTGGCGAGGCTCCTCCACGCGATCGAAGCATACTCTGGCTACCCGTCAACCGTCGCGGCGCTCCGTCTGACCCCCCACCTATTCCAGCGCCCGGGAGAAATTCGCGCGATGCGTTGGCAAGAGCTCGATCTCGATCAGGCGCGCTGGAAAATTCCGGCGGAGCGGATGAAATCGCGTGAGGCTCACGAGGTTCCGCTATCATCGCAAGTGATCGGGATCATCCGTGCAATGATCCCTGTCTCCGGCCGAAGTGAGTGGGTTCTGCCGGCCTTTCATTCGTTGCATCGACCAATCTCCGAAAACACGGTGAACCAGGCACTGCGTCGGCTCGGATATGCCGGGATAATGACCGCGCACGGTTTTCGCTCGACTGCGAGTTCGCTGCTGAACGAGAGCGGAAAATGGTCACCCGACGTCATCGAGGCGGCGCTGGCTCACCAAGGCAAGGATCAGGTCCGATCCATTTACAATCGGACGAGCTACTGGCGATCACGAGTCGAGATGATGCAAGCTTGGAGCGACCAGCTGGATGCTCTCAAGGCCGGAGCACGGCCCGGGCGCGCTTAAGGCCTCGGGACCCTCAATAAATAGGCCCCCAAACAGGCCCCCAAATGGCCCCGATTTGCCGCGCATGGTCGCGAACCCTCGCGATCGGGGCGGGGTCATTTTCCTAGGTTTTCCGGTGTTTTAGCCCATTCGCGCGACATGCTGCGAATGGGTGTCTGGTGCCAGAAGAACACTCCCATCGGCACCCAAGTAGCTGATTTCCTACGCGAATTGGCAGTGGGAAATCACCGGCACCATCAATAGCACCATCATATCTTCTGGAAAAGGCTGGATTTCCACGGACCAAGCATATGTAGCGCCGGAACGAAGGCGTGTCGGTTGGTGCAGCACTTGATCAAGAATAGCTTGCTCGCGCCCAGCAATCCCGATCGACGGAAAGGAATGTCCCGCTGGAGCAAATCGCGCGTAGTTGATCATGCGCCCTGATCGTTCACGAACGGGATGCGACCAAAGAAGAACATCAGGCCGGTCGTTCAAGCGAGTCTATGATCGGGCAGTCGGGGCGGTCGTCACCGCAGCAGCGTGCCGCCAGATCAAGCAGCGCTCGCCGCATTTTTTCGAGCGCCTCTGCCTTGCGGTGTAGTTCCTCGGCGCGCGCGGTCGCCAGCGACTTAACGTCGGCCGACGACCGCGCGCCGTCGTCCCACAAATCAAGCAGCGTTCTGATCTCTTCGATAGGGAAGCCAAGGTCGCGGGCGTTGGCGATGAAGCGCAACCGATGCATGTCGGCGTCGGAATAATCGCGGTAGCCGCTGTCCCGGCGCGGCGGTGCCGGGACGAGGCCGATCTTCTCGTAGTGCCGGATCATCCGCTGCGAGACGCCGCTCGCCTCCGACGCGGGTCCGATTTTCATAATTTCACCCGGT
Source organism: Sphingomonas sp. BE123 (assembly GCF_031456015.1). Taxonomy (NCBI): domain Bacteria; kingdom Pseudomonadati; phylum Pseudomonadota; class Alphaproteobacteria; order Sphingomonadales; family Sphingomonadaceae; genus Sphingomonas; species Sphingomonas sp. BE123. Next base: position 1,230,079 of record NZ_JAVDTW010000001.1, on the reverse strand, counting down.
TCAATCGCAGGGCATTGAGGACGACGGTGAACGAAGACAGCGCCATCGCCGCGCCAGCGAACATCGGCGACATCAGGATGCCGAACGGGGGATAGAGCACGCCCGCCGCAATCGGTACGCCGAGCCCGTTGAAGAGGAACGAGAAGAATAGATTCTGGCGGATGTTGCGCATCGTCGCATCTGCCAGTCTGCGTGCTCGGACGATCGCGGTCAAATCTCCACGGGTCAGCGTCATCCCCGCACTCTCGATCGCCACATCGGTGCCCGTTCCCATCGCCAGCCCTACGTCCGCCGCCGCCAGTGCGGGCGCGTCGTTGATGCCGTCGCCGGCCATCGCGACCTTCGCCCCGGCCGCCTTCAGTTCGCCAACGATACGCGCCTTGTCCTCTGGCCTGAGATCGGCACGAACATCGTCAAGGCCGCCGACCGCGTGCGCGACCGCGTCGGCAGTGGCCCGGTTGTCGCCCGTAAGCATGATGACTTTCAGACCCTCGGCGCGCAGCGTGGCGATCGCCTCGCGGGCATTGGCGCGGATCGGATCGGCGACAGCGAGCAGTCCTGCCGGCGACCCGTCGATGGCGATGAACATGACCCCGGCTCCAGTCTTCCGGTGCGGGTCGGCAGCGGCCTCCAGCGCGGACGGATCGGCGCCGACGCGGGTCATCTGCGTAGCGTTGCCGATCGCGACGATGCGGCCATCGATCACTCCGCTGACACCCAGACCGGTCTGGGATTCGAAGTTATCCACCTTTCCAACGATGGCGCCGCGTTCCGTCGCGGCCGTGACGATGGCGTGTGCGAGCGGATGCTCGGATTGTGCCTCGACCGCAGCGGCCAGACCAAGCAAATCGTCCTGGTCGAACCCCGGCAGGGCTTGGGTGGCAACGAGCCTCGGCTTGCCTTCGGTGATCGTGCCGGTCTTGTCGATCACGAGCGTATCGACCTTTTCCAGCGCCTGTAGCGCTTCAGCATTCTTGACGAGGACGCCAGCATGTGCGCCGCGACCCGTGCCGACCATGATCGACATTGGGGTGGCGAGGCCGAGCGCACACGGACAGGCGATGATCAGGACCGCGATGGCATTGAGCAGTGCATGGCCGAAGCGCGGCTCCGGCCCTACGAAATTCCATACGATGAAAGCCGCGATCGCGATCGCGACCACCAGTGGCACGAACCAGCCCGAAATGCGGTCGGCAACCGCCTGGATCGGGGCGCGGCTGCGCTGTGCCTCGGCAACCATCCGCACGATCCGTGCAAGCATCGTGTCCGCGCCCACCGCACGGGCTTCCATGACGAGGCTACCAGTGCCGTTAACGGTTCCGCCGGTCAGCGCGTCGTCAGCCGACTTCCCGACGGCTAAAGACTCACCGGTGAGCATCGATTCATCGACCGACGAGCGCCCTTCGATAACTATGCCGTCAACCGGGATTGCATCGCCCGGCCGGATGCGCAGCTTGTCACCCGCCGCCACGTCACCGAGCGACACTTCCTCCTCCGAGCCGTCATCGCGGATGCGGCGCGCGGTCTTGGGCGCAAGATCCATAAGCGCGCGGATCGCGCGCCCGGTCGCCGCGCGGGCGCGCAGTTCCAGCACTTGCCCGAGCAATACCAGCGTCACCACGACGCCCGCTGCCTCGTAATAGACCGGCACCATGCCGCCGTGCATACGGAAGGTGGGCGGGAACAAGTCAGGCGCGAAAGTCGCGACCAGACTGTAGAGGAAAGCGGCACCGACGCCGATTGCGATAAGCGTGAACATGTTGAGGTGCCACGTCCGGATCGACATCCAGCCCCGCTCGAAGAAAGGCTTGCCCGCCCACAACACGATCGGCGCAGAAAGCGCGAGTTGAACCCAGGGCGACGCGGCGGGGCTGACGATCTCGATGCCCAGCATCTCGGCGACCATCGACACGATCAGCAGCGGCACTGCGAGCGCGGCGGATACCCAGAAGCGGCGGGTGAAGTTGACCAGCTCCGGATTGGGCGCATCGTCGAGCGACGGCTCCTCCGGTTCGAGCGCCATGCCGCAGAAAGGGCAGGTGCCCGGTCCCTCCTGACGGACTTCGGGGTGCATCGGACAGGTCCAGATCGCGCCCGGCAGCGCCTTGGGTTCCGGACGCGGGACATCGCTCAGATATTTGTCAGGGTCGGCGACAAATTTGGTCCGACAGCCAGCACTGCAAAAATGGTAATCTTCGCCGTCATGCGCGGCATGATGCGCGGTTGTCGCGGGATCGACGGTCATGCCGCATACGGGATCGGTGACCGCCGACGTCGAGGGCTGGGTCGCGCAGCAGCTGTGTTCGTCATGAGCGTTATAGTCGGCATGGGTCATCGAGTCGTCCTCCATGACCCGGCAATAATGTCTGACATCATGTCAGGGTCAAGCCGCTTATTTTCGAGCCGCCAGCCAAGTGTCGATTTCGGCGATCTCCGCGCGCTGATCTCGGATGATCTTCTCCGCCAACGCCCGCGCCTCTGGATCGTCACCGTGGCGCAGTTCGGTTTCGGCCATGGCTATCGCGGCCTGATGATGCCCCTTCATCTGCCGCATGAAATCCGTGTCGGCCTCGCCAGTGTACTTTGGCATGTTGGCCATCATGTCGTTCATCGACTTCTTGTACCCCTGGGTCGCCGGCGGGTCGCCGGGGCTGGCGGCTGACATGTCCATCGGCATCGTTCCGTTGGCGGCCGACGTGGCGGCCATATCGTGCGCGCTATTCTGCTGCGCATTGTCAGAACAACCTGCCACCGTCAGCGACCCGACAAGCAATAGCGGGATTGCAAGATTCTTCATGGCTTTCTCCTAAGATCCACCACAACGCCCGGACGGACGATCCGTGCCAGTCAATCAACCGGTGACAAAGTTCCAAGGATCGCCACGACAGCGAGGATGAGCACCGCCGCCACCGTCTCGACCAGGATCGCCAGCCGCAATCGGTGCTGCGCGATGGCCTGCCTATCGCCGCCCAATGCCATCTCCAGGGTCGGCACGAGCCGCCAGCGGTTGAATCCGGCCAGAGCAAGCATGACGCCAAACAGGATGAGCTTCAGCACAAGTAGCTGTCCGTATGATGTTCCAAATGTCGTGGAGAGACCTTCGATCCCGACGATCGCGACAAGGTTGATCGCTCCGCTGACGACGATCGCCGCGACGATGATCCCACCGATGCCGGAGAAGCGTGCCAGCGCGGCGAGCGCCGTTCTCGCCGCGCCCGGCGTCGCAAAGTCGAGCAGCAGGAGCCGCACGAACATCGCCAGCGCTGCAATCCACAGCGCGCCTGCAACCAGGTGAACGATGTCGCTGCTGCGGTGCGCCCAGCCCAGCGCCGCTTCGGATGCGCCGGCATGACCGGTCCAGGCTAGCGAACCCAGCGCAACAATCGCCAGCGCGGCCGCAACCGACCTGCTCGCCCGCCCGGCGAGCTGGAGCGCCGCCAGCAACGCGAGCGCTGCGGCGCGAACGATATGAGAGATGCCCATCGACGTTTCAAACGCCATGAACGTGAGCATTTCCCGATCCAGTATGGCCAGGTCGTAGCCAGTCATGGCCAGGGACGTCGCAGCAAGCTGGGCGATCGTGATGACTACGCCTAGTATGGCCAGCCAGCCTATTACACGTCCGCCAATCGCCGGCGCATGTCGACCGAGACCGCCACCCATGGCGAGGCCCGCCAACAGCATGAGATCGGCATAGGCGGCGAAGCGCAGGCCGATCGCCACCCAGTCGCTCATGATCAGCGGACGCTGAAGCTGTGCTGGCCGGTGATGCGATGCGTGTCCGCGCCAATCACGACCCAGTCAGCGCGGTAGCTGCCCGCAGGCAGCGGTTTGGCCGAGGTGAGGATGATCGACTTGCCATCGGCGGAAACGGCGCTGGTGACGCCCGCCATCTTCATGTCGGGATGGTTCGCCATTCCCGGCATCCCGGTCATGATCAGCGTGGCAGTGGAAAGCTTGGGCGTCAGGCGCTCGCTGAAGGTCAGCGTGATCGTCGTCGTGCGCGCGACCGTTGCGTTCGCGGCGGGCGTCGCTGTGACCAGCTTGGGATGTGCGAACGCGGTGGTAGGGATCAGCACCATGGCGAGGGCGGCGAGGGCGGCGGCGAATGGATTGAACTTCATCTCGAACTCCTGTGATATGTTCCCAATACGCAGTACCGGTTTTTACCCCTCAAACCGGCGTAGTTGAGGGATCGTGCATTCTCATACGTATGGGAAGCAGCGGATTACGAGGCAGTCATGCAAACCAATATCGACGATGCCCTTCAGCGGCTGGCGACAGGAACGCCGCATCGGGGTCTGGCGGGTCTGGAAGACCGAGTCCTGAATGCGATCGCGCAACAGCCGGTTGCTGGTATTGGGGCTGGCGCGACATTGGGAGCGATGGGCCTCGCACTGGCGCTCGGCGTTCTCAGCAACGTCGTTCCATCGACCGATGCGCAGGCCGCGCCGGTGCTGTCGCCTTTGGGCGCGTCCAGTCCGCTCGCGCCATCGACATTGCTGGGCGCGACGCGATGAACACAAGGCGCACGTGGGTTATCGTATTTCTGGCTTTCCTGGCCGCGCTTTTCGGGGTGGTCGTCGGGCGATACGTCATCCAACCTACAGCCCAGCCCGGAGCGGAACTCCATGCCGTCCTGCACGACCAACTGAGTCTGGACGCGACGCAGGAACGGCAGCTGCATGTACTTGAGGAAGCCTTTGCCGTGCGCCGTCGCGCGCTCGAACTCGAAATGAAGGCCGAGAATGCGCGGCTTGCGGAAGCCATCACCGCCGAGCATGGCAATGGCCCGCGCGTCGCCGCCGCAGTCGATGCTTCGCACCGCACGATGGGTGAACTCCAGAAGGAAACGCTGGCCCATATCTTTGCAATGCGGGCGCTGCTCAAACCTGATCAGGCGGCGAAGTTTGACGCCGCAGTGACCAAGGCACTGACCGAAGACGCACGGTGAACGACGCACTTGCCGACCGCACGGACGGCGAGCTGGTCGCCCTGTGCCTTGGTGGAAGTCAGCTGGCGTTCGCCGAAATCGTGCGCCGTCACAAGGATCCACTGCATCGGCTCGTCGCGCGCATCGTCGGTGACGACGACGAAGCGCTCGACATCGTGCAGGAAGCCTTCGTCGCCGCGCATCGCGCGCTGCGGCGTTACGACATGGCGCGGTCGATGCGCCCCTGGTTGTCGCGCATCGCGATCAACAAGGCGCGCGACTTGCGCCGCCGCCGGGCGATACGCCGCCTGATCTCGGTCGTGCTTCCTCTCGACCATGCCGCCGACACCGCCGACACAACGCCGTCGATCGAAACCGCGACCGCCGATCGCCAGGAGTTGCGGCAGGTCACGGCTGCCATCGCCGAGCTGCCGGGCAATCTGCGCGAGACACTGGTGCTCCGCACGATCGAGGGGCTGAGCCAGGCTGAGACCGCCGAGACGCTTGGGATCAGCGAAAAGGCGGTCGAGACGCGCCTGTATCGCGCACGTCAGCGGCTGACTGCGTCGCTGTCATAGAGCGTCGCCGTAGAAATCTTGCAGATCGCGCAAGGGATGCGCGCCCGGGCGTCGTATTACCGGCATGGGGGCGGTGGACCAAACAGACGGCGGCGGCGATCCGCCGGCGCGCGACGGCGGTGTAGAGACGCGGGCAGGTGGGGCTTTCGTCGTCATGGACGCTCTGCGGTGCGTGCTGGCGGTGACGGTGGCGTTCGCCCATGCTTGGTATCTCCTGATCGCCGATTATCCGGGACAGGCCACGACGATTGCCTCGGCAGGTTATTTTCTAGCAGGTTTCGCCCATGCCAGCGTCATCCTGTTCTTCGTCCTCAGCGGTTACTGGATCACAAAGAGCGTCGACCGGCGGATGACTGCAGGCTGGGCTTGGACGGGCTATGCGATCGACCGGCTCGCGCGGTTGCTGGTCGTTGTGCTGCCTGCGCTTGCGATCGGCGGTATCTTGGACGCAATTGGCCTCTATGGCCTTGAGTCCTCGACCCACACCGGCGCGACCGACACCTATGTGCTGAACAATAACCTCGCGGAGCGACTGGGATGGCAGACCCTCCTCGGCAACATCCTGTTTCTTCAAAGCATTGCCGTGGCTCCGTTCGGCACCAACGGTCCGTTGTGGAGCCTGGCGTATGAATTCTGGTTCTATATCTGGTTTCCGGCATTGTGGGTCAGCTGGCGCAGGCGACGCCCGTCGCCGCTGCTCGCCACCCTGCTCCTTGCCTGGGTCGTGCCGAATATGCTGGTTGGCTTTGCCTGCTGGCTTTGCGGGGCGGCATTGTTCTGGGCGACCCGCCGTTCCGGGGGTCAGAGCTTGCAGCCATTACGCCGCCTGTGGCTGATCGTTGCTAGTGTCCCGTTCCTCGGAACCCTGATCTATTCGCGACTCTTCGGGCTAGGTGATGTCGAGCTGCCGCTGGCGATTACGTTCGCAGTGCTACTCTACACGTTGCTGCGCGTCGAACTGCGCGCGCCGCGCTGGCTGAGGCCATTCGCCGAGTATGGCGCGCAGGCGAGCTTCTCGCTCTATGTCCTGCATTTCCCGGTCATCGCCTTTGCCGCTGCGTTGTTGCTCGACGACAAGCGTTTGCCCGCGACCGGAGCGAGCATCGTGCTTGTCGTCATGGTGCTTGTGGTGGCGATCTTGCTGTCGGCGCTGTTCGCACGGTACACCGAACGGCACACGGCCAGGGTCCGCGCGTTCTTCTCCGACGGACAGCCTGCCCGGATTTGATACACGGGTTGATCCGGGCGGTCTTTTGCCGATCGGGATGAGGGTCAAACCGATCTTCTGCGTAAAGCGGGTAACGTCATCGGAGCCTTACATCACATGTCGCTGTTGCTAAGCCGTCGTAATCTGCTGCGCGGAGCCACCCTTGGCGGCGGCTCGCTTGCCCTCGCCCCGTGGTTTCCGGCGTGGGCACAGCCGGTGTCGGCCGGCATCGTCCAGGCGCTGCCGAGCGTATCCGGCGAGGATATCCGCCTGCGCATCGCGCACCAGATGATGACGATCGACGGGCGCGAAAGCCACGCGATCGGCATCAACGGCACGATCCCGGGTCCGCTGATCCGGCTGCGCGAGGGGCAGAACGTCCGGCTGCACGTTGAGAATGCGCTCGACGAGGACAGCTCGATCCACTGGCACGGCCTGATTCTGCCGTTTCATATGGACGGCGTACCGGGCGTCAGCTTTCCCGGCATCAAGCCGCGCTCGACCTTCACCTATGAGTTTCCGGTCAAGCAGGCCGGCACCTATTGGTATCACAGCCATTCGGGATTGCAGGAGCAGCTTGGCCATTACGGCCCGATCGTGATCGATCCGGCAGGCACGGACCCGATAGCTTCCGACCGCGAACATGTCGTCGTGCTGTCCGACCATAGCGAGATGCACCCGCACATCATCTTCAAGAAGCTCAAACAGCAGGGCGGCTATTTCAACTATCAGAAGCAGACGCTGGCCGATCAATTGCGCGGCGAGGGCCAGTCGGCGAAGGATCGCCTCGATTGGGGCAAGATGCGCATGGATCCCACCGACGTGTCCGACGTGACCGGTTCGACCTATAGCTATCTGGTCAACGGTCATGGCCCCCGCGACAACTGGACCGCATTGTTCACGCCCGGAGAGCGGGTGCGGCTGCGCGTCGTCAACGCATCGGCGATGACCACCTTCAACGTCCGCATTCCGGGGTTGAAGCTGACGATCGTCCAGGCCGACGGGTTGAATGTGCGCCCGGTGCAGGTGGACGAGTTCCAGATCGCCGTCGCGGAAACCTATGACGTCATCGTCGAGCCGTCCGACGACCGCGCTTATACGCTGGTCGGCGAGAGCGTCGATCGCTCCGGCATGGCACGCGCTACGCTCGCCCCGCGCGCGGGAATGGCGGCGGCGGTGCCGCCTTTGCGCAAACGGCCGATCGCCACCATGAAGGATATGGGAATGGGCGGCATGGATCACGGCGCGATGGCGGGCGCGGCCGCCACACCGGGTGCCGGGGATTGCCCGCCCGAACACGCCGCGATGGGACATTGCACGCCCGCAGCAGGCGGTGCGGCAGAAGCTGGTGGCGGCATGGCCGGTATGGACCATTCGATGCGCGATTTCGCCGTCGCGCCCGGCGTCAAGAAAACGCCGACGGTCCAGACGATCTCACCGATGCCGATGGACCGCACCGGCGAGCCCGGACAGGGGCTGGCGGATGTCGGGCACAAGGTGCTGGTCTATCGTGATCTGATCGCGGTGGACCGCAACCCCGATGTGCGTGCCCCGGACCGGGCGATGCGCATCCACCTCACCGGCAATATGGAACGTTACATGTGGGCGTTCGACGGGGAGAAGCTGAACGAGGTCAAGAATCCGATCCCGTTTCTGCAGGACGAGCGGGTGCGCGTGACCCTCGTCAACGACACGATGATGGGCCACCCGATCCATCTCCACGGCCATTTCTTCGAGCTGGTGACGGGGCATGGCGAATATGCGCCGCGCAAACATACGGTGCAGGTGCAGCCGGGCGGCACGGTGACCTTTGACGTCACCACCGACGCGGTCGGCGACTGGGCGTTTCACTGCCACATGCTCTATCACATGCATGCGGGAATGATGCAGGTCGTCACCGTCCGACCGCGCGGAGGAGAGGGGGCATGAAGATGTTGTCGCTCGCCACCGCCGCCGCCGCCATCGCACTGGCCGCCCCCGTCGCCGCGCAGACGATGGATCACTCGAAAATGCCCGGCATGAAGATGCCGGCGAAAACCGCGCCCAAGCCAAAGCCGGTAGCGAAGCCGCGTCCGACGTCGACACCGGCAGCAAAGCCAGCTGCAATAGCGGCACCCGCGAAACCGGCGCAGGCGGCACCGGCCACCGACCCGGCCTGCCCACCTGAACATGCGGCAATGGGGCATTGCACACCCGCGGGTGCAGCCCCCGCTGCGCCCGAGAAATCCGATGACGATAGCTCGGCAATGCCTGATATGGCCGCCGATGCACCGAGCACCGGCAGCGGCGGGACCGCGCTGCCCGCCGGAAACGCTCCGGCACCCGCCGCGCCCGAGCCGAACTATGCCGACCGTGTCTGGGGGCGCGAGGCGATGACCGGCGCGCGCAAGGCACTGCGCAGCGAGCATGGCGGCGGCACGTTCAGCCAAATCATGCTGGACATTGCCGAGCTGCAAATCCGCAAGGGGCGCGAGGGCTATCGGTGGGAAGGGGAAGGCTGGTTCGGCGGCGACATCGATCGGCTAGTCGTCAAGACCGAGGGCGAAGGCAGCTTTGGCGAGGCGGTTGAAAGCGCCGAGGCGCAGGCGCTCTACAGCCGCGCCATCGGCCCATATTTTAACCTGCAGGCCGGCGTCCGTCACGATTTCGAGCCCAAGGCGCGTAGTTATGCAGCGTTCGGCGTTGAGGGGCTCGCCCCCTATTGGTTTGAAGTCGAGGCTCATGCGTTTGTATCGACCAAGGGCGATGTGTTGGGACGCCTCGCCGCCAGCTACGATCAGCGGATCACCCAGCGGATTATCCTGCAACCGCGCGTCGAGTTCAATCTGGCGGCGCAGGATGTAATCGAGAGCGGAATCGGCGCGGGGCTTTCCGATGCCGAGTTCGACCTTCGTCTGCGCTATGAGATCGTACGCGAATTCGCGCCCTATATCGGCATCTCGCATTCATCGAAATTCGGCCGCACCGCGCGCTTCGCCCGCGCTGACGGCGAAGACCCTTCGGCAACCACCTTCGTCGTCGGGATCAGGGCCTGGTTCTGAGGTCGGAGACCGACGAAAATGGCAAAGGAGAATGCAATGACCTCCTATCGCAGCCTCGCACTGCAAACCGCCATCAGCGGGGTCATCATGTATCTGGTGATGTTCGTGATGATCGACCAGCTGTCGAGCTTCTACAACAACCTCAACATGCTCTACATGACGCTGATGATGGTCGCACCGATGGTTGTGCTGATGATCGTGGCGATGCGGGACATGTTTCCGTCCAAGCGCCTCAATGTGTTGCTGCTTGCCGGATCAGCAGTCGCGTTCTTCGGCAGCTTCGCGTTGATCCGAACTCAGACTACGATCGACGACACCGCATTCATCCGATCCATGATTCCGCACCATTCAGGTGCGATCCTGATGTGTGAGCAGGCATCGCTCACCGATCGCGAACTGATATCGTTGTGCCGACAGATCATCAAATCACAGCGCGAGGAGATCGCGCAGATGAAAAGCATGCTGGAAAATTAGGAAGCAACGATGATGATTTTGAAGCCGCTGTCCACGACGGTTCTGCTGTTGGTGGCCACTTCGGCGTTCGCCGCCGACGTCGTAGTGCATCGTGATCCGGGTTGCGGTTGTTGCACAAAATGGGCGGCGATCGCGCAACGCGAAATCAAGCGACCAGTGCGGATCATCGACAATCCGCAGCGTGCCGCTCTCGCACAAAAGGCGGGGGTGCCTGCGGCGTTGTCTTCCTGTCATACCGCGATCATCGACGGCATGGCGTTCGAGGGGCATGTCCCCATCGCCGACATGAAGCGCGCGCTCGCGACGCGACCGAAGGGTGTGAAAGGCCTTGCGGTGGCCGGAATGCCGATCGGCTCGCCCGGCATGGAAGTACCGGGCGCGAAGGCCCAGCCCTACAGCGTCATTGCCTTTGGATTGGGCGGGCAGAAAGTCTTCGCACGTCATTGAGGAAGGGAGAGAGGCGCGGACGCCTCCCTCCCCATTCGTTACTTGCCCTGCGTGCTGGGCGTTCCCTTTTTCATGTCGTCGCAGCAGCCCGGCTTGTCGCCCTCTTTCTTGCAGCAACAGGTCTTCATGTCCTTGCAGCAATCCATGCCCTCGGCAGCATGGGCAACAGGCGAGGCCAAGAGCGCCAAGGTGGCACCGAGCAGTTTGAGATTCTTCATCGATAGTCTCCGTGATTTGATCAGATTCAGTAGAGTGCAGGTCGATCACGGGTGCGAGGTGGCGGCGGTGCGGGGCCTTCGTTGACGCTGCGGAGCGTTTCGGCGCTCGACGGATCGTAAACGGTGCTTAGCGCCAGCCTGATCGCCAGCGGAGCGACGGGCGCGGTATTCGCCAGCAAACAGGGAGCCGCGCACGCAAGCGAAGCCGATTTTTGCACCGGTGGCTTGCGCGGCATTTCCGGGCAGGCAGCCATGTCCGTCACGTGCGGCGATGCAACGATCTCACAGACGGGCGGCGACTTGAGGACAAGCAGACAGGCCAGCACAAGCAGGCCTATCACGCTGGCGATCGATCGGCGGTTCACGCGGCCCGTGTCCATCGTTTTTCATTACCTGCGAACCGGTGCGCGCGCCAGAGATATGAGCGGATCACGGGGACTTCAACACATGCAACTTCTAGCCCCGTCGTGGCTCGTAACGGTGTAGCTCCGATCTGAAAGGCGTGCCCAGCCTGCCCGTCTGAATGTGCCTCGATCGAAACGTGATAACATCCTCTAAGTGTGGCATTTGGCGCGCATTCAACCAACCCTGCCGGAGTTGCTTCTTCGAGTCAGGCTGTTAGTCTGCTCGGGTGCCGCGAGGGCGGCGCCGAGGCTTGAGAACCTCGCTTGGGAAGAATGACCCGCCATCGACGCGGCCGGGTGGCCGACGCGCATGTCCAAGCCGCTTGCGGCCAAAGGCGTCGGCGCACGACTCAAGCGTGCTTCTCAACACCCGGCTTCCGCCGGCGTCGCCTCGAAGACGGGCGATTCGGCGATGGATATTGGACTGATCAGATTTTTTCGGGCGAGTGGTCCGCCATACCCTCGGGATCGAGTGTCGCGATGCGCCTGATCCCCGACGTTCTGAACGCATTGACCTCGCCGCGCCTGGCCGAGGGCGATCCGTTGCCGCCCGATGATCGGGTTGCGGCCGGATCGGTCCTGGCGCTGAACGACTTGTACCAGGCTCAGGCGCCGCGGCTGCATCGCTACTTCGCGCGCCGGACGGATCGGCAGGATGTGGGAGATCTGGTGCAGGAGAGCTTCGCCCGCCTCGTCGATGCGTCGGCGACGAAGGACCGGACGATCGAGCAACCCGAAGCCTATCTCAACCGTATCGCGACGAACCTGCTTCGCAGTCGCGCGAGGACCGCCCTGCAGAGATCGCTCGCCCAGCACGTCCCGGCGGATGAGGAATCGCTCGCCGGGCCAGACATGATCGCGGCGCTGGAGGCGCGTGATCTACTCAACCGGCTCCAAGGCGCCCTGATGCGGCTTAGTCCGAAGACCCGCGAGATATTCCTGGCCCACCGCGTCGATGGCGTCAGCTATAGCGATATCGCCAAGCGGATGGGATTGAGCGTAAAAGGCGTCGAATGGCACATGACGAAGGCAATCGCGCGTCTCGACCACGTGCTGAGGTCGCGTTGACGTCCGAGGCCGGGGAGGCACCCAGCCCGGACGATACCATCCGGGCGACCGCTGTCACCTGGCTGGCGCGTTTGCGCGCGCCTGACAGCGCGGACCATCATGAGGGTTTCGAGGCCTGGTACGCCGCCGATCCGCGACATGCCGACATCTATGACGAGGTTCTCGCAAGCTGGGAGAACATGGCCCTGGCGGCGCAAACGCCTGCCGCTGAACCGGCGCGGCGCCAAACTGCTCGGGCTGCGGATCGGCGCCCGTCGGCAATGGCGTTCGCAGCGGCGGCGGCCGTCCTCCTTGTCATCTTTGCAGGCATCGGCATGTCGCGGCCCGATGGGCCTTGGCCGGGGCCGGTCGAGCCGACCGAGATCGCCAGCCGGCTCGGTGAGATCCGCACCACCACGCTTTCCGATGGCTCGCGCGTGACGCTCGACACCGACAGCCTTCTCCTGGTGGCCTATACGGCTGGCGAACGAAGACTGTTGCTTCGTCGGGGGCGTGCTCGATTCGACGTGGCGCATGACACGGCGCGGCAATTCGTTGTCCAGTCGGATGGCGGCTTGATCATTGCGCACGGAACCTTGTTCGATGTCGAACAGCAGGCACGGCGGATGACCGTGTCGCTCCTGCGCGGATCGGTCGAGGTCCGCACAGCCGTGACTTGGACAGGCGAAACGATCGGCAAGGGTCGATTGCTGCGTCCTGGCCAGCAGCTTGCCCTCGAGCCGCAAACCCCGGCTGGATCGCCGGTGCCGCTTCGGGAATCGGACATGCGGTGGACCTCGGGCATGCTGTCCTTCGAGGACGCACCGCTCGCGCAGGTGGTGGCAGCCACGAACCGCTACAATGACCAACAGATCCGGCTGGCGGACCCCAAGTTGGGCGCGTTGCGGTTCACCGGCACCTTCGCCGCGACAAAGCCCCGCGAGCTTGCCCAAATGCTGGCGGCAACCTTCAATCTCGACGTCGCGCTCACCGATCGCGGCCCCCTCATCCTGTCTCGGCGTCGATAGCCGAAAGAAAATCCCAGGGTAGGCGACGCCCCTGGTGTCGAAGCCCCCAAGCGATGCCACGTCGGCGTCGCGCAGGGGCAATTGACGATGGCAATATTGCGCAACGCAGCGTTCGCGACTTCGATTTCGACATGCACGGCCGCCTTGATCCTGGGTTCGGCCCCGGCATCAGCGCAAGCCTCCGGGCGACAGACCTACCGCCTTCCGGCACAGTCGTTGGCCGAATCGCTGCGCGCAGTTGCCATTGCATCCGGTCGCAGCATCATCGCGCCTTCCATGCTGGTCAGCGGCAAGGACGCGCCAGCCCTGGACGGGGATCACACTGCCGAAGAGGCGCTGAACGCCCTGCTTGCCGGCTCGGGCCTGCGTTACCGCGTTATCGCTACGGGTCTGATCATCGAGCGGGATTCGGCTTCGCGGGAGACTGCGCAACAGTCAGACCAGTCTGAAGTCGTTGTGACCGGCAGCCGTATTCGCGGAGCGCCGGTGGCGTCTCCGGTCGTCCGGCTGGACCAGCAAGCAATACGCGATGCCGGCCAGTCGGACCTTGGCGAGGTCGCACGCAGCGTGCCGCAAAGTTATGGCGGCGGGCAAAATCCGGGCGTGGGCTTCAATGTCCCTTCCAGCACCGGCGGAAATGTCGGCGGGGGATCGTCGTTCAACCTGCGCGGACTTGGCAGCGACGCAACGCTGACGATCCTTAACGGCCGCCGCCTCCCTTATGATTCTGCGCGGCAAGGCGTCGATGTCTCGGCGATTCCCCTGGCGGCGGTCGACCGCATCGAAATCGTCGCCGACGGCGCTTCGGCGCTCTATGGCTCTGATGCCGTTGGCGGGGTGGTCAACGTCGTCCTCAAGCGCGATTTCGACGGGATCGAGACACGCGCGCGCATCGGCGGCTCGACCGAGGGCGGCAATTTCCAGCAGCAATATGGCGCGATCGCGGGCGGTCGCTGGGACAGCGGCAGCGCCTTCATCACCTATGAATATGCCGACAACACCGCGATCAGCGCGGCCGACCGCGATTATGCCGCCTCGCGTCCCGGCATCACGCTGCTCCCCGCGAGCACGCGCCATGCCGTTACCGCCAGCGGTCATCAACGACTGACGGACGCCCTCTCAATCGAGGCCGACGCGCTCTATAATCACCGCACCAGTGCGACGACATATCCGCTCAATTTTGCGGGCAACCTCGCAGCCAGCCGAACGACGCAAAGCTTCGAGGCCGAATCCTATGCGCTCGCCGCGAGCCTGCGCTGGGCATTGGACACTTGGCGGGTGAACCTCACCGGCAGCTTTGGTGAAAGTAGCACGGCCTTTCGGGGAGACACGTTTGTCAACGGTGCCTTTGCCAGTAGCGCTGGCGGTCGCTACGACAATCGCTCGACCACCGGCGAACTCTCCGCCGACGGACCTCTGATCGCGCTTCCGGGCGGACCGGCAAAACTCGCGCTTGGGGCGGGTGTGCGGTTCAACGATTTCGCGCTGTTCCGCGGCGCGGGCGCGATCCAGAATATCGATGCCTCGCAGGACATCTTCTACGCCTATGGCGAATTGAGCCTGCCAATCATTTCGCCGGATCAGCAGATCCCGCTGATCCGGCACCTCAACCTGAGCGGTGCGATCCGTTATGAGCGCTATCGTGGCGTGGCCGAGGTCGTCACTCCGAAGCTGGGGATCGTCTATTCGCCATCGGACAGCGTCGACCTGAAGGCGACATGGGGCCGGTCGTTCCGCGCACCCAGCTTCATCCAGCAATATCAGGTCGGGCAAGCGCTGCTCTATCCGGTCACGAGCTTCGGCGGCATTGGCTATCCGTCCGGTTCATCCGCGCTGCTACGGGCGGGGGGCAATCCGGCGCTCAAGCCAGAGAAGGCGAGGAGCTGGTCAGCGACGATCGCACTCCATCCGCCTTCGCTTGCGGGCGCGACGCTTGAGCTGAGCTATTTCTCGACGCGTTATGTGGATCGCATCGTCAATCCGATCCTGCTGCTCTCGCAGGCCTTGTCCAACCCCATTTATCGCGACCAGATCACCCTCAACCCCACGCCGGGCCAGCAGGCTGCGCTCATCGCCGGTGCCGACCAGTTCATCAACGCCACGGGCTCACCCTATGATCCGGCGCGGGTCGTTGCGATCGTCGACAGCGCGAACATCAATGCGGGGCGACAGTCGATCCACGGCGTCGATGCGCTGCTGCGTTATCGGATGGCGGTTGCGCGCGGCTCGATCGAGATGAGCTTCAACACGAGTTATCTCGAAAGCGAGCAACAGCTCGCGCCCGCCCAGCCGGTTCAACCCCTGGCCGGCAGGCTTTTCAATCCGCCGCACTGGCGCGCGCGCGGAATGGTCCGCTGGGATAACGGACCGCTGAGCATTGCGGCGACGGTCAGCCATATCGGCGAGGTCCGCGACACGCGCCCGGCGACCGCAGTCCGCATTGGCGGAATGTCCACTGTCGACATCTCGGGGCGGTACCGCTTTGCCAACGCTGCGGGACCGCTGGCCGGGATCGAATTGTCGCTGTCCGTCCAGAACATCTTCGACGAGACGCCGACGACGATCGCGACGTCGGTTTATTACGATACGCCCTACGACTCGACCAACTATTCGCCGGTCGGACGCTTCATCGCCGTCGGGCTGTCGAAGAAATGGTAATGGCCGTCCCCCGACGTCGGCGACGTGTGCTGACCACTGCCGCTGCGCTCCTGCTGCCGTTGATAGCCGAGGCGCGATGCGACCTGTTGCCGCGCCAGCAAGCTGTCGATCAACCGCAGCGGCTTGTCGCACCCGAGGATCTCGTGCGACTGCGCGACATCGGGTTGCCCGACGGATCGATCCTCGGATGGCCAAGCCCACTCGGTCTATCGCCCGATGGAGCGCGCGCCGCTTTTGTCATCAGCCGGGCGGATCCTGACACCAACCGCTACTGTCGCGGCCTCGCAGTGATCGACATCAAGCCCGCCGCAGCGCCGAGGCTCCTCGATGAAGGCGGCGACCCGATCCTGTCCGTTGGCGTCTATCGCGGTCTCTTCGCCCGGACCGGCTTCCCACAGGTCGTGACGCCTTTATGGTCGCCCGATGGCCGCTGGATCGCCTATCTGCGGCGAGATCGAGGAACGACGCAGCTTTGGCTTGTGGCTTTGGCCGGCGGACCGGGCCATCCGCTCACCCGCTCGGCGGTCGATGTCGAGCGGTTCGCCTGGCTTTCAGATGGCACCGGGCTGGTCTTCGCAAGCCGCCCTGGAACGCTTGCCGAGCGTTCGGCGGCGGATAGCGAAGCGCGTCGCGGCTTCCATTACGACCAACGTTTCGTACCGAGCATGGGAAACAGCCCGCAGCCCAGCGCATCGACGCCGCTTGCGTATTTCAAGATCGGGTTGGCGGATCGCGAACTGTCCCCGGCCAGCGCGAGCGAGCGGGAGCGCATCAGTGCCGAGGGTGTGCCGGGCGTCCCGCCCGATCCGCGGGCGGACGCACCGGACGGGCGGCGCGCCTGGACCGAACGGCAATCGTCCTCGCCGCTCGGGCCGCTCGTCCTGCGGGCAACCGCCGCCTCCGGTGCGACCGTCACCTGCCCGCCGAGTGCGTGTTCGGGCAAGATCGTCGGGATGTGGTGGCGTCCCGGCGGCGGGCCGCTGTTGTTCCTTCAGCGCGAAGGCTGGGCACGCGGCGAGATGGCGCTTTATCGCTGGACGCCGGGTGCCGGACCGCCAAAGCGCGTTTTCGCCACGACGGATATCCTCGACGGCTGCTTGCTCTTCGCCGTACAACTGATCTGCACGCGCGAGGCAGCGACGGTGCCCCGGCGCCTCGTCATCCTCGATCCCCGCACCGGGCAATCGCGCCTCCTTTACGATCCGAACCCGGAATTCTCGCGACTTCGCCTCGGCCGCGTGGTCCGACTGTTCTGGAAGAACGACCTTGGCCTCGAAGCGCGCGGCGACCTCGTGCTTCCGCCAGATTACCGCCCGGGCACCCGCCTCCCGCTGATCGTGACGCAATATTTCAGCAACGGGTTCCTGCGCGGTGCGACCGGTGACGAATATCCGATCCATGCCTTTGCCGCGCGCGGCTTTGCCGTGCTCAGCATCGAGCGCCCCCCCTTCTTCGCGGCAGCCAATCCGGCCCTCAAGACCTATGAGGATATCAACGCTGCCAACGCCCGCGGCTGGAGCGAGCGCCGCAGCCTGTTGTCGGCCGTCACGAACGGCGTGCAGCGTGTGATCGATCTGGGGATCGCCGATCCCGCGCGGATCGGCATCACCGGCCTTAGCGACGGCGCGAGCACGGTCGCGTTCGCGCTCATCAACACCGACCGGTTCGCAGCGGCGGCGATGAGCTCATGCTGCATCGAACCCTGGACCGTGATGACGGTCGTCGGTCCAGCTTATGCCGATCGTATGCGCGCGCTCGGCTACCCGCCGGCCACGGCGTCGGATCGATCCTTCTGGGCACCGGCCTCGATCGCCCAGAATGCGGCGGCGATTGATACGCCTTTGCTCATGCAGTTGGCGGACGATGAATATCTAACGAGCCTGGAGGCGTTCACCGCGCTGCGCGAGCATGGCAAGCCGGTCGAC
The DNA here is from genome assembly GCF_031456015.1 of Sphingomonas sp. BE123. Classification (NCBI taxonomy): domain Bacteria; kingdom Pseudomonadati; phylum Pseudomonadota; class Alphaproteobacteria; order Sphingomonadales; family Sphingomonadaceae; genus Sphingomonas; species Sphingomonas sp. BE123. Next base: position 1,212,119 of record NZ_JAVDTW010000001.1, on the reverse strand, counting down.
ATGTACCTCTTTCCGGGCGAGCATCATATCAAATGGCAGCCCGCGCACCGTCTTGCCATCTACGCGCGCAACCTCGACTGGTTCGGCTTCTGGCTCGCCGGCAGCATCGACCCCGATCCAGAAAGGCGCGAAGAATTCGCACGCTGGCAGGCAATGCGTGATCGCCGCGATCGGGCGCGCGTCAAGCAATAGGTGCTGTCCAGTTCGCCGCCCAGGCCTCCACATCGGCCAGTCGCATGATGCGGCGATAATCCGCACCGACAGCCGGGCGCGGATCGGCCAGCACCTGCTCGACGGCCTGTGCATCGAGAATGCCTTCCGCGCGCAGCCTGCCGTCCAGCAGCATCGCGCGAAGCATAGGCCGGTTCAGTTCGAACAGTTCGGCGACAAAGCTGTCCGGCGACCCCTTTGACGACCGCTTCAGCGTTTCGTCGGGCAGCATCCCTTCGAATGCCTCGCGTGCGATGGCGCGATTCCTGCCTTCGGCGAACCACCACCAGCTGGGCACGCGAAGGCAAGCCTCGACCACCGGCTGGGCAACGAGCGGGGAAGCGCTGGCCAGCGCTCGGGGTTCACCCACCTCCGCCCAGCTCTGCGCCGCAACGACCATCGCAATATGCGCCGCCGTGCCGGGGGTGCTGCCGCGCGGGGGCTCGAGCCAAGGGTGCGCGACCGCCACGCTCCCGCCGAATTGCGCTGCCCGGCTCAGAAAGCGCAATTCCGGGGACCAGCGATAGGCCGCCGAGCGGAGATAGGCACGACGGACAGCGCGCAGCAGCACGTTGGACACGCTTGCCTGCGCCAGCCCTGCCATCGTGCCCGCCACAGCCAGCGTCCTGCGGAAGGGCTCGCCGTGCAGCATCGCGTCGGCGACGGGTGCGACCGATTGCAGCGCGCAAAAGACATTGTCGCCGCCGCCGCCGTCGACCACCAGGTCGGCACCCGCTCGGGCAGCGGCGGCATTCGTCAAATGATCGGACGCCTGCATAAAACTGCGCGCAGACGGATTGGGCATGTCTGCGGCAGCCGAGCGTGTGACATCGACGTCGCGCACGTCCCACTGCGCCACGAAGAGCTCCACGCCCAGCGCGTCGGCGACGAGCCTCGCATAGTCGCGCTCGTCGCCGATCGCACCCGCGCTTGCCAGGTTCAGACAGCTGAACGGACGCTCGAGCGCCGAGAGCGAGGCCGCAACGATCGAAGAATCGAGTCCGCCGGACAGCAGGAGCAGCGGACGGGTAGCGCGCGAAACGGTCGAGCGGACGGCATTCAGAACAGCCTGTCGGACGGCCTCCACGGCGAGGGCGCGACTGGCCACCGATCCGCAGCGCTCGGCCTGCTTCCAGGGCGTCCAGATCCGGTCGATCGCCACCTTGCCATCTGCCAGAGTCATGCGATCGCCGCCCAGTAATTCCTCAACGCCGATGAGGCAGGTCGCAGCGCGGCGCAGGTCGCGCATGGCGAGATGCGACGCGACCTGATCCCAGGCTACGCCTTGCGGCGTCCAGCCTGCCTCCGCGAGCAACCCCAAGTCGGAGGCGACCAGCAGGGCGGTGCCGAGGCGCGTCATCAGACAAGACAACGCACCGAACGGCGCGCGCACCACCGACCATTGCCGCGAGCGGGCGCCGCGCACGAATGCGACGTAGCTTCCCCAGAACTCTTGGGTCAGTGTGCTGCCATTCGACACGGGGATCGCGTGCTTCCAACCGCCATCGAGACTTTTCACCAGCGCGCCGGTGCTTCTTGAGTAAAGCTGACCGAGAACCGCCCCCTCGTCGCGTCCGACCGGGAGCGTCGGCAGATCGTTCGTCGCGATCAGCAGCAAGTCGGGCTGATCGACGACAATGTGCAGGTCGGCGCGACGGTTGCAGAGCGCGCGAACACGGTTTGCCGCGACGGCTCCATCGGGCGAGTCGGCACCGAGGACGGCGAGATATTGCCCCGCCATCACACGACCAGGACCGGTGTGAACAGGCGCACGGCATCGAGCTGGTCGTTCACGACCACATCGCCCATCTGAACCCAGCAATGCGCCTGGAAAGGATGCAGCTTCACACCCAGGATGAGGTGGGGCGTTGCCCCGAGGCTGGCGAGCTGCCAGGCGACCGCGAGCGAAGTCGCGAGGCATTGGTCATGCGCGGATACGAGCATTCCGGCGCGACGATAGGCCGCAGCGAGCCGCGAGATCTGAGCCACAGACAATTCCACGTCCGCTCTCGACGATTTTCGCTCCTGCACCCGATCCAGCACCGCCTTGAGCGGGCGTGCGCGAAGCCAGACCCGGCTTGCCGCGCGTCGGGTGAGTGCCCCGAGCACGCTCGTCCGGCTGACGATCTGGTTGTTGTCGTGCAGCGACCCGCGCGGCGGGGCTGGCGGGATACACGCAACAGGGCGCGTGTCGTCGGCAGCCTCGCGGAGCAGGCCATCCCGCAACGCCGCCGCGACCCACGCGGGCGACTCTCCGGCAATCACATCGAGAAATGCCTGGTCCGCTATTGGACTCAGGCAGAAGTATCGATCGCGGGGCAAGTCGAGGAACACGAAACGGCCGTCGACACGGCAGAATGTCAGTCCCTTGCGCAGAGCATAGCCTGTCATTTTCGCGAACAGCGAAACGGCGCGCAGCCGAGGCTGCGCGCCGTCGCTTCAGTCGTCGGAAAGACCGGTCTGGAAGATTCCGAGCGCCAGATCGTCGACCGGACCGCCGGGGCCCTTGGTCTCGGCGCTCGCGGTACCCAGGTCGATGACTTCGTCTTCGCGTTCCATGATACACTCCTTCTCTCAGGCTGCGAGTTGCAGCCCAGGGAGTGTATGAAGCGCGCCCGGCTATCCGAACTTTATACGGATTCTATATCGAGATTGTTTGGCGATCAGCGGAATCGTGACCGTTAGTCGGCCCGGTACACGGCGCGGACAATGGCCGCCGCCGCGCGACGCCGTCGACGGTGGTAAGCCGTGTTGAGACGGCGGAGCAGGTTGCGCTCCCCAGCCTCTGCTGCTGCCGTCATGGCAGCCAGTTCCGCGTCCACATTGTCGAGCACGTGGGCTTCAACCGTGCGGACGGCATGGAGCCTTGCATTGAGACGATCGACTGCACGCGCGTGCTCGCCATTCGGCGAGCGCCGGGCAATTGCGAGGAACGCCTCTGCGACGCGATCGGCGATCGGGTGCCCGTCCTGCGCACGCGGGGGAAGGACGATTGCAGCGTGTGGACGCGGCCAGGCATTAATCGCGAGCGCGATCAGTTCGGCGGACCAGTCGTACAAGTCTTTCAACGCCGGTTCGTCGAGCGCCGGCACATGGAATCCGTCGCCGGTGCGCGTCTCGACCAGGCCTTCGCCGGTGAGCAGGTGAAGGGCGTCGCGGACCGGCGTCACGCTCGATGCCAGCGGAACCGCCAGGACCGCCGGGTCGAGCCGGTCGCCCGGCCTGAATTCGCGGCCCATGATGCGGGCCTTCAATGTCTCATGGACCCGTTCCGCGGTCGCGCCCGAATTCATGGCGCAGCTCGCTGCTCTTGGAGATAGGCGTCGATCATCGCTTGTTGATCGGGGCGCAGCGCATCGATTGCGCCCAGCGGACGATCGCTGTCGTCGCCGAGCAGGACCGAAGGACACTGGCCCTCATAATTGCCGAGATTGGGGCGGTGCTGACGGTAACCGACGAGCGCGGCCAGTTCTGGCGGAAAATGCCGCGCCACCTCTGGTGGATAAGCGAGCCACTGATTCTCGTAAGGTTTGAGCCACCCGAGCGAATAGCCGATGACCAGACCGCGCCGAACGGCCATGCTGGTGTTGGCACCCGCCCCGTGCAGCGCCGACCCGAGAAAGATCAGCGCGCCGCCAGGCTCCATTTCGGCCGCCACTGGCGTCTCGACGGGTTCCGGGTTGAGCGCCTGCGGCCCGTGGCTGCACGGCCAGACCAGCGTGGCACCATTTTCTCGCGTAAAGGACGTCAGCGGCCACATCACATTGACGAGATATTCGATCTCGCCGGTCGGTCCACGCCACATGTCCTGATCCCGGTGCGGCAACTGCGCCGGCGCGCCCGGATGCACCGCGATCGCCTGGGTGGTGTTAAGCTGGATCCGGTCGCACCACGGCGACAAGACCGCCTCGACGATGCCGAGGATCAGGGGGTGCTGGACCAGCGCCGCAGCCTTTGGCGAGCGGACGAGAAGTCGACCGAATCGCTTGGTCGTCGTGCCGTAGAATCCGCCCTGACCAAATGGCGTCCGGGCGAAATGCGCTGCGAGATCATTGTCGAGGGCACCGACCGCCGCGGGCGGCAACGCATCCGGGATGTGACAATAGCCCCGGGTAGAGAGTTCGGCGGTGCGTCGCGCAATTTCGCCGGCGAGGTCGAACATATCCGTCATCGAAATGCTCCCTATCAGGCTGCGACGCGCCGGCCGTCGAACGGCATCGGCCTTGCCGCGATGCCTGCCGCGGCAAGCAACCCTGGCGTCTCGGGCGTGATGTCGATGCGAAGCGCTGCCAGCATCGTGCCGCCGACGATCCCTGGGAGACCCAGCGGCATGCAGCGCCAGCCGAATGCCAGGATTTGCTGGAACCAGCCGATTTCGGCCAGCGCGGTGTAGGTGGTAATACCGGTTGCGAGCGCATGCTCGACCAGTCCCGTTACCAGCGTATCGCGCACGATGCGCCGCTGGGCTGCGTTCAGCCGCCGATCGAGGCAGAAGCGCGTGATCTCGAAGATGCCCGGTCCCTTGGGCGGGACCGCTTCGCACAGCTCGGCATAGAGGCTGTCGAGAATATGTGGGCGCCATGTCGGCAGCAGGCGGGCCGATCCGAGATGAGTGCCGTCCGCTTCGGTGAGGACAAGGTAGGTGGCATGGATATTGTCGAACTGGTCAACCTCATAGGCATCGTCGAGCACGGGCACGTCCCATTTGAGCAGATCGACGAAGACGGATTTGCGCGCGGCGAACATCGCGCGGAGCGTGACGTCCGATGCCGGGCTGCCGGTGGACTGGAGGACTTGCAGCATGTCGGTGGCTCCCTGACCGAGTGATCGGCCAAGGGTCGGCGAGGAGCAGGCTGCGCCGCTATCCCGGAAAAGGGGTATATCAGTGGCGGACGAGGTCGGTGAAGGTCAGCGTTCCGTCGAACAGCGCCCGGATCACCAGCAATGTCCGCTTGCTTACCCCGTAACGCTCGCAGGCGTCCTTGATATGGCGCGCGACCGTCTCTTCGCTGATGCCGAGGATGATGGCGATCTCCCAGTCGCCCTTGCCATGCGCAACCCAAAGCACACAATCACGCTGACGATCGGTCAGCGGCCGTTGCCGTGCGACCGGCATATGACCGCGGATGCTCCACAAGCGTCGCGCGGCCTCGAAGGCGAAATTGCCCGCGAGTTGCGCCACCGGCAATATCGTCTCGGGCACCGGCCGGCCCGCTTCGCTGGCGAACGAACAGGAGCCGCGCGCTTCGCCTGGGACATGCGCCGGTATTGTGAAACCGTCGCCGATTCCCTGATCGCGACCAAGCGCCAGCACCTTGCGGTCGCACGCCGTGAGCGGAATCATATCGGGCATGCGCGACCAGCAAAATCCCATGCTCGTCACATGGCTTGCCCGATGGACCGGGTCGGTGACGCCAAGCGCGTTGCCGTCATAATAGTCGGCCCATTGTGCCGGATAGTTGTGCAGCCGGATCGCGCTGTTGCTTGCCGCAACGATGTCGACATGGTGCGTCAATGCGAAATACTGGAAACCGAGCTCGGCGGTGATCGCTGCCATCGCCGCCGCGAGGTCGTCGGCACTTGCGACATCTTCGACGACGTGCATGAACCGCACTGCCATTGCGTGCAGGTGCATCGGGCATCAGCGCAATCGCGGGCGGCGTCTCAAGCCACCGCAGTCCCGGCGATCGTCCTTTCACGCGGGTACGGGCCGAACGGTGGGATCTCAAACCAGCGCACGGCGAATCTAGCAATAAAAGTGCAGTATCACAGCGGGTTCTTCCGTCAAAGCGCCAGCGCCTCGGGAACAGGGTATGCGCACCGTAAAGGATTGAGCTTCCGGTCCATTGTGGAGGCTTCGTCCCGCAGTGTCAGGATGCCGCCGGGATCGGACCGGTGAGCGGTTCCGCAAGGAAAGACGCTTCTACCGACTGGCGCAACGGATCGAGCTATGATCGATTGCGTAGCATCGATCGCGCGGGGCTGATGTGGGAATGGCTGCGCCGCGATCCCAGCTATATCAGCTGGTATGCACGTGCCAGCACGGCGACGCGCGGCACCGGCGATGCCATGCCCTGGGGGCTGCACTTTCGCCGAGCATCCCGACCTCCAGGCCCCGGAGGCGCGGATCATCTGGCATGCCGATTTCGATCCCGGGGCAATTGCCGTTAACGCCGAGTCGGCGGACCCGTCCGACCCTGACAGTATCTGCATCGACCGGATCGCCCCCTGGCTCGCGATTGCGACCGACGCGGTTGGACGCGAGCATGTCGTCCTGTCCGATGGCTGGCATCATATTCGGCTCGATATCGAGGAGGGCCGTCTGGCGGGCCAGGAAGCGGTTCTGTTGCATTACAGGTTGCGGGGGCTTGCGTCGGCGGAGGCCCGCTTGCTGCCGCTCCGCCGATTTCTCGATCTGTGTCGCCATCGCCGGTTCGCCCGCTCGCTCTTTCCCAGCGATGTCCGGATCGATCGGGGTATCGATATGCTGCGTGTCCATGATGCGATCGGCCAAGGTGCGAGCCAGCGCGAGATCGGTGCGATCCTGTTCGGCAGCGAGCGGGTGGCGCGCGACTGGAATGACGTGTCGGATTCGCTGCGCTCGCGGGTCCGGCGGCTGGTACGCGAGGCTGGTGCCATGGCGCGCGGCGGATATCGTCATTTGATGCGGCGCAAGCCCTAGCCCACGCTTGGGTCGGGTGGACGCGGTGCGCCTTATCGCTGGACCGATCGGGTGTGCGAAGCGATGGCGCCTCACGCCGGTGAAGCGGCGCGACCGCGCTCTACGGCTCGAAGCCGGGCTTCGCGCCGCCGAGCCCCGTTGCGGGTCTCGGCCTGACGGTGACGATCGGCTGGCGCGGGTCAGCGATGCTGACCCTGACGGAGCGGGGCTGAGGACGCACACTGCCGGACTGCTGCGCGGGTGATCCCACAAAGTCCCGCTTTGTGGGCCGCACAGCAGCCCGGCAGGGTGCGACGCCTGAGGCGGCCCCGCAGGCACTCCGGCCTCTCGGGCAGGCGGTGCGCCCGGTTTTGCAACACCGGCGACAGGTGCCGCCTGGCCTTGCAAAGCCCGACCCTGCACCGCTCATCCGCCCGCGCCGGCCGGGGGGCCATCCCTTCGTTGGCGGCGGCTTTGCCGCCGGAAACGGCTGCGGTCGCCGCTCGCGCGGCGGCGCTGTTGGTGGCCTCTCCCGGTGGCGCGGGAGTGGGCGGCGCTCCCTGCTAGGCCCGCTCGCGGCCCCGGCAAGCCGGGCTGTGCCCGGCTCCTTCACTTACGTTGCGGCCCTTCGGGTGCCGGAGCCGCTCAAGCGGGCCTCTCCGGTTCGCATCTTGCCGCCCACCCCCGCTTCCGGGGAGGCCCTGGTGGTTTTGGGGCGGTGCAGGAGGTGAACGATGCGTGCTTCAACTTGCCATCGCGCGCGCGGCACGGGCCGGAAACCCGCCGCGTCCCGCGCCGGAAGACCAACCCCGGCCAAGCCCGGAAGCGAGTCCGAAACGGCCCGCGTCAACCTCTATGACGAGGTCACCGCCCGGATCATCGCCGAGCTTGAGGCAGGTCGTTTCCCGTGGGTTCAGCCTTGGGCGACAGCCGGTGCCCCTGGACGTCCCGATGGCGACGGCAGCGCGGCCAGCCCCGGTCTCCCGCGCAACGCGCTTACGGCCCGGCGTTACTCTGGCGTCAATGTGCTGATCCTGTGGGGCGCGGTGATCGAACATGGCTATCCTTCGCAGGGCTGGCTCACGTTCAAACAGGCGCTTGAGGCGGGCGGCTGCGTGCGCAAGGGCGAGCGCGGCACCACGGTCGTTTACGCTGACCGCTTCATACCCGAGGCCGAAAAGGCGCGCGCCGTCGAAACTGGCGGCGACGCCAAGGCCATTCCCTTCCTCAAACGCTTCACCGTGTTCAACGTCGCCCAGTGCGACGGGCTGCGTCCCGGCCTCGACCCGGACCCGGCCCCCTTGCCCGAACGCCAGATCGTGCCGGTTGCCGAGCAGGTCATCGCGGCGAGCGGCATCGACTTCCGCGTCGGCGGCAATCGCGCCTTTTACGTCCCGGCGCAGGATTATGTGCAGGTGCCGCCGCAACCGGCCTTTTTCGAGCAGATCAATTATTATCGGACCTGCCTGCATGAGCTGACCCATGCCACCGGTCATCCGTCGCGGCTCGCGCGCAACCTGACCACCGGCTTCGGGTCAAAGGACTATGCCCGCGAGGAACTGGTCGCCGAAATGGGTTCGGCTTTCCTCTGCGCGGCGCTCGGCATCGTGCCGACCGTCCGCCACGCCGACTATCTGGCATCGTGGCTCGAGGTGCTGCGCGAGGATAACCGCGCGATCTTCCGCGCCGCCAGCGCCGCAAGCAAGGCTGCCGACTGGCTGCTGGCGCGGCACGCCGCCGCCCAGGCCGAGGCTGTCCAAGGCGACACTTCCCATGATGACTCTGCCGAACGGAGGGCGACGAGGCCCAAGGTTCCGGCGATGCGCAGCATCGCTGGAACGACGGAGGAGGGGGCATGATCCTGCTCACCCCCGAACTTCGCGCCGTGCTGCGCGTGAACGCCGAACGCTCCGCCGAGTGCGATCATGATCCCGCGCCGGTCGTCAAATTCTTCAACCCGCTCGGTGCGGCGACATGGCTGGCAACCGAACTTTACGACGATGGCGACACGCTGTTCGGATTGGCCGACCTTGGGTTCGGCTGTCCCGAACTCGGGCATTTCAGCCTGTCGGAACTGGCGGGCATTCGTCTGTCGTTTGGCCTCGGCATCGAGCGCGATATCGACTTTTCGACCACCGCCAGCCTGTCGGTCTGGGCCGACATCGCGCGCCGCGCCGGTTCGATCAGCCAAGCCCAATCAATCATCTGGCGCATCGAGTCCGCGCCGGTCCCCGAGCTTTCGACCGACCCCGAGCACGGGAGAGGCGGATGACGTGCGGCGCGTAACGCCGCTTTGTAAGCCGGTCCGCCAACCCCGGAAAGAGCGACGGACCGGCACTCACAAGGAGTGACGACAATGAAACTCGATTTTATCCCGCTCGACAAGCTGGTCGTGAGCAAGGCCAATATGCGCTACGGCAAAAAGGCTCCGGACGTGTCCGATATCCTGCCGACCGTGCGCAGCCGTGGCGTCATCCAGCCGGTCATCGTCCGCCCGAACTGCGCGCCCGATGGCTATGAGATCGTCGCCGGAAGCCGTCGCTTCCACGCCGCCAAGATCGTCGCCGAGGAACGGCGCGCGACGGGCGATGCCGATCCCGATGCGGCATTACTCCCCTGTGCGATCCTCGACGAGGGCGACGATGCCGCCGCCATCGAGGCGTCGATGATCGAGAATATGGCGCGGCTCGACCCCGATGAAGTGACGCAGTGGGAGAATTTCACCCGCCTCGTCCGCGAGGGCCGCACGGTCGAGGACATCGCCGCGACCTTCGGATTGCCCGACCTCACCGTCAAGCGCGTGCTGGCACTCGGCAACCTGCTCCCTGCGATCCGCGATCTCTATCGCAAGCAACGGATCGACGCGGCGACCGTGCGCCACCTGACGATGGCGTCGAAGAGCCAGCAAAAATCATGGCTCGCGCTTGCCGGCGACGAGAATGCCTATCTGCCGACCGGCCACCAGTTAAAGGCTTGGCTGTTCGGCGGGCAGTCGATCCCGGTCAAACATGCGCTGTTCGACGTCGAGGCGAGCGGCCTTGCGACGATCGCCGACCTGTTCGGCGAGGACCGTTATGCCGCCGATCCGCAAGCCTTCTGGACTGCGCAGAATGCCGCAATCGAGGCACGCCGCGCCGCCTATATCGAGGCGGGCTGGGCCGACGCGATCATCGTCCCGCCGTCCGATCATTTCTCGACATGGGAATATGAGAAAGCGGGCAAGCGCAAGGGCGGGCGCGTCTATTTCGACGTGCGCGCGAGTGGCGAAGTGATTGTCCACGAAGGCTATGTTTCCGGCAAGGAAGCCCGCCGCATCGCCAAGGCCGAGGGATCGCAGAACGGGACCGGTCAGAAACCGGCGCGACCCGAGGTCACGTCGACGATGCAGACCTATATCGACCTGCATCGTCATGCCGCCGTCCGCGCTGCATTGACCGGCCATCCGGCCATCGCGCTGCGCTTGATGGTCGCCCACGCCATCGGCGGCTCTCACCTGTGGACGGTGAAGGTCGAGCCGCAATCCACCCGCAACGACGAGGTGCGCGACAGCCTCGACAACAGCAAGGCCGAGGCGGATTTCGACGAACGCCGCCGCGCAGTGCTGGCGGTTCTCGGTTTCTCGCCCGAGGAGCCGACCGTGACCGGGGGTAGCATCGAAACGGAGGGCGACGACTATGGCGTCGTCGGCATCTTCCACCGGCTGCTCGACCTTCCCTATGCAGTCGTCATGGAGGTGCTCGCCATCGTCATCGGCGAAACGCTGGCTGCGGGCAGCGCCGCTGTCGAGGCGGTGGGTATCGAGATCGGCGTCGATATGGCCCGATACTGGCAGCCCGACGACGCCTTTTTCGCGGTCGTCCGCGACCGGGAAGTGCTCACGCGGATCGTCGCCGAGGTGGCGGGCGAAACCGTCGCCAGCGCCAACCGGCAGGAGAAGACCAAGACCCTGAAACGGATTGTGCGCGACCAACTTGACGGCACCAATGGGCGCGACCGGCGCGAAAACTGGGTGCCACGCTGGATGGCGTTCCCGCCCACCGCCTATACGGCGCGCGGCGGCGTCGGCACGGTCGCGGCCCATGCCAAGGCGCAAGCCGCCCGCGCGGTCGAGCGGCGCAGCCCGGGCGACGAGGAGCCAGATCCGGGCGCACCGGGCGCGGTGATGGCCGTGCCGGACTCCGACGACGAGGCCGACCGCCTCGCCGCCTGATTGCTCGCGGGCGGCGGCAAACCCGCCGCCCGCATCCTTCCATTTCTGAAAAAATTCGGCCGCGCGCCCGCGCCAGCAATCGGGTCGGTCATACCCCCGGTATGACCTGAACAGCGCGGGGCGCTGTTCACCCGTTGCTCGGGCGCGGGCGCGCGGCAAAGGAGATCATCATGACCGACCGTGTATCCGCGAGCATCACCATCGGCGGCACCTTGCCGCGATCCTTGTTGCCCGATTTTTTCGCGCTCATTCAGGAGCAGGGACTGTCCACCGAATGGGACGGCGAACCCTTCACCCCCGCGATGGTCCGCGAGGGCATGTCCCTTGAACTCATGGCGCATGAAGTGGCCTGGGGCCGGTTCGAGCGCCTCGAAAGCTGGTGCGTCGAGCATGATCTGCCCTTCGCGCGTTGGTCGGGCGGTTATTGCGGCCAATGGGGTGCCGAGCGCGCCGTGTTCACCGGCGCGGGTGAGGTGCAATGCTATGCCGCCGACGAGGACGACTATCTCCTGATCGGTCGCTGCACCGTCGAGCGTCTCGGCAGCTACGCAGCGATCCTCGGCCACTTCGCGGCGGGCGATTTCGCCGTGCCGCCGTTGCGGCTGATGCCGTGAATATCGGCCGCACCCCGGCCTGCTGGCGCGGGCCGGGGCGCGGCTGGTTCCTTATTTTCATCGCAGCGCGCGCGCGCACCAGTCGGGCTTCCGCTGCCAGCGCGGCCACCAGCGTGCGATGCCGCTCGCCGCCAGTTCGGACCCGACATCGCGACCGGCCAGCGTCACTTGGGCGACCGTGCGGTTGTAGCTGCGCCCGACCCGCATGACGGTGACAGTCCGGCCATCGAGCAGCGTTCGGGCACGCGCGGTCGCGGCCCGGCCAAGTACGATCTCCGCTCTACATCTGGCCTGTCCCGCTTGCGTCTCCGGGGCGTCGATTCCGGCAATGCGGATGCGTTCGCCGCTCTCCAGCCGGAAGGTATCGCCGTCGATCACAAGGCCGACACGCCCCTGGTCAGGCGGCGCGGCGGCGATCAGCAACAACGCCGCGCAGACGGCCGAAGTATGGAGGACGATCCCCGACATGGTGCGGGCCGCAATCGCCTTCCACGCCGGACCCGAACCCCCGATCTGTCGTCATCGGCCATGCTGACGGCAGTCGCGGCAGCGTCGCGCTGCGTGCGGCGGAGGATCGATCCGATGAGGCTCCGGTAATGTCCGCGCAACCCGCTGTCCGATCCATCGCGTGGGTGAACCGACGGCATGATCGGGATCGCCACTGCCATCTCCCGCACCGTTTTCGGCTCCTCGGGCGCATGACCTGGGACGGCCGCAGTCCCGCGAAACCATCGCCGCGCGGCTTATTTCCCCGCCCGCGCCCACCCCACGCGGCACGCCGCGCGGGACCCCGAGCTTGCGGCCTCCTCCCGCTCGCTGCGCTTCAAATAAGCCTTCGGCTCCGGTCCTCCGCTTCGCTCCGGCCTGTCGGTTCGCGGGCCTGCTTTGACCGTCCCTTCGGTCCGCCCATCGCCCGGAAACGGTTCGGGGCGACTTTCTAAGGAGACGAACAATGCCAGCCATCGGTTATGTCACCCGCGACGGAAATGGCTTCAAGGGCCAGCTCAAGACGCTCTCGATCCGCACCGACATCGAGATCATTCCCAACACCCGTAAGTCCGGCGACACCCAGCCCGACTACCGGGTGTCGGCAGCCGGCGTCGAGGTCGGGGCCGGGTGGGTCCGGCGCGGCGAAATGAGCGGCAAGGACTATGTGTCGCTGTCGCTCGCCGCCCCCGAATTCGGTCCGCGCCGGCTCTACGCCAACCTCGGCCGCGCCGCCGGCCAGGACGACGATGACGCCTTCGCGATCATCTGGAATCCCGCCGACTGAGCGAAGCGCCCCGCGTCCCGAAAGGACGCGGGGCATCGCCACCGGCCCGAAACGCCGGTGCCAATTCGGGGGGTCGGAATCGCAGGGGTCGATTTGCGACCCTGCCGAAGACGACCGGATCGATCCAATCCGCGCTCATCAGCCGACGCCGGGTGCGTGGGCGCAGATGGAGCTTCATCATGGATACCGCCGAACGGGCGCAGGCCGCGCGCGAGACCTGTCCCTTCCTCACCGCCAAGCAAGCGGCTTTTCATCTCGGCCTCGCCTACTCGACGCTGAAGCGCCTGCGCCACACCGGCAAGGGGCCGAAATGCCGCCTGCATGGCCGAACCTGGCGCTATCATATCGACGATATCGAGACCTGGTCGGCAGCCCGCGCGCGCGGAGGCGACCGTGGTTGAGCGCCGGATACGCGACCGCCCGCTCCCGCTTCTCGCCTGGTTTGAGGTTCGCCGCGCGGAACGTCAGCGCATCCGCGCACGCCGCCTGCGCCTGGGGCGACGCGCGGCGCTGCTCGGTATCGGCGTCGCTTGCCTTGGCGTCACGATCGCCGTCCCGCCGCTGCCCCGGCTGGTGTGGAACGCGAGTGCGAGCGCACCTGTCGGCCTCTATGCCGTGTCGCCCGGCGCGCCGCTCGAACGCGGTGACATGGCGATTGCCTGGCCGCCAATCCAAGCACGGCAACTCGCCGCACGCCGCCACTATCTTCCGAGCAACGTGCCACTGGTGAAGCGGGTTGCTGGCGTTGCGGGAGACACAATCTGCGCAGTGGATCGCGTCGTGACGGTCAATGGCAGGCCAGTCGCAACGCGCCGTGCCGCCGACGCAGCGCGCCGTAATCTACCCGCGTGGCGGGGGTGCATCCGGCTTGGACGTGGCATGCACTTCCTGCTCCTGACCGAGACCCCGGACTCGTTCGACGGGCGCTATTTCGGACCGACGCTGGCGCAGGATGTCATTGGCAAGGCGACCCCGTTGTGGCTGCGCTGAGGACGCTCGCGCTCGGCCTCGCGCTGCTCGTCGCGACCCCCGCCGCCGCCAATCCGTCGGGAACCGATCCGGTCTCCCGCTGGCGCGCCGAGATCGCCGAGGCGTCCGCCCGGTTCGGCGTGCCGGTCGCCTGGATCGAGCGGGTGATGCGCGCCGAAAGCGGGGGCCGGACCATGCTTGGCGGACGACCGATCACCTCCCATGCCGGCGCGATGGGGCTGATGCAGTTGATGCCGAGGACATGGCTGGCGATGCGGGCCGCGCACGGCCTGGGGCGCGATCCCCATGATCCACGCGACAATATTCTCGCAGGGACGGCTTATCTGCGCGCGATGTATGACCGGTTCGGCTATCCTGGGTTGTTCGCTGCATATAACGCGGGTCCCGGTCGCTACGCCGCCCATCTCGCCACCGGCCGTGCGCTGCCAGCCGAGACGCGCGCCTATATCAAACAGGTGTCGGGCGGGCCTTTGATGCCATCCCCATCGCGCGCGTCGCAGCCGCCATCGACCTTGTTTGTCGTGCTTCGGCCCAGCAATCTGTCGGCTGATCCATCGCGATCGCGCACGCCGGACGCGCCGCCAGATACGCTGTTTGCGATCCGCGCACCCCGTTGAGCCTGCATGTGTTGCTGCGTCGAAGGGTGCGGACTGCGCGGGCATCGCGCCACCTTGGATGTTGGAGGGGCTCGTCTCGGCAAGGCCCAGCATGACGGGCGGCGAAGCGGCTGTGCAAGGCCGGCGGCCCCTCCAATTTTGCCGCGAACCGGAGGCTGCTGCGCAGCCGCGTTGTTTGTTTGCAGCGCAACAAAATCGGTTCCTCCGCCGCCGCTGCGCGGCGCTTCCGGCTTCGCCTCCAGCGGCCCTGACAGCCGCCTCGCCACCCGTCTTCGGATGTCTGTCCTCGATGAGGAGGATTTCAAGCAAAGGAGGCGATCATGACCATGTTTCAACCCATCGGTGTAACGTCGGACCGCGTAGTGGCGACGCTGGTGGCAGGGCTCGAAATCGAGTTTGGGCGGGGCGCAGGCGAGGCGCTAGCGACACGGTTTCTAGAGGCTGAGGAGAGCGATTTCCTGTGGGAAGCGAGGGCCTCAGAACGCTGGCTCGGTGCGTATCCGGCACATGACGAAGAGGATATCGAGCTCGATCGGGTGGCGATCACGGGACGGTTGGATGGCCGCTGGTTCGTCGCGGTGAGCATCGTCGATGGCGATGGGATGGCGCAGGGATTGATGGGTCGGCGCAACTTCAGAAGCGAACGCCAGGCACGCGAAGCGTTCGCAGCGACGCATTGATCGCAGCATCGCAAACGCCGGGACACAGGTGCCGGACAGGCATCGTGTCCCGGCTCATTTTTGCCTCGGCTCAGGCCAGATGGGCAGGCATCAGGTCGGCGGAAATTGGCGACAGGAGCGGTTCCGACGGGAGGGTGGCGTAAGGCAAGATAAAGCTATGGCACTGGTGTTCCATAAGCCTTTGTCTGCACATCGTTTTTTGGAACCGCCACCGGCACTGCTCTCTCGGCACCCGTGCCGTTCGGCCCGGACATGGCGGTATTGCACCACATTCGGCGGCACCGGTTTTCAGGGGAACCGCACAGGGTCATGCTTGCCGCTCCGCACCCCTTGGAATCACCACAATGGCCGACGACGACAGCTTTGAACCGCGCCTCGGGCGCCAGCGTCAGCAGGGTGCCAAACGCGCCCGGCGCTATCTCGGCCGCGTCCTTGCCGCCGCCAACCTTGCGCGCGGCGGCGCGGTGGCTTCCGGTCTCGCGCGTGGGGCGTTCTCAGGCGTCCGGATCGGACGCGGTGCGGGTGTCGGACGCCTGCTCGCCAGCCGCGGCAAACATGCCGCCGCGAACGGCCGCCGCGTCATCGTCAAGGCGAGCATCGTCAAGCTCGCCGGCAAGGGCGCATCGACCGCTGCCGCGCATCTGCGTTACCTCCAGCGCGACGGCACGACGCGCGAGGGCGAGCGGGGTGCGCTCTACGGGCGCGATGCCGACGCTGTCGACGGCAAGGCGTTCGGCGGACGGGGAGCTAACGATCGCCACCAGTTCCGCTTCATCGTCTCGCCCGAGGACGGCGATCAATATGACGATCTGAAACCGCTCACCCGGCGGCTGGTGGCGCGCATGGAAGAGGATCTTGGAACGAAGCTCGACTGGGTCGCGGTCGACCATTTCAACACCGGTCACCCGCACACCCATATCGTGGTGCGTGGGAAGGACGATCGTGGTGCCGATCTCGTCATCGCCCGCGACTATATGACGACCGGCATCCGCGAGCGTGCCGCCGAGCTGGTCGATCTCGACCTTGGCCCGCGCACCCACCGCGAAATCGCGCAGACGCTGCGCGTAGAAGTCGAGCAGGAGCGCCTGACCTCGATCGACCGGGCCTTGCTCAAGGGGATGGACGCCGCGCGGATAGTAGCGACCAACGGTCGCGATGCCGCCGACCAGGCGCTGCGCGCCGCCCGGCTGGCGAAACTGTCGCGCCTGGGCCTGGCCGAGCCGCTCGGCGCGGGACGCTTCCGGCTTGTGCACGACCTTGCCGATACGCTCCGTGCGTTGGGTGAGCGCGGCGACATCATCCGCACGATGCAGCGCGACTTTTCCCGTGCCGCGACCGTGCGGGCGCCGGCAGATCGGGCGATCTACGATCCCGCCGCGTCCGGTGCCCGCCCGCTGGTTGGCCGCGTGCTGGCGCGCGGGCTCGCCGACGAACATGCCGATCGCCATTATCTGATCGTCGACGGGGTCGATGGGCGCAGCCACTATGTAGCGATCGGCAAGCCTGCCCTGAGCTTCGTCGATGGTGGCAAAGAAACCGATGCCAGCTTGCCGCGCGGTGCGATCGTGCGGATCGATCCGGTAAGCCCGACCGTGCGGGAGGTGGATCGGACCATCGCCGCGGTCGCCGCCGCGAATGGCGGACGCTATGATGTGGATGCCCATCTTCGCTACGATCCGGCCGCGACTCAGGTCTTTGCCGAAACCCATGTCCGGCGGCTGGAGGCGATGCGGCGGACGTCGGGCATCGTCGAGCGCGAACCCACGGGCCGCTGGATCATCGCGCCGGACCATCTGGCACGTGTCTCGGCCCATGAAACAGCGAGGCTACGGGACCGTCCGGTCGCGATTACCTTGCTGTCGTCGCAGCCGCTTGACCGGCTGGTCGATGCCGACGCCGCGACCTGGATCGATCGCGAGCTGATTTCGGCCGCGCCTGAGGCGGTTCGAGATGCCGGGTTCGGACGCGAGGTGCGCGAGGCTCAGGCGCGGCGTCGGCAGTGGCTGGTGGCGCAGGGTTTCGCAGAAGAGGCGGGCGGCGGCACGCCGTTCCCAAAAAGCATGGTTGCGGTGCTTCAGCGGCGCGAGCTGCTGCGTGTCGCGGGCCAGCTCTCCGACGAACTCAAAGTGCCGTTCCGCGAAGCTGCCGAAGGCGACCGTGTCGAGGGCCGTTATCGCCGCCCGGTCGACCTTGTCAGCGGGCGCTTCGCGCTCATCGAACGGTCGCGGGATTTTACGTTGGTGCCGTGGCGCCCGGTGCTTGAGCGGCAGGTTGGCAAATCGGTTTCAGGGTTGATACGCGGCGACGGGATTAGCTGGTCGATTGGGCGTGGTCGAAGCGGGCCGGGGATTTCATGAACAGGCCGCTTTCGTGACGGTCAAGTTAGGGAGAAGGCTGCAACCGACCGCAGTCGGTCAAAATCAACCGTACCCGGCGATCATCGTGACGTCCGCCCTTGAGAAACAGGCCGATAGGGCGACCCAAACAGACATTCGGCAACGCGCTCGCCTTGTCGTAGCTCAAACAGCTTGCGGCGACCTCCGAAAGCACTCCTTCGGTCAGCGCGACGGTCGGTCCGGAACGTGCGGCCAGTCCTCATGATATCTAACCGAAATCCGTTCCACATCTTGATAGTTGGTCTCGGCCATGTAGGCACTGAATGATCGACTACCCCGGCCTCGGCGCGAAGATGGTCCAGGCCGGGTTGCAATCGTCTGCGGGTCGCGCCGATCGGAAAACATGGCAGTTACGTCGATATGGCCACGGCCAGCCCTGTACACTCCGCGGCTCGGTCGAACGGTGCCGACCACCCTTATGCCGCTTCCGACCTGATAGGCGTGGAGCCAGTAAATCCTAATCGGGTCGTTGG
Organism: Sphingomonas sp. BE123; assembly: GCF_031456015.1. Taxonomy (NCBI): domain Bacteria; kingdom Pseudomonadati; phylum Pseudomonadota; class Alphaproteobacteria; order Sphingomonadales; family Sphingomonadaceae; genus Sphingomonas; species Sphingomonas sp. BE123. The sequence goes on along the minus strand of NZ_JAVDTW010000001.1, from coordinate 1,193,995 downwards.
GCACGTTGATCGCCAAAGGCTGCAACGGGATCGGCTGCAACGTCGCACACCCTGAAAGCACAATCGACAGCGCCAGCGCTGCAAGCGCCAGATGCGGTCGCGGACAATCAACCATCCTACTTCTCCTGATTATTGTTGCGGCGGACGCCCATTCGCCAAGGGCGCAGCGGGGAGGGCAGTACAAGGCGTAGCTGCGCCGCCCGTCCGCGGATGGCATCAACCGTCCGGTGTAACCTTCGCGCGATCTCGCCCGGAGGGTGTCGCGCCTCGATCATCTGTATCAGCGCGGCATCGTCGGCCTCGGTCCATGGGCGCGGCTTGCGGCGCGCGGAGGTGTCGGTCGGATCGCTGCTCATTGGCGATACGCCAACAGACGAAGGGCATTGAACACGACCAGCAGTGTCGATCCCTCGTGGATCATCACCGCCGGTCCGATGCCCAGGCCCAGGATCGTAGCGGGCACGAGAAACCCGACGATGCCAAGGCTAACCACCAAATTCTGCCGGATGATGCCGCGCGTTTTGCGGCTTAGACCGACCGCGAAGGGCAGATGGGCGAGGTCATCCGCCATGAGCGCGACATCGGCGGTTTCCAGCGCCACGTCCGAACCGGCGGCGCCCATCGCGATGCCGACCGTCGCATTGGCCATCGCCGGCGCGTCGTTTACGCCATCGCCCACCATCGCGACCTTCGCTTCGCCACGCAGCTTGCGGATCGCCTCGACCTTGTCTTCGGGCAGCAAATCGCCCCATGCCTCGTCGAGGCCGACGTCGCGCGCAATTGCCTCGGCAACCTTCTGGTTGTCGCCCGAGATCATGATCATCCGCGTGATGCCGAGCGCATGAAGACGCGCGATCGTGTCTTTCGCAGCCGCGCGCGGCGTGTCCATCAGCCCGATGGCGCCGAGATCGCGTTCGCCGTGACGCACCACCATCGTCGTTCGCCCGCCGTCCCGCAGCCGGGCGATGGCATCGCGCATGGCATCCGAAAGCGGCGCAATGCCATCAGTGCCGAACATCTCCGCCTTACCGATCAGCACCGGCTCGCCATCGATCTTCGCGGTGATCCCGCGTCCGGTCAGACTGGTGAGATCGGTCGCGGCGGGAAGCTTGATCTCGCCGAGCCGTTCCTCGCCGTCCTTGGCGATCGCACGCGCGAGCGGATGGTCGCTGAGCCGCTCGACCGCCACCGCGACCGCAAGCAGATCGCGCTCATCCACACCGTCCGCCGGGAGGATGTCAGTGATGCGCGGACGCCCTTCGGTCAACGTGCCGGTCTTGTCAAAGGCGATGGCCTTGAGCGATCCCAGATCCTCGAGCGGACCACCACCCTTCACCAGCACGCCGCCTCGGGCAGCGCGAGCGACACCGGATAGCACCGCGCTCGGCGTGGCGATTGCCAGCGCGCAGGGGCTTGCCGCTACCAGCACTGCCATTGCGCGATAGAAGCTGTCGCGGAACGGCTCGTCGATCACGACCCAGGCGAACAGCAGCACGACCGTGAGAAGTAGTACCGACGGCACGAACACGCGCTCAAACCGATCGGTGAAACGCTGGGTCGGCGACTGGCGCGTTTCGGCCTCGCTGACCAGTTCGACGACGCGCGCCAGCGTCGTCTCATTCGACTTGCGCGTGACCTCGACCTCGATCAGACCGCTGCCGTTGATCGTGCCGGCGAACACACGATAGGGCGCTTCGATCGTGTCCGATCTGGTGCGCGCCGCGGTTTCGTCGGGCACGGGCCGCTTGTCGACCGGCATGCTCTCACCCGTCACCGGCGCCTGATCGATGCTGGTCGTCCCTTTGACGATGAAACCATCTGCTGGCAGCCGCTCGTCGGGTTTGACAACCACCGTGTCGCCAACCACGAGTTGCTCGACCGGCAACTCGACCAGCTCGCCATCACGGCGCACCAAAGCTGTCTGCGGTGCCAACTCAGCCAACGCCTCGATCGCCCGTTTGGCGCGCCCCATGGCGTAGTTTTCGAGCGAATGCCCAAGGCTGAACAGGAACAGCAGCAGCGCGCCTTCGGCCCACGCGCCAAGCGCCGCCGCACCCACTGCGGCGACCAGCATCAGCGTGTCGATCTCGAACCGCTTGTGCCGCAGGTTGTCGATCGCTTCGCGCAACGTGAAGAAGCCACCGAACAGATACGCGGCGACGTAGCAGGCAAGCGGTATCCAGCCTGGCGTATTGGTCAGCTTCTCGAGCGCAAAGCCGATCGCGAGCAGCGCCCCGCACAGCAGCGCGAAGATCAGTTCGGTATTTGCGCCAAAAATCCCACCGTGCGCATGATCGTGCCGGCCATTTGGCTCGGGTCGGGCTTGATCGGTCATGCGATGGCCTCCGTTGGACCGACGTCATCCCGTTCAACCTCGGCCACGTCGGTCTCACGCCGGCCGTAACGGGCGTAGAGCGTGGGCAGGACGAACAGGGTCAGAAGCGTCGCCGAGATCAGGCCGCCGATGACGACTGTTGCCAGCGGCTTCTGCACTTCGGCGCCCGACCCGGTCGCGATCGCCATCGGCACGAAGCCGAGCGAGGCCACCAGCGCGGTCATCACAACCGGCCGCAGCCGGGCGAGCGCGCCCTGCCAGGCCGCATCGGCCCTCGCGACGCCGCGCGCCATCAAGTCCTGGATCGAGGTGACCATGACGAGCCCGTTGAGCACCGCGATGCCGGACAAGGCGATGAACCCGACCGCTGCCGAGATCGAGAATGGCATCCCGCGCAGGAACAGCGCGAGCACCCCGCCGACCAGCGCGAGCGGCACGCCGGTGAAGACGATCGCTGCGTCGCGCACGCTGCCCAATGCCCCGTAGAGCAGCAGGATAATCAGCGCGAAGCAGGCCGGCACGACCAGCATCAGTCGCTGGCTGGCCGATTGCAGATTCTCGAACTGCCCGCCCCATTCGAGATACTCGCCGGCCGGAAGACGCACCTCTCTGGCGATGGCCGCGCGGGCGTCTTCGACCACCCCAGCGACGTCGCGGCCCCGGACATTGGCCTGCACGACGACACGGCGCTTGCCATTTTCGCGGCTGATCTGATTGGGACCAGCGGTCACCGCGATGTCGGCGATGCTTTCGAGCGGAACGAATGCGCCATCGGGCGTGGGGACGGGAACCTGCCCGAGCGTTTGCAGATCGGCGCGCGCGGCGTCGGTCAGCCGGATCGTCACCGCGAAACGCCGATCACCCTCGAAGATCATCCCGGCGTCGCGCCCGCCGATCGCGGCGGCAAGCGTGTCCTGCATGACCTGCGCAGTGATCCCCAGCCGCGCCATCGCATCGCGGTTGGGCCGGACGTCGAGCATGGGCAGACCTTCGGTCTGTTCGACCCGCACATCGGTCGCGCCCTCAACGTTACGCAAAATGCCCGCGATCTGGTTGGCCGTTGCGTTCATCGTGTCGGTGTCGTCGCCGAACACCTTGACCGCGATGTCGCCGCGCACGCCCGCGATCAACTCGTTGAAGCGCATCTGGATCGGCTGGCTGATCTCGAATGCGTTGCCTGGCAAACTTTCCAGTGCCTTCTCGATCTTCGCAACCAGTTCCGCCTTTGGCAGCTTCGGATCGGCCCACTCGTTGCGGTCCTTCATGATGATGAAGGTGTCGGAGATGTTCGGCGGCATCGGATCCGACGCGAGTTCGGCGGTGCCTGTCTTGGAAAAGACGAACTTGACCTCGGGAATCGCCGAGATGGCCTTTTCAACGCGAAACTGCATCGTCTGGCTCTGCTCGACCGACGTGCCCGGCACGCGGAGCATCTGCGCGGTCGCATCCCCTTCATCCAACTGCGGCAGAAACTCCTGGCCCAGCGTCATGAACGCACCGATCGCCAGCACGAAAGCACCGACGGCGGCGGCAATCGTCGCGCGTGGCCGCTTCATTGCCTTGTTGAGACCCGGCTCGTAGCGCCGTTTGAGCCAGGTCATGATCCGGCCCTCCTTCTCCTCGACCGGCTTCGACTGCCAGATCGCCAGCATCGCCGGCACGAAGGTAAGCGAGAGGATGAATGCGCAGACCAGCGCCAGGATTACGGTCAGCGCCATCGGCGTGAACGTCTTGCCCTCGACCCCGGTGAGCGTGAGCAGCGGAACATAGACGAGGATGATGATCGCCTGGCCATAGACCGAGGGGCGGATCATTTCGCGCGTGGCGCTCGCCACCGCGTGCAGTCGTTCGCCCTTGTCGAGGGTGCGGCCAAGGTGATGCTGGCGTTCGGCGATCCGTCGCAGCGCATTCTCGACGATGATGACGGCACCATCGACGATCAGGCCAAAGTCGAGTGCTCCGAGGCTCATCAAATTCGCCGACACGCCGCCACGCAGCATACCAAAGCTGGTCATCAGCATGGTGATCGGTATGACCAGCGCCGCGATGAGCGCGGCCCGGAAATTGCCGAGCAGCAGAAACAGCACGACCACGACGAGCAGTGCGCCCTCCGACAGATTCTTGGCGACGGTCTTGATTGTCGAATTGACCAATCCCGTGCGGTCGAGCACCGGCTGGATGATGATATCGGTCGGCAACGAGGCGTTGACCTCGTCGAGCCGGTCGGCGACCGCCGATGCAACATTTCGGCTGTTCTCGCCGATCCGCATAACGGCTGTGCCGACGACGACTTCCCGACCATTTTCGGATGCCGATCCCATCCGTGTTGCCTGGCCGAGCTTTACCGTTGCGACCTGATTGAGCAGGATGGGCACGCCTTCGCGCGTCGCGATCACGGTGCGGGCAAGCTGGTCGGCATTGGCGATGCGCGCGTCGGAACGAACCGCGAGACCTTCACCGTTGCGATCGACGACACCTGCGCCGACCGCGCTGTTGTTCGCCTCAAGCGCTTCGGCAAGGTCGCTAAGGCTGAGTTTGAGCGCGGTCAGCCGCTGAACGTCCGGCACGACCTGATACTGCTTCACATAGCCACCGATCGAGTCCACGCCTGCCAGGCCGGGAACCGACTTGAGCAACGGCGCGACGATCCAGTCCTGCGCAGTGCGCAGATAGGTCGCCTTGTCAGCGTCGCTGACCAGCCGGTCGCCTTCCGGCGTGATGTAGCTGCCGTCGGGCTGGATGCCCGGCTCGCCGGCCTTGTGCTTGTCCTCGGGGCGATGAGCCATGTGGACGGTCCACATATAGACCTCGCCAAGGCCGGTCGCGATCGGTCCCATTTCCGGCGCGACACCCTCGGGCAGGTTTTCCTCGGCGGTGCGCAGTCGTTCAGCAACCTGCTGGCGCGCGAAATAGATGTCGGTGGCGTCGGTGAACACCGCAGTGACCTGCGCGAAGCCGTTGCGGCTGAGTGATCGGGTATATTCGAGACCGGGAATGCCCGCGAGCGCGGTCTCGATCGGGAATGCGACTTGCTTCTCGACCAGTTCGGGCGAAAGCGCCGAGGCGCGGACGTTAATCTGCACCTGGTTGTTGGTGATGTCGGGAACGGCATCGATTGGCAGCCTCGACAAGGAGACCGCGCCGATAACCGCGGCGATGAGGGTCAGGAGCAGCACGAACCAGCGCCGCTCGACCGCGAAATTGACAATGCGTTCGATCACGGATCAATGCCCTCCGTGCTCGGCTTCGCCCTTGGCGAGCTCGGCCTTGAGCGTGAAGCTGCCATTACCGGCGACTTCTTCGCGACCGGTTAGGCCGGACGTGACTGTGACCGTACCGGCGCCGCGAGCGCCGAGTGTGACCGCCTGGGCGCGAAATCCGGTCGCAGTGCGGACGAACACGGTGTTACGGTTTTCGACGGTCTGGACTGCGGCAGCCGGCACGCTGACCGCGCCGCCCCCTTCGCCGGGCAAACCCAATATCGCGGACACCGGTTCGCCGACACGCCACTGGCCGGCACGGTTGTCGATCAGCGCGATGGCGGCAACCAGGCGCGTCGTTTCGTCGAGCACTGGCGAGACGAAGCTGAGCACCGCAGCCGAGCGGCGGCCACCCGCGCTGATCTCGACCGGCGTGCCAACCCGCACGCGCGCGGCATCGGACGGTGAAAGCGAAATCGTTACCGCGACGCGCGACAGGTTGGAGACGCGAAACAGTTCGGCATCTGCCGCAACCGTTTGGCCGAGCACAACCGGTCGTGCGGTGATGCGCCCGCCAAGCGGCGCGACGACACCGATGCGGTTGAGTGCGCCACCGCCGACGCCAGCCGCAGAGACCTGCTGTTGGGCAAGGCGCAGTGCGATACCGGCCTCAGTCGCCGCGGTGCGAGCCGCGATAAGATCGCGTTCCGGCGAGACACGCAGCTTGAACAGCCGGTCTTCGCGCCGCAGATTGGATTGGGCGAGCGCCGAACGTGCCCGCGCCGCTTCGACCTCGGCCCTGAGCGACGCGGCTTCACGGCTTTCGATCACGGCGACCACCTGGCCGCGCGCGACGGCGTCGCCCAGATTGCGGTTGAGTGCGACGACGCGACCGCCAATCGCTGCGGAGACCACTTGTGTCCCCTGCGGATCGCCCTCGATCGTCGCCGGGAGCGTCAGCGCGCCGCCGCCGGAGGACAAGACCCGGACAACCTCGATGCCCGCAGCCTTGATCTGCGGTGCGGTCAGCGTGATGACGCCTTCCTCGCCTTCGCCTTCTCCATGGGCGGCTTCGTTGCCGCCATGATCATCCCCGGCCTCCGCACCGGCTTCCGTGGCCTCGCTGTTGTTGGCGGCATCCTCGCCACCTGAGCAACCTGCAAGCAGCATCGCCAGGACGAGCGGTGCCGCAGCCCCGCTTACGAGCTTTTTCATCGTCAATTCCCCGTTTGCACCGGCGTGGGAGCCGGTGTGGTCAGCCGGGCGAGACGCGCCTCGGCATCATGATATTGTTCGAGCGCATCGACCGCGGCGGTGCGGGCATCGAGCAGTGCCTGTTCGGCTTCGAGCAGGACCAGCTGGTCGAACTTGCCCTCGCCATAGCCAATGCGTGCGATGCGCGCGGCTTCCTGTGCGGCACTGAGTGCCGGACCAGACGCCCGCACGCTTGCCGCCGCCCGATCGCGGTCGGCGCGCGCCGCAGTGATCGCACGTTCAGCCTCGAAGCGAGCCACTCGCCGCTTGGCTTCACTCTGGTTGCGCAGCGCCGTGGCCTGCCCCACGGCAGCCCGGCCGTTGTTGAACACCGGCAGCGGCACCGAGACGCCCAAGACCATCGCCATGTCGCCGCTGGCCTGAAGACGGCGCGTACCCGCGCTTACCGTCAGGTCGGGGATGCGCTGGCTTCGCGCGAGGCGAAGTTGTGCATCGGCGGTGGCGACGTCGGCACCCGCGGCCGCGAGCGCCAACGTGCCATCCGCATTTGCCGGTGTCGCAGGGCCCGCCCGAACGTTGTCGATACGATCGAACCACGGCTGGTCGAGGGCACCGGGCAGGCTGGCGCCGACGAACTGGGCGAGCGCCAGCCGGTTCGCCTCGACGCTGCGCTGCGCACGCTCCAGCTCGGCTTCCGCGTTTGCCGCCAGCAAGGCAGCGCGCTGCTGATCGATGGGCGAATTCGCACCGGCTTCGACCCGGTCGCGCGCGATACGCAAATTTTCGCGCGTGACCCCAAGCTGGTCCTGCGCGATCGTCAGCCTTCGTTCGGCGGCGACCGCCTCAATATACGCTTGTGTGACTAGTAGCCTGAGGTCGGCTCGCGTGATCACCGCGTCAATCCTAGCGCGCGCCGTCTGCGCGTCGGCTACTGCGATGCGTGCGGGTCGCTTACCGCCGAGTTCGAGCGGAAGCGCGAACGCAATCGTTGTCTCGGCTTCGTTGATGCCCTTGTACGGGCCGGTGCCGATTACATTCTCGACATCGGCGCTGAGCGTCGGGTTCGGTCGCAACGCAGCGACTACACGACCCGCTTCGGCGGCTTCGATGCCGAGCGCCGCCACTTCGTTGGCTGGCGCGATCGCGCCCGCCTGAGCCAACGCTTCGTCAAGCGTTAGCGTCTCGCCAGCTGAGACCGGCGCGGACGATGTCGAACTTTGCGCCTGCGCAATCCCTGCGCACGACGCCGCGGCGAGAAGCGCCGCGTAGATGGACTTCATGATGGAACACTCCTGACAGCCACAAACAGCCGCCGGGCATCGGCCCGCGGCGGAGGGGCGTCAGGCTTGCGGAGGTCTCAACGCGGGGTCGGGCGCGGCCGCGACCAGCACACTCGCCGGGCCGCGATCACGAATATTCTCATGTGAGGTTAGCGTCGCTGTCACAGCGGCATCGTCGAGCGACGCGAAATGGTGGCCGTGGCAGCCGCCGTGCTGATGCGCGATGTTCTGGTCGCTCTTGCCGGTCTCCGGCGCGTTCTGATCGGCGTGATCCACGCCCGGCAGCGAGGGAGCCATCTCGACGCAGATCGACCGCTCCACGGCATGCGCGACCGGCGCAGTGCCGATCGACAGCAGCGCAAACGCACAAAGCATCAAGGTGAGCAGACGGATCATCGCGATGCCGCGTTATCCTGTCGAGGCCGGGTTGTCATCTGCAAAGTGTGCGCCAATGAAGTTGATATAGCGTATCATATCGCCGACGGAAGTGAATTGGGCCACCGTCATTTCGAGTTAACGCTTGAGACCATAAAGATCCTCGCCAAAAGTCTGAACTCATTCCGTATCGATGTCCGATGTATTTCATCTTCATCTTTCATTTGACTTGCAGACGGAAGATGCCGTGCTGCCCGGACGCGGAAATTTCACGCTTAGCCTGACGGATAATCTGAACACCGCCGGTGATCCCCAGGCCGGCCATGATCGCTGCCACGATCAGATCAGGCCAGGCCGTCCCGGTGCCGAACACCCCGACAGCAGCCATGACCACGGCGATGTTGCCGATCGCATCGTTGCGCGAGCAGATCCACACCGACCGCATGTTCGCGTCGCCCGCGCGGTAGCGGTAGAGCATCAGTGCAACCCCGGCATTTGCGATCAGCGCCACGAAGCCAATAACGCCCATCACCTCGGCCTCGGGCGTCTGTCCGTCCCACACTGCCCATAAGGTTGCGCCGAGAACATAGGCACCAAGCAGAAGGAGCGTTACGCCCTTGAACAGTGCGGCACGCGCCCGCCAGCCGAGCGCCATGCCGGCAACGCCGAGGCTGATCGCATAGTTGGCCGCGTCGCCCAGGAAATCGAGTGCATCGGCCTGAAGCGCTTTCGATCCGCCCGCGACACCGGCGACCATCTCGGCCACGAACATCGTCGCGTTGACCACCAGCGCGATCCACAGCGCGCGCCGCCATTTGGGGTCATTGTTCGCGTCGGACTTGTCCGACGCACAGCTGTTACACGCCATTGCCACCTCGCACGACTCGACATGACTGGCTATATGGACCCTGTAGTAACTCCAGGGTCAATGGCATGAAGATCGGTGAACTTGCGCGAGCGACCAGCACCAAGGTCGAAACAATCCGCTTTTACGAGAAAATCGGCTTGCTTCCCGCGCCCGCTCGGACTGGAGCGAATTATCGCGCCTACAATCAAAATCAACTGGCCCGTCTGTCCTTCGTGCGCCGCGCTCGCGACCTTGGATTTACGCTAGATCAGATACGCGGTTTGCTCGCTTTGTCAGATGATCGGGACCAGTCTTGCAGTGCAGTCGATACCGTGGCTCGTCAGCACGTGTCCGAAATCGACCGCAAGATCACCGATTTGCGGGCGCTCCGCCGCGAACTGCAAGAGATGCTCGATCAATGCAGCCAGGAGACGGTCTCAACATGCCGGATCATTGAGTCTTTGGCGCCACGCTGACTTGGCGTCTCGTTGAGCGAAGTGACGAACGACCGATTCGGTCGCTCCAAGCGCTCGCGGAGATACCCGACCCTGGGCGTTAGCTTGTAGAAGCTGACTCCGAAAAGCGACCGTTCCCAGAACGTCCGCGCAAGGTTATTGCCGGCAATAATTGATCGCACAGCGCAGTATGAGTCAGTGCTAAGACTGCTAACCTCCGGGGGATGGACCGATGAAGCTCGCGCATTTGCGCATCTGTAACTTCAGGTGCTTTGGAAATGTCGCTACTGAGATCGGGTTGGACGACACGACGTTCATCCTCGGACCTAACGGCACCGGCAAAACTGCGGTCCTGCAGGCGCTGGCAAGAATGTTCAGTCTCGATCCTGCGCTGCGCAAGATCAGGCATTCGGATTTTCACATTGCAACCGATGAAGCACCCGATGCCGCGCCGGAAGAGCGCAGGCTCTGGATCGAAGCCGATTTCGACTTTCCCGAACTCGAACTGGACGACGAAGACGCCATGCCCGCCGTGCCGGGCAATTTCGCGCACATGCTGATGGTGGACGATGATGAGGCCGTGCGCGTCCGTTTCCGTCTGGCTGCGACGCTCGATCAGGATGGCGATATTGAGGAAACCTTCACCTATGTGACCAAAACCGACGATGCAGGGGTGCCGACCGAGGAAAGCCGCGCATCCAAGCAAGATCGCAATGCCATTCAGGTGCACTATCTGCCCGCTCGGCGCGATCCTTCCGATCATATCTCCTACTCGTCCAATGCGCTGTTGGGCCGGGCATTGCGGGCGGCGGACTGGAGCAGTGAACGTGCGGCAATCGGCGATCTCACCGCGCAGATCACCGCAGCGCTGACCGGCAACGCCGCCATCGAAAGCATTGGCGAATCCCTGACCACGATCTGGAGCCAACTGCACAAAGGCCAGTTCTTCGCCGACCCCGGGGTTTCCTTCGAGCAGAGCGAGATCGATACGCTGCTTCGCCATTTGAGCCTGACGTTCACGCCCGGACACGGTGAACCTCTCGTTGATTTTTCGCGGTTGAGCGACGGTCAGCAGTCGCTGCTCTACATCTCGCTGGTACTCGCCATGCGCGAGATCAGCGACAAGGTGCTAGCAGGCGAGCTGAGCGCGTTCGATATCGATAAGCTCCGGCCTGCAATCTTCACTCTGATTGCGGTCGAAGAGCCGGAGAACAGCCTGTCGCCACATTATCTGGGACGCATCGTGCGTGCCGTTTCCGAATTCGCCAAAGGTCAAAATACCCAAGCGCTCGTGGCAACGCACGCGCCGTCGCTTCTGCGGCGGGTTGCGCCCGAGACCATTCGTTATCTGCGGCTCGACGGCAACCGCCGCACGGTCGTTACGCGTGTCGTGCTTCCTCAAAATGCGGACGCCGCCAAATATGTGCGCGAAGGCGTACAAGCCTTTCCGGAGCTGTATTTCTCGCGGTTCGTGATCCTGGGTGAAGGCGACAGCGAGGAGGTCGTTCTGCCGCGGCTGCTCGGCGCGCGCGGGATTCTTACCGATGACGCGTCGATTTCGATCGTTCCCCTGGGCGGTCGGCACGTCAATCATTTCTGGCGGTTGCTGCACGCGCTCGGCATTCCGCACGCGACACTGCTCGACCTTGACCTTGCTCGCTATCAAGGGGGCTGGGGCCGGATCAAATATGCCGCGAAGCAACGCCTCAAATACGGCGATATCGAAAACGCCGGCATCGACGACGACGATATCGCGGGCATTCCGGCCTGGGACAGCGATCTGGGATTGCTGGACGATGACGATGACTGGATCGAGTATTTCGCAGATCGGGGAATCTTCTTCTCTTCTCCGCTTGATCTCGACTTCATGATGATCGAAGCGATTGGCGAAGTGTACAAGATTGACGACGACGAGCGCGAGGAACCGGACGAAAGCACGCTCAAGGCGGTTCTTGGCAAGAAGCACGACACAGTTGATGGCCAGTACTCCGACGAGCAGCTGGAGCTGTTCGATGCCTATCACCGCAGGTTCAAGATCGGCAGCAAGCCGGCTTGGCACATCCGGGCGATGGCGGCGCTCGATGATGCGGAACTAGCGGCCGACATGCCAGCAGTTATGACAGCGCTGATCGACTATGTTGAAACCGCACTGGAAGGCCTGCCAGAATGATCTCGGCCGAGCGATGGTCTCCTGCCGACGGCTTGACGCTCGAGCCGAATGCGATGGCTGCCGCTACGGAGATCGCACGCAATCTGGCGCTGACCGCAGGTCCGGGTGCCGGCAAGACCGAAATGCTCGCGCAACGTGCGGACTTCCTGCTTCGGACCGGCACTTGCCGCTATCCGCGGCGGATCCTCGCCATCTCCTTCAAGACCGATGCCAGCCAGAACTTAAAGGCGCGCGTCCGCAAACGCTGTGGACCCGAACTGGCGGCGCGCTTCGACAGCCACACCTTTCATGCATTTGCGAAGCGGATCATCGATCGCTTTCGCCCCGTGCTCACCGGACGGGATGCCCTGGGCCCGGACTATTCGATCGGTACACGTCGGGTGCAGCGCCAGTCCATCACCTTCGCCGACATGGTGCCGCTCGCCCATACGATCATCGAAGCCAGCCTCATTGCGCGCAACGCAGTGCGTCAGACCTACACCCATATCTTTCTCGATGAATTCCAAGACTGCACGGCCGAGCAATATCGCCTGATTCTCGCTTGCTTCGGGGGCACCTCGGCGATTCTGACAGCGGTGGGCGATACCAAGCAAAGCATCATGGGCTGGGCCGGCGCGCTTGAGGGTATCTTCCAGACCTTTGCCGATGAGTTCGATGCGCTGCCGCGCAATCTCTACCAAAATTTCCGATCCGCACCGCGGCTACGCCGCATGCAGAATGCGATGGTCAAAGTGATGGATCCACCCGCCGCGCTCGACGATGCGGATATCCTCGGCGAGGAGGGCGAGATCGCTATTCTTCGTTTCGACGATGATGAAGAAGAAGCTGCCAGCCTGACGGGGCAAATCCGCGACCTGATCGACGATGGCGTCCGACCCTCTGAAATCGCTATTCTCGTCAGCAAGCAGCAGAACCTCTATTGCCAGCGCCTTACGGCCGCATTCGAGGCCGCCGAAATCCCGTTTCGTGAGGAAGACAAGGAACAGGATCTGGCCTCCGAGCCGGTCGCCTGCCTCCTCATCGACTTTCTTCTAGTCGCCAGCGGTTCGCGGCAACCCGCTGCCTATCGTCGATTGTTGGACATCGTCGTGTTCAACCATGGCTATGACGAGGAACGCGAATATCAGCTGCGCTCACGCTGGGATCGCTTCGTTACAGAAACTAGGCGGCAGATCGCGTCGGCAGAGATCAATCTAGGCCATATCAACGACCTGCAAGCCGTTGCCACGGCGCTGGTAGGCGCAGTTGGGCGGGACAATCTCATCGCGCTTTCGCCTGACTACGGGCATGGGGGCCGCCTCGATCAACTGATAGAACAGGCACTCGAACGCGCGCATCTGTTGCTGCAAAGCAACGCGGACCCCGCGACGGCCTTGGCGTCCTTTTCTGGCGACAGCGCGGTCCGCATCATGTCGGTACATAAGAGTAAGGGTTTGGAGTTTGATACAGTTGTCATTCTTGGGGTCGAGAAAGAGACTTTCTGGGGCGAATCATCGGCGGAACGCGCTGCCTATTTTGTCGGGATTTCCCGCGCTAAACAAAGGCTTTGGCTAACCACGTGTCACTGTCGCCATCGCCCGGATGGCGCTAAGCGCTGGGATGTCGAGCGTCGGGAGCACGACGAATTTCTTGGCTACGCGCTTGATGGCGATTGAGCCGAACTTATGCAGCAATCAGCAAAACTCGACATCGGCGTGATTGTGTCAAGCTCGGTGAGCTCTTGGAGTTCTCGCAGGTACCTGACGAGACCCCGCTGTGCCAGTTTTTAAACCAGTCGGGCAGCCGTGCTGGCGCGCATGTACGATCAACCAAAGGGATCAAGCGCGTGCGAAAGCAAAGCGTGACGCACTTCGATGTTCTTCGTTCCGGCGCGGCTATGGGTCGTACTGAACCGGTTGATTCGATGCACCGGGACCATAGGAACCGGACCACCTAGAATATTTAGCGCAGCGTGAGACGCGATCGCATTTGCCAATCGCTCCATTGAGAAACCGAGATCGCCGTCCAACACATAACCGAGCATGCAACCGACCTCCAACCCTTCGGCATATTGCTCGGTGATGAAGCGCATCATTCCGTCGGTGACGTAAGGGCCGGCCAGTGATTGTCTGCCACCGCTGTAGATCACATTTAGGCGTTTGCATTCGTAGGCGAGGTAGCGCGTGCGATCCCAGTCGAGAATGACAGCGAGGTCGATCTGACCTTTGCTGTATTGGGCGCCTGTCGGATGGGTGCCGGTCGGTTCGAACTGAAATTCTATCCAGTGACAAAGCCGACGAACCACAGGATCCTTGCCCAGCAAAGAGACGAGATTGATTGTGATTGTGTCTTCGTCCGGTTGTCCGGGCAGAAGATCGAGGAGCGTGGGCCATACCGCCGCGATACGGTCGAGAATGCGATCATCGAGCGAGGCAAAACGCGCTGCCCATTTCTCAGAGTCGCCCAGCAGCATCAGGCGCCGGCAGTCTGTCTTTGGATGGTGATCGCGTCCTGAAGATCCATCGCGATGGAATCCGCGTCGGCAAGTGCGGCAGCCCGAAGCCAGAACCGCATTTGCATCGGCTTGATCAGATAGAGACTGTCGCCGACGAAGACCCGGAGATCGGGGATCAACTGGAAATTACCGTCCAGCGGCTGATTGATGTGCTCCGCCAGATAACCCAGCACATCGTTCAGAGAAGCGCTGTCATCCTCGGAATAGCTGCTCTCATGCTCGAGCGTGATCCGCAATATTGCGAGGTCGACGCTCCTGGCGACCAACTTCGTGCCTACCGATCCGCCATCAAGGAGCCATCCCCGCAGACTCTCGGCCAAGGTTTCGGCATATGCCCGCCGCTGATCTTCGAGCGGCGGCTTCCAAAGACCCGGACTTGCACCTTCGTGCGGCTGGATCGCGGGAATGATTGTATCGACCGCATCGTCGATCAGAACGATCTCGTCGTCCGAAAGGCAGAAATAATCATAGGTTAAGCGGTCGATCGCGCCGAGATACGCATCGTCTCCGCCACCGAGCGTGAAAGGTTGGCGCGAGGCATCCATCGCCGCGTCGATCACCGCGACCAGCGCGTCCGAGGCGCGGGCCGCTCGATCGGGATCCGGCAGCTCCGCGAGTTTCGGGAAGGGCAGGCGTCGCAGCTCGGCCTGCTTCACTTCCGGCCGGTCCGATCCGAACGATGCCGTGCCATGGAATGCGTACCAGACGGAAAGTCGGCTGTTCAGGATAGCAGTGAGCAATTTTGCCCGCCGCTCCTCGCCGGACGGAACAATGATCGCCTGTAGAATGTCCTGGAACGTCAACGGACTTTGACAATAGGCGGCGCGCAACCTGGTTTGGGAGGTTTCGACCCCGCGCGGGACAAGGATGCGAACCCCCGCAAAGCCCGGCTCGAAACCCCTTCTGCGCACAAGGTTGCTGATAGCAGGGTGCAGGCCATCATCGGCTTGTGCCAGTCTGCGAAAAGCACCGATCGGGAGGTCGGGGTATGTGCCGACATACTGGCTAACCTGAGGCTTGACCGGTTTGCTCCCCGTTTCGTCCTCCTCGGCACCGGCGTAGCCAGCAGTTTCAGCATCGTCATCGTCATTGCTTGCGAATGGCTGGTAGCCTTGCCCGATGACCCAGTGCCCAGTCGGGTCCTGCCGCCGCCGGCTGAACGACCCAAAGTCAGCGACAAGGTCGCCGATTTTTGACAACCTCGCGAGATAGCCGAACAGTTTGGCGTCCGGTTCCCGCATCCAGAGGCGTTGCTTGAATGCTAACGGGTTATCGAGAACGGCCTCCACGGACATCGCCATCTTGTCGGCGCTGCTGAGTGTGATCACCCGTTTGATCCGCAGGTTCAGATCGGCTTTCGGTGCCCAATAATCGAACGTGTAGGGAAAATGCTCCACTGAACCGGCACCATAAATGACAAGTGCTGCGGGACGATGGGCATGTTCGAAGAGCTGGAAGCGCAGGTCGGCGAAGTTAATAATCCGCCGGATGTGGCACGCGCGCATAAATTGGTTTCGCGCGGCGACGGTCTTCGCCGAATGGTTATGCAGGAAGCCCATCGACGGAAGAAGAAAAGCAACGACGCCGCCTGCGGCGAGATGTCGACCAGCCTTCCAGGTGAAGGCCCAGGCGTCCTCCTTGCCGGGCATTGGGAGCGCTGCATCTTTACTCCACCGAACCGACGACCGGTCGGGTCCCCGCCGACTCGTCCACGGCGGATTGCCGATGATGAGATCGAATCCCTGTTCGGTTTCGGGCACCGCGAAAAAGTCCCGACAGATTAGGCTGTGGCCCCACAGCTCCGGTAAGACCTTCCCCCGGCTGATCAGCCGTCGGATGTCACGGGGCGATACTTCCTCGAGCAATGCGACATAGAGGGAGAACACCGCCACGCGCACCGCGCTGCCATTGATATCCCAGCCATGGACACGGCGCAGTATCCCGAGGAGCTGGTCCCAGGCGATCTCGCCATCGTTCGAACGGCTTCTCCAGTGTTCGCAGAGCCGCTGGAAGGACCGGACCAGAAAAACTCCCGACCCGCATGCGGGATCGAGGAAGCGGCCTTCGTCGCGCACTGCGGGGCTCAGCATGTCCCAGACCTGCGATACTACGGTATCGGCCAGGAACATGGGGGTATAAAAGGCGCCGGTCGCCCGACGCTCCGCCTCTTTTTCTCCTAGAAAGCGATCATAAACCGCACTGACGAGTTCGACGGGGATATATCGGAAATCATAGCCCCAGAACCGGTGCTGCCCGTAAGCCATCTCTTCGCGACCCAAGCGGAACGAGGCGAGGATATCAAGATGGCTTCCCCTGATCTCCGGCGCTTGTACCTGCGGCTCGAACGAGCAGGGCGCGACAAAGATATCGCCGTTGAAGTCGGCCTTGAGCGTCGCGAATAGCGCCTGAAGAAGCGACACGTCCCGCTGGCCTAGCATTTCAAGGAAGCTGTTCGCGGTTCCTGAGGATACCGTGCGGAAATATTCGGCGGAAATGATGTCACGGTCTTCGAGATAAGCGATGAACATCGCCTGGATCAGAAGCGCCTGAGCGGGGTCTGGATCGAGCCCCTCCTTGCGAAGCAGCGTGTGCGAGACCTTAAGGTTGTCGAGCAAAACCTGGTCGATGCGTTCCTTGGGCTTGAAGTATTCCGCGTGCTCGGACCACAGTCGGCCCGATTCGGCACCATCGACGATATTTCGAAGCCGCAGGGCATCCGCCGTCAGTGTCAATGTGTCGACCAAACAGCGATTCTCGAACGCCTCGTCGGCGTCTTTCAGCGGCGTGCGCGCGAGCGAGAATGCGCGCATAACCTCGCCACTGATGACCAGAAGCAGACTGATCAGTCCCTGATTCCACAATGCGCCATGGAGGTCGACGACCGCTTTGCGGTCGTAAGTGTCAGTGACCAGAATGGCGATCGTTGGCACTGTCTGGACGCAGAACACCGCCGACACCTGAAGGTCATCCAGTGCCACCCGGATCGCCGAGGCGTGTGGCGCATCAACAACAGACGCTGACGCGTCGTAGAGTTCCGGCGCCTGCCGGTTAGCGAGGCCAAGCCGCTCCTTCCATTCCGGGCTAAGCGCGAGGGTCATCGGGTCGCTACAGTGCGCGTCAGTGCAAGTGGCGGGAACAGCAATTGACTTTGATCACTCTCGCCCTGCTCGCGAAGCAGGGCACCACGCAGCTCCGCGAGCAGCGGATCGAGCGGACAGAAGATCGTCAGCTCGCCGGCTTTCCACGGCGATGGATCCCGGACGATTCGGCATTTGCGTTCCAGCAGGTCGATTGCGAAAACGCCGCCTTCCATGACGCTCCAAGGGGACGCATCGCAGATGGTGATGATGTCCGGGACAACGTCCTTCAGCGCGCTTACTCGAATGCCAGCCGTTTCGGTCAGTCGCCGGATGATGCTCGCCGCGACCAGATCACCAATTGTGAAGCATGGCGCCCGTCCAGTGCGCCCCGCATAGGACGGCAACGCGCGTTTCCAGTGGCGATAGGTTTCTAGCGAGAGGCCGACGGTGTCACGCAATTGGCCAATCGTATAATACATGGGGCTCACAACGGCCTGAGGTGGGGCCAGCCCCATGTAATGGGCGCGCTAGGCGCCGTCAACCATGTTCTCTCTGTGTTCCTGGCGAACTAGCCGCAGCGCGAATTGGCGAAAATGCAAAGGCAAATGTGCATAACTTGTGGCTTTCCTACATGCTCCGATCGGCCCGCTCCGAAAGCCGTTGGGCTTTGGAAGAGGCAATGGACGAATTATGTTGCTGCCAAGGCGGTTCGCCGCGAGAATCGTGACCGTGAGGCACGGCGTGGATCATCTGCCCTTGGTCCAGCAAGGCGAGCTGGACCGAGTGAAGCAATTGCTGATGGGCGAGTTCGCCCAAGCGACGGCGCGCGCAACTCAGCCCTGGAAGAGAAACGGGAGCATCCTCAAGGTCGTGTTGTTCGGCAGTTATGCCCGAGAGGATTGGGTCGATGAACCCCAGAATGGCTACCAGTCCGACTATGACCTGCTGATCATCGTCAGTCATCCTGATCTCACTGACATTGCCGACTACTGGTATGTCGCCGAGGACAAGATACTGCGCGACGCCGAAATCGCCCGGCCAGTGAACATCATCGTCCACACGCTGGATGAGGTGAACCAAGCGCTAAGCCGGGGCGAGTATTTCTGGGTCGATATCGTCCGCGACGGCATCGTCCTATACGAACGGCCTGGCAGTGCGTTTGCCACACCGCAACCGCTAACGATCGCTGATGCGTATGAGATGGCGAGCAAGTACCTTTCCGAATGGCTGCCCAGCACAGATAGAGCGCTGACGACGGCACACGAGCAGGCGCTTAAGGGCGCTGACGATCTCGGATGGCGCAAGGAGGCCGTGTTCTCGCTGCATCAGGCGACGGAGCGCGCCTATATCTGCTTCCTGCTTGTCCGAACCCTGTACTTCCCCCGCTCGCACAACATCAAATTCCTGCGGTCGCTGGCCGAGGACAGCGAGACACGGCTGATCGACGCATGGCCGCGCGCCACCCGGATTGACCGCCGTCGCTTCGAATTGCTCAAGCGCGCCTATGTCGAGGCTCGCTACTTGGCGAGCTTCGAGATCACCAATGACGACCTCAATGTCCTGTCCCGATCGGTCCGCACCCTTCGCGATATCGTCGAAATGGTTTCGCGCGAACGTATCGAAACGCTCCGGATAGACGCCGGTCTCTAACTGCCGAGCGATGGCTGCCGGAGAGCTTCCGGCTCCGGCACCTGACCGGAACGCACCAAGGCAAGCCCATCTGCGCCCATCAGCGCCGTTCCGTTTTTGGCGTCCGTCAACGAGTCTGAATCCGCCCGAGCCGATCCTGTCCGGCGGGCGGGAGCCTCGACGTGACACCCACCAAATTGCTCATCGGCCAGATCCTTATCGTCTTCGCGATCGTCATCGCGGGCGTGTGGGCCGCAACGCAGTGGGCGGCGGCGATGCTCGCTTATCAGCCCGAACTGGGGCTGCCGTGGTTCAGGCTCGGCACCATGCCAATCTACCATCCATGGGCGCTGTTCGGCTGGTGGTATCACTATGATGCCTATGCCCCGATCGTCTTTGACAAGGCGGGTATGCTCGCCGGCGCCAGCGGGTTTATCGGCTGCGCGGCGGCGATTTTCGGATCGATATGGCGCGCGCGCCAGTCGAGCAATGTCACTACCTATGGCTCGGCGCGCTGGGCCAGCCGCCGCGAGATCGAACGCGCTGGTCTGCATTGCGACGCGGGGGTCATGCTCGGCACGCTCGGTGGCCGCTATCTGCGCCATGACGGCCCCGAGCATATCATGGCGTTCGCGCCAACCCGATCGGGCAAGGGCGTGGGCCTTGTCGTGCCCACCTTGCTGTCCTGGACCGGTTCGACCGTGGTCCACGACATTAAGGGTGAGAACTGGACGCTGACCGCCGGCTGGCGCGCACGCTTCTCGCACTGTCTGCTGTTCAACCCCACCGATGTCGCGTCAGCGCATTACAATCCGCTGCTCGAAGTGCGGCGCGGTATCGACGAAGTGCGCGACGTCCAGAACATCGCAGATATCCTGGTTGATCCCGAGGGTGCGCTGGAACGCCGCAACCATTGGGAAAAGACGAGCCATTCGCTGCTCGTCGGCGCGATTCTCCATATCCTCTACGCCGAGGAGGAAAAGACGCTCGCGCGTGTCGCGACATTCCTGTCCGACCCGCAGCGCAGCTTCGTCGCCACGCTGCGCCGGATGATGACCACCAATCATCTCGGCGACGACAAAAGCCCCAGGGTCCATCCCGTAATCGCGTCCGCCGCACGCGAACTGCTCAACAAGAGCGAGAACGAGCGTTCTGGCGTGCTCTCGACCGCCATGTCCTTCCTTGGCCTTTATCGCGATCCGACTGTTGCCGAAGTCACCTCGCGATGCGACTGGCGGATCGCCGACCTGATCGAGGCCGAGCGCCCCCTGTCGCTTTATCTCGTCATTCCGCCGTCGGACATCAGCCGCACCAAACCGCTGATCCGTCTTGTGCTCAACCAGATCGGGCGTCGGCTCACCGAGCGGCTCGATCAACCCGGCACATCCGCACGTCGGCACCAGCTCCTGATGATGCTGGACGAGTTCCCGGCATTGGGTCGTCTCGACTTCTTCGAGACCAGTCTCGCATTCATGGCTGGCTATGGCATCCGCGCTTTCCTCATTGCGCAGAGTCTGAACCAGATCGAAAAGGCATATGGCGATCACAACGCCATCCTCGACAATTGCCATGTCCGGGTTGCATTCGCGACTAACGACGAACGCACCGCCAAACGCATTTCCGACGCGCTCGGCACCGCGACCGAGCAGCGCGCCATGCGCAACTATGCAGGCCATCGCCTCGCGCCGTGGCTCGCGCACGTCATGGTCAGCCGCCAGGAAACCGCCCGGCAGCTGCTGACCCCCGGCGAGGTCATGCAGCTATCGCCCGACGAGGAACTCGTGCTCGTGTCCGGGCTCGCGCCGATCCGGGCGCGTAAACTGCGCTACTTTCGCGACCGCAACTTTGTCGCGCGCGTGACACCCGCGCCGGTGCTGGCATCGGGTGAATATTCCGATCGCCCTAAGCCGCGCGGCAATGACTGGTCCGATCAGGTGCGCGGCATCGATGCGCGACTGCACCAGGCAGAGAATGCTGCGGGCGGCGAGGACGATGGCGGTATGCAGCAGCAGCGTCATCCCGGACTTCCGGAACAAGTCTCCAGGGCAGCCGACGCCGCCGAAACACGCGATCCCCAGATCGTGCCCGACGACGACGATGTCGCCGCCGACAAGCGCGCCATGGACCAGGCGCAAGGGCAGAACGCCGTCGTCCGGAGCCATGCGATCAACGAGGGCGCGAAGCGCGACCTCATACCCGATTTCTGAGGCTGCGATGAAGATCCGTCAGAACCTCTATATCGACCGCGAACTCAGCGACGCGCTGGAAGCGCTCGCCGCCGGACCGCGCGGCAACAAGAGCCATCTCGTCAACGATGCGCTGAAGGACTGGCTCGCGCGCCAAGGGACCAAGGAGGTCGATGACCTCCTAAAGGTTCGCCTCGACCGGATATCGCGCGAACTCGCCGGCGCACGGCGCGACATCGACGTGCTGCTGGAAAGCCTGGCGCTGTTCGTCCGCTACCAGTTGATGGTGACGGCACCTTTGCCCGAAGCCGACGCCGCAGCTCGCGCCACCGGTCGCGACCGCTTCGAGGCGTTCGTCTCACAGGTCGGCCGTCAGATCGCGGGCGGCACCCGCACGCTGGCGCCTTTCCAATCCGACGGAGCATCATCGTGATGTCCGCCCAGCCTGAAAGCGTCTCCGCAGAACGCCGCCGCGCCATGCTGCGCACCGCGATGGGGCCGGCGATCGCCGCCGCGCTCGCCGACCCGCGCGTCATCGAGATCATGGTCAATCCCGACGGTGCGCTCGGCATCGACATTCTGGGCGAAGGCCGCGTCGATACCGGCGTGAAGCTCGATCCCGCCCAGGTCGAGCGGATCATCCGGCTGGTGGCGTCGCATGTCCGGTCCGAAGTGCATGGCGACAGGCCTATTGTGTCGGCTGAGCTGCCGCCGCTTGACTCAGGTGCCGGGGAGCGGTTCGAAGGAATTCTGCCGCCAGTTTCCACTGCGCCGTGCTTCTCGATCCGGAAACCTGCGGCCCGCATCTACACGCTGATGGACTATGTGACCGACGGCATCATGTCGGCGGAGGCCGCGCGCCTCTTGTCGCTTTCCGTCGTCGAGCGCAGCAACATCCTTGTCGCTGGCGGAACCAGTTCGGGCAAGACCACGCTCGCCAACGCGCTGCTCGCTGAGATGGCGCATTTGGACGAACGGGTAATCCTGATCGAGGACACCCGCGAGCTGCAATCGCCCGCGCGGGACACGATCGCGCTCAGGACCCGGGCTGGCACCGTCACCATGGGCGATCTCGTGCGCTCGACGCTGCGCCTTCGACCCGACCGCATCATCGTCGGCGAGGTACGTGGGTCCGAAGCGCTGGACATGCTCAAGGCGTGGAACACCGGTCACCCCGGCGGAATCGCGACAGTCCACGCCAACAGCGCCGCGTCCGCGCTCTACCGGATCGAACAGCTCATCCAGGAAGCTGTCGTCACCGTCCCGCGCCGCCTCGTCGCCGATGCGATCGACATGATCGTCTTCATTGCCGGCCGCGGCACCGCGTGGCGCATCGAAACGATCGCGCGCGTCGCGGGGCTCGACCCGCAGGGCGATTACGCCGTCGTCGATCTCACACCCGTCCTGACCCCTGACCTTCAAGGAGACTGACATGCGTATGCTTCATATCCCTAACCGCGACCGCATTTTGCTGACCGGCCTGGCGCTGGGTCTTTCGCTCACCTTGGCGAGTGCAGCACAGGCCGGCGGGTCCGGCATGCCTTGGGAGCAGCCGCTCCAGCAGGTTCTCGAGTCTGTCCAGGGACCGGTCGCCAAGATCGTCGCGGTGATCATCATCATCACCACCGGCCTGACGCTCGCCTTCGGCGAGTCCTCGGGCGGCTTTCGCCGGCTGATCCAGATCGTGTTCGGTCTTTCGATTGCGTTCGCGGCTTCGTCCTTCTTCCTGTCCTTCTTCAGCTTTGGCGGCGGGGCGCTCGTCGCATGAGCCCCGTGGACACCGCTCATGTTGCGGGCTTCGAGGCGCCGATCCACGCCAGCCTGGGGCAAGCGATCCTGCTTGGCGGCGCGCCGCGCGGGATCGCCATCGTCAACGGTACGGTTGCAGCGGCCGTCGGCCTGGGCCTCCAGCAATGGCCGGTCGGGATCGCGCTATGGGCAGTCGGGCACAGCATCGCGGTCTTTGCCGCGCGCCGCGATCCTGATTTCGCAGCCGTTTTGCTCCGCCACCTGCGTCAGAAGGGATATCTGGCGTGCTGAACCTCGCCGAATATCGCAGCCATGCCGACCGGCTCGCCGATCACCTGCCCTGGGCCGCGCTGGTCGCACCCGGAATCGTCCTCAACAAGGATGGCAGCCTCCAGCGCAGTTTCGCGTTTCGCGGTCCCGACCTTGAAAGCGCGACCGAGGCGGAGCTCGTCTCCGCCTGCGCGCGCGCCAACAATGTACTCAAGCGGCTCGGCTCGGGTTGGGCGCTATTCTTCGATGCCGAACGGCGCGAAGCACTGGGCTATCCCGAAAGCGTCTTTCCCGATCCTGCGTCATGGCTGATCGAGCAGGAGCGGCGTGCCAGTTTCGAGGCCCAGGGTCAGCACTTCGAGAGCCGCTTTCACGGCACGCTGGTCTGGCTGCCGGATGCCGACAGTAGCGATGCAGCAGGACGGACACTGGTCGAGCGACCCGACGACGCCAAAGGGCGAGACTGGCATGCCAGCCTCTCCGGCTTCATTGCCGAAAGCGATCGCGTGCTCGACCTTCTGTCCAGCTTCATGCCGGAGGTGCGCCCTTTAAACGACGCCGAGACGCTGACGTATCTCCACGGCACCGTTTCCAGCCGTCGTCACCCCGTCATCGTACCGGAGACGCCGATCTATCTCGATGCGCTGCTCGTTGACACGCCGCTGACCGGCGGGCTTGAGCCCAGGCTCGGCGATCTGCACCTGCGCACCCTAACCATTCTCGGTTTTCCGAACCTCAGTCGACCCGGCATTCTCGATGCGCTCAACCATCAGGATTTCGGATACCGCTGGGTCACGCGCTTCATTGCGCTCGACAAGACCGACGCGACTAAGGCGCTGACGAAGATCCGGCGGCAATGGTTCAACAAGCGCAAGTCGATCGCCGCGCTGCTGCGCGAGGTAGTGTACAACCAGCCAGCCCAGCTTCTCGACAGCGACGCCGATAACAAGGTGGTCGATGCCGACCTTGCGCTCCAGACGCTCGGCGGCGATCACGTTGCTTTCGGATATCTGACTACGACGATCACGGTGTCGGACACCGATCGCGCTCGCGCCGAGGACAAGGTTCGCGCGGTCGAGCGGATCGTCAACGGCCTCGGCTTCACATGCCTGCGCGAAGGCGTCAACGCGGTCGAAGCGTGGCTGTCATCGCTGCCCGGTCAGGCTTACGCGAACGTGCGCCAGCCGCTGATCCATACCCTCAATCTCGCCCACCTCATGCCACTGTCGTCGGTGTGGGCAGGACCTGCTGGCAACCGCCATCTCGACGGCCCGCCATTGCTCTATGCGCAGACCAGTGGATCAACTCCTTTTCGCCTGTCGACCCATATCGGCGATGTCGGTCATATGCTCGTCGTTGGTCCTACCGGTGCTGGCAAGTCGGTGCTGCTGGCCCTGATTGCATTGCAGTTCCGGCGCTATGCCGGCTCGCAACTCTATATCTTCGACAAGGGCTATTCGGCACGCGCGGCGGTGCTGGCGATGGGCGGCGCGCATCATGCGTTGGGTCTCGGCGCGGATAGCGGCGACACCTTGGCGTTCCAGCCGCTTCGCCGCATTGATGATCCCAACGAACGGAGCTGGGCGGCAGAATGGATAGCGGCGCTGCTGGCCCACGAAAAGGTTATTGTCACCCCCGAGGTGAAGGACGCTGTGTGGTCCGCACTTTGCAGCCTCGCATCGGCACCACCTCAGGAGCGCACGCTGACCGGACTGGCCATGCTACTCCAGTCCAATGCGCTGCGCATCGCGCTGACCGCCTATACGCTCGACGGCCCCTACGGGCGTCTTCTCGACGCGGCTGAACAGCATCTCGCCTTCGCGGACATCCAGTGCTTCGAGACCGAGGCGCTGATGGGACAGGCCGGGGTGGTCGCCCCGGTGCTGACCTATCTCTTCCACCGCCTCGAAGAACGCTTCGACGGTCGGCCAACGCTGCTCGTTCTCGACGAGGCCTGGATTTTTCTCGATCATCCGCTTTTCGCCGCGCGCATCCGCGAATGGCTGAAGACCCTGCGCAAGAAAAATGTCGCGGTGCTGTTCGCAACGCAGAGCCTCGCCGATATCGCCGACAGCAGCATTGCACCAGCGATCATCGAGAGCTGCCCGCAGCGCATCTTGCTGCCCAACGACCGCGCGATCGAGCCGCAATCGCGGGCCGCCTATGAACGTTTCGGACTCAATGACCGGCAAATCGAGCTGGTCAGCCGCGCGACCCCGAAGCGGCAATATTACCTTCAATCGGCGCGCGGCAATCGGTTGTTCGAGCTCGGCCTCGGGCCAATCGCGCTCGCGCTGTGCGGTGCGTCCGATCCCGTAACCCAGGCGCGCATCGACGCGCTGCTGGCGGAGCATGGTCCCGAGAATTTCGCGGCCCGCTTCCTTGAGCAAGCCGGTCTCGAATGGGCCGGCGATCTCCTCGCCGATTTTCCGAATTTCACGCCTACCCAAGAAGGAGAAGTGTAATGCGTATTGTCACCCGCAAAGTCCTGATCGCGTCCGCGCTCAGCATCGGAACCGCCGGTTCGCTGGCCATGGGGCTCGTCACTGCGAGCACCCCGGCACGCGCGCAAATCAGCGTATTCGACCCGACCAACTACAGCCAGAACCTGCTCACCGCGGCGCGCACGCTCACCCAGATCAACAATCAGATTCAGTCCCTCCAGAACGAGGCGACGATGTTGATCAATCAAGCGAAGAACCTCAGCCGGATCGACTTCCCGCAACTCCAGCAGCTCAACCAGAACTTGGCTGCGATCGACCGGCTGATGGGACAGGCGCAAGGGATCGATTTCAGGGTCGATGGCCTGGACCAGCAGTTCAGCCGGTTGTTTCCCAGGGACTTCAATCAGGCACTGACCACCAACAAACAGGTGGTCGCTGCCAAAGCGCGGCTCGATGCCGCAATGTCGGGCTTCCGGCAGGCGATGGGCGTGCAATCCCAAATCGTCACCAACGTGCAGGCTGATGCCGGGACGCTCAGCGAGATCGTTGCGAGGAGCCAGGGCGCGGAGGGCGGCTTGCAGGCCCAACAGGCCACGAACCAGCTACTGGCGCTCACCGCCAAGCAGCAGTTCCAGATCCAGAAGATGATGGCGGCGCAATACCGCGCCGAAGCGACCGAAGCCGCGCGCCGCGCGCAGGCCGAGGCCGAAGGGCGGGAACGTACCCGGAAGTTCCTGGGCACCGGTCAGGCCTACACGCGCGAATAGGCGCGGCGACGAGCTGAGGCGGCGCAGTCCAGCTCCCTGATCGCGCCGCCTCGTCGCGGAGTCCGTTTGCCTCGCCCCCGGGTGGCGGACTCCGCGACACCTCTTACTCAAGTCGAAAGCTGCCGAACCGTGCAAGATCTCAATGTCATCGACCGCTTCATGCAGGCCTTTATCCGCTATATCGACAGCGGATTCGGGCTGCTCGGTAATGACGTCGGATTTCTCACCGCGACGCTGATCGGGATCGACATCACGCTCGCCGGCCTGTTCTGGGCAATGGGTGGCGACGACAACGTCCTTGGCCGGTTCCTCAAGAAAATCCTCTACATCGGTGCGTTCGCGTTCATCCTGAACAGCTTCTCGACGCTTGCCGACATCATCTTCAAGTCGTTCGCCCAGGCCGGACTAACTGCTGGCGGCGGCACGCTGTCGGCTGACGACCTGCTTCGCCCCGGACAAGTTGCATCGACCGGCTTCAGCGCCGCCTGGCCCCTGCTTGAGCAGGCCTCGAGCATGATGGGCTTTATCAGCTTCTTCGAGAACTTCCTGACGATCATGGTCCTGCTGTTTGCCTGGGCGATCGTCATCCTCGCCTTCTTCATCCTTGCCGTGCAAATGTTCGTGACCATCATCGAGTTCAAGCTGACGAGCCTCGCTGGCTTCATCCTCGTGCCGTTCGCGCTGTGGAACCGAACCAGCTTCCTTGCCGAGCGCGTGCTTGGCAATGTGGTCAGCTCGGGCATCAAGGTGATGGTGCTCGCGGTCATCGTCGGCATCGGCTCGAACTTCTTCGCCGAGTTTACCACCTCGATGCAAGGACAAGAGCCCGATCTCGGTGCCGCGATGAGCCTCGCGCTCGGCGCGCTTTCGCTTTTCGGCCTCGGCATCTTCGGCCCCGGCATCGCTTCCGGTTTGGTAGCGGGCGCGCCGCAGCTGGGTGCAGGCGCTGCGCTCGGTACGGCCGCCGGCGCGGCGGGGGTGACCATGCTTGCCGGCGGTGCGACGATGGGCGCGGCCAGCGCGATCGGGGGCGGTGTGCTAGGCGCGGTCCGCGCCGGGACGTCGATGGGATCGGCTGCATCGACCGCTTACACGCTCGGGAAAGAGGCTGGCCCGGCACCGACGATGTCCGCCGGTCTTGGCGGTGTCGCCCGCGCGGCAGGCAACGCCGCCCGCGATCGCGCGTCGAGCGCGCTCAGGCTTGGCGAAGCCGCATCGAGCGGCCGCACGGCTGCCTGGAACGCGCTCAATCGGTCCGGCGCAGGTGAGCCTGCCTCCTCAGCGGCTGTCGGCGAAGGAGCGCCCAAATGGGCTCAATCGATGCGCGCGCAGCAAAACGCTCGTCATCACCGTCAGATCGCGCTGCACTCGATTCAGCAGGGCGATCGTGGCGGTGCCTCCGCTCACCCCGACATCAAGGAAAGGGACGACTGATGATCTTCAAGCGCGCCGTCCAGCGCTACGGACGGACACCCCAGCCCGAAACGCCATACCAACGTGCCAGTCAGCTTTGGGACGAGCGGATTGGCTCGGCCCGGGTTCAGGCCCGAAACTGGCGGCTGATGGCGTTCGGGACGTTGACGCTCACCTGCGCCATGTCTGCCGCACTCATCTGGCAGTCACTCCAGAGCAGGGTCACGCCCTATGTGGTCGAGGTCGATCGTCTTGGCGACGCACGGGCGGTCACCGAGGCCGAGGCCGGATACAAGCCCACAGACCCACAGATCGCCTGGCATCTGGCGAAGTTCATCGAGAACGTTCGCGCTGTTTCGCTCGACCCGGTGCTGATGCGCCGCGACTGGCTATCGGCCTATGCCTTCGCGACCGAGCGCGGCGCGCGATCCCTCGACGACTATGCAAGGGCTGCGGACCCGTTCGCCCGGATCGGCGAGCGAACCGTGGCGGTGCAGGTGACTAGTGTCGTCCGTGCCTCGGAGCGATCGTTTCAGGTGAAATGGACCGAAACGCCCTACGAGCGCGGGAGTGCGGGGGGATCGTCGACCTGGACGGGAATTCTGACGATCGTGACCAAGCCACCCGTATCGGCGGACACGCTTCGCAAGAATCCGCTCGGCATCTACGTCGATGCGATCGACTGGAGTCGCGAAATCGAGCCGGCAACGGCCACCGCCCCGGCGCGCACGCCGCTGCCTCCGTCCTCAGACAACCAGCCGCTGGGCTCGCCGCTCGATCCCAACCTTGCCGCACAACCGACCCCCAATCCGGAGACACAGCCATGATCCGCTACCTTGCAGTGCCATCCCTGCTGGTGCTTGCCCTTCCGCCAGCAGCGCATGCGGCCGGGGCTTCACCATCTCAAAGTGGCCCGACGCAACGGACGGTCGCATCCGCCAATCGCCTTGCAACCATCGAGCCCGCTGCGAATGGTTTCCTGCATGCCGTTCAGGTCTATCCCTTTGCGGAAGGGGCAATCTATCGCGTGATGACCGCGCCCGGGCGGGTAACCGACATCGCGCTCCAGCCAGGCGAAACGCTCGTGGCGGTAGCCAGCGGCGACACGGCTCGCTGGGTTATCGGCGATACGACCAGCGGATCGGGCACCGCGAAGCGTACGCATGTGTTGGTCAAACCATTCAGCGCTGGGCTGTCGACCAACCTTGTGATCACCACAGACCGCCGCAGCTATCATATTGCGCTCACCAGCGTCGCGAAGGCGGCGATGGCTGCGCTCTCATGGACCTATCCGCAGGATGCGCTGATCGCCCTCAAACGCGCGGCCACGGCCGCCGAGGCAATGGCCCCGGTGGCCGCCGGCATCGAGGTAGAAACTCTTCATTTCAACTACGCCGTATCGGGCGATCGTCCCTCCTGGCGACCGCTACGCGCGTTCGACGATGGCAGGCAGACATTCATCGAGTTTCCCGCGTCGCTCGCTGTCGGGGAGGCTCCCCCGATCTTTCTGATGGACGCAAAGGGAGAGGCCCAGTTGGTCAACTATCGGGTGAAGGGCCGTTTCTACGTGGTCGATCGGATCTTCGATGCTGCGGAGCTTCGGCTCGGCACGAAGAATCAGCAAGTCGTCCGCATCAGCCGGCTGGCGGCTGGCGCCAAGACACGGAGGGGATCATGACCGACGGGAATGATCGGCCCGCGATTGATGTCCCGGCAGCGCCCGGCAAGGTTGATCCGGAAACACTGGCACTTCGCGCCCAGCCTGCGCGGGCGATCCGTTTCAAGCGCGGTGCCATCGTGGCGATCGCGGCGCTCGGCTCCGTCAGCCTTGTCGCAACCGTCTGGGTTGCGCTCAGGCCATCCAATCTGCAGCTCGTAGGCCAGACTGACGATCGGACAATTATTGCGAAGCCCCCTACCGACGCGCTCAGCGCACTTCCGGGCGGCTATGGCGACGTACCCAAGCTCGGACCGCCGCTGCCTGGTGATCTCGGCCGACCCATTCTCGAGCATCGGCGCGCAATGGGAATCGAGCCGGTGGCGGAAGAGGCAGCCCGGGCCGATCAGGCGGCAGCAACCGAACGTGAGCGGCGCGTTGCTGAAGTGAGGGCTGCGCGAGAATCCGGGTTGCTCGTGCAGTCGGGCAGCCGTCCAATCCCGACCGCTGAGGCTCAGGCAGCATTGCCTCTGGCACCGGTGGAAAGCGCCGATGCGCCGCGGCCTGTGGTCAACCCGGACCGCGATCCCAACGCCCAGCAGCGCAAGGTCGATTTTGTGGCCACGCGCGATTCCAGCGGCGACGTCAACGGTGATCGGCTGATCCCACCTGCATCACCAAATATGCTTTCCGCCGGCAGCGTGATCGCCGCGGGTCTGATCACCGGGCTTAGGTCAGATCTCCCCGGCCTTGTCACCGCCCAGGTCACCGAACGGGTCTATGACAGCGCAACCGGCTCCATCCTGCTCATTCCGCAGGGCGCTCGGCTGATCGGCAGCTATGATAGCGTCGTAGCGTACGGGCAGAAGCGCGCGCTGATCGTGTGGCAGCGGATCATATTGCCCGACGGCCGCTCGATCCGGCTCGATAATGTCCCCGCGACCGACCCGTCGGGCTATGCGGGACTAGCCGACAAGGTCGATTTCCACACTTGGACGCTGCTCAAGGGCGTCGCGATTTCAACGCTGTTGGGAGTTGGTGCCAACCTCTCCTTCTCCGGTGAGAGCGATCTCGTCCAAGCAATTCGGGAATCGACCCAGCAGAATGTCTCCCGCGCAGGAGACCAGATCACGTCGCGCAACCTGCAAGTTCAGCCGACCATCACAATCCGACCCGGCGCCCCTGTTCGGCTGGTCGTCCATCGCGACCTGATTCTCGCGCCCTGGCGCGGTTAGGAGACAAGGATGCCAACCCTTAAGCTCACCAAGCTGCCTGATCGCACGCCGATCAAGCTCACCATCACCATCACGCCGGACCTGAACCAGTTGCTGACGGACTACGCGGAAGCCTATCGGGATGCCTATGGTCAGTCGGAGCAGGTGGCTGACCTGATCCCCTACATGCTCCGCTCCTTTCTTGAGAGCGATCGCGGTTTCAGCCGCGGGAAGGCGAAATCATGACTTCACCCTCCCTGCCAACGCGGAACCATGAGCATGGCGGTGTCGCGATCGAGCCATTGTCGGTGCGGATCGCGACAGCGGTCCAGATCACGGGGATCAGCCGGTCCCGCATTTATGAGCTTATCCAGTCCGGCGATCTTGAGACTGTGAAGGTCGGTCGGTCGACGCTCATACCCTATCGCAGCCTCAAGGAGCTCGTCGGCGGCTAGCCTATCGTCGACCGCCTCCGCTCCCGAAGATCGGACGAAAAATTGCTGCGCCGTCACGCAGCTGGTCAAGATGGTCCGACCAGTGCTGCATCATTCGGACTCGCTCCTCCCAATATTCTCCCCGCGTGTAAGCGCGGCGCACCGCGCTGCCGTCGAGGTGAGCGAGCTGCTTTTCAATCGCATCGGGGTTCCAGATGCCCATCTCGTTGAGCAGCGTTGCTGCCATTGCGCGAAAGCCGTGCGCGGTCATCTCCTGTTGACTGTAGCCAAGCCGGCGAAGCGCTGCATTGATCGTGTTCTCCGACATCGGCTTGTCCGCTGACCTGAAGGACGGAAACAGGTATTTTCCATGCCCGGTGAGCGTATGTAGGTGATCGAGATGCGCCATGACCTGTCGGGACAGCGACACCCGATGCGGGCGGCGCATTTTCATTTTCTCCGCCGGGATCGACCAGATCGCATTCTGCGCGTCAATTTCGGCCCATTCGGCCTTGCGCAACTCTCCTGGCCGGACAAACAAGTACGGCGATAGCTGAAGTGCGACCGCGGTAATCTCGTGGCCAGTGTAGCCGTCGATCGCGCGCATCAGCGCACCAGCTTCCTTCGGTGTCGTGATGGCTGCAAGGTGCGTGACCTTGGGCGTGATGAGGGCACCGCGAAGGTCGGCCGCTACGTCGCGATCTGCTCGGGCGGTTGCGATGCCATAGCGAAGAACGCGGCTGAGTACGCTGCGCATCCGGCGGGCGCTCTCGTAGCGGCCCGTTGCCTCCACCTTGCGCAACACGGATAGAACGTCCTGTGCAACGACCTTTGAGATCGGCAGGTTGCCGATCGTGGGATAGGCCATGCCCAGCAGCCAGCGAATCTTCTCCAGCGTGACAGGCGCCCGACCTTCCCGTTCGATCTTGTCGAGCCATTCCTCGGCTACTGACTTGAACGTATTGTCGGCTGCGATCTTCTCCGCGATTCGGGCGTGTCTCCTTTCCGCGCACGGATCGAGTCCCGCGGCGATCTGCTCTTTCGCTTCGATCCGTCGCTGGCGTGCCGCTGCAATTCCCACCTCGGGCCAGGCGCCGAAATAGAGGGTCTTCTGCCGACCGAGGTGACGGTAATTCATGCGCCAGAGCTTCGCGCCGTTCGGCTGTACGAGAAGGTAAAGCCCCTCGGAGTCGGCTACCTTGTAGGCTTTGTCCCTGGGCTTAGCGTTGGTGATCTGGATGTGGTTCAGTGCCATGATGGTGCTAGCTCCAAAGGGCTCGCCGGCACCATCAAAAACACCATCATTTTGATGGTGCTGCCGATGGATTCGGGTGGATGAGCCCGGATTCCATTCGGCGATTTTCACTGAAAATATGCTGTAAAACCAGCTGCTTACTGGACCTTCCCGGACGTTGCCGGAAAGGCCTCTGGTGCCCAGAAGAGGACTCGAACCTCCACGACCTTGCGATCGCCAGCACCTGAAGCTGGTGCGTCTACCAATTCCGCCATCTGGGCACGGGGTAGGCGAGCGCCTCTACGGGGGCGTCTTCGGGCTGTCAACCGGCTGGCGCCGTAAATTCGTACACGCCTTCGTTTTTTTAGCGGGCGGGGTCAGCGCTGGTGGCGGATGGCGATGACCAGCGCCCCGCCAGCTGCCGTTAGCCCGGCGAGCAGCAGCATCACCGGGCCGAAATCGCTGGGAGTCGACAGGGCCCAGGCCAGCGCCGGGCCGATCAGCGCGGGCAGGGTGTTGGTGAGGTTGATGAGTCCGAGATCGCGGCCGCGATGCGCCGGGCTGGGCAGCAGCTGCATCGCGAAGCCCGAATGGATCGACAGGAACACCGAAGATCCCATCGCATAGAGCGCGAAGGCAGCGGCCGCCATTGCCCAGTCGCGTGCCAGCGCAAGGCCGAGCAGGCCCAGCGCCGCCAGCGCCGCTGCGGCGACCAGAAATGGCTTGCGGCGCCCGACCCGGTCCGACCAGCGGCCGAGCAGCACCGCGACCGGCAGCGGGAGGAGATAGGCGATCGTCATCAGCTGACCGATCGGGCCGACCTGTCTGGCGGCGGACAGGCCGGGATCGATGCTCACGAAATAATAGACGAGATAAAGCGACAGGACGTTCCCCGCGATCTGGACCAGCAGGCGCGACAGCCACGCCACCGCCAGATCGCGCCCGGCAAGGCGCGGCGCGGTGGCGGCAGGGATGACAGCGGCCGGGACCGGCGGCAGGCGCAGCAGCGGCACGACGCAGATCAGCACCATTGCGAGAATGAAGGCCAGCTTGGCGCCGTCGCCGGGCAGGGCGAGGGCGATCATCGCTGCCCCGACCGCCGATGCGAGAGGGGAACCGAGCGCGATCAGCCCCCCGGCCACGCCCATCTGAGCGCCGGGCACCTCGTCCGCCATGATCGCGAACAGCGGGGCGAGCAGGGCGTTGACCGCGACCTGGAACAGGATAATCGCAACGATGATCGCGGCCGGCGTCGCCGCCACGGCGACTGCGACGAAGGACAGGGCGAGCAGCACGAGCCCGAGCGCTGCCCAGCGGCGGCGTCCGCCACCGCGCGCGCGGGACCGGTCGCTGGCCCAGCCAAAGGCGATGTTGGCGATGCTCGCCGCCAGCGCGCCGGCGATGACGGTGGCGGTGAACAGGCCAATCCGCGCCTCGCCCGCAATCTCGGCGATCCGGACCGGCAGCAACAGGCTGAGCAGCGGCAGGAACGCGATGACGCCGCCCGCATTGGCGAGCGCGACGAGCAGGATGAAACCCGTCCCGCGCCACGTCGCGCTGCCTGTCATCTGTTCGCCCGTCACCCGCTCCACCAGATCGGGCGCGTCGGAGGCTACCCGTTTTCCGATGGCTAGGGCTTCATCGTCGCCGCGTCGAGCGTGGTGGTGAGCGTCATCGATCGGTCCGTCGCATCGCGGGCGATGGCGACGCGATAGCTGCCCCCTGCGATCCGCCAGCCG
Source organism: Sphingomonas sp. BE123 (assembly GCF_031456015.1). NCBI lineage: Bacteria > Pseudomonadati > Pseudomonadota > Alphaproteobacteria > Sphingomonadales > Sphingomonadaceae > Sphingomonas > Sphingomonas sp. BE123. The sequence continues at coordinate 1,159,808 of NZ_JAVDTW010000001.1, read as the reverse complement.
GGCAGGCTGGTGTCGTAGTCGGCAAGGATGCGCGGCTCGGCCGTCAGCGTTACGCGACGCGATTCGCCCGGGTTCAGCGTCACGCGCTGGAACCCGGCGAGCCGCATCGGCTTGCCCGATCCGTCGCGGGTCACATAGAGCTGCGGTACGTCCGCACCGGCGCGCTGGCCGGTGTTGGTGACGGTGAAGCTGACGGTCAGCGTCTTGCCCCCGCTTACCTGCGGCTGGGCATAGGCGAAACTGGTGTAGCTTAGCCCATGGCCGAAGGCGAAGAGCGGCGTGTTGCCCTGCTTTTCATACCAGCGATAGCCCACGTCGCTCCCCTCCTGATATGTGACCGGAAAGGTCTTGAGGCTGAAATCGCCGCCCGCCGCCGGATTGGCCGCAGCCGCGCGCTCAAGCCCGCTGAGCAGGTCGAGGCCGACGGGGGTGGGACGCGGCGCCTGTGCCTCGCGCGCGGGGAAGGTGATCGGCAGGCGGCCCGACGGGTTGACCTTGCCGGTCAAGATATTGGCGATCGCCTCGCCGCCGCGCTGGCCGGGGTACCAGGCCTGCAGCACGGCCGGGACCTGTTCGATCCACGGCATCGTCACGGGACCGCCGGTGGTGAGCACGACGACGGTTTTGGGCTGCGCCCGCGACACCGCACCGATCAGCGCATCCTGATGATCGGGCAGGCGCAGATTGGGGACGTCGTCGGCTTCGGTGGTCCATTGCGTGGCGAACATGATGACGATGTCGGCCTTGGCTGCGGCGTCGAGCGTCGCGTTCAGGTTGCGGCCATCGGTGAACTCGACCTGGGCGCCCGGCGCCGCCTTGCGCAGCGCGGCCACGGGCGAGGAGGCATGGTAGGTGATCCGCGCGAACGAGGCCGAGCCACCATAAGCGAGCGGGATTTCGATCGGCGCGCCGCCGACCGATCGCACTTGGCTGGAGCCACCGCCCGACAGCACGCCGACATCCGCGCCGCCGCCGATGACGAGGATCCTCTTCGCGCTCGCCGCCAGCGGCAGGATGCCCCCGTCATTCTTGAGCAGGACGATCCCGGCTTCGGCCGCGCGCTGCGCCACGTCGGCATTGGCGGCATAATCGATCGGCTGGGCGGTGGCGGGGGCGGGCGTGTCGAACACGCCGGTCTGGATCAGCCCCGTCAGATAGCGTGCGACCATGTCGTCGAGCCGCGCCATCGGCACCTCGCCCTTTTCGACCGCGGCCTTCAATGGCGCGTCGAAGAACATCGCCTTGTCCAGTTCCTGGCCCGATTGCTGGTCGAGCCCCGCCATCGCGGCCTTCACCGTGGTGTGCACACCGCCCCAATCGCTCATCACCCAGCCGGGATAGTTCCAGTCGCGCTTGAGCACCCGGTTCAGCAGGAAATCATTCTCCGACGCCCAATGGCCGTTGACCTTGTTGTACGCGGCCATCACCGATCCGGGCTTGCCCTTCTCGATCGCGATCTGGAACGCGAGCAGGTCGCTCTCGCGCAATGCCGCCTCGTCGATCTGCGCATCGAGCACCATGCGGCCCGTCTCCTGCGCGTTGAGCGCGAAATGCTTGATCGTGGACACGATGCGATTCGACTGGACGCCCGCGATATGCGCGCCGCCCAGCTCGCCGGCGAGCAGCGGGTCTTCGCCCAGATACTCGAAATTGCGCCCGCCCCATGGGTCGCGCGTCAGGTTGACGCCGCCCGCGAGAAGCACGTTGAAGCGCTTGGCGCGCGCCTCTGCGCCGATCACCGCGCCGCCCGCGCGCGCGATCTCGGGGTCGAAGGTCGCGGCGGTGGCGAGGCTGGAGGGGAGGGCGGTGGCGACATCGCCCTTGCGCTGTTCGACCTGGTTGGCGACGCCGAGCGAGGCATCGCTTTCGCGCACCACCGGAATGCCGACGCGCGGCACGCCGTCGATATGCCCCGCCGACGGGATCAGGTCTTCGCGCGTCTTGCCGCCGGCCATCGGCGGGAACAGGCCATGGACCAGCAGGATCTTTTCATCGAGCGTCAGCTTCGCGACGATCGCGTCGGCCCGGGCCCGCGCCTGCTTGGCCGGTACCGCCGGCTTGGCGGCGGTGCTGCGCGCCTCCTGGGCGACCGAGGTTGAGGTCAGCGCACTCAGCGCGGCCGCCGACAACAATGCCGCAATCATCCTCGTCATCCATCACTCTCCCGGTCTGTGCTGCGCCGCGCTTTGCTCTGTCGGGCGCCGCTTGCGCACCAGACAGCATGAATTGAGAACGTTCACAATAGCGGATTTCGGCGCTTTCCCTATTGGCCTGCCACGAATGTCGTCGCTTGACAACGTTGTACAACAGGTTCAAGTGAACGTTCTCAAAGCAAGCGCGAATGGCGCGCGGCTGGATGGGGAGGATTGGGGATGCGTGACCTTAAGGCGCGCGCGCTTTCGCGACTGGTGATCGGCGTTTCGACGCTGGCAATCGCGACCGCGCCGGCATTTGCACAGGATGTGGACGCGGCAGCGCCGGCGGATGAGGGCGAGGAAATCGTCGTCACCGGTATTCGTGCCAGCCTTCAGGCTGCGGTCGACATCAAGCGCGACGCACAGGGCGTCGTGGATGCGATCTCGGCCGAGGATATCGGCAAGTTCCCCGACACCAACCTTGCCGAATCGCTGCAGCGCATCACCGGCGTGTCGATCGACCGCTCGAACGGCGAAGGTTCGACCGTCACCGTGCGCGGCTTCGGCCCCGAATATAACCTCGTCACGCTGAACGGTCGCCAGATGCCGACCTCGACGCTGGGCGATGGCGCCAGCGCGCCCGCGTCGCGCTCGTTCGATTTCGCCAACCTCGCTTCGGAAGGCATTGCCGGCGTCGAGGTCTACAAGACCGGCCGCGCCGCTGTCGCCTCGGGCGGTATCGGTTCGACCATCAACATCAAGACGCCGCGTCCGCTCGATCGTCCGGGCATGCGCGGGTCGGTGTCGGTGAAGGGGGTGCTCGACACCTCGCTCAACGAAGGCGACAAGATCACCCCGGAAGTGTCGGGCGTGTTCAGCACGACCTTCGGCGTCGAGGACCAGATCGGCATCCTCGTCTCGGGCGTCTATCAGAAGCGCAACGCCAGCGTGAACACTGGCTCGGTCGGCTTTGGCAACTCCTTCCTAGGCAACGAGAATGACTGGGGTACGCTCGGGCCGGAGGGGCCGAATGTCGTCAATCGCCCGGGTCCGACCGAAGTCTATGAAGTGCCGCAGAGCGCGGCCTACAACCTCACCGATATCGAGCGTGAGCGCATCAACGGTCAGGTCGTGCTGCAGGTCCGCCCGATCGACTCGCTCACCGCGACGTTCGACTTCACCTATTCGCGCAACCGCGTCGAGGCACGCGACAGTAGCGTCGGCATCTGGTTCAACTTCGGCGACACTTCGTCCGAATGGACCGACGGCCCCGCCGCCGGTCCGGTCTTCTACACCGAGCGGTTCGGCCCGGGTAAGGACCTGTCGTACAGCGGATCGCTGACCGCAAACGAGTCCGAGAACAAGTCGTTCGGCGGCAACCTGAAGTGGGAAGCGCCCGGCGGCGTCACGATCACGCTCGACGCGCATCATTCGACCGCGGAATCGAAGCCGACCAACCAGTATGGCACCAGCACCTCGGTCGGTTCGGCCGTGTTCGGTGTTGCATCGCAGACGGTCGACTTCACCCAGCAGCTGCCGGTCCTGTCCTACACGATGCAGCCGGGGATCGACGCGCTGAACCCGGCGCTGATCACCGCGACCGGCAACTCGTTCCGCAACGCCTATTTCAAGGACGAGATCAATCAGGTCCAGCTCAATGGTCGCTATGACCATGACGGCGATTTCCTCGATTCGATCGACTTCGGCTTCTCCTATGTCGAGAACAAGGTGCGTTCGGCCTATGGCTTCGTCCAGAACGATACCTGGGGCGGCCTGGGTACCGCGGCGGATCTTCCCGACGATCTGTTCACCCTGGTCTCGCTGCCCGACAAGTTCCCGGGCCTGAGCGGGTCCGACGCGGGCATCATTCCGGCCTATTACCGGTTCGATTTCGAGCGGATGGTCGAAATCCTGAACAACCGCTTCGGCGTCTGCGGCGGCGACGGCAACTGCCTCGCTCCCTATGAAACCGATCGCCGGATCCAGGAAAAGACGATCTCGCCGTTCGTCCAGATCAACACGAAGTTCCAGGTCGGCGCGGGTGATGCGCACATCATCGCCGGTGTCCGCTACGACCAGACCACGGTCGCGTCGGCATCGCTGACGCCGATCCCGGTCGGGACCTCGTGGAACGCGGCGGGCGAGTTCAACATCAACTATGGCACCGCCAGCGACTTCCTGACCACCAAGGGCAGCTACGACAACTGGCTCCCGGCGATCGATTTCGACATCGAGCCGATCGAGAACGTCAAGTTCCGTGCGTCGTACAGCCACACCATCACCCGCGCCGACTATAACAGTCTGCAGGGCGGTCTGACGCTCAACCGTCAGTTCGGCATCGCCGGCGGCGGCGGGCTTCAGGGCAACCCGAACCTGGTGCCGTTCCTGTCGCGCAACATCGATGTGTCGCTGGAATGGTATTACGCCCCGGCCAGCTACGTTTCGGCCGGCTATTTCCGCAAGACGGTGAAGAACTTCATCAACTCGCAGGAAGTGGAGCGGTCGGCATTCGATCTGCGCAATCCGGCCGATGGTCCGCGCTTCCGCGCGGCACAGGCGGCGCTGGGCGGCACCACCGACGTTTCGCGCATCCGCGACTATATCCTGCGCAACTTCAGCGGGGTTGAAGTCACACGCGATGCGATGGGGCAACCGATCCTCGACGTGAACGGCTATTACCAAGGCCGCATCTTCGGTCTGCCCGAGGACGGGCTGGTCGACTTCCGGGTCGGCACGCCGTTCAACTCGGACCAGACGGCAACGCTGTACGGCTTCGAGTTCGCGATCCAGCATGCTTTCTGGGACACCGGCTTCGGTACGCAGCTCAACTACACGATCGTGCGTGGCGACGCCGAGTTCGACAACGCCGCCAACCCCAATATCGGCCAGTTCGCGCTGGCGGGGTTGAGCGACAGTGCGAACGCGGTGCTCTACTACGACAAGGCCGGGCTGCAGGCGCGCGTCGCGTATAACTGGCGCGACAAATTCTACGCCGGCGGCAATCCGAACCCGACCTATGTCGAAGCCTATGGCCAGTTCGATGCCAGCATCAGCTACGAGTTCCTGCCGGGCCTCACCGCTTATGCCGAGGGCATCAACCTGACCGGTGAAGGCCGCCGCGGCCACCGCCGGAACGAGAATATGGTGACCTTCGCTCAGCCGGGCTTTGCCCGCTACATGGGCGGCATTCGCTTCAACTTCTGACCCGTTCCCCCCCGGGCCACCCTCCAGCGAGGGTGGCCCTTTTTTTCGGGGGTGCCATAACGCGGATCGGCCGGACTGAAGCGGCAGGACTATTGCGGACGGGACAGGCACAGGTGGGTGAGGGCGCGACACGGATCGTCATCGCCGGCGGGGGCACCGCCGGATGGCTCGCGGCCTGCCTGCTCGCCGCGCGCGTCCCCGGCGCGACGATTACCCTGGTCGAATCGCCCGATGTGCCGACGATCGGCGTGGGGGAGGGGACCTGGCCGACCATGCGGCGCACGCTGCAGCGGATCGGCATCGACGAAGCGGCGTTCCTCACCGCGTGCGACGCCGCGTTCAAACAGGGGTCGCGCTTTGTCGGCTGGACCACCGGACTGCCCGGCGATTCCTATTACCACCCCTTCACCCCACCCGCCGACAGCGACGCGCGCGCACTGGTGCGCGGCTGGCAGCAGGCGCTGCCGGATCAGCCATTCGCGTCGGCCGTCTCGGTTCAACCGCGCATCTGCGACCTCAACCTCGCCCCGCGCCAGCGCGCGATGGCGGGCTATGGCGGTGCGCTCAACTACGCCTATCATCTCGACGCGGCCAAGCTGGCTGCATTGCTCGCGCGCCATGGGGTCGACCGGCTTGGGGTCCGCCATGTCCGCGATCACATCACCGGGGTCGATGCGGCGCCCGATGGCGATCTGCGCGCGCTGCGCACCCGCGATCACGGGGCGATCCCCGGCGACCTGTTTCTCGACTGCACCGGCCATGCCGCGCTGCTGATCGGCGGGCAGTTCGACGTGCCGCTGATCGATCGCAGCGATGTCCTGTTCAACGATCGCGCGCTTGCCGTGCAGGTTCCGGTGGCGCCCGGTTCGCCGATCGCGTCGCAGACCGACGCCACCGCGCATCGCGCCGGCTGGATCTGGGACATCGGCCTGCCCACCCGGCGCGGGGTCGGGTGCGTCTATGCCTCGGCCTTCATGGACGATGATGCGGCGGCGGAAGCGCTCGCCGCCTATCTCGGACGCGATCCGGCTGAACTCGGCGCGCGCCGGCTGACCTTCCGGTCGGGGCACCGCGCGCGCTTCTGGGAGCGCAACTGCGTGGCCATTGGCCTGTCGGCCGGGTTCCTCGAGCCGCTCGAGGCATCGGCGATCGTGCTCATCGAACTCGCGCTGGACGCGCTGGTCGCCAATTTTCCGGCCCAGCGCGGGGTGATGGATATCCAGGCGCGTCGCTTCAACGCGCTGTTCCGCTATCGCTGGGACCGCATCGTCGAGTTTCTGAAGCTTCATTATGTGCTCAGCCAGCGCGATGACCCTTATTGGCGCGCGCACCGCGACCCGGCCTCGATCCCGGACCGGCTGGCCGAGCTGCTGACGCTGTGGCGGCACCAGCCGCCGGCAGCGACGGATTTCGATGCGGTCGACGAGATTTTCCCCGCGGCCAGCTATCAATATGTCCTGTACGGCATGGGCCATGCCGCGCCGCCGGCGGGGCCGGTCGGCGTCGATGCCGATGGTGCGATCCGTGCCATGGCGCAGGCGAGCCAGCGCGCCCGCGCGCTTGCCGCCAGCCTGCCGACCAACCGTGCCTATCTTGACGCCCTGCGCGCCGCCGCGCCACGCACGGCGATGGAGACCCTATGACCGATCACCAAGTCCTCACTGCCGAAGCCCATGCCGGGCTGCGCATTCGTCGCGATCGCGGCGCGGATCGCGGCGATGCCGTGATGTCGTGCGTCACCGTGCCCGACGAATTTCGCCAGGTTCAGGCGCATTACCCGATCCTGTTCCGCCGCAATATCGAGCGTGACGAGATCGTCGCGGTTGCGCTGTTCGGGTTTGAGGAGGGCGAGAATCTGTTCCTCGACGGTGCGCACTGGGATGCCGATTACGTCCCGCTGGCGATCGATATCCAGCCGTTCCTGATCGGCGGCGCGCCTGGTGCGAGCGGTGCCAAGCAGGTGCATGTCGACATGGCCAGCGCGCGGATCGCCGGCGCTGGCGCCGCCGATGAAGGGGTGCGCGTGTTCGACGAACATGGCCGCCCGACCCCCTATCTCGAAACCGTGGCCGAACAGCTTGGCGCGCTTGACGCGGGGTGGCAGGGCGCGGCCGATTTCTTTGCGGCGCTCCGCCGGCACGACCTGCTAGAACCGCTCACCTTCGAGATCACGCTCGACACCGGTTCCACGCATCGGCTGGTCGGATTCCATGCCGTGAACGAAGACCGCCTGCGCGCACTCGACGGCGACGCGCTGGGTGAGCTTCATCGCGACGGGCATCTGATGCCGCTGTTCATGGCGGTCGCGTCGATTGGCAAGATCGCGGCGCTGGTCGGGCGCAAGAACCGGCGGATGGCCGATGGCTGAGGCCGATCCCGGCCTGTTCAGCGGCCTGGCCGCGGTGCCGGAGGTCGCGGTGGCGGACGCTGCCGCGCTCGACGCGCAGCTGCGCGTCGCGACCGCGCCCTTTGTGGTGCGCGGGCTGGTGCGCGACTGGCCGCTGGTCCAGGCCGGGCTGGAATCGGGCCGCGCCGCGCGCGACTATCTGCTGCGCCGCCGCCGCGACACGCGCTTCACCGTTTCGGTGGGACAGCCGGGCAGCGACGGGCGGCTGTTCTACGACGCGGCGATGGGCATGAATTTTCAGGTCGTGCGCGCCAAGCTGCCCGAGATTTTCGCCAAGATCGACGCGACCGAGGGCGATCCCGCCGCGCCGCCAATCTACCTTGCCTCGATCGACGTGCATGATTTCTTTCAGGGGCTGCACGCCGAAAACCAGGTCGATCTGGGCGACCGGCAATGCCTCGCCAGCATCTGGATCGGCACGCGCACGCGTATCGCGGCGCATAACGACATGCCGGCGAACCTCGCCTGCGTTGCCGCCGGACGCCGCCGCTTCACGCTGTTCCCGCCCGAACAGTTCCGCAACCTCTATCTCGGTCCGCTCGACAATACCCCCGCCGGGCGCACGGTCAGCATGGTCGATTTCAGCAATCCCGATTTCGCCGCGCATCCCAAGTTCCGCGAAGCGCTGGCGCATGCGCAGGTCGTCGAGCTGGAGCCCGGCGACGCGCTGCACATCCCGTCGATGTGGTATCACCATGTCGAGGGGCTGGAGCCGTTCAACATCCTGCTCAACTATTGGTGGCGCGACACCCCGGCCTGGCTCGGCACGCCGCAGGACGCACTCAACCACGCGCTGCTCGCGATCCGCGACCTGCCGCCGGCGCAAAAGGCGCATTGGCGCGACCTGTTCGACCATTATGTGTTCGACAATGACGATGCGGTCACCGCGCATATCCCGGAGGGTGGGCGCAGCATTCTCGACCCGCTGACTCCCGACACCGCGTCGCGCATCCGCACCTATCTGCTGCGGCAGCTCAGCCGATGAGGAACCCCATGATCAAGCGTATCGTCGTCGCCGGTGGCGGCACCGCCGGATGGATGGCCGCCGCCGCACTGGCGCGGACGATGGGCCCCACCGTTGATGTGACCCTGGTCGAATCCGAAGCGATCGGCACCGTTGGTGTCGGCGAGTCCACGATTCCCCCGCTCGTCGTCTACAACCGTCTGCTCGGGATCAACGAGGCCGAGTTCATGCGCGCCACCCAGGCGACGTTCAAGCTCGGCATCCTGTTCGACAATTGGAAACAGCCCGGCGACCGCTATTTCCACAGCTTCGGCTACACCGGAAAGGATCACTGGGCCGCCGGCTTCCAGCATTACTGGCTGGAGGGCCGCGCGCGCGGGCACACTCAGTCCTATGACGATTACTGCCTCGAACTCGTTGCCGCGCTGCAGAGCAAGTTCGCGCAGCTCCCCGACAACAAGGTCAACTACGCCTATCAGCTCGATTCCGGCCTCTACGCCCGCTTCCTGCGCCAGATGGCGGAGGCCGACGGCGTCACCCGGATCGAGGGCAAGATCGCCCGCGTCGAACTGAACGGCGAGACCGGCGACATCGCCGCGCTGGAGCTCGACGGCGGCCGCCGGGTCGAGGGTGACCTGTTCCTCGACTGCACCGGCTTTCGCGCGCTGCTGATCGAGGGCGCGCTGCACGCCGGGTATGACGACTGGACCCATTGGCTCCCGTGCGACAGCGCGATCGCGTTGCAGACGCCCAATGTCCGCCCGCCGGTTCCCTATACCCGGGCGATGGCGCATGATGCCGGCTGGCAGTGGCGCATCCCGCTCCAGCACCGCACCGGCAACGGCATCGTCTATTGCAGCCGCTATCTCGACCATGACGCCGCGCTCGAACGGCTGCTCGGCAATATCGAGGGTGAGCCGCTCACCCCGCCCAACAGGATCCGGTTTCAGACCGGCGCGCGGCGCAAGCAGTGGCACCGCAACTGCATCGCCATCGGCCTGTCGGGCGGGTTCATGGAGCCGCTTGAATCGACCTCGATCCACCTGATCCAGCGCGCGATCCTGCGCCTCATCCGGATGATGCCACAGGGCGCGATCAGCCCGCGCGACATCGCCGAATTCAACGACCAGCAGTTTCAGGACATGGAGCAGATCCGTGACTTCCTGATCCTGCATTACAAGGTCACCGACCGCCGCGACTCCCCCTTCTGGCGCCAGTGTGCCGCGATGGACGTGCCCGACAGCCTCGCGCAAAAGATCGAGCTGTTCCGCGAAACCGCGCGCGTGTTCCGCCGCAATGAAGAGCTGTTCGCCGAAAACAGCTGGGTTCAGGTGATGCTGGGGCAGGGGATTGAGCCAAAGGCTTGGCACCCGATCGCGGGCCGGCTCAACGATGATGAGCTCGACCGGCTGCTTGGCATGATCCGCCAGGACGTCGCGCGCACCGTCGCCGGGCTTCCCGCCCATGCCGCCTATGTCGCCCGCTATTGCGGCGCATCCGAGCCCGCAGCGGCCTGATGGCGCGTCGCAAGCAGGCGGTCACGATCAAGCATGTTGCAGCGGACGCCGGGGTCTCGCTGCAGACGGTGAGCCGCGTAATCAACAAGGAGCCGAACGTTCGGCCCGAGATGATGGAACGCGTGCAGGCCTCGATCGCCAAGCTCGGCTATGTTCCGTCGATCGCCGCGCAGCGGATGAGCGGGTCGCGCTCCTATCTCATCATGGCGCTCAACGATCGCGAACGCACGATTGAGGGCTGGAAATCGCGCGAGGGCACCGACTGGGTCGATCAGATGCTGCTCGGCGGCATGCTCACTTGCGCCGAACATGGCTATCGCCTGATCGTCGAGCTGGTCGACACGCACAGCGACCATATCGAGCGTGAGCTGTCCGCCGCCATCGCCGCGCTTCAGCCCGACGGCGTGCTGCTGACCCCGCCGCACTCGGCGAACCCTGAGATCATCGCGCTGCTCGACGCGGCGGGGATCGATCTGGCGCGGATCGGCTCGCTCGCGCCGGGGCCGGGCTTCCGGCTGACCATGGGCGACGATCTTGCCGCAGCGATGGCGACGCGGCACCTGATCGAGCTGGGCCATACGCGGATCGGCTTCATCGCCGGGTCGCTCGAATATGAACTCAGCGGCTGGCGCGTCGATGGCTGGCGCGCGGCGATGGCCGAAGCGGGCCTCTCCACCGAAGGGATGCTGGCGCAGGGCGATTTCAGCATCGAATCCGGTCGCCTCTGCGCCCCGCAGCTGATCGACGCCGGTGCCACCGCGATCATCGCCAGCAACGACCAGATGGCGCTGGCCACGCTGGAAGTCGCGCGCGCACGCGGTCTGTCCGTTCCCCACGACCTGTCGATCGTCAGCTTCGACGACACGCCGGTGGTCCGCTTCGCGCATCCACCGTTCACCGCGGTCGAACAGCCGATTGCGGCGGTGACCGCGCGTGCAGTGGAGCTGATCATCGGCGCACGCGCCTGCCGCGCCGCGCTGGACACGCCGGTGGTCGTCACCCCGTCGCTGACCGTCCGCGAATCGACCGCACCGCCGCGGTCCTGACGGCCCCAGACCGCTCGTCCTCACCGCCCAGATGCTGCGTGCAGCGGCGGCGGTGTTTCGGACTGCGCCGAGGGAGCGGGTGGGCGGGGAGCAGGCGGTGTTGTTTTAGGGGGGCTTGGGTCGTTAGCTGCCGTTCGGCGCTGTCACCCGGAATGGGTGCTGCGAGTTCCGGCGGACGAACTCGTCAACCTCCCGCAAGCGCTCTGGGAACGGCTCTACCTCTCGCCAGCGCGTGTGATTCACAAAGCGAAATCCCGCAAACCAAAGGGCGCGAACCTTGGCCCATTGCTCGTTGTCGGATTTCTTGGGCACCTTGAACGCACGCCCCATTGAATGAAGCGTGACGCCACATTCGGGGCACTTGCCAATCGCCTCGTCCGGCAACTTCCACGACTTCTGACAGTCGAAGCAGGCGTGGGGCCAAAGGCAGATCGGCCCTCGGTGGTAGGGAACGCCTGTCATCACAGGCAGCGCTCTGTTCCCCGTCGCGCGACGAAGCTCCATTCGCTCTTCTTTAGACGGGGGGTTGAGCCATCTGTGCAATATGCGATGATCCGGCGACTTTCCGCAAGGGCGCTGCCATAGCGTTCAGGCTCGCAGACAAATGTAGTCACGCAACCAACCCGTCACCCCCGCGAAAGCGGGGGCCCATCTCCCGGACAATGCTCGAAACGCACCGGTTCGATGTGCCGATCCTGCAGGAGATGGGCCCCCGCCTTCGCGGGGGTGACGAAACGGGCTTAGTCGCCGCGTCACCACACACATTGCCCATCCGCCCCCCACCCCATACACCTCTCCCCAATGCCCGAAGACCTCACCCCCATCCCCGCCGCAACCCTCGTCGTCTTCCGCGAGCGTAGCGACGGCCCGCCCGAGTTGCTGATGCTCGAACGCTCGGCGGCGATGCGGTTCGCGGGTGGGGCGGTGGTGTTTCCCGGCGGGCGGGTGGATGCGGGCGACCACGCCTTTGCCGCGACGCTCGACGGCGACCCCGACGACCTTGCCGCGCGGGTCGCGGCGGTGCGCGAAACCATCGAGGAGGCCGGGGTGGCGATCGGCGTCGATCTGCCCGACCTGCCCGCCGCACGGCGCGCGCTCTATGACGGCATCCCGTTCGGGGAGGTGATCGCGGGCGGCACCTTCAACCCCGCCGCGCTCACCCCCTTCGCGCGCTGGCTGCCGCATCAGGGCGTCGCGCATCGCATCTTCGACACGCGCTTCTACCTCGCGCGCTGGCCCGACGGCGCGCCCGATCCGGCGGTGGACGGCAATGAAAACAGCCAGCTCTTCTGGTCGAGCGCGCGGGACACGCTCGCCGCCGCCGATGCGGGCAAGGTGCGGATGATTTTCCCCACGCGCCGCAACCTTGAGCGGCTGGCATTGTTCAACAGCTTCGACGATGCGGTCGCCGATGCGCGGGCGCATCCGATCGAGACGATAACCCCCTGGATCGAGGTGCGCGACGGCGTGGACCATCTCTGCATTCCCGACGGGCTGGGCTATCCGGTCACGTCCCAGCCGCTCACCGCCGCACTGCGCGCATGAAGGCGCTGCGCACCACCGTCGGCGCGGTCATCATCGCCGCGCTGCTGCTGACGCTGGCGCTGCTCGTCTATGCGATGCTGCGCAACCGGCCCCAGGATCTGCCCTGGACCAAGCTCGACCTGTCCCAGCCCATCGGCATGTTCACCGGACGCAAGCTCACTGCCCTGACCGGTGATTTCCCCGCTTGCCGCGCCGTGCTCGACAAGGCCGGCATCCGTTACACCGCGCTGCCTGCGCGCATCGAATGGGAGGGGTGCGGCTATACCGACGCGGTGCGCTTCACCAAGGGCGGGCCGCGCCGCATCGGCTTTGCGCCCGCCGATCTCGGCGTGTCCTGCCCGGTCGCGGCGGGGCTGGCGGTGTGGGAATGGGAAGTCGTCCAGCCCGCCGCCCAGCGCATCTTCGGTCAGCGCGTCGCGGAGATCGAGCATTTCGGCAGCTATAATTGCCGCCGCATGTACAATCGCGAAGGCGCCAGCTGGAGCGAGCACGCCACCGCCGACGCGGTCGACATTGCTGCCTTCCGCCTCGCCGATGGCACGCGCATCACGCTGATCGGCGACTGGGCGGGGGAGGGGCCGAAAGCGCAATTCCTGCGCGCGGTGCGCGACGGCGGGTGCGACCTGTTCGCGACCGTGCTGTCACCCGATTACAATGAAGCGCATCGCGACCATTTTCACTTCGACCAGGCCGAACGCGGCGCGATGGGGTGGCGGGCCTGCCGCTAGGGCTTCCAATCCTCCCCCGCCAGGGGGAGGTGGCGCCGAAGGCGACGGAGGGGGAGGAAAGGTTGAAGCATGAAGGGGGAGGACGTCGCCGTCCTCCCCCTCCGTCAGCTGCGCTGACACCTCCCCCTTGCGGGGGAGGATCAATCGGATTTCAGTTCGGCAGCGCGCCGGTTTCGACCTTTTCCACCCATTGCGGGAAGAACGCCGGCTGGCGGTTCGACCAGCCCGACGCGGTCGCGGCGGCTTCGCTGATCGACTGGAGCAGCTTGCGGCGCAGGTCGGGATGCAGATGCGGCAGCGCGGCCGACGCGCAAAAGGCCGCGGGCAGCCACGGGCGGACCTCGGCGCCGACCAGTCGCTCGTACAGGAAGCGATAGGCCGAAAAGCTGGTCAGCCGGCCCTGCGACAGGTCGAACGCCGACACGGTGATCAGCGGCGCCATGAACGGTTCCATCGCGTCGAGCCCGCTATCGTCGGGGATCAGCGCGCGGATTTCGGGAAGCCGGTCATAGAGATGTGCCTGTGCCCGGATGCTCGCGGCTTCGACCACGTCGCGCGACCAGCGCTCGAGCGCGTCGTTGCGGTCGAGGCCGATGTCCAGCGCGCGGCGGATGTACCGCTGCGTCGCTGCGGCAAATCCCGCAAATTCCTTCATCTCGGCCAGGGTCATCGCCCCTTCCGCCGGCTTGCTCCGTGCACTCATCGTCTACACTCCCACCCCAACTGATGGCCCAGCACCCCGACCATGCACCCCACATGGTTAACGGCGCGATAACGTTCCGGTCGCTCCGCATTCACACTCGACCACAGCATGCGCTGCAACGCAACATCGCTGCGACGAGTGGAATGCAGGCTTTCCGGATCCGTCGCAAACCGTGCATTCTACGTAAGATAAGGCCATTCTGGCCTGGCTGTGCGTCGGAACTGACGGCATTGCGCCGCTATGGTTACCATAGGCGCCGGGCGCGCGCGGCGGTCGGCGGCGGGGGGCTTTTCGGGGGGGGCTCCGTAATCATCCCTAGGCACCTGCTGCGTCGCAACACGGCCTTCTCCGCAGGTCATCGCCCCGACGAAACGATTCATCGGATATACAGGTCCGGGGGGTGGTCAGCCCGCGACCGCCCTGCCAATCCCCATCCTAAGAGTTCGGGGAAGGGATTTTCCACCATGTTTCAGACGCTGAAAGCGCGTTTCGCGCTGATGGCCGCGCTTTGCCTGGCGACCATCGCCACGCCGGCCCAGGCCCAGTTCTGGCAGTGCGCCCCCTATGCGCGCATGATCTCCGGCGTCGAAATCTATGGCAATGCGCACACCTGGTGGGCGCAGGCCGAAGGTCGCTACGCCCGTGGCGACGCCCCGGTCGAGGGCGCGGTGATGTCGTTCGCTCCCACCGCCAAGATGCGCCTCGGCCATGTCGCGATGGTGTCGAAGGTGCTGAGCGACCGCGAAGTGCTGCTCACCCACGCCAACTGGTCGCGGCGCGGCGGCGTCGAGAAGGACGTGATCGCGGTCGACGTGTCGGAAGCGGGCGACTGGAGCCGGGTCAAGGTGTGGTTCGCCTCGAACAACGGTCTTGGCACCTCGACCTATCCGGTCAACGGCTTCATCTACGCCAAGGGCGCACCGCGCAAGGACGCGACCCCGTTCGACAACGTCACCATCGCACAGGTCGACCTCTCGATGTTCGGCATCGAGACCTCGCTGCAGAAGTAACCCCCTTCGCGGTTCACCGCGGGGTAAAGGTCAGCGCCACCCCGTTCATGCAATAGCGTTTGCCGGTCGGTGCGGGCCCGTCGTTGAAGACATGGCCCAGATGGCTGCCGCAGCGCCGGCAGATCACTTCGGTCCGGATCATCGCCAGGCTGCGATCGAGCCGCGTGGCAACAGCGTTGCGCAGCGGCGCGTAGAAGCTCGGCCAGCCGGTCCCGCTCTCATATTTGGTCCGCGAACTGTACAGCGGCAGCCCGCAGCCGGCACAGCTATAGATGCCGCTGCGCTTCTCGCCGTTGAGCGGGCTGGAATAGGGCCGTTCCGTCCCGTCTTCGCGCAGCACGCGATATTGCGCCGGGGTCAGGCGCCGGCGCCATTCGGCGTCGCTGCGCATGACCTCGAACTGCTCGCCGGCCGCTTCGCTTTCCTGCGAGGTGCAGCCGATGATGATGGCCGCGCTGCCTGCGCCTGCCAGACTGAGAGCCTGCCGCCGACTGATCAGCATCGTGCATCCGCCCCTGTGACCGCCAATGGATCATATCCATGTGGCGACGAACGCGCGCAGCGCAAGGGGTTGGGACCGTTCAGTAACGGCTGAGCTCGACCGGCATCGCCTTGTAGCCATGGACAAAACAGGCCGAGACCCGCTCGGGCTCCGCGATCACGTTCGGGCGCAGGCGGCGCTTGGCCATTTCTTCCATCAGCACGCCGATCTGCAGCTCCGCCAGCCGCGCGCCGACACAGCGGTGAATGCCATGGCCGAACGACAGGTGCCGCCGCGCATTGGCGCGGTCGACGATGATCTCGTCCGGGCGCTCGAACACGCTCTCGTCGCGATTGGCCGACAGGTACCACAACACCAGCTTGTCGCCCGCCTTGATCTGCTGCCCCATCAGCTCGGCGTCCGCCGTCGCGGTGCGCCGCATATGCGCCAGCGGCGTCTGCCAGCGGATGATCTCCTGCGTCGCGTTGGCGATCAGCGACGGGTCGGCCTCCAGCTTGGCGCGCTGCTCCGGAAACTGCTCCAGCGCCCAGGCATAGGCGCTCATCGAATTGCGCGTCGTGTCGTTGCCCCCGACGATCAGCAGGATCAGGTTGCCCAGGAACTCGAACTGATCCATCTCCTTCATCGCGTCGGAATGGATCATCATCGAAATCAGGTCCGGCGTCGGATCCTTGCCGACCTTGCTGTTCCACAGTGCACCGAACTCCGCCGCGCACTGGAACAGGATCTCGCGGCGCTCTTCCTTCTTCACCGGGTCCTTGGCGATCTCGATATCGCCGGCCCAGTCGGACCAATAGGTCAGCTTGCGCCGCTCCTCCCACGGAAAGTCGAACAGCAGCGCCAGCATCTGCGTGGTCAGTTCGATCGACACGCGATCGACCCAGTCGAACGTCTCGCCGACCGGCAGCGAATCGAGGATTTCGGCGGTGCGCTGGCGGATGTCGCCGGTCATGCGGACCATCTCGCTCGGCGTGAAGGCGGGGGCGACGGTGCGCCGCTGGCCGGTATGTTTGGGCCGGTCCATCGCGATGAACATCGGCATGCGGATATCGCCTTCCTGCAGGTCGGCGACGACGATCCCGCCCGCTTCGGACGAATACAGCTCGGGCAGCGATTCGACCTCGACGATCGGCTTGTAGCTCGAAATCGACCAATAGGGGCCGAACTCGCTCTGCTCGCATTTGTACACCGGGGCTTCGGCCCGCAGACGGCGGAACGGTTCGTGCCAGGTGTCGTCGCGGTAGAGTTCGGGGCGGGTGACGTCGAGCGGATCGACGTCCGGCATGGTTTCGAGCGCAAGGGTGGCCATGGCGATACTCTCCCGGACAGATTTGTTTCCCGGAGAGTGCCGCAACTTACAGGATTGTCAATAGCGCGTTCTGTGGGGGCATCCCCAATGGCCGGGAGCGGCTCAGGCTGCCGCAGCCGCCTTGCGCCGCCACAGCTTCGGGCTGCCCGATTGCAGCACCCCGCGCCGGAACAGCCGTGCCGCGATGCTCACCGTGATCACCACCCACAGCGCCTGCCACGCCAGCGCCGCGAAATGCCGCCAGAGCTCGGGGGAATTGGCCGCGCGCGCCGCCATGGCAAAGGGCGAGCTGAACGGGAACAATTCCGCTGCGGTGGCGAGCCAGCTGTCCGGGCTGCCGGCCGCAACCGCGGCAAGGCCGAACATCGCGACCTGGAAAATGGTGATCGGCAGCGACATCATCTGCAGCTCGCGTTGCGTCCCCGCCTGCGCGCCCAGACCCAGGAACACCGCGCCCAGCAGCATATAGGCCATCACGAAATAGGCGAAGAACAGCAGCGCATAGGGGATGAAGCCGACGGCCGGCCCGACCGTCGCCAGTTCGCTGGCCAGCCGCGCGGGCATCACGCTGGCGGCATTGGACCCCAGCCCGATGACCACCGTGCCCCAAAAGACAAGGAACAGCACCGCGACCCCGAACATGCCAAGCAGCTTGCCGAAGAACACGCTTTCCAGCGGGACCGCAGCCGCGAGGATTTCGATCACCTTGTTCGACCGCTCCTCCGCCATCGTGCCGACCACCTGTCCCGCCAGCATCAGCGAGACGATGAACAGCGCGAACACGGTGAAGAACGCCGCCTGACCCTGTCCGCTCTCCGATGCGGTGGTCCGCGACACCACTGTCTTGGTCGCCTCGCTCAGCGGCGCATCGGTCCCGGCACGCTGGGCGCGCAGAACCTGGTTTGCCAGTTCGGCCAGATATTCGGCCGAGCGCGGGCCATTCTCGACATGCAGGATCTGTGGCCGCTCCAGCGGGCCGTACAGCACCGCATAGGTATCGACGCCCTTGCGATCGATCAGCGCCTTGGCCTGTTCGCGCGGATTGGCGCTCGGCGCTTCGACGATCAGGTCGGCGGGCTGGGTTGCGAGCGAAAACATGCGGCGCAACTGCTTGTCCATCGCGATCACGGTGCGCGCCTGTTCGCCGCCGGCGATGAACACGATCCGCGATTTCGAATCGCCGCTCATCGCCATCTTCTGAGCACCCAGCCCACCCACCGTGCCGAACGCCAGCATCATCAGCGGCGCAAGCAGGAACAGCAGGAAGGTGGGTGTGAACACCGTTGCCACGAAATCGCGGCGCGCGATCGTCATCGTCTGGCGCACCAGTCGGGAAAAGCCGTTCATGCCGCTGCTGCCTCTTCCAGTGCCTGTGCGCCGACGATCTTGACGAACACATCGTGCAGCGACGGGCGCTCGATCGACAGGCCCGAAATGCCGTATCCCGCGTCGATCAGCCGCACCAGCAACGCCTCGATCCCTTCATCCGGCAGGGTGAAGCGCCAGCCGCCCTGGCCATCCGCGACCGCATCGGCGGGCAACAACGCGGCGATGCCGGCATCGGACTTGTGCGGCACATAATGCGCCTTGTGCGGCAATGTCCCGCGCGCATCGGCCATGCTGCCCTCGAACCGCACCTTGCCGCCGGCGATGATCGTCAGCCGGTCGCACAGCCGTTCGGCATGCGCCATGACGTGGGTGGAAAACAGGATCGTCGCGCCGCGATCGCGCTCGGCCAGGATCAACTTCTCCAGCCGCTCCTGATTGACCGGGTCGAGGCCGGAGAACGGCTCGTCGAGCACCAGCAGATCGGGCTGATGCACCACCGATCCCAACAGCTGGACCAGCTGCGCCATGCCCTTGGACAATTTGCGGATCTTCTGGTCGGTCGCGTGGCCGAGCCCCGCCGCTTCCATCAGCTCCACCGCGCGCTTGCGCCCGGTCTTCCAGTCCAGCCCGCGCAGCGCGCCCATGAAGGCGATGGCATGCGTCGCCTTCATGCTGGGATACAGGCCGCGCTCCTCGGGCAGATACCCGACGCGGTCGCTCATCTCGCGCGGGCGGTCGCTGCCCAGCATGGTGCGCTCGCCCTCATCCGGCTCGATGATGCCGAGCAGCATGCGCAACGTCGTCGTCTTGCCCGCGCCATTGGGGCCGAGCACGCCATAGATCATGCCCTTGGGCACCGCGATATGGACCCCGTCGACAACGCGGCGATCGCCGAAGCGCTTGACGAGACCGTGGGCGGTAACCGCCAATTCGTGCTGCAACTGGAATCCCCTCGCTTGGATTCCCGTGGTAGCGGGGGGTGATGCAGGAGCGCAAGGCACTCGAATCTCTAATCCGCGAAAAGGCGGCGGAGCTGGGCTTTGCCGCCTGCGGCTTCGCGTCGGCTGACGCCGCGCCGCTCGCCGGGAAGCGGCTGCGCGAATGGCTGGACCAGGGCCGCCATGGCGACATGATCTGGATGGAGGAGCGCGCGCACCACCGCGAAAGCCCGGCCGGCCTATGGCCCGAAGTGCGCAGCGTCATCGCGCTCGGCATGAGCTACGCCCCTGCGCAGGATCCGCTCGCGCTGGCGGGGGACGGGGACCGGGGTCGCATCTCGGTTTATGCGCAGGGCGCGGACTATCATGACGTGGTCAAAAAGGCGCTGAAGGCGCTCGGCCGCTGGCTGGCGCAGGAGGCCGGGTGCGACCTCAAGGTATTCGTCGACACCGCCCCGGTGATGGAAAAGCCGCTGTCGGAGGCTGCGGGGCTGGGCTGGCAGGGCAAGCATACCAATCTGGTCAGCCGCAGCCATGGCAGCTGGCTGTTCCTCGGCGCGATCTACACCACGCTCGATCTGGTCCCCGACACGCCGGGCCGCGACCGCTGCGGATCGTGCGATGCGTGCCAGCGCGCTTGTCCGACCGACGCCTTTCCAGCGCCCTACACGCTCGATGCGCGACGCTGCATTTCGTACCTCACGATCGAGCATAAGGGGCCGATCCCGGACGAGCTCCGCGAAGGAATCGGCAACCGCATCTATGGCTGCGACGATTGCCTCGCGGTGTGCCCGTGGAACAAGTTCGCACAGGCAGCCGCGCGTAACATCGCCTTCGCCCCGCGCGCGGAACTGGCCGCGCCACGGCTCGCCGACCTGCTCGCGCTCGACGATGCCGGGTTTCGCGAAGTCTTTTCCGGCTCGCCGATCAAGCGCATCGGGCGCGACCGCATGGTCCGCAACTGCCTGATCGCGGCGGGGAACAGCGGCGATGCGGCGCTACGCCCCGCGGTCGCGGCGCTGGTGACCGACCCCGATCCGGTGGTAAGCGAGGCAGCAGGCTGGGCACTCAACAAGCTCGGCGGATAAGGGAGGGGCCATGCGCGCATTTCAACTGTTGCTGATTGCATTGTGGCTGGTGCTGGCGGGCTATACCGGCGTGGTGATCGCGCGGCATGGCATCGACCTGCTGCCGGTGTTCTTCGGCGATATGGCAAAGCTCGCCTGGCCGGGGCCGTTCAATCTCGACTTCCTGTGCTTCCTGCTGCTGTCGGCGCTGTGGACCGCGTGGCGCAATGGCTTTTCGGCCGGCGGGCTGGCGCTCGCGCTGGTCGCATTCTTCGGCGGCGCGGGGTTCCTGCTGCCCTATCTGCTCTGGCTGACGCTGGCCGAGCGGGGCGACATGCGCGGCGTGCTGCTCGGCGTGCGGGTCTAGCGGCGCGCCCGGCTCGCGCGGATCGCCGCGGCGCAGCTTGCCTGATCGATCGGCGCGCCGTCGCGCTGGCGCGTCTCGGCAAAGGTGACCACCGGGTCGCCGCGCCCCGATTTGGGCGGGTAGAGATAGGCGTCGAGCACACAGATCGGCCCGCCAAATTGCAGCTTGCGCGCGGTGCCCTCGGTCACGTCGAGCTGAGGGCGGCCGAATTGGGCGATCAGCGCGGACGCGCTCGCCCCCATCACGCTGGTCAGCGCGGCCATGCCGGGCTGGGGCACGGGGACCGGCGCCGCGCGTCCGGGCGGCGGCGTGTTGCCGCCCGCGCCACAGGCGGTCAGAAGGGCAAGGGCGGCCAGCGCTGCAAAGCTACGCACGATCAGCGTCTCCGGTGAAACAAATGGGTTGCCATTGCCGCGCCGACGATCGGCGCGACCAGATTGGCAAAGGGGATGAAGAACAGCGCGGTTCCCGCCGCTCCGGTCGCAAAGCGCCACAGCCGCGTGGTCCCGCGCCAGCGCGTCAGCTCGGGCGCGGCCATGTGCCGCGCGGCGACCATGTCGCCCAGATCGCGGCCGAGCAGCCAGCTGTTGACCACGAAAAACGCCACCGCGGTACCGATCCCGGTGACCATCAGCACCAGATAGAGCGGCGACAGGATCAGGTTGACCAGCAACGCCCGGCCGGCCGACCCCAGTCCCATCGCCACCGATCGCGCGAAGCTGACGTCGCGGGCGCTGGCGAAGCGGTCGGGATAATGGCGCGCTTCGACCGCATGGACGACCTCGTCGGCGAAGATCCCGATCACCGCGATGGCGACGACGCGGAACAACAGCCATGCACCGAGCAGCGCCAGCAGGATCGCGGTCGCGGCGGCAAGGCTCGCCAAGCTTTGGCTGGCCGAGAAATAGCGGGTGAGCAGCTGCTCGATCCCGAACCACAGCCCGGCGCCCAGTGCGGCGAACACCGCCAGCGTCAGCAGCATCGATTTGAGGAAGACGGCAACGATTCGCTTGTCGCCGAGCTGGCCGATCGAAAGAAGCAGCGCCTGGACCATGTGGACAGCGATGCGGGGCGATGTCCGCCAAGTCAACGCAGTTGCGCCACGCCGCGCTGCACTATAGGCGCGCGACATCTATTCTCCGGAGACAAAAGTGACCGCACCCACCCATGACGTCGTCGCGATCGGCAACGCCATCGTCGACATTCTCGCCCAGGCTGAGGACAGTTTCATCGAGGAAATCGGCGTCGCCAAGGGCTCGATGCAGCTCATGTTCTCGCCCGAGGAAGCCGACGCGCTCTACGCCAAGATGGGCCCGGGACGAGAGGTTTCGGGCGGTTCGGCGGCGAACACCGTGGCCGGCATGGCCGCGCTGGGCAGCCGCACCGCGTTCATCGGCCAGGTCGCCGACGATCAGCTCGGTCAGGTGTTCGGTCATGACCTGCGCGCGACCGGCGTCGATTTCGCAACCGCCGTCCGTCCGGGCCAGCCGACCACCGCGCGCTGCCTGATCTTCGTGACGCCGGATGGCCAGCGCACGATGAACACCTTTCTCGGCGCGTCGCAGTTCCTGCCCGAAGCCGCGCTCGACCGCGACCTGATCGCGGGCGGCGCGATCCTGTATCTCGAAGGCTATCTGTGGGATCCGGAAGAGCCGCGTCAGGCGATGCGCGCTGCAATCGACATCGCCCGCGGCGCGGGGCGCAAGGTCGCCTTCACCCTGTCCGACGTGTTCTGCATCAGCCGCCACGGCGACGATTTCCGCGCGCTGATCGCCGAAGGACTCGTCGACATCCTGTTCGCGAACGAGAATGAACTGCTCGCGCTGGCGCAGGTCGAGGATTTCGACGCGGCGGTGGAGCAGGTCGCGGCGCAGGTGCCGACGCTGGTCGTCACCCGCAGCGAAAAGGGCGCGATCGCGGTCCAGGGCGGCGCGCGCGTCGCGGTACCGGCCGAGCCGATCGAAAAGGTGGTCGACACCACCGGCGCGGGCGACCTGTTCGCCGCCGGCTTCCTGCACGGTCAGGCGCAGGGCTGGGATGTCGAGAAGTCGCTGAAGCTGGGCGCGGCGTGCGCGGCCGAGATCATCTCGCACTATGGCGCGCGGCCCGAGGCGGACCTCAAGGCGGTTGCCGCGAAGCTCGGCTGAGCGTTCGATAGCAGCGCACAAAAAAAGGGCCGGGGGAAACCCCGGCCCTTTTGCTTGAAGCCGCCGATCAGTCCGGCAGTTCGTCGAGCAACTCCGCCGGAGTTTCGCGACCGTGATCCTTGCCCGCGGCGCGATGCCCCTTTGCCAGCTTGAACACGACCCCCGACAACAGCGCGAGCGCGAGCAGGTTGGGAAGCGCCATTGCCGCGTTCGAAATGTCGCCCATCCGCCAGATCAGCTCGAGGTCGACCGTGCTGGCGACAAAGATCACCACGCACCACAGCACCCGCCACAGGATGTGCAGCGCCTTTTCCCCCGTGCGCGACGCGCCGGGGAACTGGTCGTAGATGAAGGTGATCGCCCGCTCGCCATAATAGCTCCAGGTGAGCAACGTGGTGAACACGAACAGCAGCAGGGCAACCGACGCAATCAGTGTGCCGAGCGGGATGCCCGCGATCAGATAGGGGAATGCCGCCGCAAAGGCGCCCGAGGTCATGGCAAAGCCGGTCAGGTCGGACTGCCAGGCATGCTCGACCGCCGCACCGGCATGGGTGAAGTCGCCCTGAACGGTCAGCAGGACCAGCGCGGTCATGGTGCAGATCACGACCGTGTCGATGAACGTGCCCATCATCGCGAAGCGGCCCTGCAGCGCGGGGTCGCTGGTCTGCGCAACGGCATGGGCGATCGGGGTCGATCCCTGCCCTGCCTCGTTCGAGAACAGCCCGCGTGCAACGCCCGCGCGGACCGCCATGATCACCGCCGCGCCGAGAAATCCGCCCGACGCCGCCTGTGCGTTGAACGCGCCGTCGAAAATACGTCCGAACGTCTCGGGCAGGTCGCCGAAATTGAGGATCAGCGCGATGACGGCGAGCGTGAGATAGGCCAGCGCCATGACCGGCACGACCTTTTCCGCGACGGCGCCGATCGACTTGATCCCGCCGATGATCACTACGAACACCGCAACCGCGGCAATCGTGCCGCCGACCCATTCGCTCGCCCCGGTCAGTTCGGTGACCGAATCGGCGAAGCTGTTCGCCTGAATGCCGTTACCCGTCACCAGCGCCGAGAACAGCGTGCCGAGGCAGAAGACGATCGCCAGCCACTTCCATTTCGGGCCGAGGCCATAGGTGATGTAGCTCATCGGGCCGCCGCGATAGGTTCCCTCCGGGGTCCGCTCGCGAAAACGGATCGACAGCGCACCCTCGGCAAAGGCAAGCGCCATGCCGATCAGCGCGGTGATCCACATCCAGAAGATCGCGCCCGGGCCGCCCAGGGTGATCGCGGTCGCGACGCCGGCCAGGTTGCCGGTACCGACCTGGCCCGACAGCGCGGTCGACAGCGCGGCAAAGGGTGAAATCTCGCCCGCGCTCTTGTCGGCCGACTTGCGGAACAGGCCGGTAAAGGCCGACCCCAGCTTGACGATCGGATAGAAACGCAGCCCGATCATCAGATACAGGCCGATGCCGAACAGGATCACCACCATCGGCGGCAATGGCAGGATGGCCTCGCCATTCCAGCTCCCGCCCCAGATGAAGTCCGACACGTTGGTGACGTGATCGATCAGACCGACCGTTGCGGTCGTCTCGCCTGTCGCTGCGCTCATCAGAGTCCCCTGATATCCCCGAAAGCGCGAACGCTAGCGCAGTGCGGGGCGGGTGCAAGCGCTTTGCGCATGAAAAGGGGGCCGGAAGCATGTGCTTCCGGCCCCCCAGTGCGTTCGGTCTTGCCGATCAGCGGCGGTCTTCGTCGTCCACGCCCGGGATGCCGGGCGCGATGTCCTGCACCTCGCTCTCGTGCACCACGACGATGCCGCGGCCCAGATGGCTCTTGCGATAGCCATAGAGGAAATAGATCACCAGGCCGATGGCGCCCCAGATCGGCAGCACCAGCATCGCTTCGAGCGGCAGGTTGACGAACAGGAAGACGCAGCCTGCAACCGTCGCCGGGCCGACGAACCACAGGGCCGGGGTGCGGAACACCCGCTTGCGGTTCGGTTCGGTCTTGCGCAGCAACATCACCGCGATCGCGACCATCATGAACGCGAACAGCGTGCCGGCATTGGCGATGTCCGCCAGCTTGCCGACCGGCAGCAGCGCAGCGGCAAAGGCGACGACGACGCCGGTGATCGCGGTGACGATGTACGGGGTCTTCCACTTCGGGTGGATCTTCGACAGCCCCTCCGGCAGCAGGCCGTCGCGCGACATCACGAAGAAGATGCGCGTCTGGGCGAACAGCAGGACGAGGATCACCGACGGCAGCGCCACGAACGCGGCGATGCCGAGCATGTTGCCGATGCCGGAGAAGCCGATCTGACGCAGCACATGCGCCAGCGCCTCGTCCGAGCAGACGAGCGGCAGCGCATTGGCGGAGAAGGTCGCGCACTGGCGCGCCAGTTCTTCCGAACCGGCGGGGAAGGGCACGCCGTTCGGACCCATCAGTGGCTGGCCGCCGATCGTGCCGATCGCGCCGGCGGCGACGAGGATGTAGAACACGGTGCAGAACAGCAGCGACCCGATCAGGCCGATCGGCACGTTGCGCTGCGGGTTCTTGGTTTCCTCAGCCGCAGTCGAAACCGCGTCAAAGCCGACATAGGCAAAGAAGATCGTTGCTGCCGCGCCGACTGCGCCCAGGCCGGTGCCCAGGCCGCCGAACACGCCTGCCGGCAGGAACGGGTTGAACTTGTCCATCTCCACTTCGGGCAGCGTCAGCACGATGAAGGCGGTGAGCGCGGTTACCTTGATCGCGACCAGCACCGCGTTGACCTTGGCGCTTTCCGACGTGCCGATCATCAGCAGGCCGGTGACCAGCAGCGCGATGAACACGGCGGGCAGGTTGATCAGGCCACCCTCGACCCCGCCCAGCGCCAGCGGTGCACCCGACAGATAGGCGGGCAACCCGACCCCGGTAAATTCGGTAATCAGACCATTGAGATAGCCTGACCAGCCGACCGACACCGCGCTCGCCGCAACGGCATATTCGAGCACCAATGCCCAGCCCACGGTCCACGCCAGCAACTCACCCATCACCGAATAGGTATAGGTGTAAGCTGATCCCGCGACCGGGATCATCGCCGCGATTTCGGCGTAGCAGAGCGCCGCGACGATGCAGATCAGTCCGGCAATGGCAAAGGCCAGCATCAGGCCGGGACCGGCCTTCTGCGCGCCGGCGGCGGTCAGCACGAAGATGCCCGTGCCGATGATGCAGCCGATGCCGAACAGCATCAACTGGAACGCCCCCAGCGACCGGTGAAGAGACTTGCTCTCCGCCGTCGCCAAAATGGCGTCGAGAGGCTTTACGCGCCCAAAAATCATGCAATCATCCCCTTGGTCGGCGCGGCTTGTTGCCTGGTCGCCGATGATACGAACCGGCGCGAGCCTAGTCGCAAATATGCGCCGCGCAATCCCTAAGGCGCAGCGTCGTGTATTCAGCCGATGGTCGCGCCTTGGGCGAGCATCGCGTCGACGGTGCCGGGATCGACCAGCATCGGCCCCAGCATGCGCCCGGCAAAGATGTGTACGTGCAGATGCCCGACCGTCTGGTGCGCATCGGCGCCGGCATTGGCGAGCAGGCGATAGCCCGGCGCGACCAGCCCGGCATCGCGCGCCACCTTGCCCACCGCGCGGACGAACCCGGCAATCTCCGCGTCGCTCGCCCGCGCGCTGAAATCGTCCCAGCTGACATAGGCGCCCTTGGGGATCACCAGGATATGCGTTGGCGCAACCGGCGCGATGTCCGGGAAGGCGATGGCATGATCGTCTTCATAAATGCGCTTGGCCGGAATCTCTCCGCGCAGGATCTTGGCGAAGACATTCTGGTCGTCATAGGGCTGGGTCGCGTCGACGGGCATTTCAACTCTCCTTGCGGCTCGCCTTTTCCTCGATCCCCGACACGCCTTCGCGCCGCGCCAGTTCGGCGCGCACGTCGTCGAGGCTAAGATCCATGTCGGCGAGCAGCACGAGCAAATGGAAGATCAGGTCCGCCGCTTCACCGGTAACCCCGGCGCGGTCGTCCTGCACGGCGGCGATCGCGGCCTCGACCGCTTCCTCGCCCAGCTTCTGTGCGATCTTGGCGCGGCCCCGCGCGGTCAGCTTGGCGACATAGGATGACCCCGGATCACCCGTACGGCGGGCACGGATCACGGTTTCGAGCGTGGCGAGAATATCGTCGGCCATGGGCGCGCAGTCGGTCAGCGCGGGGCCGGTGTCAATCCTGAGCGCTTGCCTCACGCCGCGCGCGGGCGCGGCGGCGCATCGCGCGCTGGGCAAGCCACAGCCCGGCTGCGGCCATCGCGGCGAGCGCGAGGTCCGACAGCTCGGGCATGGTGCGCCGGCTGATCTCGCCGCTATGCGCGGCGAGCGCCGGGGCGGTGGTCAGCAGCAGCAAGGGCAGGGCGCGGAACATGATTCGACCCTAATCCACGACCCCTGCCAAAAGGTTGAGGCGCGACTCCACTCTGGCGGCACCGGCCCGCTCCTCCACCCGGCGCCGCTTGCGCGAAAGCTCAGTCCTCGCGCTTGCGGCGGCGGCGCATGATCGCGGCGCCGGCAATGCCGAGCGCGAACAGGCCGATCGCTGCCGGTTCGGGGATCGAGGTCGGGCTGCCGCTGCCCGATCCGCCGCCCGACGATCCGGTGCTCCCGCCCGAGGACGAGGACGGCGGCGTCGAGCCGCTCGGCGGCTTGTCATAGGCCAGCGCCGGAGCGGCGGCGATGATGGCGGCGACGGCCGCGGCGCGAAGGCTGGTGCGAATCATGGGTTTCTCCCGTTCCCGGTGGTCTGCCCGTCGGGACGCAAGACTCTTGCCAGCTGGCGCAAATCGCGATGGATGCTGCGTTGCAAGGGTTAACGCGCGGTGCGCGCACCCGGTAACTGTCAAATTAACCGACGCTGCGCACCGGGATGCCCGCGCCTGCCAGCGCGGCATGGGCATCGGCGATGCTCGCCTGCCCAAAATGAAAGATCGACGCCGCGAGCACCGCGCTGGCATGGCCCTCGACAATGCCGGCGACCAGATCGGCGAGCCCGCCGACTCCGCCCGATGCCACCACCGGCACGCGCACCTGATCGGCGATGGTGCGGATGAGCGGCAGGTCGTATCCGTCGCGCGTCCCGTCGCGGTCCATCGAGGTAACGAGCAGCTCGCCCGCGCCTAGCCGCGCAAGGTTGAGCGCGTGTTCGACCGCATCGATGCCCGTGGGCTTGCGCCCGCCATGGGTGAAGACTTCCCAGCGACCCGGTTCCACCTGCCGCGCATCGACCGATGCGACGACGCACTGGCTGCCCATCTTCTCGGCAATGTCGGCGACCAGCTCGGGCCGTGCGACCGCCGCGCTGTTCACCGCGACCTTGTCCGCTCCGGCGAGCAGCAGTGCGCGCGCGTCCGCGACGCTGCGTACGCCGCCGCCAACGGTCAGCGGCATGAAGCATACTTCGGCGGTGCGGCGCACCACATCGAGGATCGTGCCGCGCGCCTCATGGCTCGCCGTGATGTCGAGAAAGCAGAGTTCGTCAGCGCCGGCGGCGTCATAGGCGCGCGCCTGTTCGACCGGATCGCCGGCATCGACCAGATCGACGAAATTCACGCCCTTGACCACGCGGCCACCGGCCACGTCGAGACAGGGGATGACGCGCGCGCGGACGGTCATGCCGCGGCCCTGATCGCCTCGGCCAGGTCGAGCCGTCCGTCATACAGCGCCCGCCCGGTAATCACGCCTTCGATGCCGGGCTTGCCGACCAGCGCATGGATGTCTTCAATCCCCGCCACGCCGCCGCTGGCGATCACGGGAATCGTCACTTCGGCGGCGAGCGCCACCGTCGCATCGACATTGCAGCCCTTGAGCAGCCCGTCGCGCCCGACATCGGTGAACAACAGTGCCGCGACCCCGGCATCCTCGAACCGGCGACCGAGTTCGGCGACCGACACGCTCGACACGTCCGCCCAGCCCTTGGTCGCGACAAAGCCGTCGCGCGCGTCCACGGCGACGACGACGCGGCCCGGATGCGCGGCTGCGGTCTCGCGCACGAAATCGGGGTCTTCCAGCGCTGCGGTGCCGATCACCACGCGGGTCACGCCCAGTTCGAGCCAGCGTTCCACCGACGCGCGGTTGCGGATGCCGCCGCCCAGCTGGACCTTGCCCGGGAAGCGATCGACGATTGCCGCGACTGCGACGCCGTTGACGGATTCGCCCGCGAACGCCCCGTCGAGATCGACGACATGCAGCCACTCGGCCCCCGCCTGCGCGAACAGGCTCGCCTGCGCGGCGGGGTCGTCGCCATAGACGGTGGCGCGGGCCATATCGCCTTCTGCAAGGCGGACGACCTGCCCGGATTTGAGGTCGATGGCAGGAAAAACGATCACGGCTTCCATCCTAGAAAACGCTGGAGAAGTGCCAGCCCGTAATGCTGGCTCTTTTCGGGGTGGAACTGCACCCCGAGGATATTGTCGCGCCCGATCGCCGCGGTGACCGGACCGCCATGGTCGGTGACCGCCAGCACGCCGCTGCCCGAATAGGCAAAGCTGTGCAGGAAATAGGCCTCGCCCGGTTCGATCAGCGCATGCGGCGCGAGCGGGGTGACGTCGTTCCAGCCCATGTGGGGGATATGGACCTGCGATGCGGGGAGTTCGCGTACCACGCCGTCCATCCAGCCCAGGCCGTCATGGCTGCCATGTTCCTCGCCGCGCGTTGCCAGCAACTGCATGCCGACGCACACGCCCAGGAACGGCGCGCCCTGTTCGAGCACGCGGCGCTCCATTGCCTCGACCATCCCGGGAATCGCGCGCAACCCCGCCGCGCACGCGCCGAATGCGCCGACGCCGGGCAGGACGACGCGATCGGCCCTCGCCACCACATCGGGGTCGGCAGTGACCGCGACGGCGTGCGCGCCGGCGGCTTTCAGCGCGTTATGGACCGAATGAAGGTTGCCGGCGCCATAATCGATCAGCGCGATCGCGGTCACAGCGTCCCCTTGGTGCTCGGAATCGCATCGGCCTTGCGCGGGTCGATCTCGACCGCCTCGCGCAGCGCGCGCGCCAGCCCCTTGAACGCGGCTTCGGCGATATGGTGGTTGTTGCTGCCGTACAGCGTCTCGACATGCAGCGTCAGTCCGGCGGTCTGGGCGAAGCTGTGGAACCAGTGTTCGAACATCTCGGTATCCATCTCGCCGAGCCGCTTCTGGCTGAACTCGGTCTTCCACACGAGATAGGGCCGCCCCGAAATGTCGAGCGCGACGCGGGTCAGCGTCTCGTCCATCGGGCTCAGCGCATCGGCGTAACGGCGAATGCCGCGCTTGTCGCCCAGCGCCTGGGCAATCGCCGCGCCGATCGCCAGCCCCGTATCCTCGACCGTATGGTGCTGGTCGATATGCAGGTCGCCGACCGTCTTCACGTCGAGATCGATCAGCGAGTGGCGCGACAGCTGCTCGAGCATATGGTCGAAAAAGCCGATCCCGGTGGCGATCGCATAGCTGCCGGTGCCGTCGAGATTGACGGTCACGTCGACAGAGGTTTCGCTGGTCTTGCGGCTGATCGTGGCGGTACGCATGCGCGACCCAATAGCGGTTGCGCCGTAGGGTGCAATCACTCCTGCACTTTGGGGAATGGCAACAAATCTTGACCACTCCGCTGGCGCCGCTAGGTCAGGGGCATGAGCGGTACCGTACCAGACAGCCTGATTCCCTATGACGAAATCGTGCAGGAGGCTCTGCGCGCAGTCGTCGGCCGGGTGCTGGACCAGGTCGCCGCCACCGGCGCGCTGCCCGGCGCGCACCATTTCTACATCACGTTCAAGACGCGCGCGCCCGGCGTCGACATTCCGGCCCGGTTGCTGGAACGCTTCCCGGACGAAATGACGATCGTGCTGCAGCATCGCTTCTGGGACCTCACCGTCGATGAAACGCGCTTCTCGGTCGGGCTCAGCTTCAACCAGATCCCGTCGACACTGGTGATCCCCTTTGCTGCGATCACCGGTTTCCACGATCCGGCCGTGAATTTCGAACTGCGCTTCCAGGCGGCGGAGGATCCCGACGGTCCCGAGCCGCACGATTCGGCGGAAAATGACGAGCCGCCGGTTGCGACCCCGGTCGAGGACGGGTCGAACGTCGTGGCGGTGGATTTCAAGCGCAAGAAATAAGGGGTTGCGTCTGCGCCACCACGTCCCAGCTTGATCGGGACGATGG
The DNA here is from genome assembly GCF_031456015.1 of Sphingomonas sp. BE123. Classification (NCBI taxonomy): domain Bacteria; kingdom Pseudomonadati; phylum Pseudomonadota; class Alphaproteobacteria; order Sphingomonadales; family Sphingomonadaceae; genus Sphingomonas; species Sphingomonas sp. BE123. Next base: position 1,128,715 of record NZ_JAVDTW010000001.1, on the reverse strand, counting down.
AGGCCAAATGACCGATACCCGCACCGAAACCGACTCGATTGGCGCGATCGAAGTCCCCGCCAGCGCCTATTGGGGCGCGCAGACGCAGCGGAGCATCGCGAATTTCCCGTTCGGCCCGACCGAGCGGATGCCGATCGGGATCATTCACGCCCTGGCGCTGGTGAAGCAGGCGGCGGCGCGGGTGAACCGGCGCCACGGCCTCGACGCGCCGCTGGCCGACGCGATCGAGGCGGCGGCGGCGGAGGTCGCTGCGGGGCAGCATGACGACCAGTTCCCGCTGGTGATCTGGCAGACCGGCAGCGGCACCCAGTCGAACATGAACGTGAACGAGGTGATCGCTGGCCGCGCCAACGAACTGCTGACCGGCACGCGCGGCGGCAAATCGCCGGTCCACCCCAATGATCACGTCAATATGAGCCAGTCGTCGAACGACAGCTTTCCGACCGCGCTGCACATTGCGGCGAGCATCGCCGTGACCCGTCACCTTCTCCCTGCCGGGCTGCAATTGCAGCGGGCGCTGGAGGCAAAGGCGGCGGCGTGGGCGGAGATCGTCAAGATCGGCCGCACGCATCTGCAGGACGCGACCCCGCTGACCCTGGGACAGGAAGCCTCGGGCTGGGCGAATCAGATCTATCGCGCGCTGCGTCGGATCGAGCCGGGGGTGATTGCGGGGACCAACCGGCTGGCGCAGGGCGGCACCGCCGTCGGCACTGGGCTCAATGCGCCAGCCGGTTTTGCCGGCGAATTCTGCGCGGCGCTCGGCGAAATCACCGGGCACCCCTTCATGCCGGCGGAAAATGCGTTTGAGGCGCTCGCCTCGAACGACCCCCTTGTCCACCTCTCCGGCACCCTCAACACGCTCGCGGTCGCGCTGACGAAAATCGCCAATGACATCCGTCTGCTCGGCTCCGGTCCGCGCTCGGGGCTGGGCGAACTCGAACTTCCCGCCAACGAGCCGGGCAGTTCGATCATGCCGGGCAAGGTCAACCCGACCCAGTGCGAGATGCTGACGATGGTCGCGGGGCAGGTCATCGGCAACCACATGGCGGTGACCGTCGGTGGCATGCAGGGCCATCTCGAACTCAACGTGTACAAGCCGCTGATCGGCGCGGCGGTGCTGCGCTCGATCCATCTGCTCAGCGTCGGGATGGAGAGTTTCGCCGAACGCTGCGTCGAAGGGCTGGTCGCCAACGAAGGGCGCATCGCGGAACTCGTCGACCGCTCGCTGATGCTCGTCACCGCGCTCGCGCCCGCAATCGGCTACGACAATGCCGCCAGGATCGCCAAGACCGCGCATGAGCAGGGGACGACGCTGCGCGAGGCGGGGCTGGCGCTGGGGCTGGTCGATGCCGCAACCTTCGACCGGCTGGTCCGCCCCGAAACGATGGTCTGAGCACGCGTTTTAGATGTTTCCATAATCCTCCCCCGCCAGGGGGAGGTGGCACGCGTAGCGTGACGGAGGGGGAGGATGCTCCACGGTCGAGAGGACATCGCCGTCCTCCCCCTCCGTCGCCTGCGGCGCCACCTCCCCCTGGCGGGGGAGGATTGACCCATTCGCATTGCCGCTGCGGAACCGGTTGCGGTTTCGCGCTTTTTCTCCCCGAAAGCGGAGGCGTGGTTAATGGACGGATCGATCATCGGTGCGCTGCTTGGCGGAGTTGCGGTCGCGTTTGCGGGCGCGGCCTTCTGGACCGGCTTGCGCGGGATGGGTGAGGTGTTCGACCTCGCCACGGGAAACAAGGAGTTTGGACGATGATCGGCGATCTGGTGGCAGGCTATATCGGCAAGCGTATCGATGAGAGCGACGGCGAGGGGGGGACGCTCGGCACCATCGCCGGCATTGCGGCATGGCGCGTCGGCAAGACAGTCGTCCCGGCCGCGATCGTGCTCGGTGCGGCCGCGCTCGGCGCGCGCTATCTCCGCCGCAGGTGGCAGGCGCGCTCGGCATGATCCGCACCATCTTCGCTGCGCTGCTCGGGCGCGCGATCGATCGCCGCGACGGTCGCGGCGGGATGAAGGGTGCGATCATCGGCGCGGTCGGTCAGCGTGCGTTGACGCGGATGGGGCCGTTCGGCTGGGTAATCGGCGGGCTGATCCTGCTGTGGTCGCTGATGACCGGCCGCCGCCGCCGCTATTAACCGCCTCCCAGCCTTGACGTAGCCGCTCCGCCCGCGCCAATGGCGCGCATGGCGCATCGCGATTCCAAATTCGAATTTGACCGCAGGGGCGTGCTGTTCGTCCTGTCCTCCCCTTCGGGCGCGGGCAAGTCGACCATCGCGCGCAAGCTGCTTGAGCGCGAACCCGGCATGGGTGTGTCGGTGTCGGCAACGACCCGCCCGATGCGCGAAGGCGAGCAGGACGGACGCGAATATCATTTCCTGTCGACCGACGAGTTCAAGGCGCGTGCAGCCCGGCACGAATTCCTCGAATGGGCGCACGTCTTCGCCTATCGCTATGGCACCCCGCGCGAACCGGTGAAGCGGATGCTCGCCGCCGGGCAGGATGTGCTGTTCGATGTCGACTGGCAGGGCGCACAGCAGCTGTTCCAGCTGGAGGGCGGCGATGTCGTCCGCGTGTTCATCGTTCCGCCCTCGCTGACCGAACTCGAAAAGCGCCTCCGCGCGCGCGCGACCGACAGCGAGGATGTGATCCAGTATCGCATGAAGCGCGCCGAGCGTGAGCTGAGCCACTGGGACGGCTATGACTATGTGGTCGTCAACGACGATCTCGATGCGTGCTTCGAGAAGGTTCACACGATCCTGAAGGCGGAGCGCGAGAAGCGCTCGCGCAAACCCGGCCTGATCGGCTTCATCCGTGAGCGTGCGGAAGAGGCGATCGAAATGGGCCTCGCTACCCGTTAGGTTGCTTGCAGCAACGCGGCACCGGCCCGCTCCCCCACCCGGCCACCCATAGAATACACTGTCGTTGGGTGGCCGGGTGGGGGAGCGGGCCGGTGCCGTCTCGGCGCAGCCGACCAACAACTGAACTTTCGCATCGCCCGATTGTTACGGCTGCACTAACCTGCGCCGAGACAATGGGGAGAGCGCATATGCCAAGAGTTTTGCTGGGCGGCCTGCTGGGCGGGGTCGCGATGTGGATCGTGGGGTTCATCTTCTGGGGTACGCCGCTGTCGATGCTGGCGACCAGCAACGCGGGCGACAGCGCCAGCGTCGCGGTCCAGGCCGCGCTCGCGCAGCATCTTGGTCCCAATGGAACCGGCGCTTATCCGATTCCGTGGCCGGGCACGCCGCTCGGCACCCAGGCCTATGGCGAGGGGCCGACCGCGCTCGTGCTGTTCAACACCAACGGGTTCGCGCTGCCCGATACCGCCGCGCTCGTCGGCGGGCTGATCCTCGGCATCCTCTGCGCATTGCTGCTTGCCTTCGCGCTGGCGCGGCTCACGACCGGCATGGGCTTTGCCCAGCGGCTGACCGCTGTCGGCCTGTTTGCCGTCGCCTTCACCGCCTATAGCCAGCTGGGACAGCCGGTATTCAACCACGCGCCGTGGGGTTATTTCATCTATCTGTGGATCAGCGAAGTCGCCGGCTGGCTCGCCGCCGGAGCAGTGATCGCCTGGCTGCTGCCCAAGCCCGCAGCCCCGATGGTCTAGACCGGACGCGAGGCGATGGCGGCGCCCGGTGCGTCGCCATCCTCGCCGCGCAGCGTATCCAGCTCGCCGCTCGCCCGCGCGCGCTTGCCATAGACCGCTTCGAACAGCGGTCCGGCCATCATCGTCGTGACAATCGCCATCAGCACCATCATCGAAAACAGCGTCGGCCCGATAATCCCCTTTTGCAGGCCGATATTGATGATGATCAGCTCCATCAGCCCGCGCGAGTTCATCAGCGCACCGATGCCGAGCGCGGTGCGGTTATCCTCGCCCGACAGCCGCGCTGCCGCCCAGCACGCGCCAAGCTTGGCGAGGATCGACACCGCGAGAATGCCGAGCGCGATCGCGAGCAGCGACAGGCTGTTGACCATGTCCATCCGCGTGTTCAGCCCCGAATAGGTGAAGAACATCGGCAGCAGCATGACGACCGCGAGCGGCTCGACCTTGCGCTTCAGCTCCGCGACGAACAGCCCGCGCGGCATGCATACGCCGAGCAGGAAGCCGCCGAACACGGCATGGATGCCGATCGCGTCCATCAGAAATGCCGACAGGCAGAACAGGATCAGCGTGATCGCGAGCACCAGATTGGTCATCTCGCCGCGCGTTTCGACCGCGCGACCCAGCGGGGCGAGCAGGCGCTTGCCGAACACCAGCATGAACAGCGTGAAGGCGATGCCGCCGACAATCGCGATGACCGCAATGCCCGGTCCACCGCCAAAGGTCGCGAGCACGATCGCCAGAACGCACCATGACACGGCGTCGTCGAATGCACCTGCGGTCAGCGACAGGGTGCCGAGCGAGGTCTTGGCGAGGCCGCGCTCATTGATGATCCGCGCCAGCATCGGAAAGGCGGTGAGTGCGATGCACGCACCCATGAACAGCGTCGCGCTCCACTGGCTGACGCCGTCCGCGAACAAGCCCGGCATGCCCAGCAGCCAGGGCGTCAGCAGCACCGCGCACAGGAACGGGGTGGCGATGCCGGCGACCGATACGGTGGCAGCGCTCTTCGCCTTGGTCTTGAAATGGTCGAGATGCAGCGTGCAGCCGACCAGGAACATGTACAGGCCGACGCCGAACTGCGCGCCGACATACAGGACGTTTTTGGTTTCCTTGGGGAAGATCGCCGCCTGCAACTCGGGGAAGAACAGCCCGAACAGCGACGGGCCGAGCACGACGCCTGCGATCATCTCCCCCACCACCTGCGGCTGGCCGAGGAATTTCTGCCCCAGCCAGCCGACCACGCGCGCGGCAAGGATGATCAGCGCAAGCTGCAGGAAGAAATGGATGCTGTGATCGTTCGGGGTAAAGCTCGCGGCGGCATTCACCGCCGGGCCATGCGCACCCATGACGTCGCTCAATGCCCGCAACGTATCGGCGAACAACGCTTCGAACACCTTACCATCCCTTCGCAACCGACGGCGCCCCTGACGCGCTGGTATCGCTACCAGCCCGTTCGATCAGAGCAACTGCAGAAACCTCACCGCCGCCGCATAATCGGCCCGCCGCGCATCGCGCGCCTTGCGGGCCAGCTCGTCCTCACCCCAATGTTCGACCTGCCAATCCTCGTCCAGATTGGCGGCGGACCAGATATCCTCCGGCTCGGCAGCACGCTCGATCAGTGCGAGGGCGGCGACCAAAGACCCAGTGACGGTGACGATCGGCGACAGCCCGGCGAGCTCGAACGGCGACCGCGCCGCGACCGCCGCAGCCAAGGCAGCGACTGCCTCGGGTGGCTGCGCGACGTGGACGATTCCGGTGGTCGGAGTCAGCCCCGCGCCATAGCGCTCCTGCACCCAGCCAAGCAGCGGGTCCCAGCTCGCCGCCTGCCGCAGTTGCAGTTCCAGCGGATGCTCGGCGCGATAACAGAGCAGGTCGCTCTCGCCATATTTGGCAAGGCCGGCGGCAAAGGCGGCGGGGGCGGGCGCAATCCGGTCGATCGCCGCATTGGCAAGTCCCGTGAGCGGCATCGCGCGCGGGTCGATCGTCTCGCCGACGCCGCGCCACTCCTCCGCCACCGCTTCGGCGAGCGCGGGATTGGGCAATGTCAGCGACGCGCGGCCGGGCGTCCGCACCGGCTTGCCGTCGAGCTGCACGTCATGCCCGCCATCGGCCGCGACCAGCGCGACCTCCTTCCAGAACCGTCGCATGATTCTATTCCGTCGGTGGGGTGCGCCAGCGCCGGGCGAGCGCGCGCGGCACGACCGCGATGCAATAGAGGCCCGACAACAGGATTGCGGCGCCCAGCAGGCGCATCACCATATCCTCGGCGCGGCCCATGATGATCAGCCCGAACACCGCTCCGGCGACCGCGATCATCTGCGCGAACACCATCGCGAAATAGCGGTTGCGGGCCGGATCCTCGGTCATAACGCCTCCAACAGCGCCGGCAGGTCGCGCGCATGCGTCGTCACATGATGCGCCCCGGCGGCATGCAGTTCATGCGCCGCGTGATAGCCCCACGCAACCCCGACCGCGTGCGTCCCCGCATTCACCGCCATCGCGATGTCATAGCTGGTATCGCCGATCATCGCGGTGCGCAGCGGATCGCCGCCCGCCTCGGCAATCGCGGCCTGCAGCATCGCCGGATGCGGCTTGGACGGATGCCGGTCGGCGGTCTGCAGCGTCACGAAGCGGTCGGTCAGCCCATGATGCTCCAGGATCAGCGCCAACCCGCGATCCGACTTGCCGGTCGCAACGCCCAGCAACCAGCCGCTGTCGCGCAGCGCCGCGATCGCCTCGGCCACGCCGTCGAACAGCGGCTCGGGATCCAGCGCCGCATCCATCCGCATCGCGTGGAACGCGCGCTTGTACGCCTCCGCCATCTCGACATGCAGCGCATCGTCGCCGTCGGGCAGCAGCTGCGCGATTGCCGGGACCAGGCTCAGCCCCACGATCCGCCTGATGTCCTCGCGCGTCGGCGGCTCCAGCCGGTGCGCGACAAAACACGCCTCCATCGCGCGACAGATATTGGCCTGCGAATCGACCAGAGTGCCGTCGCAGTCGAACACGGCAAGGCGCGTCATGGCTTCTTGGTCGGCTTTCGAGCGGGCTTCTTCGCCGGTTTCTTGGCAGCCGTCGTATCCCGCCGTCCCTGCCGCTCGCCGCGCCGCTCCTTGCGATAGGTCTTGGCGTGCGCCTTGGCCTTGGCCTTTTCCTGCTCCTTGGTGAACGGCACCTTCTCGTCAGGCGGCAGCTTGTCGCCATCCTCGAGGGTGAAGCCGAGCTGGACCAGAGTCTCCGCAAAATGCGTCGGCAGGTCCGCGGTCACGTCGAGCTTGCCGCCATCGGGATGGTCGATGCGGATACGCCGCGCATGCAGGTGCATCTTGCGGCTGATGCTGCCCGACAGGAACGCCTCGGCCATGCCGTACTTCCCGTCGCCGACGATCGGGTGGCCGATCGCCGCCATGTGCACGCGCAGCTGGTGCGTGCGCCCGGTATGCGGCTGCAGCTCGACCCACGCGGCGCGGTTGCCGGCGCGGTCGATCACGCGATAGCGGGTGCGCGCGGGCTGGCCTTCCTTCTCGTCGACCTGCATCTTCTCGCCGCCGGTGCCGGGCTGCTTGCCCAGCGGCAGGTCGATGAACCCGTCCTCGATGCTCGGTACGCCGACGACGATCGCCCAATAGGTCTTGCGCGCCGTCCGCCCCGAAAAGCTCTTGGAGAAATAGGCCGCGGCACGCGCCGTGCGCGCCAGCACCAGCGCGCCCGACGTATCCTTGTCGAGCCGATGGACGAGCTTGGGCCGCGTATCGAGGTCGAAATACAGCCCGTCGAGCAGCATATCGACATGGTCGTGGGTCTTGGTCCCGCCCTGCGTCGCCAGACCCGGCGGCTTGTTGAGCACCAGCGCCTGCGCGTCGCGATGGATCACCATCGACTCGGCAAACTCCATCTGCTCGGGCGAGAGGACAGGGCGCGCCTTTTTCGGCTTGGCGGTCGCGACCGGAGTGGCGTCGGCCGGGGGTACGCGAATCACCTGTCCCGCCTGAATGCGGTCGCCCGGCGTGGCGCGCGCGCCATCGACGCGCAGCTGCCCGGTGCGCGCCCAGCGCGACACGATGTTGAAGCTGGTGTCGGGCAGATGCCGCTTGAACCAGCGGTCCAGCCGGATGCCATCATCGTCGAGCGCGACGGTGAACTGGCGGACATTCGCGTCGGCGCTCATGCCGCCACCATCCGGCTGACCTGCAGCCCGGCGAACAGCGCGCCGATCGAGAGGGCGACCGAGGCGAGGATGTAGAACAGGGCGGTCATCAGCTCGCCGCGCTCGATCATCAGCGCGGTTTCGAGCGAGAAGGCCGAAAAGGTGGTGAAGCCGCCAAGCACGCCGACGCCGAGCAGGTAGCGCAGCGCCTCGTCCCCGCTCGCCCGCGTCGCCAGCCAGCCGGCGAGCAGTCCCATGGCCAGCCCGCCAAAGACATTGACTGCAAGGGTACCGACCGGAAAGCCCGGCCCCCAGAGTGCGAGCGCCGCGCGCCCGACCAGATGCCGCGCGCCGGCGCCGACCGCGCCGCCCAGCATGACAAGAAACAGATGATGCATTTCGTCGCCCTAGCGCGGAATGCGCGCGCGGTCGATTCCCGAGGCAGTCGGGGCTCAGTCGGCCTGCGCGTCGCCGGGGGTGACCACCAGCAGCAGCAATGCCCCGACGCCCAGCACCGCCACGCCGGCCAGCGCGCCCCAGCCGGTATAGGCAAGGCTCGACCACAGCAGATAGGCGGTGGTGGTGCAGAAGATCGCGGGCAGCACGGGATAAAGCGGCACCCGGAACGGGCGCGGCCGCGCGGGCTCGGTCCGGCGCAGCACGAACAGCGATAGGCCCGCGAGCAGCAGGAACAGCCAGAACACCGGCGCGGTATATTCGACCGCGACGCGAAACCCGTCGCGCGCAAACCCGCCCAGCACGACCAGCAGCAGCGCGATGGCGCCCTGTGCGATCAGCCCGTTGCCGGGCGTATCGCGGCGATGGTCCCAGCGGCCGAGCCAGCGCAGCGGCCGCACCCGCTGGCCCAGCGCACAGGCGGTGCGCCCGCCGACGATCGCGGTCGCATTGGCACTGGTCAGCGCCGCCACTGCCACTACCGCGCTGATCGCCGCCGCGCCGGTCGGGCCGAACGCGCGGCGCATCACTTCCGCCGCCACTGCGTCCGTGCCGGCCATCCCGGCGATGCCGAGGCCGTTGAGCAGCGCCAGATTGACCAGCACATACAGCGCCGTGACCAGCGCCAGCGCCGCGCACAGGATCGCGGCGATGCGGCGCGGTGGGTCCTTCATCTCGGCCGAGACATAGACCGCCTCGCTCCACCCGCCATAGGACAGCAGGACGAACACCATCACCAGCCCCAGCGCGCCGCCCCCCGGCGCAGCCGGCGCCGCGTCGGCAGGGGCGAGCGCGAAGCCCGCGACGATGATCGCGATCAATCCGATCACCTCCGCCAGCGTCAGCCAGCGCTGCGCCTCCGTCCCCCAGCGCACGCCGAGCCAGTTGACCGCGCTCACCGCGACGACGGCGATTCCGGCCCAGATTGCGGGACCGGCGGCGCCAAGCGGCAACAGCACCTGCAGATAATCGCCGACGATGAAGGACAGCAACGCCAGCGATCCGGTCTGGATCACCGCCAGCCGCGCCCAGGCGTAGAGGAACGCGATCCGCTGGCCAAAGGCGCGCCCGATGAAGTGATAGTCGCCACCCATATGCGGCCACGCCGCCGCCATCTCGGCATAGCAGAGCGCGCCGATGATCGAGAGCACGCCGCCGGCGATCCAGGCAAGGATCATGGTGGTCGCATCGCCCGCAACCCCTGCGACCAATGCCGGGGTGCGGAAAATTCCGGCGCCGATGACGATGCCAACGGTCAGCGCGAACACATCGCTCGCGCGCAGGGTGCGGCGCGGGGCTGCGGCAGGGGTCACGCGACGGGCATCCTCACTCAACCGGGGCAGTCGATCGCCCATCGCCATCTTCCTGCGGCATGTGACGGGGCGGGACAAGGGCGGGTGGGGGCCGTGGCGCTTGCAATGTTGGATTTCATTTGCTTGCTTGACCGCATGAAAATCCAGCCCTGCCTCGCCCGCCGCACGCCGATCTCGGTGCCTTACACACGCGCAATTTTGTCAGTTTTGTCCGTTTTGTCTGCCGGTGCTGGTGCATTGGCGCTGGCCGCTGCCCCGGCTCAGGCGTCGCCATCGGATGATTTCAGGGCATTGCTCGACGAACATTTCGCTTGGGTTCTCAAGGAAAATCCGGGGTTTGCCCGGTCGGTCGGGGTCGACATCGATCCGATCGCGGTCGGCGATGTCAGCCTCGCCGCCGAAGATCGACGCGCTGCGGCGGAAGCGGCGTTCCTCAAGCGGCTCGATGTCATTCCCGATTCCGGACTGACCCCGGCGCAGCGGACGGACAAGGCGATCCTGCGGCGATTGTTGGCGGAAAGCATCGAGGCGAACAGCTTCGGCCAGCGCACGATCCTGTTCACCAGCTACTCGAACCCGTGGCAGGGCGCGGCGGGGCAGGGGGAGCGCACCGCCTTCCGGCGCAAGGCCGATTATGGCCATTATCTCGACCGGCTCGATCAGTTTCCCAAGACCAACGACACGCTGATCGCGATCACCGCACAGGCAGTGAAGGGCGGCTATATCCAGCCTTGCGTCAGCCTGGTCGGGTTCGAACAGACGATCACCGGCGTGATCCAGCAGGACGCGACCAAATCGCGCTTCTATGCCCCGTTCAACCGCAACAAGCCGGTCGATGCGACCGACGCCGAATGGGCCGCGCTGCAGGCGCGGGCGAAGAAGACCGTCACCGACGTGATCAACCCCGCCTATGCCAAGGCGGCGGCGTTCTATCGCACCAGCTATGCCCCCAAATGCGCCAAGGCGGTTGGGGTGTCGGCGCAGCCCGACGGCGCGCGCTACTATGCTTTCCGCATCCGTCAGCTGACCACGACCGACCTGTCGGCCGAGCAGATCCACAAGATCGGGCTGGACGAGGTCGCGCGGATCCGCGCCGAAATGGTCGAGGTTGCGAAGAAAGCCGGCTTCGCGACGCGCGAGGCGTTCGTCGCCGAGCTGCGCACCAACCCGAAATATTACGCCAGGACGCCCGAGGAGCTGATGGCCGCCGCCGCGGTGCAGGCGAAGGAGATCGACGGCAAGATGCCGGGCTTCTTCAACCGCATGGCGCGGCTGCCCTATGGCCTCAAGCGCATCCCGGCGGAGACGGCGGAAGGGACGACCACCGCCTATTACGGCCCGGGCAATCCCGAGCTGGGGCTGGCCGGCCATTATTACGTCAACACCTCGAAGCTCGACCAGCGCCCGCTCTATGAGCTGCCCGCGCTGACCGCGCATGAAGCGGTGCCGGGGCATCACCATCAGATCGCGCTGCAGCAGGAGCTGGAGACGGCGAAGTTCCGCCGCTACCTCGCCAATTTCACCGCCTTTACCGAAGGTTGGGGGCTGTATTCCGAGCGGATCGGGATCGAGATGGGCATTTACGACACCCCCGAAAAGGAAATGGGGCGGCTGTCCTACGAGATGTGGCGCGCGTGCCGTCTGGTGGTCGATACCGGCATCCATGCCAAGGGCTGGAGCAAGGAACAGGCGGTCCAGTTCATGCTCGACAACACCGCGCTGTCGGCGGCGAACATCGATGCTGAGGTGAACCGCTATATCAGCTGGCCGGGCCAGGCGCTGGGCTACAAGCTGGGTGAGATCAAGATCCGCGAACTGCGCGCGCGGGCGGAAAAGGCGCTGGGGGTCGAGTTCGACGTCAAGCGCTTCCACGACGCGGTGCTGGAACAGGGCGCGGTGCCGCTGGACGTGCTCGACGCGCAGATTTACGCGTTCATCGCGGCGGAGAAGGCGCGGGTCGGCATGGCGGGGTGAAGTAGTCTTCAATCCTCCCCCGCAAGGGGGAGGTGGCACGCGCAGCGTGACGGAGGGGGAGGAAGCACGACGGTCGAGGTCACTCCCATCCTCCCCCTCCGTCGCCTTCGGCGCCACCTCCCCCTGGCGGGGGAGGATTTGGGGAAGTCCGGCAAACGCTTCCTTAACCCTGGCCTGTCATCCCTTTGCCCCAAATCCCGCAGTTTTTGCGGGGGTGCGGAGCGTGATGATGAGCCGTCGGGCCACTGGTTTTGCCGTCCTGCTGATGCCGCTGGCGCTCGCCGCCTGTGGCGGTGGCGCGGCGGACAATGTCGATGCGCTGGACGATTCGATCGGCGGCAATGCGACCGATCCGGCGCTGATGGGCGCGCTGCAGGATCAGATCATGGTCGATCCGCAGCTCGCCCAGCAATCGAACAAGGACGCGATCCGCCCGCCGGGTCAGCCCTATTCGGCGCCGATCCCGTCGGACACCGTCGCCGCCGCCAAGGCCGCGATGCCGGCCGAAGGCGAACTGCTCAAAGCCCCGGCTCCGGTCGAGGGCAAATGCGACGCCTGCGATGCGCAGGACAAGTCGGTGACGCTGGCCGGCCTCGCCGCCGGGCAAAAGGACCGCCGCACCGCCGACTGCGCGGCGAAATTGAACTACTCTGCCGGCTGGGCCGCCCGCCTCCCCGCCGACATGCCGCTGCATCCCCAGGCCCGGGTGACCGAAGCAGCGGGTGCCGAGGGTGGCCAATGCGACCTGCGCGTCGTCAGCTTCTCGACCCCCCAGCCGCTGCAGACGATGATCGACTGGTACTACACCCGCGCCGTCCGCGGCGGCTATTCGGCCGAGCATCAGCTGAAGGACGGCCAGCATGTTCTGGGCGGCATGCGCGCGAAGGACGATGCCGCCTATGTCGTGTTCCTGTCGGCGCGCAGCGACGGCGGGACCGAGATCGACCTGGTCGCGAACCGGGGGAATTAGACCGGAGTCTAGTCAAATCGGTCTGTAGGGAAATGACCCCTGTGCGGAAGTACTGACTGCTGCCTAAAGCATTGGAGGCGCAGCGGAGAATCGAATTTGCCTTGGCTACCCTTTTACGCTTTCGGCGATGATCCCGGCACGTTGCTGTCGCTGCTCAACGATGATCCGGAGGTGGCCTTCATAATTGGTGATGGGCCCGGCAAGTGGAAGGCGGTCGAGACAATCGAAGCCTTCAGGGACAGACGCTGCATGATCTGGCACGTGCCAAGCGGTCCCTTGCCTCTGCTTGCTGCAGTTAACGGTGATCCGGACGATAATATCGCCAATCCATGGTGCGGATGGACGGAACGACGGGCGGGCGCGATCTCGACAATACCTTATTTCGGACCGGACCACTCCGGCCATGTCAGGCTGACCATTAAAAACCTTGCGGGAGGAAACGAGCCCAGGATTGGCTTGTCAGGCATGGAATGGACCGGGAGCCATTATGCTCGCATCGGTTTGCCTGCCCATCCATCCACGCAGCGATGGTGGAAGCGGTTAAGGGCCGCCATCATCCGGATCAGCAAGAAAGTCCCCAGAGGCGGGCCTTTCGGCGATTCCAAGCCAGAGATTTACGCCCTGCCAGATGCTTGCCGTGCGTTTGCGAAAGGCATGGAAGCCGATATCAATCCCTAGAGCTGTATCGCCCGAAGGCCGCAGATGGAGGCGCGTTCGCGGTGCAGCATAGGTCGGCCCAATCCCCAAAAAACCGCTATTCCGCAATCCAACCATAGTCGGCCATTCAGCCACTTATCGATGGCCGTTGTTTTTGCGTTGGGCGACCTACGCCGCCTCCAGCAACCGCCCGGCCTGCGCCCTAGCCTCGTCCGTAACCTGCGCACCTGAAAGCATCCGGGCGATTTCCTCCCGCCGTTCGTCCTCGCTCAGCTGTCGCACACCGGTGCGGGTGACGGTGCCGTCGTGGCTTTTCGCGATCAGCAGGTGCGCCGCGCCCCGGGCTGCGACCTGCGGGCTGTGGGTGACGACGAGCAATTGTGCGCCGGTCGAGAGGCGGGCGAGGCGTTCGCCGATCGCACTCGCCACCGCACCGCCGACGCCGCGGTCGATTTCGTCGAAGATCAGCGTGCGTGCGCCGCCTTCCTCGGCCAGCGCGACCTTGAGCGCGAGGATGAAGCGCGACAGCTCGCCGCCCGAGGCGATCTTGATCAGGGGCGCGAAGGGCGCGCCGGGGTTGGTCGAGACTTCGAACTCCACGCGGTCGCGGCCCGCTGCCGACCATTGGTCGCGCGGCAGCGGTTCAACACGGGTCAAAAAGCGCGCCGCGTCGAGTTTGAGCGGGGCGAGTTCGGCTGCAACCGCCGCGTCCAGCCGCGCGGCGGCGGCGGTGCGGGTGGCCGAGAGTGCTTCCGCCGCCGCGACATAGGCGGTCTCTGCCTTCGCCAGATCGGCGGTGAGGCGCGCGATCAGACCTTCGCCACCCTCGATCCGTTCCAGCCGGGTCGCGAGCGTTTCGGTCAGTTCGGCGAGGTCGTCGGGTTGGACGCGGTGCTTGCGGGCAAGGCCGCGCAGTTCGAACAGTCGCGCCTCATCCGCCTCCAGCGCGGCGGGGTCGAAGGCGAGTGCATCCGCAGCGGCATCGATCCCCTCTTGCGCGGCGCTGCTCTCGTTCAGCGCGCGATCGAGCGCGGCAAGGGCTTCGGTCAGTGCGGGGTGATCCTCGGCAATCCGCTCGAGGATGCGTGCGGCCTGACGCAACCGGGTGAGCGCGCCGTCCGACCCGTCGATCAGGTCGGCGATCGCCTGAAGCTCGCCCGCGATCTTTTCGCCACGCTGCATCGTCGCGCGGCGTTCGGCGAGCACGGCTTCCTCGCCCGGTTCTGGCGCAAGTTTGGTCAGTTCGGCGACGGCGTGTTCGAGCCATTCGCGATCGCGCGCGGCGCTCTCCTGCTCGGCATGCGCGGCGGCGAGCGCCTCTTCCGCCTCGCGCAACGCGCGGTGCGCGGAAGCGACGGCAGCGGTATCGGCACGCGCGAAACTGTCGAGCAACGCGCGGTGGCCGCGCGGGTTGAGCAGGCCGCGATCGTCGTGCTGGCCGTGAATCTCGACCAGCAGCGCGCCGAGTTCGCGCAGCAATCCGGCCGAGGCGGGCTGGTCGTTGACATAGGCGCGGCTGCCGCCATCGGCCTTGACCAGGCGGCGGATCGTCAGCGGTTCGGACGGGTCGTGGTCGAGGCCGCTCTCGCCGAGCAGCGCAGCGATCGGTGCGGGGTCGGCGGGTTCGAAGCTGGCGGTGACGACTGCCTGCGCCGCGCCCTGCCGCACCAGTCCGCTATCGGCGCGCGCGCCCAGTGCAAGGCCGAGCGAGTCGAGCAGGATCGACTTGCCCGCGCCGGTTTCGCCGGTGAGGACGCCAAGGCCTGGCCCGAAATCAAGGTCGAGTGCCTCGATCAGGACGACGTCGCGAATGGACAGCGCGGTCAGCATTCGCCCCCATTATCCCTTTTTGTTCCGCCATGGGAGAGGCGATTCACCGGCGGCATCGCGTTGAACACGCGCATGCTGGCGATCCCGCGCGGTCAGTCGGTCTCGTCGCTCGCCGGTGCCGGCGACGGGGTCTCGTCGCGCGCGGGCGGGGCAATCGCGGTTGGCAGCGGCGGAACCGGGACGGGCGCGCCATGCTGCTCAACCAGCGCATAGGCGCGGCTGTACCATTCGGTGCCGGGATAGTTGGCGCCGAGCACGGCGGCCGCCTTCTTTGCCTCGTCCTTCACGCCGAGCGCCAGATAGCTTTCGGTCAGGCGCATGAGCGCTTCGGGCGCATGGGTCGTGGTCTGATACTGATCGACCACGCTGCGGAAGCGGATCACCGATGCGAGCCACTGGCCGCGCACCTGATAATAGCGTCCGACCTCCATCTCCTTGCCCGCGAGGTGATCGCGGACGAGGTCGATCTTGAGTCGCGCGTCGGCGGCGTAGCGGGTGTTGGGATAGCGGCGGTTGAGTTCGCCCAACGCGTCAAGCGCCTGCTGGGTGATCTTCTGGTCGCGCGTCACGTCGCTGATCTGCTCGTAATAGCTGAGCGCGATCAGATAATAGGCATAGGGCGCGTCGCGATTGCCCGGATGAACCGCAAGGAAGCGCTGCGCCGACTGGATCGACTGGGTGTAATTCTTGTCGAGATAGTAGGAGAACGCACCCATCAACTGGGCGCGCCGTGCCCATACCGAATAGGGATGCTGACGCTCGACTTCGTCGAACAGGGCGGCGGCGAGCTTGTACTGGCCGCGATCGAGCCGATCCTTGGCCGAGGTGTACAAGGTGCCGACGTCGCGCGCGACATAGGGCAGATCGGCGCGCTTGCCGCCATTGCTGGCACAACCAGCAATCGGAAGCGCGAGGACGGCGAGCGCGGCAAGCGCGAGCGAGCGGGTCGAAAGCGTACGCATTGCGCCGGTTCTTAGCCGAGGGTTGCAGCCTCGCGAAATGTTTTTTGATGACGGTTGCGGCGAAGCGGTTCCCGACGCAAAAACCCTGCACTGGCGCGAACCCCCGCACCAGTTCCGGGAGGATCCATGCCGGCACAACAGCTTGCCATGCACCGCGTTGAAAAGCCCTGGGGGCGGCGGCAGCTATGGCCGGGATTCGCCGATCCGTCGCCGGATGGCGATCCCGTGGGTGAAGTGTGGTTCCAGTCGCCCGACGGGTTCGAGCCGGAGTTGCTGGTCAAATATCTGTTCACCAGCGAAAAACTGTCGATCCAGGTGCATCCCGACGATGGTCAGGCGCGCGCGCACGGGCATGAGCGGGGCAAGGACGAGGCGTGGCTGGTCCTCGCCGCCGATGCCGACGCGACGATCGGGCTGGGCACCGTGCGGCCGGTTGACAAGCACGAGCTGCGCGCCGCCGCGCTGGACGGGTCGATCAACACGCTGCTCGACTGGAAACCGGTCAAAGCGGGCGACTTCATCTATTCGCCCGCCGGCACCGTCCACGCGATCGGTCCCGGGCTGACGGTCATCGAGATTCAGCAGAATGTCGACCTGACCTATCGCTTCTACGACTATGGGCGCCCGCGCGAACTGCATCTCGACCTGGCGGTCGAGGTGGCTGATGCCCGGCCATTCGTGCCGCTGCCGCCGCCACCGGGCGCCGATCCGACGCGCCGGATCCTGGCCGAGGGGCCGAAATTCGTCGTCGAACGGCGATCGGGCGGGTCGGCATGCCTGCCGCTGGGGACCGGTCAGGGCTGGCTGGTCCCGGTCGCGGGGGAGGGGACGGCCGACGGCGTCGCGTGGCGCGCGGGCGATTGCCTGGTGCTGAGCGGCTATGTGCAGCTGGAGGCGAGCGCGGACGCCGATCTGCTCATCGCCTATCCGGGGGCGGAGCGGCTCGCGCTTGCATAGTTAACCGTTGCGGGAGTCGGCGACGCCGTGGCATTCTGGAGCGATCCGGGATGGAGGCATGCATGGCCGTCGAGACAACAGCCAATCCTGGCGAATGCGACACCCGCCGCGCGCTGTTCCAGAAGCATGAGGTCGTGACCACGATCGTCCTTGCCATGCTGCTGCAATTCACGCCGCTCAGCCGGATCATTCCCGACCGGGCAAGCGATCCGGATTACATGCTGCGCATCGCGATCGTCGCCGGCCTGGCGCTGATGGTGATCCTGGGGATCTGGGTCGCGCGCCGCATCGGCATCTGGCGCCTGACCGCCAGGGAGGAGCGCGAGCCGGGCGAGCTCTATCTGTCGGTCACGGTGCTCGCGGCGCTGCTCGTCGTGTTCGTGTCGGTCGACAGCTACTGCTTTCATTTTCACGATGTCGGCGGCTTTCCGCTGTCGCTGCTGATGGCGCTGTGGACACTTGCCTATCTCGGATCGACCTTGGCGCCGCAGCGGGGACGGTAGCGATGACGGGGCCGGCATGGGGAAAGACCTTCCTGCGCTTCAGCATGGAGCGGGCCCTGTGGCTGCTGCACGAAGGCGCGCAGACCGGTGCGCGGGATCGCGATGCAGCGCCGGATGCGATGGACCTCGCGGCGCAGATTTTCGGTTTTGACCCACTGCAGCCGGGGGTCGAATATCTTGCCGGGATCCATCATCCCGCGCTGCAGACGCGCGCGCAGCGCTGGGGCGATTCGATGCGCGATGCATTCAGCGCGTTCGAGGCCGGGGTCCGGCGCCGCTCCAACGGGCAGGTGGCGGTGGACCTGAACTATGGCGAGGCGCGGTTCGACAGCGATGCCGTGACCTTTGGCAGCCCGAATTCCAACGCGATGGCGCGCAGCCTGTATGGCGTCGAGGTCGATGCGCAGGACCGCTTTGTCGGGTCCGACGCGGCGCGGTCCGGGGTCACCTTCATGCACCCGTCCGACGCCATCATCCGGCGACATAGCGGCTACGCCGAGTCGCACCGCGCGCTGCGCCTGTCGACCGGCGAGACCTTCGTGCCCCAGCACCAGGACGGCGCGTTGCGCGACGATTATCTGCTGATCTCGTGCCTCGACCACCCGCGCGACCGGGTCGAGCGTGCAGCGGCGCAGGACGCCGAGATCGCCGCGCTCGACCGGCTCGCGGCAGATGGCGTGCTGGACGAAGCGGCGTTCCTCCGTCTCGAAGCGCTGAAACGCCGCCGCAGCCGGATCGCGATCCACCGTATCCTGTGCATCTCGGGGCTATACGGACCCGCGACCGGGGCCGCCAAGCTGCTGCTGGAGGATGTCGCGCGACTGCGCACGCTCCGGGATGCAGTGTCCGGACTCCGCTCGTTCCACGCCGTATTCCATGTGCCGCGCATCGCGCTGCGCACGGTCGCGGGGGTAACGCGCGAGATGCCAGATGAGCTTGCCCCGGCTCCGGTCGCGGTCATTCCGGTCACCTGACGCCGGGATGAATGGCGGGTAGTTTCGCGTTCACGCAACCGTGCACGCTCGCAACCGTTTGAGCGATACGACCCAGATTGAGGAGACCCTCCATGCGTACCCCGTTGATCGCCGCCATTCTCGCGTCGGTGGTACTGACCCCCGCGCCGGGCTTCGCGCAGCAGAGCCCGCGCGAGAGCAACCGCGAATATCGTGAAGAGGTGCGTGACGCGCGCCGCGACTATCGCCGCGATGTCCGGCGCGCCGATACCCCGGCCGAGCGCCGTGCTGCCGAGCGTGAGTATCGCCGCGACGTGCGGGAAGCGCAGCGCGAGCGCCGCGCCGACCAGCGCGACTGGCGCCGCTATCGCAATTATGACTGGAACCGCCCGGCGCGGGGCCAGCGCTATTACTATGCCGACGATTACTATCGCGATGGCCGCTATTATCGCGAACGCCGCCTGACGCGTCAGGATCGCATCTATCGCGGGCGCGACGGCCGCTATTACTGCCGCCGCAGCGACGGCACGACCGGCCTGATCGTCGGCGGCATTGCCGGCGGACTGCTTGGCAATGCGCTGTCTAACGGGCGTTCGAACGTGCTCGGCACGCTGCTGGGTGCCGCCGGTGGCGCGGCGCTGGGTGCGTCGATCGATCGCGGCAATGTGCGCTGCCGCTAACCCTAGGGCGGGGACCGGCCGGCCGGTCCCCGCAACCGGTTAAAGGATGAAACCGCCCAGCCAGAGGCGGACACCGCCGACGATCAACACGACGATGTTGAGGTTCCGCCCACTGTTCGAATCGGACAGCGCGCCGAGTGCGAGCCCGAGAATGGCCAGCGGCACTACCAGCCAGTTGAGCCAGCCGAGCAGCGGGATGAGACCGATCAGCATCACCGGGAAGGCGACGATGCCGATAATGAGCGAGAGCAGGTTCAGCATGAGCGGATAATGCCTCCTTCAAGGTGTTTTGTCAAAGTAAAACACCCGCATATGTTAACGAATATGAACGGAGCCGCGGTCAGTGCGACACGCCGCGACACAATAACGACAATCCCGCCAAATCGCTGCGACACCCGGTCACGATAACGGGGACAGCCGCCGATACGGCGACGAATTTTGCAGAGGAGACGTTCGATGAAGAAGGTTGCTTTGATGATCGCCGGGCTCGGCATCGCAGCCGCCACGGTTCCCGCCGCCACCGCACAGGCGGGCTGGCAGAATATCAACCAGCGTCAGGCGCAGCTCGATCAGCGGATCGACCAGGGTGTGCGCAACGGCCAGCTGACGCGCGCCGAAGCAGTCCGCTTGCGCGCGGAGTTCCGTGGCATCGCGGATCTTGAGAACCGCTACCGCCGTTCGGCGCCGGGCCTGACCCTGGCCGAGCGTCGTGATCTCGACCGCCGCTTCGACTCGCTCTCGCGCAAGATCCGCTGGGAGCGCCAGGACGGTCAGAACCGCCCGGGAGCCGATAATGGCTGGTGGAACATCAACCAGCGTCAGGCGCAGCTGGATCGCCGGATCGATCAGGGCGTGCGCAGCGGCCAGCTGACGCGTGCCGAGGCGGCGCGCCTGCGGGCCGAGTTCCGCGGCATCGCGGCGCTTGAAGCGCGCTATCGCCAGAGCCGTCCCGGCCTGACCATGGCCGAGCGGGCCGACCTTGACCGGCGCTTCGACGTGCTGGCGCGCAAGATCCGCTGGGAGCGTCGCGACTGGGAAAATCGTCGCTAAGCCTGAGCGCTAAGCTTTAACGATGACGGCCTCCGCACTCCGGTGCGGGGGCCGTTTCGCGTCAGCGGATCGGTTTGCCGCTGTCCTTCCAGCGATCGAGCACCTGCGACTCCGCAGGTTCGGCATAGCGGGGGAGGACGTCACCGCTTTCCACTTCAGCGCGGCGCTGGGCGGGGCGTTCGGTCCGCGGCATCGGCACCGCAGGCGCCGGGCGGAGCAACGGGTTGCCGGGACGCTGGATCGCGCCGACCGCCGCGACCGGCGTCGGCTGTGGCGCGGGTTTGGCGGCATCCGGGGCAGGGGCGGTGGTTGCGACATGAAGCTTGGGGCCGGGGACCGGCTCGCCGCCGCGATAGCGTTGCGTGAAGGCGTCGCCGGTGCCCCAATAACCTTTCCAGCGATGGAAGAAATGCGCGCCGAATACGCCGGTCATGACGAGCGAGCTGTTCCAGCGCGGGGTGACGGCGTGGGTGTGGTAATGCGTCGCCATGCCGACCGGGGCGAACACCTCGCCCGCCAGCGCCGCCGCCGCGACCCGCGCCGCGCGGTCCCAATATTGGCGCGACGGCTTGCGCGCCATCGACCCGTCACAGGCAAAGCTGAACTGGCAGCCGGCGCGTTCCGACCCCTGATAGATGACGCCACAGATGGTGGCGGGGAAGGTCGGGTGGCGCGCGCGGTTGAGGATCACCTGCGCCACCGCGCGCTGGCCGTCATCGGGCTCGGTCGCGGCTTCGTAATAGATCGCGGTGGTCAGGCATTGCAGCGCGCGCGCCTTGTCCTGCGCCGATCCGCGCAGCTCGAACGGCGGGGCGGGGCGGATCGTGGGGTCGATCACCGCGCCGTCGGGGACTGGCGCGTCGGGCAGGTCGACCGTGCCGGTCGCGCCCTGGGCCGAGGGGACGGCGGCATCGTCATCGGCGAGCTGGTAAAAGGCCGCACCGGGGAAGTGATCGTCAGCCTCATAGCCGGTCGGTTCCGGCCCGACGATGCGCGCCCCGCGATCGGCGATGCTCGGCCCGCTCAACCCGGCATGCGCGGAAAAGCCGGCGCCGATCAGCGACGCGATCAGCGCCGCCGCAAGACCCCTCAGCTGTACCCGTGTCATCCGCCGCAGCATGTTCGTCCCGCCGGGAGAATCCCGAGCGGATCAGATAGCGTGGCGGAGGTTTAAATTCTGCTGCCGATTCGGCCGCGTCCCGGGGTGAAACGATTGATAGTTAAGGTAATGTTAGGGTTCACTGGTTGATCCGGAAGTCGACCGAGAAGGTGAAGCTCAAACCCGTACTGACCCGTCCATCATAGGTGCGCGGTCCCACCACAGCCGACAGGGCGGAGCGCATGGCGGCGGACACCAGATGGAATCGATCCTGCGGGCCGAGACCGCCGTCCGGACGCACCAGCGGGTCGGGCAAATAGGGCGTCATACTTTCGCAGTGCAGCCGTCCCTCGCCATTGGCGGTGCAACGAAGATTGACTTGTCCTTCGGCTAAACTGCGTAGGGCCTGCCGCGGATATTCGATCAGGCGGGGCCTGACCGTAAACGCGATGTCCGAACGTAACGCCTCACCGCGTGACGGCGGCGCGGGAAGCAGATCGGTTGCGGCTACCGCTTCATCGACGAAAAACGTCTTGAACTGTTCGCTGACCGGTTCGACCGGCGCATGAAGCAGCATGACCCGCAGCCATGCGGTGCGGCGCAACCGGTCATCCGCAGTCACTTCGGGCGCAGCAGCTTCCGCCCGCGCCAGCTTCGCGAAGCGCTCGGGATCGGTAACCGGACGCTCCCGCGCAATGATGCATTTCGGCGGTACCCAGCGATAGGGCCGGCGCAGCACCTGCGCGGCGCTGCACTGGAATCGAAAATGACGCGGTTCGGCCGGCAGATCGGCGGCGATCCGGCGCGCGGTGTCGCGCCGGACCATCGCCTCCCGCCAGCCGGCCGGCGGCGCGGCCACCGGCGGCGCGGCCACCGGGGGCGCGGCGGCCTGTCCGGCAAGGCCGAGCAGGACCGCCGCACCGATCACTTCAACGTCGCGCTGTCGAGGTTGAGCGCGGTGGCCGGGATCACCTCGAGCTGAGGGTAGGTCTTGCGCAGTTCGTCGACGAAGGTCTTGGCGTCGCCGACCACGACGATGCTGGCGCTGGCGGGGTCGAGCACGCGCTTGGCTGCGGCCTGCACTGCCGCCGGATCGACGCCCTGGATCGCCGGGATGTAGCTTTGCAGCGTGCCGAGCGGGACGCCGTCGGCGACATAGTCGGCAAGCGCGCCGGCGATGCCGTCGGTGCGTTCGATGCGGCGCCCGAAGCCGCCGATCAGTACCGCCTTGCGCGAATCGAGTTCGGCGGCGGGGACCGGGGCGGCGCCCATCCGCGCCATTTCCTCGGCGATCAGCTTGACCACTTCCGGCGCTGACGGGTTCTTGGTCTGGGTCGATGCGCTGACGATGCCGGGCTGGCGGCGCGCGTCGACGCTGCTGCCCGCGCCATAGGCGAGGCCGCGCTTGATGCGGATTTCGCGGTTGAGGCGCGAGGTGAAGCCGACGCCGAGCGTGGCGTTGGCGACCTGGGCCGCGTAGAAATCCTTGTCGGTGCGCGCGATGCCGGGACGGGCGACGACGACTCCGGCCTGACCCGCTTCGGGCAGGTCGACGACGATCACGCGCGGCTTGGGTGCGGCGGCGACCGGGGCGGCGACATAGGTGACGTTGCCCGGCTTCCAGTCGCCGAAAAGCTTTTGCGCCAGTGCGGTCGCATCCTTGGCGGCGATGTCGCCGACGACGACCAGCGCCGACTGGTCGGGGCTCCAGGCGCGGGCATAGGCGCTGGCGACGTCATCGCGCGTGATCCGCGGCAGCGAGGTCGGGGTGCCCGAAAGCATGTTGCCATAGGCGCGGCTGCCGAACACCGCGCGGCTCGCTGCGATACCGGCGAGCGCGGCAGGGTCCTTGAGCTGCACCGTCACGCCATCGACCGTCTGCGCCCGCGCGCGGTCGAGCTCTTCCTGCGCAAAGGCCGGGTTGCGCGCGACATCGGCGAGGACGGTGAGCGCGGGTTCGACCTGATCGGCCTTGACCGTCACGGTCGCGAAAGCCGCGTCCCAATCTGCCCCGGCGCCGATCGACCCGCCGAGCGATTCGATCTGCTGCGCAATCTGTTCTGCCGAGCGGGTGGTGGTGCCCTTGGTCAGCAGCGACGCGGCGAGCGCGGCGGTGCCGGCCTTGCCCGCCGGGTCGCGGGCGCCGCCTGCCGGGGCAACCACGGTGGCGGTGACGATCGGCAGGTCGCGCTTTTCGACCACGATCAGGCGCATGCCGTTGGCGAGCTTGCTCTCCGACGCCGTGGGAATGGTGGGCGAAACCGGCGCGCCGGGGGCGGGGACAGCGATGCGGGTTTCCGGGCTCGCCTGGGTATGGATCACGATGTCCTTGGGCGCGACGAGCGGCGCGACCTTGACCGTATCGGCGATGCCGACGCTGTCGCCCTTCGCCCCCGGGGCTTCGGGCAGATACACGAGCGCGGCAGCCTGGTTGTCGCCGAGATACTGGCGCGCGACGCGCTGGACATCGGCGGCGGTGACGCGGGCGATGGCGGCGAGTTGCTGATCTGCCGCCTTGGGATCGCGGCTGACGATGATCGACGCGGCAAGGGTCGATGCCTTGCCTTCCGCCGTCTCGCGGCTCTTGAGCGCGCCGGTCAGGATCTCGTTCTTGGCCTCGGCCAGTTCGGCGGCGCTGACCGGCGTGTTGCGCAGTTCGGCGATTTCGCGGCGCATTGCGCGTTCACCATCCTCCGCCGATTTGCCACCAGCGAGGATCGCATACATCGCATAGGCGCCGGTCGACTGGCGCGAATCGAGGAAGGTGTCGGCCTGTACCACCAGCTGATCGCGATAGACGAGATTGCGGTAGAGGCGCGAATTCTCACCCCCCGACAGAATGCCGTCGAGCACGGTGAGTGCGGCCATGTCGGGATGGTTGTCGGGCGGCAGCTGGTAGCTCAGCAGCACAGCCGGCAGCGGGGTGTTGGCTTCGTAGACCGTCTTGCGCACTGCGGCCGTGCGCGGCGGTTCGGCGACCGTGACGCGCGGGATCGGACGGTTGGGCTTGGCGATCGGCGCGAAATATTTGTCTACCCATTTGTCCAGCTGCGCCGGATCGAAATTCCCCGCGACGACCAGCACGGCATTGTCGGGCCGGTAATAGGTGGCGTGGAAGGCGCGGATATCGTCGATACTCGCCGCGTCGAGATCCTCGATGCTGCCGATCCCCGGGCGGGCATAGGGATGGACGCTGTAGGAGATGTTGGGGAAATAGACGTAGAACAGCTTGCCATAGGGCTGGGCAAGCACGCGGCTGCGCAGTTCCTCCTTCACGACGTCGCGTTCGGACGCGAAGACCTTTTCATCGACCACCAGGCTGGCCATTCGGTCGGCTTCGGCGAACAGCAGGCGTTCGAGATGGTTGGCCGGGACGACCTCGAAATAGTTCGTATAGTCCGATGCGGTCGAGGCGTTGTTGTAGCCGCCGACATCCTCGGTCAGCCGGTCCATCTGTTCATCGACCAGGTTCTTCGTGCCCTTGAACATCAGATGTTCGAACATGTGCGCGAAGCCCGACTTGCCCGCCGGATCGTCCTTGCTGCCGACATCGTACCACACCTGGACCGAGACGTTGGCGGTCGACGTGTCGCGGATTGCATAGACTTTGAGGCCGTTGGGCAGGGTCCGCTCGGAAAAGTTGAGCGGGGCGACGGCGATCTGCTGCTGCGCGGCGGGGGCAGGGGCGGGTGCCGCCTGCTGCGCCTGCGCGGCGAACGGAAGCAGGGCGGCGCTGAGGTACAGCGCGGTGCGGGTCAGGCGCATCAATTCGGTCTCCGGTCGGGAGGGGATGGGGTATTCAGTCTTTCTTGCGGCTGCGCGCGGCGTAGATCACTGCGGCGGCGAGCGCGGCAGAACCGATGCCGAGGCCGATCTTGGCCAGCGGCCATTTCTTCGCATCGCCCGGCTTGGGCGTACCTTCGGCACGCTCGGCGACTTCGCGCGCCTGGCGTGCGGCGGCGGTGATTTCGTTGGCGATCTCTTCAGCGGCGTCGGTCTTGTCGGTCACTGGATACTCCTTGGTTGCACAGGAGTAGGACAGCGGCGGAGCCGGTGCAATCAGTCGCGACCGCCATAATAGGCTGCACGGAAATCATTGGCGAAGGCGGTCAGTCGCCCCTCCGCAATCGCGGCGCGCAGGTCGGCCATCAGCCGCTGATAGAACCACAGATTATGTTCGGTCATCAGCATCGCCCCCAGAATCTCGCCCGAGCGGACGAGGTGGTGGAGATACGCCTTGCTCCAACCGGCGACCGGCGAGTCGGGATCGAGCGGGGTCTGATCCTCGGCGAATTTCGCGTTGCGGATATTGATCGGGCCGGTGCGCGTGAACGCCTGGCCCGTGCGGCCCGAACGGGTGGGGAGGACGCAGTCGAACATGTCGATCCCGCGCTCGACCGCCCCGACAATGTCGTCGGGCTTGCCGACGCCCATCAGGTAGCGCGGCTTGGTCGCATCGAGTTGGCCCGGGGCATAGTCGAGGCAGCCGAACATCGCCTCCTGCCCCTCACCGACCGCGAGGCCGCCTACGGCATAGCCGTCGAAGCCGATGTCGAGCAGCGCGTCGGCGCTCGCCTTGCGCAATCCTTCGTCGAGCGCGCCCTGCTGGATGCCGAACAACGCGTTGTTAGCGGCATGCTCCCCGCCCGCGTCGAATGCGTCGCGGCTGCGCTTGGCCCAGCGCATCGAGCGTTCCATGGCAGCCGCCTGCACCTCACGCGTCGAAGTGGTCGGGACCAGTTCATCGAACGCCATCACGATGTTCGACCCCAGCAGCCGCTGGATCTCCATCGAGCGTTCGGGGCTGAGCATGTGACGCGTGCCGTCGAGGTGCGACTTGAAGACGATGCCTTCCTCACTGCGCTTGGTCAGCTCGGACAGGCTCATCACCTGATAGCCGCCGCTGTCGGTGAGGATCGGGCGGTCCCAGCTCATGAAACCGTGCAGGCCGCCGAGCCGGTCGATCCGCTCGGCACTGGGGCGGAGCATGAGGTGGTAGGTGTTGCCGAGGATGATGTCGGCGCCGGACGCGCGGACATCCTGCGGCTTCATCGCCTTGACCGTGGCGGCGGTACCGACGGGCATGAAGGCAGGGGTGCGAATCTCGCCGCGCTGCATCGCAATCGTGCCGGTGCGCGCCTTGCCGTCGGTGGCGTGGATGGTGAAGGTGAAACGGGACATGGGTGTCCGATGCGATGTCGAGGGGGGAATGGCAATGGCTGAAAATGGCGGCAACATCTTCGCGCCCCTGCCCGATGCGCGAGAGGCGGAGGTGTTCACCCCATTGCTGGAGCGTAGCGGGGTGCGGATCGAGCGAATCGTCTCGCATGGGCAGGCAACGCCGGAGGATGCGCCATTCGTCCAGGGTGCGGACGAGTGGGTGGTGGTGCTGCGCGGCAGCGCGGGCTTGCGGATCGAGGGGCGGGCCGAGGTTGCGCTGGTGCCCGGCGACCATGTCTTCATTCCCGGCGGGGCGCGGCATTGGGTGACATGGACCGATCCCGACGCGCCGACCCTATGGCTGGCGGTGCATCTTAGCTGACGCGCGGACGAAGGCGACGACCTGATCCGGGGTGGAGAAGGCAAGGTCGGGGTTGAGGTGCGCGAACGCTTCGGGCTCGGCATAGCCCCACAGCACGGCGGCGGCGCGGATACCCACTTCGCGGGCGGCGTCGATGTCGC
This sequence comes from Sphingomonas sp. BE123, assembly GCF_031456015.1. Classification (NCBI taxonomy): domain Bacteria; kingdom Pseudomonadati; phylum Pseudomonadota; class Alphaproteobacteria; order Sphingomonadales; family Sphingomonadaceae; genus Sphingomonas; species Sphingomonas sp. BE123. Next base: position 1,101,872 of record NZ_JAVDTW010000001.1, on the reverse strand, counting down.
GGGTCTCGTCTCCCAGCGAGATGATGTGTTCGGGCGCCACGCCGCTCTGGCGCAGGACCGCGCGGAATTTGGGCGCCTTGCCGAACAAGGACGCGCCGCATGCCCACCAGCTGAAGCGCGCGGCGTTTTCGGGGCCGAGTACGGCGCGGGCATTCGCCTCGCTATTGGAGGTTACGAGCGCGAGCGGGATGCCCATCGCCTCGATCGCCGCGAGCATTTCGGTCACACCGGCGAACAGATGCACCTTGTCGGTGTTGCGGCCGAACAGCTTGCGGACATAGCGGGCGATGAACGGCAGCTTCCAGCGCGGGATGCGCAAATGGCTGATCACGTCGCGCGACGTCATCTTGCGCAGCGGCTCGATCTCGCCGGGGGCGACCTTGCGGAAGCCGTAGCGGTCGGAGAGGTGATCGACGATCGACAGGAACCAGCTGCCGCTGTCCGACAGCGTGCCGTCAAAATCGAAAACGACCAGCCGCAGCGGCTGCGCGGCGTCAGCCATGCGCGATACCGTGCCCGCCATGGAGATGGCAGGCGTCACCGTCGCCGATCTCGATCTGCAGCGTCATGTGGTGGATGCCATGGTCATGCTCCAGCCGGTGCTGGATATCGTGCAGGAAGGCGTCGCCGGGATGGCCGCCGGGCATCTGCAGATGCGCGGTCAATGCGACCTGGGTCGTGCTCATCGGCCAGATGTGCAGGTCATGGACTCGCGTCACACCGGGAAGGGCTGCAAGCGTCTCCTCCACCGTCTCCGCATCGATCCCCGGCGGGACGGCGTGGAGCGCCATCACCACCGAATCGCGCAACAAGCCCCAGGTGCTCCACAGGATCACGGCGACGATCAACAGGCTGAGCGCGGGATCGATCCACGCCTTGCCCGTGAACAGGATGAGCGCGCCCCCGACAACGACTGCGGCGGACACCGCGGCATCGGCGGCCATGTGCAGATAGGCGCCGCGGATGTTGAGATCATGCTTGCTGCCCCGCATGAACAGCAGGGCGGTGGCGGTGTTGATGACGATGCCGATCGCGGCAACGATCATCACCGTTGCGCCGGGGACGGGGGCGGGGGAGCCGAGCCGCTGCACCGCCTCCAACGCGATCGCGCCGACCGCAAACAGTAGCAGCACGGCATTGGCAAGCGCGCCGAGGATGGTCGAGCTGCTCAGCCCATAAGTGAAGCGGCGCGATGCCGGGCGCTTGGCGAGCGATGCGCCGCCCCATGCGATCAGCAGGCCGAGAACATCGGAGAGATTGTGCCCGGCATCGGCAAGCAGCGCCATCGACCCGGTGGCGATGCCGGCCAATCCCTCGACCAGCACAAAGCCGAGGTTGAGCACGGTGCCGATCGCGAAGGCGCGGCCGAAATCCTTCGGCGCGTGGCTGTGGCCATGGCCCGAATGGCTATGCCCGGCAGGGCCGTGGTGATGGTGCGAGCCGTGCATTGCGTCAACCTTAGCCGCAGTGCGGCAGGAGATGCTAGGGTGTGTACTCGATCAGCACGGGGTCGAGTACACACCCTCGGACATCGGTTTAGCGGTCGCGCCTGCGCCGGTCGGGCTGCTGGCCCGGTGTCGGCAGCGTGCGGACCGTCAGCAGCTCGCTGCGGCGGAGCGACCCATCCTTGTCGGCATCGAAGCGGGTGAAGAACAGGTCGAACCGCGCCTGAAGCTCGATCATGGTGATGCGGTTGTCGCCATCCGCATCCACCTCAAACGGGCTGGGCAGGGCGTTGCGGTTGCCCAGCCAGCGCTCCGACCAGTCGCCGAACGCGATATAGCCGAGCGCGGGCTGGCCTTTGGCGCTCAGCTCGAAGCTGCGGCGGACCCCGGTGTCGAACTCGGCGCGGGTGACACTGCCGTCCTGGTCGCTGTCGAACGCGGCGATGGCCATCGCCACCGGCTCGGCGATCATCAGCGGGATCGGGGCGGGGGCGGCCCCCGGCTGGGGCGGTGTTGCCGGCGCGGTCTGGGCTGCGGCGAGCAGGGCGAGGGCGGCGATCACGCACGGGTCTCCGGGAGCAACAGGCTCGAATCGCCATAGCTGTAGAAGCGATAGCCGGTGGCGATGGCATGCGCATAGGCCGCCTGCATCCGTTCCAGCCCCATCAGTGCCGATACCAGCATGAACAGGGTCGAACGGGGGAGGTGGAAGTTGGTCACCAGTCCGTCGATGCCGCGGAAGCGGTAGCCGGGGGTGATGAAGATCGCGGTGTCGCCTTCGAACGGACGGATGACATTGTCCTCGCCTGCGGCGCTTTCGATCAGGCGCAGGCTGGTCGTGCCGACCGCGATGACCCGGCCCCCGGCGGCGCGGACGGCATTGAGCCGGTCGGCGGTGGCGGCGTCGATGCGGCCCCATTCGGCGTGCATCTGGTGGTCGTCGGTGTCGTCGGCCTTGACCGGCAGGAAGGTCCCGGCGCCGACATGCAGCGTCAGCGTGGTGTGGCCGATCTCGGCGGCGTCGAGCGCGGCCATCAGCCCGGGGGTGAAGTGCAGCGCCGCCGTCGGTGCCGCGACCGCGCCGGGTTCGTTGGCGAACATCGTCTGATAGTCGGCGGCGTCGCGTTCGTCGGTCGGGCGCTTGGCGGCGATATAGGGCGGCAGCGGCATGCGCCCGGCACGCTCCAGCAGCAGTTCGACCGGTTCGTCGCCGGGGAAGAACAGGGTGAAGCTGCCATCGGGGTGGCGCGCCTCGGCAAGTGCGGTGACGGCGTTGCCAAAGTCGATGGTATCGCCGACCTTCAGCCGCTTCGCGTTGCGGATGAAGGCGATCCAGTGGCGCGGCCCTTCGCGCTTGTGCAGCGTGGCGCCGATCCTGGCCTCGCCCCGCGTCCCTTCGAGCTGGGCGGGGATGACGCGGGTGTCGTTGAAGACCAGCATGTCCCCGGCGCGGAGCAGGGCCGGGAGGTCGGTGACGATGCGGTCTTCGGTCGTGGCGCCGTCGAGCAAAAGGAGGCGGGCCGAATCGCGGGGACTTGCCGGACGCAGCGCGATCCGCTCGGGCGGCAGGTCGAAATCGAACAGGTCGACGTTCATCGGGTCATTCTCGTTCCTCCCCCGCACCGCAGGGGAGGAGCGGGGTCACTTGGCCGGGCTGGCCGGGAGCGCCGCCGGGGCATCGGCCGGAGCCGGGGCCGCGGGCGTGTAGGGCGGGGGATTGTCGGCGGCGATGTACGCGCGAAGGACGCGCGCGGGGTTCGCCGGCGGCTCGCCGCGCGGGATCGCGTCGACCCATTGCATGCCGTCGAGCACGCGGCCGAACACGGTATATTTCTGGTCGAGCTGCAGGCGCGGGACCAGCATGATGAAGAACTGGCTGTTCGCGCTGTTTTCATCCTCCGCGCGCGCCGCAGCGACCGCGCCGCGGACATGGGGGAGGTAGTTGAACTCCTTTTCGACGTCGGGCAGGTCGCTACCGCCGGTACCGTCGCCGCGCGGATCGCCGCCCTGCGCCATGAAGCCGTCGATCACGCGGTGGAACACCAGGCCGTCATAGAAACGCTGACGGGTCAGCGTCTTGATCCGCTCGACCATTTTGGGCGCCACGTCGGGACGCAGCCAGATGGTGACGCGCCCGCCGGTCGACAGGTCGAGAACCCACAGATTCTCCTTGTCCGTCGTCGCGGGCGGGGTCGCGCGGCCGGGCGGGGGCGGAACATGCTGGGCGGTGGCTGGCATCGCGAACAGCGAGCCGAGCAGGGCAACACACAGGGCAACAAGACGCATCGACATCCCCACCGGGTTTGGAACTGGAGCGGCTTAGAGCAAATCGCCGCTTGCAGCAAAGTGAATGCGGCGTTGGCGACCAGGCCGTCGTCCGCCGGACAAAACTGACAAAAACGCACATGTACGGAGCGAGCCTGTCAGGTTCGGCCCCACGGGCGGCAAACGCCGCCGCCGGGCGCCGTCAGGATATGACGGACGCGATCGTGTAGGAAAGCGGTTTGTGCGGGGCTTCAGCTGCCCTTGCGGCCGATTTTCTCGACCCGCGCGACCACTTCGTCCCGCACCGTCGGCGGCACGAACTTGCCGATCTCCCCACCGAACAGCGCGATTTCCTTGACCAGCCGCGACGCGATCGGCTGGAGCGAGACATCGGCCATCAGGAAGACGGTTTCGATCCGGCCGTTGAGTTGCTGGTTCATCCCCGCCATCTGATATTCATACTCGAAATCGGCGACCGCGCGCAGGCCGCGCACGATCATGCTCGCCCCTTCCCGCTCGGCAAAGTCCATCAGCAGCGAATCGAAGCTGACGACATGGATCTCGCCGTCGAGATCCGCGACCTCGCGCCGCACCATGTCCATCCGCTCCTCGACCGTGAACATCGGGTTCTTGGACGGATTGGTGGTGACGCCGATGACGAGCCGGTCGACCAGCTTCGCGCCGCGCCGGATGATGTCCATATGGCCGAGCGTGATCGGATCGAAGGTGCCGGGATAGACGCCGGTGCGGGTGGTCATGATCTAATCCCTCATCGTCACCCCCGCGAAAGCGGGGGGCCATCTCCTGCGCGATCGGCACGGATGGCGGGTAGTGTCGAAGTGTGACGCCGGTTCACGGACCATCGCACCGGTGGATTTGCCGCGCGTCCGGGAGATGGGCCCCCGCTTTCGCGGGGGTGACGGGCAGGCGTTGTTTCACCGGTCGCGTTCCAGCACGAAGCGGGCGATGGCGCGCAGCAGGTCGGCTTCGGGGCCGTAGCTGTGGAGATGGGCGATCGCCTGATCGACCAGCAGCCGCGCCTGTTCGCGGGCACGGTCGATGCCGAGCAGCGAGAGGAAGGTTTCCTTGCCCGCCGCTTCGTCCTTGCGCAGCTGCTTGCCGACCGCGTCCTGATCGCCCTCGACGTCGAGGATGTCGTCGGCGATCTGGAAGGCAAGGCCGATGTCGCGGGCATAGCCGCGCAGGCCGGTGCGGCCCTCGGGCGGCAAGCGACCGAGGATCGCGCCCGCCTCGACCGAGCAGGCGATCAGCGCGCCGGTCTTGAGCGCCTGACACCGGGTCACGGTGGCGAGGTCGAAGCTGGTGGTTTCGGCGACCAGATCCATCATCTGCCCGCCCGCCATGCCCGACGGGCCGGACGCCTGCGCCAGATCGGCGATCAGTTCGGCGCGGACGAACGGGTCGGCATGGGTTGCGGGATCGGCGAGGATTTCGAAGGCCAGCGCATGGAGGCAGTCGCCGGCGAGGATCGCGGTTGCCTCATCAAACGCCTTGTGCACCGTCGGCTTGCCGCGGCGCATGTCATCGTCGTCCATCGCGGGGAGATCGTCATGGATCAGCGAATAGACATGGATCGCCTCGATCGCGGTGGCGACACGCGCGGTGCAGCGGCGGTCGACCGCGAAGAGCTGCGCCGTCGCGAAGGTGAGCAGCGGCCGCAGGCGCTTGCCGCCGCCGATCGCGGCATGGCGCATCGCTTCATAGAGGCGCGCGCGCGGGTCGGCGGGGACGGCGAGGAACTGGTCGAACTGACGGTCGATCTCTGCCGCGACGTCGCGCAGCGCGGTTTCGAGGGTCTGGCTGGCGTCGGCCACGTCCGCGCTCATCCTGCTGCGAAGGGGGTGGTGCCGGTGACATTGCCGCTGGCATCGGCGCGCACCTGTTCAATCCGCGCCTGTGCCGCGTCGAGCCGGGCCTGACACTGGCGGCGCAGCGCGTCGCCGCGCTCGTATAAAGTGATCGCCTGATCGAGCGGCACATCGCCGGTTTCGAGCTGTCCGACGATCCGCTCAAGTTCGCGAAGGGCATCCTCAAAGGACAGGGCGGCGATGTCGATCTGGTCGGTCATGGCGATGCTATGCGATGGCGGCGGAACCAATTCAACCTCCCGCGATTGGCTTCAACAATCCTCCCCCGCCAGGGGGAGGTGGCAGCGAAGCTGACGGAGGGGGAGGACGGGGGCGTCGCTGGATCCAAAAGGACACAGCCGTCCTCCCCCTCCGTCGCCTGCGGCGCCACCTCCCCCTGGCGGGGGAGGATGATATCTGGCTACCGCCTACATACGGATTTTAAGGAGCGCGCATGTTTACCAGCATCAATCCGGCGACGGGCGAACCGGGCGAGACGTTCGAGGAACTGGACGGCGATGGCGTCGAGGCGGCGCTGGTGCGCGCGGATGCGGCATTCGCGTCGTGGCGCGTCAGTCCGGTGGAGCAGCGCGTGGCGCTGCTGAACGCGATTGCCGACCGGTTCGAGGCGGGGAAGCAGCATCTGGCCGAAACCGCGACGCGGGAGATGGGCAAGACGCTGGCGTCGGCGGTGGCCGAGGTCGAGAAATGCGTTTCGGGCTTCCGCTATTATGCCGAGCATGGGCCGGATTTTCTGAAGGGTGAAGAGATTGCGCTGCCCAATGGGCGGGTGGTGACGCACTGGTTGCCGCTGGGGCCGGTGCTGGCGATCATGCCGTGGAATTTTCCGTACTGGCAGGTGGTGCGCTGGCTTGGCCCCACGATCCTGGCGGGGAATGTCGGGTTGTTGAAGCATGCCTCACTGACGCAGGGGTGCGCGGCGCTGATCCAGCAGATGGTGCAGGCGGCGGGCGCGCCGGACGGGTTGTTCCAGAACCTTCCGATCAAGTCGGACAAGGTTTCGCGGATCATCGCCGATAGCCGTGTGGTCGCGGTGACGCTGACCGGGAGCGAGGGGGCGGGGGCCAAGGTCGCGGAGGCGGCGGGGCGCGCGCTCAAGAAGGTGGTGTTAGAGCTGGGCGGGTCGGACCCGTTCGTCGTCATGCCCTCGGCCGATCTGGACGCGGCGGTGAAGACGGCGGTGAAGGCGCGCATCCAGAATGCCGGGCAAAGCTGCATCTGCGCCAAGCGGATGATCGTGCATGCCGATGTGTATGACGCGTTCGCGGAGAAGTTCGTCGCGGCGATGGATGCGGTGAAGATCGGCGATCCGATGGAAGACGGCGTCGAGATGGGGCCGCTGTCGAGCGTCGAGCAGCGCGATACGGTGCTGGAGCAGCTGGAACGGGCGGTTGCGGCGGGCGCGGTGCTGCATGGTGGCGAGAAGATCGACCGCGATGGCGCGTGGATGCGCGCGGGCGTGTTGACCGATGTCGATCCCGAGGCTGAGTTCGCGAAGGAGGAGATTTTCGGACCGGTCGCAATGCTGTTCCGCGCGGAGTCGATCGATGACGCGATCCGGCTGGCGAACGACGTCCCCTATGGGTTGGGGTCGAGCGTGTGGACGCAGGATGCCGATGAACAGGCGCGGCTGGTGCGCGATATCGCGGCGGGGATGACCGCAGTGAACCAGATGCTGGCGTCCGTGCCGGGCGCGCCGTTCGGCGGGGTCAAGCTGTCGGGCCATGGCCGCGAGCTGGGGCCGTGGGGGCTGCATGAGTTTATGAACTTGAAGGCTGAGATGTGGCCTTCTTAAGCCCCTCCCCTTCAGGGGAGGGGTTGGGGGTGGGGCGGTGACTGTCTCACCGAGACCGCTCGCCAAGAGGATAGGCCCCACCCCAACCCCTCCCCTAAAGGGGAGGGGCTAATTAGGGCACGTTCCAGATGTTGCCTCAAAACTGAGAAAGTCTACGCTGGCCATATGCCTATTGCTGATGCGGCAGTCTTGCGCTGGACGAATCAATCCGATCCGAACGCTGCTGCTCCCGGCGATGCGGATCGGCTGCATTCGCTCAATTTAGATCAGCGGGTCGTCAGCGTCGTTTCGTTTGAGGGCGAGTGGTCACGTATTCGCTTCGGGGCTGAAGAGTTCAGGGTGCGAAAGGACTGCCTCATGCCAATCGGCTCGGTGGCCTTTGAAGTTGGGGACAGCGTGAATGCGGCAGGGCGTAGCTGCACCATTCGCGACGCTATCTGGCATTTCAAAGACGCGGAGCCGAACTTCTACCTAGAGGCAGGCGGAAAGAGGCTCTCGAAGCGGTTCAAGGTGGACGACCTTGACCCAGTTTAAGGTAGCCAGACCTTATCGCTATCCACGCGGCCTCAAAAAGGAAGAAGACCCTCCCCAACCCCTCCCGCAAGCGGGAGGGGCTTTAGAAGAAGGGGGAGGGACTTAGCGAGAAGCCGCCGCCTCCGCCGCGATTTCCAGGAGCAAATCCTTGCGGCTCAGCTTCCCGATCATTGTCTTGGGCAGTTTTTCGCGCACCACGACGGCGTCGACGCGCTCATGCTTGCCGACTTGCGGGTTGAGCCACGCGCGCAACTCGTCGCCGGTCACCGGCTCCGCGTCCTCGTTCAGCGCGACATAGGCGCGGGGGACTTCGCCCATGCGGGGGTCGGGCATGCCGACGACCAGCGCCTCCTTGATCGCGGGGTGGTGGTAGAGGACGTCCTCGACGTGCTTCGGGAAGACCTTGAACCCGCCGACCGAGATCATGTCCTTGAGCCGGTCGACGATGCGGATGAAGCCATCCGCGTCGATCTGGCCGACATCGCCGGTGCGCAGCCAGCGGGTGCCGGCGGCGTCGTGGCAGAAGGTGGTGTCGTCCACCTCCGGGCGGTTCCAGTAGCCGGCCATGATCTGCGGCCCGGCGAGGACGATCTCGCCCGGTTCGCCTGTCGCCACGTCGCGCGACGGGTCTTCCTTGTCGACCAGGCGCACGCGGGTGGCGACGATCGGCTGGCCGATCGTGCCGGACTTGCCCTCGCCGCGATAAGGGTTGGCGGAGACGACGCCGGAGCTTTCGGACAGGCCGTACCCTTCGATCAGGGTCGCACCGGTTTCGGCCTCGAACCGTTTCTTGAGCTCGGCGGGCAAAGGCGCGCCGCCGGAGATGCAGTATTTGAGGCTCGACCAGTCGGTCGATTTGGAATGCGGGTGGTCGATCAGTGCCTGGAACATCGTCGGCACGCCGGGCAGCGCAGTCGGCTTGGTGCGGTTGATCGCCGCGAGCGCCTGTGCCGCGTCGAAGCGCGGGAGCATCACGATCTCGCCGCCGGTCAGCACGGTGCGGTTGAGGACGCAGGTGTTGGCGAAGACGTGGAAGAAGGGGAGGACGCCGAGCACGCGGTCGAGGCTGTGGCCCAGGTCGGGGTCGAGCTTTGCCACCTGTCGCGCATTGGCGGACAGGTTCTGGTGGGTCAGCATCGCGCCCTTGGGGATGCCGGTGGTGCCGCCGGTATACTGGATCAGCGCGAGATCGCGCTCCGGATCGATCGCCGGCGCGGGGCAGGCGCCATCATTGGCGATCAGCCGCGAAAAGGCGGTGATGCGCGGGTCGCTGGGGGTTGGGGTCACCTCGCCGCGCTTGAACAGGCGGTAGAGGATCGACTTGGTCGTGGGCAGCGCGCCGGCGACCGAGCCGACGACGAGGCGTTCGAGGCTGCTCTTGTCCAGCACCTTGAGCGCGGTCGGGAGCAGGGCGGTGGCGCTGAGCGTGAAGAGCAGGCGCGTGCCGCTGTCGGCGACCTGCGCCGCGAGTTCATCGACGCTGTAGAGCGGCGAGAAATTGACCACCGTCGCGCCGAGCTTGAGGATGCCGTAATAGGCGGCGACATAATGCGGCACGTTGGGCAGGAACAGGCCGATGCGGTCGCCCGGGCCATAGCCCATCGCGCGCAGGCCGCAGGCGACGCGATTGGCCCCGTCGAGCGTTTCGGCAAAGCTGTACTGACGGCCGAGGAAATCGAGCAGCGGTGCGCTGCCCTTGCGCCGTACCGTTTCTTCGAACGCGTCGATCATCGACAGCGGCGGCAACGGCTGGTCCCACGGACCGGGATGACGATAGGCGGTGCGCCAGGCCTGCTCGGGAGTACTCATTGACACAGGTGTAAGCAAAGCCCCGTGGCTCTGCAAGACACCCGCGCGCGGTTCAGCGGCGAACCGCGTGTTCGGTCCAGGTGTAGAGCACCGACACGGCGAGGATTCCGGTATCGACCGCGGCCTTGACGCGGCGGGGAGCGGTATCGCCCAGATCGTGCGTCTGGATCACGAATTCCGCGCTGGGCCGGGCAATTGCGCCGGTCGCAAGCAGGGCTGCCGCGCCCGCGGCAAGGATGATCCGGCGTTTGTTCAACTGGTCCATCGCGGCCTCCCGTTTGGCGATGGCCTAGGCCATTGCGCGGCTGAACGAAAGCTGAATTCGCGGCCGGTTCAGGCGGCGACGGCGGAGAGTTTGGCGCGGTCGCGACCGGCGGCCTTGGCGTCGAACAGCGCGCGGTCGGCGGCGCGGTACAGCGCCTTCCAGTCGCGTTCATTCTCCAGCGGCCCATCGGCGCTGCCGATGCTGGCGGTGACGCGCAGGTCGAACGGCATCCGCGTGGCGCGCAACCGGGCGAGGATGCGGTCGGGGTCGACCGGTTCGGCGGGGGTGCTGAGCACGGCGAATTCCTCGCCGCCGATCCGGGCGATCATCGCGCTGGCGGGAACCAGCCCGCGCAAGGTCCGCGCAACGGTGCGCAGCACTTCGTCCCCGCCATCATGGCCGATCGTGTCATTGACCTGCTTGAACCGGTCAAGGTCGAGGATCAGCAGCGTCTGCGTGCCGCTGCGCCCGATCGCCTGGCCCAGAAAGGCGCGGCGGTTGAGCAGCCCGGTCAGCGGGTCGAGATCGGCGAGACGCCGCGCCACCGTTTCCGCGGCGACCGCGGCATCGCGCTCCTGGCTGAGCAGGCGGATGCGATAGGTGATCGCGATCGAGGACAGCAGTGCCTCTGCCGCCATCGACATCAGCGTCGAATTGTCGAGCCAGAAGCTCCACGGCAGCACGCCCAGCCCGGCGAGCACGCGCAGACAGCCGGCAACGATCGGCGCGGCCCAGGCGAGCCCGAACAGCCACAGGAAATTGGAGCGGTTGCACCACGCCGACAGGACGATCGCGGTGATCGGCACCAGCATGCTCACGAACACCCAATTGTACAGGGTATGCGCAATCAGCGGGGCATAGGGCGCGAACAGGGCAAAGCCGCAGCCGGCGGCCAGCAATGCGCCGATGCTGACCCGGATCAGCAACCGCAGGCGCGGCCCGAACACATGTTCCTCGAAAAAGCTGCGCGCGAACCAGATCGCCGAGGCGGCGGTGGTGGTGAGCAGCAGATAGTTGAGCCGCAGGCGCAAGGTGTTGGGGATGTCCGGCACCAGCCAGGCAAGCGCGCCCGACGAGGTAAAGGCATAGGCCATCAGCGCGGCGACCATCGCGGCATAAGCGAGCTGAAAGCGGTAACGGAGCGTCGTCCACAGCGCGAGATTATAGGTCAGCAGCGCGATGCACAGTCCGGCAAAGGCCGCATAGAGCGCGGCCATGAACAGATTGGCACGGTTGCTTTGCGCGTCGGTCGCAATGCGCAGGTTGCGCACCACCGCGTAGAGGTTGCTCGACCCCTCGATCTTCCACAGCAACCGATCGACCGGCGCGGTGTGGCGGGGGATCGGATATTCGACGATGGCGCCAAGCTGGATCCGCTTGGTCAGCCCGACCGCGTCGTCGGACATCGTCGCGACCCGCCCATCGGCATAGATCACATGCAGCGTCACCCGGTCCTGCCACAGGCTGAGCATCCGCGCATTGAGCGGGCGGCGCGAGCGGGCACGTTCGCCGACGGGTTCGGAGATGACCCAGAAATCGCCGCTGCCGAACTGTTTGTGCGGGGTGACGCAGTCGAACGCGGCGAGATTGCGGGCGACGCGGCGGGGATCCTCGTCCGGCGCCGCGCGGCGGATACAGGTGGCGAGTGGACGCCCCGCCGTGCCCGCACTCCAGCCCTGTGCGCGCGCGTCCGCCGGAGCGAGCAGCAGCACGGCCCATGCGACCGCAAGCCCGAGCAGAGTGACGATCCCCCTTGTCATACCGGCGAACTAATCAGCCGAACGCGAAGAACCGGTTAACGGGGTGACCGATCTTTGCGGACCCGCGCGCTGCATCGCCGGGCCAAGTGCATGCAGCGATTGGACCGGCACCGCGCCGGCGGCGCAGCGGCTGGTTAATCGCGCGGCCCGGGCCACTGCCTTCAAGCCGTCATCCAGATGCAATCACCGCGACCGCGAATCGGCGTAGCGGCGAGCGCGCTGGGCGCAGGGCGCAGCCATATGGGGGGAAGCATGATGATTCGGACTCTGCTGGCGGGGCTTGGCCTGGTGACGCTGCTCGGGATCGCGGTGAGCGGTCTGCACGCGGCGGGTTGGTGGCCGGGCGAGCGGCGTCCGGCCGCGCTTTCGATCAGCCATGCCGGGCTGGATCTGGCCGCACCCGAAGGGCGGCGCCTGCTCGACCGCCGACTCGAGGCGGCGATCGACCGGATTTGCGGCGGAGCCGACCTCAAGGATCTGCGCGCGCGGTTGGCCGAGCGGAATTGCCGGCGCAAGGCGCGGGCCTCGGCCGAGCCGCAGATTGCGCAGGCCGTGGCACGTGCGCAGACCCGCGCCCAGCTGGCGGACGCCGCCGCGAGGCAGGCTCCGGTGACGGCGAGCGGACCCGGCGCGGCAGGTGAAACCGGCGCGGATGCCGCAGGATCACCGCCACCGGTCCGCCCCTGATCCGGGGGGGAGTCTGGCGAGGGGCGGTCCGCCTTGATACGCTGCTCGCATGAAGAGCGCCGCCATCAGCGTCGAATGACCGCGACCGTTCTGGTTGCGGTTGCCTGCGCGCGGTACGCTGAGTTCGCGCAGGGATCGCCTATCCGTTAGCGGCTTCGTCGCCCGGCCTCGCGCCGGGGCCAGGCTTCTTGCGGTGCAAAGGCCGCCTCGTCCCGGGTGAAGCCCGGGATGCCGAGTTGGAGAGGTGCCCGCAAAGCAAAACCGCCCCAGCTTTCACCGGGGCGGTTTCGTGGTTTCTGGCGGTAAGGCGGGTTATTTCGCCTTGGCCGGGGCCTTCTTTCCGCCCTTCTTCGACCCCTTCGGGGCTGCCGGGGTGATCGCGAAGGTCAGCGCGTTGTCCTTCAGCTTCACCTCGACCTCGCCGCCATGGACGAGCTTGCCGAACAGCAGTTCCTCGGCCAGCGGCTGCTTGATCTTTTCCTGGATCAGGCGGCCCATCGGGCGTGCGCCGTAGAGCTTGTCATAGCCGCGTTCGGTGAGCCACGCCTTGGCTTCATCGTCCAGGCTGATATGGACGTTGCGGTCGGCGAGCTGGAGTTCGAGCTGGAGGATGAACTTCTCCACCACCCGCTCGACCACCTTGGTCGGGAGATAATCGAACGGCACGATCGCATCGAGACGGTTGCGGAATTCGGGGGTGAAGAGCTTCTTCACCGCGTCTTCCTGAACATCGTCGCGGCTGATCTCGCCGAAACCGATCGACTCGCGCGCCATGTCGGACGCGCCGGCATTGGTCGTCATGATCAGGATGACGTTGCGGAAATCGACCGTCTTGCCGTGGTGGTCGGTCAGCTTGCCGTTGTCCATCACCTGCAGCAGGATGTTGAACAGGTCCGGATGCGCCTTTTCGATTTCGTCGAGCAGCAGCACGCAATGCGGGTTCTGATCGATCGCGTCGGTGAGCAGGCCGCCCTGATCGTATCCGACATAGCCCGGAGGCGCACCGATCAGGCGACTGACCGAGTGGCGTTCCATATATTCGGACATGTCGAAGCGCTGCAGCGGGATGCCGAGCAGTTCGGCAAGCTGCTTGGTCACTTCGGTCTTGCCGACGCCGGTCGGACCCGAGAACAGGTAATTGCCGATCGGCTTTTCCGGATCGCGCAGGCCCGCGCGGCTGAGCTTGATCGCGCTCGACAGCACTTCGATCGCCTTGTCCTGACCGAACACGACGCGCTTGAGGTCGGTTTCGATGTTGGCCAGCACCTTGGTATCGTCGCTCGACACCGTTTTCGGCGGGATGCGTGCCATGGTCGCGATGACCTGTTCGATCTCCTTCGGCGTGATCGTCTTCTTGCGCTTGGACGGCGGCACCAGCATCTGCATCGCGCCGACTTCGTCGATCACGTCGATCGCCTTGTCCGGCAGCTTGCGGTCGTTGATGTAGCGCGAGCTGAGCTCCACCGCCGACTTGATCGCGTCGGGGGTGTATTTGACATTGTGGTGATCCTCGAACGCCGAACGCAGGCCGGCGAGGATCTTGATCGTGTCCTCGATCGTCGGTTCGTTGACGTCGATCTTCTGGAACCGGCGCAGCAGCGCGCGGTCCTTTTCGAAGTGATTGCGGAATTCCTTGTAGGTGGTCGAACCGATGCAGCGGATCGAGCCGCCCGACAAAGCCGGCTTGAGCAGGTTCGAGGCATCCATCGCGCCGCCGCTGGTGGCGCCAGCGCCGATCACGGTGTGAATCTCGTCGATGAACAGCACCGCGTGGGGCAGCTTTTCCAGCTCAGACACGACCTGCTTCAGCCGCTCCTCGAAATCGCCGCGATAGCGCGTGCCGGCGAGCAGCGCGCCCATGTCGAGCGAGTAGATCACGGCTTCCTTGAGCACTTCGGGCACGTCGCCCTCGATGATCTTGCGCGCCAGACCCTCGGCGATCGCGGTCTTGCCGACGCCGGGGTCGCCGACATAGAGCGGGTTGTTCTTGCTGCGGCGGCACAGGATCTGGACGGTGCGGTCGACCTCCGGCCCGCGGCCGATCAGCGGATCGATCTTGCCGGTCTTGGCCTTTTCATTGAGGTTGACGGTGAACTGCTTGAGCGCGCTCTCGCCCTTCTTGCCGTCGCTCTTCTGCGCCTTGTCCTCTTCCGCGCCCTTGGGGGGAGCGGATTCGACCGGGGTCGACCCCTTGCCGACGCCGTGGCTGATATAGCTCACCGCGTCGAGGCGGCTCATGTCCTGCTGCTGCAGGAAATAGACGGCATAGCTCTCGCGCTCGCTGAACAGCGCGACGAGCACGTTGGCGCCGGTCACTTCGTCGCGGCCCGACGACTGGACGTGCAGGATCGCGCGCTGGACGACGCGCTGGAACCCGCTGGTCGGCGAGGGGTCGGTGGTCTGGTCGACGCGCAGCGCCTGAAGCTCGGTATCGAGATAATGGGCGACGGTGGTTTTCAGCTCGCCCAAGTCCACCCCGCACGCACCCATCACCTTGGACGCATGTTCATCGTCCACCAGCGCGAGCAGCAGATGTTCGAGCGTCGCATATTCATGGCGACGCGAACTCGCGGCTTCCAGTGCGCGGTGGAGGGTGGATTCGAGGGCGGAGGCGAAACTAGGCATTCAGGTCACTCCAGTCGGGCCAGGGGATACGCGGCCCGTGCACCCCTATGTCGGAAGCGTTGCACCGTGCATCAAGCGCCGCACCTGCCCCCGCATATCTTATAGCGTCATGCCCGGGGTTCGGTGCGCCGTTCATCGCTTGAATAGCGCATCAGCGCTTGCGCGATGGTTAACGGCACGTTGAAGGATTGTACGGCATCGCGCGATTTCCGCCTCGAGCAGCGCGATCCGCGCTTCGAGATCCGACACCGAAAAAGGATCGAGATCCTGGCGCGCGAGCTGTGCGGCGGGGTCGTCGGTCCGGCGAGGGAGGTCGTCGTCCATGGTCCGAAGGTCGGACGGTGTCGGCGCGATGTCAAGCTGGCCGGGACTATTTCGCGGCGGCGTCGCTGCGCGCGCGGGCGAGGCGCCAGCTGATCTGGACCGCCTGGGCAAAGAGCGGCGCGAATCCGCGCAGTTCGGCCTGGGCAGCGGGATCGAAGGCGCGCGCGCGGCTGATCCGGGCGAGGATGCCCGCCTGCGCGGAGCGGGACAGGGTGCGGGCGCGCGTGTCGTCGCTCATCTGCGCGAGATAGATGGCGGATTCGATCGTGTCGGGATGCTCCGGGCCAAGGGCGGCGCGCTGGATCGCCCACCCGCGCGCGATCAGCGCGCGCATTTCGGCCAGCGTGCCGGGGCGCAGCTGGCGCGCCAGCGACAATGCCAGCGCGATCAGCGAGTCGGCGAAGTTGACATTATCCGGCCCCCAGGTGCGTTCGCCCTGCGCCACGATCTCACGCAGCAGCGCTTCCGCCTCGCCATGCCGGCCGCGTGCGGTGAGCAGGTGGGCGAGTTGGGCCAGCGCGTTGAGCGTATCGGGATGGCCGGGGCCAAGTTGGGTGCGGTAGATGGCGAGAAGCGCGCGACGCTCGCCCTCCTGCTCGGCCAGCGGCAACGCGTCGGCGAGATAGCCACGAAAGGGCGCGGTGCGGACGTGGTCGGGGCCATAGGCGGCGATTGCCATCGCCAGCGCCTTGCGCAGCAGCGGGCGCGCCTCGTCCACCTTGCCCTGCGCTTCGAGCACGACGCCGAGATTGCCATAAGACCGCGCCAGCGCGGGGTCGTCGGGGCCAAGCTGAAGCGTCTTGATCCGCAGCACCGCGCGGTCGATCTGCTCGGCACGCACGTAATCCCCCATGGCGACAAAGTTGCGCGCGGCGTTGTTGAGCGCGGTGACCAGGCTTTCACCGGTTTCGCCGACCTGCTCCCACAGCGCGATGGCCACGGCATAGCGCTGTGCCGCCTCGGTATAGCGCCCGGCATCGTTCAACGCGACGGCGAGGTCGCCCTCGGCACGGGCGCGGGCCGCGTGCTGGTCGGGGTGGCGCGCGGCGAGGGTGTCGGCGGTGCGGGTGAGCAGCGCGACCGCGTCGCCGATCCGGCCGCCCGCGCCGAGTGTCACGCCAAGCACGCGGGCGGCATCGAGCGCGGCAAGCGAGTCGGCCCCGCTCTGCGCGGTCCGGATCGCGACCGCGCGGCGCATCAGCGTTGCCGCTTCGGCGTGCTTGGCAAGCGCGGTGAGCGTGATCGCGAGGGCGCGGCAGATCAGCGCGACATTGTCGCTCGGTTCGGGCCAGAGCCGCTCGGCAATGGCGAGCGCGCGGCGGGCGGGCGCCTCCGCCTCCAACGGCGTGCCCGAATGGTCAAGGCCGCCCGAGAGGTTGAACAGCGCATAATATTCGTAGGCGGTGCCGGGTGCATAGTGCGACGCGGCCGCGGCGGCGAGCCGTGCGGCGCGCAACTGGAGCGGGCGGTCTTCGCGCCGCTGTCCGACCGAGGCCAGCCAGTTGAGCAGGTCGATGCAGCGCGCAGCAGACGGGTCGGCGGCGATGCAGGCATCGGTCGCCGGGGCGATCAGCGCCTGCGCGTGCGCCAGATCGCCTTTCTCGATCGCCGCCTGAAACCCGTCCGGCAACGGCATCTGATCGAGGGTCTGCGCCGCCGCAGGCGTGGCGATGGCGAGCGCGAGGACCATAAGGGCGGGGCGGGTCAGGGCAGGCATTGCGCGAGCGTTTCGCGCGCCCGCGCGGCTGTCAACGGACGAAGCCTAGTTCGTTTTGCGCAACTGCGGCCTTGACGTCACCGGGACTCGCCCCGATTCAGGCGCGGTTCTAGGGGGATCCGCATGACCAGCCTACCCGACCGGATGACGGCCATCGATCCTGCGCAGCCCGGCGGGCCGGAGGTGCTGGTGCCGGTCGAGCGCCCGGTGCCGGTGCCGCGCGCGGACGAGGTGCTGATCCGCGTCGCCGCAGCCGGGGTCAACCGGCCCGACGTGATCCAGCGTATGGGCGCCTATCCGCCGCCGCCGGGGGTGACCACCATCCCGGGCCTGGAGGTCGCGGGCATTGTGGTCGCGGTCGGCGCGGACCTGCCGCCCGAGCTGATCGGCCAGCCTATGTGTGCGCTGGTGGCGGGCGGGGGCTATGCCGAATATGCGGTCGCGCCGCTCGGCCAGTGCCTGTCGGTGCCCGAAAGCCTGTCGATGGTCGAGGCAGCGGCAATCCCGGAAACGCTGTTCACCGTGTGGACCAATTTGTTCGAGCGCGGTTATGCCAGCGAGGGCGACGTCGCGCTGGTCCATGGCGGGACCAGCGGGATCGGCACGATGGCGATCAGCCTGTGCAATCTGTTCGGGGTCACGGTGATCGTGACGGCGGGGAGTGACGCGAAGGTTGCGGCGTGCCTGGCGCACGGCGCGGATCATGCGATCAACTACAGGACCGAAGATTTCGTGACGCGGGTCAGGGACCTGACCGAGGGGCGCGGAGTCAATGTCGTGCTCGACATGGTCGGCGGCGATTATGTCGCGCGCAACCTGAAGTGCATGGCCGATGACGGGCGGCATGTGTCGATCGCGGTGCAGGGCGGGGCGATGGCGACCGTCCCGGTGTTCGAGATCATGCGCCGCCGCCTGACGCTGACCGGATCGACGCTGCGCGCGCGCGACACCGCGTTCAAGACGCTGGTCGCGGACGAGCTGTCCCGGTCGGTATGGCCGTTCGTTGCCGAGGGTCGGCTGCGCCCGGTGATCGACCGCACCTATCCGCTGGCACAGGCGGCCGAGGCGCATCGCCGGATGGAGAGCGGCGCGCATATGGGGAAGATCGTCCTGACGCTGTGACGTGTCCGGATTCGCTGGCAGGGCGCAGGGCTAGCCCCTAGACTGTCGGCGAATCGGGGGAAATCAACGTGTTCGGCTTTCTGTCAGCGCCGGAGAATATCGTCTTCGTATCGGCGCTCGTGCTGATGCTGCTGCTCGGCATCGTGCAGGCGGTGGGGCTGGCCGGGGACGCCGATGTCGATGCGCCCGACTGGCTCGACTGGCTGGGGTTCGGGCGGGTGCCGCTGCTGGTGGTCGTCGTGCTGCTGCTGGCGAGCTTTGGCCTGATCGGGCTGATCGGGCAGCAGCTGGCGCGCGACCTGTTCGGCATCTTGCTGCCGGGCTGGGCCGCGGTGCCCGGCGCGGGGGTGCTCGCGCTGCCCGCAACCGCGCTGTCGGCACGGCTGATCGCGCCGATTTTACCGCAGGATCACACGACCGCGATCGATCTCGATACGCTGGTGGGCAGCGGCGCGACGATCCTGACCGGGCGCGCCACCACCGGATCGCCGGCGCGCGCGCGCGCCGAGGACTGGCACGGCCAGGCGCATTACCTGATGGTCGAGCCCGACAATGCGGGACAGGTTTTCGAGGAAGGCGAGCGCGTGCTGCTGGTGCGGCGCGAGCGCGATGTCTTTCGAGCGATCGCCTATGGCGATCATCATCTGCCGAAACTGGGGGATTGAAGCATGCAGGAAGTGGCCACCACGGGGGGATCGATCCTGCCCTATCTGATCTATCCGGGCGCGGGCTTGCTCACGCTGCTGATCGTCGGGCTGATCATCGCGCGGCTGTACAAGCGCGCGTCGAAGGAGATCGGCTTCGTCCGTACCGGCTTTGGCGGGGAGAAGGTCGTGATCAACGGCGGTGCGCTGGTGCTGCCGGTGTTTCATGAGACGATGCCGGTCAACATGAACACGGTGCGGCTGGCGGTCGAGCGCAAGAATGCCGACGCGCTGATCACGCTCGACCGGCTGCGCATCGACGTGAAGGCCGAATTCTATGTCCGCGTGAAGCCCGACAGCCAGTCGATCGCGACGGCGGCGCAGACGCTGGGCCTGCGCACGATGAACCCGGATGCGCTGAAGGAGCTGGTCGAGGGCAAGTTCGTCGACGCGCTGCGCTCGGTCGCGGCGGGGATGACGATGGCGCAGCTGCACGAGCAGCGCAGCGAGTTCGTGCAGAAGGTGCAGCAGGTGTCGTCGGCCGATCTGGCGATGAACGGGCTGGAGCTGGAGAGCGTGTCGCTGACGGGTCTCGACCAGACCAGCATCGAGCATTTCAACGCCAATAACGCGTTCGACGCCGAGGGTCTGACCAAGCTGACCGAGCAGATCGAGCTGCGCAAAAAGGCGCGCAACGACATCGAGCAGGATACGCGGGTCCAGATCGAGACCAAGAATCTCGAGGCGCAGCGCCAGTCGTTCCTGATCGGGCGCGACACCGAATTCGCGCGGCTGGAACAGGAGCGCGAGGTGGAGATGCGCCGCGCCGCGCAGGCGGCCGAGGTCGCGCGCGAACAGGCGCTGCGCCAGCAGGAAGCCGATCAGGCGAAGATCGAGGCGAAGAAGCTGGTCGACAGCCAGCAGATCGAGGCCGACCGCGCGGTGCAGGAAGCCAAGATCGCGCAGCAACAGGCGCTGGAACTTGCGCGGCAGGAACAGCAGATCGCGGTGCAGAACAAGAGCCGCGAGGAAAGCCAGGCCAAGGCCGAAGCCGATGCGGCACGCGCCAAGGCGGTCGCAGCGGAGGAACAGGTCGTCACCTCACGCGAGACCGAGATTGCCGAGCGTACCAAGCGGATCGAACTGATCGACGCGGCGCGTGAGGCCGAGCGCGCAGCGATCAGCGTGCGGGTCGAGGCCGAGGCCGAGAAGGCGGCGGCGGCGGATCGCGCCGAGGCGGCACGGCTGGTCGCCGAGGGCGAGGCCGAAGCCGCCAAGCTGCGCGCCGAGGCCGACCGGGTGCGGTTCGAGGTCGAGGCAGCGGGTCAGCGCGCGGTGAACGAGGCGGCGAACCTGTTGTCGTCCGACCAGATTTCGCTGCAGACCAAGCTGGCGCTGCTCAAGGTCCTGCCCGACGTGATCCGCGAATCGGTCAAGCCGATGGAGGCGATCGACAGCATCAAGATCGTGCAGGTCGACGGGCTGACCGCCGGTGGCGGCGCCGGTTCGGCACCGGCCGGCGCGGCGGGCCAGGGCGACGGCAATCTGGCCGACAACGCCGTCGCCGCCGCGCTGCGCTATCGCGCGCAGGCGCCGATGCTGGACGGGCTGATGAAGGAACTGGGCTTTTCGGGCGGATCGCTCGACGGGCTCGTCAAATCGGCTGCAGATGCGCCGAAGGAGAAGGGCGATGCCGCTGATCCTGCATGAATATGCCCCGTCGGGGAATTGCTACAAGATCCGCCTGACCGCCGCGCTGACCGGCACGGCGATCGAGCGGCGCAGCTATGACATACTGGCGGGGGAGACGCGGACGGCGGACTTCCTCGCGAGCGTCAACGCCAATGGGCGCATTCCGGTGCTGCAGGATGGCAACCGGTTTCTGCCCGAGAGCAATGCGGCATGCTGGTATCTTGCCGATGGCACTGCGCTGATCCCGGCCGACCCGTTCGACCGCGCGGACATGCTGCGGTGGATGTTCTGGGAACAATATAATCACGAACCGAACATCGCGACGGTGCGGTTCTGGATGGGCTGGGTCGGGGAGGGCAATCTCGACGATCTGCAGCGCGCGTTGCTGCCGGGGAAGCGTGCGGCGGGGGTGGCGGCGCTGCAGCTGATGGACGAGCATCTGGCGGATCGCGACTGGTTCGTGGGGCGTGCGCCGAGCCTCGCCGACATCTGCCTCTATGCATATACCCATGTCGCGGAAGAGGGCGGGTTCGCGCTGGCACCGTTTCCGGCGGTACGTGCATGGCTGGCGCGGGTCGCCGGGCTAGATGGCTATATCGCGATATCGGCGTGACATTTCGGTGACGGGCCCGCCCCGTCAGCTGTAACATTCCAACGCCATAGGCGAGCCGGGCAAGGGCATTGCACGGGGCGCATTCATGGCCACGATCACTCGACTTCCGTTCGACACCAATGTCGCGGACTTCGCCGACTTCACCGCCGCCGATCCGACGATTCCGGAGAAGACGATCGGTGGGCGTCGTCAGTATCGGACGATCTGGATCAGCGACATCCATCTCGGCACGCGCGGCTGCAATGCGGAGATGCTGATCGACTTTCTGGATCATGTCGACAGCGACACGATCTATCTGGTCGGGGACATCATCGACGGGTGGCAGCTCAAGAAGAAATTCTACTGGCCGGCGGCGCATAACGACATCGTGTGGCGCATCCTGAAGCGCGCCAAGCGCGGTTCTCGCGTGATCTACATCCCCGGCAATCACGACGAGATTTTCCGGCAGTTCACCGGCCTCAGCTTCGGCGGGGTCGAGATCAAGCGCCAGGCGATCCATCAGACCGCCGACGGCCGCCGCCTGCTGGTGCTGCATGGGGACGAGTTCGACGCGATCACGCTGAGCCACCGCTGGCTCGCCCATGTCGGCGACGCGGCGTACACGGCGGTGATGGCGCTCAACCGCTGGTGCAACAAATATCGCAGCTGGCGCGGGCTGCCCTATTGGTCGCTGAGCAAGCACGCCAAGCAGAAGGTCAAGAACGCGGTCGAATTCATCTGCGGCTTTGAGGAAATCGTTGCCAAGGAGGCCGGCGCGCGCGGCGTCGACGGCGTCGTTGCCGGGCATATCCACACTGCGGAAATGCGGACGATCGACGGCATTCAATATTACAACGACGGCGACTGGGTCGAGGGTTGCACCGCGCTGGTCGAGCATTACGATGGCCGGATGGAAATTCTCCATTGGGCCGATGAGATCGCAGCGCGTGACCTCGGCCCCGAACGGGTCGAGGAGCGCGTAGCGGCTTGAGCGACAGCGGGATGCGGATCGCGATCGTGACCGACGCCTGGGAGCCCCAGGTGAACGGGGTGGTGCGGACGCTGCAGTCGGTGCGGCGGGTGCTGGAGGGGCAGGGGCACCAGATCATGGTGATCTCGCCCGACCGCTTCTACTCGGTGCCATGCCCGACCTATCCCGAAATCCGGCTGGCGATGGTGCGTAGCCGGACGATCGGCGACCTGCTCGACGCCTTCTCGCCCCAGGCGGTGCATCTGGCGACCGAGGGGCCGGTGTGCGTTGCGGCGCGGCGCTGGTGCCTGCGGCATGATTTCCCGTTCACCACCGCCTATCACACGCAATTTCCCGATTATGTCGAGGCGCGTTCGGGCGTTCCGGCGGAATGGGTGTGGCGCTATATCCGCTGGTTCCATGCCCCGGCACAGTCGATCCTCGCCTCGACCGCATCGATCCGGCAGGCGCTGGTCGACCATGGCCTGCCGCATGTGCGGCATTGGGGGCGCGGGGTCGATCTCGGCTGCTTCCATCCCGAAGGCGCACGCCATCCCGCGATGACCGGCCAGCCCGGCCCGGTCCAGCTCTATGTCGGCCGCGTCGCGGTCGAAAAGAATCTGGAGGCGTTTCTCGCCTCGGGCCATCCCGGGACCAAGTTCGTGGTCGGCGACGGTCCGGCGCGCGCCGCGCTGGCGGCGAACTATCCCGAAGCGCGGTTCATGGGGCCGATGTTCGGCGAAGAACTGGCCCAGGCCTATCGCGCCGCCGACGTGTTCGTCTTTCCGAGCAAGACCGACACGTTCGGGCTGGTGATGATCGAGGCGCTGGCATGCGGCACCCCGGTCGCGGCCTATCCGGTGACCGGCCCGGTCGACATCGTGACCGACACCACCGGCGCGCTTGCCGACGACCTCGATACCGCGATCGCACAGGCGCTGACGCGCGATCGCGCCGCCTGTGCCGCCTATGGGCGCAGCTTCACCTGGGAGGCGAGTGCCGGGCAGTTTCTGTCGGCACTGGTGCCGATCACCGAGGAAGCGCGAGCGGCCTGATCTTCCAGTCCGCCCCCTTGCGCAGCAGGGGAGGGGGGCCGCCCGCGTCGCGGGTGGTGGAGGGGCAGCTGCGCAGACAGCCGCGAACAGCCCGGCAGAATTCCTTCGCTCAACGCGGCGACCCCGCCGTCAGCTTTGCTGCCACCTTCCCTACGGGGCAGGGAGGAATGAAACGCACACTCGCATTGACGGCATATAAAGATATCTTTATATCTCTATGCCCATGACAACGGCACTCGACACCTTCCGCGCTCTGGCGGATTCGACGCGGCTGCGCATCCTTGCGCTGCTGCGCGCCATGGAGTTGTCGGTGGGTGAGCTGGCGCAGGTGCTGGGGCAGAGCCAGCCGCGGGTGTCGCGCCATGTGAAGATCCTGTGCGATGCGGGGCTGGCCGAGCGGCGCAAGGAAGGCAGCTGGGTGTTCGTTGCACTGGGCGATGCGCGGCGCACGGGGCCGGTCTTTGCCGCGCTCGACACCTGGCGCAGCGAGGGCGAGGATCACTGGACGCTGGCCGACAGCGCACGGCTCGCCGCGGTGCGCGCCGACCGCGCCGCCGCCGCCGCCGAATGGTTCGAGGCGCATGCCGGCGAATGGGATGCGATCCGGTCGCTGCATGTCGCCGAGGAGCAGGTCGAGGCGGCGATGCTGGCGGTGCTGGGCGAGGCGCGGATTGCCCGGCTGATCGATATCGGCACCGGCACCGGTCGCATGCTGGAATTGTTCGCGCCGCGCGCCGAGCGGGCGCTGGGCATCGACCGGTCGTCCGAAATGCTGCGGCTGGCGCGCGCCAAATTGTCGGAGCAGGGCATCGCCAATGCCGAGCTGCGCCAGGCCGATCTGTACGCGCTGCCGATGAGCGATGGCGAGGCGGATGCCGCGATCCTGCACCATGTGCTGCACTTCGCACAGCAGCCCGCGGCGGCGATCGGGGAGGCGGCGCGGGTGCTCGGGTCCGGCGGGCAATTGCTCATCGCCGATTTCGCCCCGCACGAGCGCGAAGAGCTGCGCACGCGCGAGGGGCATGTGCGACTGGGATTTTCGGACGCGCAGATGCTTGGCTGGTTCGCCCGTGCGGGCCTGGCCCCGGTCCAGACCCAGACGCTGGAGGGCGGCGCGCTGACCGTGAAATTATGGCTGGCCCGCAAGACGGGGCGGCCGGGGGAACACCTGCCAGTGAGTGAGGTAAAGGCAGCATGAGTATCGAGTCCGGCACCATTGCCACGCCGCTGTTCGCCGATGTCGCGGGCGATATCGACGTCAGCTTCGAATTCTTCCCGCCCAAGACCGAAGCGATGGAAAAGACGCTGTGGGAGTCGGTCGAGACGCTGAGCCCGTTCGACCCGCGCTTCGTGTCGGTGACCTATGGCGCGGGCGGGACCACGCGCGAGCGGACGCACAATACCGTCGCCCGGATCGCGCGCGAAACGCCGATCGCGGTCGCCGCGCACCTGACCTGTGTCGACGCGACCAAGGCCGAGATCGACGCGGTGGCGGAGGAATATTGGGCAGCCGGCGTGCGCCATATCGTCGCGCTGCGCGGCGATCCGCCGCGTGCGGGTGAGAAATATGCAACGCATCCCGGGGGCTACGAGAATGCCGCCGATCTGGTCGCGGGGCTGCGCAAGCTGCACCCGTTCGAGATTTCGGTGGCGGCCTATCCCGAATGCCACCCGGATTCGCCCGATGCGGCGCATGATCTGGACAACCTCAAGCGCAAGATCGATGCCGGTGCGAACCGCGCGATCACGCAGTTCTTCTTCGAGGCCGATACCTTTCTGCGCTTCCGCGATGCCGCGGCGGCGGCGGGGATCGACGCGGAGATCGTGCCGGGGATCATGCCGGTGATGAGCTTTGCCGCCGTCCAGAAGATGTCGGCAATGTGCGGCACCGAAGTGCCGGCATGGATGGCGCGGCTGTTCGACGGCCTCGATGACCGTCCCGCTGCGCGCCAGCTGGTCGCCGCGACGCTGGCGGCCGAGCTGTGCCGCAATCTCTATTCGGGCGGCGTGCGGCAGTTCCACTTCTACACGCTCAACCGGGCCGAGCTGAGCTACGCGATCTGCCACCTGCTGGGCGTGCGCCCGCGCGGCGCGGCGGCGAGCGTGGCGGCTTAAATCAAAAAGCCCCTCCCCTTGAGGGGAGGGTTTGGGGGTGGGGCAGTGAAATCTCACCGAGACCGCCCACCAAGACTATAGGCCTCACCCCAACCCCTCCCCTGAAGGGGAGGGGCTAAGGAAGAAGATGATGACACCACGCGAGAAACTGCTGGCCGAAGCGGCCAAGCGCATCCTGATCACCGATGGCGCATTCGGGACCGAGATCCAGAACTGGAAGCTGGACGAGGCGGCCTATGCCGGCAATCTCGGCCTCAGCCACGATCAGAAGGGCAATAACGACATCCTCGCGCTGACCCGCCCGGATGTGCCCGCGAGCATCCACCGCGCCTATTTCGAGGCGGGGGCGGATATCGCCGAGACCAACACCTTCTCCGCCAACCGCATCAGCCAGGCCGATTACGGCGCCGAGCATCTGGTGCGCGAGATCAATGTCGAGAGCGCCAGGCTGGCGCGCAGCATCGCCGACGAGTTCGAGGCAAAGGACGGCCGTCCGCGCTTCGTCGCCGGGGCGCTTGGCCCGACCAACAAGACGCTGTCGCTGTCGCCCGACGTCAACGATCCGGGCTATCGCGAGATCGATTTCGATACGCTGAAGGACGTGTATCGCGAACAGATCGACGCGCTGGTCGAGGGTGGGGTGGACTTCATCCTGATCGAGACGGTGTTCGACACGCTGAACGCCAAGGCCGGGGTGATGGCAGCGATCGAGGCGGGCGAGGCGCTGGGCCGCGATTTGCCGATCATGATGTCGATGACGCTGACCGACCTGTCGGGCCGCAATCTGTCAGGGCATACGGTCGAGGCGTTCTGGGCGGCGATCCGGCACGCCAAGCCGGTGACGATCGGGCTCAACTGCTCGTTCGGGGCCGAGCAGTTGCGCCCGCATGTCGCGACGCTGTCGAAGCTCTGTGACACGCTGATCATGGTCTACCCGAACGCCGGCCTGCCCAACGAACTGGGCGCCTATGACGAGGCACCGGTGACCACGGCTGGCCTGGTCAAGGAATGGGCCGATCAGGGGCAGGTCAATATCCTCGGCGGCTGCTGCGGATCGACCCCGGCGCATATCAAGGCGATTGCCGATGCGGTGAAGGACCTGCCCCCGCGCGCGATCCCGGTGCCGCCGGTGCGGACGCAGCTCGCGGGGCTGGAGCCGTTCGTGATGGCGGCGTGACGTGAATAGCCCTCTCCCCTTCAGGGGAGAGGGTTGGGAGAGGGGCAGGACGATGCGGTTCCTTTCCCGACAAATGAATCAAGACACACTCCCCCTCTCCCCGACCCTCTCCCCGGAGGGGAGAGGGGGATAGAAGAGAAAACCATGACCTCGACTGCCACCACCTCCACCGCCTTCGTCAATATCGGCGAGCGCACCAACGTTACCGGCTCGGCCAAGTTCAAGAAGCTGATCATGGCAGGCGACTATACCGCCGCGGTCGAGGTCGCGCGGCAGCAGGTCGAGAATGGCGCGCAGGTGATCGACGTCAACATGGACGAAGGCCTGCTCGACGCGCACGAGGCGATGACGACCTTCCTCAAGCTGATCGCGGCGGAACCGGACATCGCGCGCGTGCCGGTGATGATCGACAGCTCCAAATGGGACGTGATCGAGGCGGGGCTGAAATGCGTTTCGGGCAAGCCGATCGTCAATTCGATCAGCATGAAGGAAGGCGTGCCGCAATTCCTGGAGCATGCGCGCAAGTGCATGAACTATGGCGCGGCGGTGGTGGTGATGGCGTTCGACGAGGTCGGACAGGCCGATACCCAGGCGCGCAAGGTCGAGATTTGCGAGCGCGCGTACAAGGAGCTGATGGGCATCGGCTTCCCGCCCGAGGACATCATCTTCGATCCCAATGTGTTCGCGGTCGCGACCGGGATCGAGGAGCACAATAATTACGGCGTCGATTTCATCGAGGCGGTGAAGGAGATCAAGGCGCGCTGCCCGCATGTCCATTTTTCGGGCGGTCTGTCGAACCTGTCGTTCAGCTTCCGCGGCAACGAGCCGGTGCGGCGCGCGATGCACAGCGTGTTCCTGTATCACGCGATCCCTGCGGGCCTCGACATGGCGATCGTCAATGCCGGGCAGCTCGACGTCTATGACACGATCGATCCCGAGCTGCGCACCGCGTGCGAGGACGTGATCCTCAACCGCGATCCCGAGGCGGGCGACCGGCTGGTCGCGCTGGCCGAGAAGTTTCGCGGCACCGACGCGGTGGCGGAGAAGCAGGCGGCGGAATGGCGCGGCTGGGCGGTCGAGAAGCGGCTGGAGCATGCGCTGGTCAAGGGCATCGACCAATATGTGGTCGAGGATACCGAGGAGTGCCGGCAAAAGGCCGCCAAGCCGATCGACGTGATCGAAGGGCCGTTGATGGACGGGATGAACGTCGTCGGCGACCTGTTCGGATCGGGCAAGATGTTCCTGCCGCAGGTGGTGAAGAGCGCGCGCGTGATGAAGAAGGCGGTCGCGCACCTCCTCCCCTATATCGAGGCGGCGAAGGAGCCGGGCGCGAAGGGCAAGGGCAAGGTCATCATGGCGACCGTCAAGGGCGACGTGCATGACATCGGCAAGAACATCGTCGGCGTCGTCCTGCAGTGCAACGGGTTCGAGGTGGTGGACTTGGGCGTGATGGTCCCGTGGTCGACGATCCTGCAGGCAGCGCATGAGAATGACGCCGACATGATCGGCCTGTCGGGCCTGATCACCCCCTCGCTCGACGAGATGGTGACGGTGGCGGAGGAGATGAAGCGCTCCGGCATGACCATGCCGCTGCTGATCGGCGGCGCGACCACGTCGAAGGTGCATACCGCGCTCAAGATCGCGCCGGCCTATGACGGGCCGGTGGTGCATGTGCTCGACGCGAGCCGCGCGGTCGGTGTCGCGACCACGCTCGTCTCCGACACGATCCGCGACGATTATGTCGCCAAGATCGCCGACGAATATGAAGCGGTGCGCATCGCCCGCGCCAACAAGGGGCAGAGCGACCTCGTGCCGCTCGAAACCGCGCGCGCCAATGCGTTCGAGGCCGACATGAGCCTGAAGCCCGGCAAGCCGCGCATGCCCGGTGTTCACACATTCCCCGACTGGGACCTGAAGGATCTGCGCCAGTATATCGACTGGACCCCGTTCTTCCGCGCCTGGGAGCTGGCAGGCAATTACCCGGCGATTCTGGAGGACGAAGTGGTTGGCGAGAGCGCGACCAGCCTGTTCGCCGATGCGCAGAAGATGCTCGACAAGATCATCGAGGAACGCTGGCTCACCGCGCGCGGCGTTGTCGGACTGTGGCCGTGCCGTCGGCAGGGCGACGACATCATCGTCCATGTCGAGGACGAGAAGCACTATACGCTGCCCATGCTGCGCCAGCAGATCCAGAAGCGCGAGGGGCGGGCCAATATGTGCCTCGCCGATTTCATCGACCGGCAGGGCGACTGGATCGGCGGCTTTGCCGTGTCGATCCACGGCATCGAACCGCATCTGGCGCGGTTCAAGGCGGCGATCGACGATTATTCGGACATCCTGCTCAAGGCGCTGGCCGACCGTCTGGCCGAGGCGTTCGCCGAGCGGTTGCATCACTTCGTGCGCACGGCTTTGTGGGGCTATGCCGAGGGCGAGCAACTGACCAATGAGGCGCTGATCAAGGAACAATATCGCGGCATCCGCCCGGCACCGGGCTATCCCGCCTGCCCCGAGCACAGCCTGAAGCCGGTGCTGTTCGAGATGCTCGACGCGCACCATGCGACCGGCATCAGCCTGACCGAGAGCTTTGCGATGCTGCCGACCGCAGCGGTCAGCGGCTTCTATTTCGGCCATCCGCAGGCCGAATATTTCGGCGTGGCGCGGGTCGGGCGTGACCAGCTGGAGGATTATGCCGCGCGGCGGGGGATCAGCGTCGAGCTGGCGGAGCGCTATTTGCGGCCCAATCTGGACTGATCGTTCAGGCGCCGCATTCAGCGGCGCTGAGCTGCGATCAGCTGATCAGCAGGTGGATCGCGATGCAGGTGGCGACGCCGACGATCACGTTCATCGGGATGCCGATTTTGACGAAATCGGAAAAGCGATAATCGGCGGCAGCATAGACCATGGTGTTGGTCTGATAGCCGATCGGCGTGGCGAAGCTGGCCGAGGCGGCGAACATGACCGCGACGATCAGCGCGGTGGGATCGTTCCCGGTCGCCTGGGCGAGGCCGATCGCGACCGGGGTCATGATCACGGCGACCGCATTGTTGGTCACCGCCTCGGTCAGGATCGAGGTCAGGAAATAGAGGACGAGGATCAGCGCGAGCGGGGACAGCGTGCCGAGCCAGGGTGAGGCCGTTTCGACGACCAGCCCGACCGTGCCGATCCGGTCGAGCGCCGCGCCGATGCCGAGCATGGCCAGGATCAGCACCAGCACGCTGCCGTCGATCGAATTCCATGCCTCTTCCGGATCGATACAGCCGGTGACGAGGACGATCCCGACGCCAAGGATCGCCAGCGTGAGGATCGGCGCGATGCCGAGCGCGGCGAGCAGCACCACTGCGGCGAGCGTGAGCACCGCGATCGGCGCGCGGCGGCGGCGATAGGCGCGCACCGCGCTGGTATCCCCGACGATCAGGTTCGGATTGTCGCGCAGCGCTGCGGCGGCGTTCGCATCGGCGGCGACGAGCAGATTGTCGGCGGCGCGCAGCCTGACGCTGCCCAGAAACGGGCCGGGCAGGTGGCGCGCACGGCCAACGCCCAGGATGCGCGCGGGCAGGTTGGACAGGAACGGGATTTCGCGCAGCTGGCGACCCAGCGTCGGGTGCGACGGCGCGATGGTCACGCCGATCAGCCGCACATCCTCGGCGCGCGCATCTTCCGACAGGCGGATCGGCTGGCCGACATTCTGCAGCCCGACGCGCACATCGCTGCGGCGCGCCAGCCCGTCCAGCTCGTCGGCCGAAGCGGAGATGACCAACCGGTCCTCGCCCGTTACCACGAAATCGGGCGCGGGATCGCGCAGCAGGTCGTTGCCGCGCCGGACTCCGATCAGCCGAACGGCGTCGCGCTTGAGGAAGCCGAGCTCCGAGATCATCGGTGGCCGGTCGGCCAGTTCGCCGATCAGCTGCAGGTCGGTCAGATAGGTCAGGTGATGCTGGTCGGCGCTGTCGTCATCGTCGCGCGCGGGGAGCAGCCGCGGGCCGAGGATCAGCATCGTCGCGACGCCGGCGGCCATGGTGCACAGCCCGACCAGGGTGATGTCGAAAATGCCAAAGCCCGGCTGTCCCTGCGCCCGCGCGACGCCATCGACCAGCAGATTGGTCGAAGTGCCGACCAAGGTCAGCGTGCCGCCCAGAATGCTGAGATAGGAGAGCGGGATCAGCATGCGCGTGACCGGGATCTGTACCGCCTTGGCCAGCCGCTTGACGATCGGGATCAGTACGATGACGACCGGCGTGTTGTTGATGAAGGCCGGGGCCGCGGCCGCGCCCAGGAACATTTCCCCGACCGTGCGGCGGGGGGCATTGGCGGCGCGGCGGACCAGCGCGCTCGCCACCGCCTCGATCGCGCCGGTGCGGACCAGTGCGCTCGACAGGACGAAAAAGGCGGCGATGGTGATTGGTGCCGGGTTGGCAAAGGACGCGCCGACCATGTCGGGGGTCAGCCAGCCAAAGGCAATCGCCGCAGCGGTACCGAACACCGCGATCGTCACCGGCGGGAAGCGCTCGGTCGCAAAGGCGATGAACAGTGCGACGATGAACGCGAGGCCCAGCAGCGGCTGGTGCGGCGCGAGCGCTGCGCCGATTGCATCGATCATCGCGGCAGGACCGTGTGAGCGGGACGCGGGCGTTGGGGAGGCGCGCGATCAGCGGCGATGGGGAAGGTCATTCTCGCTCCCTAGCGCTGCCCCATCCGCGACACCAGCCTGACCCGCAGGTCAGGCTGCGGGAAAGCTGCCGCGCGTGCGGTTGGCGAAGGCGACCAGGCTGAGCATCACCGGCACCTCGACCAGCACGCCGACCACGGTGGCGAGCGCCGCGCCGCTCGACAGGCCGAACAGGCCGATCGCGACCGCGACCGCCAGCTCGAAAAAGTTCGACGTGCCGATCAGCGCGCACGGCGCGGCGATGTTGTGGGGAACGCGCCACGCCTTGGCCGCGGCATAGGCGATGGCGAAGATCGCATAGGACTGGATCAGGATCGGCACCGCGATCAGCGCGATCAGCAGCGGGTTGGCGACGATGGTCCGCGCCTGGAATGCGAACAGCAGCACGACGGTGGCGAGCAGGCCGATGATCGACCATGGCTTGAGCCGCGCGGTGAAGGCGTCGACCGCTGCCGCATCGCCGCCATGTGTCGCGATCACGCGGCGGCGGGTGAGCGCCCCGGCGGCGAGCGGGATCACGACATAGAGCGCGACCGAAAGCAGCAGCGTCTCCCACGGAACGACGATATCGGTGACGCCGAGCAGCACTGCGACGATCGGGGCGAAGGCGATGATCATGACAAGATCGTTCACCGACACCTGCACCAGCGTATAGGCCGGGTCGCCCTTGGTCATCTGTGACCACACGAACACCATCGCGGTGCAGGGGGCGGCACCGAGCAGGATCAGCCCGGCGATATACTCCTGGCCCAGGTCGCGCGGGATCAGGTCGGCATAGATAAAGTCAAAGAACAGGATCGCGAGCGCGGCCATGGTGAAAGGCTTGATCAGCCAGTTGACGACCAACGTGATCACCAGCCCCTTGGGTTTGCGCCCGACATCGCGGATGCTGGCGAAATCGACCCCGACCATCATCGGATAGATCATCGCCCACACCAGTACCGCGACGACGAGGTTGACCGAGGCAACCTCAAGCCCCGCCAGCATTGTGGTGACGCCCGGCGCGGTCAGGCCAAGGGCAAGACCGGCAAGGATCGCGAGCGCGACCCAGAGCGAGAGCCAGCGCTCGAACAGGCCGAGCGGGGAGGAGGTATCGGTCATGGCGGTCCTGTCAGGAAAGGCGGGTGCCGGATGCGTCGACGACCTGCTCGCCATCTTCCTTGGCGAAGGCGCCGCGCTGGGCGGCGGGGAGCAGGTCTAGCACCGCTTCGGACGGGCGGCACAAGGCGACGCCGAGCGGGGAAACGACGATCGGGCGGTTGATCAGCACGGGATGCGCCAGCATCGCGTCGAGCAGCGCGTCATCGGACAACGTCGCGTCGTCGAGGCCGAGATCGGCATAGGGCGTGCCCTTTTCGCGCAGCCAGTCGCGTGGAGTCGCGCGTGCGCGGGCGAGCAGGTCGACCAGCAGCGCGCGGCTCGGCGGGGTTTTCAGATACTCGACCACATGCGGCTCGATTCCCGCGTTGCGGATCATCGCCAGCGCATTGCGCGACGTGCCGCAATCCGGGTTGTGGTAGATGACGATATCGACCGGTGCGGTCATGGCGCGATCCTCAGCAGCAGGCGGGCTTGGGAGCGGGGGCGATCTGTGGCGCGCAACAGGCGTCCGGGCGGGCATTGTCCGACAGCGCGGACAAGGCCGGGGAGTCGCCATAGACGGCCGCCTCACCCTCGGTCAGGAATGCTTCCCACACCACGCCATCGGGATCGGCGATCCAGCTCTTTTCGCTCTTGGCGTAGCAGCAGGTGGTTGCGCCTTCTTCCAGCACCGGCCGGTCGGCGGCACGCAGGCGGCCATAGACTTCGACCAGTTCGTCGCCATCCTCGACCTGGATGCCGAGATGTTCGATCCCCGTCGCGGCGTGATTGCCCGCCGAGATCGCGAAGTTGACGCGCGGATCCTCGAGCATCCACTTGGCATAATCCGGCTTGGTCACGCTGGGCTCCGCGCCAAACAGAGTGGAGTAGAAGGCGATCGAGCGATCGAGATCGGTCACTCCGACATGGACATGCATGCGCTTCATGCGGTCTTCCTTTCGGGCTGTTCGGCCGGGGCCGCGCATCCCGCGCCGCCGCAGCAATTTTCCATGAGATAGCCGATCAGCGCATTCATCGCGGCATAGTCGGCGGTGTAGATCAGCGAGCGGCCCTGCCGCGTCTGGCTGACCAGCCCGGCGCGGTTGAGCTGGGCGAGGTGGAAGGACAGCGACGAGGCGGGGACGCCGAGCTTCTCCGCAATCGTGCCCGCGGGCAGGCCGTCCGGTCCCGCCTGAACCAGCAGCCGGAACAGCGCCAGGCGATGTTCCTGCGCCAGCGCGGACAGGGCCGCCACGGCAGTGCTGTCTATTATTTCCATAGTCGTGGAAATATCGAAGGCTGGGCTGGCGCGCAATCCATATTTCGACTTTCGCGGGTGGCCTGACTTGGGGCGCAAAATGGGGTAGGATCGCGCAAACGACCGGAGCGCATGCCATGGCCCAGTTCCCGAAAATCGACAGCCCCTGTCCCTACAAGGCCGATCTGGCCGCGATCATGGACGGCGATTTCTGCCGCATGTGCAAGCGCGAGGTGTTCGACCTGTCGGGCTGGAGCGACGGCGAGCGCGTGGCGTTCCTCAAGGGCTGCGAGACCGAAGTGTGCGTGCGCTACACGCTGCCGGTGCGGCCGGCGCTGGCCGCTGCGGCACTGGCGGCGGCGGTCGTCGGGCTGCCGGCGGCGGCACAGGATGTGGCGCCGGCACCGGTCGAGGTCGCGACCCCGGACGAAGACTATGACATGATCATCGTCGGCGGGATCAAGGATCCCAAGTCGGTGGCGATGGTCGAGGATCCGGCCGATGCGACCCTGCCCGAACTGCCGGTGGTCTATGACGACGCGCCGCAGTCGGTCACGGTGAAGCCCGCGTCCTGACCTCTGCCAGCGATTGCCAGTCGAGCAGGCTGGCGAGCTGTCCCGCCGCCGTGATGGAGCGCGCATCGCCATCGCTGATGGTCAGCGCGATATGCGTCGCATCGAACCCGTCGAGCGACATGTCGAAGCTGCGCCAGGCGCCGTCGACATAGGCGAGCGTCCAGCTGTGCGGCATGAACACGTTGCTGACCCCGTGATAGCGTTCGCGCGAATAGACGAGGCCGCTGGCGACGCGGGTGGGGATGCCTGCCGCGCGCCCGAGCGCAGCGAGCACCACCGCATCTTCGGTGCAGTCGCCCGCGCCATGGGCCAGCGCATCGGCGGCGCTGCGATGGCCGGTAAAGTCGATGCGCTGCATGACGCTGCGGGCGCGGACCGCCAGTTCCTGCATCGTGCGCGCGGGCGATAGCTGGCGGCGGATCACCGGTCGGGCGAGCGCCATGACGCGGGGATGGTCATGCTGCAGCCAGGCGGTGGCACGGCGCGCATCGGCAAGGGTCGCGGGATCGCTGGGCAGGCCGGGGCCGCAACTGGTGCAGATGTCGAGCGTCACGCCGCTCGCGTCGGCGCTCACGCGCTGTTCCCCGGTCGCTGGCGGGGCAAAGGCGATGCTGTCGACAAAGCCGAAGCGGTAACGGATATGGCCCTGCGCTGCGGCGGGGCCGATCCGCACCGGCGACCTGGCCATGACGTTGCGCAGCAGCCGATAGGGCGGATGCGAGCGCAGCGCGGTGTCACGGTCGGCAGGGCGGGTGGTGACGGCGACGCCGAACATCGGCTGGATCGCCGCGACGATGCGTCCCGCGGTGTCGAGATCGAGCCGCATGATCCCGCGCAGCGCGCTGCCCTCATGGCGTTTGCGCAGCACGCTCAGCGTGCCGGGGCGCTGGGTCGGTGCGCGTTCGATCGTCACCCGCTCGACCAGCCCGGCGGCGGGGTTGAGGTTGAAGAAGTCGAGCGGTGCGTCGCCCGTCCAGCCGCGCATCAGCCCCTCGCCATTGTCGAAGCGGGTGCCGGGCGGCAGCGCGACGCGGGTGAGGTGGCGGCCGCTCGCGCTCTGGCGGGTGACGGTGGCGCTGGTCGCGCTTATGCGGGTTTCGGTGCGGCGGAGGGTGCGGCCGTTGCGCGATTCAGTCACGATCAGCGTTGGGCGACCGGAGCGGTCGAAACGCGTCGTTATCGTGTCGGTCAGAATGGTGCTCGGCCGCTCGCCATCGGCGAGGCGCAGTTCGCGCCGTTCGACCGTTTCGTGTCCGTCGGGCAGTGTGCGGGTCGTGGCGCTAGCGTGGCCCAGCACCGCGCCGGCATCGTCCGCGATGACATACCAGCCCTGCGGCGCGGGATCGGCCTGACGCGCACCGGGCAGGATCGCGACGGCGAGGGTCAGGAAGAACAGGCGGCGCAGCATCGCACGATGCTACGGCGAGAGTGCGCGATGGGCCAGAGCACACTCAATTCCCCTCCCTGAAAGGGAGGGGCAAGGGGTGGGTTTAGCGGCAAGCGAGGCTCGATGCCTTGCTGGACGCTGTTTTGCCGCGCGGGTTATTGAGTCTTTGCAGCGCGCAGACGCGCGCACCCACCCCCGACCCCTCCCTTGCAGGGAGGGGGGATTCACGCTCACCCCGCTCCGCCGCCGGAGAGGTCCTGATAGAACATCAGCGCATTGCCATCGGGGTCGTAGAAGGTGAGCAGGCGCACCATGCCCGGAATCTCGTTGATCGGGCCGTCCTGGCGTACGCCGGCGGCATCCAGCGCCGCTTTGGCCGAGTCGAGGTCGGTGACGCCGAAGGTGAGCGTCGCGCCGCCGGGGCCGCCCGCGCTTTCGACCTGCGACAGGCCGATGCTGACGCGCGCGACCGACGAGGTCAGTTCGCACCATGCAATCTCGTCCATCCGGTACATCAGCGTCATGCCGAGGACGTTTTCGTACCACGGGATCGACCGGTCGAGGCTGGTGACGCTGAGCGCGCAGGTCAGCCCGCCGTCATAGCTGATCGCGGTGGTGGTTGCCTCAAGGGTTGCTTCGCTTGCCATATCGTCCTCCCGACTCTATGGTTCCATTTGTATAGTAGATTGCGATTTGGTCAAGCGCGTGAATGATCCGGTTCTGACAAGTGCGGTGTTGCAGCGGCTGGCGGCGGGGCGGTGGACGATTCCCGTGCTGGCGTTGCTCAGCCGCGAGAGCGGGTCGCGCTTCGCGGTGATCGAGCGGCGCTTCAGTCTGTCGCGCAACAGCCTGACCCGGACGCTGGCGTATCTGCGCGAACAGGGTTGGGTGATGCCCAATCCCGGCCATGGCCACCCGCTGCGGCCCGAATATGTGCTGACCGACAGCGGCCGCGCGATCGGCGCGGCGTGCGAGCGGATCGAGGATGCGCGCGTGCGGTTGGGGCTGGAGGCGCCCGACCTGTCACGCTGGACGCTGCCGGTGGCGGGCGGGCTGGGGGATGACTGGACCCGCTTCAACGCGCTTCAATCGCGGCTGGCCCCGGTGACGCCGCGCGCGCTGTCGCTGACGCTGCAGGCGATGATCGGACAGGATCTGGTGACGCGGCGGCTGGAGGACCGGTTTCCGCCGGTGGCGCTCTATGGCCTGACCGGGCGGGGGGCAGAGCTGGCGGGGGCGGTGGCGGGCTAATCAGCCCGCCGCTCCATGCCCCTGCGCCAGATATTCCTCGGACTGCATCTCCATCAGACGGCTCACGGTGCGCTCGAACTCGAACTTGCCGTCACCCTCCGCATAGAGGTCGATCGGGGCGGCGTCGGCCATCGCCAGCAGCTTGACCTTATGTTCGTACAGCGCGTCGATCAGCGTGACGAAGCGTGCGGCTTCGTTGCGGTTTTCCGGCCCGAGGCGCGGGATGCCGACGATGATGACGGTGTGATAGCGCCGCGCGATGGCGAGATAGTCGGACGCGCCGCGCGCCTCCTCGCACAAGCGCTTGAACGAGAAGACGGCAACGCCCTTCAGCGCCTTGGGCACGTGCAGCGTGCGGCCCTGTACCGACAGGTCCTCGCTCGGCACATGCGCGGCATCCTCGACCGGGTAATCGGTCAGGCGGAAAAAGGCGGCGGAGAGGGTGGCGGTGTTGGCCGGGCTGTTCGGGACCAGCCACATGTCCATCGTGCCGAGCCGGTCGCGGCGATAATCGGTCGGCCCGTTCAACGGCAGGACGTCGAGCTTTTCCTTGAGCAGCGCGATGAACGGCAGGAAGCTGTCGCGCTGCAGCCCGTCCTTGTACAGGTCGTCGGGCGGGCGGTTGGATGTCGCGACCACCGTCAGCCCCTCGGCCATCATCGCGGTGAACAGGCGGCTGAGGATCATCGCGTCGGCGGTGTTGTTGATCACCATCTCGTCGAACGCGAGCAGGCGGAGATTTTCGGCGATCGCCTTGGCGACCGGCGGGATCGGGTCGCCGGCTTCCTTCTTGCGCTCCTCGGCGATGCGGGCGTGCACCTCGATCATGAACTCGTGGAAATGGACGCGGCGTTTGCGCTCGATCTTCACGCAGCCGAACAACAGGTCCATCAGCATCGATTTGCCGCGCCCGACGCCGCCCCACATGTACACGCCGCGCGGAACATCTGGCGCGCGGCGGGCGAGGCGCCACAAGACGCTGCCCTTGCGCGGCCCCTGCTCCAGTTCGTGGGCGAGGTGGGCGAGGCGGCGCGCGGCCGCGGCCTGGTCCGGGTCGGCGCGCAGTTCGCCGGCGGCAACCAGCGCAGAATAGCGTTCGAGCACGCCGGTCATGGCATTGGCGACGATTTGCGCACGGTGCCGGAGAAGCTGGCGAGGACATTTTCCTCCTGCTTCACCAGCCCGCGCATGAACAGCATCCGCCCGGTTTCGCGTAGCAGCTCGACCTCGGCCACGATCGGTTCGTCGATGCGGCTGGTGCCGATGAACTGCGCCGACAGGTCAAGCGTGACCGCACCGCCCGCGCCGAGCACGCCGAAGGTCCGCGCCGCCGCGAACAGTGCGACGTCCATGAAGCCGAGCAGCGCGCCGCCATGGGTCGAATCGCGCAGGTTGCTATGTTCGCGTCCCGGCACCATCCGCACCAGCGCCTTGCCCCCCTCGATCCGCGTCAGGATCGGACCGAGGAACGCGTTGAACCGCGTCGGGTCGCGCAGCTCCCAGCGCTTCCACCCCGGATGGTCGGGATCGTCCAGATAGACGAAATGCGTGTCGGCCTGCGACAAGTCAGGGGGCGCCGACGCGGATCAGACGATCCGCTCGGCTTCCATCTTCTTGATCTCGGCAATCGCCTTGGCGGGCGAGAGGCCCTTGGGGCAGACATTGGCGCAGTTCATGATCGTGTGGCAGCGATACAGGCGGAACGGATCCTCCAGATCGTCGAGCCGCTCGCCGGTCATCTCGTCGCGGCTGTCGGCCAGCCAGCGATAGGCCTGAAGCAGGATCGCCGGGCCGAGGAAGCGGTCGCTGTTCCACCAATAGCTGGGGCAGCTGGTCGAGCAGCAGGCGCACAGGATGCACTCGTACAGCCCGTCGAGCTTCGCGCGGTCCTCGGGCGACTGCAGCCGCTCCTTGCCCGAGGGCGGCGGGGTGACGGTCTGCACCCACGGCTTGATCGACGCGTACTGCGCATAGAAATGGGTGAAGTCGGGCACCAGGTCCTTGATCACATCCATCGCGGGCAGCGGGGTGATCTTGATGTCGCCCTTGATATCCTCGATCGCGGTGGTGCAGGCGAGGCCGTTCTTGCCGTCCATGTTCATCGAGCACGATCCGCAGATGCCTTCGCGGCACGAGCGGCGGAAGGTGAGCGAAGGGTCGATCTCGGACTTGATCTTGATCAGCGCGTCGAGAACCATCGGACCGCATTCGTCCAGGTCGATGGTGAATTGGTCGTAGCGCGGGTTCTGACCCGAATCCGGGTCGTAGCGATAGATGGTGAAGGTTTTTTTCCGCGTCGCACCGGCCGGGGCAGGATGCACCTTGCCCTTCGTGATCTTGCTGTTCTTCGGCAGGACGAAATCGGCCATTCTGAACCCCTAGTCATCACCACGGACCGGGCGGCCGCGCGGGTCGATCCGGTCCAGATATGGGGGCCAGATACATAACCCCCGGCGCCGCTGCAAATGGAGCAGCAACGCCCCCCATATGGCGTCGTCGCGCCACGGTTCAACGCATTTTATGCAGGATTTGTGAACGCCGGGCGCGGGGTGCGGCGAATGTCAGATGACGTCGAGCACCAGCCCGAGCGCGCGCGCCTCCTCCGCCTCGATATACCAGTTTTCCGGGGCGCGGCGGCGCACCTCGTCGAGCGCGATCTTCGATCCTGCGACCAGGTCGGCGAAACCTTCTTCCTCGATCCGGATCGAATGTTCGATTTCGTGCAGCTTGGCCTTGAGCGATGCGGTCAGCGTCTTGAGCGGGCCGGACAGATGGATGTCGGTATTGAGGATGCGTTCGTGCACCATGATGCGGGTCCCGCGCGTCAGAAAGCGCTTGTCGACCGGGAACGCCGCCATGAAGGTTGCCCCGGCGGAATAGACCGCGACCTGGCCCAGGAACAGCAGTTCGCGCCCCTGATAGTCGCGAATCAGCCGCACCTCGTCGCCCATCAGCCGCGCCACCTCCGGATCGCCGCCCAGTGTCGAGATGGCGATGACCAGCGTGCCCTGCCCGGGTGCGGCTGCGAGCTGGTCGCGAAACCGCTGGTACATGGACTGGTCCACCGGCCCCGACAGATGGACATGCGGCGTGGCGAGCAGCGGATAGCGCGTGGGATCGGTCATGCGGCGCCCAACCGGTGGCGGGGGGCGTTGTTCCCTACGGTGGCGTCAGGCTGTCGATTGATGGCTTGCCCACCGGCGCGGTCGCGACCTTGGGCATGCGTGCCTCGAGCGGGGTGAGCCAGACGGCGACGCCATCGCCGATGCTACGCTGGGGCAGGGACGGTTTGAGCCGCGCGTCACCCTCCCAGCGCGCGATCTGGGCAACCGCCTCCTCCGCCGCCCTCGCGAGCGGCTGGGGCTTGCGCAGCGCGCGGTTGATCAGCGCGTCGCCGAAAAAGGTCCAGTCATTCTCTGCGGTACAGCCGAACGAGGACCGGTCTGCCGCTGCCGCGCTCAGCATCGCGGTCTGTGGTCCCGACAGCACCGGCACGAACACGCCCGAGTAACACGCGCTGACGATCAGCAGCCGGCGTTCGATTCCGTGCGCGCGCAGCAGCGCGGCGAGGCGGCGCGGCGAGATCGCGCCGAACCCCTCGTTTCCGTCATTATACACCACGCCGAACGGGGCGCCGTGGCTGGTGGCGTAGAGGACCAGCACGTCCTCCTTTTCGTCCATCAGTTCGGCGATGCGCGCGAGCGCCGCTTCGAAATTGGCGGGCGACCCCATCGGCAGCGGCGAGGGCGCCTTGCCGTCACTGCCGCCCAGCGTGATCGTCCGCCCGACCGCATCATAGCGGCGCGCGAGCACCTTGCCCGCCTCGCGCGCCTCGCGCCCGAACACCGGATCGCTGTCGAGCGCGACCGACAGGACATAGGCATCGACCACGCCCTTGCGCTGCGGCAGCAGGGCGCCGAGCGCGCGGGCCAGGCGACGATGCTCCGCCAGCGCATAGGTTGCCGGCCGATCCCGCTCGATCTGGGTGCCGCCATCGGCCTGTTGCACCACTTCCTCCGGCGTCGAACGCGCGATGCCCGGCGGGGGCGGCGCGGTGTGCTGGGGCGGAGTGTAGGCTTGTTGCTGCGCGGACGCGGCGGGAAGCGCGAGCAGCGCCAGCGCAAATGGCAGGATCGAACGCATCAAATCACCCCCTGAGGGGAAGGTGCGTGCAGGATGTGATCAGGTCAAGCGGGGGCAGAGGTTGCCGCTGGTACCGGATTTTGGTACTATTGCATCATGGCAG
The DNA here is from genome assembly GCF_031456015.1 of Sphingomonas sp. BE123. Classification (NCBI taxonomy): domain Bacteria; kingdom Pseudomonadati; phylum Pseudomonadota; class Alphaproteobacteria; order Sphingomonadales; family Sphingomonadaceae; genus Sphingomonas; species Sphingomonas sp. BE123. The sequence continues at coordinate 1,060,927 of NZ_JAVDTW010000001.1, read as the reverse complement.
CCAAGAACACCAGCGTCGCCCTGGGCGACCATTTCACCGCCTTCGCCGCGCGGCAGGTCGCGTCGGGCCGCTATGGATCGATGAGCGAGGTGATCCGCGCGGGACTGAGGTTGCTGGAGGATGAGGAGCAGCGCTTCACCGAGCTGCGCACCGCAATCGAAGACGGCCTGGCCAGCGGTGACCCGATTCCCTTCGACTTCGAGGCATGGCTCGCATCGAAGACCGCCGCTGAGTGACGCGCGCGCTCGAACTCCTGCCTGGCGCCATTGCCGACCTCGACTCGATCTATGCCTATTCGGTCGAAAAGTGGGGATCGGAACAGGCCGAAATCTACCTGCGGGCGCTGAACGCGCGGATTCAGGGGTTGCGACGCTTCCCGGCGCTTGGCACGGCACAGGAGGCATTGCATCCCGGGCTGCGCCGGATCGGTGAGGGCAGCCACAGTATCTATTATCTGATTCGCGACGATGCGGTGCTGATCGTCCGCGTCTTGCATGACCGCATGGACGCGAAGCGCGCGCGCTTCACGCTTCAGCAGCCCGTGCAGGACTATCGCGCGGAGTTTTAGCTGGCGGCCTGAGCCGCCAGCAATTCAATACACCCGCTTCTTCGGCTTGATGTACTCGACCTCGTCGGTGAGCGTGTAGTCGTGGACCGGACGGTAATCGATCGCCACGCTGCCACCCTTGCCGCCCCAGCCGTCGAACGAAGCGACCGTGTGCTTCATCCAGTTGGCGTCGTCGCGCTCCGGGAAGTCCTCGTGCATGTGCGCGCCGCGCGATTCCTTGCGGTTGTCGGCGCTGCGGATCGTGACAACCGCCTGGCTGATCAGATTGTCCAGCTCCAGCGTCTCGATCAGGTCGGTGTTCCAGATCAGCGACCGGTCGGTGACGCCGACATCGTTCATGCTCTGATACACCGCGTCCATCTTGGTCACGCCCTCGGCCAGCAGCGCGGTGTCGCGGAACACGGCGGCGTTGCGCTGCATCGTGCGCTGCATTTCGGCGCGGATCTTGGCGGTCGGGGTGCCGCCCTTGGCGTTGCGGAAATGGTCGAGGCGGGTGAGCGCGAACTCCTCCGACCCCTTGGGCAGCGGGTTGTGCGGCGTGTTGGGCTTGAGCAGCTCCTTGAGCCGCAGGCCGGTCGCACGGCCGAACACGACCAGATCGATCAGGCTGTTCGAACCCAGGCGGTTGGCGCCATGCACCGACACGCACGCCGCTTCGCCGACCGCGAACAGGCCCGGGACAACCGCGTCGGGATTGCCGTCGCGCAGCTGCACGACTTCGCCATGATAGTTGGTCGGCACGCCGCCCATATTGTAATGGACGGTCGGGACCACCGGCAGCGGCTTCTTGGTCAGGTCGACGCCGGCAAAGATCTTGCCGGTTTCGGTGATGCCGGGCAGCCGCTGCGCCAGCACCGCCGGATCGATGTGATCGAGGTGCAGGAAGATATGGTCGCTGTCCTTGCCGACGCCGCGGCCTTCGCGGATTTCCATCGCCATCGAACGCGCGACGACGTCGCGGCTGGCGAGATCCTTGGCCGAGGGGGCGTAGCGCTCCATGAAGCGCTCGCCTTCGGAGTTGGTGAGGTAGCCGCCTTCACCGCGCGCGCCTTCGGTGATCAGCACGCCCGCGCCATAGATGCCGGTCGGGTGGAACTGGACGAACTCCATGTCCTGCAGCGCGATGCCGGCACGCAGGGCCATGCCGTTGCCGTCGCCGGTGCAGGTATGTGCCGAGGTCGCCGACTGGTACACGCGCCCGCCGCCGCCGGTCGCGAGGACTACGGCGTGGCTGCGGAAGCGGTGGATGCTGCCATCCTCCATGCACATCGCGATCACGCCACGGCACGCGCCGTTCTCCATGATCAGGTCGAGCGCGAAATATTCGATGAAGAAGTCCGCGTCATACTTCAGCGACTGCTGGTACAGCGCGTGCAGCATCGCGTGGCCGGTGCGGTCGGCCGCGGCGCAGGTGCGCTGCACCGGAGGGCCTTCGCCCATATTCTGCATATGACCGCCGAACGGGCGCTGATAGATGGTCCCGTTGTCGTTGCGGCTGAACGGCACGCCGGCATGTTCCAGCTCGATCACCGCCGCCGGGGCCTCGCGCACCATATACTCGATCGCGTCCTGGTCGCCGAGCCAGTCCGATCCCTTGACGGTATCGAACATGTGCCAGGTCCAGTGATCGGGCGAGTTGTTGCCGAGCGACGCGGCGATGCCGCCCTGTGCCGCAACGGTGTGCGACCGGGTCGGGAACACCTTGGTGATGCACGCGGTCTTCAGCCCCGCCTCGGCGCAGCCCATGGTGGCGCGCAGGCCCGAGCCACCCGCACCGACGACGACGGCGTCATAGGTGTGATCGATGATCTTGTACGCTGCAGACATCAGACGGGCGCTCCGGTGGTGGTGACGGCGAAGGCAATCTTGAGGATCGAGAAGATCGCGAACACGGCGCCGCCGATGGCGAAGAAGTTGAGCAGGGTCATCAGCACGATCCGGGATTCGTCATGCTGGTAATCCTCGATCACCACCTGCAGCCCCATGCGCAGGTGATAGAAGACGCTGATCACGAGCAGGATCATCGGTACCGCCGCGACCGGCGCGGACAGCCATGCCTGAACCGTTTCATAGCCGAGGTCGGGAAGCCGGATCAGGCTGACGATCAGCCACGTCATCAGCACCAGATTGGAGCCGGCGGTGACGCGTTGATGCCACCAGTGGTGCGTGCCCTCATGCGCCGAGCCGAGGCCGCGGACGCGGCCGATGCTGGTTCCGCTACCCATTACTTCTTCTCCACCGCAATCGGGGTTTCCGTCGCCGGCGCCTTGGCCAGCTCGCCATAGACCAGCCAGCCCCACAGCAGGGCGGTCAGCGCCACCGACACGACCATGGTCAGCACCGCGAAATTCTTGTTGGCCTTGAGCTCGAACGCCGCGCCGGCATCCATGACGAGGTGGCGGATGCCGGTCATCATGTGCTGGAAGAAGCTGAGCGTCAGGCCGATGCCGAGGATGTAGCCGATCGCATTGGGTGCGCCGCTCTCGACCGTCAGGCAGTCGAGAAACGCCGCCGTCGCCTCCGGCCCGGAGGCAAGTGCGCCGAGCCACCACAGCAGGACGCCGACGCCGACCGTCGCCATGCCGCTGCCCGTGACGCGGTGCAGGATCGAAACGAGCATGTGCGGGCCCCATTTCCACACTTGCAGGTGCGGTGAGAGCGGGCGGTTGATGTTGCGGGCCTTGGCCACGGCGTGTCCCCTATAATTTGCGCCTCAAATAGCCACGCCTGCCGCCGATGCAAGAAGCTGCCTGCAAATGACCCGTCCCTAACCCGCCCTTAACCATTTCGGGTCTAGCCCAGCGGGGAAGGCCTGGGACGAACTGCGTCCGGCACAGACAGGGGACCGGTTTCGTGAGTGGAGCGCGATCGAACAAGGATATGCCGGCAATCGGCGCGATGAGCGCGCGGATCGATCTGGCCGCGCGGCTGCGGATTTTCGACTTTGACGGGTCGATGGACCGGATGAGCCGTGACGTGTGGGATCTGCTCGAACCCGAAATCCGCCTCGTTTCGGAGGCCTATTGGCAGCAATGGCTGCGCTGTTTCTCGGACGAGCGCGACTGGGCGCCGGACGATACGCAGAAGATGATCGACATCGGCATCGTCTTCCTGCGCAACCGCTTCCTCGACACGCGCGGTCGCGCCTGGGTCGAATCGATCGAACGCTCGGTCGCCGCTGCCTATGGCGCGGAGGTCGAGCCGATGGCGCTGCTGTCGATGATCAACGCCAGCGATCGTGCCGCGCTCGACGTGCTGGTGCGTCGCGTCGCGCCGGGCGATGCGCGCCTCGCTGCGCTGATCGACACGCTGATGCGCCTGTCCGCGCTGGAAAGCGACATCACCGTCGAACTGTACAATCTCTATCGCGAGCATAGTGCCCAGGTCGCGCGCGACCGGCTGGCCGGCCAGTTCCGCGACTCGATCGGCACGACCGTCGAGCGCGCCTCGCGCGAGGGTGAGCAGCTGCGCACCCAGGCCAGCCATACTTCGATCGCGGCGCGCGGCATGCTGGGCAAGGCGAGCGAGGTTGCTGCCGCTGCCGAACAGTCGGCGCTGGCGATGCGTGAGGCAGCACATACCGCCGCCGGCCTGATCCGTGCGATCGAGGATGCGCGCACCGAGGTCGAGGTCGCCGCCGATGTCGCCACCCGCGCGTCGGCCCAAGCGGGTGAGGCGGTGGCGATGAGCGAGATGCTGTCGGACCATGCCAAGTCGATCGAATCGATCCTGGGCCTGATCCGCGACATCGCCGGCCAGACCAACCTGCTCGCGCTCAACGCGACGATCGAAGCAGCGCGCGCCGGCGACGCCGGACGCGGCTTTGCCGTGGTGGCACAGGAGGTGAAGAGCCTTGCCAACCAGACCGCGCGCGCGACCGACGATATCGCCGGCAAGATCGCCGCGATCCAGTCGGCAACGCGCAGCACCGTCGAGACCAACGCGTCGATCCGCAACACGGTTCAGGAGGTTCAGGCCAGTGCCGACCGTATCCGCGGCGCGATGGAGGTTCAGGCACAGACCGTGACCGCGATCACCGCGGCGGTCGATGAAACGGCGCTGGCGGCCGATTCGATGTCGGCGACGATCGGGGCGATCCGCGAGGATACCGAAAGCGTCGCAAGCGATATCGAGCGGGTCGGACAGGGCTTCGCCGTGCTCGACAGCGAGCTTGGCACACTCAAGAGCAGCGCGGGCGAGTTCGTCGCGAAAGTCGCTGCCTGATGGAGGGGATGGATGGCCGCAGCAAAGGGGCTGGGACAATGGAGCGGCGATGACCGCCCCATTGCCGACCGGATTCGCGATTATGACTGGGACGGAGCGATCTCGGCCGGGGCGGAGCGGATCGGTGCGCTGATCGCCGGGGATTGCGAGACGATCGCGCGCGCCTTCTGGACGCATTATCTGGCCCTGCCGGCGACCGCGCATGTCCGCGCCTTTTTCGTCGGTGAGCGGCTTGAGCAGCGAATCGCCGAAAGCGCGCGCTACACCCGCGCCAAATATGCGCGCACTTTCGACACCGACTGGGTCGAAATGGCGATCCAGCATGCCGATGACACGCATCGTGCGCGTATCGCGCTGCCGGCGCTCTTGTCTGCGCTCGCCTGCGCGCATTCATGCACCTATGCCGTGCTCGCCGAGCGGTTGGGCGATGACATTGCAAGCCTGCATCAGCTCGCCGATGTCATGACCCGGCTGGCGATGCTTGAGGCCGACCTGATGGCTTCGCAGCTCGGCGCGCGCGATGCGCAGCTTGCCAAACGGGAACGCGTTGCCCAGTCCGACCGCTTCCGCGCCGATATCGCCGGGACGATCGAGGAAACCGGCGCGCTGGGGGTGCGCGTGCGCGAACAGGCGCGCAGTGCCGCCGGCGCTGCCCGGGGCATGCTGGGCAAGACCAACGAAGTCGCTGCGGCTGCGGAGCAATCGGCGCTGGCGATGCGTGAAGCGGCATCGACCGCAGCCGGACTGATCCGCGCGATCGAGGATGCACGCGCCGGCGTCGAAGCTGCCGGCGAAGTCGCACAGCGCGCCAGCCGCCATGCCAGCGACGCGGTGATGATGAGCGCGACGCTGGCTGGCCATGCCCAGTCGATCGAATCGATCCTCGGCCTCATTCGCGAAATTGCCGGACAGACCAATTTGCTGGCGCTCAACGCAACGATCGAGGCGGCGCGCGCCGGCGATGCCGGGCGTGGCTTTGCCGTGGTGGCGCAGGAGGTAAAGAGCCTCGCCAACCAGACCGCGCGCGCGACCGACGACATCGCCGCCAAGATCGCGGCGATTCAGGCCGCGACCGATCAGGCGGTGTCGACCAACACCACCATCCGCGCCACGGTCAGCGAGGTTCAGGCCAGCGCCGACCGCATCCGCGACACCATGGCTGCGCAGGCACAGACGGTGACGGCGATTACTGCGGCGGTGGACGAGACCGCGCTTGCGGCCGATTCGATGTCCGACACGATCTGCGCGATCCGCGAGGACAGCCATGCTGTTGCCGACGAGATCGACTCGCTCGAACATGCCTTTGGCGACATCGATGCCCGGCTTGGCCAGTTGAGCGACGCGGCGACCAGCTTTTCGGCGACCGTCGCCGCGTGACGCGACCGGATCGCTCGCCGCGTGGCGGGCGGGGGTGACGAAGCGGCATGTTGCGACTAACCGGGTCGCCATGACGACCCATATCCTCGTGACCGGCGCCAGCCGCGGCATCGGCGCCGCCATCCTCTCCAGCTTTGATGGCCATGACGTGCGCGCGGTCGGGCAGGGGACGGCGAGCGGCATCCCCGCCGACTTCACCGACCCCGCCGCCCCCGCCGCCCTGTGGCAGACGGCGCTCGACCGACTCGACGGTCGGATCGACGTGCTGGTCAACAATGCCGGGATTTTCGAGGCGGCACCGATCGACCTCGACGACGCTGCCTGGCTCGCCGCGTGGGAGCGGACGATGCAGGTCAATCTGACCGCCTCGGCCCAGCTCAGCCGCTTCGCCGTCAAGCACTGGCAGGAACGCGGGGAAGGTGGCCGCCTGGTCAACATCGCCAGCCGCGCCGCCTATCGCGGCGACTCCCCCGCGCACTGGCATTATGCTGCGTCCAAGGCGGGCATGATCGGCATGACCAAGAGCATCGCGCGCGGCTATGCGCGGGAGGGCATCCTCGCCTTCGCCATCTGCCCCGGTTTCACCATGACCGGCATGGCCGAAGACTATCTCGCCAGCCGCGGCGGCGACAAATTGCTCGCCGACATCCCGCTCGGCCGCGTCGCCATGCCTGACGAGGTCGCAACCATGGCGCGTTTCTGCGCGCTGGAGGCCCCTGCGTCGATGACAGGCGCGGTGCTCGACGTGAACGGCGCGAGCTACGTGCGATGAGTTCGTGGAAACTGACCCTGCCGTGCACGCGTGACGAGGCTGAGGCGATCGATTTCGAGGGGGCGGAGCTGCTCGGCATCGACCCCGCGCCGGTGCTGCTGACCAGCGAGACGATCCCCGACGATCCGCTCGCCTGGCAGTTGGAGGCCTATTTCGAGGCCAAGCCGGGCAAGGCCGATATCGCAGCGGTCCGCACGCTCGTCCCCAGCGCGAGGAAGGCGAAGGAGGTCATCGAGCAGATCCCGGACGAGGATTGGGTGACGCTGAGCCAGCAGGGGATCGCGCCGGTCCATGCCGGGCGCTTCTATGTCCACACCTCGACCAATCGCGGGGACGTGCCTGAGGGCGCCAAGACCTTCCAGATCGAGGCGAGTCGCGCGTTCGGCACGGGGACGCACGAGACCACTGCCGGATGCCTGCGCACGCTCGACGCGATGCGCGCGCGGGGCGAACGGGTCGATAATCTGATCGATATCGGCACCGGCACCGGGCTGCTCGCCTTTGCCGCGATGCATTTGTGGCCGCGCGCTTATGCAACGGCATCGGACATCGACCCGGTGTCGGTCGAAGTGACGGCGGAAAATGCTGCGATCAACGGCGTGCCGCTTGGGGTGATGCAGGGTCAGCTCGCGCTTGCCGCCGCCGCCGGGCTGGAGCATCCGTTGCTGATCGGTCGCGCGCCCTATGACCTCGTCATCGCCAACGTCCTCGCCGGCCCGCTGATCGAACTCGCGCCGAGCATCAGCGCGGTGCTGGCCGAGGGCGGGACGCTGATCCTGGCCGGCTTGCTGGAGACGCAGGCCGAGCGCGTCGCGGGCGCCTATCGCCGCCACGGCCTGCGCCTCGCGGGCAAGACCCCGATGGGCGACTGGCCGACGCTGCGGCTGCGCAAGCGGACCCGCCATGGCTGGGGCCGCACCACGCGGCCCGGTCCGGACGGGCAGGGGCTCGCGCCGGGGTTCGGAAGCTGGTGAGCCACTCCAACCGTCATCCCCGCTTTCGCGGGGATGACGGGCTAAGGGGGCTTAGCGGTCCCGGCTCCGCGCATAGTCCTGCGTACCCAGCGTGATCACCCGGTCGCCCGGTTCGATCGCCGCGATGGCGATGTCGGGCTGGGCGAGGATCTCTTCGTAGAGCGGCGCGAAATCGGTTTCGACCGTGACGCGCAGCAGTTCGTCGAAGCTGGGGATGACGAAGTAATTCTGCTGGAAATCGTCGATGCGATACTCGGTCCGCATCACGCGCTTGAGGTCGAAGCCGATCCGGTTGGGGCTGTCGCTGTCGAGCGCGTAGCGGCTCTCGCCATAGCTCGACACGATCCCCGCGCCATAGATGCGCAGGTCGTCATCCTCCTGGATCAGCCCGAACTCGACCGTGTACCAGTAGAGGCGGGAGAGCTGCTTGAGCGCGCCATGTTCCAGCGCGCGCAGGCCGCCCCGGCCATAGGCCTCCATATAATCGGCAAACACCGGGTCGGCGAGCAGGGGCACGTGGCCGAACACGTCGTGGAAGACGTCGGGTTCCTGCAGATAATCGAGCTGGTCGGCGCGGCGGATGAAATTGCCAGCGACAAAGCGGCGATTGGCCATATGGTCGAAGAACACGTCATCGGGGACGAGGCCGGGGACGGCGACCACCTGCCACCCGGTCGCCTTCATCAGCCGCTGCGACAGCTCCTCGAAATTCGGAATGCCGCTTTCGGACAGCTTGAGCAGGTCGAGCCCGCGCAGAAACGCCTTGGACGCGCGGCCGGGCAACAGCTTGACCTGCCGTTCGTACAGCGTGTCCCACACGGCATGTTCTTCGGCAGTAAACGCGTCCCAATTCTGCGGGATCGTCCAATCGGCGCCCGCGCCTTCGGGGGGACGCTCCAAAACATGGGTTTCACTCATCATGTCCGCAGCATAGCATGATGACGCGACGCGCGGAACCGAGGGGTTTGCCGGAGCTTGTGCCGGTGAGGAGTGATGCGATGCCCGTGAATGTCGATGCCAAGGCGCCCCCCGCATCGGCCCTGCTCGCCGAATGGCCGCGCGCGGCATTGTCGCTGGGGTCGCTACCGTTCGCGTGGAAGGACTTGCTGGCCGAGCCGCGCGGCGACGGGCGACCCGTGATGACCCTGCCCGGGCTGGTCAACAGCGACCTGAGCAACATCGTGATGCGCCGCTATCTCGATGCGCTCGGCTATCGCGCTTATCCCTGGGCGCTCGGTCGCAATTTCGGCGCGCGCGCGATCGGGGCGGAGGGCGAACGGCTGTTCGAGCGGATCGCGCAGGTGCATGGCGAAACCGGGGAAAAGGTGACGCTGGTCGGCGTGTCGCTGGGCGGAATCATGGCGCGGATCGCGGCGCATCGCCACCCGGAGCTGGTGCGTGAGGTCATCACGGTCAGCTCACCCTTTGCCGGGCTGCCCACCGCGACCAATGTCTGGCGCGTGTTCGAACTGGTGAGCGGCCAGCGCGCCGACGATCCCGCCGTCCGCGCAATGCTTGAGGAAGCGTCGGCACCCCTGCCGGTCCCGGCAACCGCGATCTGGAGCGCGAGCGACGGGCTGGTCAATGGCGCGATCTGCTACGAGCCGGACTGCGCAACCGCGCGGTCGATCGAAGTCGATTCAAGCCATTTGTGGGTGCAGATGAAGCCGCAGGTGCTGCGCGCGATCGCGCAGACCCTGGGGCGGGTCGCCTGACGCGCGCTCAATCGCAGTCGTCGGGATCCTTGCGGCACTTTTCGTCGCGCTTCTTGCGCTCGCGGCCTTCTTTTTCTTCCTTTTCGCGTACCTTGCGGCCGTAATTGCGGTCGGATTCGTCCTGGCTGGTGGTGGCCCAGTCGGCCGCCTTGCCCACGACCTTGACCGGCGCAGTGACCACGTCGAACGCGGTTTTGGCAACGCAGCCGCCCGACAGGATCGGCAGTGTGGCAACGGCAATCATCAGTCCCTTGCGCATCGCGCGGTCCCTCAACGGGCGTTCAGCGAGAATGCCGATCGCGCGCCTGTACCCCCTGATAAGGGTAATCGGTAAATAAACCATCCACGCCCGCCGCCAGGAAACGCGCAATCTCCGCGCTCATGTCGCCATGATCGGCGGGGTTCGCGCCGGCGCGCAGACCGGACGGGAGGAAGAAATTCTCTGCGCGGAAGGTCCAGGGATGGACCTTGAGGCCCGCGCGATGCGCGTCGGCGACCAGCGGCGAGACGGTGCCGTCGCCCGCCACCACCATGTCCTTTTGCGGGCCGACCCCGCTGGCATAGGCGGCGATTGCCTTCAGCCCCTCCGCCGTCGCCATCGTTCGGTAGCTGGGCTCCGCCTTGTCCGCCGGGCCGCCGTCCGCCGCCATCAGCTGGATCAGCGGTGCCCGGGTCAGCTGTTTCAGCGCCTTGAGGTTGTTGACCTCGAACGACTGGATGAACACCGGCGCATCCGCGCGGTCCCAGCCGGCGGCCTTGAGCTCCGCCACCAGCACCGCCTCCATCGGCAGGCCGATCGACGCGAAATAGCTCGGGTGCTTGGTTTCGGGATAGATGCCGATGGTCCGCCCGGTCTTGGCGCTCGCCGCCTTGGCCAGCGCGATGACCTCGCGCAGCGTCGGCACCTCATAGTGCCCGTCGAACTTGGTGTTTCCCGGACGCAGCTGCGGCAGGCGCTCCCTGGCGCGCAGCGTCTTGAGTTCGGCGAGCGTGAAATCTTCGGTGAACCAGCCGGTGTGGCTGATGCCGTCGATTGTCTTGGTGCGCTTGCGGTCGGCAAATTCCGTGCGGTTTGCCACGTCGGTGGTGCCGGTAATGTCATTCTCGTGCCGCGCGACGAGCTGGCCGTCCTTCGTCATCACCAGATCGGGTTCGATGAAGTCCGCACCCTGCTCGATCGCCAGTTGGTAGGCCGCGAGCGTATGCTCGGGCCGCTCGCCGCTGGCGCCGCGATGCGCGATGACGATGGGCTTGGACGCGATGACGGCCTCCTGTGCAGCGGCGGGAGCCGCAATCGTCAGCAGCACCAGCGCCGCTCGCCACAATCCCGCCATCGCCCTATCTCCCTCGAATTGCAGCAATGCGCTAGGTGATTCGGATGACAGTAGCGAGGCACCATGGCGGATAATGACAGCGTGATCGCCGCCGCGCGTGGCTGGGCGGGCGCGCGGATGGCGCTGGCGACCGTCGTCTCGACCTGGGGCTCGGCGCCGCGCCCGCGTGGCAGCCATTTGCTGGTGCATGAAGACGGCCGGTTCGAAGGATCGGTGTCGGGTGGCTGCGTCGAAGCCGACATCATGGCGGTGGCGGCAGAGGTGATCGCCGGCGCGCCATTTGCGCTGCGCCGCTATGGCGTGGCGGATGCGGCGGCGTGGGAGGTCGGCCTGCCGTGCGGCGGCGAGATCGAGGTGATGGTCCAGCCGGTCACTGCGCATGGCTTCGACCCGGCGCTGTTCGACGCGATTGCGGCGGCACGGGCTGAGGGCAGGGCGCTGGAGGTGGCGACCGACCTCGCGAGCGGGCGCAGCAGCGTCGACCCGCTGTCCGGCGCCTTCATCAATCGCTACGAACCGCCGCGCCGCTTGCTGATCGTCGGGGCGGTGCAGATTGCTCAGGTACTCGCCGGGCTTGCGCGCGAGCTGGGCATCGCCACCGTGGTGATCGACCCGCGCGGGCGGTTCCTGACGGCGGAGCGCTTCCCCGACGTGACGCTCGACGATCGCTGGCCGGACGAGGCGATCGACGCGCTGCGTCCCGATGGCGCGACGGCGGTCGTGACGCTGAGCCATGATCCCAAGATCGATGACCCGGCGCTGATCGCGGCGCTGAGGGGCGGTGCGGGCTATGTCGCGGCGCTGGGGTCGCGCAAAAGCCATGCCGCGCGGCGCGAGCGGCTGGCGGCGGCTGGGCTCTCGCCCGCGCAGATCGACCGGGTCGAGGGGCCCGCGGGAATCGCGATCGGCGCGGTCGGCCCGGCCGAGATCGCGCTGTCGATCGCGGCGGGCATGGTGCGGGCGCTGCATGATCCGCGCTGAACGCGCCGCTTTGGTGCTGCTCGCCGCCGGCCGTTCGCGCCGGTTCGGGGATGCGGACAAGCTGACCATGCCTTGGCGCGGCCGTCCGCTCGGCCTGCATGCCGTGGCGGCGCTGGCGGCGGTGCCGTTCGCCGCGCGGATTGCGGTCGTGGCCGACACCGCGCTCGATCTTGCCGGCCATGGCTATCGCATCGTGACCAATGACGATCCCGCCGCCGGGATGGGCCGCTCGTTGCGGCTCGGCGTGGCGGCGGCGATGCACGGCGATCCCGATGCGGTGATCGTCGCGCTCGCCGACATGCCGCGCATCACCGCGACGCAGATTCACCGGCTGCTCGACCACGCCGATGGCGACACCGCCCTTGTCGCGTCCAGCGATGGCGTAACCCCGTGCCCCCCGGCACTGTTCGGACGCGGGCATTTCGCCGCCCTGCGCGCGGCAGCGGGCGACCGCGGCGCGCGCGACCTGATCCGCCGCGGGCATCACGTCGTCGCGCCCTCCGCAGAGCTGGTCGATATCGATACGCCGGAGGATCTCGATCGGCTGATCCATGGGTGATCAGGCGCTGGCCATCGCGCTCGGCCTGATTTCGGCCTTCAGCCTCGCGCTCACCAATCTGGTGGTGAAGCGCGGCGACGATATTCTCGTCGCGCGGGCGCTGTTGTCATCGAGCGCGGCGGTGGTGATCGCACCGTTCGCGCTGATCGTACCGCTGCCCGATGCCGCCACCTGGCAAGCGCTCGCCTGGGCGGTGCCGGCGCATTTCGCCTATCAGATCTGCCTGGTGCGCGCGATGCAGCGCGGCGATTTGAGCCTTGTCTTCCCGATCATGCGCGGCGCGGCGCCGCTATTGACCGCCGGGTTCGCGGTGCTGGTGCTGCACGAGCATCTGCCGCTGATCGGTTGGATCGGGCTGGTCGTCGCGACCGGTGCGGTGATCGTGTTCGCACTGCCCGCGCGCGGCGTAAGGCTGGCCGCGCACCCGGACAAGGTGGCGCTGGGCTGGGCGTTCGCCACCGCGATCGGGGTCGCGCTGTACAATATGGCCGATGCGCGCGGGGTGCGCGTCGCGCCAAGCCCGTTCACCTATATCGTGTGGCTGTTCATGCTCGACAGCATCTGCATCACCATGACCGCACTGTTGCTTCGCCGGCGCGCGCTGGGGCGGGCGGTCAGGGCGACATGGAAGCATGGCGTCGCGGCGGGGGCGCTGTCGAGCATCTCGTTCGGGTCTGCGCTCTACGCCTTCTCGCTGATGGAGGTGGCAAAGGTGTCGGCGCTGCGCGAAACCGCCGTGGTGTGGGCGGCGCTGATGGGCGCGTGGATGCTGGGCGAAGGGTTCGGCGGCCGCCGCATCGCTGCAGCGGTGGTGCTCGCGGGCGGCTTGGTGCTGCTGCAGTTCAGCTAAGTCGTTTTCAGCTTCGCTGAAGCGGCACCGGCCCGCTTCCCCACCCGGCCACCCATTGAAGATACCTTATGGGTGGCCGGGTGGGGGAGTGGGCCGGTGCCGCCACCCTATTCGTGCCGCAGCGCGTCGATCGGGTTCAGTCCGGCCGCGCGTCGGGCCGGGAAGTACCCGAACACCACCCCGATCCCTGCCGCGATGGCAAAGGCGATGATGTTGATCTGAAGATCGAACGTCCACGGCACCTGGATCAGCGGGGTGAGGATCGCGATCACGATCTGCGCGACCGCCAGCCCAATCACGCCGCCCAGCATCGACAGCACGATCGCCTCGACCAGAAACTGCATCAGCACTTCGCGCGCGACCGCGCCGATTGCGAGCCGGATTCCGATCTCGCGCGTGCGTTCGGTCACGCTGACCAGCATGATGTTCATGATGCCGATGCCGCCCACGATCAGGCTGATCGCCGCAACCGTCGCGACGATGCTGGTCAGCAACTGGGTCGTCCCGGTCAGCGTCGCGCTGATCTGCGCGGTGTCAAAGATGTTGAAATTATCCTGCTCGCCCGGATCGATCCCGCGCCGCTCGCGCAACAGGTCGCTCAGCGATGCCTGCACCGTGGCGGTGTCATACGCTGAGTCGACCCCGACGAGCATCAGGCGGATATCGCGATTGCCGGTAAAGCGGCGCTGCACCGTCTTGATCGGCATCAGCACGACATCGTCCTGATCGCCGCCAAACCCCGCCTGTCCGCGCGTCGACAGCGTGCCGATCACGTCGCACGACACGTTGTTGATGCGGATGCGCCGTCCGATCGCCTCGCCGTCGCGGAACAGGTTGCGGCGCACGGTATTGCCGATGATGCACACCGCCTTGCCCGCTGCCTCTTCCGCCGGAGAAAAGGTGCGCCCGCCGGTCAGCGGCCAGGGCTGGACGTCGAAATAGGCATTGCCGGTGCCGTTGATCGTGGTCGACCAGTTGGCGCCGTTATAGATTGCGGTGCCGGTCGCCTGCGCCTGCGCCGCGACCGCCTTGACCCCGGCAATCTGCTCGCGGATCGCCTCGACATCCTGCTCCTCGAAATCGGGCGGGCGCGGGCCGCCGCCGCCGCGGCCAAAGCCCTGGCCGGGGCGCACCTGCAGGATGTTGGTGCCGAGGCTGGCGATCTGTTGCTGCACCGCTGCCGTGGTCGCATTGCCAAGCGTCACCATCGCCACGACCGCCGCCACGCCGATGATGATGCCGAGCGTCGTCAGGAACGAGCGCAATTTGTGCCGCAGGATCGAGCGGATCGCGAGCGTGAAGGTGGTGCCCAGCATCAGGCGGGAACCCCCGCGCGCATCCCCGTCTCGATCCGTTCGACCAGCCCGTCCTTGAAATGGACGATGGTGCGCGCGAACGCCGCCATCTCCGATTCATGCGTGACCATCAGCACGGTGATGCCGCTGTCCCTGTTGAGGCCGGTGAGCAATTCCATGATCTCCACCGACCGTTCCGAATCGAGGTTGCCGGTGGGCTCGTCGGCGAGCAGTACGGCGGGGCTGGTGACGATCGCGCGGGCGATGGCGACACGCTGTTGCTGCCCGCCCGACAGTTCGGCGGGGGTATGGTCCCACCAGCGATCCAGCCCGACCTTTTCCAGCGCCGCCATGCCCAGCCTATGCCGCGTCTTCTTGTCCTCGCCACGATAGAGCAGGGGCAGTTCGACATTTTCCAGCGCACTGGTGCGGCTCAGCAGGTTGAACCCCTGGAACACGAAGCCGAGATAACGGCGGCGCAGCAGTGCGCGCTGGTCGCGGTCCAGCGCCTCGACATGCACGCCCTTGAACAGGAATTCGCCGCGCGTCGGCACGTCGAGACAGCCCAGGATGTTCATCGTCGTCGACTTGCCCGATCCCGACGGGCCCATCACCGCGACAAAATCGCCCTCGGCAATGTCGAGATCGACGCCCTTCAGCGCCTGAAACGCGGTCGGTCCCTCGCCATAGGTCTTGGTGACCCCGCGCAGGCGGATGATCGGATCAGCCACCCGACGCTCCCGCCTTGCGCTGGCCACTGCCCGATGCGCGCGGTGCCGCGCTGCTGCCGCCGCTGGTGGCGAGCTGGCCGGTGATCACTTCGGTCCCGGGCTTGAGGTCGCCCGACAGGACTTCGGTGACCTGGCCATTGCTGTCGCCCGTGGTCACTTCGATCGCGCGCGGCTGACCGTCCTCGCCCTTCACATAGACGGTCTGCTTGGCGCCGCGGCCGATCGTCGCCGATTTCTCCGCGCCCTGCGACGCCCGCCGCCCGCCGCGCGGGACCAGCGCGCCGGCAACGCCGCCACCGCTCTGGCCGCTGCCGGCACCGGGGGTAAAGCGCAGCGCGGCGTTGGGGACGAGCAGCACATTGTCCTTCTGCAGCGTCACGATCTCTGCCGTCGCGGTCATGCCGGGGCGCAGCTTCTGTTCCGGGTTGGCGACCGACAGGATTGCGCCATAGGATACGACCTGCGCCGTCGTGGTGCTCGTCGTCGTGCTCGTCTGGGCCGACAGGTTGGAGCCGACATCGACGCGCTGGATCGCGGCGGGGAAGGTTTCGCCAGGGAAGGCGTCGACGGTAAAGCTGGCCTTCTGCCCCTGCTTGACCTGGCCGACATCGGCTTCGTCGATCGCGACTTCCAGTTCCATCGCGCTCAGATCCTCGGCGATCACGAACAGCGTCGGGGTGTTGAACGATGCCGCGACCGTCTGGCCCGGCTCGACCTGGCGCGCCAGCACCACGCCGTTGACGGGGGAGCGGATGATCGCCTTGTTCCGCTGCGTCACCGCCGAGCGCAGTGCCGCCTGTTGCGAGGTGACCTGCGCCGCGCTCGCGCGTACCGTCGCGGCGGCGCGGGCCACTGCGGCGCGGGCATTGTCGAGCTCGGTCTTGGCCGGCACGCGCCCGCCCGACAGACGGCTGACCTCCTCGAACCGCGCGAGCTGGCTGCGCGCTTCGACCAATGTCGCCTGATTCTGCGCCACCGTCGCCTCCGCCGCCGCGACCGATGCGCGGGCCTGAGTGATCGCGTCGTCCAGCCGTTCGGGATCGATCAGCGCGAGCGGCTGGCCCGCCGTCACGCGATCGTTGACGTCGACCAGCACCCGGCTGACCAGCCCTGACAGTTCGGAACCGACCTGCACCTGATTGGTCGGCGTCAGCTTGCCCGTTGCAGAGACAGTCACGGTCAGCGCGCCGCGCTCCACCGCGCGCGTCGCATAGCCCGCCTCTTCCTCGCCGCCGAACATGCGCAGCACACCATAGATCGCGACGACCGCGACCAGCGCGAGCACGATCCATTTCAAATGCCGGCGCCATGCCGGCACCGTCTTGCCGCCCAGAAATTCGTCGAGCTTTGGGTTTGCAGCGTCGGCCATCAATTGGTTCCGGTTCCAGAAACAGGGGGAGGGGCGGTGACGGTGTCGGGCGTCGGCGCGGCGCTGGCATCCCACCCGCCGCCTAGCGCGAGATAGAGCTGGATCAATGCACTCGCTTTGTCCGACCGCGCCTGGTTGAGCCCGTTGCGCGCGGACACCAGCGACGCTTCGGCCTGGCTCAGCGTCAGGAAATCGGCAAGGCCGGCGCGGTAGGAACTGCGCGACAGCACCGCGCTGTTGGTCGCGGCATCGAGCGCAATCGTGAACTCGCGCTCGCGCGCCTGCGCACTCTGCAGCGCGACCACGGCATTCTCGACATCCTCAAGCCCCGCCAGCACCGTCTGCTTGTACGCATAGAAGGCGCCGTCGGCCGCCGCCTGGGCCGAGCGGGCCTGCGCGCGTGTGCGTCCCGCGTCGAAGATCGTCTGTGCGATGCTGGCGAAGACGCGGCCGGTGATCACGTCGAACAGGCTGCCGATACTGCCCGCGCCGGCGTCAATGCTGCCGCCGAGCGAGAGCTGCGGGTAAAGCTGGGCTTCGGCCACGCCGATCTGCGCGACCGCGGCGGCTAGGTTGCGTTCGGCCAGCCGCACATCGGGCCGCTGGCGCAGCGTGTCGGCAGGAATGCCGACCGCGATCCGCTCCGGCCCCTGCGGGATCGGGCGCACCGCTTCCATCTGCGCCTTGAGCGCGCCGGGTGCCTGTCCGGTCAGCACGCCGAGGCGCGAGACGGCGCTGTTGTAACTCGCCGCGATCGACGGGATCGATGCGGCGGTCTGCGCACGATTGGCGCGCGCCTGTTCCTGATCGAGCGAGGAGACGAGGCCCGCCTGCACGCGAAAGCCCGCAATCTCGAGATTGTCGTCCTGAATGGTCAGGCTCTCGCGCGCATTGGCCAGCTGCGCCTGCGCCGCGCGGGCGAGGATATAGTTGCGCGCGATCTCGCCCTGGATCGAAACCAGCGTCGCGGCATAGCTGTAGCCCGATGCCTCCAGCTGCGCGCGGCTCGCCTCGACCCCGCGCCGCACGCCGCCGAACAGGTCGACCTGATAATTGACATCGCCGCCGAGCGAGAAGCTGGTGTTGCCGCCCTGCGACACGCTGGTGACGGTGCCGTCGGGCAGGGTCACCTGTGTGCTGGTGCCGCGCAGCGGCTCGCTGCGCGCCGCGCTGCCGCCGACGCTGACCGAGGGGAGCAATGCCGCGCGCGACTGGACCAAGGCCTCGCGCGCCTGACGCAGCCGGGTCACCGCCTGCGCCACGTCGAGATTCTGGCCCGCCGCCTGCTCGACCAGCGCGGTCAGCATCCGATCGTTGAACGCGGTCCACCAGCGCGTGAGATCGGCCTGCGCCTGCTGATCGGCGGCAACCGAAAATGCAGGCGGGACACCGATCTGGGCAGCGGTGCCGGGGCGGTAATCGGGTCCGGCGGCACATCCGGCGAGCGGGAGTGCGGCCAGGGTCAGCATCAGGATCGCGCGACGGCTCATGCTCCTGACATGGGCGCCCGCCGATCGTGCGTCTACCGAAATAATGTCGCAAATTGTATGCGTAGCGGGCGATGTTGAGATCGCGCTTGCGCCCGATTGGGGGCGGCACCGCACCGTTTTATCCGCCGATCCACCGCCAGATGCCGGCCGGCATGTTCGCCAGTGGCAGATGCGCCCAGGTCGCCGCGAGCCACAGGACGGTTCCACCGACCATCGCGACCCTGCCGGGCCAGGCCGCGGCACCCTGCGCCCGGCCCTGCGCGATCGCGACGAACGGCCAATAGCTGGTCACATCCTGCCAGCGCGGCCAGAAATCGGGTTGGAGCCGCCGCTTCTTGCCGTCCTGCAACGCCGCGCCGCCCAGTGCGAGCAGGCCGATGCTGCCCGCCAGCACGATCTGCGCCGGTTGCGGAAAGACCAGGATATGCGCCACCGCCCACAGGCCAAAGCTCCACATCATCGGGTGGCGTGTGATCGCGAACACCCCGCGCGGGCGCGGCACCGGCTTTGGCTTGTCGGTCGGGTCGGGCAAGGCGGGATTGCCGATCAGCGACCCGACGAACAGCACCGAGGCGAGGAACATGATCGCGCTCGCCACGCCCCACAGGCCGTCGCCAACCGCCCAGAGCGGCGCTTCATCGGGCATCCGCCCATAAACATGCGCCATCCAGCCCAATGTGGCGAAGGCGACCAGCGAATAGATCCCAATAAAAAGCCGCTCGCCGACCATGTCGACCAGCGGCTTTCGCAAGGGGTGGGACAGGAGGAAATGGGTGCCCAGAAACGCCGCACAGGCCGCGATCAGTAACGCCATTTCCCCCTCCCGATGATCAGACGATCAGCGCGTCTCGTCTTTGAGATGAATGCCCGGCGCCTGCGGCTCGGCGAGCTCGGCCTGGCCGGCCAGTTCGTCGTCCTTCAGCGTGTCGAGATGCATCAGCTTCTTGATCAGCGGCGCGATCAGCACGACCGCGACGCCAAAGCCGATCGCGACCCAGCCGACGGTCGAATAGACGTCGAGCACGACCGCCTTGTTCGCGCCTTCGCCCGCCGCCGCCTCGGACCCGGTGGCAGCCGCGATCAGGCCCGCGGCGAAGTTGCCGGTGGCCGAGGCGAAGAACCACGTGCCCATGATCAGGCTGGCCATGTGCGCAGGGGCGAGCCGGTTCATCGCGCTGAGGCCGACCGGCGACAGGCACAGCTCACCCGTGGTGTGCAGCAGATAGATCAGGAAGATGAACAGGACCGGGGTCAGGTTCTCCATGCCCGCTGCCTGCGAACCCCAGACGAGGACGAGGAAGCCCAGGCCCAGCTGAAGCATTGCAAGGCCGAACTTGGCCGGGGTCGACGGCTCCAGCCCGCGCCGGCCAAGGAACGTCCACAGCGCCGCGAACAGCGGGGCGAGCAGCACGATGTAGATCGCGTTGATCGACTGGAACATCGACGCCGGAACGCCTGCGCGGTCGACATAGCGATCGGTGAACAGGTTGAGCGACGAACCGGCCTGTTCGAACAGCGCCCAGAACAGGATCGAACCCAGGATCAGGAACATCGCGGCAAAAATGCGGTCGCGCGCCTCACGGTCGAGCTTCACCACGGCCGTGAACAGGACATAGCCGACCAGCAGCGCGCCCGAAACCATCAGCAGCCAGCCGATCACCGCCTGATACTGGATCAGCTGCCAGATGCCGACCACGGCGGCGATGCCGATCAGGTACAGCAGCCATTCGAGCTTGATGCCGACCACCGACTTCTTGAGCGCTTCGGCATCGGGCGCTTCGCCCTTGCCCATCAGCAGCGGCTTGCCGAGCACGAACACGACAAGGCCGAGCAGCATGCCGACGCCCGCTGCGCCGAAGCCATAGCTCCAGCCATAGGTCTGGCCGAGATAGCCGCAGAGCAGCGAGCCGAGCGCCGCGCCGAGGTTAATGCCCATGTAGAAGATCGTGTAGGCACCATCGCGGCGCACGTCGGTGCGCGGATAGAGCTGGCCCACGATCACCGAAATGTTCGCCTTGAGGAAGCCCGATCCGACGATGATGAAGCTCAGCGCCAGCCAGAAGATGTTGAGCGCACCGCTATCGGTGCCGCCATCGCCCTCGAATCCCATCAGGAAATGGCCGAAGGTCAGCAGCACCGCGCCGTACAGCACCGCCTTGCGCTGACCGAGATAGCGGTCGGCCAGATAGCCGCCAAGCACCGGGGTGATGTACACCAACGCGGTGTAGGCGCCGTAGATGACGCCCGACTTCTCGTCCGAAAACAGCCAGTGCTGGGTCAGGTAGAAGATCAGCAGCGCGCGCATGCCGTAGTAGGAGAAGCGCTCCCACATTTCGGCGAAGAACAGGATGAACAGGCCGAGCGGGTGGCCCAAAAAGGTTCGCTCACCGCCCGGTGCGGCTGCTGGTGTGTGCGCCATCGGCACGAGACTCCCTGACATTTCTTGGCCTCTGGGGCCGGATCGCCGGGAGACTAGCGGCGAAAACCGCTATGTGAAGCATGATTGTTACAGCGGAAACCACGACCGGCCCCGAAGCCGGCCGGTTTGCAGCAGGGCTGTGCCCCGGCGCGGCGGTGCGGGCCGGGGCATTGCGGGATGGGGGCAGCCTTAGTCGGCGGTGCCGGTGCGGGCGGTCTGGCCGAACAGGATTTTCTTCTGTTCCTCGGTCATCGGCGTGTCGGCCGGGCGGATCTCCTCGCCCCGGGCGTATGCGCGCAGCGTCGCGGGGCGCGCGCCGACCGCCTCGAACCAGCGCTTCACATGCGGAAAGCTGTCGAGATCCTGGCTCTGCGCCTTGTACGGGACGATCCACGGATAGATCGCCATGTCGGCGATCGAATAGGCTTCGCCGCCGACGAACGGCCGCCCGGCCAACTGGCGGTCGAGCACGCCATAGAGGCGGTTGGTCTCGTCGATATAGCGTTTCTGCGCATAGGGGATCTGTTCGGGCGCGTAGCGGTTGAAATGATGGTTCTGTCCCGCCATCGGGCCAAGCCCGCCCATCTGCCACATCAGCCATTGGGTCTGCATCACCCGCTCGCGCAGGTCGCGGCTCAGGAACTGACCGGTCTTGTCGGCCAGGTACAACAGGATCGCACCACTTTCGAACACGCTGACCGGCGCGCCGCCATCGCCGGGCGCATGGTCGACGATCGCCGGCATGCGGTTATTGGGGGCGATCTTCAGAAAGTCGGGCCGGAATTGCTCGCCGGTCCCGATATTGACCGTGTGGATGGTGTAGGGGAGGCCGGCCTCCTCCAGAAACATCGTGACCTTGTGGCCATTCGGCGTCGGCCAGTAGTGCAGGTCGATCATGGGGGTCTCCAGCGGGGTTGGCGCTCAGATGGGGTGGCGGCGCAATTCCGCAATATGCCCGTCTGCCGCCTGCGGGCGCGGCGCGCCATGCTGCGCAGGTGCTTGACGTAGCGGCAGACATACCGCAGCTTCTAAACAGCCGCAGCAGACGGCGATGGGAGAGATGCGGATGGCGACGGCGCTCGATGGAGTCGGCGGTGGTGCGAATGCGGTGCGCGGCGTCCCGCCGATCACGGTCGCAACGCGGGTCAGCTATGGCGCCGGGGCCATCGCCAACGGCATCAAGAACGCCGCCTTCACCACCTATCTGCTGTTTTTCTACAGCCAGATCATCGGCGTTCCCGCCGGAATCGTCTCCGCCGCAGTCGCGCTGACCCTGCTCGTCGATGCGGTCGCCGATCCGCTGCTTGGGCGCTGGTCGGACATGACGCGCAGCCGCTGGGGGCGCCGCCACCCGTTCATCTATGGCGCCGCGCTGCCGACCGCATTGTTCTTTCTGCTCGCCTGGTTCCCGCCGGCGGGGATGACCGATCTGCAGATGGGGGTGTGGATCTTTGCCACCGCTGCGCTCACGCGCATGTCGATCAGCGCGTTCGAGATCGCGACCTCGGCGATGACGCCGGAGATGACCGACGATTATCGCGAGCGCACGCGGCTGTTCAGCCTGCGCTGGTGGTTCGGCTATGCCGGCACCTATGGTTTTACCACCCTGTGCCTGCTGACCTTCTTTGCCGCGACGCCCGAATATCCGCGCGGCCAGCTCAATCCCGACGGGTATCCCGGCTTTGCCATTGCGGGCGCGCTGACCATCCTGGCGGTGATCCTGATCTGCGGGATCGGCACGCACAACCGCATCCCGCATCTGCGCCAGGCGGAGGTGCGGGCAGAGCGCACCCCGTTGCTCGGCCACCTGCGCGAAATGGGGGCCGCGCTGCGCAACCGCGCCTTTCTGGCGATCTTTGGCTTTGGCGTGCTCAAATATTCCGCGATCGGCCTGTACAGCGCGACCAACCTCTTTTTCGCCACCTATCTGTTCCAGCTGAACGCGACCCAGCTCGCGATCCTGACGATCGACAGCCTGGTCGCCGCGACCATTGCCGCCCCGCTGGCGCCGGTGATGTCGGCGTGGATCGGCAAGCGGGCGAGTTCGATGATCTTCGCCATTGCCGGGGTCGCGATCGGCCTGTCGCCGCTGCTGCTGTCCTATATGGGCTGGTTCTTCGTGCCCGGCGACCCGTGGCTGGTGCCGACCCTGTTCGCGATCGGCGCCATTTATGGCGCGATGGTCGCGATCTCGCTGATCAACACCAGTTCGATGCTGGCGGACGTGGTCGAGGACAGCGCGGTGCGGACCGGGCGGCACGAGGCGGGGACCTTCTTCGCCGCGTCGAGCTTCATGCAGCAATGCTCGACCGCGATCGGCATCTTCCTTGCCGGGCGCCTGCTGGTCTGGTCCGATTTTCCGGCCCGGCCCGCGCCGGGGCAGGTGAGCGAGGAGGCGATCCGCAGCCTCGTCATCCACTATATCCCGTGCTCGATCGGGCTGTGGACGCTCGGCGCGCTGATCCTGCTGTTCTACCCGATCACCCGCGCGAAGCATGAGGCGAACGTCGCCGCACTGCGCGCGCGCGAGGCGGAGGCACGGGCGGTCGAGATGGACAATTCGGCGCTGCTCGGCCCGGTGCGGTGATTGCGGGGTATTGACGCGCACGGAGCCATACCGCAAATTCAAAATCGGCTGTTCGGGAATCGATAAAGCGAACATGTCGCGCAAGAGCGCGCCGTGAAACCGCACTCCGCCGTGAATTTTGAGGAGAGAAGATGTCTGTAATGGAGGAAGTAAGGGTCGATCTCGACACCTTCCGCACCGAAGTCCGCGACTGGCTCGCGGCCAACTTCCCCGCTTCGCTCAAGGGCAAGGACAACAGCATGTCCGCGGTCGAGGGGCCGACCGAGGAAACCCCCGAACAGGCGGCGTGGCGCAAGGCGATGGGCGAGAAAGGCTGGGGCGTCCCGACCTGGCCGGCCGAATATGGCGGTGGCGGCCTGTCGCGCGCGCAGGCCAAGGTGCTGTCGGAGGAAATGGCCCGCGTCGGCGCGTGGAATCCGATCGGCGGCATGGGCGTGATGATGTTCGGCCCGACGCTGCTGGAATATGGCAATGAGGCGCAGAAGAAGGAGCATATCCCCGCGATCGCGCGCGGCGAAGTGCGCTGGTGCCAGGGCTATTCCGAGCCGAACGCCGGCTCCGACCTCGCCAACCTGCAGACCTTTGCCGAGGACAAGGGCGACCATTATATCGTCAACGGCCAGAAGACCTGGACCAGCGGCGGGCAATGGGCGCACAAATGCTTCTGTCTCGTCCGCACCGACAAGACCCAGAAACAGGGCGGCATCACCTTCCTGCTGATCGACATGGATGCGCCCGGGGTCGAGGTGAAGCCGATCCAGATGATCAGCGGCATGTCCCCCTTCTGCGAAACCTTCTTCACCAATGTGAAGGTGCCCAAGGAAAACCGCGTCGGCGAGGAGGGGCAGGGCTGGACCATCGGCAAGCGCCTGCTGCAGCATGAGCGCACCAACCTCTCGGGCGGCGGCTCCGCGTTCCGCATGGGCGGCCCGTCGCTGGCCGATGTCGCGAAGAAATATCGCGGCGTCGACGATCAGGGCCGGATCGCCGACCCGGACCTGCGCGCGCGGATCGCCAAGTTCGAGATGGACTGGCGCACTTTCCTGCTCACGGCAATGCGCGTGCAGGCGGAGAGCAAGGCGGTCGGCGGCGTGTCCGAAGTCTCGTCGATCCTCAAGACCGTCGGCACCAAATTGGGCCAGGAGCGGGCCGAGCTGATGATCGAGATCCAGGGCCTGCAGGGCCTGGGCTGGGAAGGCGAGGGCTTTAGCGAGCAGGAGATTCACGGCGTGCGTGCCTGGCTCTTCGGCAAGGCGACGACCATTTATGGCGGCTCCACCGAAATCCAGAACAACGTGATCGCCAAGCGCATCCTGGGGATGCTGGATCATCAGTGAAATAGCCCTCTCCCCTTCAGGGGAGAGGGTTGGGAGAGGGGCAGTCCTTCTCGAAACACCACCGCAACATGGGCCGGCGCGAGACACTGCCCCTCTCCCCGGCCCTCTCCCCGCAAGCGGGGGAGGGAGTTTGAAATGGCCGTTCTGACCGAAGAACAGACAATGCTGCGCGACATGGCGCGCGACTGGGCGAGCAACGAGAGCCCGGTCACCGCGTGGCGCAAGATCCGCAATGCCAATGACGCGACGGGATATGACCCCGCCGCCTATGCGACGATGGCCGAAATGGGCTGGACCGGGGTGATCATCCCGGAAGCGCATGGCGGCAGCGATTTCGGCTGGCTGAGCCTGGGGCTGGTGATCGAGGAACTCGGCAAGACGATGGCGGCCAGCCCGATCGCGGCATCGGCAGCCGCCGCCTCGGCCATCCTGCTGGGCGGCAGTGAAGCGCAGCAGGCGGCGTACCTGCCGCGCATCGCCAGCGGCGAGCTGGTTGCCACGCTCGCGGTCGATGAAGGGCCACGGCACGATCCGACCGCGATCAACGCCAGCGTGACCGACGGGAAGCTGAGCGGCACCAAGGCGTTCGTGGCGGAGGGCGACAGCGCCGGCCTGTTCGTGGTCGCGGCAACCGATGGCCTGTATCTGGTCGAGGCGGGGGAGGGCGTGACCGTCGATCGCCGCCATCTGGTCGATTTCCGCAGCCATGCGCAGGTGACCTTCGACGGTGCGCCGGCCGACCGGTTGGCGTCGGGCAAGGACAATCTGCTCGACGCGGTGCTCGACCGGGCGGCGCTGCTCGCTGCGGCGGAAATGCTCGGGATGGCCGGGCAGGCGTTCGACACCACGCTCGCCTATCTTAAGCAGCGCGTCCAGTTCGGGCAGATTCTGGCCACGTTCCAGGCGCTGCAGCATCGCATGGCCAACCTGTTCAGCGAGATCGAACAGATGCGCTCGGCGGTCGAATCCGGGCTCGCCGCGATCGACACGGTGGGCAAGGCCGGTGGCGATACCCGCCAGGCGGTGTCGCTGGCCAAGGCCAAGGCGAACGAGATCGGGCATCTGATGAGCCGCGAGCTGATCCAGCTGCACGGTGGCATCGGCATGACCGACGAATATGATGCGGGCTTCTATCTCAAGCGGATGCGCGTGCTTGAGCAGATGTGGGGCAATACCGCCTATCACCGCGAACGCTTCGCGCGGCTCAGCGGCTTCTGATCGCCGCAGCCGCAGCGGTGAACGGACCGGGGGTGTCGCGCGGCTGCGCGGCACCCCTTTTCGCATCTGCGGCATGGAATTCGCGGTTTAGAAGATCGGGTTGTCATACCCATGGTGCAATGCGGTGATGCGACGATCCCCGTATCTTCCCAGCAACACCGTTGGATAAGTGGCGTTTCGCAACGCTTTTCACGCCTTGACCCGAACCCCGGAAGTCGTTCTATTCGAGTTTACGGTATGGAACCGAGAAGCGTTCCGGCCGAACGGGAGTGGGATCATATGAAGAAGCAGCTTTTGACGGCGTGCGGGATTTCGGCGCTCGTCCTCGGCGGCCTGACGCCCGCCTTTGCGCAGGACAGCGACGGCGAGTCCGAAATTGTCATCACCGGATCGCTGATCGCCGGTACGCCCGAGGACGCGGCGCTGCCGGTCGATGTGATCGGCGCCGAGGAACTGGCCAAGCAGGGCAGCCCGACCGCGCTCGACCTTGTCAAGGCGCTGCCCAGCTCGAGCGCATCGCTCGGCGACGCCAACCAGTTCGACAGCCGTTCGCAGGGGGCGGAAGGCATCGCGACGGTCAATCTGCGCGGCCTGAGCCCGCAGCGCACGCTGGTGCTGCTCAACTCGAAGCGTCTTGCCACGTCGGGCAATGGCGTCCCGTCGGTCGACATCAACCTGTTGCCGCAGGCGGCGATCGGCCGGGTCGAAGTGCTCAAGGACGGCGCCGCCGCAACCTATGGCTCCGAAGCGATTGCCGGGGTGGTCAACTTCATCACGCGGACCAATCAGCGCGGCTTCAACGCGGCCGGCAACTGGCGCTTCATCGACGGGTCGGACGGCGATGTCGACGCGTCGCTGAGCTATGGCCATGTCGGCGAGAATTTCCGCGTCCTCATCGCAGCCGGTTTCCAGAAGCGCAGCCAGCTGATGGCGAAGGAACGCGACTGGGCGATCCGCCCCTATACCGAAAACCCGCAGGGCGGCTGGACCGGCGGCGGCAACCCCGCCAACTTCCTGTATCTGGGTGCGACCGGGGCGCCGATCAGCGGCATCGTCGCGGACAGCGCGTGCGCGCCGCTCGGCGGGTTCGTCGGCGCCGATGCGCGCTGCTACAACCAATATTCGGTGTACGACAATCTGGTCGAGAAGGAGACGCGCGGCCAGGCGTTCATCGATTTCGAATGGGATGTGGGTGAGAAGACGACGTTCCAGGTCACCGCGCTGTACGGGCGCACGACCGTTCCGCATTATCTGACCTCGCCCTCCTATCTGCTGACCCAGCCGCCATCGAGCGTTGCGGCAGCAGGGACGCCGTTCGCGCCCTTCTCGGCGCTGCTCAACAGCGGCTATTTCGTGCCCAGCGCCAATCCCGGCCTGGTCGCCTATCGCGCAGCGAACACGACGCCGGCGGGTGCGGGCGTGTTGTTCCCGACGCTGTTGTTCCGTCCGTTCCTGCTGGGCGGCAACCCGGCGACGCTCGACCGCGAGGATGAGCCGGGTTCGGCGCGCGGCATGCGCAAGAGCGAATCCACCCGTTTCACCGCCGAACTGCGCGGCGAGGTTGGCGCCGGGCTGAACTACAATCTCAACGCCACCTATCACAATTATTACCGCTACACCGACGGCTATGACTCGTTCGGCGACCGCGTGCAGCGCGCGCTGCTCGGCTTTGGCGGCCCGAACTGCACCGGCACGACGCCGGGCGCCAATGGCTGTCTGTGGCTCAACCCGTTCGGCAACGCGGTCAGCGTGAACCCGGCGACCGGGCAGACCAATCCGGTGGCGAACGGCCCGGCGAACAGCCCGGACCTGACCAACTGGTTTTTCGTCAAGTCGAACACCCGGGTCGACACCACGCTGTTCGTGGCCGAAGCCTCGCTCAGCGGCGGGACCGGGGTGAGCCTGCCCGGCGGCGAAGTGCAGTTCGGCGTCGGCGCGCAGTATCGCGATACCTCGATCACCGGCCGTTATGGCGCCGCGAGCAACCTGGCGGTCAATCCGTGCCGCGAAACCCCGCTGAACGGCAACACCAATCCGCTGGCATGCGCCGGTGGGCGCGCCGCGGCGGGTGCCTTTGGCTTCCTTGGCACCAATGCCGACTATGACCTGCAGGGCGATGTCTGGGCGGTGTACGGCGAAATGCAGCTGCCGGTATTCGACTCGCTCAACGTGCAGCTTGCGGCACGCTTCGAGGATTATGGCGGGGCCACCGGATCGACCTTCGATCCCCAGATCCGTGCGCGCTGGCAGGTGACCGACTGGCTTGCCGTGCGCGGCGGGTTCGGCACCACCTTCCGCGCGCCGACGCTCAACCAGCTGGCGCCCGGGTCGATCACCGCGCTGCAGATCATCGACACGACCTTCCGCCCGATCGACGTGTTCGGCAACCCGAACCTGGTGCCGGAAAGCTCGAAAAACTATGGCGCGGGCGTGCTGCTCAATGCCGGCGGGTTCAGCGCGAGCATCGATTATTACCGCTATGACATCCAGGATGTGATCGTTTCCGATCCGCTGATCTCGATGGTCAACACGCTGTTCCCCAGCACCGGCGGCAATACCTGCGCGACCAATGCGGCACTCGCCGCGCGCTTCACCTTCTCGACCGGGCCGTGCACCGCGACGACGGCGCGCACCGCCATTTCGCGCGTGCGGACGCAGAACCAGAATGGCGCGTCGATCACCAATGAGGGCATCGACCTCATGGCCAGCTATCGCGGGACCGATCTGATCGGCAGCGGCAGCCGCTTCGCGATCGGCGGTAACGTCACCTACACGCTGCAGAATCGGATCAGCGACATCTTCGTCGAAGGGACGCTGGTGCAGGCGGGCTATGACGGGGTCGGGCTGCTCAACTATCAGACGACGCTCTACCCGGTGCCGGAATGGAAGGGGCAGGCGTTCCTTGAGCTCGGGGCCGGGCCGGTCGATGCGCGCCTGACCGTGACCTATATCGACGGGCTGTACGACCAGCGCGCCGACATCACCACCGCCGGCGTCTATGGCCCGAACCCGGCGCTGGGCGGGGCACGGGTGACCGAGGGGGCGTTCATCGACAGCTTCACCACGGCCGATCTGACGATCCAGTTCGCGATCACCGACAAGGTGACGCTGTCGGGCAGCATCCTCAACCTGTTCGACCAGGATCCGCCCTTCGCCCGCGAGGACTATAACTACGAGCCGTTCGTGGGGAATCCGCTCGGCCGCAACTTCAAGATCGGCGTCTCCGCCAAGTTCTGAAGCCGGCAGAGTTCGGGGCTTCGTCGCGCGGGGAACGCGGCGAAGCCCCGATTTTCCCACAATGATCGCGGCCATTCCGGCCCTGTGAAGGAGTAGCATGTTCATGGCGACCGCCCCTGCGGCCTCTTCCGCCGACCAGCTTGCGCTGCGGCGGCGCACCGCCACGCTGATCCTGCTCACCGCTGCCTATTTCTTCAGCTATATGGACCGGCAGATCCTCGCGATCCTGCAGGAGGACATCAAGGCCGAGCTGCTGCTGTCCGATACCCAGCTCGGGCTGCTGGCCGGCTTTGCCTTTGCCATTTTCTACGCGACGCTCGGGCTGCCGGTCGCGCGCTGGGCCGACAAGAGCAACCGCGTCAACATCATCGCGGTCGCGCTGGCACTGTGGAGCGCGATGACCGCAGTGTGCGGGCTGGCGCAGAATTTCGTGCAGCTGCTGCTCGCCCGGATCGGCGTCGGCATCGGCGAAGCGGGGTCGAGCCCGCCCAGCCATTCGATCATCGCCGACCTGTACCCGCCCGAAAAGCGCGCGGGCGCGATGGGCATCTATTCGCTCGGCGTCGTGCTGGGCGCGGCCGGCGGCACGATCATCGGCGGCACGCTGGCGCATTATTTCGGCTGGCGCGTGGCAATGTTCGCGGTCGGCATTCCCGGCATCCTGCTCGCGATCATCATCAAGCTGTTCGTGGTCGAGCCGCGCCGCGGCCTGTCCGACCCCAGCCACACCCCCGCCGCGCAGGGCGCGATGCCCAGCTTTGGCGACGGGTTCCGCTCGCTCTTTGCCAATCGCGCCGCCGTCCATCTGGTGCTGGGCGTCACCATCACCTCGCTGATCGGCTATGGCCACACCGCCTTTGGTGCCAGCTTCATGATCCGCACGATCGGGCTGACCAAGATCGAGATCGCGTCGATCGTCGCGCCGGTCGGCGCGGTGTGCGGCACGCTGTCGGCGGTGCTCGGCGGCTGGCTCGCGAACAAGGCCGCGGAGCGCTGGGGGCTGTACAGCCAGGCATGGCTGGTGCTGGTGATGAAGGGAGTGGGGCTGCCGCTCTCGTTCCTGTTCTTCGCGTCGACCGATCCGTGGGTCGCGATTCCGGTCTATTGGGTCTCGCTGCTGCTGGTGAATTCCTATCTCGGCCCCAGTTTCGCGCTGATCCAGGGGCTGGCCCCGCTGCGGATGCGCGCGCTGTGGGCGGCGGTGACGCTGCTGGTGATCAACCTGATCGGCCTTGGCCTCGGCCCGACGCTGATCGGCGTGATCTCCGACGCACTCAAGCCCGCTTATGGCGATGCCGAGGCGCTGCGGCTGGCGATGCTGACCTTCGCCGCGGCGACGCCCTGGGCGCTGTTGCATTACTGGCGTGCAGGCGTGTGGCTGAAGCGCGGGGTGGCGGCGGCCTGACGTCGATCAGCGCAGGAGGCGCACCGGCACGCCCAGCGCCGGTCCTGCTTCGGCCATGCGCTGGTCGAGCGTCCAGACCGTGGCGCCGTGCTCCGATGCGATCGAGAGATGGAGCGCATCCGCCGCACGCAACCCAAGCTCGTGCTGGTCGACGAACCGTGCTGCCTCGCGGAAGTGACGGCGTTTGACCGGAAGGACGATCAGACTGTCGGACACCATCCGATGAAATACCGCCAGCGCCGCCGCACGCTGGTCGAGCGTCATCGCTCCGGTGCGCAGCTTGATCGCGAATGCCGAGGATAGCTCGGTCGCAGTCCAGTCGCTGATGGTGAGTTGCTGTGCGTCCTGCTCGACGATCCAATGCTGGACCGTGTCGGACGTCGCCTCATTGGACAGCGCAGCGACGATCAGCGACGTGTCGAGATAGAAGCTCAATAGCGGTCGCCGTCCCGCATGGCGCGAACCAGTGCCGCCGCATCTTCGGCTTCCCGGGGCAGTTCGGCCGTCAACGCTTGCAGCATGGCCAGATCGATCGGCTTGCGCGGCTCAGCGATTGCCGCGAGCCGCGCAACCGGTTTGCCCCGTCGCGTAATGTCGATCTGCTCGCCACGTTCGACGCGATCGACTAATTCGCTGAGATGCGCCTTCGCATCCGCCAGGTTCACGCGATCCATATTGGCCTCCTGACCATCTAGATGGTCATTTAGCAGGCGAGCCTCAACGGCTCAAGAAAACTCCAGCACGCGATCGTCGAACAGGCCGAACACGATGGTCGAGGCGTAGAAGGCGACGGCGCGCTCGCGCGGCATCGTGCTCGCCCATTTGCGCATGTCGAACGCGGCATTCTGCAGCGACATCATCGTCTGGCTGGCGACGAGCGGGTCGATCGCGCGGATCGATCCTTCGGCGATCCCGTCGGACAGCATCCCGGCATAGCGCCGCGCGATGCGGTTCGACCGGTCGATCAGCGCCATTCGCGCAATCGGCGGCAGTCCCGACAGCGCGGTGGTGCGCAGCAACGGCCCGCGTTCGGAGAACTGGACGTCGAGCAGGGTCGCGATGATGCTGGTCAGCTTGCGCCAATGGTCGCCCGGCCCCTCTTCGGCGAGCCGCTGCGCATCGGCGATCAGGTCGAAGCTGCGCTTGTAGCATTCGATCACCAGCTCGTCCTTCGCGTCGAGATGATGGTAGAAGCTGCCCTTGGTTACATTGAGCTCGCTCGCGATTTTCTGCACCGATGCGCCGCGATAGCCCAGTTCGTTGATCAGGCGCGTCGCCGCGAGCAGGAATGCCTCGCGCCCCGGTTCGCCCTCGTCATGGGTGAGGTCGAGCAGATCGGGGGTCCAGCGGTCGCCCGGCGTTGCGATGCCATGGCGGAACACGTCCATCAGCCGGCTTTCGACGCGCGGATATTCGTCCAGTTCGTAGCGGGTGATCCACGCCGGAAGCCAGAAGGTGTTTTCGAGCAGCACATGCGCCCGCCCGCCGCGCAGGTCGGTCTCCGCGCGGGTGCCGCCTTCGCCCCACAGCGCACGGGTCTTGCGGAAAATCTGCTGCCACCGCTTGAGCAGCGCTGCCTTCACCTCGCCCTCCATCGCGCGCAGGTCGGACAGGATCGCCAGCGCCTTTTCCTCGCCGCGATGGATTCGCGCCAGCCGCTCCATGTTGATCGACAGATAGCGGGCGACCCGCGCCTCGGGCGTTGCCTCGCGATGCGCTTCGTCGAGCATCGCGTCGAGCCGGTCGAGCGTCACTTCGAAGGCGGCGGCGGCAAGATCTTCCTTGCGCTTGAAATAGTAGGTGACGCTGGTGGTGTTGAGGCCCACACGCTGCGCGACATCGGCGAAGGTCATGCCCTTCGCGCTCTGATCGTTGATCACGTCCGCCGCCGCCGCGAGGATCGCGTCGCGCTTGGCGCGGAATCGTTTGGTTTCCCCCCGCGCCTCTTCGGGCGCCGCGTCTTCGGACTTCATCGCGCCAGATTAGCAGCTTTGATTCGAAGAAACAGTCCCAATGCGACAGGCAACGATGTCGCGGGAACCGTAACCGAAAAAGCCGCTCCGGACACTTTACCGAATATCGGGTATGGCCTAGAGTCGCCCGCGACATTGCGGAGGCGCGCTGCTTCCGCCGAACCGGGCATGAGAAGGAGAGGGCGCATGGATTTCACGCTGACCGAGCGGGAGACGTATTTCCGCGATCGCGTGAAGGCGTTTATCGACCAGCATATCACCCCGCGCCAGGACGAATATCGCCGTCAGGCCTATGAGGGCGAGCGCTGGAAGGTGCTGCCGGTGATCGAGGAGCTGAAGCCGGTCGCGCGCGCGCAGGGGCTGTGGAATTTCTTCATGCCGCCGCATTCGGGCCAGACCCATGTCGACGATAGTTTCGAGTTCGAGGGGACGCAGCTGACCAACCTCGAATATGCGCTGTGCGCCGAGGAAATGGGCCGCGCCGGCTGGGCGAGCGAGGTGTTCAACTGCTCCGCGCCCGACACCGGCAACATGGAAGTGCTGCACCGCTACGGTACCCGCGAGCACAAGGAGCGCTGGCTCAAGCCGCTGATGAATGGCGAGATTCGCTCGGCCTTTCTGATGACCGAGCCGGACGTGGCTTCGTCCGACGCGACCAATATCCAGACATCGATGGTTCGCGATGGCGACCATTATGTCATCAACGGCCGCAAATGGTGGTCGTCGGGCGTGGGCGATCCGCGCTGCGCGGTCGCGATCGTGATGGGCAAGACCAACCCCGATGCCTCGCGCCACGCGCAGCAGAGCCAGATTTTGGTGCCGATGGACACGCCCGGCGTCAGGGTCGAACGCATGCTTTCGGTGTTCGGGTATGATCACGCGCCGCACGGCCATGGCGAGGTCGTGCTGGAGAATGTGCGCGTTCCGGTCGAGAATATCCTGCTTGGCGAAGGGCGCGGGTTCGAGATCGCGCAGGGCCGCCTCGGGCCGGGGCGCATCCATCATTGCATGCGGTCGATCGGCGTTGCCGAAATGGCGCTCGAGCTGATGTGCAAGCGGCTGTTGAGCCGTGTCGCGTTCGGCAAGCGCATCGCTGACCATTCGATCTGGGAACAGCGCGTCGCCGAAGCGCGCTCGAACCTCGAGATGATGCGCCTGCTGTGCCTCAAGGCGGCGGACATGATGGACAAGGCGGGCAACAAGTCGGCGCAGGGCGAAATCGCGATGATCAAGGCGATGGGGCCGCGCATCACGCTGCAGATCCTGGACGATGCGATCCAGGCATTCGGCGGCGCGGGCGTGTCGGGCGATACGCCGTTGGCGAGCGCCTGGGCGAGCATGCGCACGCTGCGTTTTGCCGACGGCCCGGACGAGGTGCACAACCGCGCGATCGCGCGCAGCGAGTTCGGCAAGTATGGCGAGTTCAAGGCCGATCGCCCGAGCAGCGGTGACATGGCGGTGACGCGGTAATCCTCTGCCGTCACCCCCGCGAAAGCGGGGGCCCATCTCCCGGACGCGTGGCAATCGTGCCGGTGAGGTGGATGGATAGCGCAGGAGATGGGCCCCCGCTTTCGCGGGGGTGACGATTGAGGTTTGGGGAGCTCAAGTGAAAGCAGCAGTGTTGTTCGAGGCCGGGAAACCCCTCGAAATCCACGATATCCGCATCGACAAGCCGGGCCCGCGCGAGGTGCTGGTGCGTACCGCGGCGTGCGGTGTGTGCCGGTCGGACCTGCATTTCGTCGACGGCGCCTATCCGCACGCGATGCCGACCGTGCCCGGCCATGAAGCGGCGGGCGTGGTCGAGGCGGTGGGGAGCGAGGTCACGCGGCTCAAGCCCGGCGATCATGTCATCACCTTCTTCACCGTGTTCTGCGGCAGCTGCGAGTTCTGCATCTCGGGCCGCCCGTCGCTTTGTCTGGACAATTCGACGCGCCGCCCGGCGGATGCCGCGCCCAAGCTGACGCTTTCCGACGGCACGCCGGTCAACCATTTCCTCAACCTGTCGGCGTTTGCCGAACAGATGCTGATCCACGAAAATGCCTGTGTCGCGATCAGCAAGGACATGCCGCTCGACCGTGCTGCGCTGCTTGGCTGTGCGGTGCTGACCGGGGCAGGGTCGATCTTCCGCGACAGCAAGGTAACGCCGGGCGAGACGGTCGCGGTGATCGGGTGCGGCGGCATCGGCCTGTCGGCGATCAACGCCGCCAAGATTGCCGGGGCGGGCAAGATCATCGCGATCGATCCGGTGGCGGAAAAGCGCGCGCTGGCGCGGAAAATGGGCGCGACCCACGATCTCGACGCCATGGCCCCCGACCTGATCAAGCAAGTGCTCAAGCTCACCGATGGCGGGGTGCACTACGCGATCGAGGCGGTCGGGCGGCCGCAGACGGCGGAGACCGCGTGGCACGTGCTGCGCCGGGGCGGCACCGCGACGATCCTGGGGATGATCAAGCCGGGTGAATCGGTCAGCATTCCCGGCCCGACCTTCCTGTCGGGCAAGAAATTGCAGGGGTCGCTCGCCGGATCGATGCAGTTTCCGATCGATCTGCCGCGGCTGGTGCAAATGTATCTCGACGGCGTGCTCGACCTCGACACGATGGTGGCTGAGCGGATCAAGCTGGAGGACATCAACCACGCCTTCGACAATCTGCGCCAGGGGGACGCGGTGCGCTCCGTGATCGAGTTCGCATGACCCCGCCGGCGGGACATCGCGGCGGACAGCCGATGGAGCAGGTCGACGACCTCGACGTGACGAAGCTGACCGCGTGGATGGCGGCCAATGTCGCGGGGTTCGAAGGGCCGCTGCGCTACGCCAAATTCCCCGGCGGGCAGAGCAACCCGACCTATCGCATCGACGCGGCGAGCGGCGCCTATGTGCTGCGGCGCAAGCCGTTCGGGCCGCTGCTCCCCTCGGCGCATGCGGTGGATCGCGAATATCGGCTGATCGCCGGGCTGCACCCGACCGGCTTTCCCGTGGCGAAGCCCTATGGGCTGTGCGAGGATGATGGCGTCGTCGGATCGGCCTTCTACATCATGGAGCTGGTCGAGGGCGCGACCTATTGGGACGGGTCGCTGCCCGACAAAACGCCGGCGCAGCGCACCGCGATCTATTACGAGATTTGCGACCGGTTGGCGCAGCTGCACGAGACCGATTATGTCGCGGCGGGGCTGGGCGATTACGGCAAACCGGGCAGCTATTTCGAGCGGCAGGTGGGGCGCTGGACCAAGCAGTATCGCTTGGCGCAGACCGACGATCTGGAGGATGTCGAAAAGCTGATCGAGTGGCTGCCGCGCACATTGCCGCCGCAGACGCGCACGTCGATCGTCCATGGCGATTACCGCATCGACAACATGATCTTCGACGCCGATGCGCCGCGCGTGAAGGCGGTGCTCGACTGGGAGCTGTCGACGCTCGGCGATCCGATGGCGGATTTCAGCTACTTGCTGATGAACTGGATGATCCCCGCCAATGGCGCTTCGGGGATCGGCGGGATTACCGGGGCGGAGACGGGCATTCCGACGGTCGAGCAGATGGTCGAGCGCTATTGCGCCGCGACCGGGCGCGACGGGATTCCCGACCTCAACTGGTATTTCGCCTTCGGCCAGTTCCGGCTGATGAGTATCGTGCAGGGGATCAAGCGCCGCCTGCTCGACGGCAATGCCAGCAATGCGCATGCGGAGGAGACGGCGGCGCGCGTGCCCGGGCTGGCGGCGAGCGCGTGGGAATTTGCGCGCAAGGCGGGGGCGTAATCAAAAAGCCCTCTCCCCTTCAGGGGAGAGGGTTGGGAGAGGGGCAGTAGGGCGAGGACAGGGCGCATCGATATGCCCCTCTCCCCAACCCTCTCCCCTGAAGGGGAGAGGGAGAAGAAGATGAGCCTGTTCGACCTGACCGGTAAGGTCGCCATCGTCACCGGATCCTCGCGCGGGATCGGCAAGGCGTCGGCAGAGGCGCTCGCCGATCAGGGCGCGCGGGTGGTGATCTCCAGCCGCAACCAGGATGCGTGCGATGCGGTCGCCGCCGCGATCAACGCGAAGCATGGCGACGGTACCGCCATCGCGATCGCCGCGAGCATCTCGCACAAGGATGCGCTGCAGCATCTGGTGGACGAGACGCGCCGCGTGTTCGGGCGCATCGACATCCTGGTCTGCAACGCCGCGTCCAACCCCTATTACGGGCCGCTGGCGGGCATTGCGGATGACCAGTTCCGCAAGATCCTCGATAACAATGTCCTGTCCAACCACTGGCTGATCCAGATGGTCGCGCCCGAAATGCGCGAGCGGAAGGACGGGGCGATCGTCATCATCTCCTCGATCGGCGGGCTGCGCGGGTCGCCGGTGATCGGGGCGTATAACGTGTCGAAGGCGGCGGACTTCCAGCTCGCGCGCAACTATGCGGTCGAATATGGCCCCGACAATGTCCGCGTGAACTGCATCGCGCCGGGACTGATCAAGACCGACTTTGCCCGCGCGCTATGGGAGGACCCCGCGGCCGAGGCGCGGGTGAACAAGCAGACCCCGCTGCGCCGGCTGGGCGAGCCGGAGGATATTGCCGGGGGCGTCGTGTTCCTCGCTTCGGCGGCGGGGCGCTATACGACCGGACAGGCGCTGGTGATCGATGGCGGGGTGACGATCTAGCCCCACCCCCGGTCGTGCTGAGCTTATCGAAGCACAGTCCTTACTTGAACGGCGAGAAGAAGAACGGCCCTTCGACAATGACCAAGTGAAACGTCCCCCGGACGTTTCAGCCAAAGCCGGGGGCTTTGGCGACTTGGTCATCAGGGCGAACGGAGGTAGGTATGCGTTTTCAGGACAAGTCGATCATCGTCACCGGCGCGGGGAGCGGGATCGGCCGCGCCGCCGCGATCCTGTTCGCGGCCGAAGGGGGGCGGGTGATCGTCGCCGACAAGACCGAAGGCGCGGACGAAACCGTCGCGCTGATCGCCGCTGCGGGGGGCGCGGCCAAGGCGATCCGCATGGACGCGGGTAGCGAGCCGGACGTGATCGCCACCGTCGATCTGGCGGTCGCCGAATTTGGCGGGCTCGACGTGCTGTTCGCCAATGCCGGGATTTCGGGCGGCATGGCCAATCTGTTCGACACCACGCCGGAGCTGATGGCCGAAGTGTTGCGCGTGAACCTGATCGGGCCATTGCTCGCGATCAAGCATGGCGCGCCGAAGATTGCCGAACGCGGGAAGGGCGCCATTGTCCTGACCGCCAGCGTCGCCGGCATCCGGTCGGGCGCAGGCAGTCCGGCCTATTCGGCATCCAAGGCCGGGGTGATCAACCTCGCCGCCGTCGCGGCGCAGCAGCTGTCGGGGTCGAATGTCCGCGTCAACGCGCTGTGCCCGGGGCTGACCGAGACGGGGATGACCAAGCCGACCTTCGACTATGCGCGCGAGGCGGGGAAGATGGACCGCGTCGGCCGGTTGAACCCGCTGCGCCGTGGTGCTCAGCCGGATGAACTGGCGCGCGCGGCTTTGTTCCTCGCCTCGGATGATGCGAGCTATGTCAACGGCCAGGCACTGGCGGTGGATGGCGGGCTGTCGTCGAGCCATCCGGTGACGCGGCAGGAATATGGGAAGACGGCGGTTTAGCGCTGGAAATGCCCTTGCATTCACCGAGGGGGCATTTGCTTCTCGAACCTAATGCCTTGATCCGGTAACAAAAAAGGCGGACGCTGCGCTTCATGCTGACGCTCCTCATCGCCGCCGCCCAGACCGCCACCATTGCGGTGCCGCCCCCGGCGCCGCCGCGTGCGCCCGATCATTTCGCTGCGCCCCGGGTTCCGAGCCCGCCCTATGGCCCGCATCTGGTGGATTATGACGGAGCCACCGCCCAATGTGGCGGGCGGAGCGTTACGCCGCTTTCCGTGGTCGCGCCGTTCACCCAGGTCGCCCGGTTGGGGACCGAAGCGCCGCGTTCGTATGAAATGGGGTTCACCATCGGTGACGATGGCCGCCCGCTCGGCATTACCCAGCGGGTCGCGGTATCCGGGGGCAAGGCCTATGTGCAGGGCA
The DNA here is from genome assembly GCF_031456015.1 of Sphingomonas sp. BE123. Taxonomy (NCBI): domain Bacteria; kingdom Pseudomonadati; phylum Pseudomonadota; class Alphaproteobacteria; order Sphingomonadales; family Sphingomonadaceae; genus Sphingomonas; species Sphingomonas sp. BE123. The sequence goes on along the minus strand of NZ_JAVDTW010000001.1, from coordinate 1,022,495 downwards.
CCGACCTTGCCCCGGCGCTCAGCCTGTGGCGCTTTCCGGCGAGTGCCGCGGGGGCCGCCTGTACCATGACCTTCACCCCGCGCAGCATTCCGCTGGACCGTGCGGCACCGGCCGATCTCTACCGCGTCGCGGCGCTGCGCATGGTGAACCCGTCGGAATTTCCGGCCATCATGCAACAGATCCGCAAGGCCGGCGACTGCGCCGGGCCGGGTCGCCCGCGCATGTTGCTGCGCGCCTATATCGACGGCCGCCGCATCCCCCAGACGCCGGGCATCCCGTCCTATGCCGTGGCGAGGTTCGATGTCGATGCGGATGGCGTGCCGCAAAACCTTGGCATCGTCGCCAGCGATGGCAACCGCGTGCTGGAAGCGGCCGCAAGCGATGCGGCGGCCCGCAGCCGCTATGTCGGCAACGCGCCGCGCACGCGCTGCACCATTCCCTTCCGCCGCGCCGCAACCGCGCCAGTGCCCGCCCCGCCGATGCCGCCCGCGAGCGAATATCCGACCGGAACCTGCCCCGAAACGATCCGCTGGGTCCGCCCGCTCGCGCAGGAGTTTCCCGACGCCTTTCGTCGCCGCGGAATCGAAGGCTGGGCGATTGTCCGCTACGACATTGCCCCATGGGGCGCGACCGGTGCGGTCACCGTGCTCGCCAGCGAACCGGCGGCAGATTTTGGCGAGCATGCGCGCCGCATGATCATTGCCGGACGCGCCGAAGCCGCGCCGCGCGGCGCGCAGGGCTGCATCGCCCGCGTGCAGTATCGCATGGCGGTGCGCGACGATGCCGATGACGACGATGCGCCGGGTTTCTGACGCGCCCTGACAGGGCGTTGACCCGGCGGGGACAAAGCCCGACGCTGCACCCGAACCAAATGGGAGCAGGGCAATGCGGATCGTTCGGGCACTGACGGCGGCAACATTGATGGCGGCGAGCATCCTGCCCGCCGCGGCGCAGGAAGTGGTGGTGACCGCCACCCGCGCGGCGGCCAATCGCGACGGGTTCCAGGGCACGTCGATCCCGATCATCACACTGCGGCGCACGGCGGATTTCGCGGTGCAGCGCGTGTCGATCGCCGGTGACACGCGTGACGAGGCGACGCGCCGCAAGGAAATTTATGCGATGGTGCGCAGCGCGATCGAACAGGCGGGCAGGCACGGCGTTGAACTGGCGACCGGCGATTATGTGGTCGAGCCGTTGACGCTGGCCAATTACGGCAACCTCAATCTGTCGCGCGACAGCCGCCCGGATTCGGAGCGGACCAGCTTCATCATCAAGGTGAAGCTGGAGCCCGGCATGGACGCGCGCGCCGCGCTCGACCGGATCGCGAAGTTCATCAAGGCGGTGCCGGCGACGGGCCGCGCGCAGATCGAAAAGAGCGGCGACATGACGCTGTCGGTGCTCAACCCCGACCAGTATCGCACCCGAATCATCGAGATGATCGCCGCCGATGCCGCGACGACGGCGGCGCGCTTCGGCCCCGGCTACGGCGTCGAAGTGCGCGGGCTGGACCGGCCGGTCGAATGGTCGCGCGCGAGCCTGACCGAGGTGTTTCTGTACCTGCCGGCGGCCTATGTGATCCGGCCGAAGGAATAGTCGCTCGTCTGCCCGGGCTTGACCCGGGCCAGGGCTTCTTCCTTGGCGGGTGACAACAAACAGCCCGGCCCCGGGTCAAGCCCGGGGCGACGGGGTTTGGTGCGGTTCTGAAACCCTCACCCCTCGCGCATCCGCATCAGCCCTTCCTGCGCCACGCTCGCCACCAGCCGTCCGTCGCGGCTGTAGATGCGGCCGCGGTTGAACCCGCGCGCATGGCCGGCCCAGGGGCTGTCGGTGGTGTAGAGCAGCCAGTCATCGGCGCGCAGCGGCTCGTGCAGCCATACGGCGTGGTCGAGGCTCGCGCTCTGCAGCCCGCGCGTCATCCAGTTGACGCCGTGCGGCAGCGTCGCGGTGCCGAGCAGCATCATGTCGCTGGCATAGGACAGCACCGCGCGGTGCAGCGCGGGATCGTCGGGCAGGGCGGCGGCGGTGCGGAACCAGCTATGCTGTACCGGATCGCGCTTTTCCGGCTTGAACCAGTTGCGCGGGGAGCAGGGGCGGATTTCGATCGGGCGCGGGCGCAGGAAGAAGGGGCGGAACCGCTCCGGCACATGGTCGCGGATTTCCTCGCGCAGCTCGAACTCGGAGCGCAACTCGTCCGGCCCCGGCACATCGGGCATGTCGGCCTGATGCGACAGTCCTTCCTCGGGCCGCTGGAACGACGCGATCATGTTCAGGATCGGCATGCCCTGCTGCAGCGCGATTACGCGGCGGTTGGCGAAGCTGCCCCCGTCATAATCGCGCACGACGCGATAGATGATCGGGAAATCCTCATTGCCCGGCCGCATGAAATAGGCGTGGAGCGAATGCGCGTCCTTGCCCTCGACCGAGCGCTGCGCCGCCTGCAGCGCCTGCGCGATCACTTGCCCGCCGAACACGCGCCCGACCCCGCCCGGCTGACGCGCGCCGCGATACAGGTCGACATCGATGGTTTCGACGTCGAGCAATTCGACGAGTTGGGTCACCTGCTCGGCGGCGGTTTCGGCGCGTTTTTCCGGTTCGCTCATGTTCATTCCTTAAGCCCCTCCCCTTCAGGGGAGGGGTTGGGGGTGGGGCGTCTCAGTCTCACCGAGACCGATGGCCTGTGAGGATCGGCCCCACCCCAACCCCTCCCCTGAAGGGGAGGGGCTAGAGAAGGTCAATACCCAGCCGCCCGCGCGAGCGCGTCGGCGTGGTAGTTGGTATCGCCGAACAGTTCGGCCAGCACGCGCCCGCGCTTCATGTAGAAGCCGATATCATATTCGTCGGTCATGCCGATGCCGCCGTGCATTTGCACGCCTTCCTGCACCGCCAGCGTCGAGGCCATGCCGGCCATCGCCTTGGCGACCGACACGGCTTCGTCCGCCTTGGCGTCGCCCGCGTCGAGCAGTTGCTGTGCCTTGAGCACCGCGGCGCGCGCGACTTCCAGCTCTGAATAGAGGTGCGCCGCGCGATGCTGGAGCGCCTGGAAGCTGCCGATCAGCACGCCGAACTGCTTGCGTTCCTTGAGATACTGGACGGTCATGTCCATCGCGCCGCCGCCGACGCCGAGCATTTCCGCCGCAGCGCCCGTGCGCCCGGCGCCGAGCAGCGCGCTCAGCACCGAACGGCCGCCATCGACCTCCCCGATCACCGCATCGGCATCGACCTCGACCCCGTCAAAGGTCATGCGCGCGGCAAGGCTCGCATCGGCCAGCCGCTGCGGGTCGGCGGTGAGGTTCGCCGCATCCTTGGGCACCGCGAACAAGGTCACGCCGTCGGCATCCTCGGGCGACCCGGCGGTGCGCGCGGCGACGATCAGCAGGTCGGCGACATGGCCATGCGCGACGAACTGCTTCGCCCCGGTCAGCTTGAAGCCGTTGCCCGAGCGTTCGGCCTTCATCGCGATCGCGTCGCCATGCTTGGCACGTTCATCGATCGCCAGCGCTGCGACCGTATCGCCCGACAGGATGCCGGGGAACCAGCGTTCGCGCTGCGCGGTGCCCTTGAGTGCCGCCACGGCCGCGACCGCCGTGGTGAGGAAGGGGGAGGGGGACAGGTTGCGCCCGATCTCCTCCAGCACCACCCCCGCCTCGACATGGCCGAGGCCAAGGCCGCCATCGGCCTCCGGGATCAGGATGCCGGTGAAGCCCATTTCGGCGAACTGCTTCCACAGGTCGCGGCTGAACCCGGTCGCGTCATTGGCGTCGCGCAGTGCGCGCATATGGCTGACCGGAGCGGCCTGCGCCACGAATTGCTGGGCGCTCTCGCGGAGCATGGTCTGTTCGTCGTTGAGGTAGAGTGGCATCACTTTCTCCCTCTCCCCTTCAGGGGAGAGGGCCGGGGAGAGGGGCAGTCTCTCCAACTCCGGCCCGTATCTGTTTCAGACTGCCCCTCTCCCAACCCTCTCCCCTGAAGGGGAGAGGGCTAATGCGTCACGCCGGCAGCTCCAAAATCCGCTTGGCGACGATGTTCAGCTGGACCTCGCTGGTCCCGCCTTCGATCGAATTCGCCTTGGTGCGCAGCCACGCGCGCGGCTTGGCGCCGCCGTTGGAGCGTTCGCTTTCCCATTCCAGCGTGTCCGACCCGCCGCTCGCCATCACCAGCTCGTGGCGGTCCTTGTTCAGCTCGGTGCCGTAATATTTCATCATCGACGGCTGGGCGGGGTGCGCCTGTCCGGCCTTCAACTGGTCGATGAACCGCTCCGACATCGCCGAGAATGCCTTGGACCGCACTTCGAACAGCGCGAGCTGCGCGCGCAGGATCGGGTCGGCGAGGCGCCCCTGCGCATCCAGCCCGATCGTCGCGATTGCGCCTTCGATCAGCGGGTTGCCGCCGGGCGCGGCGAGGCCCATGCCCGAAATCATCTCGCGCTCATGGCCGAGCAGATATTTGGCGACGTCCCAGCCTTTGTTCTCGTCGTGAATGCGGTTCTTCTTCGGCACACGGACATTGTCAAAGAAGGTTTCGCAGAAGGGCGAATAGCCGCTGATCAGCAGGATCGGCTTGGTCGAGACGCCGGGCGAGTCCATGTCGAACAACAGGAAGCTGATCCCGCCCTGCTTGCTGTCCTTGCTGGTGCGGACGAGGCAGAAGATCCAGTCCGCCTTGTCGGCATAGCTGGTCCACACCTTCTGACCGTTGACGATATAATCGTCGCCATCGCTGATCGCGCTGGTGGCGAGGCCGGCAAGGTCGCTGCCCGCATTCGGCTCCGAATAGCCCTGGCACCAGCGGATCTCGCCGCGCGCGATCTTGGGCAGATGCTCAAGCTTCTGTTCCTCGGTGCCGTATTTGAGCAGCGCCGGACCAAGCATCGAAATGCCGAAGCTGTTGAGCGGATTGCGGCAGTTGAGCGCCGCCATCTCCTCACGCAGGATCTTGGTCTGCGCCGGCGACAGCCCGCCGCCGCCATATTGGGTCGGCCAGTCGGGCACGGTCCAGCCGCGCGCGGCCATGCGGTCCATGTACAGTTTCTGGTCGGGGTTCTTGCTGTAATCGGCCTTGCGTCCGCCCCAATTGGCGTCGCCCTCGCCGCGCATCGGCTCGCGCATCGATGCGGGGACATTGGCTTCCAGCCAGGCGCGGGTCTCCGCGCGGAAGGTGTCGAGATCGGTCATGATGGCTCCTCGTCCAGCAAAGCGGCGATGCGGCGCGCGGTCGCAATCGCAAGATGGTCGTGATTGAAGTCGGTCAGCACCTGTACCCCGGTCGGCAGGCCGCCTGCGGTCCCGGCCGGGAAGGTGGTGGCGGGCAGGCCCGGATAGGTGGCGAGCCCGGCCCAAGCGAGGTGCGCGTCATAGCCGCTTTCCACGCCGTCAATGTCGAGCGTCCGCTGCACCTGCGGGCGCGGGTCGTGCGGAAACGCCTGGGTCGCGGCGGGCGGGGCGATCACCGCGTCGACCTCCGCAAACAGCTGTGCCCAGGCCCGGCTATTGCGCGCCTGCGCGTCGAGCATCGCAAGGTACGGCAGCAGGCGCGGCAGTGTGTCGTGCAGGCTCGGGTCGGACCGCGCGAACACGGTGCCGAGCAGCGCAGTGTATGCATCATGCTGCGCCGCCAGATTGGGCAGGGCAGGGTGGGCGCGGATCACCTCCACCCCATCGCGCGCCAGTGCGTGCGCCGCGCGCTCCACCCCGTCGATCACGGCCGCAGCGGTCGCGGTCGCCGGATGGGCGGTCAGCACCAGCACCCGCCGGGCAGGCGCGGCAGCCCGCGGCAAGGGCAGGTCGGCGAGCAGGTCGACCAGCAGCGGGAGGTCGCTGCCACGCCGCGCCATCGGCCCGATCACGCTGAGCACCGCCTCCGCGCCATCGGTGCCGGGGAAGCGGTGGCCATAGCCGTTCAGCGCGCCATAGCTCGGCTTGTGCCCCCAGATGCCGCAGAAATGCGACGGCACCCGGATCGACCCGCCAATATCGCTGCCCAGTTCGATCGGCACATAGCCCATGGCCAGCGCCGCAGCCGCCCCGCCCGAGCTGCCGCCACAGGTGCGCTCCGGATCATGCGGGTTGCTGGTTCGGCCATAGACGGAATTGACGCTCTGCCAGTCGCCCAGCGCCTTGGGCACATTGGTCTTGCCCAGGATCACCGCGCCCGCTGCCTTGAGCCGCTGCACCGCAACCGCATCGCTCGTGGCGATGTTGTTGACGGCGTGCGCGAAGCCCCAGCTGGTCGGAAGGCCGGCGACGTCGAACGCTTCCTTGACCGTGATCGGTACGCCCAGCAGCGGGCGGCGCTCGCCGCGTGCTACCGCCGCATCGGCTGCGTTCGCCGCGGCCAGCGCGCGGTCGAAATCGCGCACCACCACCGCGTTGATCGCGCCGTCCCCGGCCTCGATCCGCGCGATGGCGGCCTCGCACTGCGCGCGCGCGCTCGTCTCGCCCGCCGCGATTGCGGTGGCGATGTCGATCGCGGACGCGCGCGCCAGTGTCATCCCGCCGTGCCCGTGCGCTGGATCAGTTCGATCTCATGCCCCTCGGGGTCGAGCAGGAAGGTCAGCCGCGCGCCCGGCAACTCATGCGGCCCGTGCAATGGGCGCGCGCCATGCGCGATTGCGCGCGCCGCCGCCGCGTCGAGATCGGCGGTGGTGAGGCCGACCGGGCCATGCCCGTTGCCGACCGTCACCGCGCGCCCATCGGTGTGATGGAACAGCACCAATGTGAAGGGCTGGCCGGGCAGGTTGAGCATCGACTCCTCCAGCCCGGGCAGCACCACGCGATTGCTTACCGCGAACCCGAAAGTGTCGCAGTAGAAGCGCTCCATCGCGGGGAGGTCGCGCACGACCAGCTTGAAGAAGCCGAGGCGGAAGCGCAGCGCCTCCACCTCGCCCGCCTCCGCGCCGGTCGCTGCGGCATCAGCCATTGAAGCGCTCGCCCTTCTCGGCCTTGTCCTTGAGCAGCTGCGCGACTTCGAAGCCATGCTTCTCCAGCCCCGCGACGATGGTCTTGAGGCCGACAGTGTCCGCCCAGAACATCGGGCCGCCGCGATAGACCGGCCAGCCATAGCCATAGATCCACACGACATCGATGTCCGATGCACGCTGCGCCATGCCTTCCTGCAGGATCAGCGCGCCTTCGTTGACCATCGTGTAGAGCGTACGCTCGATGATCTCCTCGGCGGTCACCTCATGCTGCACCGCGCCGGTCTTCTTGCGGAAATCCTCGATGATCTCGGCGACGCGCGGGCTGGGCGAGGGGTTCCGCTTGTCGTCATAGTCGTAGAAGCCGGCCTGCTTCTTCTGGCCCCAGCGGCCCTCGGCGGCGAGCGCGTCGCGGATGCTTTCGATCCGGGTCGGGTCGCGGTGCCAGCCGATGTCGACGCCGGCCAGGTCGCTCATCTGGAACGGGCCCATCGGCATGCCGAATTCGACATGGACGCGGTCGACCTGCTCCGGGGTCGCGCCTTCCATCAGCAGCTTCATCGCCTCGACCTGACGCGGCATCAGCATGCGGTTGCCGATGAAGCCGTGGCACACGCCCGCGACCACCGCGACCTTCTTGATCTTCTTGGCGACGTCCATGACGGTCGCCAGCACATCCTTGTCGGTCTGTGCGCCGCGCACGATTTCCAGCAGCTTCATGACATTGGCGGGCGAGAAGAAGTGCATGCCGACGACATCGCCCGGACGGCTGGTCGATGCCGCAATCTCGTCGATGTTGAGGTAGCTGGTGTTGGAGGCGAGGATCGCGCCCGGCTTGCAGATGGTGCTCAGCTTGCCGAAAATGTCCTTCTTGACGTCCATATTCTCATAGACCGCCTCGATGACGAGGTCGCAATCGGCGAGGTCGTCCATGCTCAGCGTCGGGGTCAGCAGGCCCATTGCCTGTTCGACCTGTTCGGGCTTGATCCGGCCGCGCGCGGCGCTGCCCTCGTAATTCTTGCGCATCACGCCGGTGCCGCGGTCGAGCGCTTCCTGCTGCATCTCGACGATCGTCACCGGGATGCCGGCCGACAGGAAGTTCATCGAAATGCCGCCGCCCATCGTGCCGGCGCCGATCACGCCGACCTTCTTGATGGGACGCAGCTGCGTATCCTCGGGCACATCGTCGATCTTCGCGGCCTTGCGTTCGGCGAAGAAGATGTGGCGCATCGCAGCCGACTGCGTGCCCATGATCAGCTTCATGAAGCCGTTGCGCTCGCGCTGAACGCCCTCGGCATAGGGCTTGTCGACCGTTTCCTCGATCACCGCGATGATCTCGGCCGGCGCGTCATAGCCGCGGAAGCGCTTGGCGTTGGTCTTGCGGAAGGTGTCGAACACGCCCGGCTCGACGCTCACCGGCTTTTCGCTGGCGCGGGGCAGGGGGCGGGCGTCGGCCACTTCCTGGGCATAGGCGATGGCGTCGGCGGTCAGGCTGTCCTCACCCGCCAGGCGATCGACGAGTCCGGCGGCCTGCGCGACCTTGGCCGGGACCGGATCGCCCTTCGCCGCCAGTTCAAGCGCGAATTCGACCCCCGCGACGCGCGGCAGGCGCTGCGTGCCGCCAGCGCCCGGCAGGATGCCGAGCTTCACTTCGGGGAGGCCGAACTTCGCCGAGGGGACGGCGATGCGGTAATGGCAGGCCAGCGCAACCTCGCACCCGCCGCCAAGGGCCGTGCCGTGGACCGCGGCGACGACCGGCTTCTCGCTCGCCTCGATCGTGTCGACCACGGTCGGGAGGCCCGGCTCCTGCATCGGCTTGCCGAATTCGGTGATGTCGGCCCCGGCAAAGAAGGTGCGCCCGTCGCAGCGGATCACCGCGGCCTTCAGGCTGTCATCGCTGTTCAGTTCCTTGATCGCCGCGTCCAGCCCCTGCCGCACCGCCGCGCCGAGCGCGTTCACCGGCGGGTTGTTCGAGGTAATGACGAGGATATCGCCCTGCTTTTCAGTCGTGATGGGGGAAGTCATTGAACTCTCTCCTGCAATCAAAATCGTCATCCCCGCGAAAGCGGGGACCCATCTCCCGCCGCTGCATCCAGCGGCACAGTCAGGAGATGGGCCCCCGCTTTCGCGGGGGTGACGATGAAATGGGTTTCGGCGCAGCGCATCATGTCAAAGCCGAATAGATCATCGTCTTCAGCTCGCGCCGGATCGGGTAGAGCCCCGATGGCGACAGCTGCGTCATGAACACCATGGTGATCCGCTCGACCGGATCGACAAAGAAGGCGGTCGAAAACATCCCGCCCCAGTAAAACTCCCCGACGCTGCCCGGGATCATCGATCGCGCGACATCGATGTTCATCGCAAAGCCCAGGCCAAATCCGGTCCCGGCATTCTGCGTCTCGCTGAACAAGGACCGCGACAGGCTCGACAGATCCTTGCCGCCGGGGAGATGGTTCATCACCATCAGATCGAGCGTCTTGCGCCCGATGATCCGCGCGCCGTCGAGCGTGCCGCCTTCGAGCAGCATCGTGCAGAAGCGGTGATAGTCGAGCGCGGTCGAGACGAGGCCACCGCCGCCCGACAACAGCGTCGGCTTGCGGCTCCACGCCGATTCCGCGCCGCGATCGTACATCACGCGGCCTTCGCCGGCCTTGAACGTGTAGCAGTCGGTCAGGCGATCGACCTTGTCCGCCGGCACCCAGAAGCCGGTGTCGTGCATGCCGAGCGGCGCGAAGATATGGTCCTGAAAATAGGTGTCGAGCTTCTGCCCCGACACGCGCTCGACCACTGCGCCCAGCACATCGGTCGCGACCGAATAATTCCACGCCTCACCCGGCGAGAATTCGAGCGGGAGCTTGCCCAGCGCCGCGACGAACCCGTCAAGGTCGAGCTGCCCGTGCCAATTCTCGATCCGCCCCTCGCGATACGCCGCATCGACATTGCCGCGATTCTGGAAGCCATAGGTGAGGCCGGAAGTATGCCGCAGCAGATCGATCATCCGCATCGGCTCGGTCGTCGGCCTGGTCACGAACGGCACCCCGCCGCCGCCGCCATTATAGACCCCCAGCCCCTTGAACTCGGGCAGGACGTGGTGGACCGGCGTGTCGAGCGCGACGCTCCCTTGCTCGACCAATTGCATGAACGCGATCGACGTCACCGGCTTGGTCATCGACGCGATGCGGTAGATCGAGGCGTCGTTTACCGCATCGCCGCCCTCACGCGCCGCACCCTGATGGCTGAAATGCGCGATTCTGCCGTCGCGCGCGATCAGCAGCTGGGCGTTGGGCAGTTTTCCCGAGTCGAGGTAGCGCGCCTTGACGAACGCATCGATGCGGGCGAGCCGGTCGGCGTCGAAGCCGCTTTCCGTAGCGGTAGCGAAGGCGCTGGAGTCCATACCTCTAATTCGAATCCTTGTTCGGGGGCGTTCGCCTTTGTGTCGCTTCCCTATTGCGTTGAGCGGCTAATGAATCAAGAATGAAGTGTGTTCGGGCGTGGTGGAATCGCCAAACCCGACATTCAACTACGAAATGATGACAGCATTGGAGAGACCCGCCTTGGCCCCCGAACCGCTCATCCCGCTCGACCCGTCCTGGCCGAAGATGACGCTGGCGCAAGCCCAGGCGCTGATGACCGCGCCCGGCCAGAAGCTGGAAATGGAAGAAATCGAGATTCGCGGCATCAGGACGCGGGTGTGGAAGAACGCCCCGCCGCATCTTGCCGCGCTGCTCCAGCTGTCGCGCACCCATGGCGAGCGCATCTTCACCATCCATGAAGACGAGCGCGTCACCTACGAAGCGAATTTCCGCGCCACCGCGCACCTCGCGACCAAATTGCGCGAGATGGGGGTGGGCAAGGGCGACCGCGTCGCGCTGGCGATGCGCAACACGCCCGAATGGCCGGTGATCTTCTTTGCCGCGGTCAGCATCGGCGCGATCCTGGTCCCGCTCAACGCATGGTGGACCGGCGGCGAGCTCGACTATGGCCTGCGCGATTCGGGGTCGAAGGTGTTGTTCCTCGACGGCGAGCGCTTCGCCCGGTTGCAGAAGCGGTTGCCCGACCTGCCCGATCTTGAGCGCACCATCGTCAGCCGCTGGGACGGCGAGCTGCCCGAGGGCGTCGACAAGCTCGAAGACCTGATCGGCGCGCCCAACAGCTGGGCATCGCTGCCTGACGTCCCGCTTCCGGCCGATCCGACGCTGGGGCCGGAGGACGATGCGACGATCTTCTACACCAGCGGCACCACCGGTTCGCCCAAGGGCGCGCTCGGCACGCACCGCAACCTCTGCACCAACATCATGTCGGGCGGATATGCCGCCGCGCGCTCCTATCTGCGCCGCGGCGAGATGCCGCCCGAGCCGCAGCCCAAGGTCGGCCTGCTGGTCATCCCGCTGTTCCACGTCACCGCCTGTTCGGCGAGCCTGATGGGCACGCTGGCGTCGGGCAACACCGCGGTGTTCATGCGCAAATGGGACGTGGTCGAGGCGATGGAGATCATCCAGCGCGAAAAGGTCAACCTGACCGGCGGCGTTCCGACGATCGCGTGGCAGATCCTGGAGCACCCCGACCGCCACAAATATGACCTCTCCAGCCTTGAGGCGATTGCCTATGGCGGCGCGCCCTCGGCGCCCGAGCTGGTCAAGCGCATCTACACCGAATTCGGCGCGCTGCCCGGAAACGGCTGGGGCATGACCGAGACGATGGCGACGGTGACCAGCCATTCGAGCGAGGATTATTTGAACCGCCCGACCAGCGCGGGCCCGCCCGTGCCGGTCGCTGACCTCAAGATCATGGACCCGGAGGGCGAGCGCGAGCTGCCCGTCGGCGAGGTCGGCGAGCTGTGGGCCAAGGGGCCGATGATCGTGAAGGGATACTGGAACAAGCCCGAAGCGACCGCCGAATGCTTCCGCGACGGCTGGGTCCGCACCGGCGATCTGGCGAAGCTGGACGAGGAAGGCTTCCTCTACATCGTCGACCGCGCCAAGGACATGATCATCCGCGGCGGCGAGAATATTTACTCGTCCGAGGTCGAGGACGTGCTCTACGCCCACCCCGCCGTCACCGACTGCGCGCTGATCGGCATCCCGCACAAGACGCTGGGCGAGGAGCCCGCGGCGGTGGTCCACCTCGCGCCCGGCATGGAGGCGACCGAGGCCGAGCTGCAGGCGTGGGTCCGCGAACGGCTGGCGATCTTCAAGACGCCCGTCGCGATCAAGTTCGTCGCGGAGACGCTGCCGCGGAACGCCAACGGGAAGATCCTGAAGAAGGATCTGAAGGCGTTGTTCGTGGAGGAGGGGGTGGCCTGAGTTTCAGACCGACCTCACCCCTCGCGTCGTCCCGGGCTTGACCCGGGACAGGGCTTTTCTTTGCCTATGGTGAAGAAGAAGGCAGCCCGGCCCCGGGTCAAGCCCGGGGCGACGGTGGGGTGAGTGGCTTGACTGCCGACCCAACCTAGGATGGGATTGTGCCATGCCACGCACACCCAAAGGCGGCTGGGTCTACATCATGGCCAACCGGTATCGCGGCAAGATGTACACCGGCGTCTCGGCAAACCTCCCTGCGCGCGTCCATCAGCACCGCACCGGCGCCGGGTCGAGTTACTGCGCCGAGCATCACCTCACCCGCCTCGTCTGGGCGGACTATGCCGAGGACATTCGCGACGCCATTGCGCGCGAGAAACGGGTCAAACGCTGGCACCGCGAGTGGAAGTTTGCGCTGATCGAGAAGGCGAATCCGGATTGGGTCGACCTGTACGACCAACTGGCAGGTAGCGACTAAGACTGCTCGTCGCCACACCCGCTTCGTCGCCCCGGGTCAAGCCCGGGGCGACGATAGGGGAGGGGGAGTCCCAACGACAAAAAAGGGCCGGTCCTTCCGAACCGGCCCCCCATCGCGTCAGGCGAGTCGCCTCACCAGATCTTCACCCGCTGCTCCGGCGGCAGGTACAGCGCGTCGCCCGGCTTCACGTTGAACGCGACATACCACGCGTCGACATTCCGCACGATGCCGTTGACGCGATACTTGGCCGGGCTGTGCGGGTCGGTCAGCAGGCGCTGCAGCTCGGCATCTTCGCGCACCTTGGACTGCCAGGCCTGGGCGTAGGACAGGAAGAAGCGCTGATCGCCGGTCAGGCCGCCGATCACCGGGGCCTTGCCATGCTTGGCCTGGTAGCGCTGATAGGCGCCATAGGCCATTTCGATGCCGCCCAGATCGCCGATATTCTCGCCCAGCGTCAGCTTGCCGTTGATCTTGGTCCCGGGCACCGGCTCATACTGGTTAAACTGTTCGACCAGCACGCCGGTGCGCTTGGCGAACGCGGCCTTGGCTTCGGGCGTCCACCAATTGGCGAACTTGCCGTCGGCACCGAACTGGCTGCCCTGATCGTCAAAGCCATGGCCGATCTCGTGCCCGATGATCGCGCCGATCGCGCCATAGTTGACCGCCGGGTCCGCCTTGGCGTCGAAATAGGGCGCCTGCAGGATCGCCGCCGGGAAGGTGATCTGGTTCATCAGCGGGTTGTAATAGGCGTTCACCGTCTGCGGGGTCATGTCCCATGCCGCGCGGTCGACCGGCTTGCCCAGCTTCGACAGCTGGTACTGCTGCCCCCATTCGCGTGCGGCCACCATGTTGCCGAGCAGGTCGCCCCGGCTGATCTTCATGCTCGAATAGTCGATCCAGGTCGCGGGGTGGCCGACGCGCGGGTCGAACGCGGCGAGCTTGGCCAGCGCCTTTTCCTTGGTCGCCGCGTCCATCCACTGGTTGGCCTTCAGCCGCTCCTCAAGGCTGGCGCGCAGGTCGACGATCAGCTCGTTCATCTTGGCCGAGCTTTCGGGCGGATAGTGGCGCGCGACGTAAATCTCGCCGACTGCTTCGCCCAGCGCGCCGTTGACCAGCTGCACGCCACGCTTCCACCGCTCGCGCTTCTGCGGGGTGCCCGACAGCGTCTTGGCGTAGAAGTTGAACGAGGCATCGTCGAACGCCTTGGGCAGATATGCCGCATTGGACGAGATGAAGTGGAACGTCATCCAGTCCTGCCAGGTCGATACCGGCACCTGCGCGAACATCTTGCCCAAAGCGGTCAGCGCGGTGTCGTTGCCCATGATCATCTTGGGCAGCGATCCCAGACCCGCGGTCTGCATCATTGCCGGCCAGTCGAATTCCGGGGCGAGCTTTGCCATGCCGGCGCGGTCCATCGGCTTGTACAGCGCCATGATGTTGCGGTTCTGCTCGGGGCTCCAATGGACCTTGGCCATCGCGGTTTCGAACGCGACGATCCCGTCCGCCTTCTTGGCGGCATCGGCGATCCCGGCGAGCGTCAGCACCTGCTCGACATAGGCGCGGTAGGCGGCGCGGAACTTGTCGTATTTCTCGCCCTCCAGCAGATAATAGTCGCGCGCCATGCCGAGCGTGCCCTGGCTGGCGAAGGCGGTGTACTGGGTCGGGTCGGCCAGGTCGGGGATGATCCCGATATCGACCGGGCTGGCATAGCCGGTGCTCGCGAACAGCGTCTGCAGCTTGGCGCGGTCATTCGCCGCCGCGATCTTGGCGAGATAGGGCTTCAATGGCGCGGTGCCGCGCGCTTCGATCCCGGCCTCGTCCATCCAGCTGGCATAGAGGTCGCCGATCTGCTTGCCCTTGGCGCCGAACTGGCCGGGGTTCTTGGCCATGTCGTCGAGGATCGCACGGACCGACACTTCGGCTTCGTCGGTCAGCTTGACGCCATAGCCCGCCGAGGAGCGGTCGGCGGCAATCTCGACCGACTTGGCCCAGCCGCCATTGACGTACGACCAGAAGTCATCGCCCGGCTTGACGCTCTTGTCCTGCCCGGTCAGCTCGAGCCCGACCGTGCCGTAACGCGGCCCGCTGCCGCTCTGCGACAGCGCCGGCGCGGTCAGCGCGAGCGCCGCGACGCCCAGCGTCAGCCGCGCGAAAACGTTGATCTTCATGGAAAAATCCCCCCAGAGAGTATGTGGTGTATTGTGTTACCATAACGGTCGGTTGGGTGCAGCGCAATGCCACTCACACCCACTTATCGTCGCCCCGGGCTTGACCCGGGGCCGGGCTTTTCTTGGCCGACGTTGAGAAAGAAGAAGCCCAGCCCCGGGTCAAGCCCGGGGCGACGGGGGGCTAGGCGAGCACCCCCGCGACCGCCTTCGCCCACCCGGCAAGCCGCGTATCCCGCGCGCCGCCATCCATCGCCGGCTCGAACGTCTCGACCCGCCCGCGCATCGTTGCGGCTTCCTCCAGTCCGGCAAACAGCCCGCAGCCCACGCCCGCCAGCATCGCTGCGCCCAGCGCGGTCGTCTCGGTGAAGGCGGGCCGCTCGACCGTCACCCCCAGTACATCGGCCAGATCCTGCGCAATCCAGTCATTGGCGACCATGCCCCCGTCGATCCGCAGCCGCGACCAGTCACAGCCATCGGCGGCAAAGGCGGTCTTGAGGTCATGGCTCTGGTGCGCCATCGCCTCCAGCGCGGCGCGCACGACATGCGCCTTGCCGCTGGCAAGGGTCAGCCCGCTGATCGCCCCACGCGCCTCCGGCTCCCAGTACGGCGCGCCGAGCCCGGACAGGGCGGGGACGAAGTAGACGCCGCCATTGTCGGCGACCGACCGCGCCAGCGCTTCGGTTTCCGCAGCATCCGCGATCAGCCCCAGCGAATCGCGCAGCCACTTGACCACGCTCCCCGCGACGAACACCGACCCCTCGATCGCATAGCTGCGTTTGCCGTTGAGCTGGCACAACACGGTCGAAAGCAAGCGGTGGCGCGACGTCGGCTGGCGCTCGCCGGCATTGGTGAGCATGAATGCACCGGTGCCATAGGTCGCCTTGGTCTCGCCCGGCGCCAGGCACGCCTGCCCGATCGTCGCCGCCTGCTGGTCGCCGGCCAGGCCGCAGATCGGAATGCGCC
Source organism: Sphingomonas sp. BE123 (assembly GCF_031456015.1). NCBI lineage: Bacteria > Pseudomonadati > Pseudomonadota > Alphaproteobacteria > Sphingomonadales > Sphingomonadaceae > Sphingomonas > Sphingomonas sp. BE123. The sequence continues at coordinate 1,006,676 of NZ_JAVDTW010000001.1, read as the reverse complement.
CGCCGAACAGCGTCGTTTCCCCAAACCGTCCCGCGCAATCGACAATCTCGGGCAGCGCCCCGCGCGGGCAATCGAACAGGTCGAGCAGCCCGTCGCTCCACGCCCCGCTGCCCAGGCCCATCAGCAAGGTGCGCGACGCATTGGTCGCGTCGGTGACGTGCAACCCGCCCCGATGTTCATTGGCGGTCAGCTTCCACACCAGCCAGCTTTCGACCGTGCCCACCGCCAGCCGATCGCCCGCGTCGCGCAGCTGCGGCCAGTTGGCCATCGCCCAGGCGATCTTGGTCCCGCTGAAATAGGGGTCGAGCAGCAGTCCGGTACGCGCCTGCACCCCCGCTTCCTCGCCCTGTTCCTTGAGCGTTCGGCACAGCTCGGCGCTGCGCCGGTCCTGCCACACGATCGCCGGGCCGAGCGCGCGGCCGGTGTGGCGATCCCAGAACATCACCGTCTCGCGCTGGTTGGTGATGCCGATCGCGGCGATTCGATCCGGGCCACTGGCGCGCTCGATCATCACTGCCGCGCAATTGGCCGATTCGGCCCAGATCTGGTCGGGGTCATGCTCGACCCATCCCGGCTGGGGATAGAATTGCCGCAACGGCACCGCGATGCTGTCGAGGCAACGCCCATCGGGTGCGAACAGCATCGCGCGGGTCGAGGTCGTCCCCTCGTCGATGACCAGCAAAATCTCTCCCATGCGACCCAGCCTAGCAAGTTTCTGCGCACGCGGAAGCGGCGGACGCGCGGCAGGATTACAAGCGGCGCAAATCGCGCTAGAATTCAGTCAGGAAAGGCAGGTTCAGGGTGGACGAGGGGTTTGGTGGCGAGCGGCGCGCGGACGCGGACGAGGGCGCGTCGGAATCGTCCTCGCACTTCGTGCCGATGGTGCCGGCCGCAGCGCAGGAGAGCGAGGCGGAGAACCGCCGTGACCGGCTGCTCGCCGGGCTGACGCTGATGATCGGCATCGGGCTGGTGCTGGCCATTCCGTTCGCGCTCAAGGCCGGATCGCCCTTCTTCCTGCCGCTCACCGCCGCGATCGTCATCGCCATCGCGCTGGTCCCGATCCTCGAATGGCTGGAGCGGCACCGCGTGCCCGCGCCGCTCGCCGCGCTGATCTGTCTGTTGCTGTTCCTGACCGCTGCCAATGCCGCGCTGGCATCGATCGTCGTGCCCGCCTGGGGCTGGCTGTCGCTGCTTCCCGAGCGGATCGACAATATCCAGTCGAACGTGAAGCCGCTGATCGATTTCTACGCGAATTTCGAGAATTTCGTGAACCGCACGATCCAGGATCTGGCCTCGACCCGCACGATCCAGCCGGCCGCCGCCGCCGCCGAAGCGCCGCCGCGATCGATTCTCGAGCTTGCCGCAACCAGCGCGCCGACTGCGTTCATCGAGATGTTCTTTGCGGTGCTGGTCATCTTCTTCTTCCTGTCCGGCTGGACCCGGCTGCGGCGCAGCGCGATCACCAGCCGGACCAGCTTCGGCGGCGCGATGGCGACCGCCCGGGTGATCCAGGACGTGGTCGACGATACCTCGGCCTATCTCGGCACGATCACGCTGATCAATGTCGGGCTCGGCCTGACGGTGGCCGGCGCGCTGTGGCTGATCGACATGCCGACGCCGCTGATGTGGGGCGGGATCGTCGCGCTGCTCAATTACATTCCCTATCTCGGCCCGATCTTTGCCGCCGGGTTCCTCGCGGTCGGGGGGTTGATGACCTTTTCCGACATCTGGGCCGCGCTGCTGCCTGCCGCGATCGTGATCGGGCTGCACACGATCGAGGCCAATCTGATCACCCCGCTGGTGGTCGGCCGCCGCCTGACCATCAACCCGATCATGATCCTGATCTCGCTCAGCTTCTGGGGCTGGGTCTGGGGCACGCCCGGCGCGCTGCTGGCGGTGCCGCTGCTGATCATCATCCAGACGGTGCTGAGCGCTGCGGGCAAGCCCGACATCGCCGGTTTCCTGTTCGAACACGGCACGCTGGTGACCGGCGGCAACCCCGCCGCACCGCGCCCGCAAAATATCCGCGAAACGGGTGTTGACAGCCCCGGACCACCCGTCTAGGTGCCGCGCTCTCGCAAGGGAACGCGCTTCGGCGCAGGGCTCAAGCGGGTGTAGCTCAGTTGGTTAGAGCGCCGGCCTGTCACGCCGGAGGTCGCGGGTTCGAGCCCCGTCACTCGCGCCACCCCCCACATGCCGGGGTGGCCTTTTTTCACCCTATGTCTCCGGTTGTCAGTGGAACGAGCGCGCTCTGTTTGTGTACGCGCTTGATGAAGCTTGTCTCGTACCGCCGCACGGCAGGGTCGTTCTGAAACAGCCGCTCGGCCAGCGCATTATAGTCGGCCATATCGCGCGCGCAGATCAGCACCGCCAGATCGTCAGCGCCCGCGACGTCCAGGATCATCTGCACCGACTCCTCGACCGCCAGCGCCGCGCGCAGCGCCGCGATCCCGCGTTCCTCGGCATGCTCATGGACCTGAACCCGCACCAGCGCGCGCAGCCGCCGTGCGGTCAGCCTGGGCGCGAGGATCGCGACATCCGCCGCAATCCACCCTGCGCTGCGCAGCCGCCGCACCCGCCGCGTGACCGCCGATGCCGACAGCGGCACGCGCCGCGCCAGCTGTTCGGCGGTCGCCAGCGCATTGTCCTGCAGCAGGTTCAGCAACTGAATGTCGAACGCGTCGAGCTTGCTCATATCCGGCGCACATCCACTCCCCGATGCCGATTTTCGGCAAACAGCGCGGCATCATCGCCTGCAAAAACCGTGTTAGTCAACTATAACACTGCCGGTGATCCATGACGGAGAGGCAAGATGCGGAAGCAAGTAATGGCGGCGGTAATCCTGGCGGCGCTGTCCCCGATGGCGATGGCGATGGCGCAAAGCGACGCGCCCGCGCCCGCCGCAGCGCCCGCCTATGACGCGGCGGCGGCGAAGGCGGCGGTGGCGACGCTGGCGGACGAGCTCGAGAAGAACTTCGTCTTCCCCGACACTGCCAAACGCTACGCCGCCGCCCTGCGCACCAAGCTCGCGGCGGGCGGCTATGACGGCATCACCGACGGCTATGCGCTCGCCACCGCGGTGACCGCCGATCTTCAGGCGATCGCCCCCGATGGCCACCTCGCCATGTTCGCGCCCGGCGGCCCGCAGTCGCAGCGCGTCGGCCAGCCCTCGACCCAGCAACAGATCGGCGGCGCTCCGCTGCCCCCGCCCGCGATGGAGCAGGCGGGGATGATCGCGCCCGGCATCGCCTATGTCCGCTTCAACGGCTTTTTCGGCGAGCCCGAGATGCTCAAGGCGTTCACCGCCTTTCTCGACCAGCATGCCGGCGCCAAAACGCTGATCATCGATGCGCGTACGCATCGCGGCGGCGGGCTGGACGAAATGGACCTGCTGTTCCCGCGCATCTTCGATACGCCGCAGGCGGTGATGATCATGGACACGCGCGCGTCCTTCGCCGCGCAGGCCGGACCGCTGCCGTTCCGTTCGCTGGTCAAGGTCGACGCGCCCGCCGAGCTGGCGCGGACCGAGCATCGCGTCACCCCGGCCAGCCCCGCCAGCCCTTGGGCCAAAACCAAAATCTATTACCTCACTTCGCCGCGCACCGCGTCGGCCGCCGAGCACCTCGCAGCGGTGTTCAAGGGTACGAAGCGCGCGACGCTGATCGGCGAAACCACCGCAGGGGCGGGCCATTTTGGCGGCACCGCGCCGCTTGGCGGCGGCTATTCGGCGTTCATCCCGGTCGGGCGCAGCTATTTCCCCGGCGGCGACAGCTGGGAGCAGATTGGCGTGAAGCCCGACATCGCGGTTCCCCCCGAACGCGCACTCTACGAAGCGCTGATCCGTGAAGGCGTGCCCGCCGCGCAGGCGGAAGCGCTGTCGGCGTCGCACATGCCCACGGGGCCGATGGTGCGCCGCCAGCCGGGCAAGCGCTGAACCGGTCGCCGCGGGCGGCGCTATCCACAGCCGGGTGGTGCCGCCCCCTTGCACCCCCCGGCACAGCCGCTAAACGCCCCCGTTCACCACATTTATGGAGCGGGACATGAGCGACTCGATTTCGGCCGAGCAGCTGCGCCTTCTGATCGAGCGGATCGAGCGGCTGGAAGAAGAGAAAAAGGGCATCAGCGACGACATCAAGGACGTCTATGCCGAGGCCAAGGCGACCGGCTTCGATGCCAAGATCATGCGGACCATCATCCGCCTGCGGAAGATGGAGAAGCACCAGCTCGACGAGCAGGACGCGCTGCTCGAAACCTACCGCGCCGCGCTGGGGATGCAGTAAGCACCGCCTTTTCGTCGTCCCGGGCTTGACCCGGGACAGGGCTTCTTCTGTCTATCCGTGGACGAAGGACAGCCCGGCCCCGGGTCAAGCCCGGGGCGACGGTGGTGGCGGGCAGGGGCATTGCCGCCCCACACCCCGCCGCCCTACCATGCCCCCTCCAGACCGGAGGGCCCAGCATGATTCTTACCACCACCAGCACCGTCGATGGCGTCACCGTCACCCGCTATCACGGCATCGTGACCGCCGAGGTGATCATCGGTGCGAACGTGTTCCGCGACCTGTTCGCCGGCATCCGCGACATCGTCGGCGGCCGTTCGGGCAGCTATGAGCGCCCGCTCAAGGATGCCCGCAAGACCGCGCTCGCCGAACTTCAGGACGAAGCCCGCGCGCTTGGCGCGAACGGGGTGATCGGCATCGATTTCGATTATGAAGTGATCGGAAAGAACGGATCGATGCTGATGGTTTCCGCTTCGGGCACGGCGGTGACGCTCAGCGGCGTCTGACGCACCCGGAGCGCGGGGCGACGGGTTGCAAGTCTCCCCTCCGCTCGCCTAGAGACGCCGGGCATTTGATTTCGGCACCGGCGCGCTTCCCCACCCGGCCACCCATTTGACGATATCCTGCCGATGGGTGGCCGGGTGGAGGAGCGGGCCGGTGCCGCCCATTCAAAAGAGACAGTCCATGGCAGGCCATTCCAAGTTCAAGAACATCATGCACCGCAAGGGCGCGCAGGATAAGAAGCGCTCGGGCATGTTCAGCAAGCTCAGCCGCGAAATCACCGTCGCGGCCAAGATGGGCCTCCCCGATCCCGACATGAACCCGCGCCTGCGCGCTGCGGTCAACGCCGCCAAGGCGCAGTCGATGCCCAAGGACAATATCCAGCGTGCGATCGACAAGGCGAGCAAGGGCGACGCGGAGAATTACGAGGAAATCCGCTATGAGGGGTTCGGCCCCGGCGGCGTGTCGCTGATCATCGAGGCGCTGTCCGACAACCGTAACCGCACCGCGACCAACGTCCGCACCGCCGTGTCCAAGAATGGCGGCAATCTCGGCGCGTCCGGATCGGTCAGCCACGCCTTCGACCGCGTCGGCCTGATCACCTATCCCGCCAGCGTCGGTGACGCCGAAAAGGTGTTCGAGGCAGCGCTGGAAGCGGGTGCCGAGGACGTGACGTCGAGCGAGGATGGCCACGAGATCTGGACCGCCAGCGCCGACCTGCACGAAGTCGCCAAGGCGCTCGAACCCGTGCTGGGCGAAGCGGAAGGCGCCAAGCTCGCATGGAAGCCGCAGACGATGGTCGAGGTGGGCGAGGACGATGCCGCGACCTTGTTCAAGCTCATCGACGCGCTCGACGATGATGACGACGTCCAGACCGTCTGGGGCAATTACGAAGTCTCGGACGAAGTGATGGCCAAGCTGGGGTGATTTTCTATTCCTCCCCTGAGCCTAGCTCAGGGGAGGGGGACCGCCGCCGCAGGCGGTGGTGGAGGGGCCGCCCTCGCAGAGGGCGGAATTTTGCCGAGCTGTCCACGGCCGTCTGCGCGGCCGCCCCTCCGTCAGCGCTGCGCGCCGCCACCTCCCCCAGCGAGCTGGGGGAGGAATTGTCTCAAGCCGCCCGGTCGTCGGCGCCGTCCATGCCCAGCATCGCGCGGATGCGCCAGGCGTCGGCGGCCCAGTTGGTCCCCTGCGAAAAGGACACCGATGCCACGCGCGGCGCATTGTCCAGCAGCGGAAACAGTTCGCGCTCTTCGCGGTCCATTCGATCCTCCAGCTCTGCGGTGCGCAACCGGACCGCGACCGCATAAGCGCGCCAGTCGCGCACCACCGCATCGGGCGGAAAGCGCTTGGTATGGGCGGCGAACCGCTCATAATCCACTGAGGTCGACTGGCAGAAACGCTCGGCAATCGCGCGCGCCGCGCTGTCGGCATGCAGGCGCAGCCGCGGATAGATCATCCGGTCCTTGAGCGTCAGCGTCCGCAACAGCGTGCGGGTAAAGCGCCAGCGCGCGTCGTTCAGTTCGTCTGTGCCCGGCGGGTCGAAGCGGCGGGCCAGCGCCGCCATTTCGGCATTGCATTCGCGCAGGCGGCGATGTTCGGCAAAGAACTGATCGAGATTGGACACGGTACGAACCCGCTTTCATGCTCCGGACGTCGAGGCGGCATCGGATCGATACCGGGGCAGGCTGGCGGACCACCCATTTGTCTTTTAGGACGCCGCCATGGTTAAGGGTCGGCCCCTAGGTAGAAATACGTTTCCGCACCGCCGAACGGCCGGTGTGCGATGAGCGCCGTGCGGATCATCCTCGGCCTTGACCCGGGCCTTGGCACCACCGGTTGGGGGCTGATCCGGGCGGAGGGCAACCGGCTGGGCCATCTGGGCAACGGGCAGTTGAAGACCGACGCCAAAGCCCCGCTGGCGCGGCGGCTCGCGCATCTCGACGCGATGCTCGCCGCGCTGATCGCCGATCACGCACCCGACGGCGCAGCGGTGGAGGAAGTGTTCGTCAACGCCAATCCGCAATCGACGCTGAAGCTCGCCCATGCGCGCGGCGTTGCCATCGCGGCGGCGGCGCGGGCGGGGCTCGATGTCGGCGAATATGCGCCCAGCGTGGTCAAGAAAGGGGTGGTGGGCACCGGCGGCGCGGACAAGGCGCAGGTGCATGCGATGGTTGCGCGCCTGCTCCCCGGCGCGACCATCGCCGGTCCCGATGCTGCCGACGCGCTCGCCGTCGCGATCTGTCACGCGCATCATCTGGCTAGCGCGCGCGCGCTGCGCCGCTGAGCATCCGGACCGGCGACGCCCGCCATTTCCGCTTTCCTACACCCCGCCGTTCCGCTTATGTACCGGATCATGCTGTCCGAGCCGCCCATCGCGCATCCCGCCTCGCCCTCCGCGCTGCCGCCGCGGGCCGCATATACGGGTGATTGTGTCCGCTTTGTCCGGTTTGTCCGGGGCGTCGGCACGCAATTCGCTGGGTGCGGACGATGATTGCGCATCTCAACGGCCACCTCGCCGCCACCGGCATCGATCATGCGGTGATCGACGTGAATGGCGTGGGCTATCTGGTCGGTGCGTCGGCGCGGACGCTGGCGGCGCTCGGCGCAATCGGCGAGTTCGTCACCGTGCACACCGAAATGCTGGTCAGCGAGGATTCGATCCGACTGATGGGCTTTGCCAGCGCGCAGGAGCGCGACTGGTTCCGCCTGCTTACCGGTGTGCAGGGGGTAGGGGCCAAGGTCGCGCTCGCGATCCTGTCGATCCTCTCCCCGGCCGAGGTCCAGACCGCCATCGCCCGCGCCGACGCCGCGATGGTCGCGCGCGCCAACGGTGTCGGCCCGAAACTGGCGCAGCGCATCGTCAACGAACTGAAGGACAAGGCCGGCGGCATCGCGATCGGCGCGGGCGGGGCAGGGGCGACGATCCCGGCTGGCAGCGCGGCCAACGACGCGGTGTCGGCGCTGCTGAACCTCGGCTTCAAACCCGCCGAAGCGAGCAACGCGGTGAATGCGGCGAGCGATGAGCTGGGGGCGGGCGCGACGCTGGATGCACTTGTGCGGTTGGCGTTGAGGAAGGCGGCGAAGTGAAGTGGTTCATCTATATCAGTGCGTTGCTGATGAGCAGCAATGCGCTCGCGTGTACGGATGGTTCGGCAATGCGGTCCTACTTCTTCCCCGCGCAACCCGAGGGGGTTGAAGTCGGGCGGTCGCTACCGGTCGAAATCCTTCGCCTTGATGGTCGGGTTGTTCAGGCGAGAACGGACGAACGGTTCGCCGAAGCACTTGGCGGGCGCGACATTGAGATTGTGCTGCCCGAGTACCCATGGATTACGAACTGCATCGACTTTGGGCTTCGAGAGGGGCGCGCATTCGTCGTATTCGACCACGTTTTCACCCGCTCTTCGGGACAAGTCGTTGTCGTGGCCCGTCCAGTTAGAGGTAGGGTTTTTCCAAGAGTTACAGGTGCATCCGAACTGGACAAGTACATCGTCGATCCGGAATTCAAAGCGAAGGCGGATCAGAGGAGGGGGCAGGAATAGGGTCGGCCTCACCGACCTTCCTCCCGTCATGCTGAACTTGTTTCAGCATCCACCCTGCCGCCTGGCGACGAAGCTTATGCCCCGTCTGCAAGGGTGAAGCGCTGCCCGGAGGCGATGCTGGGGTTGGAACCTCGGAACAGTCGCCCGCCGCACGGTGGATGCTGAAACAAGTTCAGCATGACGGGGGTGGTGTCAAGATAGCGCTACCAGTTTCCCGTTGCGCTGATATCTGATAGCGCTACCATCGCTCCGCCGGACACGAATCCGGAACATGCAGGCCCGCTAACGGGCCGCGAGGAGGAAAGAGAGGATGCGGTCCCTTACCCGTCGGGAAACCCTTGCCCTTGCCGGTGCGCTGGGCGTTACAGCCTGTAGCGGCGGCGGATCGGGGGGCGGCACTGTCTCGACCCCGTCACCTACACCCACGCCCAGCCCGTCTCCCAGTCCTTCGCCATCGCCCAGCGCGACGCCATCGCCGACCCCGGCTCCGACCAGTGCGCTCAAAGATACAGCGGCAGCGCGGGGGATGCGCTTCGGCTCCACCTTCGCCTGGGCATCGCCGGGTGCCGATGCCGGGTCGTTCAACAACCCGGCCTATTCCGCGCTGCTCGAACGCGATTGCCAGTTGCTCGTCCCCGAAAACGAGATGAAGTGGGAATATCAGTCGAGCGCGGAGAATGTGTACAACTGGACCCGCGCCGACCAGATGCTCGCCTATGCAGAGTCAAAGGGCATGGAAATGCGCGGCCACTGCTTCCTGTGGTATATTCAGGAGCGTCTGCCCGCCTGGCTGCGCAGCTACGACATGGGGACCAACCCCCGGGCAACGGCGGAACGGCTGGTGCGCACGCATGTCGAGAGCACCGCGCGCCATTTCGGTAATCGCATCAGGAGCTGGGACGTGATCAACGAGGCGGTCGACCCCGCCACCGGCAATGTCCGCAGCAACATTCTGCATACTGCGGTCGGCGGCGACACCTCGATCCTCGACCTCGCCTTCCGCACCGCACGGGCCGAGCTGCCGAGCGCGGAGCTGGTCTATAACGACTATATGGACTGGGGCTCGACCACCCACCGCAACGGCGTGCTCAACCTGTTGCGCGGCTTTCGCGACCGCAACGTGCCGATCGACGCGCTGGGCATCCAGTCGCATATCGGATTTTACTCCAGCGGCACCGCGCAGGACATCGCCAATGCGCAGATCCCGGCGATGCGGTCCTTCCTCGATCAGGTCGTCGCGTTGGGGTACAAGCTGATCATCACCGAATTCGACGTCAACGACCGCAACCGTACCGGCACGGTGGCGCAGCGCGACGAGGATGTCGCGGTGTACGGCCGCGCCTGGATCGACCTGTTGTTCAGCTACCCGCAGCTCAAGGACGTGCTCGTCTGGGGGATGAACGACAAATATAGCTGGCTGCAGAATTTCGGCACCCCGCGCCCCGACGGCCAGCCGCTGCGCCCGCTCCCCTATGACGCCAGCGCCCAGCCCAAACGGCTCTATACCGCGATCGGGGAGGCGTTTGCGGCGACCGCCGCGCGATCGGCACCGACCTGACCGGGAGGGGGATTGGCTTGCTGCAAGCGAACGGATAAGGAACGTCCGTGGCGAGCGTAATTCCTAAATCTGATGCTGAGTGTGGGGCGGCGAAGTGAAACGCGCTGCTGCCCCCACCTCCCGTCATGCTGAACTTGTTTCAGCATCCACCGCGCCGCAAGCGACGACCCCACGGCTCCATTCCGAAGGGCGCAGCCATGCCCAAAAGACCGTGCGTCTACATCCTCGCCAGTCAGCCGAACGGCACGATCTATGTCGGAGTCACTTCCGACCTGATCGCCCGCCTGTACCAGCATCGTGGCGGCGAAATCCGGGGCTTCACCGCGCGCAACCGCGTCCACATGCTGGTCCGTTACGAATTCTTCGCGACAATGCCGGAGGCAATTGCACACGAAAAGCAGCTCAAGCGTTGGCATCGGCCATGGAAGGTCAATTTAATCGAATCCGAGAATCCGCACTGGATCGATCTGGCTGTCGGGCTGAGGCTGGAACCGTTGGCGCATCGCCCGACGGACGGTGGATGCTGAAACAAGTTCAGCATGACGGAGTTGGGCTGTGAACGCCATACCGCGGTCGGCTTCGTTGCTGGTTTGGTCCGCGGCGCTGCCGATCATAGTCATCTTTGTTTTCGTGCTGCTGAACATCGACTTCGGCTATCCGCAGCAACAGGTGGCGGAATGGGCTGCGGTGGCGGTCGGCGTGGTAGCTGGTGTTGTTCCGATCTTCCACCAAAGCTGGCCATTCGGGTGGCGGGCCGGGTTTGCGATAGTCTATGTGCCTGTGATGACGCTTGTCACTTTCTGGTTCATGCTTGTGTTTGCGGTCTTGTTGTGGGGCCTCCCATGACCGACGACCGCATCCTCACCGCCTCGCGCCGTCCCGAGGATATCGACGCGGCGCTGCGCCCCAAGTCGCTCGACGAGTTTGTCGGCCAGCGCGCCGCGCGCGACAACCTGCGCGTGTTCATCGATGCCGCCCGCCAACGGGGCGACGCGCTCGACCATGTGCTGTTCTTCGGCCCGCCGGGCTTGGGCAAGACCACGCTGGCGCAGATCATCGCCAAGGAAATGGGCGTCGGCTTCCGCGCCACGTCCGGCCCCGTCATCGCCAAGTCGGGTGACCTCGCCGCGCTGCTCACCAATCTCGAGGATGGCGACGTGCTGTTCATCGACGAGATTCACCGCCTCGCCCCGGCGGTCGAGGAAGTGCTCTATCCCGCGATGGAGGACCGCGCGCTCGACCTGATGATCGGGGAGGGGCCGTCGGCGCGCAGCGTGCGGATCGATCTGCCGCGTTTCACCCTGGTCGGTGCGACCACGCGACAGGGGCTGCTGACCACGCCGCTGCGCGATCGCTTCGGTATCCCGGTGCGCCTGCAATTCTACACGGTCGAGGAACTGACCCGCGTCGTCACCCGCGCCGCCGGGCTGCTCGATCTCGCGATTGCCGAGGATGGCGCGGCGGAGATTGCGCGGCGTTCGCGGGGCACGCCGCGTATCGCCGGGCGGTTGCTGCGGCGCGTACGCGATTTCGCCAATGTCGCGGGGGAGGCGGTGGTGCATGCGCGCGCCGCCGATGCCGCGCTCACCCGGCTTGAGGTCGATGCGCTCGGCCTCGACGCGATGGACCGGCGTTACCTGACGATGATCGCCGATATCTATCGCGGCGGCCCGGTCGGGGTGGAGACGCTTGCCGCCGGCCTGTCCGAACCGCGCGACACGATCGAGGAAGTGATCGAACCCTATCTGATCCAGATCGGCATGATCGCCCGCACCGCGCGCGGCCGCTGCCTCAACGCGGCGGGGTGGAAGCATCTCGGCCTCAACCCGCCGGCGGGATCGCAGGACAGCCTGTTCGACGCAAGCTGACGCAACGCAAAACGCTCCCCGGGACAGGCCCGGAGAGCGTTTCGGTAACAATGTGGTAGTCTTAGAACTTGGTGCGCAGCGTCAGGCCGTACGTGCGTGGTTCCGCCAGGAACGACGCGAACAGCGAGTTGGCCGTCGCGAACGCCGGGGCGCCGAAGGTCTGCACCTGCGACACGCTGCCCGAACCCTGGAACGGTGCCGAGAACGCGACCTGCTGGTAATCGGTGTCGAGCAGGTTCTGTGCCCACAATTCCACCGCCCAGCGCTGGTCGGGTCCGCGAATGCCGATGCGGCCGTTGAGCAGGACATAGCCGTCCTGAAGTTTTTCGGCGAACAGGTCCGACCCGGTATTATAGTCGCTGGTCATGCGGCTATCGACATAGAAGATCGCCGACAGGCCGCTATTGCCGATCTCCGGGGTCCAGCTCAGCGAGCTGGTGATGGTGTGGCGCGGGGCGTTCGAGATCGCCTTGCCGGGCAGCAGGAACAGTGCGTTGTTGAGCGCCTCACCCGAATCGCTGCCGACCAGGTCGTTGGCGTACTTCGCGTCGGTCAGCGTGTAGCCAAGGTTCAGCGTCAGATCGGCGGTCGGGTATACACCGGCCTCGATCTCGAAGCCTTGGGTGATCACGCCGGCCTGCACGTCGCCAGTGCACGCGCCCGTCGCCGAACTGAGGTCGCGATCCGCGCCGTTCAGGCCGACGCTGCACGATCCGATATTTTGGACGATGAAGTTGCTGCCGTTGAACGTGTTCAGCTGGAAATTCTTGAACTCCGACCGGTAGACGGCAAGGTTCGCGGTCAGCTTGCGCGAGGTATATTTGACGCCGACTTCATAGGCCTGCACCGTTTCCGGGTCGAAGCGCAGATTGCGGGCCATCGCCGAGGTCGGGGTGCTGAACACGGTGGCGCTCAGGTCCGACCGGTCGAGGTTGAACCCGCCCGCCTTGTAGCCGCGCGAATAGCTGCCATAGAGCAGCAGGTCGCGGGTCGGCTTCCATGACAGCACGGTGGTCCCGGTGAACTGGCCCTCGGCGATCCGGTCGCTGATCGGCAGGCCGGTGATCGCGGATGAGGAATTGCCGGTGCAGCTCAGCGTGATGATCCCGCCGGCCAGCGACTGCAGCGCAGGGTTGGCGAGCAGCGGGCCGAGCGCAGCCTGCTGCGCCGGGCAGACGGTGTTGTTGTTGTTGAACTGCGCGTTCAGCGTCTTGACCTCTCGCGTGTAGCGCAGGCCGCCGGTGATGCTCAGCTTGTCGGTGATCTTGTAGATATTGTGGGTGAACAGCGCCCAGTTGCTGCTGGTCTGGTCGTAAATGTCACGGACGCTGCCGACATTGCTGATGGTGCTCAGCCGGTCGAGCCCGGCGATGATCTGCGGGCCAACCGCGGGGGTCAGCGCGGCGCGACCCGTGGCGCTGAGGCAGCCGGGTGCGGTCGCGCTCTGCAATGCGGGGGTCGGGTTAATCGTCGCGACCATGCGGCACGCGGCGAAGGCACCATATTGGCTGCCGAAGCGCAGATTGTCGGAAACCTGAAGCTTCTCGTCCGCAAAATAGCCGCCGATCAGCCAGTCGAAGCGGTTGTCGAACGCGGAACCGCTCAGCCGCGTTTCCTGGGTGAAGGTGCGGAACTTGCGATAGGAATTGCCGTCATCGGGGCGATAGGCAATGTCGACATTGCCATAGTCGATATCGGCCGCGCCGCCCGCTTCATATTCGCGATAGGCGGTGATCGAAATCAACTGCGCTTCGCCGATGTACCAGCCGATCCGTGCGGAGACGCCATAATCGGTGGTCAGGTTCGAGTACGCGCGCCCGGCGGTGTTGGCGATCCGGCGGTTATACGGGTCGCCAAGGTTCGGAAACACACCGCCCAGATTGGTCAGGATCGGCATGATGCGGTTCTGCGCGGCGACCGCGAAATCACCCGGCACGCCCGGCGTGGGATCGGTCTTTTCGCGCGTGTCGACCAGCACGGCGCCACAGCATTTCTCGTCGCGCCGCGTATAGTCGCCGATCAGGCGGATCGAAAAATCGTCGCTCGGCTTCCAGAACAGCTGCGAGCGCACGAACATGCGATTGCGGTCGTTGTAATCGGTGTCGTTGACGACATCGTGGTAGAAGCCGGTGCGCTTGGCGAATACGCCATCGACGCGGAACGCAAGGTTGTCGGCGATGATCGGGCCGGTGATCGCGCCGGCGAGGCGGATCGCGTCGTAATTGCCATAGCTCGCCTCGGCATAGCCGCCGAATTTGAACTCGGGATATTTGGTGTAGATGCTGATCGCGCCCGCGGACGAATTGCGGCCGGACAGGGTACCCTGAGGCCCGCGCAGGACCTCGATCCGTTCGACCTGACCCAGGTCGTTGAGGCCCGATCCGGTGCGGTTGCGGTACACACCGTCGATGAACACGACGACCGAGCTTTCAAGGCCGGGATTGTCGCCAACCGTGCCGATGCCGCGCAGGCGCGCGGTCGCATTGGCTTCGGATCCGGTCGACGCAACCAGCAGCGACGGCGCGATCTGCGCCATCTGGCGGATATCGGTTGCGCCGGAGTTTTCGAGAGCGGCCGTGCTGTAGGCGCTGACTGCGATCGGCACGCTCGACAGACGCTGCGAGCGGCGGGTGGCCGTGATCACGATGTCAGCGGTGTTCTCGGATGCCGCCTGCTCGGTGGCGGGGGTTTCCGCCGGCGTCGGCTCAACGCTCCGCAGCCCCTGCGCATAGGCAGGGCTGATCGACCCAACACAGGCAGCAGCAGTCAACAGATAGGTCCGCACGCGCATTCACCATCTCCCTGAATCCATTTCTCAAGCCATTATAGGGGGCCGGAGGAGGGTCAGGTCGCGGGCGTGCAAATCCAGTTCAAATGACTGCAAGCATTTGTAACGCCGCATTTTCGATCAGCGCATGTCGCACTGCGACTGCGCAGCGCGGTGCGAAGCGCTATGTGCGGGGGGTGTAACGCAAGCGCAGTAAAACGATTGATCTGCGCGACGTTTTGTCAGCTGAATATTTCGGGTGCGTCATAATCGGGTGCACCTTCGCCCAGTCGCGGGTCGAACCCATAGCTGTTTTCGCCGTAGGTGCCGCGCATCGCGCCAAAGGCGATCAGAAAGATGAAACCGAGATAAGGGATCAGCGTCAGCAGGTACATCCACCCGCTCTTGTCGCTGTCATGCAGGCGACGGACGGTCACCGCGATGCTGGGGATGAATGCCGCGAGTGCCCACAGGATGACCGGCAGCATCGAGAGGCTGAACAACCCGCTGTCCGTGTCCTCCTGAAACGCGGCCGCGCCGAGGATCCCGCCGACAACCGCCAGGACCAGCAGCATTGCGTAGAAAATGATGATGAACAGCCAGAACTCGGTGCGTGTCGAGCGCCCGCTGAAATCTGCATAGTGCCGCCACGGCCGCAGGATCTTGTCCACGATCTGTCCCCCTCTGTGAGGAAACGAACCTATCCGGCTGAGCAAAAAAGGCAATCAGGCGGCGATTGGCCCGATGACATTGCCTACCCGCGCGCGCATCTCGATCACGGCGCGGAGGCGGGCGGCGAGCAGGGCGGTGCCGCTGACCTTGCGCTGGACGAACAGCAATTCGGATCGCGGCAGGTGCCAGCTCGACCGGTCGGCGGCGATGTCGCCGACGTCGCGGCGGATCGATTGCAGGAAGGCGCGGTCGGCAAAGTCGAATTCCGGTCCGCGCTCCAGCTCGGTCAGGATCGCATCGACCATCGACGCGATCAGTGCCGGATGCCGCTCACGCGCACGCTGGCCCATGAAGCCGGAATCCACCGCCGCCTGTTCGGTGGCGGTACGGTCGCCTGACAATGCCGTGCCGAGCAACAGGCGATAGCCCGCGACCAGCTCGGGCGAAATCCGCCGCGCCGCACCGAAATCGAGCAGGACGATACGGCCAGTCTCGGGCTGGTAGCGATAGTTGGCGAAATTGGGATCGGTCTGCATGACGCCAAAGCGGAACAGTTCGTCCAGCACCAGATCGATCAGCAGCGCGGCCACGCGGTTGCGCTCGTCCTGGCTCGCCGTCTCGACGCTCTCGATCGGTCGGCCCGCGACGAAGTCCATCGCGAGGATATGGTCGGTCGTCAGCGCCGGATCGCCGCGCGGCACGATGAACTCTGGCCGGTCGGCGAGCGTATCGCCATAGAGCGTCAGCATCTGCGCCTCGCGCCGGTAATCGGCCTCTTCGTGCAGCTGCGTTTTGGCATCCTCCAGCAGCGGGCCGATATCGATGCTGTCGGGGAGCAGACGCGACAGGCGCAGCAGGGTCGCGACATTGTCGACATCGGCATCGATGCTGTCGGCGACACCGGGGTACTGGACCTTGATCGCCAGCATCCGCCCGTCATGCGTTTCTGCGCGATGCACCTGACCGATTGACGCTGCGGCGATCGGTGAGGCTTCGAACCGGCGGAAGCGGCGGCGCCAGTCGGGGCCCCATTCGGCCTTCAGCCGCTGGTCGAGCTGAGCGGGCGGCATATGCTGCGCGCGGTCGCGCAGCCGCGCCAGAATCGCGCCGAGTTCGGGCGGCAACAGGTCGCCGCTGTCGAGCGACAGCATCTGCCCCAGCTTCATCGCCGCACCGCGCAGATTGGCGAGCTGTGCGGTCAGCTTTTCGGCATTGGCGGGGGTCAGCATCAGGTCGGACAGGGCCGGACGTTCACCCGCTGCGATCTTCTTCACCCCGTCGCGCGCGACATTGGCTGCAACCCCGGCAGTCAGCCGCGCAAAGCCGCCCAGCCTGGCCAGTCGCCCGCGCGGAACCCGCCGGCCGGGACCGGTCTCGAAACCATTATCGCTCATTTCGACTAGATCGGGCCGCGCGCAGGCGCGAACGACCTGTACCTTGGACCATGCGGGCGTATGGGCGAAAGGCGGGTCAGTAGCCCGCCTCGATCGCCATGCGGATCGCGTCGGCGCCGGTGCGGCAGCCCAGCACCTCGAACATCGCGGCGCGGTGCATTTTCACCGTGCGTTCGGTAATCCCGAGGTCGTGCGCGATCTGCTTGTTCAGCCGGCCTGCCGCCATGCCGAGCAGCACCGCCTTTTGCCGCGCCGAAAGCTTTTCCACGCGCGCGCGCGCCGACGACTGCGGTGTCGGCGCCGGTTCCGCGACCGGCCCGCGCACCTCGACCTGCGAGCCGAGGAAATAGCGCAGTTCGCCGCGGTCGTCGAAGATTGGCGCCACCATCACCGCGTTGCGGAACGGCGTGCCGTCCTTCTTGTAGTTGAGGATCTCGACCAGCACCGTGCGCCGCGCCGCCACTGCCTTCCGGATCTCGTCGGTCAGCTCGGGCTCGGTCCCGGGGCCGGCGAGGAAACGGCAATTGTTACCGATAATCTCTTCGCGCGAATAGCCGGTCAGCGCAACGAACGCGTCGTTGCACTCGATGATCGGCGTATCGGGCCGATGCGGATCGCTGATGACGGCGGCAACCGCGCTTCCGGCGATCATCTCGGACGGTGACATGGTGGCGTCATGCCAGCTTGGCGCGCGCAGCGCAAACCTGCACCTCTGGTCATGTTGTGCGCGGCGTTAACCGGGAGGATTGAGATGCTCAATCAAGGAGGCGTCGATGAACTATTATGCACCGCGTGACGACAGTGCCGGCGCCTCGCCTCACGTAAGCGAGGAGGAAGCGCGCGAGGCGGTCCGGACTCTGCTGCGGTGGGCGGGCGACGACCCCGACCGTGAAGGGCTGCGTGACACGCCCGATCGCGTAGCGCGCGCCTATCGCGAATACTTCGAGGGGTATGAGCAGGACCCGGCCGCGATGCTCGCGCGTACCTTTGGCGATAGCGGTGGATATGACGAGATGGTGGTGCTGAAGGACATTCCCTTCAACTCGCATTGCGAGCACCATATGGCGCCGATCATCGGAAAGGCGGCCGTCGCCTATCTCCCGCGTGAGCGTATCGTCGGGATTTCCAAGCTCGCTCGCGTTGTCCACGCCTTCGCGCATCGCCTGCAGGTCCAGGAGCGGCTGACCGTCCAGATCGCGCAGTGCATCATGGATACGCTCAACCCGCATGGCGTCGCCGTGGTGATCGAAGCGCAGCATGGCTGCATGACGTGTCGGGGTGTTCGTACGCCCGGCGTCGGCATGGTCACGAGCAAGCTGCTTGGTTGTTTCCTTGAGGATCGCTCGAGCCGGGCGGAGCTGCTGGCGCTGCTCGGCTATCGATGAGCAATTCGGTTGCGATTGTCGGCGCGGGAGTCAGTGGGCTTGCCTGCGCGCAGATCCTGCATGATCAAGGCTGTCGCGTCACCCTGTTCGACAAAGGGCGGCGCGCAGGCGGGCGCGCATCCACCCGCGAACAGCTGATCGACGGAGCGCGCTATCGCTTCGATTTCGGCGCACAATATTTCACGCCGCGCCACCCGGATTTTGCTGCGCAGGCGCAGGCATGGGCGCAGCGCGGGCTTGCTGCGCCATGGCCTGCCGCTGGCGCCGATGCGTGGGTCGGCGTGCCCGACATGGCGGCGGTGGTGGCTGACCTCGCGCGCGGGCTTGAAGTGCACTGGTCCAGCCATGTCCAGAGCATTGCACGCCGCGCGGGGTCGTGGACGCTTACCCTGACCGAAGGATCGGCAGGTCCGTTCGACGCGCTGGTGCTGGCGATGCCGGCCGAGCAGGTTGCCGCCCTTGCCGGGGCGCAGGACTTCATGCTGGCGCGCCGCGCAGTGCAGTCGCCTTCGCGCCCGTGCTGGGCCGTGATGCTCGCCTTCTCGGCGCCGCTGCCGGTCGAAGCGGATGTGCTGCGCGACATCGGCCCGATTGCCTGGGCCGCGCGCGATTCGGCAAAGCCGGGGCGCGACGGTGGCGAAGCATGGGTGCTGCATGCGAGCAGCGCATGGTCCGTCGCCAATCTCGACCTCACCGCTGAGGCCGTCGCCGAACACCTGAGGATCGCATTCATGACCCATCTGGGTCTTATGTCTCAACCGGTTGGATCGCGCGCGCACCGCTGGCGCTATGCCTTGTCCAGCCCGGGCAGCGACGGCGCCTATTGGAACGCGCAGCTTGGGCTTGGCGCATGCGGCGACTGGCTGCTGGCGCCCCGGCTCGAATGCGCGTGGCTATCAGGCCGCTTGCTTGCCGGTCGGATTGCCGAAGATGTTGCGCAGCAGGGGGTACGCGCGGCCAGCCAGGGCTGACCGCACGGACCCGCGCCGCGCTGCTGCGACCTTACAGCCCGTCGACCGCCTTGCTGACCAGGATGTTGACGGCGACGCGACGGTTCTGCGCCTTGCCTTCTTCGGTCATGTTGTCCGCCAGCGGATCGGCTTCCGCCATGCCGGTCGGGGTCAGCATGCGATAGGGCTTCCAGCCGCATGCCTGCTGCAGATGGTTGACCACCCGGCTTGCGCGCTTTTCGCTCAACACCTGATTGAGTTCTTCCGGTCCGGTCGCGTCCGTGTAACCCACGACAAGCAGCAGGGCGTTGTCCATGGCGTTTGCCTCGCTCGCCGCGTTGCACAGCTCGGCCTTGGCCTGCGCGCTCAGGACGGCCTTGCCCGTGTCGAAGTTCACATTGGTCGTGCCCTTGACGTTATACTGGTCGATATCGCCGACGCGGCCGCGCAGCGCCTCGGTCGCTGCGGTCTGCTCGGCAAAGCGCTGGTCGGTACCGCTGCGGATCATGGCCGCGGTCTTCAGATCCTTGTTGGCCAGCCGAACATGGCTCGCGACCAGACCACCGGCAAAGGACCGAGTCTCGACCGTTACCGGAAGGCCGTTAAGCAGTGCATCGGTCCCGCGCTTGGTGCGGCCCAGCCCAAGAAAACCGCCGGTGGAGCGGATCTGGGTTTCCCCTGTCACGGCGATCGTCGACGCCGTCCCGTCAGCGCCCGTCACTTGCAACTGGTTGCCTTGTCGCGCGGTGATCATGCCCGTGATTTCAGGGCCCGCCGGCATTTCTGCCAATGGTGGAAGCGGCTCGCCCTGGACAGTGACGTCGTCGCCGGGAACCGGCGGAAACTCCTGCGCGGCGATCGTGTGCGGCACCGTTGCGGCGAAGAGCGCTGCAAAGACGACAGGGGCGGTATGGATGGTACGCATGGAGATACTCCTGAAACATTCGGCCCGATCAAAGGCCGCGAACGGAAATCCGGGGTTCGCGTCTCGGTTCCGGTGCACTGATCGTGACTCGGGGCGGAAAGTGCTCCGCGCGCGCCGGGTTGTTCCTAGCGGCCGGAGCGCGGCAAGCGAGAAACCGCTTTTTCGCCCCGCGCACTTTTGCGACACGCCCAAGTTGGATCGACCTCTTGTGCGATCCGGAAAGCGTCGTTAAGGCGCGGCGGACTAGGGGTGTAGCTCAGCTGGTTAGAGCGTCGGTCTCCAAAACCGAAGGCCCTCGGTTCGAATCCGAGCTCCCCTGCCATCTTTTCCGGGCGCGCCCCGGTTCCCCTGCAGAGGTCCGCCCCGCATGTTCCGCGCGCTCTATGACTGGACGCTGAAGCTCGCCGGTCACCGCCACGCCAATCGTTACCTCGCCGCGGTGTCGTTCGCCGAATCGAGCGTGTTCCCGATCCCGCCCGACGTGATGCTGATCCCGATGATGCTGGCCCAGCGCCAGCGCGCCTATTGGATCGCGACCATCTGTACCGTCGCGTCGGTGCTGGGCGGGATCGCGGGCTATGCCATCGGCTATTTCCTGTTCGACACGATCGGCCAGTGGATCATCGACCTCTACCAGCTCGGCACCAAGGTCGAGACGGTCCGCGCATTGTACGACGAATGGGGCGCGGTGGTCACGCTGACCGCGGGCATCACGCCGCTGCCGTTCAAGCTGATCACCATCGCCAACGGCTTTTTCAGCTATAACTTCCCGCTGTTCGTCCTCCTCGCGATCGTCGGCCGCGGCTTTCGCTTTTACCTGCTCGCCTTCCTCGTCCATCGCTGGGGCGAGCCGGTGCAGGCGTTCATCGAGGAACGGCTGACCCTGCTCGGCTGGCTGGCGATGGTCCTGCTGATCGGCGGGTTCGGCGTCATCACGCTGATCTGAGCGCCCCGCGCGCGCTGCGGCCCAAGCCCCTTGCCCCCCTGTCGCACAGTCGCTAGATAGCGTCCCCAATCCGACAGCGTGATGGGGTTCGCCGGGTTCCTTCCTCAAGGAGCCGGGCGGAGAACCCTGTCCCGAAGCCGGGCAATTCATTCGTGAGGCAGAACGTGGCGAAGACGAGTCCGCTGGAATTCATGCGCCAGGTGCAGGCCGAGACCAAGAAGGTCGTGTGGCCCACCCGCAAGGAAACGATCATGACCGCGGTCATGGTGTTCATCATGGCGACGCTGCTCGGCCTGTTCTTCTTCGGCGTCGACCGCATGTTCGGCGCAATCGTGAACTTCCTCCTCGGCCTTGCGGGCTGAGCGGCCAGATAACGGGAAACAATCCATGGCGGCGCGCTGGTACATCATTCACGCCTATTCGGGCTTCGAGAACAAGGTTCGGGACCAGATCCTGGCCGATGCGACGCGGCTGGGCCTCGACGCGCTGGTCGAATCGGTCGAAGTGCCGGTCGAGACGGTCACCGAAGTGCGCCGCGGCAAGAAGGTGCAGTCGGAGCGGAAATTCTTCCCCGGCTATGTCCTTGCCAAGCTGAGCATGAACGACGACGTCTATCACCTGGTCAAGAACACGCCCAAGGTGACGGGTTTCCTGGGTTCGTCGGGCAAGCCGCAGCCGATCAGCGAGAGCGAGGCCGCGCGCATCCTGAACACCAAGGAAGAAGCCGCCGCCGCGCCCAAGCAGCAGGTCAAGGTCGATTACGAGATCGGCGATTCGGTCAAGGTGCTGGACGGCCCGTTCGCGAGCTTCAACGGCGTGGTCGAGGAACTGGATTTCGACAAGTCGAAGGTCAAGGTTTCGGTGTCGATCTTTGGGCGTGCGACGCCGGTCGAGCTGGACTTCGATCAGGTGGAGCGGTCGAAGTAAGGCTTCGCTGCTTTAGCGGGTTACGGGAAAGCCGGGGTGAGAGCCCCGGCTTTTTTGGTTTGCGCTGTTGTCTGGAAATGGCCGAATTGCCGTTAGTGCTCTTTAAGGAAACTCATTGCGAAAGGCGGACATCTCCGCTGCTGCCGCAGTAAGCGCGTCGAGAAGGCTGTTTATCTTCGACGTGTCATAGCTACCGTCGGACATGCTATTAGCATCTTGGCTCATGAAGTGCTTTGTATAGCTTTCTTTGTGTTCCAAGGCACCATGCCACGCATCGATCTCGCGCTTGTAATTGCTCCACAGAACTTCGGCGGGACCATGCCCATTCAAGCGGAGATCAAGATAGCACTCAATTGCTGCTGCGCGGCCGTTGATGTTACTGAGAGCCAAACCCTCCGGACCTCGGGCGGGGAAGCTTTCGAAAGTAGGCAACGAAGGTAGGACCATTGACCGCATATTTCGAGGCATTTTGAGGGCCCGGAGCTTGCGATCAGCGTCGACACCCTCGGCATCATTATCGAGGAGGAAAATAACATCGTTTTGGACATCGATGCGGATAAGACCTTCCGCAAACTTTAACATGTTACCTGTTCCCCAGAAGTGATGCCTCTCCTCCACGTCGATGAATCTAAAGAAGTCGGTGATGTCGGGTCTTAAGATATCAAGTGCGCGTCGAAGAATTCGTGCATCGGACGCGCCCTCGGTTGCCACCAATACGGTGTCCTCGCGCTTTGCGCCGGCAACGAAACTGTCGCGGTTAGCCCAGCCGGAGCTCACCAGCGGTCCAAACTGCCAGCTTACTTCTGCGTCTGCATTTGCAAGGTTGAGCCCGAGGACTTGGAGCATCGAGGCAGGGCTAAGGATACAAATCTTGGCCGCAAAAAAGCTGCTCTCAGACCAATAATGATCCGATCCGCCTCCCCACGGAATACGCTCGATGAGATCCAAGTGTGAAGCGAAGCGTCCCTGGCACAGGCGTTCGCGGTCTTCGGCGTCGTAGGGAACGTAGCCGCCTGCCAAACTGGCGACCGGGTAGCGGTTAGCGAGAGAGCAAAATTCGTCGAAACTCAGATAACGACGCTCGGGGATTTCTCCATTGGAGCCAGAAGAAACCTCCTGATCGAACACAGTGGCCGCGTCATATTCAGCGCGCGCTCCATCAAGCCTGTGGCGAAGCTGCGTGAGCCGTGGAAGCACTCTGCAAAGGGGACGGACGAACGCCTCTTCTCGAACCGGTAGCTCATTTTCGAGCCCGTTCTCCAAAATATAGTCGTAGTCCGTTCCCTCGTCATGCCGTCTCGCTAGATCACCTTCTTGGAAGTAGCTTCCATAGTCATTCCCCATGCCATTTTTGGCATAGTCGAGGGTAACTGCGGCCACTTTAAGCTCGATGGCGGTTCCCACGGTGTCCTCCGATCAGCACTGAGTGAAGAAGATTCCGGCCAGATCTTACCAAAAGCAAGCAACACCTTGTTCCTACCCGAGAAGAATTTTCGGGTTCCTTGATTTACGACATGGACGACGACAGCCTGAGGCGCAAAGCTCAGAATTCCCCATCACCCCTTCCCCTTCCGCCACCCCGTGACCTGATCGAGCGCCGGTAGCGTCGGGAGCGGTTCCTCGAACGGGCTTTCGCTGGTCGCCGCTGTCGCTGAGCGGCGTTCGGCTTCGGCGATGTCGAAGGCGTCGCGGGCGCGTTGGAGGCGGGCCTTGTACATTTCGGACAGGCGGTAGCTGTGGGCTTCGCGGCTTTCGCCGCGGCGGCGTTTGATGTGCGGGGGTTCTTCCTGGAGGCGGACGCTCTGCTGGTGGAGGCGGAGCAGCATCAGCGCCTCGTCCGCCGTCATCGACGGGATCGGTGGGGGATCATTGTGGCGCCAGGCGTCGTCGCGATAGCTGGAGGCGAGCGCGGCCTGCATCAGCGCCAGTTCGACGCGTTCATAGCCGGTTTCGAGCGCCAGCCGCATTTCGCGGGCGAAGGCGGGGCTTTGGCGGCGGCGGGCGTAGAAGGCGGAGTGGCTGAAGCCGGCGGCTGCGGCGGAGAGGCGGACATTGGCGGTGGCGCTGAGCGCGGACAGGAACGCCTGTTCGGCGGCGCGGTCGAGCGCGCGGGCGGGGAGGGTGCGCAGCTGCATCCGCCCCGATGCGGTGCGGATCGCGCGCGGTTCGCCGGTCGACGGGGCGTCGGGGTTGGGCGCGGCGCGGTTCAGATGCGCATGAGCAATCGCGAGCGCGGCGTCCCATTCGGCGGCGAAGGCGGCGTCGCGGGCGCGCCGCTTGAGCAGGGTCGAGCGGTGGAAGCCGAGGCTGCGCGCTGCCTCCCGTGCATTGCCGGTGCGGCGCAGCGCGGCGAGGAAGGCGGCGTTCTCCTTTGCCTGACGCCGGTTGAAGGGGCGGGTCCCGGTCACCGGCCAGTGTTCCGAAACCAAATCCAACATTGCAAGGGGGATTGCGCATCCACGCCCGGCGGCGGCGGCGTGCGATCAGCGCGGGCGCGGCTCGGCGAAGCCGTTCATCGCCAGCCAGCGGGCAAAGGCGTCGAACCAGCCGGTGCTGGTCGTATCCTTGGCATACATGCCAAAGCCGTGGCCGCCGCGTTCGTAGAGGTGAAACTCGACCGGGCGGCGCGCACGTTTCCACCCTTCGACCAGCCCGAAGCCGGTATCGCCGAACAGCGGATCGTCGGCCGCGAGCGCGACGAACAGCGGCGGGGCGTCGGCGGGCACCGCGACCGGGGCAAGCGGGCCATAGATGTTGGCGATGAAGGCGGGGCGCGCATCGGGGGCGGTCAGCGTCGTCGCCATGGTCAGCATCGCCCCGGCGGAAAAGCCGATCATCCCGATCCGGTCGGGATCGACTCCGAAGGTCGCGGCGCGCGCGCGGACCAGCGCAAAGGCGGCACGGGCATCGGCAATCTGGGGCGCGAGCGTGGCGGTGGCGGCACCGGGCGGCGGGCGTTCCGGACGGGCGGCAGCGGCGAACATGGTGCGCATCGCCTGATCGAACGCCGCCATGTCGGCCGGGGTCTGGTTGAGCCGGTATTTGAGGACGAAGGCGGCGATGCCGCGATCGGCCAGCGCGCGGGCGACATCCCAGCCTTCATTGGACATCGACAGGGTGCGGAAGCCACCGCCGGGGGCAACGATCACCGCCGCGCCGCTGGCTTTCGCCGGATCGGGCAGGACCGGGGTGAGCGTCGCGCGGGTGACGTTGCGTGCAAACAGGCTGCCATATTGGCGGTGCCAGGATTCGGCGACGGTGGCGCCGGGCAGCGGGCCGGTGTCGAGCGGGATCGCGTGCGGCTGATCCGGCGCGACGACGGGGACCATGCGGTCATCCTGCGCCGCCGCCGGGGCGAGCGGGGCGAGCAGCAGGCCGGCGGCGAGCGCGTGCGCGATGCGCCGCCGCAGCGGGCGTGCGGCGCGGCGGGGGGAGGGGGCTGGCAGGGAGAGGCTGGACATGGCGTGGCTCCGCAACGGGGGGGATCAGTCGGATGGGGGGACGGAGACGCCGGCATCGGTCTGAACCACCGGCCGGAGCGTGCCATCGCGATTATGGTGGAGATATTCGACGGTGACCGCGCGGCGGCCGAGTGCGCCGGCGCGGTCGCCGATGCGCAGCGCGGCATTGTGCAGGAACAGATACCAGCGCCCGCGAAATTCGGCGATGCCGGGGTGGATGGTGAAGCTGTTGCGCGCCGAGCCGGTCAGCTCGCCGCGATAGGTCCACGGACCGCGCAGCGAGCGGGCGGTGGCATAGGAAACGCGCTCGTCGCTGTGCAGCGTGCGGTCGAGCGAGGCGTAGGTGAGGTAATAGAGGCCGCCATGCTTGTGCAGCCACGGCCCCTCTTCGAAATGCGGGGGCGTGATTTCGGTGATCGGGCCGTCAAGCTCGATCATGTTCGGCTTGAGCCGGGCGATATAGGCCTGGCGATTGCCCCAGGCGATCCAGGTCGTGCCATCGTCGTCGGTCAGCACGGTCGGGTCGATATCCTCCCAGCTGTGCGTCCCCTTTGGCGTCATCGCATTGGTGATCAGCGCCGATCCGCGCGCATCGACAAAGGGGCCGGTCGGGCTGTCCGATACGGCGACGCCGATCGCCTTGCCCGGGCGGGTGTCGTCATGCTCGACCGCGGCGTAGAACCAGTAGCGGCCGTTGCGGGCGATCGCCTGAGCCGCCCAGGCATCCTTCTTTGCCCATTTGAAATCGGTGACCGCCATGATCGGGCCATGGTCGGTCCAGTGCCGCATGTCGGCGGTGGAATAGACCAGCCATTCGCGCATGTTGAACATCTCGCCCGGCCCGGCCTCGTCATGGCCGACATAAAGGTAGAGCCGGTCGCCGATGACCAGCGGCGCGGGATCGGCGGTGAAGCGGTCGCGGATGATGGGATTGGCGCCGGGCGGGGCGGCGGGACCCTGGGCCGGGGCATGCGATGGTAGCGCTACCATAATCGCTGCCAAAGCCGCGCTCTGCCAATGTCGCATCCGCATCCTTATCCGCTGCTGGTGGTTATGCGGCAGAGCGTAGCGCGGATCGCGGCGGCGTCAATCGCCGCGCGGGGGATCAGGCGACGCGGGCGACGTCGCTCTGGCTGTCGCGGGTGGCGAGGGTGCGCGCTTCGATGACCGGGAGCGGGCGGCCGAAATAATAGCCCTGGACCTTGGTGCAGCCGAGCGCCTGGATCAGGCGGTGTTCGTCCTCGGTCTCGACACCTTCGGCAGTGGTGGCCATGCCGAGGCTGTCGGCCAGCGCGACGACGGCGCGGATGATCGCGATCGCTTCCTTCTGCCCCTTGGACGCGCCCTGCACGAAGCTGCGGTCGATCTTGATCGAGCTGAAGCGGGTGCGCGAGAGATAGCCGAGCGAGGAATAGCCGGTGCCGAAATCGTCGAGGCTGAGGCGGACGCCCATGTCGAGGATCGCTTCGAGCGTCTGCACCGCGGCGGTGCCTTCGCGCATGAAGACGCTTTCGGTGACCTCGAGCTCGAGCCGGCCGGGGGGGAGGCCGCTGTCCTTGAGCGCGCGCGCGACAAAGGCGGCGAAACCGGCATTGTGCAGCTGTTCGGGGCTGACATTGACCGCGACGCGGATCGGCTCGTCCCACTTGGCGGCCTCGATACAGGCGGTGCGCAGGACCCATTCGCCGATCGGGGCGATCAGCCGCGCCTCTTCGGCGAGCGGGACGAATTTGGCGGGGGAGATCGGGCCGAGTTCGGGATGGGTCCAGCGCAGCAGCGCCTCGAACCCCATCAGCGCGCCGGTGCCGGCCTGGACCACGGGTTGGTAGAGGAGGTGCAGTTCGTCCTTTTCGAGCGCGGCGCGCAGGGCGATTTCGAGGACGCGGCGCTCCTCTGCCTCGACATGCAGCTGCGGCTCATAGGCGTGGAACAGGCCGCCGCCCGCGTCCTTCGAGCGGTAGAGCGCGAGATCGGCGGAGCGGATCAGCATCTCGGCAGTGCGCCCGTCGCGCGGACCGAAGGCAAGGCCGACGCTGGCGCCGATATAGAGGGTGTGGTTGTCGACATCGTAGGGGGCGGAGACGACGTCGATGATCGTGCGCGCCAGCCGCTCGACCGCGAGCGAATCATTGGCGTCGCGGACCACGACCGCGAACTCGTCGCCGCCCAGCCGGCCGATCGTCTCGTTCGGGCCCATCAGCTGCTTGAGCCGTTCGGACACGCGCATCAGCAGCCGGTCGCCGACCGGATGGCCGAGCGTGTCGTTGACCGCCTTGAACCGGTCGAGGTCGATCATCATGAAGGCGCAGCGCGCATTCCATTGTTCCGCCTCGGCCATGGCGGTTGCGAGCGCTTCGTTGACATGCAGCCGGTTGGGCAGGCCGGTGAGCGTGTCGAAGCGGGCCATGCGGCTGATCTTGTTCGCGGATTCGCGCGCTTCGGTCACGTCCGAGCCGACCCCGCGGAACCCGATGAAGCTGCCGCGTTCGTTGTAGCGCGGGGAACCGGTCAGCTCCCACCAGCGCTCTTCGCCATCGACGATGACGGGGAGGAGGATGTCGCGAAACGCCTCGCGCTTCTTGAGCGATTCGGCGAGGTCGCGCAGCCCCTGCGAGAAATGGCCGCTCTCCCACGCCGAACCGGCGAGCGCCTGGAGAAAGGGCATGCCGTTGATCCCCTGGGGATCGACGCCGAGCGAGACCGCGAAGCGCGGGTTGGCGCGGATCACGCGGCGCTGGACATCGGTTTCCCACAGCCAGTCGGCGCCGCCATCCTCGAACTCGCGCAGCAACAGGCTGACGGTTTCGTCGCGTTCGGCCAGCGCGATCTCTCCGGCGCGGATCACCACCAGCGCCTTACCGCGCGCGATGCAGGCGATCACCAGCAGCAGGGTGAAGAAGATCGCGGCGGCGCCGAGCGCGGGCGAATGGGTGAGCGCGAGCGCGACCGCGTTCGCGCTGCCGAGAATCACGAGAAAGGCGACGGTCGCCAGCGGCAGCGCCGCCATCGCGAAGGACGAGGCGACCATCAGGATCGACAGCACGATCCACATGCCGGTCGCTGCCTGCGGGCTGGCAAAGGCGCCGAACAACAGCGGCGCGATCGACCACACCGCGCCGAGCGCGATCCCGTCGAGCATCGAATCGCGCACATCGACCAGCGTCGCGGTCCGTTCGGTCCGGCGGCGTACGGCGAGGCGGCGGATGGCGACCGCAGTGCCGACCACAGCGATCAGCACGCCCCAGCCGGCCAGCTGCCACATCGGGACCAGCGCCGCGAAATTGAGCACGATCAGCGCCGCGCCGACGACATTGGCGGCGAGCATGAACAGCGCGAGATGGCTGCCCGCATTCATCTGCGCAGCACGGATCGGCCCCCAGTCGGTGGTGTCCGCCGGGTCGTACAGGCCGAGCAACGCGCGCAGATCGATCCGCGGCCGCGCAAATTGAGAGATGGTCTGGCTCTTCACCCGGCGACCCTAGCCCGGTGGAGGTTAGCGATCGGTTAGAGCCGAGGGCCGGGCGGCAGAATTTTCCGCCACCCGACCGGACGTGCTGCGATCAGGCCGCGATGCTGTACGGCTTGATCTCACCATTCAGATACTGGTTGCGCGCCTTGGCGCGGCTGAGCTTGCCCGAGCTGGTGCGCGGCAGCGTGCGCGGCGGGATCAGTTCGATCACGCAGTTCATGCCGGTGACGGCGCGGACGCGCTCGCGGATTTCCTCGCGCAGCTTCTGGCGCTCTTCATCGTCGCTGGTGCGGCACTGGACCAGCACGGCGGGGGTTTCTTCACCGCCCGGCGTGGTGATCGCGAACGCCGCGACGTCGCCCTGCTTGAACGCGGGAAGCTGTTCGACCGCCCATTCGATGTCCTGCGGCCAGTGATTGCGGCCGTTGACGATGATCATGTCCTTCGCCCGGCCGACGATGTAGATGTAACCGTCGGACATGTAGCCCATGTCGCCGGTGTCGAGCCAGCCGTCCTTCATGCAGGCAGCGGTCGAGTCCGCATCGCGGAAATAGCCGACCATCACGCTGGGACCGCGGCACCACACCTTGCCGATCGCGCGTTCGGGCAGCGGGGTGCCGTCTTCCTCGCGGATCTCGACATCCATGTCCTTGACCGGCTTGCCGCAGTTGACGATCGCGCGGAAGCGCTGCGGGCGATTGGCGCCGGTGCCGTGATCGCCGCCCGAAAGCTGGGTCTCCTCGACCAGTTCGACGACGATGCCCTCGCCCGGCGGCATGATCGACACGGCGAGCGTCGCTTCGGCAAGGCCGTAGCTGGGCAGGAAGGCACTGGCCTGGAAGCCGGCGTCGGCGAAGGCGTCGACAAAGGCCTGCATCACGTCGGGGCGGATCATGTCCGCGCCATTGCCCGCAACGCGCCAGCGGCTGAGGTCGAAACGCTCGCTCGCCTTGGTCTGGCTCGACATGCGGCGCGCGCAGATGTCGTAGCCGAAGGTCGGCGAGTAGGACAGGGTCGTGCCCTGATTGCGCGAGATGAGGTCGAGCCAGGCGAGCGGACGCCGGGCGAAATCCTCGGTCTTGAGATAATCGGTCGAGACCTGGTTGGCGACGATCGACAGGAAGCAGCCGACCAGCCCCATGTCGTGATACCAGGGCAGCCACGACACGCAGCGGTCGCCTTCGCCGAGCTTCATGCCATGGCTGTGCGCCGAGAGATTGTTGAGCAGCGCATGGTGGGTGATCGCCACGCCATGCGGGAAGCGGGTCGAGCCGCTGCTGTACTGAAGATAGGCGATGTCGTCGGTGCTGGCCTTGGGCAGATCGGCCGCGGGCGCCGCGCGGGTGGCGAAGCTTTCCCAGTCGATGCCTTCAACGCCCTTCAGCCGCGCCGCTTCGCCAGCCATTGCCGACAATTCGGCCGGGTAGAACAGCATCGACGGGTCGCAGCTTTCGAGCTGGACCGAGAGCTGGTCGATATAATGCTGGCTGCCGCCGAAGCTGGTCGGCAAGGGCAGCGGCACCGGCCAGGCGCCGGCATAGATCACGCCGAAGAACAGCGACGCGAAATCCGGGCCGGTTTCCGCGATCAGCGCAATCCGGTCCTGCGGCTTCACACCCGCAGCGATCAGGCGGCGCGCCTGCGCCAGCGCATCTTCGCGCATTTCGCTGAACGGATAGGCGCGCGTCAGCGTCCCGCGCGCGTCGTGGAAATTGAGCCCGCGCACACCCTGCGCAGCATAATCGAGCGCATCACCCAGCGTCGCAAAGTCCGCGAGACGACGCGGAAGGGTGCAGTCGGTCGGGGTAGGCGCCAGTGCGGCGGGCATCGTTTCGACCTGATCCTTGACGTCCAATTCCATATCCTAAATTCCGTGCCCCCAGATCGCAGCAGCCTGTCCACCCATTGCCGGCAGCGGCGCTACATTCCGAACGCGGGCGGCATTGCTACGCACTGTCGTTCAAATTCGGTTGTCACTGTGGCACAAACAAGGCGCATGCCACCCCCACGTCGCCCGCTTCCGCCCCTGAACCGTGCCGGATTGGAGCGGCTGGCGCTGCGCTATGTCGAACGCTTCGCCACCACGCAGGGCAAGCTGACCGCCTATCTGTTGCGCAAGATGCGCGAGCGCGGGGTCGAGGAACCGGCGCCCGATCCCGCGGAGATCGCCGCGCGCTTTGCCGAGCTCGGCTATGTCAACGACCGGCTCTATGCCGAGAGCAAGGCGGCGGCGATGGCGCGGCGCGGGCTGGGCGCGCGGCGCGTGAGCGAGGCGCTGCGCCATGCCGGGATCGCCGCGCCGGACATGGCCGAAATTGCCCCCGACATTGCCGCGCGACGGGTCGACACTGCGCTGGATTTTGCCCGGCGCAAGCGGATCGGCCCGTTTGCCGACACGCCCGCCGACCGGCCGCGCATGACCAAGCAGGTCGCCGCGATGGTGCGCGCCGGCCATGCCCCGGAGCTGGCATGGCGTATCGCGCGGATGGAGCCGGGAGCGGACCCGAGCACGCTGGTTGACGACCGATAAGCATAAAGGAGTCGCGCCCGACGGACATGCTGTGTTAATGTCGACGGTCAGGGGGAAATGATGTAATGCGAGCCGAGCCGCAGCGAGCGTCGAGCCTGGAGGGAGAGGTAGCCGAGCGGGGGCCGATGCCCGTGCTGGTACCGGATGGCGACGCCGACGCAGAGGTCCATTGGGGCCGGGTGAAATGGTTCGACGTGACCCGGGGATTCGGGTTCATCGTCGATGATGGCGATGCAGGTGACATCCTGCTGCATTTCAGCGTGTTGCAGCCGCATGGCCGACGCAGCCTGCCCGAGGGCGCGCGCGTATCCTGTACCGTCGTGCAGCGCGAACGCGGGCTGCAGGCGCGCGACATCCTGTCGATCGACCTGACCGATGCGGTGGAGCCGGTGCGCAGCCGCGCGATCGGCGCCGACCGGATCGACCGCATCCGCCTGATCGAGGAGGCGGGGCCGTTCGAGCCGGTTACGGTCAAGTGGTTCAACCGCCTGAAAGGCTATGGTTTCCTGGTGCGGGACGGCGAAACCGCCGATATATTCGTGCATATGGAAACCCTGCGCCGAGCGGAGATTTATGACGTTGAACCCGACCAGCCTTTGCGCGCCCGGATCGTCGATGGAGAGAAGGGGCCGCTCGCGGTTCTGGTCGAACCGGCCTGATCGCGGCGCCGGTCGGGCGGTGCTGCTGGCACTGGGAGCGGCGCTGATGCTGCCCGGATGCGCTGCGGGCGATGGCGACAGCAACGCGGTGGCGCAGGCCGAGCAGGTGACGGTCACGGTCGAATCGGGCGGCGCGCGCCATGTGTTCAAGGTCGATGTCGCGCGCACAGCCGAGGCGCAGCAGCGCGGGTTGATGTTCCGCACCGACATTCCGGCCGATGGCGGGATGCTGTTCGCGCCCTATCCGCCCGATGGCGGCCCGCCGCGTCCGGCGAGCTTCTGGATGAAGGATACGCCGAGCCCGCTCGACATCCTGTTCATCCGCGCCGACGGCACCATCGCCACCATCGCCGAGAATACCATCCCGTTCTCGGAAGACCGGGTGCAGTCGGGCGAGCCGGTTGCGGCCGTGCTGGAATTGCGCGGCGGGCGTGCGGCGGAACTGGGGATTTCGCCGGGAGACAAAGTGCGCTGGTAAGCGGTCGCGCGCGGCGGATCGCCGCGATGGTCGCAGCGCGCATGCGATGATCGCCGTTGCCCAGCGGTGCTCTGCCGCGTAAAGCACTGGCCATGGGAATCTTCGCGAACATCTTCACCTGGTGGAACGGATCCACCTTTGGCACCTGGGTCGGCCTGCGCGGCAAGGATCAGGTTGGCGAGGACGCGCTCGGCAACCTGTATTTCCAGGGCGGGGCCGACATGCATGGCCGCCCGCGGCGCTGGGTGATCTACAAGGGATCGAATGATTCGAGCCGCGTGCCGCCGGAATGGTTCAGCTGGCTGCACCATCAGATCGACGATGTGCCCGATCGCGCGCTGCCGCCGGTGCGCGGGTGGGAACAGCCGGCGATGCCGAACCTGACCGGCAGCGCGCTGGCCTATCGTCCGCCGGGCGCGCTTGAAAAGGGCGGGCAGCGCGTCGGTGCGACCGGCGATTACGAAGCCTGGACGCCCGGCGCCTGATGCAGCCGGTGCGGCTTGCGGCGCTGATGCTGGCGCCGGTGGCGCTGGCGGCGTGCGGCGGCAAGCCGGCGGGCAACGATGCCGCCGCGGTCGACACGGTAACGGTCGAGGCAGCGCCCACGCCTGCGGCCGGCGGTCCCGAAGAGGTGCAGGTCGAAACAGGCACTGCGGTGTCGATGGCCGGGGTGACGCCGATGGCGGAGCGGGTCGCGGTGCTGGGCCTGCTCAACAAGCGCAACGGGGTGGCACGGGACATCACGCTCAAACCCGGTCAGGCGGTGCGATCGGGCGATGTGGTCATCCGGCTGCGCGCGTGCGAGACGAGCGCGCCATGGGAGACCGAGCAGCTCACCGGCGCGTTTGCCCAGGTCGATATTCGCGGGACCGACGGCAAGGTTGCGCGCGCCTTTTCCGGGTGGCTGTTCAAGGAGCGGCCGGCGCTCAATGTCGTGCAGCACCCGATCTATGATGTGTGGGTCAAGAGCTGTGCGATGACCTTTCCCGATACCGGGGGCGAGGTGGTCGACGGGTCGCCCCGGGCGCCGGCTGCCAGCCGGTCGAGTGCGCCGAAATCGCCCGATACGCCGACCGAGGCCGCACCGGCGCCGGTCGCCAGCCCCGCTGAATCGGCGCCCAGCGCCGAGGCCAATCGCGACAGATAGGCCTCACGCGGGATTTCGACCGCGCCGAGCGAGGCGAGGTGATCGGTCATGAACTGACAGTCGAGCAGGGTGAAGCCGCCGACACGCAGCCGCGCGACCAGCGCCGCGATCGCGACCTTTGAGGCATCGCGCGCGCGGCTGACCATGCTTTCCCCGAAAAAGGCGCGGCCCAGCGCGAGGCCGTACAGCCCGCCGACGAGCCGATCCCCGTCCCAGCATTCGACCGAATGGGCAAGGCCGCGGTGGTGGAGCGCGGTGAATACCCGCTCGATCGCCGGGTTGATCCAGGTTTCCGGCCGGTCGGGCGCCGGTTCGGCACAGAGCGCGATCATCGCGGGAAAGGCGGTGTCGACGGTCAGGCGATAGCGATCGGCCACCAGCGTTTTGCGCAGCGAGCGCGACAGGTGGAAACCGTCGAGCGGAAGGATCGCGCGCTGGCGCGGCTCGACCCAGAATACGCTGGGATCGTCGCGCGTCTCGGCCATCGGAAACACGCCCATGGCATAGGCGCGCAGGACCAGATCGGCGTCGAGATCGCTGGCCCGGCGGGTCGGGCGGGTCATCCCGCAGCGGTCCGCCCGCGCCGTGCGAGCCGCAGCTCGATCGCCTGCCACAGCGCGGCGAAGGCGGCCGTGGCGGGGCTGCGCGGGGCGAAGACGCCGACCGGGGCGCGGCGTACTGCCATCGCCTCGACCATGCTTGCCATCGGGATTACCGGCCAGTCGGGATTGCGCGCGAGCGCATCGGCGTGCAGCCGGCGGCGGCGATCGACCATCGCATGCACCGGCATCAGCGCGGCGCGCAGCTTGCCGCTGCCGGGGCCCGACAGATGGCGCTCAACCTCTTCGAGTGCGCGCTCGGAAAGGGGGGAGGGGATGACCGGGACGACGATGAGGTCGGCGGCGCGCATCACCTGTTCGCTCGTCTCGGTCAGCCCCGGCGGACAGTCGAGCAGCATCCGGTCATAGCTGCCGTCGAGCTGGGCCAGCAGCTTGGCGAGGCGCTTTTTCTTGTCGAGTTCGTGGAACAGCAGGTCAAGGCCGCGCAGCGAGGCATCCGCGCCGATCAGGTCGAGCCGCTCGATCGCGGTGGGGTGGATCAGCCGGGCGGGCTCGACATCCTTGCTGAACACCGACTGCGCCACCGCCTTGCCGCGCGCGCCGCCGAGCAGATAGGTCGAGGCGGCCTGGGGATCGAGATCCCAGAGCAGCGTACGCCGCGCGGAGAGGGTGGCGGCACACCAGGCAAGGTTCACCGCCAGCGAGGTTTTGCCGACGCCGCCCTTCAGACTGTACACCGCGATCGTCGCCACGCGCACCTCCGTTGCTCCGTCGGGCCAAGGTGGCGAAAGCGGGGGGCGAGCGCAACGGCGAACGCGGCCGGGGGCGGGTTACGGGCAAAAAAAGAGCCGGCGGGCGGCCGGCTCTTCGGGTGATCGGGAGGGGTGGGTTAGCCCTTGCAGTTGAGCGTGCCCTTGCCGGGGATTTCGACCGTCGCGGCGGTCGAATTGCCGGTCAGCTTCCAGCCGCCCTCGGCGGTGAAAGGCTGGCCAGCCTCTGGCGCGGTCAGGCGGGTCTTGGTCCCGCCCTTTTCGGTCGCAAGCGCGACGATCTTGTCGCCTTCGAAGAACTCGGCGAACACGAGCGCATTGCCGGGCTGGCAGCGCATCGACACCGTCGCCTTGATCGCGGGCGGCAGTTCGACCGGCGCGGCGTTCGCCAGCTGCGATTCCAGCGGGTCGGGCGCGCGTTCGCTGAGCACTTCGGGTTCAGGATTACAGGCGGAGAGCGCGAGCAGCGCAACCGCGGCGACAGGGAGGAGACGCATGTTCATAGCGGAACTTTCCTTTGCGCACGCAGCATCGCGGGTCAAGATATAAGGGATAACTACGGGTACAGGCATATTGCGTCGCATCGATACAATATCATGTGTCATTCGTGAAATTCGTCCAGATCCGGGATTCGGCCAAAGGCGATCTTGGTCCCCACGCGGTCGGTGCGGCTGCCGTCCATCGGGCCGACCGACACGGCGTGGCGGCCGAATTTCTCGTTGATCCGGTCCATCGCCTTGCTGAGCGACAAGGTGCGGGTTTCGCGGGCAAGGGCGTCGTCCGGGTCGAGCGCGGCGAACAGCGATTCCTGTGCCGCGCCAAGGGGCGCGATTTCGGCCAGCGTCACGCCGATCATCCGGATCGCAAAGCCGCCGGGACGGGTCCGGCCGGCGGCGGCGAGGCGGGGGAAGATCGCGTCGAGCGCGGCGAGGATCGCGAAACTGTCCTGCGTCGCGGGCAGCTTCAGCGAGGTGCGCCAGACCGATTTGTCATCCTCGAACTTCGCATGGAGCACCAATAGCCGACTGACATAATCCTTGCGCCGCAGCCGGGCGGCGCATTTCAGCGCGAGGCGGCGGGCGGTGAGGCGGACGGGTTCCAACCCGCGTTTCTGCGGCGACAGCACATGGCTGTGGCCGATGGTGCGGTTCTGCGTCGGTTTTTCGGGCAGGTCGAAGCCGTGGAGCAGATACCAGAGCCGGTCGCCATTGACCCCGCCCCAGGCGGAGCCCGCGTCGCGCGGCCGGCGTTCGCACAGCTGGGCGATGTCCAATATGCCCTGTTGCGCCAGCCGCTTTTCCATCTTTGCGCCGATCCCGGCGATGTCGCGCAGCTTGAGCGTGAACAGCCGGTCGGGCAGCTGTTCCTGCGTCAGTACGGTGAGCCCGTCGGGCTTTTCCATGTCGCTGGCGAGTTTGGCCAGCAGTCGGTTGGGGGCGATGCCGACCGAACTGGTCAGGCATTCGCCGACATTGGCGATGATCCCCGCTTTGATCCGCCGCGCCAGCGCCATCGCCTGTTCCGGGCTGTTTTCATTGTCGAGCAGGCGGCAGGCGACTTCATCGATCGAACAGACCGCGGTGACCGGGATGTGCCGCCAGATTTCGGCGACGATCGCTTCGTGGAACTCGACATATTTTTCGTGCTGCCCCGGCGTCACGATGAGGTCGCGGCACAGGCGCTTGGCCTCCCACACCGGGGTACCGGTGCGGATGCCGTACTTCTTGGCCTGAACCGAGGCGGCGATGGCGACGGTGGTGTCGCTGGCGACCGGGGCGACGATGATCGGTTTCCCGCGCAGGTCGGGGTTCAACTGCTGCTCAACCGCCGCGAAATAGCGGTTGAGATCGAGATACAGCCAGCGCAGCGGACGGGGCGGAAGATCGAGAAATGCCGGGTCGGCCATGGCCGGAACAATAGCGGAACGCGCGGGCGGAGTCACGGGGTGCGGCATGGATGCGTCCCGGCAGGGATGGGGACGGGTCAGATATGCCGGATCGGGGCTAGCAGGAGAGCAGCGACGGGCAATGCCCGTCAGCGTCGACTAAAGCTGCGACGCAGATGCGCGGCGGCGCGGCCGGGTGACGGCGCCGCGCGCGGTTTGGCAGATCAGGACAGGACGCCGCTGTCCGTGGCGCCCGGGCCGCCGGCCTGGGTCAGGTCAGCGACCGCGAATTCGGTGCAGACCGGGTCGGTCCAGGGGGTGGCGGTTTCGGCTTTGGCAACCGGTGCGTTGGTGTCGGACATGGTGTTTCCTCAATGAACGGTCTGTCCTGCCCCCTCGGGCCGGAGGGTCAAGATCGGGTTAATCGCCGACCGATCGGTTCAGCTCAAGCGCCAGAACGGCCAGAAGGGCGAGCCGGCGGTGAGTTCTTCGACCGGATATTCGGTGCAGCGCGGGTCTGTCCAGATTTGCCGGGCGGGGCGGGTATCGGTCATGGTCAGCAGTCCCCAGTTGTGCGCTTACGGATCGAGTGCTGCGCCGCGCATGGCGGCGCCGCGCAGGATCAGGAGCCGGTGTTGGCGTCGCCGGCCCCGCCGTTGAAAAAGCCGGTCAGGTCGGCGACCGGATATTCGGTGCAGCGCGGGTCGGTCCAGGCGCGCGTGGCGGCGGGAGCGGGGGGCAGATCGGGCGTGGTGAGAGGCATTGGCGCGCTCCTGTCGATCGCAGTTGTCGCTAGTCTAGATGAAGCGGGGCGTGGGTCAACCGATCGATGCCCGGCGGTCAGTCGTTGCTGCGCTGGGCCTTGCGGATGAAATGGGCGATCGAGATGCCACGCAGCAGCTTGATCCGCTGGTCATAGCGCTGGGCGTCGGTGACGCGGCCGGTGCCGGTGGGCTGGGCCGCGAGCGTGGTGAGGCGGGACAGATCGAGCAGTGCGGCGGCGGCGGGCGGCGCGCGGCCAAGCTCGTCCGCCAGCGTGCCGCGCGCCTGTTCGATCCGGGTCGGCCAGTCGGCGCCCTGGAGCCCCTTGCCCGGCTGAAAGCGGATCGCGTCGGGAATGCGCGCGCCGAACGCCTGGTGATAGATCCAGCGCGTCTGGCCGTCGCGCAGCAGCAGATGCGGGGGCAGGGCGAGCGCGAGTTCGACGAGGCGGCGGTCGGCGGTGGGATCGCGCTGATCCACCCCGAATCGGGCCAGCTGCCCCTTTTGCGTCAGGCCCATCACGTCGCTGTGACGCAGCACGCGCACGACGCGGTCGCGCGTGGTGCGGATCGGCGGCAGGTGCAGGCCGTGGTCGAGATGCGCCAGATGCGCGCGATAGTCGGGATCGTCGACCAGCGCCGGGTTGAGCGCGGCATAAGCGAGCAGGTCGAGCGGTGGGCTCTTGCCATTGGCGAGGCGGCGGATCCGCTCCAGCCAGTGTGGCGGGAGCAGCGGCCCGAGCGCCGAGGAGGCGACACGGCGCCAGGTCCAGCCGTTGCGGCGCAGCGCCAGCCCTTCGCCGAGCAGGGTCGGCCAGGCGCCGCCGCGCGCGAGCATCGTCAGCCGCTCAATCCCCTGATGGCTGATCGTCATGTTGCCCATGACCCCGACCAGCATCACGCGTTCGCCGCGGCGCTGCATCTGGCGGCAGATTTCGGTCAGCCACACCTGGTTGCACAGGTTGAACGGGGGATATTCGAACGCGTGAAAATGCGCGTCCAGGTCGTCCCCGATCTGGCGGTCGGCGGCATCGACGCGGACATGATCGATATTGGCGTGGCGTGCGGCAAGCAGCGCCGCGTGCGGCCCTTCGTCCAGCGTGCGTTCCCCCCAATGATCGAGCCGCGCGCCGGCCATCGGGACATGGGTATAGGCGGACAGGCGCGTGCCGCGTTCGGCCAGCTGCAGCGCGGCGGCGGCGGTGACGGCGGAACTGTCCATCCCGCCGCTGAGATGGCTGCCGATCGCGGCATCGCTGCGCAGCCGGTCGGCAACCGCGCGGTCGAGCAGGCTGCGCAGCGCGTCGACATGGTCGGCATCGCTGCGCAGGCCAAGGTCGCGCGGGGCGTCCCAGTCGAACCAGTCGACGCACGCGACCCGCCCGTCGGCGTGGAGCGTGACGCGCTGACCCGGCTCGACCCGGCAGATCTCGGCAAAGAAGCTGCGCGGGCCGCGACGCGGGGCGAGCGCGATACAGTCCAGCAGCGTGAGCGGATCGGGCGCGACCGGGATATCGGGGAGCGCGTGCAGGCCGCGGGCCATCGTCGCAAAGGCGATGCGCGTATCGGCGACATGGTAGAAGAGCGGCCGGTTGCCGAGCAGGTCGCGAACGAGGTGCAGCTGACGCTCGGCCGCGTCCCACAACGCGAAGGCGAAGTCGCCGACCAGCCGGTCGGGGGTGTCGGTCCCCCAGCGCTCCCACGCGGCGAGCAGCAGATCGGCATCGGCAAGCGTTGCGGCACGGCCGGTCAGCCCGAGCGCGTCGGCCAGCTCGGCGCGATTGTCGAGGCGGAGATCGGCGACGAGGTGGAAGCGATCGCGCGCGGCGAGCGGCTGGCGGTCGAAGCGGTCTTCGGGAAGCAGCCGGGCGAGGCCGATGCCGAGCGCGATGGCGCCATCGTCCCAGGCGGCGCTGCGGTCGGTGCCATAGGGGGCAAGCGCGCGGCGCATGCGCGCGACCTGATCGCCCGCATCGGGGCGGCCATCGCGGTGCCAGACGCCGCAGATCGCGGTCATGCCGCCTCCGCCAGCTGCAGCGCGAGATCGACCAGCGCGTCGAGCCGGGCAAAATCGTCCGGGCGCGCGACGCGGACCACGGGCACGCGCGCGGCGAGCGCGGCGGCGTGGCGCAGGGTAGCCGCCGCCCGGCCGCTCGCCGTTGCGACATCGGCATAATGGGTGAGAGCGGCGAGCACGGCGGTCGCGGTGCTGCGGTCGAGCCGCTGCGCTGCGGGCGCGGCAAGGCCGGGGGTGGGGGCGAGCACGAGCAGCAGGTCGAGGCTGGCGGGCGCCGAGGCGAACCGGTCGGCAAGGTCGACATGGAATTTGTCGTACCCGTCGCGGACCCGGGCGGCATCGTCCATCGGGACCGCCAGCCGGGTCGCGCTGGCCGCCCACAGCTTGGCCGAGGGATAGGTGGGGAAGGCTAGGCCGCTTACCGGATCGACCAGCAGCTGATCGTCGCTGAGCAGCCGCGCGCCGCGCGCGAGCAGGGCGTTGACCAGCGTCGACTTGCCCGCGCCGCTATGCCCGGCAATGCCGAGCGTGCGGCCTGCGCGCGTCACCGCGCCGGCATGGAGCGGCGGACGCCCGCGCTGATGCGCCAGCACGCTGAACGCCGGGCCGAACAGGGCGGTGTGCAGTTCGGCAGCTGTGTGCCCGTCGCTGTCGGCCAGCGTGATCGTATTCCCGTCACGGATGCGCAGCCGCGGGCCGCCGGGCAGGTCGAGATCGATCAGGTCGGGGGCGTGAACGGTGAACGGGCCGACCGCGGTGCCCGGTCCTGCCAGCGGGGCGAGCGGGGCGAATTCGACGCGGATCGGGTCCGCCGCCACCGGCCCGTCATCGGGCAGCAGATAGGGCAGCGCGCGCGGCGCATGCACGCTCCACCCGGCGACCCGGTAGCGGCAAAGCGTCATGCCGCGCCGCAGCGGCGCGCGGCGCAGCAGGGCGGCAGGCGGGTCATTCGGCGCGCACTACGATCAGCCCCTTGGCCGCGAGATCGTTGAGGAAATCGAGCACGCCGGCGCGGATCCGGTCGATCGGCGCGTCATAGCGCTGCATGAGGTCATGGCACAGCGCATCGACCTGCTGCGGCTGGGCGATCCGGGTCCAGATGTCGGAGCCGACCGGGTCGAAACCGAAATAGCGGCCGGATTCGATGTCGAGCAGGACCGCGCTGTCATCGACCTCGGTCGCGAGCACATCGGGCTTGATACTGACCCACTGGTCGAGACGGACGCTCACTCGTGTCACCCCGTAAATGCATGGCGCAAGCCGTACCGGACGTGCGGATAGAAATGCCCGGCACGCAATGCAACCATGCGCGCGCCGTCGGCTAGGCGAGCAGCGGGCGCAGCGCGCACCATGCCGGGAGCTTTGCCGCCAGACCGACCGTGTGCAGCGCGCTGGACGAGGGGAGCGCGAGGACGGTCCAGCGTGCCGCCGCGTCGCCGAGCTGGCGCAGGCCGAGCCGGTGGGCGGTCGCGCCGTTGAAGGCAATCGCGGCGAGGTCGGGCAGGGTGGCGGCGAGGGTGGCGAGGTCGTTGGGCTGCGCGTCCGCGATGGCCGCGTCGCTGCTGCCCGGGCGGGTGGCGCTGGCCACGGCGTCCCACAGGCCGATGCGGGCGTCGACAAGCGCGGCGAGGCGGGCGTCATAGGGCAAAGCGGGAAGGTCGGCGCGGTCGATCACGGCGGCGATCAGGCGCCAGAACTGGTTTTGCGGGTGGGCATAATATTGCCGCGCGGCGAGGCTGCGGTCGCCGGGGAGGCTGCCGCAGATGAGGACGCGGGTGCGGGCGTCGGTGACGGGCGGGAAGCTGGCCTTGCGGCTCATGCCGCAGGGGTGATGTCGGTGTGGATGAAATCGTCGCCCTTGAACAGCAGCGGCTGGCCGGTGGACCTGGCAAGGGCGTAGGCGAAACAGTCGCCGAAATTGAGGCGGGCGGGGTGGCGCGAAACCTGCCCGAACCGGGCATAGGCTTCGCGGGCGATTCGACCTTGTGCGATCGTGACCGGCTCAACGGTAATGCCGAAGCGTTGCATGATCCGGTCGACGAGATCTGCTTTTTCGGGATGCCGGCGGAGGACCACGACGGAAAGTTCTATCCAGCTTCCGGCGGAGATGCGCGGCGTGTCGGCCGATCCCAGCCGCGTCATGAACGCTTCGGCTTCAGGCTCGAGCAGCGCAATCGCCATGATCGCCGAGGTGTC
Source organism: Sphingomonas sp. BE123 (assembly GCF_031456015.1). Classification (NCBI taxonomy): domain Bacteria; kingdom Pseudomonadati; phylum Pseudomonadota; class Alphaproteobacteria; order Sphingomonadales; family Sphingomonadaceae; genus Sphingomonas; species Sphingomonas sp. BE123. The sequence goes on along the minus strand of NZ_JAVDTW010000001.1, from coordinate 965,034 downwards.
GACGATCATCGTGGCAAGCCGTCCTCGTCATAGATGTCGTCCATCCATTCCTTGGACGTCTTGCCGCGCATTGCCGGGGGCATGCTGTCGCGGAACTCGCGCGCGATTTCCCGGACCGCAGCGATCTTTTCCTCGATCTCGGCCTCACGTTTCCGGGCTTTTTCTTCGAGTGCTTCCTTGATCGTCTCGGTCACGCTCTTGCCGAGCTGGCGGGCGAGATCGCGCGCGAGTTCGACGGTGGCGGCGTCCTTGATGTTGAGTTGCGCGCCCATGTCTACCTCCGACCTACTCTTTTCTACCATAAGGCGATGGAGGGTGCCAGCGGTGGCGCCGGGCAAGCCCGTAGCGGTGCCCGTATAGTTTCGCTTGCTTGCGGCGCGGTGGGGGCGGTGCCTATGTTCCGGCCATGAAAGTTGCACAGGATACCATCGCGCTGATCGGCAACACCCCGCTCGTCCGGCTGAAAGGGCCGAGCGAGGCCGCCGGGTGCGACATTTTCGGCAAGTGCGAATTCGCCAATCCCGGCGCGAGCGTGAAGGATCGCGCGGCGTTATTCATCGTCGAGGATGCCGAGGCGCGCGGGCTGATCCAGCCGGGCGGGACGATCGTCGAGGGGACGGCGGGGAATACCGGCATCGGGCTGGCGCTGGTCGCCAATGCCAAGGGCTACAGGACGATCATCGTCATGCCCGAGACGCAGAGTCGCGAGAAGATGGACACGCTGCGCGCGCTGGGCGCGGAGCTGGTGCTGGTGCCGGCGGCGCCCTATTCGAACCCCGGGCATTTCGTGCACACCAGTCGCCGGATCGCGGAAGAGACGCCCAACGCGATCTGGGCGAACCAGTTCGACAATATCGCCAACCGCCGCGCGCATATCGTCGGGACCGCCGAGGAAATCTGGACCCAGATGGAGGGGCGGATCGATGGCTTTACCTGTGCCGCCGGGACCGGTGGGACGATTGCCGGCGTTGGCCTGGGCCTCAAGGAAAAGGACGACAAGGTCCGCATCGCGCTGAGCGATCCGCATGGCGCTGCGCTGTATAATTATTACGCGCATGGCGAGCTGAAGGCCGAGGGGTCGTCGGTGGCCGAGGGGATCGGGCAGGGGCGGATTACCGCCAATCTGGAAGGCGCGCCGATCGACACGCAGTTCCGCATTTCCGACGCGGAAGGGATGGCGTGGGTGCGCCGGTTGCTGGCCGAGGAAGGGCTGTGCCTGGGCCTGTCGTCGGGGATCAATGTCGCGGGTGCGGTGGCGCTGGGGCGCGAACTGGGACCGGGCGCGCGGGTTGCGACGATCCTGTGCGATACGGGTTTCCGTTATCTTTCAACGCTTTATAGCCAGGAATGGTTGCGACTCAAGGGGCTGGACGCCGCCGCGTGAGCGGATCGCGGCGAACGCAACGGACAAAACGGGGTTCGACAATCGGCTGTTAAGGCGTTACATTTATGCCACAGCTTATGAAGTCGATGCCCAGCGATCCTCAATCCAGCATGCAGCGGGTCCGCGTCGGACTGACCGGGCTTGCCACCGTGCTGCTGCTGATCGGGGTGGCGAGCGCGATCTTTTCATCGGCCAGGGACGAAGCCCCGGTCGTCGCCGAGGGCGCGCCCAAGCCCGAAGTGGTCGCCAACATGACCGAAGGCATGATCGCCAACAGCGCCGCCGAACCCAAGGACGAGCCGATCGCCGAACTGGGAATCGCGCCGCGCACCGCCGAAACTCCCGCAATCGAGCCAGCCCCGAGCGCCGCCCCCGGCGAGTGACCCCTTTGGTCCGGCGCCATGCGCCGCCGAGTCCGTTGTCACGGGAAATCGCCCCACATTGCCCCGCATCGCCGCCGCCGCGCCCGCAGCAGCGCCGCGGCGGCGCCACGCCTGTAAAAATACAACATCGAACAAATAGTGACCACTTAATGAATAAAGTAAAAACACTGGCAAGATGTGGGGTGAAGTGGGGCAATTTACCGTGAAATCCCGCGCTGAGGCATTGAAAACCGGGGTTGGTTGCGATAGGCCATCGCTAACGGGGTAACCTTTATCGTCGGCCAGGATCGGTCGGGGTGCGCGCGCAGGTGCGTCCCCGCAGGCGGAGAGGGTGCGCCCGGAAGCAAGGGGCAGGCGTGGCGCGCAGCGGCTACAGAGGGGTCGGCTTACAGCTGGTGGACGACAAGGGTCGTGTCGCCATCCCCGCCGGGCTGCGCGCAACGCTGGAGAAGAATAGCGGCCACCCGGTCGAGACGCGCGATGCGCGGGTGGCGATCCTGTCCACCCATGAAAGCGACAAATGCCTGGTCGCTTATGACGAGCCCTATTTCGATTCGCTGATGCAGCGGCTGGATGCGCGTGCGCTTGAGTTCGCGGGCGACCGCGGCCGGACCGATCCCAATATCTGGCGCGACGGCGTGGGCACGAGCGAGAATATCGCGTTCGACGCCTCGGGGCGATTCGTGCTGCCCGGCATGCTCGGCCACCTCGCCGGCATTCCCAAGGGCAGCTACGCCTTTTTCATGGGTGTCGGGGCGACGATCGAACTGTGGAATCCCCGCACGCTGCTGGATCACCCGACGATCTCCGAACAGATCAAGGCCGCGTGCCGCTATTGCCTCGAGGAAAAGGGGGTGGCGCTGTGACCCTGTCCCCGACCGAAAGCGCGGTTAACCAGGATCGTCCACATATTCCGGTGCTGCTCGCCGAAGTGCTGGCGGGCCTGGCGATCCAGCCGGGCGAGTGCCATGTCGACGCGACCTTTGGTGCGGGCGGCTATACCCGCGCCTTTCTGGATGCAGGCGCCGCAGTGGTGGCATTCGATCGCGATCCCGACGCGATCCGCAACGGCCAAGCGCTTGTCGATGCGTCGAAAAACCGCCTGACGCTGATCGAGGCGCCGTTTTCCGGCCTGGACCGCGAACTGGCGCTGCGCGGGCTGGGGCCGGTCGACGGCGTGACGCTGGACATCGGCGTATCGTCGATGCAGCTCGACCAGGCGGAGCGCGGATTCAGCTTTCAGCAGGACGGCCCGCTGGACATGCGGATGAGCCAGTCGGGCATGACCGCAGCCGAATTGGTTAACGAAATCGGTGAGTCCGATTTAACCACGATATTGAAGAATTACGGGGAAGAAAAACAGGCCCGGCGTGTGGCACAAGCGATCGTGAAGTCACGGCCTCACGCGCGCACGGGAGACCTGGCAAATGTGGTGCGGCGGGCCCTTGGGTACCGTCCGCATGAGAAGAAGGACCCGGCCACCCGGACCTTCCAGGCGATCCGGATTCACCTCAACCGCGAGCTCGACGAGCTTGAGGACGGGCTGGCTGCGGCCGAGCGGGCGCTGAAGCCCGGCGGGCGGCTGGCGGTGGTGACGTTCCACAGCCTGGAGGACCGGATGGTCAAGAAGTTCCTGCGCGAACGCAGCGGGAGCGAGCCGACGGGATCGCGGCATCGCCCGATGGTCGCGGCGGAACAGGCGCCGAGCTTCGAACCGCCCGCCAAGGCGGTCCGGGCCGGCGAGGACGAGATTGCGGTAAACCCGCGGGCCCGGTCGGCGACATTGCGCGTCGCCGTTCGGACCGCGGCGCCGGCATGGACGCGGTGAGGAGGCGGGAATGGCGATCAAGGCGTTGAACGGGTTCGGGTGGTTCCTGACCGGCGTGGTCGTGGCGCCGGCCTGCTACCTCGTGTCCTCGCAAGTCGCGGCCGAGCGGTCGAAGGTCGAGGCGGTCGAGCGCGCCATCGCCAAGGCGCATAAGGACATTCGCGGGCTGGAAACCGAATTCGACACGCGTGCCAACCTGGCCCAGCTCGAGCGCTGGAATGGCGAGGTGATGCGCTACACCGCGCCGACCCCGGCACAGTTCCTGTCGAGCGATGCCGAGCTGGCCGCGCTGCGCCCGCTGGAGGGCGATGGCATGGCCGAACGCTATGCCGCGATGGTCGTGCCGCAGGGCATGCCCGATGTGGTGGCGGGCGCAGCGGTGGCGTCCGATGCGGTCGCGCCGGCGCGACCGAAGGCGGCTGCCGCAGTGGCGACGCCGGCACCGGTCGTTGCGGTGGCCCGGGCCGAGGCGACGCCGGCGCCGCGCCGTGCCGATCGCGCGACGGCAGCGCGGACCGTCGCTGCAACCGCCGCGCCAGGACGGGCAAAGCCGGTGGCCGCGCGCGACGAGGCGGTCGCGGCGCTGGACCGCAAGCTGCTCAAGGATTCGAGCTTTGGCGACCTGATGCAGGGCGTCCGCGCTGAGGCCCGCAAACTGCGGTGACATTGCTGGTCGCCCCTTCGCCGCGGATCCGCACACGCGACAATGGCCGGGCATCGCCGCTGGCGGTCGCGCATGTGCGCCTGATGATCCTCGCGCTGCTGTTTTCGGCGGCGTTCGCGGTGATCATCGGGCGGCTGGCGCTGCTCGCCATTTTTGCCGAGCCGCAGCAAACGCCGAGCGTCAACGCGATGCTGGTGCCGTTGCGCGGCGATCTGGTCGACCGCAACGGCGCGCCGCTGGCGCGCACGATCGATGCGTGGTCGATCGGGGTGCGCCCGAGCCGGGTGATCGGCGACAAGGCCGAACTGGCGCGGCTGCTGGCCGCGACGCTGCCCGGCAAGAGCGCGCAGGACTATGCCCGGCTGCTCAACAGCGACGCGAGCTTCACCTATCTCAAGCGGCGCGCGGTACCCGAGCTGGTGGCGGCGGTGCACGCGCTGGGCGAGCCGGGGATCGAGTTCGCGCGCGAACCCCAGCGCCTGTATCCGCAGGCGACGCTGGCCGCGCATGCGCTGGGCTTTGTCGATTTCGACGGCAAGGGCGTCAGCGGGATGGAGCATGTGCTGGATCGACAGCTGACCGATCCGGCGCAGCGCGGCAAGCCGGTGGCGCTGGCGATCGACCTGCGCGCGCAGGCGGCGCTGGAAAGCGAACTCGGCGCGGCGATGACCAGTTTTCAGGCGCGTGGCGCGGCGGGCGTGATCCTGGACGTGTCGACCGGCGAGATCATGGCGATGACGTCGCTGCCGACGTTCAACCCCAATAATGTGAAGGGCGCCAATCCCGAGCATTTCCGGAACAACGTGACGCAGAGCGTCTATGAGCTGGGGTCGACGTTCAAGCCGCTGGCGATGGCGTTCGCGATCGAGAGCGGCGTCGCCCCGTCGATGTCCAAGCGCTACGACGCGACCGAGCCGCTGCAGGTCGGCGGGTTTCGCATCCGCGACGATCATGCGCAGAAGCGCTGGCTGAACATCCCCGAGACGCTGATCCATTCGTCGAACATCGCGACCGCGCGGATTGCCGACGAGCTGGGCAAGGAGCGGATGGAGGCGATGTTCCGTGGCCTTGGCTTCGATACCAAGGCGCCGATCGAGCTGGGCGGCGTGGCCGGGCCGATCTGGCCGAAATACTGGGCGCGCACCACGGTGATGACCACCGCTTATGGCCATGGCATCGCCGTGACGCCGCTGCACCTGGCCAGCGCCTATGCCGCGATGGTCAATGGCGGCGTGTGGCGCCCGGCAACGCTGCGCAAGGTCGAGCCGGGCAAGGCGCCGGCGGGGCGGCGCGTGATTTCGGAGGCGACCAGCGCGCGGATGCGGCAGCTGATGCGCCTGATCGTCACGCATGGCACGGGCAGCAAGGCGGATGCGCCGGGCTATCGCGTCGGCGGCAAGACCGGGACGGCCGAGGTGCCCGGGCGCGGCGGTTATCAGCGCAACAAGAATGTCTCGACCTTTGCGGCGGCTTTCCCGATGGACGCGCCGCGCTATGTGGTGCTGGTGATGCTCGATTCGCCCATTGGCAATGCCCAGTCCGCCGGCCAGTCCACCGCGGGCTGGACCGCAGCCCCCGTCGTCAACCGCGTCGTGATGCGCACCGGCGCGATGCTGGGCGTCGTGCCCGATGCCCGGCGCGACGTCGATGTTTCCGACCTGACTCCGCTGCTGTGGAAGGGCGAGGAGAAGGGCAAGCCCGCAACCGCGACGGCAGCGCTGGGCGCGGGGGTGGACGAGTGAGGCTGGGCGACCTCACCGGCGGGGACGAGGCCGCCACCGTCACCGGCTTTGCGATCGATCACCGGAAAGTGGCGCCGGGCACGGTGTTCGGCGCGTTTCGGGGCATCCGCTTCAACGGCGAGGATTTCATCGCCGAGGCCGTCGCGCGGGGCGCCATCGCGGTGATCGCGCGGCCCGAAGTGCAGGTCGAGGGGGCGGTGCACATCGCCACCGACCATCCGCGTACCGAGTTCGCCCGCGTCGCCGCGCGCTTCTTTGCGCCCTTTCCCGAAACGACGGTCGCGGTCACCGGGACCAACGGCAAGACGTCGACGGTCGAAATGGTGCGGCAGTTGTGGCGCATGGCCGGACATCATGCCGCGTCGATCGGGACGCTTGGCGTCACCACGGCGGGCGAGATGGTGTCGACCGGGCTGACCACGCCCGACGTCGTCACCTTTCTGTCCAACGTCGCGGGACTGGCGCGCGAGGGCGTGTCGCACCTGGCGTTCGAGGCGTCGAGCCACGGCCTGTCGCAATATCGCACCGAAGGGCTGCCGGTGCGCGCGGCGGCGTTCACCAACCTCAGCCGCGACCATCTCGACTATCACAAGGACATGGCGGATTATCTGACCGCCAAGCTGCGGCTGTTCGCCGACGTGCTCGACCCCGACGGGACCGTGGTGGTGTGGGCGGACGATCCGCATAGCGAGCGGGTGATCGACATTGCGCGGATGCGCGGCAATCCGATCATCACCGTGGGCGAACATGGCGACACGATCCGGCTGGTGTCGCGCGCGCCGACGCTGCTCGACCAGCAGCTGGAGATCGCGTTCGGCGGGGAAAGCTATCGCGTCGGCCTCCCGCTGATCGGCGGGTATCAGGCGGCGAACGCCCTGGTCGCGGCCGGGCTGGTGATCGCGACCGGTGGCGATCCGGCGCAGACCTTTGCCAATCTGGCGCGGTTGCAGCCGGTGCGCGGGCGGCTGGAGCGCGCGGCGATCAGCGCCGGCGGTGCACCGATCTATGTCGATTACGCCCATACCCCCGATGCGATCGAGGCGGCGATTGCCGCGCTGAAGCCGCATGTTGCCGGGCGGCTGATCCTGGTATTCGGGGCGGGCGGCGATCGCGATCCGGGCAAGCGCGCGCCGATGGGCGCTGCAGCGGCAGCCGGCGCGGACCTGGTCATCGTTACCGACGATAATCCGCGCGGCGAGGACGCGGCCACGATCCGAGCCGCAGTGATGAAGGGATGCCCCGACGCGACCGAGATCGGCGACCGGCGCGCCGCGATCATGGCCGCGGTCGCGGCGGCAGGGCCGAGCGACATCGTGCTGATCGCTGGCAAGGGGCATGAACAGGGACAGATCGTGGGCGAGATGGTGCTGCCGTTCGACGATGTGAGCGTGGCGCGGGAGGCGGCGGCATGAGCGACACGCTGTGGACCGCCGCCGAAATCGCAGCCGCGACGGGCGGCACCGCATCGGGTGACTTTGCGGTCGATGCGGTCGCGTTCGACAGCCGCGAGGTCGGGCCGGGGGCGTTGTTCTTTGCGCTGACCGGCGAAACGACCGATGGGCACCGGTTCCTCGACCAGGCCTTTGCCAGCGGCGCGGCGGGCGCGGTCGTTTCCGTGCCGACGCCGCACCCCCATGTCCTGACCGGCGACACCACCGCTGCGCTGGAAAATCTGGCGCGGGCCAGCCGTGCGCGGATGGACGGGGTGGTGATCGGCGTCACCGGGTCGGCCGGCAAGACCGGGACCAAGGAAGCGCTGTTCGCGTGCCTCGACCGGCCCGAGCCGGGGCAGGCGCACCGTTCGGTCAAGAGCTACAACAACCATACCGGCGTTCCGCTGAGCCTGGCGCGGATGCCGCGCGACACGCGCTTTGGCGTGTTCGAGATGGGGATGAACCATGCCGGCGAGCTGGCCGCGCTGACCCGGATCGTGCGGCCGCACATCGCCATCGTCACCACCATCGCCCCGGCACACACCGAATTCTTCGACAGCGTCGAAGGCATTGCCGACGCCAAGGGCGAGATTTTCCAGGGGCTGGAGCCCGGCGGGACGGCGATCGTGCCGTTCGACAGCCCGTATCGCGACCGGCTGATCGCTGCGGCACAGCCGCATGCGGCGCGGATCGTGACGTTCGGGCTGGGCAAGGGTGCCGATGTGCGCGCGGTCGAGGTGCTGCACGGCCAGCCGGGCGGGACGTTCATTACCGCGAAGATCGGGGACGCGCACACGCTGAGCTTTACCCTGTCGCAGCCGGGCGATCATTGGGTCGCCAATGCGATGGCGGTGCTGGCGGCGGTCGCGGCGGCGGGCGGCGACCTGGAGCAGGCGGGCCTTGCGCTGGGCGAGCTGGGCGGGATCGCCGGGCGGGGCGCCCAGCTGACCGCGCGGATCGGCGCGGGCGAGCTGCTGATCATCGACGAAAGCTACAATGCCAACCCGGCATCGATGCGCGCGACGCTGGCCGTGCTGGCCGGGACGCGCGCGCAACGCCGCGTCGCGATCCTGGGCGAAATGCGCGAACTGGGCGTGGAGTCGGAGCGGTATCACGCCGAGCTGGACGGCCCGATCCTCGACGCCGGCGTCGAAGCGGTGCTTCTTGTCGGCGAAGGGATGGCGCCGCTTGCCCGCGCGCTTGAGGGGCGGGTCGATTTGGTCCATGTGCCCGACGCGGCAAGTGCCAGCGCGCGGCTTGCCACGATGCTGCGCCCGGGTGACGCGGTTCTCATCAAGGGTTCGAACGGGGTCGGGCTGTCGCGCGTGGTGACGGCGCTGACTCAGGGGGCATAGGCGGGGAATGTTCTACGAGATCGCCGAATGGCTGGGCTTTCCGGGCATTCTCAACCTGTTCCGTTACCTGTCGTTCCGCACCGGAGCGGCGGTCGCGACCGCGCTGCTGATCGGCCTGATCATCGGGCCGCGCTTCATCGGCTGGCTGCGCGTCCGCCAGGGCAAGGGGCAGCCGATCCGCACCGACGGACCGCAGAGCCACCTGGCCAAGCGCGGCACGCCGACGATGGGTGGCCTCATGATCCTGACCAGCCTGTCGCTGGCGGTGCTGCTGTGGATGGACCTCAGCAATCCGTACATCTGGGCCTGTGTCTTCGTGACGCTGGGCTTTGCGATGATCGGGTTCCTCGACGACTATGACAAGGTGCGCAAGGCGAGCACTGCGGGCGTTTCGGGCCGGGTGCGGCTGCTGGGCGAGTTCGCGATTGCCGGCGTGGCGGCGTGGATCATCACGCAGCAGAACGGAACGGTGCTGTACGTGCCGTTCTTCAGCCAGTTCAGCGTCGACCTTGGCTATTTCTACATCGTCTTTGCCGCGTTCACGATCGTCGCGTTCGGCAATGCGGTCAACCTGACCGACGGGCTCGACGGGCTGGCGACGATGCCGGTGATCATCGCGAGCAGCGCGTTCCTGCTGATCGCCTATCTGGTCGGGAACAAGGTGTTCGCGACCTATCTGGGCATTCCGCACGTGGCCGGCGCAGGCGATCTTGCCATCTTCTGCGGCGCGATCATCGGGGCGGGGCTGGCGTTCCTGTGGTTCAATGCGCCGCCGGCCGCGGTGTTCATGGGCGATACCGGCAGCCTGGCGCTGGGCGGCGCACTCGGCGCGATTGCCGTGGCGACGCATCACGAGCTGGTGCTGGGCATCATCGGCGGGCTGTTCGTGGTCGAGGCGCTGAGCGTCATCATCCAGGTGTTCTGGTACAAGCGGACGGGCCGCCGCGTGTTCCGCATGGCGCCGATCCACCATCATTTCGAACAGCTTGGCTGGAGCGAGCCGACGGTCGTGATCCGCTTCTGGATCATCGCCTTCGTCCTTGCGCTGGCGGGGCTGGCGACGCTGAAACTGCGGTGATCGTTTCGCGCGCCTGGCGCGGGAAACGCTTTGCGGTACTCGGGCTGGCGCGGTCGGGGGCGGCGACCGTGCGCGCGCTGGTGGCCGCCGGGGCGCAAGTGACGGCTTGGGATTCGAAGGCCGAGGCGCGGAATGCCTTTTCTCCCTCTCTCCGCTTGCGGGGAGAGGGTCGGGGAGAGGGGGACTCTGCCACGGGCGATGCACTGGGTGGACAGGCCCCTCTCCCAACCCTCTCCCCTGAAGGGGAGAGGGCTATTTCGTTGGTCGACCCGCTGGAGATCGACCTCAGCGGGTTTGCCGGGGTCGTGGTCTCGCCCGGCGTTCCGCTCAACACCCATCCGATCGCCGCCAAGACGCGCGACGCGGGCGTGCCGGTTATCGGCGATATCGAGCTGTTCGCGCAGGCGCGGGGCGAACTTCCGGCGCACAAGGTGGTCGGGATTACCGGGACCAATGGCAAGTCGACCACGACCGCGCTGATCCATCATATCCTGGAGACTGCGGGCATTCCGGCGCGGTTGGGCGGGAATATCGGGCTTCCCATACTCGGGCAGGAGCCGTTGCCGGAGGGGGGCGTCTATGTGCTGGAGCTGTCGAGCTATCAGATCGACCTGACCCAGAGCCTCGATTGCGAGGTCGCGGTGCTACTCAACATCACGCCGGATCATCTCGACCGCTATGACGGGTTCGATGCCTATGCGGCGTCGAAGGCCCGGTTGTTCGACATGCAGTCCAATGGGCATGCCGCGATCATCGGGATCGCCGACGAAGCGTCGCAGGGCGTGGCGAAGCGGCTCGCGCGGTCCGGGCGCGCCGAGGACGTGACCCGGATCGCGCCGGGCGGCTGCATGGACCAGTCGCGCTGGCCGGCGCTGCAGGGGCCGCATAATGCGCAGAATGCGCTCGCCGCCATCGCCGCGTGCGCGGCGCTGGGGGTGGATCAGGCGCGCATCGACCGCGGGCTGGAGAGCTTTCCGGGGCTTCCGCACCGGATGGAGCGGGTGGCGACCAAGAACGGCGTGCTGTTCGTCAATGACAGCAAGGCGACCAATGCGGAATCGGTGGCGCCGGCGCTGGCCGCCTATCCGCGCATTCACTGGATTGCGGGCGGCAAGGCCAAGACCGCCGATCTCGATGCGTGCCGCCCGGGTTTCCCCCATATTGTCCGCGCCTATACCATCGGCGAAGCCACCGAGATGTTCGCGGATATCCTGAAGCACGACATGCCGGTCGAACGCTCCGGCACGCTTGCCGAGGCGGTGCGCGCGGCCGCGGCGAACGCGGTGGCGGGCGAGGTGGTGCTGTTGTCGCCGGCATGCGCGTCGTTCGACCAGTTCCGCGACTATGAGGATCGCGGCGACCAGTTCCGCGCGGCGGTGGAGGCTTTGGCATGAGCGACGTGATCCGCGCGACGACCAAGCGCAAGCCGTTGCGCGAGCGGTTCGAGGATCAGCTGAGCCGTGGCAGCAAGACGCCGCTGGGCCTGTGGTTCTGGGAAATCGACCGGATCCTGCTGCTACTGGCATTGTTGCTGATCGGGATCGGGCTGGTCGCGGTGGCGGCGGCGTCGCCGGCATCGGCGGAGCGCTATTCCGACGCCGCCAAGCAATTTGCGCCGATGCATTATTTCTGGCGCCAGGCGGTGTGGATCGGCCTGTCGGTGCCGGTGCTGCTGGCGGTATCGATGCTGCCGGTCGGATTTGCGCGGCGCGCGGCGATCCTGGGGACGGGCATCTGCGTCCTGCTGGTCGGCATTGCCGCCTTTTTCGGGACCGAGGTGAATGGCGCGCGGCGCTGGATCGGGTTCGGCATCGCGTCGTTCCAGCCATCGGAGTTCCTCAAGCCGCTGTACATCGTCACCACCGCCTGGCTGTTGTCGCTGCGCGCGCGCGATCCCGACCTGCCGGTGATCCCGGTCACCGGGGTGCTGACCTTTGTCATCGCCGTGCTGCTGATGAAGCAGCCCGATTTCGGCCAGACATTGGTGTTCGGCGCGGTATGGGTGGTGCTGCTGATGCTCGCCGGGATTTCGACCCGCGCGATCGGCGTGCTGGGCGGAGCCGGCGTGGCGGGGGTGGTCGCGGCCTATCTGTTCTATGACACCGCGCGGACGCGCATCGACAGCTTCCTGTTCCCCGATCCCGAAAAGGCGGCGGCGGAACATTATCAGACCGACATGGCGCACGCGGTGCTGACCGGCGGCGGGGTGACCGGCACTGGCCCCGGCGGGGGGACGGTCAAGTTCAAGCTGCCCGAGGCGCATACCGATTATATCTTTTCGGTGGTCGGCGAGGAGTTCGGGCTGATCGCGTGCATCGCCATCGTGCTGATCTATCTGGCGATGGTGGTGCGCGTGCTGATCAAGCTGCTGGATGAGGACGATGCGTTCCGCCTGCTCGCCGCAGCCGGGCTGGCGGCCCAATTCGGGATTCAGTCGGTGATCAACATGGCAGTCAATACCGGCCTTGCCCCCTCCAAGGGCATGACGCTGCCGTTCATTTCCTATGGCGGATCGTCGATGGTGGCTTTGTCGATCGGGATGGGACTGCTGCTCGCTTTCACGCGGCGGAACCCGTATCTGAAGCGTTCAAGCTATACGGTTCGAGGGAAGAACGCATGACTTCGGGACGGCATTACGTCCTCGCCGCCGGGGGTACCGGCGGGCATATGGTACCGGCAGCCGCGCTGGCGGCCGAGTTGATGCGGCGCGGGCACAGCGTCGCGCTGATTTCAGACGAGCGCGGGGTGCGCTTCCCCGACCTGTTCGACGGGATCGAGACGCATGTCGTTCCGGCATCGCGCTTTTCGGGCGGGCCGATCGGCTGGCTCAAGGCGCTGAACACCATGGCCAAGGGGCGGGCGCAGGCACGCAAGCTGTATCGCCAGTTCCGCCCGGCGGCGGTGGTGGCGTTCGGTGGCTATGCGTCGATGCCCGCGCTGTCGGCAGCCTTTGCGAGCAAGGTGCCGACGGTGATCCATGAGCAGAATGCGGTGCTGGGCCGGGTCAACCGGCTGGTCGCGGGCAAGGTCGACGCCATCGCCACCAGCTATGCCGAAGTGGCGCGGTTGAAGCCGGCCTATGCCAGCAAGACCCATCTGACCGGCAATCCGGTGCGCGAGGCGGTGCTGGAGCTGCGGCTGCGCCCCTATCCGCCGCTGGAGGAAGACGGCATTTTCCGCGTGCTGGTGACCGGCGGGAGCCAGGGCGCGTCGGTGCTGAGCCAGGTGGTGCCCGATGGCCTTGCGCTGCTGCCCGTGCATTTCCGCCGGCGGATGCAGGTGACGCATCAGGCGCGGGTCGAGGATATCGACGAGGTGCGCCGCAAATATGCCGAGCATGGCATTCCGGCGGAGATCGCGACGTACCTGCCCGACCTGCCCGAGCGGCTCGCATGGGCGCATATCGTGATTGCGCGCGCGGGCGCGTCGACGATCGCCGAGCTGACGGCGGCCGGGCGGCCGGCGATCCTGGTGCCGCTGCCTAGTGCGACCGACGATCACCAGACGGCGAATGCGCGCGAGATCAGCGCGGCGGGCGGGGCGCGGACGATCCCGCAGCGCGCGTTCACGGCGCAGGAACTGGCCAAGCAGATCCAGAAACTGGGGCTGGACCCCGAGGGGCTGGCGCATGCCGCCGCGTGCGCGCGCAGCGTGGGGCGGCCCGACGCGGTGCGCGACCTTGCCGATCTGGTGGAATCGATCGACGCCGACTGGGCGTCGGCAGGAATGGGACATGCCGAGCCGGTGAAGATCGCGCGCGGCGGGGAGGCGTTTGCGTGAAGGGTGTCGCCAAGGATATCGGCACGATCCATTTCGTCGGCATCGGCGGGATCGGCATGTCGGGCATTGCCGAGGTGATGCACAATCTGGGCTACAAGGTGCAGGGCAGCGACAGTGCCGAGGGCTATGTCGTCGAGGGCCTGCGCAAGCGCGGCATCCATATCACGATCGGGCAGAGCGCGGACAATCTGGGCGATGCGGCGGTGGTCGTCACCTCGACCGCGATCAAGCGCGACAATCCGGAGGTGCAGGCCGCCTATGCCGCGCGCGTGCCCGTCGTGCGGCGCGCGGAGATGCTGGCGGAACTGATGCGCCTCAAGTCCACCGTCGCGGTGGCGGGGACGCATGGCAAGACCACGACGACGAGCATGATCGCGGCGCTGCTGGATGCGGGTGGGATCGACCCGACCGTGATCAATGGCGGCATCATCAACCAATATGGCTCCAACGCGCGGCTGGGCGACAGCGAGTGGATGGTGGTCGAGGCCGATGAGAGCGACGGCAGCTTCCTGCGGCTCGACGGCACGATCGCGGTGGTGACCAATATCGATCCCGAGCATCTCGATCACTATGGCAGCTTCGAGCGGGCCAAGGACGCCTATGTCGAGTTTGTCGAGAATGTGCCCTTCTATGGCGCGGCGCTGCTGTGCCTCGACCATCCCGAGGTGCAGGCGATCATCCCGCGGGTGCGGGATCGCCGGATCGTGACCTATGGCTTTGCGGCGTCGGCGGATGTGCGCGGGGTGAATGTTCAGCCCTATCCGGGCGGCAACCGGTTCGAGGCGATCATTCGCCATCGCGACGGCACGACGCGGTCGATCGAGGGGATCGACCTGCCGATGCCCGGGCGGCACAATGTCCAGAACGCGCTGGCGGCGATCGGCGTGGCGCTGGAAATGGGCATCGATGACGCGACGATCCAGAACGGCTTTGCCAAGTTCGGCGGGGTCAAGCGGCGCTTTACCAAGGTCGGTGAGATTGCGTTCGAGGGGCAGCCGCCGGCGATCGTGATCGACGATTATGGCCACCATCCGGTCGAGATCCGCGCGGTGCTGTCGGCGGCGCGGGAGAGTGCGCAGGGGCGAGTGATCGCGGTGGTGCAACCGCATCGTTACTCGCGGCTCGGCAATCTGATGGATGATTTTGCGCAGGCGTTCAACGACGCCGACATGGTGCTGGTGACGCCGGTCTATGCCGCGGGCGAAGCGCCGGTCGACGGCGTGAGCGGCGCGGCGCTGGTCGAACGGACGCTGGCGCGCGGGCACCGGCTGGCGGAGAGCGTCGCTGACGCCGATGCGCTGGCGGCGCGCATCGCCGAAGTGGCGCTGCCGGGCGATCTGATCGTGTGCCTGGGCGCGGGCGACATCACGAAGTGGGCCGCTGGTCTGGCCGCAGCAGTCGATGCCAAGCGGAGCGTGGCGGCGTGAGCGACTGGTTTACCCTCGCCACCGATATGCAGCGCGAAATCCTGCGCGCGCAGAAGGCGCAGATGGACGCGGCGCAGACGATGCTCGACGCGGGCAAGGATGTCGCGAAGCTGCAGGAGGCGGGGGTGAAGGCCGCCGAGGCGAACCTGTCCTATTGGAAGCAATGGGCGAAGCTGTGGGGGGTGAAGTGAACGCAACGCTTCTCCCCAAGGTGCGGGGGAAGCTGACCCCCGACGCGCCGCTGGCGCCGCTGGTCTGGTTCAAGAGCGGCGGGACGGCGGAGTGGTTGTTCGAGCCGGCGGATGTCGAGGATCTGGCGGAGTTTCTGCGCGATCTCGATCCGGCGGTGCCGGTCATGGCGCTGGGGCTGGGGTCGAACCTGATCGTGCGCGACGGCGGGGTGCCGGGCGTGGTGGTGCGGCTGGGCAAGGCGTTTGCGAAGGTTCAGGCCGAGGGGCAGACGCTGACCTGTGGCGGCGGGGCGAGCGGGATTCTCGTGTCGTCCACTGCGCGTGACGCTGGGATTGCTGGCGTGGAATTTCTGCGGTCGATCCCCGGTACCGTGGGCGGATTCGTGCGGATGAATGGCGGCGCTTATGGGCGCGAGACCAAGGACATATTGGTGGAGTGCGACGTGGTGCTGCGGTCGGGCGAGCGGGTGACGCTGCCTGTTGCGGCGCTCGGCTATACCTATCGCCACTCCGAATTGCCCGAGGGTGCGATCGTGGTGAGCGCGACCTTTCGCGGCGAGCCGGGCGAGCCTAGCGCGATCCAGGCCGAGATGGACCGCATCGCCGCCGCGCGTGAGGCGTCGCAGCCGTTGCGGAGCAAGACCGGTGGATCGACCTTCAAGAACCCCGAGGGTGAGAAGGCTTGGGCGTTGGTCGATGCGGCGGGCTGTCGCGGCCTCATGCGCGGTGGGGCGCAGGTGAGCGAGAAGCATACCAACTTCCTGATCAACACCGGCGACGCGACCAGCGCGGATATCGAAGGGCTGGGCGACGAGGTGCGCGCGCGGGTCAAGGCGGCGAGCGGGGTTGAGCTTGAGTGGGAAATTCAGCGTGTCGGCGTGGTCGCCGATAACGCCAACCGGGACCGTGTCGGAGTGGTGAAGTGAACGACGATGTGAACCCCCTCCATGTCGCAGTCCTGATGGGCGGCTGGTCGGCCGAACGGCCGGTGTCGCTGATGTCGGGCGCGGGGATTGCCGAGGCGCTGGAGTCGCTCGGCCATAAAGTCACGCGGATCGACATGGATCGCGATGTTGCCGCGAAGCTCGCGGCGGCGAAGCCCGATGTCGTGTTCAACGCGCTGCACGGGACGCCGGGCGAGGACGGGACGGTGCAGGGGATGCTCGACCTGATGGGGCTGCGCTATACGCATAGCGGCATGGTCACGTCGGTGATCGCGATCGACAAGGTGCTGACCAAGCAGGCTTTGGTCCCGCATGGCATTCCGATGCCGGGCGGGCAGATCGTGTCGACCGCGTCGCTCTACGAAGCCGATCCGATGCCGCGCCCCTATGTGCTGAAGCCCGTCAATGAGGGGTCGTCGGTCGGCGTGGCGATCGTCACCGCCGAGGGCAATTACGGCAACCCGATCTCGGCGCAAGCCAAGGGGCCGTGGCAGGAGTTCGACGAACTGCTCGCCGAGCCGTTCATTCGCGGGCGCGAGCTGACGACGGCGGTGCTGGGCGACACGGCGTTGCTGGTGACGGAGCTGAAGCCCAAGAGCGGCTTTTACGACTTCGACGCCAAATATACCGACGGCATGACCGACCATATCTGTCCGGCGGAGATCCCCGACGAGATCGCCGAGGCGTGCAAGCGTATCGCGCTCGACGCGCATCGACTGTTAGGGTGCAAGGGTGCGTCGCGGTCGGATTTCCGCTGGGATGACGAGAAGGGGCTGGACGGGCTGTTTCTGCTGGAGGTCAATACCCAGCCGGGGATGACGCCGCTGAGCCTGGTGCCGGAACAGGCCAAGGCGCTGGGCATGAGCTATCCGCAGCTGGTGCAGGCAATCGTCGATGAGGCGATGAAGGACGGTGCGGGATGAGCCGCAAGCCGACGCCCAAGCGCCCCACGGTCAAGCCCAAGCGCCGCGCGCAACCGAAGCGCAAGCAACCGCATCTGCTCGACCGGATGGTCGCGGCGATGCCGGTGAGCGAGGCGACGCTGCACCGGATCATCGCGTGGAGCATTACCGGCATCGCGGTCGCGTCGACAATCGGCGTGGCGACGCTGTTCGGCGTGCCGGGCGCGATCGGCACGGCACTGGCCGAAGGCGTTGGGCAAGCCGGCTTTCGCGTGCAGCAGATCGAGGTGACCGGGATCAAGCGCGCCGACAAGATGACGGTGTACAACTACGCGCTGGACGAGAAGAGCCGCGCGATGCCGCTGGTCGACCTGGACGCGGTCCGCGCGCGGTTGATGACGATTGGCTGGGTCGCCGATGCGCGCGTGTCGCGCCGCCTGCCCGATACGCTGGTGGTCGATATCGTCGAGCGCAAGGCGGCGGCGGTGTGGCAGCATCAGGGGCAGCTGATGCTGATCGATGCCGAGGGCGTGCTGCTGGAGCCGGTATCGGCGGACGCGATGCCGGACCTGCCGCTGGTGATCGGCGATGGTGCCTATGCGCAGCAGCCGGCCTATCAGCGCCTGCTGGCGGCGGCGCCCGCGCTGCGCCCGCTGGTCAAGGCGGCGACGTGGATCGGCAATCGCCGCTGGGACCTGTCCTTCAACACCGGCGAGCGGCTGGCGCTGCCCGAGGGCGAGGAGGCGGCGGCCAAGGCACTGGTCAAGTTTGCCGAGCTGGACGGGGCGGACCGGTTGCTGGGGCGCGGTTACCTGCGCTTCGACCTGCGCGATCCGACGCGGCTGGTGGTGCGGATGCCCGGGCAGGTGGTCCGCAAAGAGATTGAATCGGCGGCAGAAACTGCCAGTGTGAATGTGCAGGGGGACTAAGACATGGCCAAGACCGCGCCCGAAGGACTAATTACCGCACTCGACATCGGATCGTCGAAGGTGTCGGCGCTGATCGCGCAGAAGGGCGATGGCGGCGAACTGGTCGTGCTCGGCACCGGCCAGCGCGAGAGCCGGGGCGTGCAGCGCGGCTATATCGCCGACATGGCCGCGACCGAAGTGGCGGTGCGCGAGGCGGTCGAGCAGGCCGAGCGGATCGCCGGCACCAATATCGAGGATGTCTGGGTCAGCTTCTCGGCCGGTGGGCTGGATTCGAACATCCTGCGGCTCGAGGTCGATCTGGGCGGGCATCGCGTCGAGCAGTCGGACATCGACGATCTGCTGCGCGCGGGGCGCGAGGCGATCAACCCGGGCGGGCGGATGGTGCTGCATGCGCAGCCGACGCGCTATACGCTCGACGGCCTCGCGGGGGTCAAGCAGCCGCGCGGACTGCATGCCGAGCGGCTGGGCGTCGACATCCATGTCGTGTCGACCGAGGGTGCGCCGGTGCGCAACCTCGACCTGTGCGTGCGATCGGCGCATCTGGAGGTGCGGTCGATCATCGCCGCGCCGGTCGCGACGGGGCTGGCCTGCCTGTCCGAGGAAGAGCGCGAGCTGGGCGTGGCTCTGGTCGAGATCGGCGCGGGCGTGACCAATGTGTCGGTGTACAAGGATGGCGTGCTGACCGGCCTGTCGTCGATCCAGCAGGGGTCGGCGGACATCACCGACGACATTGCCAGCGCGTTCGGGACGCGGCGCGGGCAGGCCGAGCGGATGAAGTGCTTCTATGGCAGCGCCAACATGACGCCGCGCGACAATCACGACATGATCGACATCGCGCCGGCGAGCCTGGAGGAAGAGGGCGAGGGCGCGCGGATCACGCGGGCCCAGCTGATCGCGGTGATCCGCCTGCGGCTCGACCGGCTGATGGCGGAAATCAGCAAGGAGCTGACGCGCCTCAATTTCGAGGACCCGGTCGGGCGGCAGATCGTGCTGACCGGCGGTGGCGCGGAGCTGAAGGGCGTGGCGGATTATGCGCAGCAGGCGCTGGGCCGGTCGGTCCGCGTCGGGCGTCCGCGCGGCCTGTCGGCACTGCCCGAGGCGCATGCGGGACCGGCATTCGCGACGCTGGCGGGGCTGGCGACGTTCGCGGCGGCCGATCCGGTCGACCTGCGCACGCTGGAGCCGTCGCGCGGGCAATTGGTGATCCGGAGCAATCCGAAGGCGATGCTGCAGCGGATGATGGCCGCGTTTCGGGCCAATTATTGACATTTCGTGTCATGCGCGACGGATAACGCTGGAACGCTACCGCCGCATGGTGCAGAAACAAGGGTTAGACGGGGTCCGCGCACCGGGGCGCGCCGCCCGAGGAGACTGAACGACAATGAGCATCGATTTCCTTCCGCCCGAGCTGGATGAACTGACGCCGCGCATCACGGTGATCGGCGTCGGTGGCGCGGGTGGCAACGCGATCGCGAACATGATCCGTGCCGAAGTGCAGGGGGTCGAGTTCCTGGTCGCCAACACCGACGCGCAGGCGCTGAAGCAGTCGAGCGCCGGGCAGCGTATCCAGCTGGGCGCGAAGATCACGCAGGGGCTGGGCGCGGGCAGCCGTCCGGAGATCGGTCGCGCCGCCGCCGAAGAGACGATCGAGCAGGTGCAGGAAGCGCTGACCGGCGCCCACATGTGCTTCATCGCGGCCGGCATGGGCGGCGGCACCGGCACCGGTGCAGCCCCGGTGATCGCCAAGGCAGCGCGCGACATGGGCATCCTGACCGTCGGCGTGGTCACCAAGCCGTTCGCGTTCGAAGGCAAGAAGCGCGCAATGTCGGCCGAGGCGGGCATCGAAGAGCTTCAGAAATATGTCGACACGCTGATCGTCATTCCCAACCAGAACCTGTTCCTGGTCGCCAACGCCAACACGACGTTCAAGGAAGCGTTCGAGATGGCGGACGAGGTGCTGCAGCAGGGCGTGCGCGGCATCACCGACCTGATGGTCATGCCGGGCCTGATCAACCTCGACTTTGCCGACGTCCGCGCGGTGATGAGCGAGATGGGCAAGGCGATGATGGGCACCGGCGAAGCGAGCGGCGACAGCCGCGCGATCGAGGCGGCACAGCAGGCGATCGCCAACCCGCTGCTCGACGGCGTGTCGCTGGACGGGGCCAAGGGCGTCATCGTGTCGATCACCGGCGGCGAGGACATGCGCCTGCTCGAAGTCGACGAAGCCGCGAACCATATCCGCGAGCTGGTCGACGACAACGCCAACATCATCTGGGGTTCGGCGTTCAACCCCGACCTGGAAGGCAAGATCCGCGTGTCGGTCGTCGCGACCGGGATCGAGGCGGATGCATCGGCCAAGCCGGCCGCACCCGCAACGCCGGAACCGGCGCGCAGCTTTTCCTTCGGGACCGTTCGGCGCCCGATGACCGGCGCGGCTGCGCCCGAAGCACCGGCAGCCGCCGCGCCCGAGCCCGAGCCGGTTGCGGTTCCGACCGCCCCGGCAGCGCCGGTGGCCGAGCCGGCTGCACCGGCGCCGGCGACCTTCGCCGACGAGGATGAGCTGCGGCTCGAAGCGCCCGACGCGCTTCCGGCCGAGCCGGCGGACGAGCTGGTGCTGGGATCGGAAGCAGTCGTTCCCGACGCCCCGGCCCCGGCCCCGGCGGAAACGCCGCGCGAGCCGACGATCCGGCGCCGCTGGCTGACCGGTGGCGACGATGCCGATGCGGCGCCCGCTCCGGCCCCGGCGGAAACGCCCAAGGCGCGCAGCGGCGGGACGCTGTTCGAGCGCATGGCCGCGGCGCGCAATGCATCGCGCGATGACGACGACAAGGATCCGCTGGACATCCCGCGCTTCCTGAACCGTCAGAATAATCAGTGACCCGATCCGGGCCCGTGCGATCGGCGCGCGGGTCCGTCCGCGATTGACCGCACGGGCAGGGCGCCCGGTCGCTGTCTGCCGACGCGACTACATGCCTTGCGCGTGGGATGATGTAGTCGGCGCAGCAGCATGACCCGCATAGCCAAGCCCGCTTGTTCCACCCTGCGCCTTGCCGCCGCGCTTGCGCTGTTCGGTCCCTTGCCCGTAGCGGCCGGAGTCGCGCCGCAGGAAGTGGCGCCGCCGCCGACGCCCAATGCCGACCGGCTGGCGGCGCAGATGCGCATTCTCGCGACCGACCCGCGCAACGTGCCGGCGCTGCTGGCAGCGGGGGAGCTGAGCGCGCGGCTCAACGATCCGGCAGCGGCGGCGGGGTTCTTTGCCCGCGCCCAGTCGCTCGAGCCCGGCAATCCGCGCGTTGCCGCCGGGCAGGCGATGGTGATGGTGCGGATGGAGCGTCCGGGCGAAGCGCTGCGCCTGTTCGCGCTCGCCGAACGCGGAGGGGTGGCGATGGAGCCCTATGCCTCGGACCGCGGGCTGGCCTATGACCTGATCGGCGCGCAGCCGCATGCGCAGCGCGATCACCGGATCGCGATGGCGCGCGACCCCGATGACGAGACGATCCGGCGCTTTGCCTATTCGCTGGGGATCAGCGGTCGCACCGATGAGGCGATGCGCGCGCTCGATCCGCTGCTGCGGCGGAGCGACCGCGGGGCATGGCGCGCGCGCGCCTTCATCCTGGCGATGAATGGCGACGCGGCGGGGGCGGACCAGATCGCCGCGACGATGATGGGCGGCGTCGGCACGGCGCTGGCGCCGTTTTTCCGGCGGCTGCCGACGCTGAGTCCGGGCGACAAGGCATTTGCGGTGCATTTCGGCGAGTTGCGGCGGACCCCGGCGCGGCTGGCCGATGCGCAGCTGGCGCCGCCGCTGCCGCGCATCGCCTCCGAGCAGCTGGCCGCGGCGCCGCCACCACCCCCTGCAGTCGTGACTGCGCCCGCGGCGCGGGCCGAGCGGCGACCGAGCGCGCGCGAGCGGCGGGCGCAGGAGGCGGCAGCGCGTCAGGCCGCAGCGGACGCCGAGGCACGTCGGCTGGCCGAGGCGCGTGCCGCGCAGGAGCGCGAGACGCAGCGCCGTGCGGAAGCGGCACGGCTGGCGGAGCAGCAGCGGCTGGCCGAACAGCAGCGCTTGGCCGAGCAGCAGCGACTGGAGCGCGAGCGGGTTGCGGCGGCGGAACGCGCGGCCGAGCAGCAACGGCTGACCGAGGCGGCGCGACTGGCCGAAGCGCAGCGTGTGGCGGAGGCGCAGCGCGCGGCGGAGGCAGCGGAGGCACAGCGCGCGCGCGAAGCAGCGGCGCGCCGTGCGGCCGAAGCCGTGGCCGCCACGCCGGTTACGCCGGCTCCGGCGCCGGTCGTCGCGGCTGCGCCAGCGCCGGCGCCAGCAACTCCGCCAGCGGCTGCGCTGCCACCGCCGCCAGCGGCCGCGCCAGCGCGCAGCGGTGCGCGGGTCGGCGGCGAAGACAATGTGATTGCGCGCATCATGGCGGGCATCACCATTCCGGCGTCCGAACTGGGGGTCGATCCGCTGCCCGGGCGGGCGGCCGAATCCGAGCCGGAAGCCGAGCCAGCGCCTGCACCGGTTGTGACAGCGGCCAAGGTCGAGCCGGCGCCGAAGCCGGCGGCCAAGCCCGCCACACCGGCCAAGGCCGACCCCAAGGCCAAGGTCGAGCCCAAGCCCAAGCCGAAGGTCGATCCGGCCAAGGCCGAACCTGCGCGCCACTGGGTGCAGGTTGCCGGCGGCGCCGACGTCAAGGCATTCCCCAAGGCGTGGAAGGCGGCGGTAGCCGAGGCGCCGGCCGAGTTCCGGGGCAAACAGGCGTGGACGACTCCGTTGCGCTTCACCAACCGCTTGCTGGTCGGACCGTTCAAGACGCCGGCGGCGGCGCAGGACTTCGTCAATGCGATCCGCAAGAAGGGGGTCGAGGCCTTTGCCTGGACCAGCGAAGCCGGACAGAAGATCGAGAGGCTCGACGTCAAATGACTTTACGAGCGCCTTCGGTTTAGGCGAGGGCTGGGGCCTGTCCTCTGGTCCCGTCGTTCTCGGCGAGACTGAGAGTCCCCACCCCGACCCCTTCCCTGAAGGGGAAGGGCTTAGAAAGTGACCATGCTTCCGATGATGACCCTCGCCCCCTATGCCAGCGATCCGGCGCGCAGCCGGGGGCGGTTGCACGACGAGGGACAGGGGACCGCGCGCGGGCCGCGCGATGCGTTCCAGCGCGACCGCGACCGCATCGTCCATTCGATCAGCTTTCGTCGCCTGCGCCACAAGACACAGGTGTTCATGGCGCCCGATGGCGACCATTTCCGCGTGCGCCTGACCCACAGCCTGGAGGTGGCGCAGATCGGGCGGACGGTCGCGCGGACGCTGGGGCTGAACGAGGACCTGACCGAGGCTTTATGCCTGGCGCACGACATCGGACACCCGCCATTCGGCCATGCCGGGGAGCGCGCGCTGGAAGAGGCGCTGAGCGGGCAGGGCGGGTTCGACCATAATGGCAACACGCTGCGCGCGCTGATGACGATCGACTGCCCCTATCCGGGGTGGGACGGGCTCAATCTGAGCTGGGAGACGCTGGAGGGGCTGGCGAAGCATAATGGCCCGGTGACGGCACCCGGCTGGGCACTGGCGGCGGCGGATGCGGCGTTTCCGCTCGAGCTCTCGCAGCACAGCTCGCTGGAGGCGCAGGTCGCGGCGATTGCCGACGACATCGCCTATGACAATCACGATATCGATGACGGGCTGCGCGCGGGATTGCTGACGCTCGATCAGCTGCTGGACGTGCCGCTGGTCGCGCGGGGATGGGATGCGGTGCGGGCGCGGTTCCCGGACGCGTCGGAAAAGCGGCTGCTGCGCGAGCTGGTGCGCGCGCAGATCGGGGTGATGGTCAACGACCTGCTCGACGAGACGCGGCGGCGGATTGCCGCGGCGCGGATCGAGACGGCGCAGGATGTGCGCGAAGCCGGGCAGGCATTATGCGGCTTTTCCGACGCGATGCGCGAGGAGGAGCGGGTGCTCAAGCGCTTCATGTACGCCAACCTCTATCACCACCCGCACCAGCTGGCGGCGGCAGAGATGGCGCATGGCGTGGTGGCGGGGCTGTACGCCGCCTATGCAGCGGACCCGGCGCTGATGCCGGAGGCGTGGCGCGCGACGCTGCCCGGCGCGGAGCCGTGGCGCAGCCGGCATATCGCCGATTTCATCGCCGGGATGACCGACCGTTATGCGATCTCGCGCTATCGCGAGGCGGTCGGACCGATCGCCTTGCCGGACGGGTTCTAGACGGCTCGTCCCTCCCCCAAGACACGCTCAGGGGAGGGATCGAAGGCTCAGCGTGCCGCGCTCTGGACGGCGGGAGCGAGCGGCTTGGCGATGCGGAACGACACCGGGGTACCACCGACGCGGCCGGTGACCTTGGTCCCGCGCACGGTCAGGGTGTAGGTCGATCCGCCGGGGAATGCCTTGCCCTCAAGCACGGTGACGTCGCCGCTGCGCTTGCTGGTGTAGACATAGGTGACGCCATCACGCTCGAAGCTGCGCTCGCTCGCGAAGGCGGCGACCGGGAGGCTGAGAAGCAGGGCGGCGCTGATGAAGGTCTTGATCACGATCTTTCTCCCTTGAAACACTGAAGGGCCAGATCGGCATCCACTATGTTTTGTTCTTGCGCCCCTTGTCATGTTGCGACGCAGCATTGCCAAGCGCGAAGGCTGCAAGTGCGATTGCGCGCGGTGCATCGGCGGTGAGCGGACCGCGTCCTGCGATGACCCGCGCGTGCGGCACAGTTTTGCGACAAAGCGGCGGTAGAGCCAGTCAGCCAATCAGGGATTTCACGCATGTCGGCCATCAGCATCGCCATGAACCGGTTCGGATTGGGCGCACGGGGGGATGAACCGGCCCCGATCGAGCCACGCCGAGCGCTGCTCGACCAGATGGCGCGGTTCGATGCCCGACCGGCCGTCCTTGCCGCATTGCCGGCGACCCCGGTGATTGCGGCGCAGATTGCCGATTATCTTGAAACGGTGCGGATGGCGCAGCGCAGTCAGCGCGCGGGCAGGGGCGACGCGCCGGCAATGGACGCCGCGGGCGCGAATCCTGTGCGCGAGGCCCAGCAATTCGGTCGCCAGCAGGGGCGCGACTATTACATGACCGCAGCCGGTGCGCGCGCGCAGCTGGCGGTCGCGAGCGAAACGCCGTTCGTCGAACGGATGGTCCATTTCTGGTCGAACCATTTTGCGGTTTCGGCGGACAAGCTGACGATGATCGGCCTGGCGGGCGCGTTCGAGTTCGATGCGATCCGGCCGCATGTGCTGGGCCGGTTCCGCGACATGCTGCATGCGATCGAGCGGCATCCGGCGATGCTGCTGTACCTCGATCAGGCGCAGTCGGTCGGACCGGGGAGCATGGCCGGGCAGATCGCGGCGCGACGTGGCGGGCCGCAACGGGTGGGCCTCAACGAAAACCTGGCGCGCGAGATTCTGGAGCTGCACACGCTGGGCGTGCGCACCGGCTATACGCAGGCGGACGTGACCGAGCTTGCGCGCGCGATGACCGGGTGGAGCGTCGCGGGGATGACGCGCGGGCCGGCGGCGCGCTTTGCCGGGCTGGAAGGCAGGCCCGGAAGCTTCGTGTTCGCCGAGCGGATCCATGAGCCGGGCGCGCGGACCATAATGGGCAAGCGTTACGATCAGCAGGGCGAGCGGCAGGCTGCGGCGGTGCTGGACGACCTGGCCGTGCATCCGGCGACGGCAAGGCATATCGCGACCAAGCTGGCGCGACATTTTGCCGGCGACACACCGCCGGAAACGCTGGTGACCAGGCTGGAGACGGCGTTCCTGAAATCGGGCGGCGACCTGTCGACGCTGTACCGCGTGCTGATCGAGGCGCCCGAGGCGTGGGTGGCGCAGCCGGTCAAGTTCCGCACGCCATGGGAATGGTCGGTCGCGGCGATGCGCGCGCTTGGCACGCGCGAGATTCCGGGCGAGGCGGTGCTGGGGCTGATGAACCAGCTGGGCCAGCCGGTGTGGCGGCCGGGGTCGCCAGCGGGTTTCGACGATGTCGCGGCGAGCTGGGCCGGGCCGGACGCGGTGATGCGCCGGGTCGAGGCGGCGGAGCGGATGGCGGCGCGGACCCGCGACACGATCGATGCGCGCGCGCGGGCGGCAATGCTGTTCCCCGGGGCGCTGAGCGCGACCACCGAGCAGGCTATCGCGCGGGCGGAAAGCGCGGCACAAGGCGTCGCGCTGATGCTGGTCGCGCCTGAATTCATGCGGAGATAGGGCGATGGCGCAGCTTTCAGGCCCGGCTCTCAATAATCCTTCCCCGCCAGGGGGAGGTGTCAGCGCAGCTGACGGAGGGGGCGGGCGGCTTCGCACTCTTAGTCGCCAGGGCACCGCCGTCCTCCCCCTCCGTCGCCTTCGGCGCCACCTCCCCCTGGCGGGGGAGGATTTGGTAGGTGCCGTTCGCCTTCAGTTTTTCGCCGGAGTCACGCCATGATCACTCGCCGCAAGCTTGTCCTGACCGGCGCCGCCGGCGCGCTGTCGCTCGGCGTTGCCCCGCGCCTTGCCTTTGCGCAAGCAGCGAGCGACCGCCGGTTCGTGTTCATCATCCAGCGCGGCGCCGCCGACGGGCTCGGCACGCTGGCGCCGGTTGGCGACCCTGCCTTTGCCGCGCAGCGCGGGGTGCTGGCAGAGGATTTTGCCGACGCGGCGAAGCTGGATGCGATGTTCGCGCTGCATCCCAACCTCAGGCAGGTCGCGCAGATGTATGCCGCGAAAGAGGCGCTGTTCGTCCATGCGGTCGCCTCGCCCTATCGCGACCGGTCGCATTTCGATGCGCAGAATGTGCTCGAGACCGGTGGCGCGGCGGCGTATCAGCTCAAGGACGGGTGGATGAACCGCCTGCTCGGCGTGCTGCCGGATGATGCGCGCAAGGGCATTGCGGTGGCCGCGACGATCCCGATGGCGCTGCGCGGCACGGTGGAGGTGGCGTCCTATGCGCCGTCGGTCCTGCCCGATGCGTCGGACGACCTGCTGACCCGCGTGGCGATGCTCTATGCCCCGGATCCGCAGCTGCACGCGATCTGGGAACAGGCGACGGCGACGCGGACGCTGACCGGCGACCTCGCGGCGAACAACGGGCGCAATGCCGCCGCCACGGGCGCATTGGCCGCGCGATTGCTCGCGGCGGACAATGGCGCGCGGATCGCGATGATCGAGACCGGTGGCTGGGATACCCATGCCGGGCAGCGCGGACGGCTGGGCGCGCAGCTCAACGGCATCGACCAGATGATCGCGGCGCTGAAGACCGGACTTGGCCCGCATTGGTCGAAAACGCTGGTGCTGGTCGCAACCGAATTCGGGCGGACGGTGAAGGTCAATGGCACCCAGGGCACCGACCATGGCACTGGATCGGTCGCGTGGCTGCTGGGCGGCGCGGTGCAGGGCGGGCGTGTCGTTGCCGACTGGCCGGGCCTGAGCGACGCCGCCTTGTACGAAGGACGCGATCTGCGGCCGACGGCGGGGCTCGACGCGGTGATCGGCAGCGCGGTGGCCGCGCATTTCGGGGTCGACCCGGCGCGCGCGATGCCGGCGCTGTTCCCGGGACAGAAGAGCGCGCGGATGCTGGACGGGTTGGTGCGGGTTTAACGTCCGACCGTCACCCCCGCGAAAGCGGGGGCCCATCTCCCGGACTGGCCATTTGCCGCACCCGTGCAGTGTGCTGATCCTGTCGGAGATGGGGCCCCGCTTTCGCGGGGGTGACGCTTAGCGGCAGTGTTTCAGGCTATTCCGGCTTGCGTGCCATGCCGATCAGCGCGGTCGAGGTGATGCCTTCCGGCGGTAGGTCCGCGGCGAGGGCGGCGGCTGCTTCGGCGAAGACGGTGCGCTGCGCATCGTCGAGCAGCTGCCATACGGGCGACCAGCCATAAGCGAGCTTGGCATGTTCGCGGAACCAGTCGATCGGCGGGGCAGGCCATGCGTAGCTGACGCGATGGACTGTGGTCGGCCGTAGTCCAGCCTCTGCGAAGGCAGCGTCGAGCAGCGCGGGACTGTTGAACAGGCGCGACACCGGCAGCGGCACCGGCTGGTCGGGGAAGAGGCGCTGGGCCGTCTGGGCGAAAAGCTGGGCGGGGCCGGCGCCGCCGGGATTCTCCCACACCGCGACGACAGCGAGGCCGCCCGGACGCAGCACGCGCGCCATTTCGGCGAAGCCCGCGGCTGGGTCGGGGAACATGAACACACCGAAGATCGAAAAGGCGGCGTCGAAGCTGTCGGGCGGGAAGTCGAGCCGCTGCCCGTCCATCACCAGCGCCCGCTCACCGGAGCTGATCTCCGCAGCGCGGGCCTGGGCGATGGCGACCATGCCGGGCGAGAAGTCGATCCCGACCGCGTCCGCACCGTCGCGCAGCGCGGCCAGCAGCAGCGCGCCTGCGCCGGTGGCGACGTCGAGCACGCGCGCGTCGCGGGGCAGTGCGGCCAGTTCCCAGGCGGCCTGCGCATAGCGACCGGTCATGCGATCCGCTTCGGCGGCATAGTTGGCGGAAACCGAATCCCAGTGGGCGGGATCGTGAATGGCGGGGGCTTTGACAGTCATCGCGCAACCTTAATGATATAATGTTACATCGGTCAAGCGGCTTGCGTCTGCGTTTGTTTCGCACCACGCCGTGAGACATGGACTATGTCTCGCTGTTCCTGCTGGCGTTCGGGGTCAATTTGCTGCCGGCCTTCGGGCCGCCGACCTGGTCGATCATCGTGCTGTACGGGATCAATGGCGACCAGCCGCTCTGGGCGCTGGTGCTGATCGGAGCGATGGGAGCGGCGCTGGGGCGGCTGGTGCTGGCGCTCGGCGCGCGCCATTTCGGGAGCTGGTTGCCGCAGCGGATGCAGCGCAACATCGCGGCGGCGCGGGTCGCGGTCGAGCGGCGGCGGCACAATGTGCTGATCCTGCTCGCGCTGTTCGTGATTTCGCCGCTGCCCTCGGCGCAATTGTTCATGGCGGTCGGGTTGGCGCGGGTACCGCTGCTCGGCTTCACTGCCGCGTTCTTCACCGGGCGGCTGTTCACCTATGCCTTTTATGGCTGGACCGCGCGCAAGGTGCGCGAGAGCGACCTGGGCGAGGTGATGTTCGCCAATCTGACGAGCCCGTGGGGCATTGCGCTGCAAGTGGCGATGCTGGCGCTGCTGGTCGCGCTGGTCAGCATCGACTGGGCGCGCCTGCTGAACCGCGATCGCGACGAGCCGCCCGGCGCGTGAAGCGTGCGCGCCCCGCGCGAAACGAAATCTTTCAGATGCTTGGCTTTCGGCGATGCAGCAGAGCGCCTATCTCAGCGCACATGGCCCGGTCCGATCCGCCCCCAGCGCCCGAGCGCCTTGACCGCGCCGGGCTGATCCAGGGGCTGGGTGCCTATGGCATCTGGGGCGTGTTGCCGCTGTTCTTCTGGTTCCTGAAAGGGGTCGGTGCGGGCGAGGTGGTTGCCGGGCGCGTATTGTGGTCGCTCGGGCTGCTGGCGATCGTGATTCTGGCGCTGAGACGGACAGCCGCGATCGTGACGGCGCTGCGCAGCCGGCGGGCGATGCTGTTGCTGAGCGCCAGTGCGGCGCTGATCTCGGTGAACTGGCTGGTCTATATCTGGGCGGTGCAGAACCAGCATGTGCTGGAGGGGAGCCTGGGCTATTTCCTCAACCCGCTGGTCAACGTGCTACTGGGCGTCGTGCTGCTGCGCGAAAAGCTCGGGCGGGCGCAGCTGGTGGCGGTTGCGCTGGCGGCCATCGGTGTTGCGGTGCTGGCGATCGGTGCCGGGCAGGGCATCTGGATCAGCCTGACGCTGGCCTTTTCGTTCGGATTCTACGGGTTGGTGCGCAAGGTTGCCCCGGTCGGGGCGCTGGAGGGGTTGACGCTGGAGACCGCGATCCTCGCGCCGTTCGGGCTTGCCTATCTTTACTGGCTGTCGACGCATGGCGGACTGGAGTTCGGCAACGAGCCGGTGGCGACGACGTTGCTGGTGCTGTCGGGCGTGGTGACGGCGGTGCCGTTGCTGCTGTTCGCCGGCGCGGCGCGGCGGCTGCCCTATTCGACGCTGGGGCTGCTGCAATATCTCGCCCCGACGATGCAGTTCGTGCTGGCGATCAGCTATTTCGGGGAGCGGGTGACGACCGCGCACCTGATCTGTTTCGCGCTGATCTGGACTGGCCTTGCAATCTATGCCGCCGACGGACTGCTGGCCGCGCGCCGCCGCCGCGTCACCGCGTGACGAATGCCCCCGGGTGCGCTAGAGCGCCCGGCTTCGGAAAACCATTGGACCCGCACATGACGCTCTATACCCGTTTCGCCGCCCATCTCGACGCCGCGCTGGATGCCCTGGTCGCATCCGGCGATCTGCCGGCGGGGCTGGAGCGACGCGCGGTGACGGTGGAGCCGCCGCGTGACGTGACGCATGGCGACCTGGCCACCAATGCAGCGATGGTGCTGGCCAAGCCTGCGGGCACCAATCCGCGCGCGCTGGCCGAGAAGATTGCGGCGGAGCTGGCGAAGCTGGACGAAGTGTCGGGC
The DNA here is from genome assembly GCF_031456015.1 of Sphingomonas sp. BE123. Classification (NCBI taxonomy): domain Bacteria; kingdom Pseudomonadati; phylum Pseudomonadota; class Alphaproteobacteria; order Sphingomonadales; family Sphingomonadaceae; genus Sphingomonas; species Sphingomonas sp. BE123. The sequence goes on along the minus strand of NZ_JAVDTW010000001.1, from coordinate 934,516 downwards.
GTGTCGGTTGCCGGGCCGGGCTTCATCAATATGAGCCTGACGGACGCGACATGGCGCGGCGAGCTGAGCGCGATTGCGGACGCTGGCGACGCCTATGGCCGGTCGCAGGGCGGCGCGGGCGTGACGGTGAACATCGAATATGTCTCCGCCAACCCGACCGGGCCGATGCATATGGGTCATTGCCGCGGCGCGGTGGTGGGCGATGCGCTCGCCAGCTTGCTCGAAGCGGTCGGGCACAAGGTGATCCGCGAATATTATGTCAACGATGCGGGCGGGCAGGTCGATGTCCTCGCGCGCTCGGCGCACCTGCGCTATCGCGAGGCGCTGGGCGAGACGATCGAGATCCCCGAAGGCCTGTACCCGGGCGACTATTTGAAGCCCGTTGGCGAGCGGCTGGCGCGTGAGCATGGCGACGCGTTCATTGGCAAGGACGAGAGCGCATGGCTGGCGCTGTTCCGCAAGGAAGCGGTGGCCGACATGCTGGTGATGATCCGCAACGACCTCGCGCTGCTGGGCATCCATCACGATCTGTTTTCGTCCGAGGCGGAGTTGCAGGCGGCGGGCAAGCCCGAAGAGGCCGAGGCGTGGCTGCGCGCCAACGACCTGGTTTATGACGGCGTGCTCGAAGCGCCCAAGGGCGAAACGCCCGAGGATTGGGAGCCGGTCGAGCTGCCGCTGTTCCGCTCGACCAAATTCGGCGACGATCAGGACCGGCCGATCAAGAAGTCGAACGGCGCGTGGACCTATTTCGGCGCCGACATGGCCTATCATTTCCAGAAGGCGCAGTCGGCCGACCAGCTGATCGACATCTGGGGTGCGGACCATGCCGGCACGGTCAAGCGGATCACCGCCGCCGTCGCCGCGCTGACCGGCGGCAAGACGCGGTTCGACGTCAAGCTGGTGCAGATGGTGCGCCTGCTGCGCGCGGGCGAACCGGTGAAGATGTCCAAGCGCTCGGGCAATTTCGTCACGCTGGCGGATGTGGTTCAGGAAGTGGGCAAGGACGTGGTCCGCTTCACCATGCTGACCCGCAAGGCCGATGCGCAGATGGATTTCGACTTCGCCAAGGTGGTGGAAGCGTCGAAGGACAACCCGGTATTCTATGTCCAATATGCCCATGCGCGGGTCGCGTCGCTGCATCGCAAGGCGGTCGAGAGCGGGCTGGACGTATCGGAGCCTGCCGACCTGTCCCTGCTTGATACACGCGAACTGGCGCTGGTGAAGCTCGCCGCACAGTATCCGCGCATGGTCGAGGGCGCGGCGGCAGCGCGCGAACCGCATCGAATTGCGTTTTATCTCTATGACTTGGCAGCGGAGCTGCATTCGCTGTGGAATCTCGGCAACGATGATCCGTCACGGCGCTTCCTGTTGCCCGATCAGCCCGCGCTGACCCGCGCGCGGCTTTTCCTGGCCGATGCAATCGGGCAGGTTATTCGTAACGGCCTCGCAATCATGGGGGTCGAGGCGGTTCAGGAGCTGAACTGAATGAATGCAGGCGAGGAGTATCAGGACGACCGGCTGCCGTGGCTGGAGACGGTCGAGGACGATTATCGCGAAGGGCCGTCGGTCCTGCGCATCATCCTGCTGGTGCTGATCGTCCTGGCGGTGATTGCCGCCGCCGGGCTGGGCTGGTGGTGGTACCAGCGGACCAGTTCGGGCGCGGGGACCGGCGCGCTGATCGCTGCCCCCGAGGGCGATTACAAGATCAAGCCGGACGAACCGGGCGGCATGAAGGTCGAGGGCGAAGGCGACGCCGTCTTTGCCGCGAGCGAAGGGGCAACCACCAACGGGTCGGTCGACCTGTCGGCCGTCCCCGAAACCCCGGTCGATGGCAAGGCAGCGCCCAAGGCCAGCGCGACGCCGGTGAAGGGGGCGAGCCGCGTGGTCGCGCCGGTCCCGAGCGGCACGCTGCCCGCGGCGGCCACGACAGCGACGCAAAAGGCCCCCGGACCCTCGGCCGGAAGCGCGACGATCCAGCTCGGCTCGTTCCCGACCGAAGCCGAGGCGAATACGGCGTGGGCGCGGCTGTCGCGCCGGTTCGATTATCTGGCGCCGCTGGGCAAGGGGATCGCCAAGGCCGAGGTGGACGGCAAGACCTTTTACCGGCTGCGCGTGAACGCCGGCAGCAACGGGCAGGCGCGCGAGCTGTGTGGCCGGCTGAAGGCCGCGGGCGAGGCGTGCTTCCTGGCGGGGGGATGAGCCCCGAAACCCTCCCCGGAACGGGGAGGGGAACCATCCGCAGGATGGTGAAAGGGGGCCCGAGGCATCGGAATCCGGTGCCTCGGGCCCCCTCCGTCAGCGCTACGCGCTGCCACCTCCCCGTGCCGGGGAGGATTTTTTGGGTCCGCCTCTGGAATCTTGGTCTCGCGCCTGTTCTAACCGCGCCATGAAGCCCGTCATTTTCGGCCTGTCCGGCCCTGTCCTTACCGCCGACGAAGCCGCGTTCTTTCGCGATGCCGACCCGCTTGGCTACATCCTGTTCGGGCGCAACTGCGTCGATCGCGCGCAGATGCGCGCGCTGACCGACAGCTTGCGCACCCTGTCCGGTCGCGACGACGTGCCGATCCTGATCGATCAGGAGGGCGGGCGCGTCGCGCGGATGCAGCCGCCGGAATGGCCGGCCTTCCCTGCCGGACCCGCATTCGATGCGCTGTACGAGGTGGCGCCGTCTTCGGCGATCGAGGCGGCGCGGGCGAACGGGCAGGCGCTGGCGCTGATGCTGGCCGAAGTCGGGGTCAATGTGAACTGCGCGCCCTTGCTCGACGTGCGCATGCCGGAGACGACCCCGGCGGTGGGCGGGCGGACGTTCGGCAGCGACCCGATGCGCGTCGCGGCGCTGGGCCGTGCGATGCTCGACGGGATGGCCAGGGGCGGGGTGGTCGGCGTGGTCAAGCATATGCCGGGCCATGGGCGCGGCGTGGTCGACAGCCATTATGAGTTGCCGGTGGTCGATGCGGACGATGCGGCGCTGGAGCGCGATATCGAACCGTTCCGCACGCTCAGGGACGCGCCGATGGCGATGACCTGCCACGTCGTGTTCAAGGCATGGGATGCCGAGCACCCCGCGACGCTGTCGTCGACGGTGATCCGCGACGTGATCCGCGGTCGGATCGGGTTCGACGGGCTGCTGATGACCGACGATATCGACATGAAAGCGTTGACCGGCACGGCGGGCGAGAAGGCCGCACAGGCGATCGCGGCGGGGTGCGATGTCGTGCTCGATTGCTGGGCGCGGATGGGCGAGATGGAAGAGATTGTCGGGCGCCTGAGCGATGCGCCGCCGGTGACGCTGGCGCGGCTGGAGCGGGCGATGGCGAGCGTGCGCCCCGAGCCGGGCGCGATCGACGATCTGATCGCCAAGCGGGAGGCGTTGCTTGGGGTGGTCTAACTCAAATCCTCCCCGGAACGGGGAGGGGGGCCGCCGCGAAGCGGCGGTGGAGGGGCCCCGAGGCACCGGAATCCCTTGCCTCGGGCCCCCTCCACCATGCTGCGCATGGTCCCCCTCCCCGTTCCGGGGAGGATCTTGGGGATGACCGACCCTGCCCCCCTCACCATCGACATCGACGGCTGGGAAGGGCCGCTCGACCTGTTGCTGGCGCTGGCGCGGAGCCAGAAGGTCGATCTGCGGCAGCTGTCGATCCTGAAGCTGGTCGACCAGTATCTCAGCTATGTGAACGAGGCGCGCGAGCTGAAGCTGGAACTGGCCGCCGACTATCTGGTGATGGCGGCGTGGCTGGCCTATCTCAAATCGGCGCTGCTGCTGCCGCGCGACCCGGAGATCGAACCGAGCCCGGAAGAGATGGCGTTGCGGCTGCAGCTGCGGCTGGAGCGGCTGAGCGCGATGCGCGAGGCGGGCGCGCGGCTGGTGGCGCGCGACCGGCTGGGGCGCGACGTGTTCACGCGCGGCGCGCCGGAAGGGCTGAAGACCGTGCGCAAGTCGCGCTGGCAGGCCGAAATCTATGACCTGATCGCCGCCTATGGCCAGATCAGCGCGCGCACGCGACCGGTGATGCACATCGTTGCGGTGCGCCCGGTGATGACGCTGGAGGACGCGATCCGGCGCGTGTCCGAGCTGATCGGGCAGCGGATCGACTGGACCACGATCGAGAGCTTCCTGCCCGAGGATGCCAGCGGTTCGTACCGCAAGTCGGCGCTGGCGAGTTCGTTCGTCGCGGCGCTGGAGCTGGCCAAGCAGGGACGGGTGGAGATCCGTCAGAAATCGGCATTCGCGCCGCTGTATCTGCGGGGGATCGAGACGTGACGCCGCCGGACGAGACGATGCGCGCGGTCGAGGCGGTGCTGTTCGCGGCCGAGGCGCCGCTGACGCTGGGCGACCTGCGCGCCTATGTCGGGGAGGAGGCGGACATCGTGGCGGCGCTCTTGGCGCTGACCGAACATTATGCCGGGCGCGGGATTGAACTGGTCGAGCGCGGCGGACGCTGGCATTTCCAGACTGCGCCCGACCTCGCCAATTTCCTGCGCCGCGACCGCGAGGACAGTCGCAAGCTCAGCCGCGCGGGGATCGAGACGCTGGCGATCATCGCCTATCACGAGCCGGTGACGCGCGCCGAGATCGAGGCGATTCGCGGGGTGCAGATCAGCAAGGGCACGCTCGACGTGCTGATGGAGGCGGGGTGGATTCGCCCGGCGGGACGGCGCGAGGTGCCGGGACGACCGCTGATGTATGCGACGACGCCGGAATTCCTCACCCATTTCGGGCTGGCGAGCCGCCGCGACCTGCCGGGAATCGACGACCTGAGGGCGGCGGGGCTGCTCGATCCGGTCGATCTTGCGTTCGAGGCGGCGCTTTCCGGCGAAGAGCCGGTAGAATCTGTCACCGAAGACGACTAGATAGCCGGGGAATCAACGGAGAGTTCCGATGGGTAGCATGAGTCTGATGCACTGGCTGATCGTCGGTGTTCTCGTAATCCTTCTGTTCGGCGGCAGCCGCTTCTCGAACATGATGGGTGACGTCGCCAAGGGCATCAAGCAGTTCAAGAAGGGCATGGCCGAGGACGACGAGCCGGGCAAGAAGCCGGCGGAGATCGAGGCGAAGCGCGTCAACGACCCCCAGCCGCAGGCGCAGACCGAAGCGCGCCCGGCCCACGACGAGCGTTGATGACCTTGCCGCGGCCTGAGGCTGCGGCGTTGCGGACCGGCTGATCGATGCTCGATTTCAACGCACCCGAATTCCTGGTGGTCGGCATCGTTGCCCTGCTGGTGATCGGGCCCAAGGATTTGCCAAAGGCAATGCGCTTTGTCGGCCAGTGGGTCGGCAAGGCGCGTCGCGTGGCGGGCCAGTTCCGCAGCGGTCTCGATACGATGGTGCGGGAAGCCGAGCTCGCCGAGATGGAAAAGAAGTGGGCGGAGGAAAATGCGCGGATCATGCGCGAGTATCCGCCCGAAAAGGCGTTGCCGGCGCCGGTGTTCGACCCCAATCCCGAGGGCGCACGCGCTGCAGTGGCGGGCGATGACGCGCCGGAAAGCGATCCCGGCCCGGCGATGACGCCGGCCCCGCAGATCCGGCCCGACCCGGCCCCGACAGCCGCGCCGGACCTGCCCTCCGACGGGAAGCCTGCCGCGTGACCGACGAACTGGCCGATAGCGAAGCACCGCTGATGGACCATCTGATCGAGCTGCGCCGGCGGCTGATCTATTGTGTCGTGGCGCTGCTCGTCACCTTTGGCGTGTGTTTCTATTTCGCCAAGCCGATCTTCGGCTTTCTGGTTCACCCGCTGGCGGCGGCGGGGCAGGACCGGCTGGTGTTCACCCAGATTTTCGAAGCCTTTCTGGTCCAGATCAAGGTCGGCTTTTTCGGCGCGCTGATGCTGTCCTTTCCGATCATCGCCAACCAGCTGTGGCAGTTTGTCGCGCCGGGGCTGTATCGCAAGGAAAAGCGCGCGCTGCTGCCGTTCCTGCTGGCGACGCCGGTGCTGTTCGTGTCGGGCGCAGCGCTCGCTTATTATTTCGCGATACCGGTCGCGCTGAGCTTCCTGCTCGGGCTTGAGGGCGATCTTGGCGGCGGGGTGACGCAGGAGGCATTGCCGGCGGTCGGCAATTATCTCGACTTCGTGATGCAGTTCGTGTTCGCGTTCGGCATCTCGTTCCTGCTGCCGGTGCTGCTGATGCTGCTCGAGCGCGCGGGGATCGTCACGTATGAGCAGCTGAAGGGCGCGTGGCGTTATGCCGTTGTTGCGGCTTTTGCGGTGGCGGCCGTGCTGACGCCGCCGGATGTCGGGTCGCAGCTGCTGCTCGCCGGGCCATTGTGCGGCCTGTACTTCCTGTCGCTCGTCGCGATCTGGTTCACCCGGCGTCGGCGAGAAAAGGAAGCGGCGGCCGAAGCCGCCGCCGGGGAATAGTTCAGCGCCTATTTGGCGTCTTCCGCAGTCCGCGCCACCGTCTCGCCCGCCGACTCGACGTCGCGGCCGACTCCCTCGATCGTGTTGCAGGCGGACAAAGCGAGCCCGCTGGCGATCATCGCCATCGTCAAAATCTTGCGCATCATGTGTCTCCAATTCGCAATCATGCGAGGTGGAAATGCGCCGTGTGCGACTTCGTTCCGCAGGTGTTTTCAGGGGGATCGCGTTCGTCGTGAAGACGAATAAGGCCCGAAAGCGTCACCGGGGGGGGAGGGGGTTGACGCTTCCGGGCCTGTGTCGTGGATAGCGAGAGCGGGGGGGCAAAAAGTCACTATCCGAAGAGCAGAACGCGATGCGATCGGGCCGGTTCCCGGCGATGTCACTTTTTTTCGGGCCGCAGCAATCTGCGCCAATCACAGGCGGCCGGTGATCGATACCTGAAGCTCGAACGCACCGGTCAGCGGCTCATGATGCAGCTGGCTGCGCAACTGGCGGACCAGCCCGCCGATGACGCGGCCATAGCGTTTGTCGTGCAGCGTGGCGAAGGCGGGCGAGTCGGCCAGCGCGGGCGAGCTGATCCGCAACAGGGTCGCGGTCGCGGCGTCGCCGGTGGTCTGGGTCGAGATATGGACCTGCGCCGCCGGAGAGACCTGCATCGCCAGCTCGACGATTTCGGTGAGCAGAAACGCGACGGCGACGGCGGTGTCCTGCGACACCAGCAGTGGCTCGACATTCAGCATGATGCCGACGCCGCTGCCTTCCGGCGCGGTCGCGCGGATGTTGGAGGACAGTTCACCGATCACGGCGCGCAGCTCGATCCCGCGCGTATCTTCGAAGCCGGCATAATGGTGGCGATGCACCACCGCGAGCGCATCCACGCGGCGCTGGATCGACGCATAAGCCTCAAGCGCGCCGGGATCGACCGTGACCCGGGCATGGAAATTGATCAGGCTGGCGATCACCTGGAGGTTGTTTTTGACCCGGTGATGCACCTCACGGGTCAGTTTGGTCTGGCGTGACAGGCCTTCGGCGAGGTCGCGCTCATGCGCTTCCACCATCTGGCTCAGCTCACGGAACGTGTCGCCAAGCGCGCGGATTTCCTGTGCCGGAATCTGGCTGCCGCGCACCGGATCGATCACTTCGCCCGGCTGATAGGCGCTGACCGTGGCGCGCAGCCGGCGCAGCGGATGGATCAGCAGCCGGTCGACTACGAACCAGGCGATCGTCGCCGCGAGAAACCACATCAGGAACGGCGACAGCGCCGCAACCACCGCCGAGGAGGTGACCGGCGCCCCGGGCACGGTCATTTCGAGGCTCAGATCCTCGATCGCGAGATCGACGCGCTGCGTTTCGGTGCGGTCGAGCGCGTTGGCATCTTCGCGTGTGCGCAGAATCAGGCTGCGATCCCCGGAGAACAATGTGAGGGCGATATCGTCCGTCAGGCCGGTAGGTTGCGCAGCGTCGGCAATGAAGCGGGTCGGAAAGAAGGCCCGCGCGGTATAGCCCGTCGGCGCGGTTACCTCGATCTGTGCGCCGCTTCCGGGGATGAGCTGGAGCGGAGCGGGCGGCGCGTCACTGGCGGCGGGTGCAACCGACGGGATCGGCTGGCCGCATACCAGCCGCCGCGAAGGGTCAAGCACGGCGTAGCGCACGCCCTGTGCTGCCTGCGGCTCGAACAGACCGGCCAGTCGGCCGCAATTGGGTGCCTCGCCGGGCGTGCCGGGCAAAGCCGCGCGGACTTCGCGCAGCTCCCAGGCCAATTCGCCACGCAATGAGCGCGCGGCCTCGCCAATCGCGACCCGCAGCCGCGCGCGGACCTCCTGATCGGCGATGCGTGTCGTCTGCAGCGATGCCAGAAATGCAATCAGCGCAAGCGGGAGCAACGCGCCGCTGAGAATCAGAAACACCTTGGCGCCGGTCGGCATTCGCGCAACGGCGGCCAGCGGTCCCCCGCGCTTCAGTGTATCATCGTCCATCGCGCGCGACGGTTAATCGAGCTTGCGAAGCAGGTCGAGCAGATCGTCCGGCACGTCCTCACTGGCGGCATCCTGATATACCCTGCGCAGGGCATCGCCGATGTTGCGTTCGCCCTGGGGGGCGGCTCCGCGCTGGCCCGGCGATGGTTCGCCGTTGCCGCGTGGAGGTGGCTTACTCTTGTCGTCGGCCGAAAACACCTCGTCCCCCTGATAGCCCGGGAATTGGGCGGATGCACAAAAAACACGGCGGCTGCAAGCCACCGGCCAAACGACGTTCCCTGTCGTGCAGCCCGGATGAAACCATTTCCGCGGTCGTTTGTTCCACCCGCGATGCGAAATCCGGGGAGGGGCTTCCTTTGGACCAGCAGCGCATTAGTAAAGCACTGACACCGCATGAATTCCGGCGGTGTCGCCGAAGGAGAACAAGTTCCCATGTCGCTTGGACAGCAGCTCGCGCCTCATCTTCCCTTTCTTCGTCGCTATGGTCGCGCGCTCACCGGCAGCCAGACCGAAGGCGATCGCTATGTCCGCGCGACGCTGGAAGCGATCGTCGCGGCGCCCGAGGAGTTTCCGCGGGACGTGGATCCCCGGCTAGGCCTGTATCGTACCTTCCAGGCGATCTGGGGGTCGAGCCATGTCGACGAGGGCCAGGATCCGGGCGATGTCGGCATTTCGAGCGAGAATGAGGCGATCGCCCGCGCACGGCTTGCGCGATTGGCGCCGCGTTCGCGCCAGGCGCTGCTGCTGACCGCGATGGAAGGCTTTACCAGCGAGGACGCTGCCTATCTGCTCGACGAATCGCCGAACGCGGTCGAGGGGCTGGTGAGCGAGGCGCTGTCGGAGATCGAGCGGCAGACGCGCGCACGTGTGCTGATCATCGAGGACGAGCCGCTGATCGCGATGGATCTGGAGACGATCGTCCGCGACCAGGGGCATGACGTGACCGGCGTCGCGGTAACCCGTGACGAAGCCGTCGCGCTGGCGATGGAGGATCGCCCGGGGCTGGTGCTGGCTGACATCCAGCTGGCGGACGACAGTTCGGGCATCGACGCGGTGAAGGACATCCTTGCCGAGTTCAACGTGCCGGTGATCTTCATCACCGCCTTCCCCGAGCGCCTGCTGACCGGCGAGCGGCCGGAGCCGACGTTCCTGATTACCAAGCCGTTCCAGCGGTCGACGGTGAAGGCGGCGATCAGCCAGGCGCTGTTCTTTGACCAGGCGACCGTGCCCGCCAGCTGAAAGTTCCATTTCTTACGGACCTAAAACGGTTGTCGGGGGTTGTAGGCGCATGGCGAACCAAAACGACCCCCGGCATTCCGAGCCGCAGCACATCGAAACGGATCGCGTCCGCGCTGGCGCGACCCCCCACATGACCCGCTATATTCTCGCGATCTCGCTCGTGGCGATCATCGTGATCTATGCGATCTACCTGTTGCTCTGATCGACAGGTGACGAATGTCGCCGGGCCATGTAATTTCAGCGGAGCGGCAGAATGCCGCGCGAGACAGACGGATTTCAATGAGCGATACTGACCCGCAAGCGGCCGTTGAGCATGTTTCGCTCTCCGATCCGGAGTTCAAGGAGCAGCTCGCTCTGGTCATCCCGCATTTGCGCGCCTTTGGCCGCTCGCTTTCGGGCAGCCGCGACCTGGCGGATGACCTGGTGCAGGAAACGCTGATGAAGGCATGGGCCGCGCGCAAGCGGTTCCAGGCCGGAACCAACATGCGTGCCTGGACCTTCATCATCCTGCGCAACCTGTATCTCAGTCAGATGCGGCGCGCGCGGTTCAAGGGCGAGTGGGACGATCTGGTTGCCGACCGCATCCTTGCGGCGCCGGCAAGCCAGGATCGCCATGTCGAACTGGCCGACATGCAGCGCGCGCTGTTGCACCTGCCCCAGCCGCAGCGCGAGGCGCTGATCCTGGTCGGCGCCGGCGGCTTTGCCTATGAGGAAGCCGCTGAAATCTGTGGTGTTGCGGTCGGCACGATCAAGAGCCGTGTCGCGCGCGGGCGCGTCGCGCTCGAGGCGCTGATGAGCGGGAACGATCTGCCGTCGCGCGCCGACAGCGAAAGCGACGGGCGCAGCGCACTCGACACGATCATGGATGAAGTGAACGCACTCAGCCGGGACTGAGCCCTGATCGGGGCTGCGGTCCCGGTCAGCGGTGTCGCTGGCGCCCCGAGGGTACGGGATATTCGGTCAACTGACCGAGCAGTGCGCGCATGTCGTCGGGAAGGTCGCGATCGCCGGCATAGGTGTCGCGCAGCACGAAGCCGATCGCGTCGGTGGTGCGTGGCGCTTCCACCCAATAGCCGCTATCGCGGTGCCGGTTCGGCGATCGAGGTGCGTGCGAGGTCATGACAGGTAGAACGCGGTTTTGCGCGATTTGTTGCTTGACAAATCAGAAACGCAATCTTTGGCATCCGAAACGATAAGGTGATGGGCGGAGCTGATACTGCGGTCGCCGACGCGATCGCCCGCGCCGAGCGCGACTCGCCCTTTCTGTCGCATCTGATTGCGCGCGAGCCGCTGCTGGTCGAACGGATCTCCACGGCCGTCCATGACCCGCTGACCGCAAGCCGGATCGACGATGCGGCGCTGCCACTCGCCCGCCGGCTGCGGCTCGAGCGTCGCCGCATGGCGCTGGCGGCGGCGATCGGTGACCTTGCGGGGGTGCTCGATTTCCGGACGGTGACCCGGGGCCTGTCCGATTTCGCCGACTATGCACTCGACGCCGCGATTGCCGGCGCGATCAGCGAGCGGGTGCCTGGCGCCGCGCCGGTCGGCCTCGCCGCAATCGCGCTGGGCAAGCAGGGCAGCCATGAGCTCAACTATTCATCCGATATCGACCCGATCCTGATCTTTGACCCGGCCACGCTGCCGCATCGCGAGCGCGACGCGGTGGACGAGGCAGCGGTGCGGATCGGGCGGCGCGTGGTGGAACTGCTGCAGGCGCGCGACGGCGATGGCTATGTGCTGCGGGTCGATCTGCGGCTGCGGCCGTCCCCGGAAGTGACACCGATCGTCCTGCCCGAAGAGGCGGCGATCAGTTACTATGAGTCGCAGGCGCTGCCATGGGAGCGCGCCGCCTTCATCCGCGCGCGCGCAGCGGCAGGGGACAGTGCGCTGGGCCAGGGGTTTCTGGATACGATCCGGCCGTTCGTGTGGCGGCGCGCGCTGGACTATGGGACGATCCGCGAGATTCGCGGGATTTCGCGCCGGATCCGCGACCATCATGCGCGCGGTCAGCAGTTCGGGCCGGGCTTTGACCTGAAGCGCGGGCGCGGCGGCATCCGCGAGGTCGAGTTTTTCGCGCAGATTCACCAGCTGATCCATGGCGGGCGCGATCCGTCGCTGCGCGTCCCGGCGACGCTGGATGCGCTGGCGGCGCTGAAAGATGCAGGACGGATCGATGCGGAACAGGCGGACACGCTGAGCGCCGCCTATGTGCTGCTGCGCACGATCGAGCATCGCGTGCAGATGATCGATGACCGTCAGACCCATGCGCTGCCCGAGGGCGAGGCGCTGGACCGCGTGGCCCGGTTGCATGGGTTGGACGCGGGCGGCGACCTGCTCGACCTGCTGCGCCCGCATGTCGAGGCGGTCGGGCTGATCTATGATGCGCTCGACAGCGAGGACGGGGGGCGCGGCGCGCCGCCGCTGCCGGTCGCCGAGCCGGCGCTTGGCGCTGCCGGATTTGCCGACCCGGCGGCGGCGGCGCGGCTGATCGAGGGCTGGCGCAGCGGGCGCTATCCGGCGCTGCGCTCGGCCCCGGCGCAGGCAGCGATGGAGGCGGCGCTGCCGCCGCTGATCGGCGCCATCGGCCAGTCGCCCGACCCGGCAGCGGCACTGGCGCGGCTCGACACGATCCTCTCGCGCCTGCCGAGCGCGCTCAACCTGTTCCACCTGCTCGAGGCGCGGCCGGCGCTCGCGCGCCTGCTGGCGACCGTGCTCAGCCATGCGCCAACGCTTGCCGACGCGCTGGCGCGACGCGTGGATCTGCTCGACGGGCTGATCGATGCCCGCGCGCTCGCCCCGGTCGGTGACGTCGCGACGCTGGCCGGCGAGATGGCGCGGCGCGAGGCGGGGGACGATTATCAGCGGCTGCTCGACCATGTCCGGCAGGTGGTCGGCGAGAAACGCTTTGCGCTGGGTGTCCAGATCGTCGCCGGGGTAAGCGACCCGCTGGAGGTCTCGGCCGGCTATGCGCGGGTGGCGGAGGCGGCGCTCGACGTGCTCGCGCGCGAAACGGTGGCGGCCTTTGCCGAACGCCATGGCCATGTGCCCGACAGCGAGCTGGTGATCCTCGCGCTCGGCCGATTTGGCGGAGGCGCGCTGACCCATGCCAGCGACCTCGACCTCATCTTCCTGTTCACCGGCGATCATCTGGCCGAGTCCGATGGCGACAAGCCGCTTGGAGCGGTGACCTATTACAATCGCCTGGCGCAGCGGGTGATCGCGGCCCTGTCGGTCGCGACCGCGGCGGGGGCGCTGTACGAGGTCGATACGCGGCTGCGCCCGTCGGGCGCGCAGGGGCCGCTGGTCGTGTCGCTCGAGGGCTTTGCCCGCTATCAGCGCGTCGATGCGTGGACCTGGGAACATATGGCATTGACCCGCGCGCGCCCGGTCTTCGGGTCGAACGCGGGGCGCGCTGCGGTCGCGACGGTCATCTCACAGGTGCTGGAAGGCGATCGCCCGGACCGCGACGTAGCGGCCGAGGCGACCAAGATGCGCGCCGACATGGCCGCGCACAAACCGCCGCAGGGGCCGCTCGATGCGAAGCTGCTGCCCGGCGGCCTGGTCGACCTCGAGTTTGCAGTGCACACGCTGCAGCTGGTCCATCGCACCGGGTTTGCGGTGGGGCTGAACGACGCGATCACGGCGCTGGCGGGGGCGGGCCTGTTGTCGCCGGCGGTCGGGCCGGCGCATGACTTCCTCACCCGGATGCTGGTCACGATGCGGCTGGTTGCGCCCGATGCGCAGCCGCCGGGCGCGGCCACCCGGGCGCTGATCGCGCACGCGGTCGGCGCGGCCGACTGGGACGCGGTGCTTGCGTCGCTCGACCGGCATCGGCAGGAGGTCGCCAGCGCCTGGGCCGCGGTGGCACGGGCATGACGGAGCGGAACATGCGCATCGAGGAAGGCGACACGATCCCGGCGGTCGAACTGATCGACATCGACGGCAACGGATTTCAGCTGGACCGGATGATGGGGGCGCCGCTGGTGCTCTATTTCTATCCCAAGGACGATACCGCCGGCTGCACGCGCGAGGCGCAGGATTTCAGCGCGTTCAAGGGGCAGTTCGATGCGCTGGGGGTTCAGCTGCTGGGCGTGTCGCGCGACAGCGCGATCAAGCATCAGAAGTTCGTCAACAAATATGACCTGACCGTCCCGCTCGCCACCGATCCCGACGGCAAGGCGCTGGAAGCGTTCGGCGCGTGGGTGGAAAAGGCGATGTACGGCAAGAAATATATGGGGATCGACCGCTCGACCTTTCTGTTCGACGCCGACGGGGCGCTGGTCCGCGCCTGGCGCAAGGTGCGCGTCCCGGGGCATGTCGTCGAAGTGCTGGAAGCCGCCAAGGAGATGCTGGCGGCGTGACGGTGACCGCGACCGTTGCACAGGCGGCGCGGGCGGTGCTCGACGCCAGCGATCCGCTGGCCAAGGTGACCGCTGCGCGCCGGGCGGCGCGTGAATGGCGGCTGGGTCGGCTCGATTTCGCGTTCGATGTGACGATGCCGGACGAGCCTGCGCGTCCGCCCGTGCCGGAGCTGCTGCCGCCCAACCGCATGCCCAAGCGCGGCAAGGGCGGGTCGGAGCGTGGGCGCGTCGCGCTGATCCATGCGCTGGCGCATATCGAATTCGTCGCGATCGACCTGGCGTTCGACCTGATCGGGCGGTTCGGCGCGCAGTTTCCGCGCGCGTTCACCGATGACTGGATGAGGGTCGGCGCGGATGAGGCGATGCATTTCGCGCTGCTCGACCGACGGCTGAAGCAGCTGGGGAGCCAATATGGCGCGATGCCGGCCCATGCCGGACTGTGGGAAGCCGCGACCGCGACGGCGGATGATGCCGCCGCGCGGCTGGCGGTGGTGCCGATGGTACTGGAAGCGCGCGGACTCGACGTCACCCCGACGACGATCGCGCGGTTCGAAGCGGTCGGCGATCAGGCGACCGCCGCGATCCTCGGCCGCATTTTCCGCGATGAAATCGTCCATGTCAGGGCGGGGACGCGCTGGTTCGAATCGCTCTGCGCGGCGCGGGGAATCGATTCGCGGGCGGAATGGCGCGCCCTGCTCGACCGCTATTTCCGGGGCACGGTTAAGCCTCCGTTCAACGACTCGGCGCGCGAGACAGCCGGTTTAACGCGCGACTATTACGAAAGCCTTGCCGCCGGCTGAGCCATCGGGTTCAACGCCGCCTGTCGGATGCGGAGGGGCTGCTTCCAGACGCTTGTGTTAAACAAGGGCGTGTGCCGGTGAATTGGCGCGTGTCTGTGGTTGCCGGGGACTCATGGTCAGCACTGCACTCAACGCGAACATCGTTACTCGGTTCCGCGAGATGTTCACGACTCGCGACTTCATCTTTCACGACGGCCGCGACCTGAAGCGGTTCAGCGTCAGCGGGCGCACTCAGGCGATCCTGGCCGGCGTTGCGGCGATCACCGTCACCTTCTCCGCCTATGGCGTGTCGCAGGCCGCGTTCGGCGCGATCATGGCGACCGGCGTTGCCGGTACCGCCGCGACGCCAGAGGCGCGGATGGAAAAGATGCGCGCCGAAATGGCCCGGCTCGAAGCCGATGTGAGCGCGATCAAGGAAGCGGCCAAGGCGCATGCCGCGCGCGTCGAGCAGCGCCAGAAGATCATCGCCGGCGTGTTGAACGGCAAGGGTTCGCCGGCCGAGATTGGCGCGCCGGTCCCGGTCATGGCGGTCAACGCCGACAGCGCGATGGCGCGCGAGGTACTGGCGCCGCTGCAGCGTGTCGAGGCCCAGCAGGCCCAGCTCGCGCAGAAGGCGCACCGCACGGTTCAGCTGCGGCTTCAGCTGACGCAGCAGCATCTGCGCAAGCTGGGCATCCAGCCCGAGCGGCTGGTTGCCGGTGGCATGGGTGGCCCGTTCGAGGCCGCTCCGGCAGGTGAGCCGGCGGCCGAGGGGGGCGCCGATGCGCAGTTCCGCTCGCTGTTCCAGACCTGGCAGAAGCTCGACATTCTCGAGCAGTCGGTGATCGCGATCCCGTCGCTTCAGCCGGTTCAGGACATGAAGCTGACGAGTAGCTTCGGTGTCCGCTCCGATCCGTTCCACGGCACGGCCGCGATGCATGCCGGGGTCGACATTCCCGGTCCGGTCGGCACCCCGATCTATGCCACCGCCGATGGCGTCATCGGTCGCGCCGGGCGGTTCGGTGGCTATGGCAACCTGATCACGGTCAACCATGGCAAGGGCATCGAGACCCGCTACGGCCATTTGTCGAAGATCCTGGTCGCGCCGAACACGCGCGTGCGCCGCGGCCAGTTGATCGGCCTGATGGGGTCGACCGGCCGCTCGACCGGCAGCCACCTTCATTATGAGGTCCGCGTCGACGGCAAGGCCGTCAACCCGATGCCGTTCATGCAGAATGCCAGCGTGATCGAGCAGGTGGAGCAGAGCGCGGCGCGACTGCAGATGACGGCGGTCGGCGGCAACTGAGCCGCACGAAATAACAGGAGAGGGACGGGGGCCGCACCGGATACCGGGTGGCCCCTTTCCGTTTGCCGACATTGCGCGCGTGCTTTCGGTTGCGGCGTCCGCGTGGCTTCCCTATCTGCGGAGCATGGCTAACGCGCTATCCCAGGACATCGCCCTTACCCCCGCCGCCGCCGCCCGCGTGGCGGCGATTGCCGCAAAGCAGGGCAAGGCCGCGATCCTCCGTCTGTCGGTCGAGGGCGGTGGGTGTTCGGGCTTTCAGTACAAATTCGAACTCGCCGACGCGCCGGCCGATGACGACACGATTGCCCAGACCGACGGCGTGACGTTGCTGGTCGATTCGATCAGCCTCGACCTCGTTCGCGGGGCGAGCGTAGATTATGTCGAATCGCTCGGCGGCGCAGCGTTCCGCGTGAGCAATCCGGTCGCCGCATCGGGCTGCGGCTGCGGCACCAGCTTTTCCGTCTGACCGCGCCTTGAAGATCGTCAGCTACAATGTGAACGGGATCAAGGCGCGGCTGCCGCGCCTGATCGAATATCTGACCGAACAGCAGCCCGACGTGGTGTGCCTGCAGGAGCTCAAGTCGGCGGACGAGGGCTTTCCGGAAGCCGATATCCGTGCAGCGGGCTATGGCGCCGTGTGGCACGGGCAGAAGGGGTTCAACGGCGTCGCCATCCTGGCCAAGGGCGCCGACCCGGTCGAGCGCAAGCGCGGGCTGGCGGGCGAGCCGGAGGATGAGCACAGCCGGTACATCGAGGCCGAGGTCGACGGCGTGGTGATCGCGTCGATCTACCTGCCCAATGGCAATCCCGTTCCAGGACCGAAATTCGATTACAAGCTGCGCTGGATCGAGCGGCTGTCGGCGCATGCGCGCGACCTGCTGGCCGAGGAGCGGCCGGTAGTGCTGGCGGGCGATTACAACGTCATTCCGAATGACGACGATGTCTATTCGGTGCGGGCCATGGCCGACGATGCGCTGATGCAGCCCGAATCGCGCCAAGGCTATCGCGCGCTGCTGGCGCAGGGCTGGACCGACGGCCTGCGCACCCGTTTCCCGGCGGGGCGGGTGTGGACCTTCTGGGACTATCAGGCGGGTGCGTGGCAGCGCGATGCGGGCTTTCGCATCGACCATCTGCTGCTGAGCCCGATCGCGGCGGACCGCTTCGTGGATGCCGGCGTCGACAAGGATTATCGCGGTCGCGAGAAAGCGAGCGACCATGCGCCAACCTGGATCCGGCTGCGCGCATAATCCGCCGATAATCGGCGATTTTCACCACGGAATCTTCGCAAATCTCACAATCTGGCGCGTGCGTGCTCGGTAAGTCATTGTTTTTGTTCGGCCACAGTGTTTGGCATGACTAATGCACTAATACAGTCGTGGGTGACGATAGGCAAACAGCCAGCCCTGCGGCCCCCAAGCCAGACCGAAGGAGATGTCCGATGCGCAAGTCCATGTTTACCGCCACCGCAGCCCTGTTCGCGGTGATCGCCGCCCCCGCATTCGCCGCCGAAAAGGCGCCGCCGCCGCCGCCGTCGGCGCCCGCTCCCGAGGCAACCGCGCCGCAGACGGAGACCGTTTACTGCATCAAGGCCGAGTTCACCGGATCGCGCCTGCCCAAGAAGATCTGCAAGACCCGCGCGAACTGGATCGCGCAGCAGGATTTCGATCCCCTCGCACCCCGACAGTGACGAGGGAGCGGCCCGCGGCACCCCCTAAGGTCGCGGGCCGCATTCTCCCCGGGCGCCGGACGATCAGCCAAGCTCCTTGGCGTAGATCTGATAAATGCGGTTGACCCGGCTCTCGATCGTATCGGCGATCGCGATCATGCCCTGATTGTCATCGAGCACCCAGCCGATCTCGCCGCGCACCGCGCCGAAATCCTGCACTGCGGCGCGCCGGATATATTCGATCATCATGAAGGCGAGCTGGCTCGCCATGCGCGAGCCCTGCAGCCGCTTCACGACCCCCATCAACGGCACGCGCATGCCGCGCGCCTTGCCACGCCGCAGCCACCACAGCAGCCGCGCCCAGCCGAACGGGAGCAGATTGCCCTGCAGCGGCGCGATCGCTTCGTTGAGGTCGGGCAGGGTGATCATGAATGCGACCGGTTCGCCGTCGAGTTCGGCGATCCGGATCAGCTGTTCGAACACGATCGGCTTCAGCTTTTTGCCGACATCGTCGATTTCCGGCTGAGTCAGCGGGACGAACCCCCAATTGTCGGACCAGGCATCGTTGAGGATGCCGAGAATGATCGCGGCTTCGTCTTCAAAACGCGACTTGTCGACGGTGCGGATGCGGATGCGATCGCTCTTCTCGCCCATCGCAATGATCCGCTGGACCAGTGGTGGGAACTCACGGGTGATGTCGAGTTCATAGGTCTTGAGCTGCTTGACCGGAGCGAAGCCCGCCTGTTCGATGTAATCGCGGTAGAGACGCTTGTGATGCCCCATCATCACCATTGGGGCATGATCATACCCCTCGATCAACAGGCCGGGCTCTTCCCAGATCGACAGCGAGATCGGGCCGACCACGCGCGTCATGCCCTGTTTGCGCAGCCAGCCTTCGGCGGTGTTGATGAGCGCGCGGGCGACGGTTTCGTCCTCCGCCTCGAACAGCCCGAAAAAGCCGGTGCCCGGCCCGAACCCCTGTTCGGCGGGCATTTCCAGCGCCAGACGGTCGATATGGGCGGCGATGCGACCGACCGGGCGACCGCCACGCTCGGCGAGAAACAATTGCGCGTCGGCATGGCTGAACCAGCCATTCTTGCGCGGATCGAGCGCTCCCGCGACCTCGCTGCGCAGCGGCGGCACCCAGTGCGGGTCGCCGCGATTGAGGCGATAGGCGAGTTCGATGAAATCGCGCTTCTCCGTCCGGGAAACAACCGGGCGGATGGCGAGCGGGGCATTGGCCACGAAAGGCACCTCTTCTTGATGACGGTCAATTCAGTCAGGCCAGATGTCGCGCAAGTCAACCGGATGCACACCGCCAATCCCCGGGAGCGTTGAAATGCCACGCAATGGCCACGATCTGTTGGCAATGGCCAATGCTATGAACAGTCTTGCCCTTGATGCGACCGCGCATGCGCGGGTCGCCGATGCGCCGGTCGCGACGGCGAAGATCCGCCTGTCCGGCATGGCCGACGACAAGGCGATGCTGCGCGCGGCAGCCGAACTGACCCGCGACCTGCAGACGCCGAACCCGCGCATTTACTGGACCGATTTCCTGGGTTCGGCCGCGGTCGGCTATGCCGCGCTGGCCGGCGCGATCCTGGCGCCGTCACTCGGCTGGGCGCTGGCGAGCGGCGTGCTCGCGGTGCTCGCGCTTTATCGCGCCAGCCTGTTCATCCACGAGATTACGCACCTCAAGCATTCGCTGCTGCCCGGATTCCGGGTCGGGTGGAACGTGCTGCTGGGCATCCCGATGATGCTGCCGAGCTTCATGTATGAAGGCATCCACACCATCCATCACACGCGCACGCGCTATGGCACGGTCGAGGATCCCGAATATCTGCCGCTGGCGCTGATGAAGCCGTGGACGCTGCCGGTGTTCCTGTTCGTGTCGCTGCTGATGCCGGTCGGGTTACTGCTGCGCTTCGGCGTGCTGGGGCCGCTGTCGCTGCTCTCGAAGAAGCTGCGCCGCATCGTCGTCGGCCGCTATTCGGGGTTGCAGATCAACCCGAAGTTCGAGCGCAAGTCGCCCGAGGGCGAGTTCGCGAAGCAGTGGCGCTGGCAGGAAATCGGCGCGAGCATGGTCGCGGTGGCGCTGATCGCCACGGTCGCGACCGGCGTGCTGCCGCTCAAGGCATTCCTGACCTACATGGTCGTGATCTCCGGCGTCGCGGTGCTCAACCAGGTGCGGACGCTGGTCGCGCATCTGTGGGAGAATGAGGGCGAGCCGCTGACGGTGACCGCGCAATATCTGGACAGCGTCAACGTGCCGGGTGGGTTCCTGCCCTATCTGTGGGCGCCGGTGGGCCTGCGCTTCCACGCGCTCCACCATCTGCTGCCGAGCCTGCCCTATCATTCGCTGGGCGAAGCGCATCGGCGGCTGTCCGAAGCGCTGGGGACCGAGTCGACCTATCAGGGAGCCAATTACCCGACTCTGCGCGGCCTGATGGCGCGCCTCGCGGCGAGCACGATGAAGGCGCGGGCTCGATAATCCATCGTCCGCCCGGGCTTGACCCGGGCCGGGGCTTCTTCCTTCAGGTGAGCAAGGCAGCCCGGCCCCGGGTCAAGCCCGGGGCGACAAGGCTAATTATTCCTCGCTCTTGAGCAGTACCGCTTCGCCGATCATCGCGAACAACAGGAACGGGGCCCAGGCGGCGAGGAAGGGCGGGTAGGCGCCAAGATTGCCCATCGCCAGCGCGAAATTGTCGGCGACGAAGTAGAGGAAGCCGAGGCCCATCCCCATCACCGCGCGGACGAACAGCTTGCCCGAGCGCGCGATGCCGAAGGCGGCGACCGCGGCGAGCAGCGGCATCAGCACGGCGGACAGTGGCCCGGACAGCTTGTGCCACAGCGCGCCCTCGAGCGCCTTGGTCGGGCGGCCGGCAGCGCGCAGATCGTCGATCGCTTCGGACAGCGCTCCGAACGACATGCTCTCCGCCTCGACACTGGCCAGCGTGAACTGGTCCGGGCGGACGCCCTGCGCAGCCACGGTGCTGCCCAGCGGGGTCAGCTTGCCGGTTGCCACATCGAACCGCTCCGCACCTTCGAGCCGCCAGCCATTGCCCTCGCGCCGCCCGGTCTTGGCGCGCACCAGCGACTTCAGCGCCGCGCCGTCGCGCTCATAGATGGTCACGCCGCCAAGCAGGGCGGCGTCGCCCCGGCCCTTGATCTGCTGGGCATGGATCAGATGGGCGCCATTGCGCACCCACACATTGGCACGGTCGCCCCGGTCGATCGGAAGCGGGCCGTAATCGACCTTTTTCCACGCAGCGAGCGTGACGCTGGCGCGTGACACGATGCGGTCGTTGAAGCTGAAGGACAGGATCGCGACGCCCAGCCCGGCGATCATCAGCGGTGCGAGCACCTGGTGCGCCGACAGGCCTGAAGCCTTGAGCGCGATGATCTCGCTATTCTGGTTCATCGTGCTGAACGTGATGATCGTGCCGAGCAGAACCGAGAATGGCAGGAAGGTCGCCACGATCTGGGGCACGCGCAGGCTGACATATTGCCAGACCTGCGCGTCGCCATTGCCCGGATAGGCAAGAATGCGGCCGGACTCGCTGAGCAGGTCGAGCGTCTGCAGGATCAGCACCAGCCCGAACAGAAAGGCGAAGGTGTTGATGAGAAAGGACCGCGCCATGTAGAGCGACACGGTCTTTGACGGGAAGAAATCGGTGAGCGCGTGGATCATGCCGCGACCTTCCGCTTGCGCCGACCGGGAAGATATTTCGCGACCGATTTCCAGGCCTTGGCGAAGAATTTCTCAAGCGCACCGATCGGCTGGCCGCCGGGCACATAGGCGATGGTATAGTACATCCAGAAGACCAGGCCGGCGAAGATCACGAACGGCCCCCACAGCGCGATGAACGGATCGATCCGCCCGAGGCTGCCGATCGACTGGGCGTATTCGTTGATCTTGTGATAGGTGACGATCATCACGATCGACAGGAACACGCCGAGCGCCGAGGTCGAGCGCTTGGGCGGGACGCCAAGTGCCAGCGCCAGCAACGGCAGCAGGAACATCGTCGCCACCTCGACCACGCGGAAATGGAAGGCGGAGCGGCTGGTGTCGCGCTCCTCCTCGCTCTTTTGCGGGTCGCCGCCGATCCGGGCGAGTTCGGGCAGGGTCAGTTCGAGATTGCGCTCGCCCCGCTGCCGGAATTGTTCGAACTTGGGCAGATCGATCGGCAGGTCATGCGCGTCGAAGGTCAGGACGCGCGGCACGTCGAACTTGGGCGACTGGTGGATCAAAGTGCCCTTGGTCAGGCGGAAAATGATCACGTCGGGATCATCGGTGCGCAGGAACTGGCCCTTTTCGGCCGTCGCGGTGACCGAATCGCCGCCCGGTGCGCGTGCGCTCACGAAAATGCCGGAGAGGTCGGTACCTTCGTTGCGACTCTCTTCGATCCGCAGCGTCATGCGGTCGCCGAGATTGGTGAATTCCCCCACCTTGATCGACGCGCCGAGCGCGCCGGTGCGCAATTCGAACCGCAGACCTTCATAATTGTAGCGGGCATAGGGCTGGATATAGCCGACAATCGCGAGGTTGAGCGCGGCGAGCGCAAACGCATACATGAACGGCACGCGCAGCATCCGGCCATAGCTCATGCCGACAGCGCGCAGCACGTCGAGTTCCGAGGTGGTGGCAAGCCGCCGAAAGGCGAGGAGGATGCCGAGCATCAGCCCGATCGGGATGCCGAGCCCCAGATATTCGGGGAGAAGGTTGGCAAGCATCTGCCACACCACGCTGACCGGCCCGCCCTCGCTCGCCACGAAGTCGAACAGGCGCAGCATGCGGTCCAGCACCAGCAGCATTGCGGAAATGAGCAGGGTCGAG
Organism: Sphingomonas sp. BE123; assembly: GCF_031456015.1. NCBI lineage: Bacteria > Pseudomonadati > Pseudomonadota > Alphaproteobacteria > Sphingomonadales > Sphingomonadaceae > Sphingomonas > Sphingomonas sp. BE123. The sequence continues at coordinate 911,993 of NZ_JAVDTW010000001.1, read as the reverse complement.
ATCAGCGGGACCGCGATCAGGCGCGCCATGTACCGGTCAAGTGCGGTCATCGTGTTGGGTTCACGCCTTTGTTTCGGTCGCCGCGCCGGCCGGTCCGGCGTTCCTGTTCCGCTATATCGAAGGACACGCGTAAATCTAGCCCGCGGTCGCCGGTGTCGGTGTGGCGCGGGTGGCATCTGCGAGTGCCTGTTCCAGCGCGGCGAGGGTGAAGGGCTTGCGCAGCACGGGATGGTCGCCGAACCGGTCCTGTTCGCCCTCGCCGGCATAGCCGGTGACGAACAGCACGCCGACACCCTCCAGCTGCGGTTCGAGCGCGGCGATCATTTCCGGGCCGGTCTGGCCCGGCATCAGCACATCGGTCATCACCAGGTCGAGCGCGTGGAGGCCGGCGACGATCGCCGGCGCGCCGAGCGGGTCGGGACAGGCAATCGGCCGGTGACCGAGTTCTTCGAGCGCGGCGATGGTCGCCGAGAGGACGCGCGGATCGTCCTCGACCACCAGAATGTCGAGCGCTCGATGCGCGCCCTGGCGCGGGCCGATCCGCACGGCCGGCTGGTCGGGGGAGGCGGTGGCAGCGTGGCAGGGGAGCAGCATGGTCACGGTCGTTCCCGTGCCGGGCGTCGATTCGATCCGCACCTCCCCGCCCGACTGGCGGGCAAAGCCGAAGACCTGGCTGAGCCCGAGTCCGGTCCCCTTGCCGACCGGCTTGGTGGTGAAGAAGGGTTCGAATACGCGCGCCAGCACCTCAGGGGTCATGCCGCTGCCGGTGTCGCTGACCGAGATGCTGACATAATCGCCCGGCGCGCATGCCCCGGCATCATCGCCGGACAAGGCGATATGGCCTGATGCGACCACCAGCGTCCCGCGTCCGTCCATCGCATCACGGGCATTGACCGCGAGGTTGAGCAGCGCGTTTTCGAGCTGAACGCGATCCGCCCAAACGCGCCAGCCGGTGCCTTCGCTGCGGGTTTCGATGACGATGCCGTCGCCCAGCGTGCGGTCGAGCAGCTCCGTCATGCCATGGATCAGCGCACTCGGCTCGATCGCCTCGGGCGCCAGCGCCTCGGAACGGGCAAAGCCGAGCAGCTGACGGGTCAGCGCCGCGGCGCGGTTGGCGCCTTCGCCGGCATTGTCGAGGTGGCGCAGCGCGGCGTCGGGCGCAGTGGCAAGGTTGCGCTTGGCAAGCTCGATCCCGCCTAGGACCACGGCGAGCATGTTGTTGAAATCATGGGCGATCCCGCCGGTCAACTGGCCCACGGCCTCCATCTTCTGCGCCTGGCGCAACTTGTCCTCGGCAGCGGCGCGTTCGCGCGCTTCGGCCTTGAGGCTGGCGGTGGCATCGGCGACGGCGGCTTCCAGTTCGGTCGAGCGGCGGCGCTGCGCGTCGGCTTCGGCCGCAGCGGCGGCGCGGGCACGAATCACGCGGACGTTGAGCCAGCCCAAGGCGATGGCGCCGAACGCCAGCAGCATGCCGAACAGCGCCAGGTTGCGCGTGTCGGCACTTGCCCCGTCGGCGCTGGTGCGCGCCGCTTCGGCACGGCGGGCGAGCAGGGTGCGCTCCGCCTCGAAAATCGCATCCGCCTCACGGTCCATCGCCGCCAGATGCGGGGACCGGCGCGCGGCGTTGAAATAGGCATAGGCCGGTTCGTAGCGGCCCAGATCGGTGTTGCGCGCCACTTCGTCGAGTTCGACGCCGCGCGCGCGGAAGGCGCGGTCGAGCCGGGTTACGCGGTCGCGTTGCGCGGGATTTGCGCGGGTGCGGCGGTCGAGCAGGCTCAACTGGCCGGCGGCGCGCTGCCAGCGGTCGACATAATCGCGGCCGACAGCACGTTCGCCGGCGACGACATAGCGGCCCAGCGTCGCTTCGGCCCCGGCCACTGTCGCCCGGAAGCTCTGGACCAGGACCATCACTTCATAGCTGTCCGACTGGCGGTTCAGCGCAGCCTGGCGCTGGGCATCGGCTTCGCGCTGGCTGGCGACGAGCAGCACCAGCACGGCGATGCCGAGCAGTGCGACCAGCGCCAGCAAGGCCGATCGCCAGTCGATCGTCCGCAGGCGGTTGAACACAGCATCGAGGCGGCCGGTACGCATGGTCGCGACTTTAAGCGCGGGGCGGGGATGTGACCATCCCCGGCCCGGTCAGGGGATGACCCCGACCGCCTGGCCCGCAGCCTTGAACATGCCCAGTACGCGCTGGATCTGCTCGGGCGTGTGCTCGGCACTGAGCGAGCAGCGCAGGAGGAAGGTGCCCGCCGGGGTCGCCGGGGGACGGGCAAGGTTCACGTACAGCCCGTTTTCCAGCAGCGTCTGCCACATCGCCGCGCCCTGAACCTGATCGGTCAGGATGATGGCGATGATCGCGCTGTCGGCCTGCTCGGTCCCGAGCTTGAAGCCCATGTCCTTGAGCCCGGCATGCAGCGTGCGGGCATTGTCCCACAGTCGCGCGCGCTTTTCATGGGCGGTCATCAGCTTGCGGATCGAGGTCGCGGCGGTGGCGACGACGCTGGGCGGCAGCGACGCGGTGAAGATATAGGGGCGGCAGGCGAGGCGGATCGCCTCGAACTTCGGGTGGTTCGAGACGCAGAAACCGCCGACGGTGCCGACCGACTTGCTGAACGTCCCGACGATGAAGTCGACATCGTCCTCGCAGCCGAGCGCTTCGTACACGCCGCGGCCATTGGGGCCGTAAAAGCCCATCGAATGCGCTTCGTCGGACAGGACCATCGCGCCATGCTTCTTGGCGACGGCGACCATTTCCTTGAGCGGGGCGATGTCGCCGAGCATCGAATAGACGCCCTCCAGCACCACCAGCTTGCCGGCTTCGGCCGGCAGGCGGCCGAGGCGCTTGTCGAGATCCTCGACGCTATTGTGGCGGAAACGGACGATTTCGGCGACGCCCTGCTTGCACCCGTCATAGATCGAGGCGTGGCTGTCGGCGTCGAGGATGATGTAATCCCCCTTGCCGGCGAGGGTCGAGATCATGCCGAGATTGGCCATGTAGCCGGTCGAAAACACGATCGCGCCGGTCGTGCCGTAAAACTCGCGCAGCGCCTGTTCGACCTCCATATGGTCGCGGAAGGTGCCGTTGAGCATGCGGCTGCCATTGGTGCCGCTGCCGAATTTCTCCAGCGCCTCCTTGCCCGCCGCGATCACGTCGGGGTCGAAGGTCATGCCCATGTAGTTATAGGTGCCGAGCAGGATCGTGTCCTTGCCCTTGATCACCGCCTCGGTCGGCGATTTCACCTGCTCCATCACCACCGCGTAAGGATCGGTGAAGCCGGCGTCGAGCAGCGCCTTGCGCTCCGCGATGATGGCGTCGAACTTGCTCATCAGATCGGGCTTTTCGCCGGTCATGGGAGCCGGAGCGTCGGAAGTGGCAATGGCTTCGGTCACGTGGGTTCAGCCCTTCAGCTTCTGGACCGCATCGACCAGCTGGCCGACGGTTTCGATCTCCGCCTGCATGTTCATGGTGATGATGATGTCGAACTCGTCCTCGATCGCGGCGACGAAATCCATCACCGTCAGGCTGTCCCATTCGAGATCGCCGGCAAAGGTGGTGGAATCGGTCAGCGCGACGCCCTTCTTGTTGAAGGGTTCGATCTGGGCGGAGACGGTTGCGAAGATGTCGTTACGGTCGCTCATGCGCGGTCCTTACTGGTGTGGGCTGGCACTGCCAAGCGATTGCGGCGGAATTGCGGGAAGAGCGGGGCGGCGCCGGACACGCCATGGAGGGGAAACTGACACTTTTGCAGGGTTGTCCTGCGCGGTGTCAGCCAGTCGGTACGACACTGGACGGGGCGGGGGCGGACCGGGGGCATGCGCCGACCCAAGCATTCGAAATCCAACATTTCAAGGCCGATGGGATGGCTAGAGCAGACCCTGTGCCCGATACCAGTCCGCCGTCTCGACCAGCCCGTCGAGCGTCGCGATTTGCGGCGCCCAGAGCGATGCGGGCGGGCGGTGGTGCGGGGTCGCGGTCCAGTCGGGGTGGCTGAGATAGGCGGCGCGGTCGGGGGTCAGCTTGGCATTCGCCTCGCGCAGGAAGCGGTCGGCATGGCCGACGAGGTGGAGCAGCGCGCGCGGGACGTGGAGCGGGATCGGGCGCTTGCCGACCGCGCCGCCCACCAGCCGCGCGAATTCGGCATGGCTGTAGCCGCCATCGACGCCATCGTCGCATTCATAGATATGGCGGCCCGTATCGCTCTGCGCCATCGCGACCAGCAGCCGGGCGAGGTCGCGGACATGGACCAGCGACACGCGGCCTGCCGGGGGAAGCACGACGAAACCGAGCTTTGCCATGCGGAAGATGTCGCGCATCTCCAGGTCGCCGGGGCCATAGACGCCGGGCGGGCGGACCATCGTCCAGTCGAGGCCGGAATCGCGCACCTCGTCCTCGGCCAGCGCCTTGGACTTGCCGTAGAGCGACAGGTCGGGTTCGCGCGCCGACAGCGAGGAAACATGGACGAAGCGGCGTACGCCCTGTCCCGCAGCGGCGGCAACCATGCGGCGGGTGCCGTCGACATTGCCGGTGATGAAACCGGCGGGCGTCGGTGCGTTGACCACGCCGGCGATGTGCAGGACCGCGTCGGCACCCTCGGCGAGCCGGGCGAGCGCGGTTTCGTCGTCCAGGCTGCCGGCGACCCAGGTGACGCCGTCGCGCGGTGGCTGCGCGCGGCGGGTGAGCGCGCGGACGCGATGGCCGCTAGCGAGCGCGTGGTCGACCGTGGCCGTGCCGACGAAGCCGGTGGCGCCGGTGAGCGCAAGGGTCAGCGTCACAGCAGCACCATATGGTTGCGGTGGACCAACGCCGCGCGCGGGGCATAGCCGAGGATGTCGCCCTGATCCTCGCTGCGGGTGCCGAGGATCGCCTGCGCCTCGCCCGCATCATATTCGGCGAGGCCGCGCGCGATCGGGCCGTTCGGGCCCTCGATCGTCACGAGGTCGCCGCGGAAGAACATGCCGCGCACGCCGGTTGCGCCGATGGCGAGCAGGCTGCGGCCTTCGCTCAGCGCGGCGGCGGCACCGGCGTCGATGCTGATGCTGCCCTTGGCGGTGAGGCGGCCCGCCAGCCACGCCTTGCGGGCGCGCGTGCGTTTTTCCGGGAGGAAGATGGTGTGGCGCGCGTCGGCGGACAGCGGCCGGTCGATGCGGCCGCTGGCGATTGCGAGGCTGACCCCGGCGCTGGCGGCGATCCGCGCCGCTTCGATCTTCGACACCATGCCGCCCGAGCCCATGCCGGAGGCGGAGCCGCGATCGGCCATCCCCTCAATCCGCGCGTCGATCTGAGTGACCTGCGCGATGTGCTGCGCGCCGGGGAGGGCGGGGTTGCGATCGTAGAGCCCGTCGATGTCGCTGAGCAGGACGACGCCGTTTGCGTCGGCGGCCTGCGCGACGCGCGCGGCGAGCCGGTCATTGTCGCCGAAGCGGATCTCGGCCGTCGCGACGCTGTCATTTTCGTTGATGATCGGCACGACGCCGAGGCTGAGCAGGCGGCCCAGCGTCGCGGCGGCGTTGAGGTAGCGGCGGCGATCCTCAAGATCGTCGAGCGTGACCAGCATCTGCGCGGCGGTGAGGCCGTTGGCCGCCAGCACTTCGGCCCAGACCTGGCTGAGCGCGATCTGGCCGGTCGCCGCGGCGGCCTGCGCATCCTCAAGGCTGGCGCGGCCGCCCTTGGGCAGGTTCAGGCGACGCGCACCGAGCGCGATTGCACCGGACGAGACGACCGCGACCTGCTGCCCCGCCTGCACCCGCGCGGCGATGTCGGCGGCGATCCCCTCAAGCCAGTCGCGCCGCACGCCGCCATCGGGGTCGACGAGCAACGCCGATCCGATCTTGACGACAAGGCGCGGGCAGGAGGCGGGCGGGAAGAGGTGCATCGCGCGCGGCATAGCGCCTCGATCTCATTCCGTCATCCCGGGCTTGACCCGGGATCCCGCTTCTTCGGCTGTCTCAAGGCAGCTGGACCCCGAGTCGAGCCCGGGGTGACGCGAGGGTCAGGGTTGAAACCGCGTCTTCAGCCACGCATCGACAACCGGCGTCGCGGGATAGTCGGGCTGCCCCAGCTTTCGGTTGACCTCCATATGGCCGATCAGGCCGCGCCCTTCGATCCGCGTGACCTGGGCCGGGGTGCCCGCCTGGCGCAGCGCGGCGCCGAGCGCTTCGGACTGGCGCTTGCCGTCGTCGCGATCGACATGGAGGATCAGGAAGGCGGGGGCGTTCGGCCCGGCGGCGTGGAGGGTGGGGGACAGCGATTTTTGCCGCGCGGGATCGCTGCCGAACGCCTGACCATAGGTGTCCTGCATGATCGATGGGCCGTCCGCGAGCTGCGCGGCGACGTCATAGGCCGCGCCGTCGAGCGGGATCACGCCGCTTATGTCGCTCAGGGCAAAGCCGGCCGCGCGGGCATAGCGCGGGTCGGTGCCGACGAGGGCGACGAGGTGCGCGCCCGCGCTATGGCCCATCAGCACCATCCGCGCGGGATCGATGTTGAGCTTGCTCGCATTGCTGCGCAGCCAAGCAAAGGCGGCGGCGACATCGGCGGCCTGATCCTCGACCTTGGCGGCGGGGACGAGGCGGTAGTTGACCGAGGCGACGGCATAGCCCTGTTCGAGGAAGTGCGTCACCTTGGCCGCGCCGGTGGCGTTACGCTTGTCGCCGCGCTTCCACCCGCCGCCATGGACGAAGATCACGATCGGCGCGGGCCTGGCGGTGTCCTTGGCCGCCCAGAAATCGAGCTTTTGCAGCGGGTCGGTGCCGAAGCTGTGCTCGACCATGCCCGCCGCTGGCGCTTCGGCACCGCGCGCGGCGGCGCGTTCGGCCATCCGCTCCGCCAGCCGCTCGCGAAACCGCTGCGCGTCCGCCACCGGAACCGCGACCAGCGCCAGTCCGGTTATGCCCAGAGCCAATCGGATCATGTCCACCCTCCAGCTGAAATCGAGCGGGACGGTGCCAGATCGTTGCTGAACCGCAACTGTCCGTGCGTGGTTACTGCGCCCCGAAGGTGTAGCTGAGCGCGAGGCCGGCCGAGGGCTGGCTGCGCGTGCCGCGGCTGCGGACATAGGGGGACTGAGCGGCGTCGCCGACGAGATGATCGTAGCGGGCATAGGCAGCGATGCCGACGCGCTTGGTCAGTTGGCGCAGATAGCCGGCGGCAAGGCCCAGCGCCTCGACCCCGCCATCGGGGCGATAGGCGGCGAGGCCGGTGGCGGCGCTGTCGGCGGCGGTGATGCCGTACCAGGCGCGGTGGTAGGTCGAATCCGCCACCATCACGCGCGGTCCGACCGAAAACAGCCAGGCGTCGCCGTCGCGGGCGATATAGTCGGCGCTCAGCTCGCCGACCCAGCCGTCATGACCGCTGATCGCGCGCCGGGCTTCGCCGCGGATGCGCAGATCGCGGGCGAGATAGGTCTGGGCAAAGCCGCCAATTTCGAAGCTGAACCCGACTTCGTGCAGTGGGATGCCGGTATCGGCGGCGGTGCGCTTGCCCTTGAACCCCAAAGCCGGGCCGAATTCGACGCCGCCGGTGTCGAGCACGGGAAAGCCCAAGCTTTCGTCCGGTGCCTCGAATTCGAACGGCGTGTCGCCGCGCGCGCGCGACACTTCGAAGAACGGCCCGACGGACAGGTCCTTGGCGCCGGGCGATTTGGGCGACAATTGCGGGCCGATATAGACGCGCGTGCGCAGCGGCTCGCGTTCGGCTGGTGCCTCCTGCGCGGCAGCGGGCAGGGCGATGGCGAGCAGGGCGAGCGGGGCGAAACGATACAGCATGGCGCACAATTTAATCGATCCGCGCCCGGGCGCCAGTCGGTCGCGCGCGAAAAATCGCGCCGTGCCGCTGGACGGCCGCCTGTAGCCGACCCGGGGCCCGGTTGTCAGGCGCGCTTCAGACCGGCGACCATTCGACCGGTTCTTCGCCATCGTCATCGTCCGCCACGCGTCCGCGATCCGGGCCGATCGCCTCGAGCAGCTTGTCCAGCACCCAGTCGAGCCCGACGCCGCTGGCGCCGCTGATCGGAATGACCTCGGCGCCGCTCGCCGCTTCCAGCTCGGCCGAAAGCGCGGCGATGAGTTCATCGTCGAGCGTGTCGATCTTGTTGAGCGCGACGATCACCTTCTTGTCGGTGAGGCCGGCGCCATAGGCTTCGAGCTCGTCGCGGACGATGCGGTAGCTGGTCGCGACGTCCGCGTCATTCGCATCGACCAGATGCAGCAATACCTTGCACCGCTCGATATGGCCTAGGAAGCGGTCGCCGATCCCGGCGCCTTCGGCCGCGCCCTCGATCAGACCGGGAATGTCGGCGACGACGAATTCGCGATGCTTGTGCCGGACCACGCCGAGCTGGGGACGGGTGGTGGTGAAGGCATAGGCGCCGACCTTGGCCTGAGCATTGGTGACGGCGTTGATGAAGGTCGACTTGCCCGCATTGGGGAGGCCGACCAGCCCGGCATCGGCGAGCAGCTTCAGCCGCAGCCAGACCCATGCTTCCTCGCCCGGCCAGCCGGTGCCGTGCTGGCGCGGCGTGCGGTTGGTGCTGGTCTTGTAGCTGGCATTGCCGCGCCCGCCATCGCCGCCGCGCAGGAACACGATGCGCTGTCCGACATGGGTGAGGTCGGCAAGCAGGGTCCGTTCCTCGTCATCCGCCAGGATCTGGGTGCCGACCGGGACCTTGATGACGAGATCGTCGCCGCCGGCGCCGGTCTTGTTCGCGCCCGCGCCGCCATGGCCGCGCTGTGCCTTGAAGTGCTGGGTGTAGCGAAAGTCGATCAGCGTGTTGAGGCCGGCGACGGCTTCGAACACGATGTCGCCGCCCTTGCCGCCATTGCCGCCGTCGGGGCCGCCATACTCGACATATTTCTCACGCCGGAAGCTGACCGCGCCGCCGCCGCCCCAGCCGGATTTGACATAGATTTTGGCCTGATCGAGAAAATGCATGGTCTAAAGGTCCTGGCCCCACATTTGCTGGAAGCGGGGCGATCCGGTGAGCTGACGCAGCGCGATTTCACGCGCGGCGCCGCGGGGAAGGTCGAGCGAACGGGCGAGCTGCTCGCCGAGCAGCGCATCCCCCATCGCCATCAGCACGAGGCTCAGCGTATCCTCGCGCAGGGCGACGCCGGTATCTTCGCCCTCGACCGCAGCGATCTGATCGACCAGTCCGTGAATCACTTCGAGGATCGGGTCAAGCGCGTCCTCATTGCCCGACAGGATCATCCAGCTGGCCAGCGCGCCGGCCCCGGACGAGTCGAACGCGTCAAAGGCAAGGTCGACGACTTCGCGCGGCTTGTGCTCGGTCCGCTCGCTGTCCTCGGTGCGCGCATCGTGGATCAGCGCGACGATCCGCGCGCAGACGGTTTCGGCGATCCGCCGGGCGAGCGCGCGCTGCAGCCCCGCCGCCGACCCGAAATGGTGGAGCAGATTGGCATGGGTGCGCCCGATCCGCGCGGCAACGGCTTTGAGCGTCACGGCCTGGGGACCGGCTTCGATCAGGATCGTTCGGGCCGCTTCAAGCGCGGCGTCGCGTGATTCTTCCGGGGTGAGCCGCTTGCGCTCGGAGATGGGGGTTATTGACATAGATGTAAGTAAAAACTAGCTCCACTGGAACGTGCCTTGGAGCAAAACCATGTCGAACGCAAAGACTCCCGCCGATCTGACGATCACCCCGCGCGACCGCCGCTTTGGGCGCGACCAGCGCCCGGACCGCTGGTGGCTGGGCGGCAACCCCGCAGCAACGGCGTTCTATAACGCGCTGTCGGTGACCTTTCCGAAGGGCGAGGCGTTCTTCATCGAGAGCGTCAAAGCGTTCCGCGATGGGGTCGACCCCAAGCTGGCGCGTGAAATCCGCGCGTTCACGATGCAGGAAGTGGTGCACAGCCGCGAGCATGTGGCGTTCAACCGCCGCGTGCTGGACCATGGTTATGACATCAGCCGGCTGGACCAGCGGGTCGACGAGGTGCTGGCGATCGCCAGCAGCCGCCCGCCGATCGTGCGGCTGGCCGCGACGCTGGCGCTGGAACATTATACTGCGATCCTGGCGGCCGAACTGCTCAAGAACCCCAAGCATCTGGAGGGCGCCGACAGCGAGAGCCGCGAGCTGTGGCGCTGGCATGCGCTGGAGGAGATCGAGCACAAGGGCGTCGCCTATGACACGTTCCTGCACGCGACCCGCCACCTGTCGCGCGGCAAGCGGTACAAGATCAAGGCGCTGGTGATGCTGCTGGTGACCGTCAATTTCTGGAAGCACCGCATCGAGGGCACATTGGACCTGATGGCGCAGGACGGGATCACCGGCTGGCGCGCCAAGGCGATGCTGGCGAAATATCTGCTGGTGTCGCCCGGGCTGGTGACGCGCATGATCCCGGCGTGGCTGAGCTATTTCCTGCCCGGCTTCCACCCGTGGAACCATGATGACCGCGCACTGATCCGCATGGCCGAAAGCGCCTATGAGGCGGCCGTGATGCGGCCGGAAACCGCCGCCGCCTGACGCCATCGGGATTACTGAACGGAAAATTTCAGAAATTATCTGTTGCGGGGTTGAAACCGCTTTCGCCCCTCCCCAATTGCTGCACCGCAATAAGGGGAAATACGACTATGCGTGTCCTGGCAGGCTGTGTGGCGCTGTTGGCTTTGGGTGCTTGTGGTGGCGGTCAGCCGCCCGCGGCGCCGCCGCCGCCCGAGGTCATGGTCGCAACGCCGCTTCAGCGCGAAGTGGTCGACTGGGACGATTATACCGGCCGCTTTGTCGCGCCCGAGGATGTCGAGCTGCGCGCCCGCGTCAACGGTGTCATCACCGCGATCCACTTTCGCGACGGCCAGGATGTGCGCAAAGGCCAGGCGTTGTTCACGATCGACCCGCGGCCCTATCGCGCGCAGTTGATGCAGGCGCAGGCGCAGATTGCGCGGGCGCAGGCGGCGCTGAACAATGCGCGCCAGGTGACCGCGCGCAGCCGCGAACTGGCCAAGGCGCAGGCGGTGAGCGCCGAGGAGCTGGAAGCCAATATCGCTGCCGAGCGCAGCGCCGCTGCCGACCTCGCCGCCGGGCGCGCCGCCGCGTCGCAGGCGATGCTGAGCCTTGGCTTTACCACCGTGCGTGCGCCGTTCAGCGGGCGCGTGTCGGACCGGAAGGTCAGCATCGGCGATTTCGTGGCGGAGGGGCAGACGGTGCTGACGCGCGTCGTGTCGCTCAACCCGATCTGGTTCGAATTCGAAGGCGCCGAGGCCTTTTACCTCAAGAATCTGCGGCAGGATCAGCGCGGTGAGCGTGGATCGTCGCGCACCACCGCCAATCCGGTGCAGATCCAGCTGGCCGACGAGGCCGATTATCGCTGGAACGGCCGGATGGCGTTTCTCGACAATGCGGTCGACCCCAATTCGGGGACGATCCGCGCCTATGCCGTGGTCCCGAACCCCAATGGCTTCCTGACCCCCGGCATGTTCGGCCGCGCGCGCCTGCTTGGATCGGGCAGCTATCGCGCGATGCTGGTGCCGGACGAGGCGATCGTCACCGACCAGACCCGGCGCCTCGTCTATGTCGTCAGCAAGGACAACAAGGCGACGCCGCGCGTGGTCGAAGTCGGCGCCAAGGCGGAAGGGCTGCGCATCGTGCGCGACGGTCTGGCGCCGACCGACCGGGTGGTGCTGACCGGCGTCGGCCGGCTTCAGCCTGGCGCGCAGGTCACCCCCAAGGCCGGCAAGATCACGCCCGACGCGACCAAACAGGCTGCGCCGACGCGTCCCATCGATCCGCCGGCTTCGGGCCAGGCGACCGTCCAGTAAGGGGCGCGATTCATGAAATTCCCCCATTTCTTCATCGAGCGGCCGATCTTTGCGGCGGTGCTGTCGATCCTGATCGTGATCGTCGGCGCCATCGCCTATCCGTCGCTGCCGGTCGCGCAATATCCCAATATCGCGCCGCCGACCGTCGTCGTGACCGCCGCCTATCCCGGCGCGAGCGCGGAGACGCTGGCCGAAACCGTCGCCGCGCCGATCGAACAGGCGATCAACGGCGTCGACAACATGCTATACATGACGTCGTCGTCGACCGGTAACGGCCAGACGCAGATCACCGTCGCGTTCAAGCAGGGCACCGACATCGACAAGGCGCAGGTGCTGGTCCAGAACAAGGTGGCGACCGCCGAGCCGCGGCTGCCCGAGGATGTCCGCCGGATCGGTGTGACGGTGAACAAGAGTTCGCCCGACTTCCTGATGGTCGTGTTCTTCACGTCCCCGGACAAGAGTTTGGATATCCAGTATATCTCGAACTACGTCACGCTGCAGGTGCAGGACCGCATCGCGCGCATCCCGGGCGTGGGTCAGGCCCAGGCCTTTGGCGGCCGCGATTACAATATGCGCGTGTGGATCGACCCGGGCCTGGCCGCCGCGCGCGACATGACCGTGGACGAAGTGGTCAACGCGATCCGCGGCCAGAACCTGCAGGTCGCCGCCGGCACGATCGGCGCACCGCCCTATGGCAATGCCAGCCCGGCATTCGAACTGGGCGTCCAGACCAAGGGCCGGCTGACCACCACCGACGAGTTCGGTGCGATCGTGGTCAAGCGCGATGCGACCGGCCGCCTGACGCATCTGCGCGACGTCGCACGGATCGAGCTGGGTGCGCAGGATTACAACTTCAACGGCTATCTCAACGACAAGCGCGCGGTCGGCATGGGCATTTTCCAGCTGCCCGGATCGAACGCACTGGCGACCGCCGAAGCGGTCAAGGCCGAGCTGGACAGCCTGGCCAAGGACTTCCCCCCGGGGATGACCTATTCCATCGATTACAACCCGACCGAATATATCGCGGAGTCGATCACCGCGGTCGAGCACACGCTGATCGAGGCGCTGGTGCTCGTGGTGCTGGTGGTCATCGTGTTCCTGCAGAGCTGGCGCGCGGCGGTGGTGCCGATCGTGGCGATCCCGATTTCGCTGATCGGCGCGTTCGCGGTGCTGCTGGCGTTCGGCTATTCGCTCAACACGCTGTCGCTGTTCGGCCTGGTCCTTGCCATCGGCATCGTCGTCGACGACGCGATCGTGGTGGTCGAGAATGTCGAGCGGCTGATGGAAGAGGAGGGGCTGTCCCCCAAGGAAGCCGCGCACAAGACGATGGACGAAGTGTCGGGCGCGATCATCGCGATCAGCCTGGTGCTGGTCGGCGTGTTCGTGCCGACGATGTTCATCCCGGGCATTTCGGGCGCTTTCTACCAGCAGTTCGCGATCACCATCGCTTCGGCGACGCTGATCTCGGCGTTCGTGTCGCTGACGCTCTCGCCGGCGCTGTGCGCGCTCGTGCTCAAGCACAAGGGCCATGCCAGCGAACCCGCGCCGGGCTGGCGCGGCGTGCCGGCGCGGGCCGGGGCGGCGTTCAATCGCGGGTTCAACCGACTGTCGGACAATTACGGCAAGCTGACCGCGAAGCTGGTGCGGATGCTGATGGTCGTCGGCGTGGTCTATGTCGCGCTGATCCTCGTCGCCGGGTGGCGCTTCACATCGACCCCGTCGGGCTTCATCCCGCCGCAGGATCAGGGCTATCTGATCGGCGCGGTGCAGTTGCCGCCGGGATCGTCGCTCAACCGCACCGATGGGGTCGTGCAGGAGGCGATTGCCGCCGCGCGCAAGCTGCCGGGTGTCAAATATGTGGTCGGCTTTGCCGGCCTTGACGGGGCGAGCTTCTCGACCGCGCCCAATACCGGCGTGCTGTTCTTCGGCCTGGCCCCGCATGCCGAGCGTGATGCGACCGCCGACGAGATTCAGGGTGCGCTCTATGGTGCCCTCGCGCCGATCAAGGGCGGCGACATCCTGGTCATCGCGCCGCCCCCGGTTCCGGGCATCGGCACCGGTGGCGGATTCAAGATGATGATCCAGGACCGCGAGGGACTGGGCTATCAGGCGCTGGCGCAGGCGGCCTTCGGCATGATGATGGGCGCGAACCAGCAGGAGAGCGTCGCGGGTGCCTTCACCCTGTTCAACACCGGTACGCCGCGCCTGACCGCGGATGTCGATCGCGAGCGGGCCGAGCGGATGGGCGTGCCGGTGTCGAACATCTTCTCGACGCTGGGTGCCTATCTCGGTTCGTCCTATGTCAACGACTTCAACTATCTGGGCCGCACCTTCCGCGTGACGGCACAGGCCGACGCGCCCTATCGCGACGACGCCACCGACATTCAGGGCCTGAAAACCCGGTCGGCGTCGGGCGAGATGGTGCCGATGAGTTCGGTGATGACGTTGAAGAACGATGCCGGGCCGTATCGCGTGGTGCGCTACAATCTCTATCCCGCAGCCGAGCTGCAGGGCGATTCCAAGCCCGGTTACTCGACCGGTCAGACGCTCGACGCGATGGAGGCGCTCGCCGCACAGACGCTGCCACAGGGCATGAGCTTCGAATGGACCGAACTCGCGCTGGAGCAGAAATCTGCCGGCAATACCGGGACGATCGCCTTTGTCCTGGCGGTGGTGTTCGTCTTCCTGTTGCTCGCCGCGCTCTATGAGAGCCTGGTGCTGCCGCTGGCGGTGATCCTGATCGTGCCGATGTGTCTGCTCGCCGCGATCCTGGGGGTCAACGCGATGGGGATGGACAATAATATCCTCACGCAAATCGGTCTGGTGGTGCTGATCGGGCTGGCGGCGAAGAACGCGATCCTGATCGTCGAATTCGCGCGGCAGAACGAGGATCAGGGCATGGACATGTTCGAGGCTGCCAAGCATGCCGCGAGCCAGCGCATGCGGCCGATCGTGATGACGTCGATCGCCTTCATCCTCGGCGTGCTGCCGCTGGTGATCGCGAGCGGCGCGGCGGCGGAGTTGCGTCAGGCGCTGGGCGTCGCGGTGTTCTTTGGCATGATCGGCGTGACGATCTTTGGCCTGATCTTCACCCCGGCCTTTTATGTCATCAGCCGCAAGTTCGGCATCTGGGCAAGCGCGCAGACGGCGCGTTTCCGCTCCAAACCCCATGACCCCGTGACGGAGCCGGCAGCATGAAGCGCCTATTCCTTGTAAGTGCGAGCGCGGCGCTGCTTGCCGGCTGCTCGGTCGGTCCGACCTATCAGCGGCCCGAAACCCCGTCGGCTGCGGCTGCGGCCTTCGTCGATCCGGGCATGACGAAGGTGTCGCCGGGCGCGGTCGAGGGCGAATGGTGGCGGTTGTTCAAGGATCCGGCGCTCGACCGGCTGGTGGTGGAGGCGCTGACCTACAACACCGACATCCGTCAGGCGTCGGCCAACCTGAAGCGCGCGCGCGCGATCCTGTCGGAATCGCGCGGGGCGCGGCTGCCGGGGACGAGCGTGAGCGGGGGCTATACCCGCTCGCGCACCGGGGCGGAGAGTGCACAGGGCGCGTTGCCCGCCGGCGTCGACGGGGTCGAGGGCGACTTTTTCCGCGTCGGGCTCGATGCGTCCTATGAGGTCGACCTGTTCGGGCGGGTGAGCCGTTCGATCGAAGCGGCGCGTGGCGATGTCGATGCGGCGCAGGCGGCACTCGACGGCGCGCGCGTGGCGATCGCGGCGGAGACGGCGCGGACCTATGCCGCGGCGTGCGGCTTTGCCGCGCAGGCGGCGGTGGCGCGCGAGACGGTGCAGCTCCAGACCCGCACGCTCGACCTGACCCAGCGGCTGCTCGATGCCGGTCGTGGCACGATCCGCGATGTCGATCAGGCGCGCGTGCTGGCGGAGAATGCCCGCGCACAGGTGCCGGCGTTCGAGGCGGAGCGGCGCGCGGCGCTCTATGCGCTGGCCACGCTGACCGGCAAGCCGCCAGCGGAACTGGACGCGCAGGCCGATGCCTGTGCGACCCCGCCGGGCGTATCGGCGCTGATCCCGGTCGGCGATGGGCAGGCGCTGCTTGCCCGCCGTCCCGACGTGCGCCAGGCCGAGCGTCAGCTGGCGGCGGATACCGCGCGGGTGGGGGTGGCGACCGCCGCGCTCTATCCGTCGATCACGCTGGGCGGATCGGTGTCGCTGGGGGCGCAGAATATCGAGGATCTGGGGAAGAGCTCGTCGTTCAACTTCTCGCTCGGGCCGCTGCTCAGCTGGAACTTCCCGAACCTGACCGCCGCCCGCGCGCGGATTCGGCAGGCCGAGGCGGGGGCGGAAGGTTCGCTCGCCGCGTTCGACGGCACGGTGCTGACCGCACTGCGCGAAGTCGAACAGGCGCTGGCGCGCTATTCGGGCGAGATCGAGCGCAACGTCGCGCTGCGCCGTGCCGATGCGTCGGCGACCAACGCCGCGCGGATCGCGATCCTGCGGTTCGAGGCGGGGCGCGACAGCCTGCTCCAGCGCATTGACGCCGAACGCGAGCGGGCAGGGGCGCGTGCTGCGCTGGCCCAGTCCAACGCCGCGCTGGCGGAGGCGCAGGTGGCGCTGTTCAAGGCGCTGGGCGGCGGCTGGGAAACCGCGCCGGATACGGTGCGGCGCGAGGCTGCTGCCGCTAACTGAGGTCCAGAGTTTCGGGCGGAGCCGTGTTGCGTAACTGGCTCCGTCCGATCATCTGACGAACTCAAGGCAGATCATCTGCTCGCGCTTCGTCGACGGCTCTGATCATCTGACGCGGGTTCCTGAATCGCTCGACTGCGCCATTGCGACGAATGGCGCCATAAGCCATTCTTGCACGATGAAAGCGGCATTTCTTTGTTCGTTGGCTATGGCCTTAGCCGGGGGCAGTGACTCCGCGTCCAGCGTCGAAGCCCGAGTGATGGACACGATCGAATCGCAGATCGTCCTGCCAGTGGGGGCCAGGCCACTCGATGCCTATGCGCGCTATTATGCGCGCGGTATCGATGGCTCAGTGATAGCGACCTATGTGCTTCCTGATGTCTACAGAGCTGAGCTTGATGCCTGTCGCGGCATTGGCTGCCAACAAGCACCCGTGATGGGCGCGGGAGAGCGGCGGTGGTTTGCGGACTGGTTGATTTTGCCCACCGTAGGTGCACGAGACTGCTCACTGGTTGTCGTCGTCTATAGTCCGGCGAAGCGCCAGATTGAGGAGCTTCGATGCACCGAGGGCTTGAGCTAGGCCGCGGAGTTGCAACCCCTCCCCTGAAGGGGAGGGGCTTTTTAGAACCTCACGCCGCCATTCGGTCGCAGGGGTCGGTGCAGTCCGAGTCCGACAGGCGCTGTTCGAACTCCACCGTCACATCCGCGCCGCCGCGACCCAGCGAGTGGCGCTGCACCGTGCGCCCGGTCGGGCGGAAGCCGAGCTTGCGCAGGACGCGGCCTGAGGCCGGATTGTCGGCGAAGTGGCTGGCGGTGAGGGCGGGGACGCGCAGCGTGCGGGCGATGTCGATCACCGCGCGGCCGGCCTCGGTCGCATAGCCGCGGCCCCAGGCTTCGGGTGCGATCCAATAGCCAAGCTCGACGCCGCCGCGCTCCATCCGGTCCAGCCCGATGCAGCCGACGATGCGGCTGGTGCCGCCGTCCAGCGCGCAGATCAGGAAGACGGGCAGGTCGCTCGCCTTGCGCTCGATCAGCAGGAATTCCTCGGCGTCGCTCACCGCATAGGGCCAGGGGGCGCGGCTGAGGTTGCGGACAACCTCGTGATGGCCGATCGCGCGCGCCAGTTCGGGCGCATCCTCGATCCAGCCGGGCCGCAGCATCAACCGCTGTGTACGTGCGAACATCTTACTCTCCTCGCGGACCCGCCGATGCCCCGGGTTAATGACCGGAGCGCGACAGTTGGGGTGGGGAGGGAGCAATAAAAAAGGGAGACCGGGGTGACCCGTCTCCCTTTTGCGGTCTCCAGATTTGGAGACCCGGGTCACCCTGGCGGGCAACCCGGATGGTCGCCCAGCTTATTCGGCCGCAGCCGCAATCATTTCTACCGAGCAGAATTTGCGACCGAGCTTGCCGTCGTGGAATCGCACGCGGCCGTCGGTAAGCGCAAACAGGGTGTGGTCCTTGCCGATGCCGACATTGACGCCCGGATAGTACTTGGTCCCGCGCTGACGCACGAGGATGTTGCCGGCAATGGCGACTTCGCCACCGAACTTCTTCACGCCGAGACGCTTGGACTGCGAGTCGCGACCGTTGCGCGAAGAGCCGCCTGCCTTCTTATGTGCCATTTCGGATTACTCCTTACGCTTCCGCGGCCGCCGGGGCATCGCCCTCGGTCGCCTTGGCCTTCGCGGCCTTCTTCTTGGTTTCCTGCGCACCGATCGCGGTGATCTTCAGGATGGTGTGGTTCTGGCGATGGCCGTTCTTGCGGCGATAGTTATGCCGACGGCGCTTCTTGAAAACGATGACCTTCTCGCCCTTCTGCTGGGCGATGATCTCGGCCGAAACGGTCAGGCCGTCGGTCGGCTTCAGGTCGCCGCCTTCGCCAGCGAGCAGCACGTCGCCCAGCGTGATCGACGAACCAGCTTCGCCGTCGAGCTTCTCGACGACGATCTTGTCTCCTGCGGCAACGCGATACTGCTTGCCGCCCGTGCGCACGATAGCGAACATGGGCCTCTTCTCGATTCAAAAATGCATATGCCCGCGCAGGGCAAGCCCGGCGGGAGGAACGGCGCGGTTATGGGATTCGGTCGGGGAAGTCAACCTTTGTTGCCGGGCTTTCGTCCGCAAGGCGGTACTGGCCTGCTGGTTATTCGTGCGTCGCTCGCAGCACGCGTGCGGTACCGGCCCGCTCCCCCACCCGGCCACCCATCGAAGATACCTTGAAGTGGGTGGCCGGGTGGGGGAGCGGGCCGGCACCGCACATGCGCCGTGAGGCGCATCAACGACTAATGCCGGTGCTCGCGCTTCAGCTTGTACCGTCCGCCGCTCAGCTCGTCGAACAGCCCGCCGATCGCCGGATGATCGACCGGCTCGTCGCTGTCGTCGGGGATCAGATTCTGCTGGCTGACATAGGCGACATAGCTCGATTCGGCATTTTCGGCGAGCAGGTGGTAGAAAGGCTGGTCCTTGCGCGGACGGATATCCTCGGGAATCGCCTCATACCATTCGTCGGTGTTCGCAAAGACCGGGTCGATGTCGAACACGACCCCGCGAAAATCGAACACGCGGTGCCGCACCACATCGCCCAGGTTGAAGCGCGCATGGGCAACCGGGGGGACGGGGACACCGGCCGCAGCCAGGTCGAGCGGGTCGGAAATACGGTTCATGGACCTTAATCTAATGCGCTTTGCGGGTCAGACAAGACAAGTGACGGAAGGCGCTTGCAAGCCTGGAAAGCTTGGTCTAGAGGCGCCCGCTCGACCGGACGGAGCGGCAAGCAATTGCCCTGCGGACCCCTCGCGGAGAGGTGGCAGAGTGGTCGATCGCGCCGCACTCGAAATGCGGTTTACGGGGAACCGTAACGTGGGTTCGAATCCCACCCTCTCCGCCATTTACTGCTGACAATCGACCGGCTTGCCGGTGCAGGCATGAAAAAGGCCGCCCCATCCGTGCGGATGACGCGGCCCCGTTTCCCCGTGTGACGAACTGGTGTCAGGCGACGGCGCTGACCGCCGTGCCCGCTTCCTCGGGCTCGCGCAGCACATAGCCGCGGCCCCAGACGGTTTCGATGTAATTCTCGCCCTCGCACGCCATGCTGAGCTTCTTGCGCAGCTTGCAGATGAAGACGTCGATGATCTTGAGCTCAGGCTCGTCCATCCCGCCATAGAGATGGTTGAGGAACATTTCCTTGGTGAGCGTGGTGCCCTTGCGGAGCGAAAGCAGCTCCAGCATCGCATATTCCTTGCCGGTCAGGTGCACGCGGGCGCCATCGACCTCGACCGTCTTGGCGTCGAGGTTCACGGCGAGCTTGCCGGTGCGGATGACCGACTGGCTATGGCCCTTGCTGCGGCGCACGACGGCGTGAATGCGGGCGATCAGCTCTTCGCGATGGAACGGCTTGGTCACATAATCGTCGGCGCCGAAGCCGAACGAGCGCACCTTGCTGTCCATTTCGTTGATGCCGGAGAGGATCAGCACCGGCGTCTGCACGCGTGCCACGCGAACCTTCTTCAGCACGTCATAGCCGTGCATGTCGGGAAGGTTCAGGTCGAGCAGGATGATGTCGTAATCATACAGCTTCGCCAGATCGAGGCCTTCCTCGCCCAGATCGGTCGTGTAGACGTTGAACCCTTCGGTTGCGAGCATCAGCTCGATGGCCTTGGCGGTCGTCGGCTCGTCTTCGATCAGCAGCACGCGCATCGGCTGATTTCCCCTGTGCCGGTTGCACGCCCCCTGCGACATGCAACGCGACTGATTCATTAACCTAAGCTGGAATGAAGGCAAAAGGTTAATTTTTGCCTAACCCGCCTGAATCCACGAGTCGCGCGCCAATCCCACAGGCCGTCGCGCGACATGGCCGGGCGCTGCGCGCGCCGAAATCCTGTCAAGCCCCGTGCCCAGTGATATAGGCGCAGGTTATGGGATTCCCCCATAATTTATATTTGCTAACATCAGATATGCGTGATTAGTTTCCCGGTTTCCGGTGAAACCGACACAAAAATGCGCGCCGGATCAAAAAGGGGGTTGGGGTATGAAGTTCAAGACCGCATTGTTCGTGACGGCGTGCAGCCTCGCGACGCCCGTGCTCGCCCAGGAAGCGCCGACCACGGCGCAGGCCGAAGCGAGCGAAGACCGCGAAGTGCTGGTGACCGGATCGCGCATCAAGCAGGATCCGGCCAAGAGCGCGTTGCCGCTGGAAATCTTTACCAACGAAGATTTCGCGCGCGAGGGGATCAACAGCCCCGAACAGCTGGTCTCGCTGCTCAGCACGAACGGCAATGGTGCGGACAATCTGGCGTCGAACACCGACGTGGTGAGCGGGGCGCAGCGCGGCACCAACGGCCTGTCGGCGGCGAACCTGCGCGGGCAGGGCTCGGCCGCGACGCTGGTGCTGCTCAACGGGCGGCGCGTGGCGGCGCACGGGCTTCAGGGCTCGGCGGTCGACGTCAACCAGATCCCCTTCGCCGCGATCGAGCGGGTCGAGGTGCTCAAGGACGGCGCATCGGCCATCTATGGCACCGACGCGATCGGCGGCGTGATGAACTTCATCACCAAGACCGATTTCGAGGGACTGGCGCTCAACGGCTTTACCGACATCACCGAGCGCGGGGATTCGCCAATCTATCGCCTGTCGGCGACCGCCGGCTATGGCGACCTCAAGTCGGACGGGTTCAACGTCATGGCTGCGGTCAGCAAGAGCTGGAACGGCATCCTGCGCGGCGAGAAGCGTGACTTCGTCAACGGCAACCAGCCCAATCGCGGCCTGTCGATCGACACGCGCGGCACCCCGATCGCGACTGCCTTTGCCAATGGCGCCAACGCCCTGTTCGCGCCGTCGGGGAGCCTGCTCAGCGGCGTGCCGCTGCTGATCCCGGGCACGACGATCACCGCCAATGGCGGCATCAACTATCTCGACCTGCCGGGGCAGGCCGGGTGCGAATCGTTCGACGGCGGCATGGCCTATGACGATGCGCTATGGGCCAATGCGAGCGCGCGCTATGCCTGTGCGTGGGACACGGGGCGCGCGGCGATCCTGCAGCAGCCGCTGGAGACGCTGACCTATTATGCGCGCGGCACGGTGGCGCTGGGCAATCACCGCGCCTTTGCGGAAATTACCGGATCGGACGCGGACTCGTCGAAGCAGTTTTCGTCCAACCAATATGCCGGCAACACCTCGACCCTGCCGCTCTATTATCCGCTCAATGCGCTGACGGCGCCGACCTACAACCAGGTCTATAACGCGATGGTCGCGGTCTTCCCGTCGATCGCGGCCAATTACGGCCGCCCGATCGCGTATCGCTGGCGCTGCACTTCGTGCGGTCCGCGCGAATATGAAACGAACACCAAGACGCTGCGCGGGGCGATCGGCCTGGAAGGGCCGTTGTTCGACGGGTGGGATTATCGTGCGGGCGCCTCCTATGCACGCAGCGAATCCACCTCGGTCCTCGGCACCGGCTATCATTATCGCGGCGTGTTCTCGTCTTCCGCGCGTGCCAACGCGTCGGGCATTCCGGGTGCGGTGTCGGGGGGGCTCGACACGCGCGCGCCGATCGCTCCCGGTGCGACGGCGCCGGGCATTGTCGGCCTGCTCAACAGCGGTATCCTCAATCCCTTTGCCGTGACGCAGACACCCGAGGCGCTGGCCGCGCTCGACGCGATTTCGGCCGAGGGCGTGACGCTATATGGCGGGCGTTACGAGGTGAAGCAGTTCGACGCCTCGATCTCGGGGTCGCTGTTCGAACTGCCCGGCGGCACGGTGCAGATCGCGGCAGGGATCGATTACCGCCGCGAAAGCTACAGCTTCAACGGATCGGCCGAAGCCGAACTGGCGCGGCCCGAAATCTTCAACGTCGCGTTCGACAACGCCAACGCGCTGACGCCCAAGCATCGCGACGTGAAGGCCGCCTATGCCGAGCTGCTGATCCCGGTGTTCGAGCCGTTGGAAATTTCGGTCGCGGGCCGCGTGGACGATTATTCGGGCTTTGGCAGCACGTTCAATCCGAAGGTGAGCGCGCGCTTTACCCCGGTCGACTGGCTGATGGTGCGCGCGTCGTACAATACCGGCTTCCGCGTCCCGACGTTCAACCAGATCTTCAACGGTCAGACGCTGAGCCCCAACCCGACCACCAACACGCTGGTCGATCCGTCGACTTGCCCGAGCGGCGTGGTGAGCACGACCAACCCGGCTTGCGCGGCGATCAACCCCGATACGCTGAGCGGGGGCAATCCCAATGTCGGTCCCGAGACGTCGGAGCAATATTCGGTCGGCATCGTGTTCCGCCCGGCGCCGCGTTTCAGCGCATCGGTCGACTTCTGGTCGATCGCGGTTGACGACACGATCGGCGCGCTGACGCTGCGCCAGCTGTTCGACAATTACCAGTTCTTCGGGGACCGCATCACTCGGACCGGGGGCGTCATCACGCTGGTCGACCTGACCGCCGACAATATCGGGTCACGGCGGACTAAGGGGCTGGAGTTCGCGCTGCGCGGATCGGTCGATGCGCTGGGCGGGATGTTCGACCTGGGCATGAACGGCACGTGGCTGATCGAGAAGAAGGAACGCTTCCTGCCGACGGCGCCGTACAGCGACATTGTCGGCGTGTTCAGCTATGCCGGCGATCTGGGCCTCGAGTGGAAGCACAATGCCTGGGTCAGCTTTTCCAAGGACGATTTTGCGGTCACCTTCTCGCAGATCTTCCGCAGCGGCTATGACAATAACGGCCTGCCCAGCCTGGCCAATAACCAGAGCGCAACGCGCCCCGACTATAATGAGCGGGTCGATTCCTACATCACCTACAACCTGTCGGTGACGCAGCAGATTGCCCAGCGGTTCAAGCTGACCGCCGGCATCAAGAACATCTTCGACACCGATCCGCCCTTTGCCATCACCTATGACAGCAATTCGGGCGCGGGCAGTTCGTGGGAGCCGCGCGTTGCGGACCCGCGCGGCCGCTCGTTCACCATCGCCGCCGAGGTCAAGTTCTGATCTGACGCTGCGCGCGCAAACAGGGGCCGGTCCGCAGCGATGCGGGCCGGCCCTTTGCGTTGGTAGGCGCGGTCAGCGCGTGGCGAGCTTGCGGAAGCGCTGGGACAGGAAGTCGATCACCAGTTCGACCCGCGCGGGGCGCAGCGCGCTGGGCGGGGTCATCAGGTGCAGCGCGATGTTCATCGGCGACCAGTCGCCCAGAATCTCGACCAGCCGGCCATCGGCCAGTTCGCGCTCGATGATGAAATCCGGCAGCCGGGCAATGCCGAGCCCGGCGAGTAGCGCGGGCATCATTGCGTCGCCATTGTCGGTGATCAGCGGCCCGGCCGGCCGGACCGCGGCTTCCTCGCCATCGGCCTTGCGAAACTGCCAGGCGCCGATGGCGTTGGCGTAGAGAAAACAGGCGTGATGGGCGAGGTCGGCGGGATGGCGCGGGGTGCCATGCGCGGCCAGATAGGCGGGGGCCGCCACCACCCGCGCGTGGATCGGCGCCAGCCGGCGCGCGCGCAGCGAGCTGTCGGGCAGATCGGCGATGCGCAGCGCGATGTCGAAGCCGTCCGCGACAATATCGACCCGCGCATCGGACAGCCGCAGATCGATCTGGATCCCGGGATGCGCCGCGAGCAGATCGGCCACGGCATCGGCGACATAGCGGATGCCGAAGGTGATCGGTGCGGCAATGCGGACCAGCCCCGAGGGCGCCTTGGCGGAATCGATCGCGGCCTCCTCCGCCGCCTGTGCCTCGGCGAGGATGCGGGCGGCGCGTTCGGCCAGTGCCGTGCCGCTGTCGGTCAGCGTCAGGCGGCGCGAGGTGCGATGAAACAGCGCGGTGCCGAGCTGCGCTTCAAGCCGCGCGATCGCCTTGGAAATGGTCGCCTTGCTCACCCCGATCGACGCGGCGGCGCCGCTGAACGAGCGATGTTCGACCACGCAGGCGAACATCGCCCAGGCTTCAAAGTCGGGAAGACGCATCGTCGCTGCTCCGCTCGGGGCCTTGGGGGAAACGATCAGTTTCGGACGTTTCCATTTACGTGGTGATCGCATGGCTTATCTTGGCGGTCAACAAGGAGGTCGCCATGATCGACAAGCGTTCGTTCGACAGCCTGGGCCATGCCGATCACGGGTGGCTCAACGCCCGTCACCATTTCAGCTTTGCCAATTACTATGACCCGGCCCGGATGGGCTGGGGCGCGATCCGCGTGTGGAACGACGACGAGATCGCACCGAACAGCGGCTTTCCGCCGCACCCGCACAAGGACATGGAGATCATCACCTATGTCCGCACCGGGGCGATCACCCACCAGGATTCGATGGGCAATACCGGCCGTACCGGGGCGGGCGATGTCCAGGTGATGAGCGCCGGCACCGGCGTGCGCCACGCCGAATATAATCTGGAGCCGGAGACGACGACGCTGTTCCAGATCTGGATCCTGCCGCGCGCCGGCGGCGGTGCGCCGAGCTGGGGCGCCAAGCCGTTCCCGAAGGGCGAGCGGTCGGGCCGGTTCGTGACGCTGGCCAGCGGCTATGCCGAGGATGGCGACGCGCTGCCGATCCGCGCCGACGCCCGCGTGCTGGGCGCGACGATCAAGGCCGGTGAAAGCCTGACCCACAGCGTGGGCGAGGGGCGGCATGCCTATCTCGTTCCCGCGGTCGGCAAGATCACGATCGATGGTGAACCGTTCAACGCCCGCGACGGCGCCGCGCTGAGCGGTGGGCAGACGGTGACGATCACCGCGATCGAGGATGCCGAAATCGTCCTGGTCGATTCCGACTGAACAGACCCCCCGGAGCGGTCCGCGTCCCTCCCCCTCCCAAGGCGGGCCGCTCCACCCCCCTTTCCATTGCTGATACAGGAGACACGCCGTGACCAAGGTTCTGGTGCTCTATTACTCGTCCTATGGCCATCTTGAGGCGATGGCCGAAGCGGTTGCCGAAGGCGCGCGTACGGCTGGCGCGACGGTGGACATCCGCCGCGTGCCCGAGACTGCGCCCGAGGCGGTGGTCAAGGCCGCCGGCTTCAAGGCCGACAGTGCCCATCCGGTGATCGAAGGCCCCGACGCGCTGAAGGATTATGATGCGATCATCGTCGGATCGCCGACCCGGTTCGGCCGCATGGCGAGCCAGATGGCGAGCTTCTGGGACACGGCCGGCGGTGTCTGGTACCAGGGCGCGCTCAACGGCAAGGTCGGCGGCGCGTTCACGTCGAGCGCGACCCAGCATGGCGGCAATGAGACGACGCTGTTCAGCATCATCACCAACCTGCTCCACTTCGGCCTGACCATCGTCGGGCTGGATTACGGCCATGCTGACCAGCAGAAGATCGACGAAGTGGTCGGTGGTGCGCCCTATGGCGCGACCACGATCGCGGGCGGCGACGGCAGCCGCATGCCGAGCGCCATTGACCTCGCCGGCGCGCGTTACCAGGGCCGGCGCATCGCCGAAGTCGCGGCGAAGCTGGCCGCCTGACATGCCGCGCGCCGTGCAGCCGGCATTGTTCGTGTCGCACGGCTCGCCGATGATCCTGTTCGAACCCAGCCCGGCGCGGGACTTTCTCGCCGGGCTGGCGTCGCATGTCGCGCGCCCCGACGCGATCCTGATCATCTCTGCCCATCACGACAGGGCGGAGGCGGTGGTGACGTCGGGCCGCGACCTTGCCACGATTCACGACTTCGGTGGTTTCCCGCAGATATTGTTCGACCTGCGCTATCCGGCCAAGGGCGATCCGGCACTGGCGGACGAGGTCGTGCGGCTGCTGGCGCAGGCCGGGCAGCGCGTGTCCCGCGACCCCGTGCGCGGGCTCGACCACGGCGCCTGGGTCCCGCTGATGCTGGGCTGGCCGGAGGCGGCGATCCCGATCGTGCAGCTGTCGATCAGCAGCGCGCACCCGCCGCAATGGCATCACCGCATCGGTCAGGCGATCGCGCCGCTGCGCGCGCGCAACGTCCTGATCATCGGATCGGGGAGCCTGACCCACAATCTGCGCGCGCTCGTTGCCGAAGGGCGCGATCATGACGCGCCGGTGCCGGACTGGGTGTCGGGCTTTGCCGATTGGGTGAAGGACCGGTTCGACGCTGGCGACACCGACGCCGTGCTCGATGCGGTCGCGCGCGGCCCGAACGGGCGGGCGAACCACCCGACCATGGACCATATCCTGCCGCTGTTCACCGCGATGGGGGCCGGCGGCATGCCCGCGCAGCGGCTGCACCACAGCTATACCTATGGCGTGCTGGCGATGGACGCCTATCGCTTCGGCTAGAGGGCTGGCGTCGCGCGCCGCGCGGTGGCAAGGCGCGGGGATGCTCCAGGATCACATCTTGTTCATCGATGGCGAGGCCATTGTCATCGACAAGCCGGCCGGCTTGCCGGTCGATCCGCCGCGCGACGGGTCGATCAGCCTTGAAAACCATCTGTCGCGGCTGACCTTCGGCTTCAAGCGCTGGCCGACCCCGGTCCACCGGCTCGATCGCGACACCAGCGGGTGCCTGTTGCTGGCGCGCAACCCCAAGGCGCATGCGCGCTTCCAGCAGGCGTTCGAGGCTGGGCAGGTGACCAAACGCTATCTGGCGGTGATCGACGGGATCCCCGATGCGCCGTCGGGGACGATCGACCTGCCGCTGATCAAGGTGTCGAGCGCCGAGCGCGGCTGGCGCATGACCGGCAGCCCGACCGGCAAGGCGGCCCGGACGCGCTGGCGGATGCTGGCGCACAAGGACGGGCGGGCGTTCATCGCCTTCTATCCCGAAACCGGCCGGACGCATCAGATCCGCGTCCATGCCGCCGAAGGCCTTGGCTTCCCGATTACCGGCGATCCGGTCTATGGCGTCGCCAACGGGCGCAAGATGATGCTCCACGCCGCGCAATTGACCGTGCCGCGCCCCGGCAAGCCCGATATCCACGCCGAGGCGCCGACTCCCGATGCCTTCCGGGCGCTGGGATTTGCGGGCGGCCAGCCGCAGGACGAGCCGGGCTACGATGCCGATTGAGCTGCCCGAGGCGGCGATCGTCGAGGAGAAGTTCCTCGCCGCATCGGGTCCGGGCGGGCAGAATGTCAACAAGGTCGCGACCGCGGTACAGCTGCGCGTCAACGTGTTTGCGCTGGGGCTGCCGCCCTATGCCTACACCAGGCTCAAGGAACTGGCGGGCAGCCGGATGACGTCGGGCGGCGAACTGGTGGTGACCGCGCGCACGTTCCGGACCCAGGACGCCAATCGCGAAGATGCCCGGGCACGGGTGCTTGAGCTGATCGAGAAAGCCCATGAACGGCAGGCGCGGCGGGTGAAGACCAAGCCAAGCAAGGCGGCCAAGGCGCGGCGGGTCGACGCGAAGAAGGGGCGGTCGGCGATCAAGGCGGGCCGGGGCAAAGTCCGGATCGATTGACCGCGCAGCGCAACGAATCCGGCCCGCGGCGCGTTGGCGCGCGATGATCCGACTGACCGTCATTGCATCGCTCGCGCTGGCTGCCGCCTGTGCGCAAGACCCCGTCCCGGACAATGGTATCGGCAACGCCGAACAGGAAGCCGGGCAGCGCGCGGCGCCATCGCCTGCGCCCACGCCCGCGCCGGTGGCGGCGAGCCCTGTCCCGGCGGAAGCAACGGACACGATCCCGGTCGGCTTTCAGGGTGACTGGAGCGCCCGCGCGGCGGATTGCGGGAAGGGCGGCGACGTGACGCGGCTGACGATCGCGCCGAGCGAGCTGCGCTTTTACGAGAGCAGTGCCGCCGTTACCGCCGTCACCGGAACGCGGCAGGAAATCCGGGTCGCGGCGCGCTATCGCGGCGAGGGCGAGAGCTGGGAAGCGACGCGGACCTTTACGCTGTCCGCCGACGGCAATCGCCTGACATCCGACGGGATGACGCGGGTTCGCTGTCCATAGCCCCTTGCATCGCGGCGCCGCGCGCGCCACCTGCGGGGTCATGTACAGCTTCGACATTGCCGCCGGATCCAAGGCCGAACTCTATCGCGATCTCCACGCTGCGCTCGACGCGCTGACCGCCGGGGAAGCGGACGCCATCGCCAACATGGCCAATGCCGCATCGTTGATCGGCCAGTATCTGCCGGACCTCAACTGGGCCGGATTTTACCGCAATGTCGGCGGCGAACTGGTGCTTGGGCCGTTTCAGGGCAAGGCAGCGTGCATTCGCATTCCGTTCGGCAAGGGCGTGTGCGGGGCAGCGGCGGCGACGCGCACGACGCAACTGGTCGCGGACGTCCATGCCTTTCCCGGCCATATCGCGTGCGACGCCGCCAGCAACGCCGAGCTGGTCGTGCCGATCGTGCACGAGGATGTGCTGATCGGCGTGCTCGACCTCGATAGCCCCACCACCGGTCGGTTCGACGCCGAGGATGCGGCCGGATGCGAAGCGCTGATGACGCTGCTCGCGCCGCGCATCGCAGGATAGGGGCTGCCCCGCATTGGGACTTTCTTAACCATCGCGCACGGTGGGATCGGCCTGCGCACAGTGTTAAAACGCTGAAAAGAGGCGCGGTCCTTTTTCCCTGCTTGAATGGCCGCGTCTCGCCCCAATTGCGAGTACAGCCAATGCGCACCCTGACCCTTGCCACCCTGTCGATCGCTGCGATCGCCGTTGCCACACCGGCGCAGGCGCAGCGCGTCTGGCGTGACGGGCAATGGGTCCAGCGCGACCGGGAGCCGGTGCGCTATCCTCCGCGATCGGTCCCGGCGACCCGGATCGATCCGCCGCGTGCGCCGGATGCCGGCGGACGGTGGGGGCCGATGATCGGCGGGCGCTGGCACGCCGGAACGCGCGCGCCGGGCGGATGGAGTGCCTATCGCCGGCCGGTGCGTGGCTGGACGCTGCCGGGGTACTGGGTCAGCGGGGGGTTCTGGATCGACGACTGGTCGGCCTGGGGGCTGAGCCGTCCGCCTCATGGCTATGGCTGGCTGCGCTATTATGACGACGCGGTGCTGGCGGATCGCGATGGCCGGGTGTGGGATTCGGTCAGCGGTCTGGACTGGAGCCGCGCGGGCGGCGGTGGCGGCGGGAGCGCGACCGCCTATGCCGGCAGCGGCGGTGCGGCGGCAGCGGCTGCTGGCGGGGGCGGCGGTAGCTATGGCGCGCGCTACGCTGCGCCCGGTTATGATGACGATTATGCCGACGACCGCCATGCACGGCGGCCGATCCCGGCCCAGCCTTACCCGGGGGGGTATGCTCCGCCGCCCTGCGCCAGCCCGTGCGGCGCGCAGGGCGGCGGCTATGCCCGCGGCTATCATGGCGGCAGCAGCGGCTATTACATGGCGGGGCCGACGGTGACGACGATCGTGATCCAGTCGGGGGCGGTCACCACCACCACCGTCACCGAAGAAGTGATCGAGGAGGTCGAGGAGGTGCGCACCTATCGCGCGCCGGTGAAGACCGTGCGGCGCTATCCGAGCAAGACGGTGGTGCGGCGGTCGACCAAGGAATGCTGCCGGTAATCGGCGTCGCCCCGGTCGGACCGGGGCGACGCATCGCGTGCTAGTTGCGCGGCGGGCGCGTGCCGAAGGTGACGATGCTCTCGCT
This sequence comes from Sphingomonas sp. BE123, assembly GCF_031456015.1. NCBI lineage: Bacteria > Pseudomonadati > Pseudomonadota > Alphaproteobacteria > Sphingomonadales > Sphingomonadaceae > Sphingomonas > Sphingomonas sp. BE123. Next base: position 882,071 of record NZ_JAVDTW010000001.1, on the reverse strand, counting down.
GCCATCTGCCGCAACCGCCGAGACGCCGATGAAATGGTCGTCGACGACCACATCCTTCAGCACCGTTTCGGTCCGCCCGGCGACGCCGCGCACCTCGCTCCAGTTCTGGGTGTCGTTGCGGCGCCAATAGACCTTGTAACTGCGCGCGCCGGGGACGGCGTTCCAGCGCACCTTGGTATCCGCACTCACCGCCCCGTCGAGGACGACGCCCGAAGGCGCTGACGGTGCGTTGGCGAGGCGGCGGATCGTCGCGATGTTGAGCGCGGTGACCTTCGCCAGATAGGGGAAGTCCATCTTGTCGACCGTGTCGCCATAGACGCGGCCGTTTTCGGTGCGCAGGTCCTGATGCTGCTGGTCGTAATTTTCGGCCGCGACCGAGAAGCGCACGGCGGGATAGCCGACGCGCAGGAACGGCTCATGGTCGCCGCCACGGCCGAAACGGTCGGGACGGCGGACGACGAACACGTCGAGCGCGGCCTTGTCCTTTTCGCGCATGCCGTCGGCGATCCCGTCGATCGCCTTGGCCAGCGCGCGGCTGGGGCCGTCATCCTCGCCGCCGTCGGCGCGCCGGCCGATCTGGCCGGGCAGGTCTTCGGACGCGCGGATGCCTTCGGAGAAAACGCGCACGCGGTCGGCGACGCGCACGCCATTCTGGCCGACGGTGTTGCCGACGATATCGTTGTTGAGGACCGCGATCACCTCCCAGCCGCGCTCCTTCGCGGTCTCGGCGAGCAGCGTGCCGCCCCACAGCCCCTGTTCCTCACCCGACAGCAGGGCGTAGACGATCGTCGCACGGTGCTTCGATTTCGACAGGATGCGCGCCGCCTCGATCACCAAAGCGGTGCCGGAGGCGTCGTCATTCGCGCCGGGGGCGTCGCTGGTGAAATCCATCACGTCGCTGACGCGCGAATCGATATGACCCTGAACGATGATCACGCGCTTGGGGTCCTCGCCCTGCTGAAAGCCGAGGACGTTGACGACCTCGACCCCGTTCGGCGCGCGCGGGCCGGTAAAGGTGCGGCCGATCCGCGCGACGGTGATGCAGTTGCCGCACGCCGCGCCGATCCGGTCGAGCTCCTCCGCACCCCATTTGCGCGCCGCGCCGATCCCGCGTGTCGGGTGATCGGGAGAGGAGAGGGTGTGGCGGGTGCCGAAGCTGACCAGCTTTTCGACATCGGCCTTGAGCCGTTCGGGGCTGGGGGCGTCGGCAGGGGTCTGCTGGGCAGCGGCGGGGGCTGCGATCAGCAGCGCGGGGAGCAGGAAGTTGTGCATGGATCCTCAGCTTAGCCGGTCGATCGCCTCGCGGTCGAGGCTTCCCGGAACGATCATCAGGGGGATGGGGAGTGCGGCTGCTTCCCCGACGAAGTGGCTGACCAGGGGCCCCGGCGGCCCCTCCGCAGCGGCGCCGAGCACGAGTGCGGCGATGGCGTCATTCTCATCGATCAGTTTGCGAATGACCTTTGGCCCGTCGCCGTCACGCACCGTGATCTGGGGCTTCAGCCCGGACTCGGCGATCAGCGTACCGGCGGCGGCGGCGACCAGCGCCTCGGCGCGCTGGCGTGCCTCTTCCTCGATTGTCGCCATCACGCCGCCCCACTGGACGAAATCGGGGCGCGGGATCAGCGCCAGAATCTCGACCCCGCCACCGGTCTTGACGGCGCGGCGCGCGGCGAAGCGGAGCGCGATCTGCGCCTCGGGGCTTTCATCGATCACGACCAGATAGGTACGCATGAAACCAGTTCCCCTCTCCGTTGGTGACAGGTGGTGACGCGTCGCGTCGCCAAGCGCAAGGGGCGGGGTTGACCCAAGCCGTGCATCGCGCAAGGAGGGCGCGACAACCGACCCATATCACGACAGGATCCTCCCCACCCATGTCGATCGAAATCAAGATGCCCGCTTTGTCCCCGACGATGGAGGAGGGCACGCTGGCCCGCTGGCTGGTCAAGGAAGGCGACACCGTCAAGGCCGGCGACCTGATGGCCGAGATCGAGACCGACAAGGCGACGATGGAGTTCGAAGCGGTCGATGAGGGCGTGATCGCCAAGATCGTCGTTGCCGAGGGCACCGATGGCGTGAAGGTCGGCACGGTTATCGCCGTGCTGGCGGGTGAGGGCGAGGACGCCGGTTCGGTGTCCGCCCCGAAGGCCGCAACACCGAAGGCCGAGGTGGCTCCGGCGCCGGCCGCCGCTGCGTCTGCACCTGCTCCGGCAGCTGCGCCCAAGGCCGACGGCGACCGCGTCAAGGCGAGCCCGCTGGCGCGCCGCATCGCTGCGGAAAAGGGCGTGGACCTGGCGGGCGTGACCGGCTCCGGCCCCAACGGGCGCATCGTCAAGGCCGACATCGAAAGCGCGAAGCCCGGCGCGGCTCCGGCGGTTGCCGCACCCGCCGCTGCGGCGCCCGCGGCCACTGCCACGGCTCCCGCCGCTGCCCCGGCATCGGTGTGGTATGACGAGAGCATCCCGCACGAGGTCGAAAAGCTCAGCAACATCCGCAAGACGATCGCGCGCCGCCTGACCGAGGCGAAGCAGACCATTCCGCACATCTATCTGACCGTCGACATCCAGCTCGACGCGCTGCTCAAGCTGCGCGGCCAGCTCAACAAGAGCCTGGAAGGGCGCGGCGTGAAGCTGTCGGTCAACGACATGCTGATCAAGGCGCTGGCGGTCGCGTTGACGCAGGTGCCCAAGTGCAACGTGACCTTCGCCGGCGACAAGCTGGTCAAGTACAGCCGCGCCGATATTTCGGTCGCCGTTTCGACCCCGACCGGCCTGATCACCCCGATCATCCGCGACGCGGCGAGTATCGGCCTCGCGTCGATCTCGACCCAGATGAAGGAGCTGGCCGACCGCGCGAAGGAGGGCAAGCTCCAGCCGCACGAATATCAGGGCGGCACCGCCAGCATCTCGAACATGGGCATGTTCGGGATCAAGCAGTTCGACGCGGTGATCAACCCGCCCCAGGCGATGATCCTGGCGGTAGGCGCGGGCGAGAAGCGTCCGTATATCGTCGACGATGCGCTCGGCGTCGCCACCGTCATGTCCGCGACCGGCAGCTTCGACCACCGCGCAGTGGACGGGGCCGATGGCGCCGAGCTGATGAAGGTGCTCAAGGCGCTGATCGAATCGCCCATGGGCCTGCTGGCCTGAGCGCCGCGCCATGCGTGTCCTGATCGAAGCATTGCACATCGCCGCGGGGATCGCGGTCGCGCTGCTGATCGGGGCGCTGGCGAGCTGGGCCTATCCGCTCGCCTCGGCGGACGTGTGGCTGGTGACGGGGATCGCGATCGTCTGCATCATCCTGATGGGCATCGGGCCGATGCGCCGGGCGATGTGGTTGCAGCGCAATCCGCAGGGCGGGGAGGGCGGCGGCAATGCCTGACCGGGAGCCCCCCGCAATCGAACCCGCGATCCGCGTCAGCACCATGCCGGCCGACGCCAATGCCTATGGCGATATTTTCGGCGGCTGGCTGGTGGGGCAGATGGACCTCGCGGCCGGCCTCGTCGCCGCGCGCCGCGCCAAGGGGCGTGCGGTCACGGTGGCGATGGATTCGATGCAGTTCCACGCGCCCGTCTCGGTCGGCGACGAAGTGTCGGTCTATGCCCAGATCGTGAAGATCGGGCGGTCGTCGATGCTGATCGAGGTCGAGGCATGGCGGCGCGATCGCCATGGCGAGGACCAGCAACTGGTGACTCAGGCGAACTTCACCTTTGTCGCGGTCGGCGAGGACCGCAAGCCGCGACCGGTGGACGGATAGTCCGCGCGGCGCGTTTTTCTTCCAACCCTCTCTTCCCCAGGGGCAACAACATGGCTGAATCCTATGACGTGATCGTGCTCGGCTCCGGACCCGGCGGCTATGTCGCCGCGATCCGCGCGAGCCAGCTCGGTCTCAAGACCGCGATCGTCGAGCGCGAGCTGCTCGGCGGCATCTGTCTCAACTGGGGGTGCATCCCGACCAAGGCGCTGCTGCGCTCGGCGGAGATCTTCCACTTCATGCAGCATGCCAAGGACTATGGCCTGGCCGCCGAAAAGATCAGCGCCGATCTCGACGCCGTGGTCAAGCGCTCGCGCGGCGTCGCCAAGCAGCTCAATCAGGGCGTCACGCACCTGATGAAGAAGAACAAGATCGCGGTGCACATGGGCACCGGCAAGCTGACCGGTAAGGGCAAGCTGTCGGTTACCGGCGCGGACGGCAAGGTGACCGAGCTGACGGGCAAGAACATCATCCTCGCCACCGGCGCGCGCGCCCGCGACCTGCCCAACCTGCCCGCCGATGGCGAGCGGGTGTGGACCTATCGCCACGCGATGACGCCCAAGGAAATGCCCAAGAAGCTGCTGGTCATCGGATCGGGCGCGATCGGGATCGAGTTCGCGAGCTTCTACAACGACATGGGCGCGGATGTGACGGTGGTCGAGATGCTCGACCGCATCGTGCCGGTCGAGGACAAGGACATCTCCGCGCATCTGGAGAAGGCGCTCAAGAAGCAGGGCATGACCATCATGACCAGCGCCAAGATCGAGTCGATCAGCGCCGACAAGACTGGCGTCAAGGCGACGATCACCGGCAAGGATGGCAAGGCGGTTGCGGGCGAGTACAGCCATGTCATCGTCGCGATCGGCATCGTGCCGAACACGGCGGACATCGGCCTCAAGGAACTGGGCGTTGCGGTCGACGATCGCGGCTTCCTGAAGACCGACGGCGCGTGCCGCACCAATGTCGATGGCCTGTGGGCGATCGGCGACATCACCGCGCCGCCGTGGCTGGCGCACAAGGCAAGCCATGAGGGCGTGATCGCGGCCGAGGCGATTGCGGGCAAGCATCCGCACGCGATGGACCCGCGCAACATCCCCGGCTGCACCTATTGCCACCCGCAAATCGCCAGCGTCGGCCTGACCGAAGCGAAGGCCAAGGAAGCGGGCTATGAAGTCAAGGTCGGCAATTTTCCCTTCATCGGCAATGGCAAGGCGATCGCGCTGGGCGAGCCCGACGGGTTCGTGAAAACGGTGTTCGACGCCAAAACCGGCGAGCTGCTCGGCGCGCACATGATCGGCGCGGAAGTGACCGAGATGATCCAGGGCTATACCATCGGCAAGACGCTGGAGACGACCGAGGCGGAGCTGATGGAAACCGTCTTCCCGCACCCGACGATCAGCGAGTCGATGCACGAAAGCGTGCTGGCCGCCTATGGCCGGGTGATCCACATCTGATTTGCCCGAACGCGATTGACCTTGGTCCGGTTCGCGGCGAGCGTGCTGCGAACGGATCAAGGGAGCATCGCATGAAGTTGGGGATCATCGGAACCGCACTGGCACTCGCCGCCGCCACCCCCGCCGCCGCCGAGACGGTGGTGGTCACCGCCGACAAGATGGTCGATGTGGTCAAGGGCACGGTGGTCGAGCATCCGGCGATCTTCATCACCGACGGGCGCATTACCAGCATTGCCGATGCGCGCACGGTGCGCTGGGGCAGCGACGTGCGGCATATCGACCTGAGCGGCAAGACCGTGCTGCCCGGGCTGATCGACATGCACGTCCATCTCGACAGCAATCCGGTCTATGGCGGTTATACCGGGTTGCAGTTCACTGACAGCTTCTGGGCGATCCAGGGAACCGCGAATGCGCGCGCGATGCTGCGCGCCGGGTTCACGACGATCCGCAATGTCGGGTCGGAGAATTATGCCGATGTCGGCTACAAGCAGGCGGTCGAGGAAGGGCTGATCGCCGGGCCGCGGATCGTTCCCGGCGCGCATTCGCTGGGTGCGACCGGCGGCCATTGCGACAGCACCTATCTGCCGCCGTCGTTCAAGTCGAAGGGCGTGGCAGTCGGCGACGGGGCGCAGGAGCTGCGCCGGATCGTGCGCGAGCAGCGCAAATATGGTGCCGAGGTGATCAAGATCTGCGCCACCGGCGGGGTGTTCTCGCGCAATACCGAACCGGGCCAGCAGCAGCTGTCGGAAGAGGAAATGCGCGCGATCGCGGATGAGGCGCATCAATGGGGCCTGAAGGTTGCAGCGCATGCGCATGGCGCGGCTGGGATCAAGGCGGCGATCCGCGCCGGCATCGACACGATCGAACATGCCAGCCTGGTCGATGACGAGGGGATCAAGCTGGCTGCGACGCGCAAGCAGCCGGTGTGGTTCTCGATGGATATCTACAACACCGATTACACCCAGGCCGAGGGCAAGAAGAACGGCGTGCTGGAAGACAATCTGCGCAAGGATCGCGAGATTGCGCAGATCCAGCGCGACAATTTCCGCAAGGCACATGCGGCAGGGGTGAAGATGGTGTTCGGCAGCGATGCCGGGGTGATGCCGCACGGCACGGCAGCCGGGCAGTTCCGCGTCATGGTCCAATATGGCATGACCCCGATGGAGGCGATCCGCGCCGCGACGCTCAACGCCGCCGAAGCGCTGGGGCGGACCCGGGATGTCGGCGCGATCGAGGTCGGGCGCTATGGCGACCTGATCGCGGTCGAGGGCGATCCGCTGAAGGACGTAACCGTGCTGACCAAGGTGACCGATGTGATCAAGGGCGGCGCGCGCGTCGCCGACTGAGCCGGTCGTGGCGCCGGCCCGGGCCAGAGGGTGGCCCGGGCCGGCGTCGTCAGTCAGGCCGGGGCGGGGGTGCGCGCGTCGGCCGGGGCGGTCGCGGGCGTGAGGTCGAGGCCGATCGGCCCCTCGCCGGCATAGGTCATGCTGCCCTGCATCGCCGCGCCGGTCCCGCTTGCCTTGACCGCGACGACCCCCTGGGTCCCGCGACAGCCGATGACCCAAGTTCCGCCCGGGTGCCACGGCGCGCTGTCGCCGCCCCACTGGTTGAGCACGCTGTAGGTATTGGCCATGGTCAGCGTCCCGCGAACGCCGATCGGTCCTTCGCCCGAATAGGTCATCGTCCCGGTCAGGGTCCGGCCATTGTCGGCGCTGACCAGATCGAGCGCGGCAATCGCCTGGTCGGGGCGGCACCCGAGAATCCACAGACCGCCGGGATGCCAGGGCGCGCTGTCCCCACCCCATTGGTTGGTCGCGTCGAAGCTGGTGCCGGGCGAGACCGCGCCCTTGACCCCGATCGGCCCTTCGCCGGCATAGGTCATCGATCCGGTAAGGGTCGCGCCGCCATCGGTCGAGCGCAGGTCGAACGCGACGGCGTTCTGGCCGTTGCGCGCGCCGAGCAGGAACTGGCCGGCGTCGTGCCACGGCGCAGTGTTGCCGCCCCACTGGTTCTGGACCTGGTAGCAATTTTCGGTGATCAGCGTCGCACGCACCCCGATCGGGCCTTCGCCGTCATAGGTCATGGTGCCGGTGAAACTGCGCCCGCCATCTCCCGACTGGATCGCCAGCGCGACCGGATTCTGGTCAGCGCGGTTGCCGATGTTGAGCAGACCGCCATCGTGCCAGGGCGCGCTGTCGCCGCCCCACTGGTTCTGGATTGCATAGATCGTCATCGCTGCATTCTCCTCGACTGGCGCGCGATCCGGCGCATTCCGCCATCGCATGGGCTGCCCGGTTGCGCTGGATGGGTACGCGCGAACAGGTCGCCACCACAGGGCGACCGGTGCAGGTTAGCGCAGTCTGCAACCCGGTGCTGGCGAACGAGCGCCATTTCGGAGCTAGTGCCGCGGTGGCCGGTGCCGCAGGCACGAAAAAGGGCGCGCCCCGCGCGAGGCGCGCCCGTCATGTCGTGCCCGGATCAAGTCCGGCCAGAACGGACCGGTCAGTTCGATCCGACCACCGATGCGATGGTCACCTGCTGAACCGCTTCGGTGCGCGGGGCGGCGGTGATCGCGCTCATATGCTTGAGCCGGCCGTCGATATGGCCGCCATTCTCGATCGTGATATTCTCATATTCGACATCGCCGGTGATGCGCGCCGAGCGCTCGACGGTCAGCTGCTTGGCGCGGACCGTGCCCTCGATCGCGCCGGCAAGGCGGGCGCTGTCGGCGGTGACGCTGCCGAAAATCTGGCTGTCGGCGCCCTGCGCCAGCGTGCCGCAATCGACATCGCCCTCGACCCGCCCCTCGATATGCAGTTCGGCAGTTGCGCGGACATTGCCGGTGATCACGACATCGGGACCGATCACGGAAAACATGCCGCGCTTCGACCCATTGCCGGAGGCCGGCGGCGCGGGCGGCATGGCAGGACGGTCATCACGCGAACGATTGCTGCTGAACATGGTTACTCCCCAAATCCCCGAAAACCGAGTCGCGTTTCCCTACCATAACGGTCTGCCGGCTGCAGCAGCGCGCGCGGGTAACGGCGTCCCGATGGGGGATTGTCGTTGGCGGCCGGAGCGACCAGCGGCTGCGCCGCGATCCAGGTCGCGACGATCATGCACAGCGCGCCAAGCGCGACCATCGGGGCGCCAAGGCCGAGATAGCCGGTGATCGCGGCGAAGGACCCGAGCTGGACCAGCGCGGCGAGGGCAAAGCCGCTGCGCGTGCCGCGCGCGATGGCCAGCGCGAGGATCAGCAGGTCTGCGAGCAGGAAATAGCGTTCGTGCATGCGCGGCAGCAGTCCGGCGCTGAGCAGCACGGCAAGTCCCGCCATGCCGACAAGGCCGGCACGGTCGAAGCGGACGGTCTGCATCTGCGCGACGAACCAGGCCGTCGCGCCCAGCGCTGTCACCAGCGCCAGCGCGAACAGGCGCGGCGCAAGGTCCGGGGCGATCATGGCGACGAGCGACCAGAGATTGGGGGCGTTGCGGGCGATATCGTTGCTGAACGTCCCGGCCTGGCGCCAATAGATGGTCGCAAGATCGCCCGGCGGCCAGCCCGCCAGCAGCGCCGGGGTCAGCAGGACGAGCAGCGCGCCGGGCGCCGCCAGCCACTGGACCAGCGGGATGCGCCGCTGAATCGCGACGGCGAGAAAAAAGGGTGCGACGAGCAGCGCCTGTGCCTTGAACGCGACGGCTACGCCGCACCAGACGAACATGGCGAGGTGCCGCCGCTCGACCGCCATCGCGACCGCCATCAGACAGGCAGCGGCATAAAGCGCGTCGCACTGCCCCATCAGCAGCGCGTTGAACGCGACCGAGGGGAGGGCGACGACCAGTGCTGCCCAGTGCGCGCGCTGGGCAACGCCGAGCGCGCCGAGCAAGCGGTGCATCGCGAGCGCGAGCGCGACCGTCCCGGCGACGGAAAGCAGCTTGATGACGCTCATCGCATCCAGCCAGCCGGCAAGCGGGCTCACCAGCGCGAGCAGGTAGAGATAGCTTGGCATATAGTTGGAGAAGGGGCGCGCAAAGGCGTCGGCCACGCCGGCTTCGCGGATCCTCTCCAGCCACGGGATCAGATAGGCGGTCATGTCGGGGGTGAAGAGCGGCCACAGCACCCAGGCCTGCACCGCGGCGACCAGCGCGACGAGCACGGGCGAGGGGGCCGGAAATCCCGGACGGAGGGCGGCGGACGACATCGCATCGCCGATAGGGGCATGCGCTGAAGATCGGGTTAAGCCACGTCCGTGCGTGCAGTGGACAAGACGCTGGCGTCGTTGCACAAACCGCGCACCGATGCTGCGCTCGCTGTCCTCCGCCGCCCGTCTTCGCCTGCTCGCGCTGACCCTCGCCGTGGTCGCGCTTGGGCTGATCGCACTGGGCGGGCGCTGCATGTTGCCGACCATGGTGAGCTGTTCCGCCACGACGATCTTTGGCGGGCCGAAGCTCGACGTCCCGTACAAGAGCACGCGCCGCGACGTCGTCGCGCTGATGCTGGAGATGGGGGAGGTGAAGCCGGGGGATACCGTGATCGACCTGGGCACGGGCGACGGGCGCATCCTGATTGCCGCCGCAAAGGAGCGCGGCGCGCGGGGGCTGGGCGTCGACCTCGACCCGGTGCTGATCCGCAAGGCGCGCGCGGCGGCGCGCAAGGCCGGAGTCGCTGACAAGGTGCGATTCGAAGCGGTGGACCTGTTCAAGACCGACCTGAGCTCCGCCGATGTCGTGACCATGTATCTGCTGCCCGAAGTGAACCTCCGCCTGCGCCCGCAGCTGTTCGCCCAGCTCAAGCCGGGAACGCGCGTGGTCAGCCACGCCTTTGACATGGGCGACTGGAAGCCCGAGGCGAAGCGCCGCGTCGGCGGTTCGACAGTCTATCTGTGGCGTATCCCCGAAAACCCCGGCGCGGCGATCCAAACACCCCGTTGACCGACCGGGGGTGCAGGTATATAGGCCGCGCGCTCGCAGGGATTCCGTCCCGCGAGCTTTATTGAGCTGAACGTTGTTGGAGACGCCAGGGCCCGGAGGCCGCGCTAGGCCGCCAGGGTCCTTTCGTATTTTCCGGTCACACGGCTCCAGCAAAGTAACCATTGGAAGGTGAAGGGCTTCATGCCGACGATCAACCAGCTGGTCCGCAAGGGCCGCGTTTTGCAGAAGACCAAGTCGAAGGTCCCTGCAATGGAGCAGAACCCGCAGAAGCGCGGCGTTTGCACCCGTGTCTATACCACGACCCCGAAGAAGCCGAACTCGGCACTTCGCAAGGTGGCCAAGGTCCGTCTGACCAACAGCCGCGAGGTCATCTCGTACATCCCCGGCGAGGGGCATAACCTGCAGGAGCACTCGGTGGTGCTGATCCGTGGCGGCCGCGTTCGCGACCTTCCCGGCGTCCGCTATCACGTGCTGCGCGGCGTGCTCGACACCCAGGGTGTCAAGGATCGCAAGCAGAGCCGCTCGAAGTACGGCGCGAAGCGTCCGAAGTAAGCCAGAGTAAGCCCCGGACGTGTTCCGGAACCGGCTGAAGTTTTAGAAGGAAATTCAAGATGGCACGTCGTCGTCGTCCCGAAAAGCGGGAAATCCTGCCCGATCCCGTCTATGGGGATCAGGTTCTGTCGAAGTTCATGAACAGCGTGATGCTGGACGGCAAGAAGGCCGTCGCCGAAGGCATCGTCTATTCGGCGCTTCAGGTGGTCGAGCAGCGCGCGAAGAAGGACCCGATCGGGGTCTTCCATGAAGCGCTGAACAACATCAAGCCGGGCATCGAAGTCCGCAGCCGCCGCGTCGGCGGTGCGACCTATCAGGTACCGGTCGAGGTGCGCCCCGAGCGCGCCCAGGCGCTGGCGATCCGCTGGCTGATCGCTTCGGCGCGCAACCGCAGCGAAAACACCATGTCGGCGCGCCTGTCGGGCGAGCTGATGGATGCCGCGAACAACCGTGGCAACGCGGTGAAGAAGCGCGAGGATACGCACCGCATGGCGGAAGCGAACCGCGCGTTCAGCCACTACCGCTGGTAATGACGGCGTTGCCGGTCTTTTACCGGTAACAATCTTGCCTATATCCCGGGGAGTCGCTTCTGGCGGCTCCCCATACCCTTAAGGAACCACGATCATGGCCCGCAGCCATCCGCTCGAGCGTTATCGCAATATCGGCATCATGGCGCACATCGACGCCGGCAAGACGACGACGACTGAGCGCATCCTTTATTACACCGGCAAGTCCTACAAGATCGGCGAAGTGCATGAAGGCACCGCGACGATGGACTGGATGGAGCAGGAGCAGGAGCGCGGGATCACGATCACGTCGGCGGCGACCACCTGCAAGTGGAAGGCCGAGGACGGTCAGGGCCCCGAGCATCTGATCAACATCATCGACACCCCGGGCCACGTCGACTTCACCATCGAAGTCGAGCGTTCGCTGCGCGTGCTCGACGGCGCGGTTGCGTGCTTCGACGGCGTTGCCGGCGTTGAGCCGCAGTCGGAAACCGTGTGGCGCCAGGCGGACAAGTACAAGGTTCCGCGGATGTGCTTCGTCAACAAGCTCGACCGCACCGGCGCCGATTTCTATTTCTGCGTGGACACGATCGTCGATCGCCTCGGCGCGCGTCCGGCCGTGCTGTACCTGCCGATCGGCATGGAAGGCGGCTTCAAGGGCCTCGTCGACCTGGTCAACAACCGCGCGATCGTGTGGCTCGAAGAGTCGCTGGGCGCCAAGTTCGAATATCAGGACATCCCCGATGACCTGAAGGAAAAGGCCGCGAAGTATCGCAGCGACCTGATCGAAATGGCGGTCGAGCAGGACGACGCGGCGATGGAAGCCTATCTGGAAGGCAACGAGCCGGACGTCGCGACGCTCAAGAAGCTGATCCGCAAGGGCACGCTCGAAATGGCGTTCGTGCCGATCCTGTGCGGCTCGGCGTTCAAGAACAAGGGCGTTCAGCCGCTGCTCGACGCGGTGGTCGACTATCTGCCGTCGCCGCTCGACATCCCGGACGTTCAGGGCGTGAAGCTCGATGGCGAAACCCCGGATTCGCGTCCGGCGGACGACAATGCGCCGTTCTCGGGCCTGGCGTTCAAGATCATGAACGACCCGTTCGTCGGCTCGCTGACCTTCACCCGCATCTATTCGGGCACGCTGAGCAAGGGTTCGTACCTGAACTCCGTGAAGGACAAGAAGGAAAAGATCGGCCGTATGCTCCTCATGCACGCGAACTCGCGTGAGGACATCGACGAGGCGCGTGCGGGCGACATCGTCGCGATCGCGGGCCTGAAGGAAACGACGACCGGCGACACGCTGTGCGACGCGGCCAACCCGATCATCCTCGAGCGGATGGAATTCCCCGAGCCGGTGATCGAGCTGTCGGTGGAGCCGAAGACCAAGGCCGACCAGGAAAAGATGGGCCTCGCGCTCAACCGTCTGGCCGCCGAGGATCCCTCGTTCCGCGTTTCGACCGACCATGAGTCGGGCCAGACCATCATCAAGGGCATGGGCGAGCTCCATCTCGAGATCCTGGTCGACCGCATGAAGCGCGAGTTCAAGGTCGAGGCGAATGTCGGCGCGCCGCAGGTGGCGTATCGCGAATATCTCGCGAAGCCGGTCGACATCGACTACACCCACAAGAAGCAGTCGGGCGGCACCGGCCAGTTCGGCCGCGTCAAGGTCAAGCTGACCCCGGGTGAGCGCGGTTCGGGCTTCGTCTTCAAGGACGAGATCAAGGGCGGTAACATTCCGAAGGAATATATCCCCGCGATCGAAAAGGGCTTCCGCGAGACGGCGATGACCGGTTCGCTGGTCGGCTTCCCGATCATCGACTTCGAAGTGCTGCTGTATGACGGTGCGTACCATGACGTCGACTCGTCGGCGCTGGCGTTCGAAATCACCGCCCGTGCAGCAATGCGCGAAGCGGCGCAGAAGGCCGGCATCAAGCTGCTCGAGCCGATCATGAAGGTTGAGGTCGTGACCCCCGAGGACTATCTCGGCGACGTCATCGGCGACATCAACAGCCGTCGTGGCCAGATCCAGGGCACCGACAGCCGCGGCAACGCGCAGACCGTCGATGCGATGGTCCCGCTGGCCAACATGTTCGGTTACGTGAACCAGCTCCGCTCGTTCACCCAGGGACGCGCGCAGTACAGCATGCAGTTCTCGCACTATGACGAAGTGCCGCCGAACGTGGCCGACGAAGTGAAGGCGAAGCTGGCATAAGGCTGGCGCTAGGTGAAATTGATCGCTATGGGGCCGCGTTCTCGTGAGTCCCATGGCGGTCCGGGAAGATAGACTCAGAAGGTAGGAAACAATGGCGAAGGCAAAATTCGAGCGGAACAAGCCGCACCTCAACATCGGCACCATCGGTCACGTCGACCATGGCAAGACCTCGCTGACCGCGGCGATCACGAAGGTTCTGGCGGATGCCGGCCTGTCGGAAAAGGTCGACTTCGAGAACATCGACAAGGCGCCGGAAGAGCGTGAGCGCGGCATCACCATCTCGACCGCCCACGTCGAGTATGAGACGCAGAACCGCCACTATGCGCACGTCGACTGCCCCGGCCACGCCGACTATGTGAAGAACATGATCACCGGCGCCGCGCAGATGGATGGCGCGATCCTGGTCGTGTCGGCCACCGACGGCCCGATGCCGCAGACCAAGGAGCACATCCTGCTCGCCAAGCAGGTCGGCGTTCCGACCATGGTCGTCTTCCTGAACAAGGTCGACCTGGTTGACGACGAGGAAATCCTCGAGCTGGTCGAAATGGAAATCCGTGAAGAGCTCAGCAAGCGCGAGTTCGACGGCGACAATATTCCGATCATCCGCGGTTCGGCGACCTGCGCGCTGTCGGGTTCGAACGACGCGCTGGGCAAGGACGCGATCCTCGCGCTCATGGCCGCTGTCGACGAGTCGATCCCGGAGCCGGAGCGTCCGCTCGACAAGCCGTTCATGATGCCGATCGAAGACGTGTTCTCGATCTCGGGCCGCGGCACCGTGGTGACCGGCCGCGTCGAGACCGGCATCGTCAAGGTTGGCGAAGAAGTCGAGATCGTCGGCATCCAGCCGACCGTCCGCAAGACCACCGTGACCGGCGTCGAAATGTTCCGCAAGCTGCTCGACCAGGGCCAGGCTGGCGACAACATCGGCGCGCTGATCCGTGGCGTTGCACGTGACGAAGTCGAGCGCGGCCAGGTTCTGGCCAAGCCGGGTTCGATCACCCCGCACACCGACTTCCAGTCGTCGGTGTACGTCCTGTCGAAGGACGAGGGTGGCCGTCACACGCCGTTCTTCGCGAACTATCGTCCGCAGTTCTACTTCCGCACCACCGACGTCACCGGCACGATCGAGCTGCCCGAGGGCACCGAGATGGTCATGCCGGGCGACGAAGTCGCGCTGGGCGTGAAGCTGATCGCGCCGATCGCGATGGACGTCGGCCAGCGCTTCACGATCCGCGAAGGCGGCCGCACCGTCGGTGCAGGCGTCGTCAGCGGCATCGACAAGTAATCGACGCCCGCAAGGGCTGAGAATGAAGAGCCCGGCTTCCCCCAGGGGAGGCCGGGCTTTTTGTCGGTTGAGCGGCGTATGATTGCTTAGACGAGGTGCTGATGGGGACGATCAAAGCCAGGCGTGAACATGTCGAGGCGCGGACTCGGGCGGTCATCCAGGCAATCATCACATCGACGCCATGGGCGGAGCATTTGGATGGTGTGGCTGCGATTCCGCGGATGGATCGTCGCGAACTGTTTCGTTGGGTATTTGATGACCTAGAGGGGCTGGAAGGCGAGGACTGGCTTGGGATTCTGGAGACTGGTGTCATCGAGACGATGGGGTGTCTGGGCCGAGATTTCTGCGATGACCCAGCTACCATCGCCGCCATTATCTCGTTCGTAGGTCGCCATCCGGATATGACCATTGTTGAATAGCGACAGACGGCGAAAAATCCGGGTCCACCCCCTTGCCAACCTCCCGCTTCCCCTGTAGTTGCGCGCCTTCGTTTTAGCGTATGAACCAGCAAGAGGCGTGTTTCACGCGCCCCGCTCTTTCGCATTGGTAGGGACATGGACAACAATATCCGCATCCGCCTGAAGGCGTTCGACCACCGCGTGCTCGATCAGGCCGCAAGCGATATCGCCGACACCGCGCGCCGCACCGGCGCCATGATCCGTGGCCCGATCCCGCTCCCGACCCACATCGACAAGTTCACGGTCAACCGTGGCCCGCACATCGACAAGAAGTCGCGCGAGCAGTTCGAGACGCGTACCTACAAGCGCCTGCTCGACATCGTTCAGCCCACCGCCCAGACCGTCGACGCGCTGATGAAGCTCGACCTGGCCGCTGGCGTGGACGTCGAGATCAAGCTGGCCTGATCCGCTTGACACGGCCCCGCGCGGTTGCCGGGGTCGTTTCCACATCCTTTACCGCGAAAGCGGCGTGAAGGGGTGGACAGGGAGATCGAGCTGGCGTAATGGCCGCGCTCTCCCAACGAGATTCGCGATTCCACTGGAGTCGCGCAGGGCTGGCCGGATCGATCCCGATCCGATGAACCGCCCCGGAGCGAAAGCTCTAAACGACATAGGGATACCGCCGGACTTCGGTTCGGGTCTGCGTCCCCCGTCTTTCCTGCCTTCGGGTCGGAATTCAGCCCGGACGGGGGCTCGCATCGCATATTCGGGCTGAGGCACGCACCCTTCGGAATTGTCCGCGGGGTGCCTCTGTATTGAGGAGCAGTTGATCATGCGCACTGGCGTGATCGCGAAGAAACTGGGGATGACCCGCCTGTTCAAGGACGATGGCCGCCACGTGCCGGTTACCGTTCTGAGCCTCGAAGGCGTTCAGGTCGTCGCCCGTCGCGAAATGGACAAGGACGGCTACACCGCCGTGCAGCTGGGCGCTGGCAGCGCCAAGGCGAAGAACGTCGCCAAGCCGCAGCGCGGCCAGTTCGGCAAGGCCGAAGTGGAGCCCAAGGCAATCCTCGCGGAGTTCCGCGTGGACGAGGACGGTCTGCTTGACGTGGGCGCCGAGATTTCGGCCGACCATTATGTCGCGGGCCAGTTCGTCGACATCCAGGGTCGTACGCAGGGCAAGGGCTTTGCGGGCGGCATGAAGCGCTGGGGCTTCGGCGGTATGCGTGCAACGCACGGCGTGTCGATCAGCCACCGTGCGCTGGGTTCGACCGGTAACCGTCAGGACCCGGGCCGCGTCTTCAAGAACAAGAAGATGGCCGGCCACATGGGCGACAAGAACCGTACGCAGCAGAATCTCGAGATCGTCGGCACCGACGTCGAGCGCGGCCTGATCTTCGTCAAGGGTTCGGTCCCTGGCTCGAAGGGTGGCTGGCTGTTCGTCAAGGACTCGGTGAAGGTCGCGCGTCACGCCGACGCGCCGTTCCCCGCGGGCATCAAGAGCGCTGCCAACAGCAACAACACCGCCGCAGCGGACACCCCGGCCGACACGGTCGAGGCGCCTGAGGCGACCGAAGGCCAGGAGGGCTGAACGTGAAGGTCAAGGTTCAAACCCTCGACGCGCAGGCATCGGGCGACATCGAGCTGAAGGACGAAGTCTTCGGCGTCGAGCCGCGCGCTGACATCCTGCACCGCGTCGTCACCTGGCAGCTGTGGAACCGCCGCGGCACCGCCCGTCCGACGCGTGAGCGTTCGGAAGTCTCGCGCACCGGCAAGAAGTTCGGTCGCCAGAAGGGTGGCGGTACCGCCCGTCACGGCGACCGCGCCGCTCCGATCTTCATCGGCGGTGGTAAGGCTCACGGTGCACGTCTGCGTGACTTCAACATCTCGCTGAACAAGAAGGTTCGCGCGCTGGGTCTGAAGATGGCGCTGTCGAGCCACGCCAAGGCGGGTTCGCTGATCGTCCTCGACGGCTTCGAAGCGACCAAGACTGCGGCGCTGAAGGATCAGTTCGCTGGTCTGAACGTCGGCAAGAAGACGCTGGTGATCGACGCCGAGGCCGGCAACGGCTTCCTCGCGGCGCGCAACCTGGCGGACGTCAACGTCCTGCCGGCGGCAGGCGCCAACGTCTATGACATCCTGAAGCACGACACGCTGGTCCTGACCCGCGCTGCCGTCGAAAAGCTGGAGGCGCGCTTCAATGGCTAAGAAGGAGCAGATCGACGTCCGTCACTATGACGTGATCGTCGCGCCGCACATCACCGAGAAGTCGACGCTGGTTTCGGAAGCCAACGCAGTCGTCTTCAAGGTCGCGAACGATGCGACCAAGCCGCAGATCAAGGCGGCGGTCGAGGCGATCTTCGGCGTCGGTGTCACTGCGGTGAACACCATCGTCCAGAAGGGCAAGACGAAGCGCTGGAAGGGCAAGCCCTACACGCGCAGCGACATCAAGAAGGCGATCGTCACCCTCAAGGACGGTGACTCGATCGACGTGACGCAGGGGGTCAACTGACCATGGCGCTCAAGAATTACAACCCGACCTCGCCGGCGCGGCGCGGCCTGATCCTGGTGGACCGTTCGGGTCTGCACAAGGGCGGTCCCGTCAAGTCGCTGACCGAGGGCAAGCGCAAGACCGGTGGCCGCAACAACAAGGGCCATGTGACGTCGCGCGGCATCGCGGGCGGTCACAAGCAGCGTTACCGCATCATCGACTTCAAGCGTCGCAAGTGGGACGTCGAAGGCACCGTGGAGCGGATCGAATATGATCCCAACCGCACCGCCTTCATCGCGCTGATCAACTATGGCACCGCCGAAACGCCGGACTATGCCTATATCATCGCTCCCCAGCGCCTTGGCGTTGGCGACAAGGTGATCGCCGGCAAGAAGACCGACGTGAAGCCGGGCAATGCCATGGAGCTGGGCCAGATGCCGGTCGGCACCATCGTCCACAATGTGGAGATGAAGCCGGGCAAGGGCGGTCAGATCGCACGTTCGGCCGGCACCTATGTGCAGGTCGTCGGCCGTGACCGCGGCATGGTCATCGTTCGCCTGAACTCGGGCGAGCAGCGCTACATCCGCTCGGACTGCATGGGCACCGTTGGCGCCGTGTCGAACCCCGACAACGGCAACACCAACCTCGCCAAGGCTGGCCGCAACCGCTGGAAGGGCATCCGCCCGCTGACCCGCGGTGTCGCCAAGAACCCGGTCGACCACCCGCACGGCGGTGGTGAAGGCCGGACCTCGGGCGGCCGTCATCCGGTCACCCCGTGGGGCAAGCCGACCAAGGGTGCGCGCACCCGTCACAACAAGGCGACGGATAAGTTCATCATCCGCAGCCGCCACGCGAAGAAGAAGGGCTAAACCATGGCTCGCTCCGTTTGGAAGGGTCCGTTCGTGGACCTCCACCTCCTGAAGAAGGCGGAAGCCGCGCAGGAGAATTCGGGCCGTGGCGGTCCGATCAAGACCTGGTCGCGTCGTTCGACCATCCTGCCGCAGTTCGTCGGCCTGACCTTCAACGTCTACAACGGCCGCAAGTTCGTGCCGGTGTCGGTGAGCGAGGAAATGGTTGGCATGAAGCTCGGCGAGTTCGCGCCGACCCGGTATTTCCCGGGCCACGCGGCCGACAAGAAGGGTAAGCGCTAACATGTCGAAGCCCAAGGCTCCCCGTCGCGTAGGCGGCAATGAGGCGCTGTCGGTCGGCACGCAGATCCGTGGTTCGGCGCAGAAGCTGAACCTGGTTGCTGGCCTGATCCGCGGCAAGAAGGCGGGCGACGCCCTCAACATCCTCTCCTTCAGCACGAAGGCGATGGCGGTTGATGCGCGCAAGGTGCTGGCTTCGGCCATCGCCAATGCCGAGAACAACCACAATCTCGACGTCGACGCACTCGTCGTCGCCGAGGCATCGGTCGGCAAGTCGATCACGATGAAGCGGTTCCACACCCGCGGTCGCGGCAAGTCGACCCGCATCCTGAAGCCGTTCTCGCGCCTTCGGATCGTGGTGCGTGAAGTGCAGGAAGAGGCGTAAGTCATGGGTCACAAGAGCAACCCGATCGGTCTGCGCCTGCAGATCAACCGCACCTGGGACAGCCGCTGGTTCGCCGAAGGCGCCGATTATGGCCGCCTGCTCCTGGAGGATCTGAAGATCCGCCAGTTCATCATGAAGACGCTGCCGCAGGCGGCGATCTCCAAGGTGGTGATCGAGCGTCCGGCCAAGCTGTGCCGCGTCAGCATCTTTGCCGCGCGTCCCGGCGTGATCATCGGCAAGAAGGGCACGGACATCGAGAAGCTTCGCAAGAAGCTGGCTGCGATGACCAGCTCGGACGTGTCGCTGAACATCGTCGAGATCCGCAAGCCCGAAGTCGATGCCAAGCTTGTCGCGCAGGGCATTGCCGATCAGCTGGAGCGCCGCATCGCGTTCCGCCGCGCCATGAAGCGCGCCGTTCAGTCGGCGATGCGTCTGGGCGCGGAAGGCATCCGGATCAACTGTGGCGGCCGTCTGGGCGGCGCGGAAATCGCGCGTTCGGAATGGTATCGCGAAGGCCGCGTTCCGCTGCACACGCTGCGCGCGAACGTCGACCATGCGACCGCCGAAGCGCACACCGCCTATGGCGTGTGCGGCGTCAAGGTCTGGATCTTCAAGGGCGAGATCCTGGGCCATGATCCGATGGCGACCGATCGCCTGAACATGGAATCGCAGACGTCGGGCGTGCGCCCGGCGCGCGATGACCGTCGCTAAGGGTTAGAGACAATGTTGCAACCGAAGCGCACCAAGTTCCGCAAGGCCTTCAAGGGCCGGATCAAGGGTGAGACCAAGGGCGGCGCGACGCTGAATTTCGGGTCGTACGGCCTGAAGGCGCTCGAGCCGGAGCGGATCACCGCACGTCAGATCGAAGCGGCGCGCCGCGCGATCACGCGTCACATCAAGCGCCAGGGGCGCTTGTGGATCCGCGTGTTCCCCGACCTGCCCGTGTCGTCGAAGCCCGCTGAAGTCCGCATGGGCTCGGGCAAGGGCGCGCCCGAATATTGGGCAGCGCGCGTTGCCCCGGGCCGCATCCTGTTCGAGCTGGACGGCGTTCCCGGCCCGCTCGCTGCAGAAGCGTTCGAGCGTGCGGCGATGAAGCTGCCCATCAAGACCAAGGTCGTGGCCCGCCTCGGCGACACGTCGCACCTGGAGGGTTGAGTAAAATGACCAAGGCAAGTGATCTGCGCGCGAAGAGCGACGATCAGCTCACCGAGGAGCTGGGCAACCTGAAGCGCGAGGCGTTCAACCTGCGTTTCCAGGCGGCGACGAGCCAGCTCGAGAAGTCGAGCCGCGTGAAGGAAGTCCGCAAGGACATCGCCCGCATCAAGACGCTGCAGAACGAGCGCTCGCGCTCGGCTGCGAAGTAAGAGGACACTGAACCATGCCGAAGCGCGTGCTGACCGGGCAGATCGTGTCCGACAAGGGCGACAAGACGGTGGTCGTGAACGTGGAGCGCAAGGTCAAGCACCCGCTCTACGGCAAGATCATCCGGCGCTCGAAGAAGTATCACGCCCATGACGAGGCGAACGAGTACAAAGCTGGCGAGACCGTGCGGATCGAAGAGACCGCACCGATCAGCAAGCTGAAGACCTGGAAGGTGATCGAGCGGGTGAATACCCACGCGACCCCCGAGCGGGCCGACATCGCTTAAGACCCGCACGGGTCTCAAGAGTTCAACTGGAACCCCCGGGCACAGTCCCGGTAGGCCGAACGAGAAGGAACCGGATCGATGATCCAGATGCAGTCCAATCTCGACGTCGCCGACAACAGCGGCGCGAAGCGGGTGCAGTGCATCAAGGTGCTGGGCGGGTCGAAGCGTCGCTTCGCCGGCGTGGGCGACGTCATCGTCGTCAGCATCAAGGAAGCACAGCCCCGCGGCAAGGTGAAGAAGGGTGACGTGCATCGCGCCGTCATCGTCCGCACCGCCAAGGACGTTCGCCGCGCCGATGGCTCGGTCATTCGCTTCGACGGCAATGCTGCCGTCCTGGTCAACAAGAACGAGGAGCCGATCGGCACCCGTATCTTTGGCCCGGTGGTCCGCGAGCTCCGCTCGAAGGGCTTCATGAAGATCATTTCGCTCGCCCCCGAGGTGCTGTGATGGCTGCTGCCAAGATCAAGAAGGGCGACCAGGTCATCGTCCTGTCCGGCAAGGACAAGGGCAAGACCGGCGAGGTCGTCAAGGCGATGCCGAAGGACGACAAGGTCGTCGTCGCCGGCGTCAATGTCGCGGTGCGCCACCGCAAGCCGACCCAGGGCAACCCGCAGGGTGGCCTGGAGCGGTCCGAGGCGCCGCTGCATGTCTCCAAGGTCGCGCATGTGACCAAGGACGGCAAGGCGACCCGCGTCCGCTTTGAAGAGCGCGACGGCAAGAAGGTTCGCGTCGCCGTCAAGACCGGGGAGGTCATCTAATGGCTGACAAGTACATCCCCCGCATGAAGTCGAAGTACGACGCGGAAATCGTCAAGGCGATGACCGAGAAGTTCGGCTACACCAATGCGATGGAAGTGCCGAAGATCGAGAAGATCGTGCTCAACATGGGCGTCGGCGAAGCGACCCAGGACAAGAAGAAGGTCGAAGCGGCAGCTGCAGAAATGGAGCTGATCGCGGGCCAGAAGCCTGTCGTGACCAAGGCCAAGAAGTCGATCGCGCAGTTCAAGCTGCGTGAGGGCATGGCGATCGGTTGCAAGGTCACGCTGCGTCGTGAGCGCATGTACGAGTTCCTCGATCGCCTGATCACGATCGCAATGCCCCGTATCCGCGACTTCCGTGGCGTCAGCCCGAAGTCGTTCGACGGCCGCGGCAACTATGCCATGGGCCTCAAGGAGCAGATCGTGTTCCCGGAGATCAACTATGACCGCATCGAAAAGGTGCGCGGCATGGACATCATCGTGACCACCACCGCGAAGACCGACGAGGAGGCTCGTGAGCTTCTCCGTCTCTTCGGCTTCCCCTTCGTCGGCATGACCGGCGAAGAGAAGCAGGCTGCGTAAAGGCAAGGAAAGAGAACTTAAGTCATGGCGAAACTGAGTTCCGTGCTCAAGAACGAGCGTCGCAAGCAGCTGGTGAAGAAGTACGCCGGCCGCTACGCGAAGCTGAAGGCAATGGCGAACGACAAGTCGCTCGATGAGACCGAGCGCCTGATCGCGCGTCTCAAGATGGCCGAGATCCCGCGCAACGGGAACCCGACCCGCATCCGCAACCGGTGCGAGCTGACCGGTCGTCCGCGCGGTTACTACCGCAAGTTCCGTCTCGCACGTGTCATGCTGCGTGATCTGGCCAACAAGGGCCTGATCCCCGGTGTCACGAAGTCGAGCTGGTAAGGATCACGAAGATGGCAGTGACCGATCCCCTGGGTGATATGCTCACCCGTATCCGCAACGGCCAGCGCGCCCGCAAGGACTCCGTCCTGACGCCGGCGAGCAAGCTGCGTGCGCGTGTGCTCGACGTGCTTCAGCGCGAGGGCTATATCCGTGGCTACAGCGAAGAGCAGATGGGCCCCGCGGCCGGCATCCGCATCGAGCTGAAGTATTTCGAGGGCCAGCCGGCGATCAAGTCGATCGCCCGCGTCTCGAAGCCTGGCCGCCGTGTCTATTCGGGCAGCAAGGAGCTGCCCAAGGTACGCAACGGCCTTGGCATCACGATCGTCTCGACGCCTCGCGGCGTTCTGTCCGACGCCGAAGCGCGTGAGCAGAATGTCGGCGGCGAAGTGCTGGCGGAGGTGTTCTGATGAGCCGCACCGGTAAGAAGCCGATCACCGTCCCCGCTGGCGTCACCGCCAGCGTCGAGGCCGGCAAGATCAGCGTCAAGGGCCCCAAGGGCACCCTGACGATGCCGACCGCCGAAGACATCTCGTACGAGGTGGGCGAAGGCACGATCACGGTGAAGCCCGCCAACGACACCAAGCGCGCCAAGGCGTTCTGGGGCATGCAGCGTACGCTGGTCCAGAACCTGGTGACCGGCGTCAGCGAGGGCTTCACGAAGAAGCTGCTGATCACGGGCGTCGGCTATCGTGCCAACGCGCAGGGCCGCAAGCTCAAGCTGCAGCTCGGCTATTCGCACGATGTCGACCTGGACGTCCCGGAAGGTGTGGAGGTGAAGACCCCCGACCAGACGACCGTCGAGATCTCGGGCAACGACAAGCAGGCCGTCGGCCAGTTTGCCGCTGAAATCCGTCGCTGGCGTAAGCCCGAGCCCTATAAGGGCAAGGGCATCAAGTACGACGGCGAGTTCATCTTCCGCAAGGAAGGGAAGAAGAAGTAATGAGCAAGGGTCTCTCTCTCTTCGAGAAGCGCCGCCGCCGCAACCGGACCGCACTGCGTGCGCGCTCGGGTGGCCGTCCGCGTCTGTCGGTGCATCGTTCGGGCAAGCACATCTATGTGCAGGTCATCGACGACGCGCAGGGCAAGACGCTCGCCGCGGCTTCGACGCTCGACAAGAACGTGCGCGGCACGACCGGCGCGAACATCGACGCGGCCAAGGCAGTCGGTCTGCGCATCGCGGAAGCCGCCAAGAATGCGGGCGTGACGCAGGTCGTGTTCGACCGTGGCGGGTTCCTGTTCCACGGACGCGTCAAGGCGCTGGCGGATGCCGCGCGTGAAGGCGGATTGGAGTTCTAAGATGGCTGACGAACAGAACCAGGCGCCCGTCGAGGGCGCAGCAGCCGAGGCTGGCAACGAGAACCGTCGTGGCCGTGGTGGCCGTGGTGGCGGCGATCGCGGTGGCCGCGGTGGCGAGCGTGGTCGCGGCCGTCGTGACGACCGCACCCCGCGCGACGAGCAGGGCGAAGAGCTGATCGAAAAGCTGGTCCACATCAACCGCGTCAGCAAGACGGTGAAGGGCGGCAAGCGCTTCGGTTTTGCTGCGCTGGTCGTGGTCGGCGACGGCAAGGGCCGGGTCGGCTTTGGTCATGGCAAGGCGCGCGAAGTGCCGGAAGCCATCAGCAAGGCGACCGCTTCGGCCAAGAAGAAGATGGTCCGCGTGCCGCTGCGCGAGGGCCGGACGCTTCACCATGACGGCAAGGGCCATTTCGGCGCTGGCCAGGTGACGGTGCGCTCGGCGCCTCCGGGTACCGGCATCATCGCCGGCGGTCCGATGCGCGCCGTGTTCGAGAGCCTGGGCGTTGCCGACGTGGTGACCAAGTCGGTCGGTACGTCGAACCCCTACAACATGATCCGCGCCACTTTCGAGGCACTGGGCGACCAGTATTCCCCGAAGGCGGTGGCCCAGCGTCGCGGCAAGAAGATTGCCGACCTGCTCGGTCGCGGCGGTTCGCAGACCGCCGAGGCTGATGCCGCGGCCATCGTGGAGTAACGCAGATGGCGAAGATCAAGGTGAAGCAGATCGGTTCGCCGATCCGCCGGACCAAGGATCAGCGCGCGACGCTGATCGGTCTCGGCCTCAACAAGATGCACAAGGTCAGCGAGCTGGAGGACACCCCCGAAGTCCGGGGCATGATCCGCAAGCTGCCGCACATGGTCGAGATCGTCGAGGGCTGAACGCCCGCCCGACGATTGGGACGAAAAAGCGGGGGCGGTCGCCATGGCGACCGCCCCCGTTTTGCGTGTGATGCACGGGGGCGTGGTCACGGGGCCGAAACGTCCTTGCGCGGGACTGCATGCGCTGTACGGATGTGCCGACGTTGGGGGACGGGATGGGCGCATATTCGGTTGCAGTGAAGCGGCAGTTCGTGGCGATCGAGGACCTGCGCGGGCTCGCCGCGATCAGCGTGATCGGGGTGCATGCCGCGACGTTGTTCGGCGCGCTGGTCCCGGCGCATGGCTATCTTGCCGTCGATTTCTTCTTCATCCTGAGCGGCATCGTGATGGCGGCCAGCTATGATGCGCGCTTTGCGGACGGAGCGCTGGACCTGCGCCGGTTCACCGCGATGCGCCTGATCCGGCTGATGCCGACGATTGCCGCGGCGACGCTGATCGCGGCCCTGTTGAGCGCTGCGATCCTGATGACGGGGCGGGGGGACGGGGTAATCCCGTTCGACAGCATCGGTGCGATTGCGGTGAGTGCGGGGCTGACCATGGTTCTGGTGCCCCAGCCCTGGGTCGATGGGCGCAACTATTATCCGCTCAACGGCCCGTTCTGGTCGCTCGCGTTCGAATTGCTCGTGAACATCGCCTTTGCCGCGTTCTGGCGGTGGCTGCACGGGGCAAGGCTCATCGCGGTGCTGGCGGTTCTGGCAGCTGGGGTCGTGCTGCTCACCCCGGCCGAGGGCAGTTTCGAGCAGGGTTTCGCGATCGAGCATGCCGCGCTCGCTGCGTGCCGGGCCGGCTTTGGTTTCTTCGCCGGTGTGGCGCTTGCCCGCATTGAGTCGCGGCTGCCGGTGCGGTCGACGGCGGCCGTGCTGGCGGCGGCGGGAGCGCTGGTGCTGCTGTTCTGGGCGCCGGTGGCGTGGTTCGGCTTTGATACCGCGGTCGTGCTGCTGCTGTTCCCGGTGCTGGCCTGGATGGCGATGCGGTTCGAACCCGGGCCGCGCGCCGCGAAGGTGGCACTGTTCCTCGGCAAGGCGTCCTATCCCGTCTACGCGCTGCATATGCCGTTACTGCTCGTGACCTTGGCCGGGCTCCAGATCATCGGGGCGCGGGATCTTGCGCCGTCGGCCGGCGTCGCGCTGGCCTTTGTGATCGGCGTGACCGCGATTGGCTATGCGTTCGATCGACTCGTTGATACGCCGGTGCGTCGCTGGCTCACGGCGCGATGGCTGCGGCGCGCGCCGGCCCGAGCGGCAGCGCCCGTGGCGCATTTTTCAGGTGACATTGGCGCGCCCAGCCTCTAAGGGCACGCGCTTCCCATCACAGCGCGACAAAAGCGAAAGCGAGTGCACGACATGAAGCTGAACGATCTTTACGACAATGAAGGCGCCCGCAAGGGCCGGATGCGCGTCGGACGCGGCATCGGTTCGGGCAAGGGCAAGACCGCGGGCCGCGGCCAGAAGGGTGCGAAGGCACGTTCGGGCGTCGCGATCAACGGGTTCGAGGGCGGTCAGATGCCGCTCCACATGCGCCTTCCGAAGCGCGGCTTCAACAATCCGAACGCCAAGGACTATGCCGAGGTCAATCTGGGCATGATCCAGAAGCTGATCGACGCCGGCAAGCTGACCGCGACCGAGATCGACCACGCGGCGCTGCAGGCCGTCGGCCTGGCCCGTGGCGGCAAGGACGGCGTCCGCCTGCTCGCCAAGGGCGAACTGAAGGCGAAGCTGAGCTTCACCGTCGCCGGTGCGTCGAAGGGCGCGATCGAGGCGGTTGAAAAGGCCGGTGGCACCGTGACCATCCCGACGATC
This sequence comes from Sphingomonas sp. BE123, assembly GCF_031456015.1. NCBI lineage: Bacteria > Pseudomonadati > Pseudomonadota > Alphaproteobacteria > Sphingomonadales > Sphingomonadaceae > Sphingomonas > Sphingomonas sp. BE123. The sequence goes on along the minus strand of NZ_JAVDTW010000001.1, from coordinate 855,669 downwards.
GTTCCGGCTGCTGACAAGCATGCCGCGAAGCATCGTTCGGTGCAGAAGGTCATTGCCGCCAAGAAGGCCGGCAAGGCCTGACAAACGCTGTGGACAGGGCGCTGCATTGCATTGCCCTGAACCGTCAGTAACCTATATGGGCGGCGGGGTAGCGGCATACGCTTCTCCGCCGCTTTGGTTTCCGGGATAGATTTTCAATGGCATCCGCAGCCGATCAATTCGCATCCGGCCTCAACCTGTCCAAGTTCGGCCAGGCCACCGAACTCAAGAAGCGCCTGTGGTTCACCCTCGGCGCCTTGATCCTCTTCCGGATGCTGAGCTTCGTGCCGCTTCCCGGGATCGACCCGACGCAGCTCGGCCTGCTGGCCGACCGCACGCAGGGCGGCGTGCTCGATTTCTTCAACACCTTTTCGGGCGGCGCGCTGGAGCGCATGTCGGTCATCGCGCTGGGCGTGATGCCGTACATCACCGCGTCGATCGTGGTGCAGCTGGCGACGTCGCTGTCGCCGCAGCTGGCCGCGATCAAGAAGGAAGGCGAGAGCGGGCGCAAGAAGCTCAACCAATATACCCGTTACGGCACGGTCGCGCTGACCGCGATCCAGGGGTATTTCATCGCCGTGGGCCTTGAGACGCTGGGCGCGACCCAGGGTCTGGCGCCGGTGGTCGAGCCGGGCATGCTGTTCCGCATCGCTGCCGTCATCTCGCTGATCGGCGGCACGATGTTCCTGATGTGGCTGGGTGAGCAGATCACCAGCCGCGGTGTCGGCAACGGCATCTCGCTGATCATCATGGCGGGCATCGTCGCGCACCTGCCGACGACGCTGGTCCAGCTGTTCGAGGGCGGCCGTTCGGGTTCGATGAACTCGCTGACGCTGGTCGCGATCATCCTCGCCGTGGTCGGCCTGATCGTCTTCATCTGCTTCATGGAGCGCGCGCAGCGCCGCATCCTGATCCAGTATCCGAAGCGTCAGACCCAGCGCGGGATGCAGAGCGAGCGCAGCCACCTGCCGCTCAAGATCAACACGGCGGGCGTGATCCCTCCGATCTTCGCCAGCTCGCTGCTGCTGATGCCGCTGACGGTCAGCCAGTTCGCTGGCCAGGCACAGGCCGGCGAGAGCTGGGGCGGTGACCTGATCATCACGCTGAACCAGTATCTGCAGCATGGCAGCCTGGTGTACATGCTGCTCTACGGCGCCGGCATCATCTTCTTCTCGTTCTTCTACACCGCGGTTGTGTTCAACCCGGAGGAGACGGCCGAGAATCTCAAGAAGCATGGCGGCTTCATCCCCGGCATCCGTCCGGGCAAGAACACCGAGGCCTATTTCGATTATGTGCTGACGCGCATTACCGTGATCGGCGCAGCCTATCTGACCTTCATCTGTCTGGTGCCCGAATATCTCGTTTCGGCGCTGTCGATCCCGTTCTACCTTGGTGGGACTAGCCTGCTGATCGTGGTCAACGTAACGATGGACACGGTGACGCAGATCCAGTCGCACCTGCTGGCCCACCAGTATGGCGACCTGATCAAGAAGGCGAAGCTGAAGGGTGGCCGTCTGCGCTGAACGGCGCAGCGGCATTGAAGGGGAAGCCAGTTGAATATCATCCTGTTGGGGCCTCCGGGGGCCGGCAAGGGAACCCAGGCGTCGCGGCTCGAGACCGAGCGTGGCATGGTCCAGCTGTCGACGGGCGACATGCTGCGCGCCGCGGTCAAGGCAGGCACGCCGGTCGGGCTGCAGGCCAAGGCGGTGATGGAAGCGGGCGAGCTTGTCTCCGACGCAATCGTCAGCGGCATCATCGGCGAGAGCCTTGACGCGCTGGGCGACAAGGGCGCGATCTTCGACGGCTATCCCCGCACCGCCGCGCAGGCCGAGTCGCTCGACACGCTGCTCGCCGAACGCGGACGCAGCCTCGATCACGTGATCGAGCTGGTGGTCGACGAGGACGCGCTGGTCGCGCGCATCACCGGGCGCTTCACCTGCGCCAATTGCGGCGCTGGCTATCACGACCATTTCAAGCAGCCGGCGGTGGCCGGTGTCTGCGACGTCTGCGGCGGGACCGAGTTCAAGCGGCGTCCTGACGACAATGAAGAGACGGTGCGCACCCGGATGGCGGAGTATCGGGCCAAGACGGCGCCGATCCTGCCGATTTATGAGGCGCGGGGCCTGGTGCAGCGGGTCGATGGCATGGCGGACATTGGTGAGGTGACCGCAGCGATCGAAGCGATCCTCGACGGGAAGTGAGGGAAGGGGGCTGCGGCCCCCTTTTTTTGGCCGTGAGGCATGAAAAAGGGGCCGCTGTCCGGATGGACGGCGGCCCCTTTTGTCAGGTCCAGCTATGCGCGATCAGCGGCGCGCGCGGCGCTTGAACTGCTCGAGGCTGACGACATTGGTCGGGCGTTCGATCGCGATGCCCGAATAGAGCGTCGCCATCGGTTCGTCGGTGACGGTGTGGACCAGGTCCGAACCGAAACCGTTGAACGCGGTGCGCATGGCCGAGCCATAGGCGCCGAGCATGCCGACCTCGATATAGTCGCCGGCCTGGATGTCCGCAGGCAGTTCGAACGGGCCGGCCATGTGATCGAGATCGTCACAGGTCGGGCCGTAGAAGCTGTATTCGGTCATCTCCGCCGCTTCATCGGCATCGTCGCGCAGCACGCGGACCGGGAAGCGCCAACCGACATGCGCCGCATCGAACAGCGCGCCATAGGCACCGTCGTTGATGTACAGCTCGTCCCCGCGGCGCTTTTCGACGCGGACGATCAGCGAGCTGTATTCGGCGCACAGCGCACGGCCCGGCTCGCACCACAGTTCGGCGCTGTACGAGATCGGGAGATTCTCGAACGCGTTGTGGATCACGCCGAAATAGGTTTCGAGCGGCGGCGGCTCCATACCCGGATAGGTCGACGGGAACCCGCCGCCGACATCGACGATGTCGACCGTGACCGACGAGGCGACGATCGCCGCGCGGACGCGCTCCATCGCTTCGGCATAGGCAGTCGGGGTCATCGCCTGCGAACCGACATGGAAGCAGATGCCCAGCGCATCGGCGGCCTGACGGGTCGCGACGAGGAGATCCTTCACATCCTCCGGCTCCGCCCCGAACTTCGCCGCGAGGCTCAGCTTCGAATGATCGGACGACACGCGGATGCGGACGCACAGGTTCAGGTCGGTCGCACCACGGGTGGCGCGAACGATCTTTTCCAGCTCGTCCATCGTGTCGAGGCTGAAGGTGCGGACGCCGTGAACGAAATAGGCTTCCTCGATCGCTTCCTCGGCCTTGACCGGGTGCATGAAGCACAGGGTCGCCTTGGGCAGGGCGCGGCGCGCCATGCGCACTTCGCCAATCGACGCGACGTCATAATGCGTCACACCGCTGTCCCAGAGGATCTGGAGCAATTCCGGAGAGGGATTCGCCTTGACGGCATAGAGCACCGTTCCCGGAAACTTCTCGACAAAGAAGCGGGCGGCGCGCTTTGCAGCGTGCGGACGAACGAGCGTTACCGGCTCGACGGGACGAAGGGCTTTCGCTAGCCCCAGCGCGCTATGATGCTTGTGCAACTCAAGGGACCTCCAATTGGCTTGCGCCGTACGGTGAAAAACACTGCCTTGCGGTGGAAGTCCCATGGGGCAGCGGAAGGGCCACTTAGGGTCGAGGGGCCGGGATGTAAAGTGCAAAACCGGGAAGAACCGGGGCGAGAGGGGATGTTATGACAATTTTGCGACAGCCAACCCGGGCAGGGGTCCGCGATGCGGCAGCAAAGGTGGCCGCGATCCTGCCGCCAACCCCCTTGTTCGTGGCCGAGATTCGCGGTGTTCCGGTTATGTTCAAGGCCGAATCGCTGCAGCCGATCGGCGCGTTCAAGATTCGCGGGGCGTGGCACCGGCTGACTGCGCTCGATCCGGACGTCCGCGCGAGGGGCGTGGTCGGATTCTCTTCCGGCAATCATGCGCAGGGGGTTGCCTGGGCGGCCAAGCGACTCGGGGTGCCGGCCGTCATCGTGATGCCGAGCGACGCGCCGGCATTGAAGCGCGAGGCGACCCTGGCGCTGGGGGCCGAGGTGGTCAGCTATGACCGCATGACCGAGAATCGCGACAAGATCGCCGCGCACCTTGCCCATGCCCGCGGTGCCACGCTGGTGCCGCCGTTCGACGACCCGTGGGTGATCGAGGGGCAGGGCAGCCTGGGGATCGAGGTGCTGACCCAAGCGGCCGAGATGAAGCTGCCCGATCCGGCGCATGTCGTGGTGCCGTGCGGCGGCGGGGGCCTTGCCGCCGGGGTCGCACTGGCGCTGCCCGATGCGGAGGTCACGGTGGTCGAGCCCGCAGGCTGGGACGATATGTGCCGCAGCCTGGAGGCGGGCTGGATCGAGCCGGTCGGCGACAATCCGCCGCCAACGGCGTGCGATTCGCTGCAGACGCTGCGTGTCTCCCCGCTGACCTTTGACGTGCTGTCGCGGCGCGGGGCTACGGGCGTGCGGGTGAGCGAGGCCGAGGTGCGGGCGGCACAGCGCTGGGCGGCGCGCAAATTGCGGCTGGTGATCGAACCGGGCGGTTCGGTCGCGCTGGCAGCGCTGCTGGCGGGCAAGGTCGAGGCGCGGCCCGACCTGCTGGTCGTGCTGAGCGGCGGCAATGCCGATCCGGCGGCCTATGCCCGGGTGCTGAGCGGCGACGACTGACGGCGGCGCGGCAGTGTCCGGACGAAACTGACAAAAAATGCGGGTTGTCAGGCTGACATGATCGGCGGGCCATCGCACCCGTGCGAGGCCCGCCCGGTCGAGGTCGGGCGCGCGGGCGTCGGGATGCGAAGAGGCGGGGTCGGGGGTCACCGACCAGCTTAGATCAGGGAATTTCCAACATTGGAAGCCGCTTGAGCCCGGCGGGCATGGCTCGCGGCGCGCGCGCTATTCGTTGCGCCCCTCGATCCGGGCGAGCATCTGGCCGACGCGCAGGCCATGGCCGAGCGCATGGCGCAGCTGGTGGACGCGGGGCGGGCGCCCGGCTTCCTCTGCCGAGGCGGGCCAATCGTCGTAGATCTGCCGCATCCGCGCCACATCCAGCACCGCGCACGCGAGCGGGGATTGCTCGATCCGCGCCAGTTCCACGCCGATCCAGTCGCGCCGCCGATCGGCCCAGGCGAACCAGTCGGGCTGGCCCGGGGCGATGCGCCGCTCGTTCGCGATCGCTGGCGGGACGCGACCGGCGAGCATGCGGCGTGCGAGATAACGGTCGATCCCCTTGCGATGATATTGGTCGCGCGGGATGGCGAGGCAGAAGTCGAGCAGCGCGCGGTCGGCAGTCGGGTCGCGAATTTCGAACCCGCCACGCTGTTTCAGGGCGCTGTGCGTCGCGTGGCGGATGCGCGTCGCCTCGATCGCGGCGATCTGCCGGTCGAGATCGCGGGAGCCGGTGCGCGCCGGAGGCATGCCCGACTCGGCGGCAAGGCCGAGCCGGTCGGCAACATCGCGACGCACGCTGACAAAGTCGGCCCAGCTGTTTGCGGGCAGCCCTGCTCTGGCGCGATGACCGAGGCGGTCGGCGAAGGGGAGCAGCGGTCGCACGCCATTGTTCCACAGCGCACGCAGCAGGCCATCGCGGCGCCGCTCCGGCCCGTTAAGACAGGCGAGCGCCTGAAGCATCCGGCCGCGACGGATCGCGTCGGCCAGAACCCAGCGGCCATCATGGCTGAAGCTGGCATTGCCGACGCTGCCGCTGAGAATGACGTGGGTGTCGAGCTGCCGCGCCAGATCCCACACGGGCGGATAGAGCCAGCCATGGTGGTGCAAGGACCCGGTTGGCCAGTCGCGCGACCAGAACAGCCCGCCCATCTCCTCCTCCTCCAGCCCCGGCAAGCGCGCATCGACGCCATGGCCGGTCATCTGGGGATAGCGGGCGAGCAGCGGCTGAACCCGCTGCCACGCATCGACGAAGTGGCGGGTCGGGTCATGCGCGGCGATGGCAGTCGGATCGGGGCGGACCGTGATGGTGTGGAACGGGCGATCGGCCAGCTGGGCGGCCGATGTGGCGACCGCCGACGAGTCGAGGCCAGCGCTGAGCTGGCAGAGAAAGGAGCCACGCGCGGGCACGCGCGCGGCGACGGCGCGGTCGAGCAGCTCGCGGGCGGCATCGACATAGTCGCTGTCGTGGCGGAAGCGGATCGTGCGGCGCGGGATCGGGGACCAGAAGGGACGGATGCTGGTCGTGCCGTCGCGCCAGATCAGCGCGTGTCCGGGCGGCAGCAGACGGATATGGCGGTACGGTGTGCGTTCGGGCGCAAGATGCTGGAGGTCGTAGAGCCGATAGGCCAGTGCCTCGGCATCGGGCGTGTCGGGGACATCGCGAAAGCCGAGCAGCAGGCTGGGCTGGGACGCGGCGTAGAGGCGGCCACCGGCCTCGGCATAGTAAAGCGAACGCTGGCCCATGATGTCGCTGGCGAGCAGGCATGAGCCGTCGCGACCATCATGCCAGATCAGCGCGAAATCGCCGTTGAGATGCGACAGGAACTCCGCGCCGGATTTGGTGAGGCCGCTGTCGAGCGTGGCAGCAAGGCCCCGGCGCGGATCTTCGCCGGCAATCGCGGCGAGACCGGCGGCATCGAGGATATAGCCATCAAGGACCAGCCCCGACCCGGCGGCGCCCGGCGCGATCGTGCGCGGGCGCGGCGACGGGCGGGCGGGCGGCGCGCCGACCGGGTCAAGTTCGACCAGCCGGGCATCGGCTGTATCGAACACCGCAGGCCCGGTCAGACGTCGGCGTAAGTCAGGCGCAAGCCCGACCCCCCGCTGCGCAGCGACGGCGATCAGCGGCACAAATCAACCTGTAAGGCAGAAGCGGAACGGCGCAGCGCAGGCGCCCCTGCGCTCAGGACAGCGGCGAAGCGTCACCGTCGAAATTGGGTCCGCCAACGCCCTGGGTCAGTTCCGCGATCGGCAGTTCGGTAAGGGTCGGGGCCGACCACGCGACCGGAGCGCGTGCTTCGAGAGTGGCCGATTCCTGATTGGGGACGATCTGGTCACGCATGGCAGTCTCCAGCGATAGAGTGTTGGGAGCGACCTAGAGGCGCGGTCGTGTTGCGTCAAGGGAGCTGGCACGGCAGTTTCGGCGTGATTGGAGCGGTCTGCGCATTCCCGAGGTGGCGCCGCCGCGCTACCACCCATTGCGCTCCAGCATCGGCTTCATGAACGCATTCAGCCCGGCGGCCAGCAGCGCGAGGCCCGCGCGGCGGGGGGCGGAGAGGTGGCGGGCATCGACCGCCATATATTCGATCACCCCGTGTGCGCCGCGGCTGCGCTTGAACTCGCCCGCGCCGGCCGATCCGTGAAAGCGCAGCCCGGCGCGCATCGCGGTATCGGCGGCCATGTAGCTGGCGATGCGGTACAGGCCCTCGCCCTGCGGGCGGGTCATGTCATAGCCCATCAGCGGCACCGTGCCGACTCCGCCAGCGCTGCGCAGTGCGGAGAAGGCCATGATCTGCCCCTGCCCATCGCGCGCGACGAGGAAGGTCAGCAGGCCGATGGCCGCCGCCGCCTGAATGAAGTCGGGCGTGAAGATCGGATTGATCGCCGAATAGCGCCCGACATAGAGCTGCCGATAGAGATCGGCGATCCGCGCGCAGTCGCGTTCGGTGAGCGCGTCGGCCCGCCCGGTGTGCAGGCCCGAGCGGCGCAACGCCTTGGCATCGGCGCGGGTCTGACCGCGGGGCAGCCATTGCCCTGCCAGATCGTCGGTGACCCAGACCTGTCGTGCGGGCAGCAGGGTCCAGCCATCGTGGCGGACGGCGTCCAGCAGCGCCGGGCAGGTCCACGGATCGAGCGAGCGGATGATCAGGAAATGATCGGGGAAGCGGTCAGCGAGAAGCTGGCGCATCCCGGCAAGGCCGGCGCCGTCCCAACAGCCGTGCAGATTGGTCGACAGCAGCCAATTGTCGAGATGCACCGCGCGGTTGAGCCGCATGCTGCGCAACAGGCCGCTCAGCGTCCGCAGCACTGCATCGGCCGCGAGCCGCATCCGCCCGAGGCCGAGCAGCGCGATCTCGTCGCGGGCATAGAGAACATAGGCGCTGTGCGGGCTGGTGACATAGGAATGGCCCAGCGTGCCATCGTCGACGCTCACCGGGAGATCGACGGCGCCCGAGCGCAGCAGCAGCATCAGGCTGGCGGCATTGGTCACCAGGTTGCGCGTCCCGTCGGCGGCCAGACGCGCGACATAGGACGCAGCCAGAGTGGTCGGCACGGGGGTCAGACGCGCGTCCCCCGCCAGCAATTCGGGAGCGTTGGGGGCGGGAGGGGGCGCGAGCACGGGTGCGTTGCGCTTTCTTCACCGACAGCCGTTGCGGGGGGAGCCGAATGCGCCGGATGGTCCCCCCTGCCGAGTATCGCGCAATGCCATCGGAGCGCGATAGCGGCGCATCGTGACGCGGTTGTGAAAGCCCGGCGGGGGCGCCGCCTTAACCCCGCATGCGACCGTCCGGCGCCAGCCTGACCGTGCGCCCGGTGCGCGCGGAGGCGTAGGTCGCCTCGATCAGCCGCAGGTCGCGCAGGCCCATCTCGCCGTCGGTCAGGATCGGGGTGCCGTCGCGGATGGCGCTGGTAAAATGGTCGAGCTGGCCGGCGAACTGAACAGTCGGGTCGCCGGGCGTGAAGTCGCGGGCGTTGCGCCCCTCGATCCGCATCCTCTGCCCCGAATAGCTGGTGGCGGGGTCCATGATGAGGGTGCCGTCGGTGCCGCGCACCTGGGCGAAATTGGCGCCGGCGCTGTCATAGGCGGTGGCGAGCTGGGCCACCGCGCCCGACGGGAAGGTCCATTGCGCGCCGACATGCGCGAAGATTTCGGTGAAGCGCGGGTCGCCCTTGGGCTGGAACGTCGTGGCGCTGATGCTGTCGGGCATCTCGCCGCTGAGATAGAGCGCGGATTGCACGCCATAGAGGCCGTAATCCTCGAGCGGGCCGCCGCCAGCGAGCGCGCGGTTGAAGCGCCAGTTCTGCGCCGGGGTGGTGGGACCGGCGCGATAGGACTGGTCGGTGCGGATCAGGCGGATCGCGCCGACCGCCCGTTCGCGCATCAGCCGCATCGCTTCGACATTGTACGGTTCGAAATGACAGCGATAGGCGATCATCAGCATGCGATTGGCGCGGCGGCCGGCGGCGATCATCGCTTCGCATTCGGCGCTGGAGAGTGCCATCGGCTTCTCGCACAGGACATGCTTGCCCGCGGCGAAGGCGCGGATCGTGAAGTCGGCATGGAAGGCGGTGGGGAGGATGATGTAGACCGCGTCGATCCGGTCGTCGGCGGCGATCCTGTCGAAGTCTTCATAGGAGTAGCGCGCGTCGGCGGGCACGCCATAGGCGGTGCCGACCTGAGCCAGCTTTTCGGGGTTGCCGGAGACGAGCGCGCTGATGTGCGCGCGCTGTGCCTGTTCGATGCGCGGCATGATCTGGTTGAGCGCATAGCCGCCCAGCCCGACGATCGCGATGCCGACGCTGTCGTCGCGCTTGCGGCGCGGCGGCGTGGCGGGGAGGCAGACGCCGGCGGGGAGGGGGAGTCCCTTGAGCCGGGCAGTGGTGCTGGATTGGAGCGATGCGGCGCTGGCGGTAGTGGTCAGCGTGGCGGCAAGGGCGCCGCTGGTCCCGATGAAGCTGCGCCGCGAGATGATGTGGGGCATCGCCGTCCTCTCCGATGGTATGTCGGGCGGGATGATAGCGTTACCATTGGGGCAGGGGCAATCGGGAATGAGGCGCAACTAATCGTCACCCCCGCGAAAGCGGGGGCCCATCTCCTAGATGATCACCACATTGCGCCGGTGCGACAAGTGGACAGTACCGGAGATGGGCCCCCGCTTTCGCGGGGGTGACGGCTGGGCTGGTACCGACCTGAACCCGCCCGATCTCCTGGCCGGGAGCGAGATCGTCACCCCACGAAGGCGCGTTCGATGACGTAGTGGCCGGGCTTGCTGTTCGAGCCTTCCTCGAACCCCATGCCGTCGAGCATCGCGGAGAGATCCTTGATCATCTCCATGCTCCCGCACAGCATGATGCGGTCGGTCTCGGGGTTCAGGCGCTTTTCGCCCGGCATATTGGGGCCGAACAGGCCGCCATTTTCGATCAGCGTGCCAATCCGCTGATTGGTCGGGAACGGTTCGCGCGTGACGGTCGGCAGGTAGCTGAACTGGATCAGCGCCTGATCCTGCACCAGCGGGTCGCCGGCGAGCTGTGCCTCCAGCTCTTCGCGGAAGGCGAGGTCGCTGACGCGGCGGACCGAATGGACCAGCTGGACCTGATCGAACATCTCATAGACGTCGGGATCGCGCGCGAGGCTGAGGAACGGGGCAAGGCCGGTGCCGGTCGAGAGGAAGAACAGCCGCTTGCCCGGCAGCAGCGCGTCGGTGACGAGCGTGCCGGTCGGCTTGCGGCCGAGGAACAGCTGGTCGCCCGGCTGGATCAGCTGAAGCTTCGAGGTCAGCGGGCCGTCGGGCACCTTGATCGAGAGGAATTCGAGTTCCTCGGCCCAGGCGGGGCTGGCGATCGAATAGGCGCGCAGCAGCGGGCGGCCTTCGCCCGGCAGGCCGAGCATCACGAATTCGCCCGAGCGGAAGCGGAAGCTTTGCGGACGCGTGATGGTGAAGCTGAACAGATGCTCGTTCCAGTGACGGACGCTGAGCACGGTCTCCACGGTGAGCGCGGCGGACGGGGCGAGGGGGATGGCGTTACGGTCGGACATTGGCGGCTCGGCTAAAGGCCAGCGGTGCGCGGCGCAACCTTTTCTGGCTAGGGCGGTGAAAGGCTAAACTTTCAGCGCCCCTTGGCAGCGGGTGTGTTGCGAGTCAATCGCATTAACCACGGATCGACTCGACGGGCGCGGGAAAGCGCGGCAGGAGGGCGACATGCGCCCCGAATTGTCCCCCGCCGCCAACATGACCCTGTCGCTGCTGCTGATCGCGGCGGCGGTGCTGGTGTGGGGCGGGGTGACGATGCTCCGCAAGGGCGACCGCACCAAGGGCGTGCTGATGATCGTGTGCGCGGTAGTGCTGGTCGGGAATGTGCTGATCTGGACGGTTTAAGGGGGGCAGTCGCGGTCGGGCGCCTGATTGCTGCTGGCCGCGATGGCGGCGGCCCAGTCGGGATCCTGATCTTCGGTCGCGCCTTCGTCCGTCAGGCTGGGCAGGTCGGCGAACCACGGCATGCGCGATTCGTTGCCCATTTGCGTTTTCGGCGGAAAGGCTGCGGGGGCATCGAGCGATCCGATGGTGAGATTGGTGCGCCCGCTGTCGCCGCGATAGAAGAGTGGAGTACCGCAGTCGGCGCAGAACCCGCGATCGACATGTGCGGAGCTGCGGAAGGTGGCGGGAGTGCCGCGCGTCCAGATCAGCGCGTCATTGGGGGCGGCGACCAGCGCCGCGAACAGGCCGCCGGTCGCCTTCTGGCACATGCGGCAATGGCAGAGATGGGCGTTGTCGAGCATCGCGGTGGCGCGGTAGCGGACCGCGCCGCACTGGCATCCGCCGGTCACCGTGATGTCGATGCGGTCCATCTTCACCCCTGCTGCGTGATGCGCAGCGCCCAGCGGTCATAGCCGAGTTCCTCGACCCGCGTCAGCAGCATCTGAAGCAGCGCCGGGTCGGGGCGGGGGTCGCGGGCGAGGATCCAGAGATAGCGGCCCGACGGCTCGCCGACGATCGACCAGTCGTAATCGTCGCCATGGTCGAGCACCCAATAGTCGCCGGTGTAGAGCGGGCCGAAAAACGATATTTTGAGCTTGGCGTTGGTGTCCTCGTCGGCGACGATCGCGGTGCCCTCGCTGACGTCGCGTTCGGTTTCGCCGGTGCGGATGCCGCTGTTGACGATGCTGACCTTGCCCTCGGCTTCCAGGCCATAGTCGGCGGTGACCGAGTCCATGCCCTTCTGAAAGCGATTTTCGTGCCGGGCGAGTTCGTACCAGGTGCCGGCGTAGCGGGTCAGGTCGACCGGCTTGGCCGGTTCCGGCACCTTCGGGTTGATGACCGGCGGGCGCGTCGCGCGGGAATAGAGGAACAGGCCGCCAATGGTGGCAGCGGCGACGCCGGCGGCGATCTTGATCGCGGTGGATTGCTTCATGGGGCGATCATGCTTCGCGACGCGTCGAAAGCCTAGCCAAAATCCTCCCCGGAACGGGGAGGTGGCAGCGCGTAGCGCTGACGGAGGGGGCCCGAGGCACCGGATTTCCCTTACCTCGGGCCCCCTCCACCACGCCCTGCGGGCGCGGTCCCCCTCCCCGTTCCGGGGAGGATCTAAATCACCGGATCGGCGAATTGGGGTCGAGGCGCATGTCGAGATAATTGTCCACGCTGCGCATCAGCTGGTCCATTTCATGTTCGAAGAAATGGTTGGCGCCGGGAATCGTGTCGTGGTGGATCGTGATGTGCTTTTGCGTGCGCAGCTTGTCGACCAGCTTCTGCACCGCGCCCGGGGTCACGACCTCGTCGCCCTCACCCTGGATGATGATGCCCGAGCTGGGGCAGGGGGCGAGGAAGGTGAAGTCGTACATGTTCGCGGGCGGCGCGACCGAGATGAAGCCGCGGATTTCCGGGCGGCGCATCAGCAGCTGCATGCCGATCCACGCACCGAAGCTGACGCCCGCGATCCAGGTGGTCGATGCTTCGGGGTGGAAGCTCTGCACCCAGTCGAGCGCGCTCGCGGCGTCGCTCAGCTCGCCGATGCCGTTGTCGAACGTGCCCTGGCTCTTGCCTACGCCGCGGAAATTGAAGCGCAGCGTGGCGAAGCCGCGGCGCTGGAAGGTCTTGTACAGTTCCTGCACGATGCGGTTGTTCATCGTGCCGCCCGCGCTGGGGTGCGGATGCAGGATCATCGCGACCGGTGCGCGGGGACGGGGGGCGGGCGCGAACCGCCCTTCGAGGCGGCCTTCGGGACCGGGAATGATGACTTCGGGCAAAGTGGACCTGCTCTGTGATGGGCGCGCGGTAGCGCGGAAACGGGTGCAGGCTATATAGTCCTCACGCCCCGACAAGCAATTGGAACGATTCTCCTGACCGACCGCATCTATCTGGACCATGCCGCGACCACGCCGATGCTGCCACAGGCGCAGGCCGCGGTGTTCGAAGGCATGGCACATTGGGCCAATCCGTCATCGCCGCATGCCGAGGGGCGCGCGGCGCGCGCGGCGCTGGAAGCCGCGCGGCGCACGGTGGCGGGCGCCTATGGCTGGGCGCATGAGCTGATCTTCACCAGCGGGGCGAGCGAGGCGCTGCACATCGCGCTGCGCCGGAGCATGGCGCGGGCGACGCTGATCACGGCGGTCGAGCATGACGCGGTGCTGCGGCTGGCGGAGGGGGCGCGAACGCTGCCGGTCGATGCGCAGGGTATCATCGATCGCGACGCGCTGAAGGCGGCGGTCGGGCCGGACACGGCCTTGTGCGTGCAATGGGCGAACAGCGAAACGGGCGTGCGCCAACCGATCGCGGAGATTGCCGAGATCGTGCACGCGGCGGGCGGGACGCTGATCGTCGATGCGGCGCAGATGCCGGCCGGGGCCGATCCCGCGATCAGGCAGGCCGATCTGGTGGTGGTGTCGGCGCACAAGCGCGGCGGGCCGCCGGGCGTCGGTTCGCTGCTGGTGCGCGACTTTGCAAAGCTGATCCCGACCGGGGGGCAGGAAAAGGGCTATCGCGCAGGGACCGAGAATCTGCCCGGCGCTTTGGGCTATGCCGCCGCGCTGGCGGTGCCGGAGGACATGGCCGCGATGACGCGGCTGCGCGCGCGGCTGGAGGCGGCGTTGCCCGGGGTCGAGGTGGTCGGGGCGGCCAGCCCGCGCAGCCCGCTGATCGGGGCGTATCGCATGCCGGGGGTATCGTCGGCGGCGCAGCTGATCCGGTTCGATCTGGCGGGTATTTCGGTGTCGGCGGGCAGCGCGTGCGCGTCGGGCAGCCTGCGCCCCAGCCATGTGCTGACCGCGATGGGCTGGGACGAACCGGCGCTGCGCGAAGTGGTGCGGGTCAGTTTCGGGCGGTCGACGACCGAGGCCGAGGTCGACGCCTTTGCGGCGCTGTGGCGGACGATCGCCGAGGAAGCCCGGGCGCGGGCGGCATGATCTATCTCGATTATCAGGCGACGACGCCGCTGGCGCCCGAGGCGCTGGCCGCGATGACGCCATGGATGCGCGAGAATTTCGCCAATCCGCATTCGGCGCATGCGGCCGGGCGCAAGGCCAAGGCGGCGGTCGAGATGGCGCGCGAACAGGTCGCCGGGCTGATGCCCGCTGGCGGGACCGTAAGCTTTACGTCGGGCGCGACCGAGGCGCTGAACTGGGCGATCAAGGGCAGCAGCGGCGGGATCGTGACGATCGCGACCGAACATGCCGCAGTGCTCGACACGGTGGCAGCAGAGGCGCGGCGCGGGCGCGCGGTCACCGTGCTGCCGGTTGGGCCGGACGGGCTGGTCGATCTTGATGCCGCGCGCGACGCGATCGGGCCGGGGACCGGGCTGGTCGCGGCGATGCTGGTCAACAACGAGATTGGGGTGATCCAGCCGGTTGCGGCGCTGGCCGAGCTGGCGAGGGCGGCGGGCGCGCTGATGCTGACCGATGCGGTGCAGGGCTATGGCCGCGTGGCGATTCCCGCTGGGGTCGATCTGGTCGCGGTGTCGGCGCACAAGCTGCACGGGCCGAAGGGCGTGGGCGCGTTGTGGATACGCGACGGCGTCGCGCTGGAGCCGCTGCTGCATGGCGGCGGGCAGGAACCGGGCGGGCGCTCGGGGACGTTGTCGCCGGCCCTGTGCGCGGGATTCGGCGCGGCGGCGGCGCTGGCCGGGCAGCGGTTCGAAGCGGATCGCGCGCATGCGGCGCGGCTGTTCGACATCGGGTTGCGCGCGCTGGATGCCGCGGGCTGGACGCTCAACGGGTCGCAGGATGCGCGCTATTCCGGCAATCTCAACCTGCGCTATCCGGGGCTGGACGTCGCGCGATTGATGTCCGAGCTGCGCGACATCGCCTTTTCGGCGGGGTCGGCCTGTGCCAGCGGATCGGGTCGGCCGAGCCATGTGCTGCAGGCGCTGGGCCTGAGCGACGCCGAAGCGCGGTCGAGCATCCGGTTGGGGTTCGGTCGCTATACGAACGAGGAGGATTTGGTGAACGCGATCCAGCGCATCGACGCCGCCGCCCGCGCGCAGCGGATTGCGGCATGATCCGGGTGCGGTTTCTGACCGTCGATGGTGCGGTTGCGGCCGAGGCCGAAGGCGCGCCGGGCGACCGGCTGCTCGAAATCGGGCAAGCGCGGGGCATGCCGCTGGAGGGGACGTGCGAGGGGCAGATGGCCTGTTCCACCTGTCACGTCATCGTGTCGGCGGAAGATTTCGCGCGGCTGCCGCGTGCGAGCGAGGAGGAAGAGGATATGCTCGACCTTGCCGTCGGGGCGACGCGGACCAGCCGGCTGTCGTGCCAGATCGTGCTCACGCCGGAGCTGGACGGGCTGACGGTCAGCCTGCCTTCAGAACATCGCGATATGCAGGGACGATGATGATGACGACTCGCCGCACCGTGATTGCGGGCGCCGCTGCGCTCGCCGCCGCTCCCGCGCTTGCGCAGAAGATCGGACCGTTCGACCGGATCCGCGCCGAGACCGGCGGGCGACTGGGGCTGGCGGTGTATGACAGCGGCACCGGGCGGCGCTATTCGGACGGGGCCGAGGCGCGCTTTGCCATGTGCTCGACGTTCAAGGTGCCGCTGGTCGCTGCAGTGCTGGCGCGGGTGGACCGGGGCGAGCTGGACCTGACGCGCGAGATCCGCTTCGGCGAGGCCGACCTGCTCGATTATGCGCCGGTGGTGAAGGCAAACCTTGCCAAGGGCGCGCTGTCGATCGACGCCCTGTGCGAAGCCGCCGTGGTGATGAGCGACAACAGCGCCGCCAACCTGTTGTTCGGCCAGATTTCGGGGCCGCGCGGGCTGACCAGGTTCATCCGCGACGCGGGCGACCAGCTGACCCGGTCGGATCGCGACGAACCGTCGCTCAACAATGTCCGTAATGGCGAGGTGCGCGATACGACGACGCCCGACGCGATGCTGTGGCTGATGAACCGGTTGCTGCTGGGCGATGTGCTGTCGCCGGCGTCGCGCGCGAAGCTTACGGGCTGGATGGAAGCATCGCCGACCGGCAAGGACCGGCTGCGCGCGGGCCTGCCCAAGAGCTGGCGGGTGGGTGACAAGACCGGGACGAGCGGCGAGGGCTATTTCAACACGATCGCGATTGCCACGCCGCCGGGGCGCAAGCCGATCCTGATCGCCTGCTACCTCGACGCGCCGGGGCTGGCATCGGCCAGGGCGAACGCGGCGCATGCCAAGGTCGGGGAGCTGGTCGGGGCGTTGTTCGGGTGATTGGCAGGGCGCGCGGCAGGGAGGAGATTTGCTCGATGATCGAAATGCGGATTTCCCTTCCGGAGGATATGAAGCCGCTGGTCGATGCGCGCATCCGCGATGGGCTGTATGCCGACATCAGCGATTATGTCCGCGATCTGATCCGGTCGGATCTGAGCGTACAGGGTGAGGGCGAGCCGAGTCCCGAGCTGATCGCTGCGCTCGAAGAGGGCGAGGCGAGCGGGTTGAGCGATAAGACGTTCGACCAGATCGTTGCCGAGGAACGCGCGCGATTTCGTTCGAGCTGAAATTCGCCAAACGCGCTGAGGTCGATCTTCAGCAAATCTGGCGTTACTCGGCCATCGAATGGGGCGTCGAACAGGCGGACACCTATATCGCCGAGATGCGTGAGCGATGCTTGAGGCTGTGCGAACATCCAGCGCTTGGCCCTGAACGGTTTTACGGACGGCGGGCGTTGCGGCGCTGGCCGGCGGGTTCCCACATTCTCTACTACCGCATTGAGGCTCGGAGGATTCGCGTTGTGCGCATCCTCCATGCCGCGATGGACCCGCGTCGCCACATGAGCTGACCTCTCACCACAATTGCGGCTTGGCGACCATCAGCCAGAAGACGGCGGTGAGGCCAATGAAGGCGGGCCAGCCGAGGATGAACCACAGCCGCATCGCGCGGTGATAGTCGGGGCCGAGCGGCTGGCCGCTGGCGCACGCCGCGCGGGCGAGGTCGCGGGCGCGGATCTGGAGGCCGACCACCGGCACCCAGCAGGCGAAGGCGAGCAGGTAGAGCGCGACGCTGGCCAGCACCCAGCTTTCGGTGAGCGGGATGCCGAGCAGGTGGAGCAGGATCAGCCCGCTGACCGGCTGAACCACGCCGCTGGTGCCGGTGAAGATCCAGTCGGCGCGGACGACCATCGTTCCGACGCTGGCGATGGTTGCCGGATCGCCGCTGCGGTGCGCGTTCCAGAGGTACCAGGCCGTCCCTGCGCCGAAGCCGAACAGCACGGTGGAGCTGAGGATATGCACCCATTTGACCAGCAGATAGGTCATCGCCGGTCCCCGATCGCGCCATGGACGAGGATCAGCAGCAGGATCGGCAGGTTCTTGAGCAGCGGCCCGAGCGGATCGGCCCAGAGTTCGGGCAGGCCGAGCGTGAGGACGAGCGTATAGCCGCTGACGACTGCGAACTGGACGGCGGTCGCGGTGCGCGCGGTGCGGTCGCGCAGCACGAGTGCGGCGATGGCGAGGTCGAGCAAAGCGGTGCCGATCTGGAGCGGGAGTGCGGCGCCCGCGGGTGCGCCAATCGCGGCGAGCCACTCCAGCGTCTGCGCGCGCCCGGCGAACAGGCCGAGCAGCGCCGAGGCGAGCCACAGCAGCGCGAGGCCCCAGCGGATCGCGGGGGCGAGGAAGAACTGCCGCGCGTGCCAGCGGTCCTGCACCCCGGCGGCGCGGTCGCGCATCGCCTGAGCCACGCTGCGCGGGCGGAAACCGACCGCCTGGGCAAACGCCGCGCCGTCGGCGGCGTTGCCGGCGACCAGCTGGGTCAGGCTGTTGGTCGAGACTGGGCCGGATCCGGCCAGATCGCCAATCCGCCCGAGCGCGCGCATCACCGGCATCGGTACGCGGACGAGGCGGCTGGGGCCCAAGCCGAGCCAGTGGCGATAGCGCGTCATCAATTCGCGCAGGGTGAGCGTTTCCGGCCCGGCGGGTTCGAAGCTCTGGCCGACAAACCACAGATCCTCGCACGCGAGGCGCACCGAGCGCGCGAGGTCGTCGGCATGGATCGGGGAGAAGGTGAAGTTGCCATCGCCTGCCAGCGGCTGTGCGAAGGGCAAAGCGGCGAGGCCGCGCAGCAGCGAGGTGCCGCCATAGCTGCCCTCCGCGATCACCAAAGACGGGCGGAAAATCGTCCAGCGCAGCCCCGAGTCACGCAATGCCGCCTCGCCGGCCAGCTTCGACCGGGCGTAGTCGGTATCGACATCGGGTCGCGCGCTGACGGCGGAGATCAGGATGACGCGGCGCACCTCAGCCTTTTTGCACGCGGCATGGAGCGCGCGCGGCATGTCGACATGGACTGCCTGCATCTCCGGCCCGCGCAGCACGCCCGCCGCGTTGACGACACAGTCGATCCCGGACAGGTGCGGTCGCCAGCCTTCAGCATCGGTGGCGCGGGCGAGGTCGATTCCGATCCACTCCGCGCCCGGCTCCGCCTCGCGCAGCCGCGCGACATCGCGCGCGACGGCGCGGACCTGATGGCCGCTCGCCAGCAATTCGGACAGGATATGCCGGCCGATGAACCCCCCGGCGCCCAGCAGTAAAATGCGCATCGGACAGGGGCTTAGCAGCGACATGCGGCGGAGTCATTGCAATCGCGCGCACTTCCGCCTATCTGCGCCGCGGGAGTCGGGCGGACGATGCCGTCGCCAACCCGGTCAGGTCCGGAAGGAAGCAGCCGTAACGATTTTCGTGTCGGGTCGTCCCGGCTCCCACCTTCCCCCCATGACGTGACCGGCCGGAGCCGCTAGGGTCTTCCGCAATGTCCGATTCATTCCTTGGCCTCGACGAACCGCACCAGCCGCGCGACAGCGTCTATCGCGTGCTCGCGCGCAAATACCGGCCGCAGACCTTTGCCGAGCTGATCGGACAGGATGCGATGGTGCAGACGCTGGGTAACGCGATCCGGCGCGACCGGCTGGCGCATGCGTTTCTGCTGACTGGCGTGCGCGGGGTCGGCAAGACGTCGACCGCGCGGCTGATCGCCAAGGCGCTGAACTGTATCGGCCCGGACGGGCAGGGCGGGCCGACGATCGATCCGTGCGGCGTGTGCGAACCGTGCCGCGCGATTGCCGAGGGGCGGCATATCGACGTGATCGAGATGGACGCCGCCAGCCATACCGGCGTCGACGATGTGCGCGATATCATCGATGCGTCGCGCTATTCGGCGGTGTCGGCGCGGTACAAGATTTACATCATCGACGAAGTGCACATGCTGTCGAAGAACGCATTCAACGCGCTTCTGAAGACTCTGGAAGAGCCGCCGGGACATGTGAAATTCCTGTTCGCGACGACCGAGGTGCAGAAGGTGCCGGTGACGGTGCTGTCGCGCTGCCAGCGCTTCGACCTGCGACGCATTCCGGCGGAAAAGCTCGCCGCGCATTTCGGCGAAGTGGTCGAGAAAGAAGGCGCGCAGGCCGAGCCGGAGGCGCTGGCGATGATCGCGCGCGCAGCGGAAGGGTCGGCGCGCGACGGGCTGTCGATCCTCGACCAGGCGATTGCGCATGCCGGCATGGAGGGCGGGGCGGTCACGGCGGATGCGGTGCGCGACATGCTCGGCCTGTCCGACCGCAATGCGATCCGCGACCTGTTCGGCTTGGTCATTGCGGGCGATGCGGCGGGCGCGCTGACGGCGCTGCGCGGGCAATATGATCTGGGCGTCGATCCGCAGGCGGTGCTGAAATCGCTGCTGGAAATGGTCCACCGCGTGACGCTGGCGAAGCTCGGCAACACGGTGATCCCGGGACAGGCGAGCGAGGAAAGCGCGGCGCTGGCCGAATGGGCGGGGAAGCTCGGCTTCCCGGCGCTGCACCGGCTGTGGCAATTACTGCTCAAGGGGCATGACGAGGTGATCCGTGCCGCGCTGCCGATCGAGGCATGCGAAATGGCGCTGCTGCGGGTGATTCACGCCTCGACCCTGCCCGATCCGGGCGAACTGGCGCGGCGGATTGCCGAGGGGGCGCCGATGGGTGCGTCGGCTCCCGCCGCGACGCCTGCCGCGCCCGCCGAGGCCCCGGCTCCACGCAGCATGGCCGAACTGGTCGAGCGGCTGGCGGCGGCGCATGAGGAGCATCTCGCCGCGCGCGTGCGCAACCTGGTCCGCCCGATCCGCATCGCCGAACCGATTGTCGAGATCAGCAGTCAGGGCCTGCCCGCCGATCTGGTGCATGATTTCGAAAGCGTGCTGCGACGCGTGCTCGGCAAGCGCTGGTCGCTACGCGTGACCGACGCACCGGGCGAAGCGACGTTGAACGAAGAGCGCGCGGCGCGCGAGGCGGCGGAGCGCGATGCCGTGCTCGCCTCGCCGGTGGTCGCCGCCGCGCTCGAAGCCTTTCCCGATGCCGAGCTGATCGGCTGGACCCGCGAACACAGGAGGTTTGGGTGAAGAGTATCGAAGACATCATGGCGATGGCGCAGAACGTCCAGAACGAGCTGACCAAGGCGCAGGCAAACCTCGACGGGATCGAGGTCGAAGGCGCGTCGGGTGGCGGGCTGGTCAAGGTCAAGGCGAGCGCCAAGGGCCGGATCATCGGCGTGACGATCGACGAATCGCTGCTCGCGCCGAGCGAGAAGCAGATGGTCGAGGATCTGGTGGCGGCTGCGCTCAACGATGCGCGGGCGAAGGCAGATGCAGCGGCGTCGGCGGAAATGTCGAAGCTGTCGAGCGGGATCCCGCTGCCCCCGGGGTTCAAGCTGCCGTTCTGAGGGCGTTTGTGGCGGCACCAACCCGCTCCCCCACCCGGCCACCCATAGAATTACTGTCGTTGGGTGGCCGGGTGGGGGAGCGGGCCGGCACCGCACCAATCAAAGTGCCTGAACATTTCACAACGGGAACAATGGCTTTGCCCGCTGCGTTGGGCCGCCAATGTTCCTGTTGGGAGATGAAACATGGCTGAAGAACGGATTGTCGAGCGCACCGATGGCGTGACCGCGGAACGCGTGACCGAGCGCGGAGGCGGCACCACGGTGATCGAGCGGCGCGGCAGCGGCGGCGGGCTGATCCTGGGCATCATCGCACTGGTGATCGTGGTGGTCGGTGCCTTCTATTTCCTCAGCAACAATTCCGAGACGCGCAAGGACGCGGCGATCACCGAGGCGGCACAGGCCGTTGGCGACACCGCAGAAAAGGCCGGCGATGCGATCGACCAGGCGGTCCCGGCGGACAAGAAGTAAGCGCGCGCATGGCCCCGGGCGCGGCCCGGGGTCACTTCCGCCTCAAACAGGCGGCTGCGGATGCCGGATCAGCGCAGGCAGGCGTCGAGGCCGTCGCGCTGAACCACGCCGATCCGGGCCGCGATCGAATTGCCGTAGCGCCGGGTGAAGCCTTTCGGAGCGACGCCGGCCCGGCGCTTGGGCAGCGGCAGCACGGCAGCGATGCGCGCGGCTTCGGCACGGGTCAGATTGCCCGCGCCTTTCTTGAAATAACGGCGTGCCCCTGCCTCTGCGCCATAGGTGCCGATGCCGGTTTCGGCGACGTTCAAATAGACTTCCATGATGCGACGCTTGCCCCAGATCGCTTCGATCAGGACGGTGAACCACGCCTCCAGCGCCTTGCGAAAATAGCCGCCGCCCTGCCACAGGAAGACATTCTTCGCGGTCTGCTGGCTGATCGTTGATCCGCCCCGCAGCACTTTCCCGCCCTCCGCATTGCGCGCGATTGCAGCGGCGATCGATTTGTAATCGAACCCGGAATGGCTGCAGAAGCGCGCGTCCTCGGCCGCGATGGCGGCACGCGCCATGTCGGCGTCGATCCGGGACAGCGGCACCCATTTCTTGGTGACGCCATGGCCCGAAAACACGTCGCCCAGCATCGTGAGCGTGAAGGGCGGCGGGACGAAGCGATAGAGCGTGACCATCGCGACCGACACCAGCACGAAGCCGAGCGCGCCCTTGAACAGCCAGCCGACGAGGCGGCGGCCGATCGGCCTGCGCGGTTTGCCGGGTTTCACGGGTTGAATACCGATTCCATCGAGATGGCCGAGGTCGGGCAGCGGACGTGGACCAAGCGGCGACACCGGGCGCGATGCACCCGGCGGCGATCCGCCCGCTCCGCTATTGTCCTGCGCCACCCGTCCCCCGGCCGATCGCTCAGCCGACGGTGAGCAGGCGGCGGTCGCCGGCCAGGCGCATCATCGCCTTTTGCAGCTTTTCGAAGGCACGCACCTCGATCTGGCGGACGCGTTCGCGGCTGACGCCATAGACCTGGCTCAGTTCCTCGAGCGTCTTGGGATCGTCGGTCAGGCGGCGTTCGGTCAGGATG
The DNA here is from genome assembly GCF_031456015.1 of Sphingomonas sp. BE123. NCBI lineage: Bacteria > Pseudomonadati > Pseudomonadota > Alphaproteobacteria > Sphingomonadales > Sphingomonadaceae > Sphingomonas > Sphingomonas sp. BE123. Next base: position 833,290 of record NZ_JAVDTW010000001.1, on the reverse strand, counting down.
TGCTTTTCACGCTCGTTGAGCTCGTCCATCGCCTCGATCAGCATGCCGTGGCGGACATCGGCTTCCTGCGCTTCGGCAACGACCTCGTCCTGCAGCGCGCTGTCGTCCTGCAGCCAGTCCTGCCACTGGCTCTCGCCATCCTCGCGCATCGGCACGTTGAGCGACGTGTCGCCGCCCATCGCCATGCGGCGGTTCATCGACGTGACCTCTTCCTCGGTCACGCCCAGATCCTTGGCGATCTTCGCCAGATCCTCGGGTTTGAGGTCGCCATCCTCGAACGCGTCGAGCTTGGCCTTCATCCGGCGCAGGTTGAAGAACAGCTTTTTCTGTGCTGCGGTCGTGCCCATCTTCACGAGCGACCAGCTGCGCAGGATGAATTCCTGAATCGAGGCGCGGATCCACCACATCGCATAGGTGGCGAGGCGGAAGCCGCGATCGGGCTCGAACTTCTTCACGCCCTGCATCAGGCCGATATTGCCTTCGGAAATCAGTTCGCTGACCGGCAGGCCATAGCCGCGATAGCCCATCGCGATCTTCGCCACGAGGCGCAGGTGCGAGGTGACCAGCTGCGCGGCCGCTTCGGGGTCGCCATGCTCCTGAAAGCGCTTCGCGAGCATATATTCCTGCTCGGGCGCAAGGATCGGAAACTTGCGGATCTCCGCAAGGTAGCGGTTCAGGCTGGCCTCACCGCCAAGGGCGGGGATGGTCGCCGGGACATTGCTTCCGCTGGCCATGGTACTTCACTCCCTTTGTCTGGGCTTCCCCCCTTCTTAGGCGGGGATGCCGGTCGACCCTCGTTGCGACGGGTCAAAAAACTATACGACGAGCTTATCCATCAGTTCCTGCATGTCCGCCGGCATTTCGCTATCGAACGCCAAAGCGTGACTATTGATCGGATGGATGAACCCCAGCCGGGCGGCGTGCAAGGCCTGACGGCGGAAACCCAAGGTTTCCACGACCTCCCGATGTTCCTTTTTAGTTCTACCATAAACCGGATCGCCGATCAACGGATGACCCAGCGACGCCATGTGCACGCGCACCTGATGCGTCCGCCCGGTTTCGAGCCGGCATTCGACCAACGCCGCCTCGTACAGCGGCTTTACCAGCGTCCAGTGGGTGACCGCGCGCTTGCCGCCGGGCTGGATGGCGATCTTCTTGCGGTTTTGCGGTGAGCGCGCAAGCGGTGCGTCGACGCTTCCGCCTGACAGTTTCGGTCGGCCCGAGACGATCGCCTGATAGCGCCGGTCGATCGAATGATCCTTGAACTGGCGGGCAAGGCCGACATGCGCGCGATCGGTCTTGGCCGCGACCATCAGGCCGGAGGTATCCTTGTCGATGCGGTGCACGATGCCGGGCCGCGCGACGCCGCCGATGCCCGACAGGCTGCCCTGGCAATGATGCAGCAGCGCGTTGACGAGCGTACCGTCGAAATTGCCCGCTGCCGGGTGGACGACCAGCCCGGCCTGCTTGTCGATGACGATGAGATGTTCATCCTCGAACACCACGGTGAGCGCGATGTCCTGCGCTTCGTTATGCGCGGGTTCGGGGTCGGGGACGGTGAGCGTGAACAGCGCGCCGCCGGGCGCCTTTTTCTTGGGATCGCGGATCAGGCCATCGGGGCCGGTGACGTTGCCGGTGGAGATCAGCGCCTTGATCCGCTCACGCGACAGCGTGGGGAGCGCATCCGCCAAAGCCCGGTCGAGCCGCCAGCCATCCGCTGTATCCGCGATCCGCGCTTCGAGTGTGGAAACCCCCCGGTTCATTGCGCTACGCAGATGGGCATGGGTTTGCGGATTTCAAGCTGTGTTATCGCGCTAATGCAGCGGGCAGCGGCCGAAGCCGCGCCATTCGAGGCGTGCGGGCTGTTGTTCGGTGCGGAAGGGGTCGAGCGGGCGAGCGTCACGGCCAATGCCTCGGGCGATCCGACGCGCCGGTTCGAGATCGATCCGGGCGCGCTGATCGCGGCGCTGAAGGCCGAGCGTGCGGGCGGGGACAAGGTCATCGGCTATTGGCACTCGCACCCTTCGGGCGACGCGACCCCGTCCGCGACCGATGCGGCGATGGCGGCGGCGGACGGAAAACTGTGGGTGATCGTCGCAGGCGACGCCGTCACCGCGTGGCGCGCGGGAGCGAGCGGCCTGCATGGGCGGTTCGAGCGGGAGGAACTCGGCTGATCGCGCCCCGGTGCGGGGCCGGGGCGACGGGGGGATCAGTGCTGCGCGCCCTTCACCATCGCCGTGAGTTGCGCGAGCGTAGCGTCGAAGCGGCCTTCCGCCTCGGCGTTGCGGAGCGGCTTTACGCGCTCCACCAGCACTTCCTTTGGCGTCGGAACTTGCGCGAACAGTGCCATCACCTCGTCGGCGAAGTCGTCGAGCGGCTGGTAGGCGGCACGCTCGCGCTGGCCGGGGGTGAGGTCGGTCTGGACCGCCGGTGGAGCGAGCTCGATCACTTCGACCGACCCGGCGAGCGCGTCGCGGAGCGAGATGGTGTAGCTGTGGATCGCCGCTTTGGTCGCGCTGTAGGTCGCTGCGATGACGAGGGGTACGAAGGCGAGCCCGGAGGTGACGTTGACGATCGCCGCGTCGTCCTGCGCCTTCAGATGATCGACCAATGCGTTGATCAGGCGGATCGGGCCGAACAGGTTGGTGGTGATCATTGCCTCGGCATCGGTCAGGTCCCGGCGCGTGGACAGGTCCTCATACCGCATGATTCCGGCATTGTTGATCAGGACGTTGAGGTTCGGGTGCGCTGCGATCACCTCGGCAGCAAAGCTCTCGATCGCCTCCGCGCTGTCGATGTCGAGCGTCATGGCGTGCAGGTTCGCGCGGCCCGCGATTGCGGTGTCGAGCGCATCGCGGCGGCGGCCCGCGACAATCACGGTGTTGCCGGCATCGTGCAGGCGATGGGCGAGCGCTTCGCCGATGCCCGATCCGCCGCCGGTGATGAGGATGGTGTTGCCGGACTGTTTCATCTGCGCCTCCTTGGGATGTGGTGACGCAAATTTAGGTCGGTGCTATCGTATCGAAAGAAGGCACCCAAAAGATTTATACTTACCAAAAAGAGAGTGTGAGCGATGAGCAATAGTGAATGGCATGCGAGCGACCCCCGCGTCGATGCGCTGGTCTATGAACTGATCGGTGCGGTCGCGGACAAATGGACGATGCTCCTGCTCGAAACGCTCGATGAAGGCGGGGAGATGCGCTTTACCCAGATTTCGCGCGCCATCCCCGGCATCAGCCAGAAAATGCTCACGCAGACGCTACGCCGAATGGAGCGCGACGGGTTCGTGACGCGCACGGTGCATGCGGTCGTTCCGCCGCGCGTGGACTATCGCCTGACCCCGCTGGGCGAGAGTTTGGGCGAGGCGTTCTGCGGCGTGTGGCATTGGGCGGAGGCGAATCTGGAAGCGGTAGGTGCCGCGCGCGCCGGGTTCGACGCGCGCGACCGGTAGATCAATCCCCCTTCGGCCCCAGATAGTCCGCGCCATACACCGCCTTGCGGATATCGGTGTGCAGCGTGCCGTCGAACGGGAAGGTCTGGACGAAGAACACCACCGCCATGTTGTTGGCGGGATCGACCCAGAACAAGGTGCTGGCCGCGCCGTCCCAGAAGAATTCGCCGACGGCGCCACGGTTGCGGTCCGGTGTTGCGGGACGGGCGGTGCGGACGGCGAAGTTGACGCCGAAGCCGCCGTCGATCTTGCCCGGCAGCCATTCGCGTTCCGTGATCGCGGGATCGAGGTGATCGGTCGCCATCAGGCGGATCGTTGCGGGCTTGAGCAGGCGCGCGCCGTCGAGCTCGCCGCCGTTCAGCAGCATCCGGGCAAAGCGCATATAATCGTCGATTGGCGCGACGATGCCGGCGCCGCCCATGGTCAGCGGCACGCCGGGGAAGTTGCGCTCGCGCATCGCCGCCTCGGGCTGGCGGGTCATGCCGCTCGGCCCCTTCACATAGGTCGCGGCGAAGCGGGGGAGGCGGTCCATCGGCTGGTGCCAGCCAGCCTCGCGCATCTTGAGCGGGTCGAAGATGTGCTGCTGGACATAGTCGGTGAACTTCATGCCGCTCAGCCGCTCGACCAACAGCGCCTGGACGTCGACCGACACGCTGTAATGCCATTCGGTGCCCGGCTCGGACAGAAGCGGTACCTTGGCGAGGCGGCGGCCGAACTCCGCCAGCGTATTCTGCGGGTTGAGCGGGTCGGCGGCGGCGAACGCCTTGTGTGCCGCGGTCGGGCCGTCGCCATAGGCGAAGCCGGCGGTGTGCCGCAGCACGTCGCGGATCGTGATCGGGCGGCTCGCCGCGCGCCACAGCGGCTTGCCGTCCGCACCGGTGCCGTCCTGCACCTGCATGTTCGCGAAATCGGGGAGGTAGCGCGCGAGCGGATCGTCGAGGCGAAACTTGCCCTGTTCCCACAGCTGCATGAGGGCGACGCCGGTTACCGGTTTGGTCATCGAATAGATCTGCACCAGCGTGTCGCGGGCGAAGGGGCGGGCGGCCTCCCGGTCCGCGACCCCGCGCGCGGCGAAATGCACCTCGCGCCCGTCCTTCCACACCAGCACCGACCCGCCGACTGCACGGCCATCGGCGATCATCTTCGCCAGCATTGCGTCGATCCGCTTGGTGTCGAGCCTGACCGCGTCGGCGGGCGCAGCGCGGGTCTGGGCGAGCGCAGGGGTGGCCGGGACCGTGAGTGCCAGAGCCGTCAACGTTGTCAGTGCAAAGCGGTACATGCGATCCCCTTCATCAATTTTGCGGCATGCTAGCCGGGCGCGCCGCGCGACGAAAGGGGCGTCGCGCGGCGCTGTTGCCATGCGCGTTTCAGCGCTGTCGCCGCCACAGCCAGGTGCCGATCGCTGCGACCACCGCGAGTGCCCAGGGCAGTTCGTAGGACAGCGGCTGGCCGACGATCGATCCGATCAATTCGGCGACGGGGGTGACGACCAGCGCGACCAGTCCTGCCGCCGCGAGGCACAGCGTCGCGGTAGCGCGCTGATACTCGTCCGCCGCACGCCAGCTGCGCCACAGATAGGTGAGGATCAATGCCGTGACGCCCAGAATCAGTGCCGAGCGGATCGGCAGCGGCACCCCGTCGCGCGGCGCGCCGCGAACTCCGTCGATCACGCCGATGACGAACGGTATGGCGACGAGAAGTGCAACTACCCCGACCGCCAGCCAGCGGTTGCGCCGCCGGCCTTGCTGCACCCGCTTTGCATGTTGTTGCTCACCCCAGCGTTCAGTCATCGTCATTCCCGTCATTGAAGATTTCCCCGATTGGCTGTCCGAACAGCCGCGCGAGCCGGAAGGCAAGCGCGAGCGAAGGATCGTGCTTGCCGGTCTCGATCGCGTTGATCGCCTGACGCGACACGTCGATCCGGCCGGCAAGCTCGGCCTGGCTCCAGTCGCGTTCGGCGCGCAGTATCTTCAACCGGTTCCGCACGCCGCCGCTCTGCCGTTCGAAAAGACACGACCCGGTGTCAGGTCTTCCTGACATATCGCGCTCGAGAATCGTCTTGTCAATAAAACCTGACATTTTGTCGTGAGAACATTGCACATCGTGGTTCACCGCGCTTGCAGCGGCGGCGCGGCTGGGCCAAAGGGGTGGGGAGCAATGGGAGCATCCATGAACATTTCGCCGACCGATTTTGCCAGCCTGCTCTGCTCGCGCCTGTGCCACGATTTGTTGAGCCCGGTTGGCGCGCTCAACAACGGGCTTGAACTGCTCGCCGACGAGCATGATCCCGAAATGCGCGCGCGCTGCCTGGAGTTGCTGGCGGAGAGCGCGAAGGCGAGTGCGAACAAGCTCAAATTCTTCCGCCTGGCGTTCGGCGCGGCGGGCGGGTTCGGCGACACCGTCGACACGCGCGAGGCACAGGCGGCGATCGACGGGCTGTTCGGCGACAATCACCGCGTGTCGATCGGCTGGATGGTCGAGGACCCGGTGCTGCCCAAGCAGGTGATCAAGGTGCTGCTCAACCTCGCGCTGATCGGCGGCGACGCGCTGGTGCGCGGCGGGCAGCTGGACATCGGCGCCGAGGCGCGTGACGACATGGTCGAGATCGTGGTGCGCGCGCAGGGGCCGCGCATCGTGCTGGACGGCGAACTGCGCGGTGCATTGAGCGGCGACACCGGCGACTCGCCGGTCACCCCGCGCGCGGCCGCCGCCTATCTCGTCCACCAGCTGGTGACGCAGGGCGGGGGCGAGCTGCAGGTGTCGCCGCCCGACGCCGACGTGCTGCTGTTCGGGGCAGCGTTCAAGGTAGCCTGATGAGCCAAGTCCGCGTCGCGGCGCTGTACCAGTTCACCCGGTTCGACGACCCGGCGGCCATTCGCGGTCCGCTGCTCGACCTGTGCGTCGCGCAGGAGGTGAAGGGCACGCTGCTGCTGGCGCGTGAGGGGATCAACGGTACGATTGCCGGCAGCGATGCGGCGATCGACGCGGTGCTGGCGCATGTCCGCACGCTGCCCGGATGCGCGGAGATCGACGTCAAATTCTCGCACGCCGACACGATGCCGTTCCACCGGATGAAGGTGCGATTGAAGCGCGAGATCGTGACGATGGGCCAGCCCGATATCGATCCGCTCGCCGGGGTCGGGCATTATGTCGCGCCGGCCGAGTGGAACGACCTGATCGCCGATCCGGACACGGTGCTGATCGACACGCGCAACGATTATGAGGTCGCGATTGGCACGTTTCGCGGCGCGATCGATCCCAAGACGCGCAGCTTCAGCGAATTTCCCGAATGGTTCCGCGCCAAGCGCGCGGAGATCGAGGCTCAAGGGCGCATGCCCAAGATCGCGATGTTCTGCACCGGCGGCATCCGCTGCGAAAAATCGACTGCCTTTGCCAAGGCGGAGGGGGTGGAGCAGGTCTATCACCTCAAGGGCGGCATCCTCGCCTATCTGGAGCAAGTACCGCAGGACCGTAGCCTGTGGGACGGCGAATGTTTCGTGTTCGACGAGCGGGTGGCGGTGAAGCACGGGCTGGAGGTCGGCGCGCATGTGCTGTGCCGCGCGTGCCGCATGCCGGTGAGCCCGGAAGCGCGGCAGTCGCCGGACTATGTCGAGGGGGTGAGCTGCCCCGCCTGTATCGGCACGCGCACCGAGGAACAGCGCGCCAGCTATGCCGAGCGGCATCGCCAGGCGCAGCTGGCGGCACAGCGCGGTGAGGCGCATGTCGGCGCGGTGTTCACGCCAGAGGCCGGGGGACGCGAGCCTGACTGACCCGATCCTCTACAGCTTCCGCCGCTGCCCCTATGCGATCCGGGCGCGGCTCGCGCTGGCGGTGAGCGAAACGGCGGTCGAGCATCGCGAGGTCAGGCTGCGCGACAAGCCGGCCGAGATGATCGCGGCGTCGCCCAAGGGGACCGTACCGGTGCTGGTGCTGCCCGATGGCCGGGTGATCGACGAGAGCCTGGACATCATGCGTTGGGCGCTGGCGCGCAACGATCCCGAGCATTGGCTGGCGGGCGATGCGCCGGCGCTGATCGCGGCGAATGACGGCGCGTTCAAGCATCACCTCGACCGCTACAAATATCCCGAGCGCTATCCGGCGGACGGGGTCGATCATCGCGCGGCGGCGCTGGCGATCCTGCAGGGACTCGGCACCCGGCTTGGCGCGCAGGCGTGGCTGGGCGGAGCGCGGTTCGGGCTCGCCGATGCCGCGATCCTGCCGTTCGTGCGGCAATTCGCGGCGGTCGACCCGGACTGGTTCGCGGCACAGGACCTGGCGCGGGTCCAGCCCTGGCTGGCGGCGTTTCTCGCCTCGCCGCTGTTTGCCGCGGTGATGGTCACGCGCACGCCGTGGCGCGCGGCTGGCTGAAGCGAACGCTGGCGGGGCTCAGGCCGGATAGGCCCAGCTGGCCATGGTTCCCGGGACCACCGCGCTGTCTGTCGCGACGCGCGGTGCGGGCATGGCGCGCGCGGTCGCGACACCACCGTCAAGCGCCGCATCCAGCTCTGCGCACCCGGCGCCGCAGCGGTGCCGCTCGAGCCGCGAGAACAGCGTCGCGGTGCGCCCCGCGACGCGTTCGAGCGCCTCGGCATAAAGCGGGCTGGCGAGAAACGGCACAGAGGCGCGCACGGCGTTGCCGCGCCGTTCGAACACCTGCGCCGCGACGCACTGGCTGACGATGCGATAGACGGTCGAGCGCGAAGCGCCGGTCGTATCGGCGATGCGGGCCAGCGGGATGAAGGCGCGGTCGTCCGATGTCGGCACGGTTTCGCGCCGCGCAAAGGGGGCCGCGCCGGGCGCATCGCTGTTGAGATGCGCGACGCTGGCATTGCACACGAAGTGGATCAGCAGCAGGTCGCTGAAGCGCTGGTCGAACAATGACGAGGTGCTCGCCATGACCAGGAACAGGTCGAGCGCGCCGAGCATCGCGGCCTTGTCGCAGCCGTAAACCGGATGGAAGCGCTCCGCAGCGCTGCTCAGCCGTGCGATACGCGCCGCTGCGCGCGGCAACAGGCTGTCGAGATCGCGGCACCAGCGACCGAGCGCTTCTGGCATCGGATCGGGCAGGGCAACGCCGCCCAGATCGCTGATGCGCAGCCAGCCGCATTCGACCATGCGCTGAACATTGCGCCGCGCGGTTTCGAACGGCAGGTCGAGCGAGGCGGCAATCGCGTTGATCGACGGCCCGCGCCCCGGATCCACCCCGCGGATGGTCCGGTCAATCTGGTCGCGCGTGACCGAGATCAGGATGGGGATGCACACCATTCGCGCACGGAACAGATCGGGCGGCAGCCGCGTCCCCAGATCCAGCGTTGCGGCAAAGATTTCGGCAGAGACCACGCGGGCGACCAGCCTGCAGTCCCGACGCATCGCGTCCAGTCGTGACGTCGCCATCCCCTCTCCCAATGGCTCGAACGGTGATGGTTGAGGGATGCCCAACCATGTCCGTCGCGAAATGAGTAAATCGGACGGGCGCGGGGAGATAGTCGTAGGAATACGGGAGTAATCCGCCCGGACCGTGGCGATACCGCCCGCGTCCTAACTCCCTGTTAACCGTATCGGTGCCAAGACCGGCCGGACCTTTGGGGGCGCCCGTGGACGATCTGTTACAGGAATTCATTGCCGAGACGCGGGAAACGCTGGAGGCGCTGTCCGGCGAGATCATCGCCTGGGAAGCTGCGCCCGCCGACCGTGAGCGGCTGGATGCGATCTTCCGCTTTGTCCATACCGTCAAGGGAAGCTGCGGCTTTCTCGACCTGCCGCGGCTCGCGCGGCTGAGCCATGCGGCGGAAGATGTGCTGGCGGACGTACGCGCGGGGACGCGCGTGCCCGATCGCGCGCTGGTCAACGCCGTGCTGGGCGTGGTCGACCGGATCGGTGAGATCGTCGAAGCGATCGACGCGGGAGCTGCGCTGGACGACACCGGCGAAGACCTGCTGATCGCCGCGCTGGCTGGGGGCGCTGCCGATGTGGTTCAGGCCGCTGCGGCGCCCGTCGCGCCGCGCGCGCAGAGCCGCAGCGTGCGCCTCAATGTCGAACTGCTCGACCGGATGATGAGCGGCATGTCCGACATGGTGCTCGCCCGCAACGAATTGTCGCGCCGCCTGCGCAGTGCCGAAGTCGACCCGCAGGTCGAGGCCGCGCTGGAGCGGATGTCGGCAACCGTCGCCGATCTGCGCGACACCGTCACGCGGACCCGGATGCAGAAGATCGACGCGCTGTTTTCCGCGCTGCCGCGCATGGTGCGCGACACGGCCGCGGGCCTTGGCAAGTCGGTGATGCTTCAGGTCGACGGTTCCGAGGTCGAACTGGACCGCGAGATGATCGAGGTGCTGCGCGACCCGCTGGTCCACATCATCCGCAATTCGATCGACCATGGCATCGAATCGCCCGCCGAACGCCGTGCCGCTGGCAAGCGCGAAAACGGCCGGCTGATCGTTTCGGCGCGTCAGTCGGGCAACCAGATCGTGGTCGAGGTCGCCGACGACGGGCGCGGTATCGATGTCGAGCGGGTGATCCGCAAGCTGGTGAAACAGGGCCGCGACGAACATGCCCTGCGCGCGCTGGGCGACCGTGCGCGGCTGGCGTTGATTTTCGAACCCGGGCTGTCGACCAAGGACGAAGTGACCGAGATTTCCGGGCGCGGTGTCGGCATGGACGTGGTGCGCGCGGCGATCGAGCAGATCGGCGGCCGCGTCGAGCTGCACAATGATCCCGGCCGCGGGCTGCGCATCCTGATCCATGTGCCGCTGACGCTGTCGATCATTCCAACGATCGTGGTCGGCGCGGGTGGCCAGTCCTTTGCCATTCCCCGCCAGGCGATCGAGGAAATCGTCAGCGAACGCAGCGACGCCATCCGGGTCGACCGCATTGGCAGCGCATGGGTGGTCACGCTGCGCGACCGGCGTCTGCCGATGATCGTGCTGGCCGATCAGCTCGGCCTCAACGCCGCGCCGAGCGGCTATCCGATGGTGGCGATCGTCAGCATCGGGGAGGGCAGCTATGCGCTGCGCGTCGACGATGTGCTGGATAACGAGGAACTGGTGATCAAGCCGGCCGCGCCGGCGATCATGGCGACCGGGCTCTATGCCGGTCAGACCCTGCCCGACAGCGGATGCCCGATGCTGCTGCTCGACTGTGCCGGACTTGCCCGCGACGCCGGGCTGCAGTTCGAGCGGGCGCGCGAGATCGAGGAGGAGCATGTCGACGATCCGATGCTGGACGATGGCGCGCTGGCGCTGGTGTTCAGCGATCTTGACGGCGCGCGCCGCGCGGTCCCGCTGGAAGTGGTCGACCGCATCGAAAAGGTCGCTGCCGGCGCGCTCCACCGCAGTGCCGGGCGGCTGCGCCTGACCATCGACGGGCGGATCATGCCGGTTGCGGCGATCGACGGCGCCGATCCCAAGCGGACCGGATCGATCCTGCGCCTGCGCGACGGGCTTACCGAAATCGCCTATGCCATTGCCGAACCGGCCGACATCGTGCCGCTGCCCAGCGCACTTGCGCCGGCAAGCGTGCCGGGTCCGGTCGCCGGAGTCGCGCTGATCGGCGGGGAACCGGTCGAGATGCTCGACCCGCTATGGCTCTTTGCCGAACATGGCGAGGAGGACGCGGTGTCCGACGCGCCGCCGCTGTGCCTGCTGGCCGGCGCGGAGACGGGGTGGCTCGCCACCTTCATCGCGCCGCTGGTCGAACAGGCCGGGTATCGTGTGGTCAGTGCATTGGCGCCGGGCGACCGCGCCCAGGTCGTGCTGACGCTGGACGATGAACCCGATCAGGCGGCGGTCGAGGCGGCGCCGGTCGTGCGCCTGCGCAGCCGCAAGCGCGGCGGGCCGGACGGCAGCATCTATCGCTACGATCGCGAGGCGCTGCTCGGCGCGATTGCGCGCGTGGCGCGGGGAGGCGGGGCATGAGCGAACAGCTGTTCCTGATCGCGCAGATTGCGGGCCAGTCGGTCGCGATCGATGCCAATCAGGTCGAATCGGTGGTGGATATCGCGCATGTCGTCGCGGTGCCGCGTGCCGAGGGCCATGTCCGCGGGCTTGCGGCGCTGCGCAGCCGGGTGGTTACGGTGATCGACACGCGCGCCGCGCTGGGGCTAGCCCCGGCCGAGCGCGATACCGGCCGCGCCGTGATCACGCCGGTCGACGGGCATCATTATGCGATGCTGGTCGATGCGCTGGACGACGTTGCGCCGTTCGAATCGCAGCCGATGGCCGTCGGCGTCCCGCTGTCGCCGGTGTGGCAGCGCGCCGGACGCGGCCTGGTCGAGCGCGATGGCGAGCCGATCCTGGCGATCGACCTTGCCGCGCTGGTGCCCGGTCCCGATTGTGCCGATCACACCGGTCGCGATTAACGTCCTACTTACGTATTTCCTCCATAAGCGTTGACAGTTCCGCCGAACCGGGAAGCGTCCAGTATGAAAACCTGCCTCGTCGTCGATGATTCCAAAGTGATCCGGAAGGTCGCGCGGCACATCCTTGAGACGCTGAACTTCGAGGTCCGCGAAGCCGGCGACGGGCGCGAAGCGCTCGACGCCTGTCTTGAAGCGTCGCCCGATGTCGTGCTGCTCGACTGGAACATGCCGGTGATGAGCGGGATGGATTTCCTGCGCGCGCTCAAGGACAGCGAAATCGTCCGCAAGCCCAAAGTGGTGTTCTGCACCACCGAAAACGGCATGGCCTATATCCGCGCCGCGATCGAGGCGGGCGCGGACGAATATGTGATGAAGCCGTTCGATCGCGAGACGCTGGAGAGCAAGCTTCAGATCGTCGGCGTCGCCTGAGGATCCCGATCCATGTCTGGCAGTTCCCCCGCGGCCGGCCTTTCGCCGGAACCGCGCGCCGATGGCGTGCGCATCCTGATCGTCGATGATTCGGCGGTGGCGCGGGCTGTGCTCGGCCGGATGATCGAGGGGATGCGCGGGTTTCAGGTCGTCGGTGCGGTCAGCACCGTTGCCGCGGCGCTGTCGTTTCTCGCCGCCAATCGCGCGGACGTCATCCTGCTCGACCTGGAAATGCCCGGGGTGCACGGCCTGACCGGACTGCCCGATCTGCTCGCCGCTGGACGCGGGGCGCGGGTGCTGGTCGTGTCTTCCTCGGCCGAGCGCGGCGCCGCCGCCGCCGTTCAGGCGCTTGCGCTGGGCGCGGCCGACACGCTCGAGAAACCCGGCGTCGGCAGCTTTTCCGGCAAGTTCGCGCAGGTGCTCGAAGAGCGGCTGACGCGGCTGACCGATCGCACGAGCGACCCGGTCGGCCCGGCGCTGGCCGCGCGCGCGGTGCCGCAGGAATTCGACATCGTCGCCGTCGGCGCGTCGACCGGGGGGATCCATGCACTCAGCCAGATGCTGCGCGCGATCCCGCCCAGCTTCGAAGTCCCGATCCTGGTCACGCAGCATCTTCCCGCATCGTTCATGAGCTATTTCGCCGCGCAGCTCGCGGTCCTGTCCGGCCGGCCGTGCGAGGTGGCCGAGGATGCGATGCGCGTGCGCCCCGGCCGCATGCTGGTGGCCCCGGGACACGCGCATATCCGCTGCGTACGCGGCTATGACGGCATTGCCATCCGCCTGACCGACGAACGCGCGGCAAGCGGGTGCATGCCCTCGGTCGATCCGATGCTGGAATCGATTGCCGATGTGTACGGCAAGCGCGGGCTGGGCGTCGTGCTGTCCGGGATGGGGCGCGACGGGGCGGCCGGTGCGCGCGCGCTGGTCGATGCCGGCGGCGCAATCCTGGCGCAGGATCGCGCGACGTCGGTGGTGTGGGGCATGCCCGGCGCCATCGCCGCCAGCGCCAGCGCGGTGCTGCCGCCCGACGAAATCGGACGTGTCGTCGCCAGCCAGCGCAGGCCGCGCTGATGCCGGGACTGCAACCCAGCGTCTCGGCCGGCGCCATGAACGTGATCGCCGCGCTGCTCGAGCAGCGGACCGGGCAGCAGATCGCGGCGAACCGTGCATGGCGGATCGAGACTGCACTCAAGACGGTGTTGCGCGCGCACGGCATGCAGAGCGCGGACCAGCTGGTCGCGCAGCTGACCGGCACGCGTTCGGGCGCGCTCGCCGACGCGGTGGTCGACGCGCTGCTCAACAACGAAACCTCGTTCTTCCGCGATGCGGGCGTGCTCGAACTGGTGGTCGAGGCCGTCGCTGCGCTGGTGGAGGAACAGCCCGGGCGGCGCGTGCGGATCTGGTCGGCCGGCTGCTCGACCGGACAGGAACCCTATTCGCTCGCGATGCTGTTCGAGGAAGCCTATGTCGCGCGCGGCCTGCCGTTTCCGGAGATCGTCGCGACCGATGTGTCGGCGGCAACGATCGAACGCGCGCGCAGCGGGCGCTATTCGCAGTTCGAGATTCAGCGCGGGCTGCCGATCCGGCGGATGATGACCTGGTTCGACCAGGACGGCACCGAATGGGTGGTGCGCCCCGAGCTCGCGCGGCGGATCCAGTTCCGGCGCCAGAATCTGGCACAGGACCCCGCACCGCCCGGCAAGTTCGACCTGATCCTGTGCCGCAACGTGCTGTTCTACTTCCCGCCGGCGTTGCGGACGCGCGCCTATGCGACGCTGCGGTCGGCCACCCGCGACGGGGGCGCGCTGCTGCTTGGCGCCGGTGAAACGGTGATCGGGCAGACCGACGCGTTCGTCCCGTGCAGCCGGTTCCGCGGCCTGTATCGCGCCGATCCGCCACCACCGGTCCCGCGCGCAGCCGGGTTGGGCTGACCCGGCGCGCAACCGGCTTGCCTTTCGGCGCGCGCCGCCGCATCCCTGCATCCCATGCAGGACCGGGCCGAGCTGAACATCATCGACGCGCCATCGCCCAATTTCGGCGAGCGGCTGCTACCCGTCAGCATGATCGTGCTGCACTATACCGGCATGCGCAGCGCCGAGGAGGCGATCGAGCGGTTGCGCGATCCCGAGTTCGGCGTCTCCAGCCATTATCTGGTGGCCGAGGACGGGCAGGTCGTGCGGATGGTCGATGAGGCCAAGCGCGCCTGGCACGCCGGCGGGTCGCACTGGCGCGGCGTCACCGACGTCAATTCGGCATCGGTCGGGATCGAGATCGTCAATCCCGGTCATGAATATGGCTATCGCCCGTTCCCCGACGAACAGATCGATGCGGTGATCCGCCTCGTCGCCGATATCAAGGACCGCTACGGCATCACGCGCGGCAATGTCGTCGGCCATTCGGACATCGCGCCCGCGCGCAAACAGGATCCGGGCGAGCTGTTTCCATGGGGCAAGCTCGCACGGCTGCGGCTGGCGCTGCCGCGTCCGACCAGGAATCTGATGGACCCGGGCTGGACCGACAGCGGCTTCCTGCTCGCGCTCGAACGCTTCGGCTATGACGTGCGCGATCCGCTGGCGGCGACGGTGGCGTTTCAGCGGCGCTTTCGCCCCGAACTGATCGACGGCACGATCGACGCCGAATGCCGCATGCTGCTGCTCGCGCTGCTGCTGCCCAAGCCACAGGGCGACGACTGATGTTTTCGGGCGTGCCCGAAGGGGCGCCGGTGCTGACTGCCGCAGCGATGCGCGCGGCGGAGGAACGCGCGATCGCTGCCGGGTCAACTGTCGCCGAATTGATGGAGCGCGCTGGCGCGGGTGTCGCCGAATGGGGCCATCGGCTGGCGGCGGGCAGCGACGTTCTGATCCTGTGCGGGCCGGGCAATAATGGCGGTGACGGCTATGTCGCGGCGCGGGTGTTGGCGCAGCGCGGGATGGCGGTGCGGGTGGCAGCGCTGGGGGAGCCGAAGACTGAAGCTGCTGCGGCGGCGCGGGCGGCGTGGGGCGGGGCGGTCGAGGCGCTGACTGACGCGACCGAGGCGGCACCGGTGCTGGTCGATGCGCTGTTCGGGACGGGGCTGACGCGCGCGCTGGATAGCGGGATTGCCGGGACGCTGGCCACCCTGGTTGGGCGCGCGCGTCTGTCGGTCGCAGTCGATCTGCCGAGCGGGGCGGAGACCGACGCTGGCGGCGATTTCGGCGCGGCGCTTCCGCATTTCGATGCGACGCTGGCGCTGGGTGCGCTCAAGCCAGCCCATGTGCTGCAGCCGGTTGCCGCGCGGTGCGGAACCGTGCGGCTGGTCGAGATCGGGCTTGGCGTGATCGATTCCGATATTCGCGCGCTGCGGCAGCCGTCGCTCGCGCGCCCGCGCGCCGATGCGCACAAATATTCGCGCGGCATGGTCGCGGTGGTTTCCGGCCCGATGCATGGCGCGTCGGAGCTTGCGGCGCGCGCGGCCTATCGCGCCGGGGCGGGCTATGTGCTGCTGCTGACCGGTGGGTTGCCGAGCCCGCCGCATGCGATCGTCCGCCAGCGCTGGAGTGCGGAGGCACTCGACGACACGCGGATCGGCGCGGCGGTGATCGGGCCGGGACTGGGCCGCGATGATCGCGCGCGCGAAAAGCTGGATGCGGCGCTGGCGAGCAAGCGGCCGCTGGTGATCGACGGCGATGCGCTCCACCTGCTCGATCTGAACACGCTCAAGACTCGCGTCGCGCCGACCGTGCTCACCCCGCATGCGGGCGAGTTCGATGCGCTGTTCGGCGCAGCGAGCGGCAGCAAGATCGAGCGGACGCAGGATGCTGCTGCACGCTCGGGCGCGGTGGTGGTGTTCAAGGGTGCGGACACGGTCATTGCCGCCCCCAATGGCTCGGCGAGCGTCGCAGCAATCGGCAGCCCGTGGCTCTCGGTTGCGGGAACCGGCGATGTGCTGGCGGGGGCAATCGCCGCGATGCTGGCCCAGCGAAGCCGGGACGTGCTCGGGGCGGTCGGTGCGGGAGTCTGGCTGCATGGCGAAGCTGCGCGCATCCTCGACCGCTGTTTCCTCGCCGACGAACTGGCGGATGCGCTCCCGCTTGCCTATGAGCGCGCACGATGAGTGATGACGAGATGATCGTGCGCGTTGCCGCGCGCGGGGATGGGGTGACGGCGGACGGGCGCCACGCCGCGCTGGCCGCGCCGGGGGACCGGCTGCGCGCCGATGGCAGCGTCGCGCATGGCCCGCGCCATGTCGCGCCGCCGTGCCGCCACTTTCCCGAATGCGGCGGGTGCCAGCTTCAGCATCTCGACGACGCGGCCTATGCCGAATTCCTGACGATGCGCATTTCGGGCGCGCTGGCGCAGCATGGCCTGACCGCCGACATCCGCGCGCCGTTGCTGTCGCCGCCGCGCACCCGCCGCCGCGCGACACTGCATGCCGAGCGGCGCGGGCGGCAGGTGCATCTGGGGTTTACCGAGCAGGCGAGCCACCGGCTGATCGATGTGCAGCAATGCGAAGTGCTCGACCCCTGGCTGTTCGCGCTGCTCCAGCCGCTGCGCGGACTGCTCGCGACGCATCTCCCGGCCAGCCGCCGGGTCAACGTCCATCTGGCGCTAACCGATCAGGGGCCGGACGTGCTGGTCGAGGGGCTGGTGACCGACAGCCTCAAGGCCGTGGAAGCGGTGACCGCGTTCGCGATGCGCCACGCGCTCGGGCGGCTCAGCGTCGATGACGGGATGGGTCCGGAAGCGCGGTGGGAGCCCGATCCGGTGACGGTCAGCTTCGGCGGCGTCGCTGTGCCGTTCCCGCCCGCCAGCTTCCTGCAGGCAACGCCCGAGGGCGAGGCGGCGCTGGTCGCCGCGGTGCGCGAAGCCGTGGGCGGTGCACGGGCGATTGCCGACCTGTTCGCCGGGCTTGGCACCTTCACCTTCGCGATGGATCCCGCGGCGAAAGTCTATGCCGGCGAAGGCGCGCGCGACGCGATCCTGTCGCTCAAGGCCGCCGCCGGGCGCGCGCAGCGGCAGGTGTTCGCCGAGCATCGCGACCTGTTCCGCCGCCCGCTGACCGCGAAGGAGCTGGACCTGTTCGACGCCGTGATCCTCGATCCGCCGCGCGCGGGGGCGAAGGAACAGGCGGTCGAACTGGCGGCGAGCAAGGCGCCGGTGATCGCCTATGTCTCGTGCAACCCCGCCACCTTCGCGCGCGATGCGGAGGCGCTGGTCAAGGGCGGGTACAAGCTCGACTGGGTTCAGCCGGTGGGCCAGTTCCGCTGGTCGACTCATGCCGAGCTGGCGGCGCGGTTCAGCCGCTAAGGGTAGTCCGCCTTCACGAAATACAGCCCGTCCGACGGCGCGTTGAGGCCGAGCCGGGCGCGGTCTTTGGCCTCGAGCGCGGCGCGCAAATCGTCGGCAGTCCATTGCCCGCGCCCGACCATCGACAGGCACCCGACCATCGACCGCACCTGATGATGCAGGAACGAGCGCGCCGAGGCGTGGATGGCGATCTCGTCGCCATCGCGCACCACATCCAGCCGGTCGAGCGACTTGAGCGGGCTCGCCGACTGGCAATGGACCGATCGGAAGGTGGTGAAATCGTGCGTACCGACCAGGATCTGCGCGGCATCGTGCATTGCGTCGGCGTCGAGCGGGTGGGGGACGCGCCATTTCAGCCCCTTGTCAAAGGTCAGCGGGGCGCGGCGGGTGACGATGCGATAGACATAATGGCGCGCGATGCAGGAAAAGCGCGCGTGCCAGTCGTCGGGCACAACCTCGCACGCCAGGATCGCGACCGGCACCTTGCGCAGATGCGCATTGAGCGCCTCCATCAGCCGGAACGGGGCGATGTCCTTCTCGATCTCGGTATGCGCGCGCATGCCCAGCGCATGGACCCCGGCATCGGTGCGCCCGGCGGCATGGACCAGCGCATCCTCGCCGGTAATGCCATGCAGCGCATCCTCGATCGCGCCCTGCACGCTGGGACCGTGATCCTGATATTGCCAGCCCATGAAGGGGCGGCCGTCATATTCGATCGTCAGCGCAAAGCGGGTCACAGCTGCGTTCCGGGGGGGATCGGGAAGCCGTTGAGCAATTCGCGGGTGGTGACGACGCCGCGCCCCGCGCGCTGGACCAGGGTGGGGCGGATGGCGCCGGTGGTGCAGGCGATCCAAAAGCCCTCTCCCCCCTGGGGAGAGGGTTGGGAGAGGGGCAGTGCTGCTGGGTCAAGGATCATGCCCCTCTCCCCAACCCTCTCCCCTGAGGGGAGAGGGAGTTTCTCGGCCGCCAGCACGCGAATCCGCTCGCCGTCATGCTCGAACCACGCACCGGGCGGGTTGAAGGCGCGGATCTGGCGTTCGACCGCCTCGGCGGGCTGGTCGAAGTTCAGGCGGGTCTCCGCCTTGTCGATCTTCGCCGCATAGGTCACGCCCTCCTCGGGCTGAGCCACTGCCGGATGCCCGTCGAAATCGCCCAGCACCTCCACCATCAGCCGCGCGCCCAGCTCGGCCAGCTCGGCGGTCAGTTCGCCCGCGGTCTTGCCGTCGATCGGGGTGCGCCCCTCCAGTCGCACCGGGCCGGTGTCGAGGCCCGCCTCCATCTGCATGATCCCGACCCCGGTCTCCGCATCGCCCGCCAGGATCGCGCGCTGCACCGGCGCCGCGCCGCGCCAGCGGGGGAGGAGCGAGCCATGGACGTTGAGGCAGCCGAGGCGCGGCGCTTCCAGCACGCTCACGGGGAGGATCAGGCCATAGGCCGCGACCACCGCGACATCGGCGTCGAGCGCGGCAAAGGCGGCAACCGCGTCGGGGTCCTTCCTGAACGACAGCGGCGTGCGGACTTCGATCCCCAGTTCCTCTGCGCGGGCATGGACGGGGGAGGGGGTCAGCGCCTTGCCACGCCGCCCGCCGGGGCGCGGCGGCTGGCTATACGCCGCGACGATCGTGTGGCCCGCTTCGACCAGCGCATTGAGGGTCGGCACCGCAAACTCGGGGGTGCCCATGAAGATGATCCGCATGGGGTGGCCTCTAGCCCCGGGATGACGGATTGCCTACACCGCATCCATGGCATCGCCCGAGATCGAAACCCTGACCCAAGCCCTGTCGCGCCTCCCCGGCCTTGGCCCGCGCTCGGCGCGGCGGGCGGTGCTGCATCTGCTCAAGAAGCGCGAGACGGCGCTCGACCCGTTGCTGCGCGCATTGGAGGCGGTGAGCGCGCGGCTCGCCACCTGCTCCACCTGCGGCAATGTCGATACGTCCGATCCGTGCGCGGTGTGCGCCGACCCGCGCCGCGACACGCGTCAATTATGCGTGGTCGAGGAAGTGGCCGACCTGTGGGCGCTGGAACGCTCGCGGCTGTTCCCCGGCAAATTCCATGTACTCGGCGGCAAGCTCTCCGCGCTCGACGGGGTGCGGCCGGAGGATCTGGCGATCGACAGCCTCGTCACCCGCATCGCCGCGGGCGGGGTGGATGAAGTGGTGCTGGCAATGAACGCGACGCTGGAGGGCCAGACCACCGCGCATTACATCGCCGAGCGGCTGGAGGGCTATCCGGTCCGGCTGACTCAACTCGCGCACGGCCTGCCCGTGGGCGGCGAGCTCGACTATCTCGATGAAGGCACGTTGGCGCAGGCGCTGCGCGCGCGGCGCCCGGTTGCCTGATCACACTGATCGGAAATCTGCGGTCTGCGCGTAATTGACCCCGCACCGGCCAACACCTAAATTGGCGCGATGGCTATTCTCCCGATTGTCGAAGTACCCGATCCGCGTCTCAAGACCGTCTCCACCCCCGTCGAGAGGGTCGACGACGAACTGCGCGCGCTGATCGCCGACATGTTCGACACGATGTACGATGCGCCCGGCATCGGCCTCGCCGCGATCCAGGTCGGCGTGCCCAAGCGCGTGATCGTGATGGACTTGCAGGAGGAGGAAGACGAGGAGGGCAAGCCGATCAAGGCGCCGCGCGTCTTCATCAACCCCGAAATCCTCGACCCCGCTGCGGAGATGAGCACCTATACCGAGGGCTGCCTGTCGGTCCCCGACCAGTTCGCCGATGTCGATCGCCCCGCCACCTGCCGCGTCAAGTGGCTGGACGAGCAGGGCGAGCCGCATGACGAGGTGTTCACCGGCCTGCTCGCGACCTGCATCCAGCACGAGATGGATCATCTTGAGGGGATCGTGTTCCTCGACCACCTCTCGCGCCTCAAGCGCCAGATGCTGATGAAGAAGTTGGAAAAGGCGCGCCGTCTGGCGGCTTGAGCGTTACCCGCTAACCTCATTTTCGTCGTCCCGGGCTTGACCCGGGACAGGGCTTCTTCTTCCTAATTCGCCGAAACAAGGCAGCCCCGCCCTGGGTCAAGCCCGGGGCGACGATGGGTCAGGTCAGGCTGTCCAACCGCCGTTCGACAGCGCCGCAATCCGCGCCTTCGCCGCGCGATACTCGCTATCCAGCCGGTCGACGAACGCCGCCACCGGCTGAACCTCGCGCACCGCGCCGATGCCTTGGCCCGACCCCCAGATGTCGCGCCACGCCTTTGCCTTGGAATTCCCGCCCGAACCGAAATTCATCTTGCTCGGATCGCTCTCGGGCAGATTGTCGGGGTCCAGCCCCGCCGCCTCGATCGACTGGCGCAGGTAGTTGCCGTGCACGCCGGTGAACAGATTTGTATAGACAATATCGGACGCGCCACCGGCAACGATGCCAGCCTTGTAATCCGCCTCGGCATTCGCCTCCGCCGTCGCGATGAAGGGCGATCCGATATAGGCGAGGTCCGCGCCCATCGCCTGCGCCGCGAGGATCGCGCCACCATTGGCGATCGATCCCGACAGCGCGATCGGGCCGTCGAACCAGGCGCGGGTTTCCTGCACGAACGCGAACGGGCTGAGCTGTCCGGCATGGCCGCCCGCGCCGGTGCAGACGAGGATCAGGCCGTCCGCGCCCTTCTCGATCGCCTTGTGCGCGAAGCGGTCGTTGATCACGTCGTGCAGCGCGATGCCGCCCCAGCTGTGCACTGCCTGATTGAGCTGCTCCTGCGCACCGAGCGAGGTGATGACGATCGGCACCTGCCACTTGGCGCAGGTGGCAAGGTCGGCCTCAAGCCGGTCGTTCGAGCGGTGGACGATCTGATTGACCGCATAGGGCGCCGCTGGGCGATCCGGGTTGTCGCGGTTCCACGCGGCCAGTTCCTCGGTAATCTGGTGCAGCCATTCGTCGAGCTGGCTCTGCGGCCGCGCGTTGAGCGCGGGGAACGAGCCGACGATACCCGCCTTGCACTGGGCAATGACCAGTTCGGGACCGGAGACGATGAAGAGCGGCGACCCGATGACGGGCAGGCGCAGGCGATCGAAGAGAGCGGGCAGGGCCATACCCGTTTCATAGACGAACTGACCTGCCTGTCCAGATGCTTTACGTAAACGGCAAGGCTGGCCGTACCGGTGGTTCGAACGCCGCCAGGATCTTCAAACGGAGGTGCTGGAGTCGGCCTTGGCACTAGCTACACCGTCACCCCCGCGAAGGCGGGGGCCCATCTCCCGGACGGCCCGCGCGCTGCGCCGGTGAAATATGCCAATCACGCAGGAGATGGGCCCCCGCTTTCGCGGGGGTGACGGCATGTTTGGAAAGCGTGGACGAGCGTTAGTCCACCCGCCGCAGCCCGGCACGAAACCGCCGCTGGCGCTCGGCATAATTCTGCGCCGAATAGAGCAGGCCGGCGCGGGTCGTTGCGTCGACCTCGCGGATCGCGCGGGCGGGGCTGCCGACGATCAGGCTGCCCGGGGGGAATTCCTTGCCCTCGGTCACCAGCGCGCCGGCACCGATCAGGCAATCGTCGCCGATCACCGCCCGGTTGAGGATGATCGCGCCCATGCCGACCAGCACGCGATTGCCCAGCGTGCAGCCGTGCAGGATCGCATGATGGCCGATCGTGCAATCCTCCCCGATGGTCAGCGGCGCGCCGGGGTCGGAATGGAGCATCGCGCCCTCCTGCACATTGCTGCGCGCGCCCACGATGATCGGCGTATTGTCCGCCCGGATGACCGCGCCGAACCACAGGCTGGCGCCCGCCGCGAGCTGCGCATCGCCGATCACGTCCGCGCTGGGCGCGACCCACGCGTCGGGATCGATCCGGGGTGTCAGCCCGTCAACGGCATAGATCGGCATGCGGCGCTCCTGGCACGAATCAAATTCTGTCGGACGCGGAACGTCCGGCGGTTTCAGCCGTATATCCCTCAACTCGGCCACGCCGAGAAGGATTAAGGGAGACCTCGGATGATCAATCTCATTGTACTGCTGGTTGTTGGTGGCGTGCTCGGCTGGCTGGCAAGCATCGTGATGCGTACGGATGCCCAGCAGGGCATTTTCCTCAACATCGTCGTCGGCATCGTGGGCGCGCTGCTCGCCGGTCTGATCATCACCCCGCTGATCGGCGGCGCGTCGATCACCGACGGTTCGTTCAGCGTAACGTCGCTGCTGATCTCGTTCCTGGGCGCGGTGGTGCTGCTCGGGATCGTCAACCTGGTGCGTCGCGGTTCGGTGCGCTGAGCGCTGACCTGACCTGACTATCTTTCCCAAGCCCTTGCGGGGCGGCCATCCGGTCGCCCCGTTTTTTTGTCAGCCAGCGGCGAGCGCGCTCAGCTGCGCGGGCAGCGGGGCGCCCAGTGCGGCGGCAAGCGCAACCGCGAGGCACAGAACGGCAAGGGTCGCCGACATCGCGAACAGGCCCCAGCCGACTGCACTGACCATCGCCGGATTCGGACGGTCGAGGCGCCGGTTCTGCTCCGCCGAAATGAGGACGAAGCCGGACAAAAGGCCGTAGAGGAAAACCGAAAATTCAAGCATCGCGTCGTGATCCCGCCCCCGGAACGCGACCGACCATAAGCAGGAGTGGTTAACGCTTCAACGCGGGCGACCTTGTATTTGCCGCAGTGCGGCGCGCATTTGCCGCAAAGCAAAGGGGCCGCGCGACCCGGGTCGCGCGGCCCCTTCCTGATCCGGCCGGTCGGGCCGGATTCGATCAGAAGCGGAAACCGACGCCGATCAGGCCCTGATGGCGGCTGACTTCCTGCTCATATTCCGAGTAGCGATACTCGACCTTCACGAGCACGCCCGATGCGAGCTTGTGCTCGGCGCCCGCGCCGATGCGGAAGCCGTCAAGGTCGACATTGTCGGAATAGTCGGCGCCGGCCGGAGCTGCTGCGCCACCGGTATAGTCGACGTTGAGGCGGCCATTGGCATAGCCACCCTTGATATAGGCGAGCGAGCTGTCGCCGATCTTCACGCCGGCGCGGGCGCCGACATACAGGTCACGGCCAGCCGAGGTGCAGAGCGAGTCGGACGAGACCAGAACGGCGGTCTCGCAATAATCGGTGTTGCTTTCGGCGGCTTCGACCTCGACGCCGACCACGGCCTTGCCAAGGTCATAGTCATAGCCGGCAGCGATGCCGTAGATCACGCCGGTCTCGTCCGGACCGTCGGTGTTGACCTGTTCCATGCCGGCAAAGACCGACGCGTGCGGACCGGTGAAGCTGGTGCTGTCCTGGGCGAATGCGGGGGTCGCACAGGTGGCTGCGGCGAGAAGCGCCACGGAAAGAATACGCATGTTACATCCCTCTTATCATTATTGCGCCTGCGAACGGCAGACGGGTGGCGATGTAGCGGTGGCAAGCTGAACATCAACCAACGCGCGCCGCAATTTGCGCAGATTGGGTTGAAACTGTTGCATTGAGGTAACACACTGCACGTTGCCAAAGTTGAAAGTTGGTTCAGGTTTGCTTGACCGCGATCCGCCCGCGCGACTATCGCCCGCATCACATGGCAATGGAGAGAATCGCGGCGATGAAGAAGCTCTATCCGAACGCCGAGGCTGCACTGGACGGACTGTTGCAGGACGGCATGACGATCTGCGCGGGCGGCTTTGGCCTGTGCGGCATTCCCGAGCGGCTGATCGACGCGATCCAGGCATCGGGGGTCAAGGACCTGACCATCGCCAGCAACAATGCCGGCATCGACGGCGAGGGGCTGGGCAAGCTGCTGCGCAGCCGCCAGGTGCGCAAGATGATCTCGTCCTATGTCGGCGAGAACAAGGAGTTCGAGCGGCAGTATCTGGCGGGCGAACTGGAAGTGGAATTCTGCCCGCAGGGCACGCTGGCCGAGCGGTGTCGCGCCGGCGGCGCGGGCATCCCGGGCTTTTACACCAAGACCGGCGTCGGCACCAAGGTGGCCGAGGGCAAGGAGGTCAAGGTGTTCGACGGGCAGGAATATATCCTGGAGCGCGGCATTCGCGCCGACCTGTCGATCATCAAGGGGTGGAAAGCGGACGAGGCCGGGAACCTGATCTTCCGCAAGACCGCGCGCAACTTCAACCAGCCGATGGCCACCGCCGCCAATATCTGCGTGGCCGAGGTCGAGGAAATCGTTCCGGTCGGGGCGCTGGATCCCGACCAGATCCACCTGCCGGGCATCTATGTGAAGCGCATGATCGTCGGCGCGCCCTATGACAAGAAGATCGAGTTCCGCACCGTCCGCCAGCGCGCGGACAGCGACGCGGCGTGATCCGGCTGCGCGCCCTGCTGACGCTTGGCGCGGCGGGGCTGCTGTGCGGCGGATGCGTCGCGGCGGCGATCCCGATCGTCGCGGGCGGATCGATTGCAGGGCGGCAGCTGCTGGGCGGCGGCGCGGCGGAACCCGCGCCTGCACAAGTCCCGGCTGCTGCGCCGACGCCCGCAGCCGCACCGGCGAGCGAGGCGGCGGCGGCAGACACGCTCGCCACACCCGAAGCACGCGCGCTGGCGCAGCGCTTGTCGGCTTCGGTCGCGGCCGCGCGTGACCTGAGCGGATCGGCCGAATCGGCTGCGCGCTCGCTCCAGGCCTATCAATCGCTCTGGGCCTATGTCGAACGACAGGTCGCCGCGCGCGCGGCTGGCGAGGGCGCGCGCTCGGTCGTGCTGGCCGCCGGCGCGAGCCTTGAGGCGCCGCGCTATGTGCCGTGCGAAGCCAAGCCGCTGGCGATCCTGTTCGACCTGGATGAACAGGCGGAGGGGGGCGACCCCGATGCACGCTGGCGCCGCTGGATCGGCGATGGCAGCGACGCGCTCGTCGCCGTCCCCGGGGCCGTCGAAGGGGTCGATGCACTGCGGCGCGAGGGCGTCCAGGCGCTGTTCGTCAGCGGGCGCTGGCCGCGCGATGCCGCCGGCGTTGTCGCCGTGCTCGACCGGCTCGGCTTTGGGCGGATGGAGCCGGGCAAGACCTTGCTGCTGCGCGGCGGCAACCCGCCCGTATCGGCCGATCAGGTACGCCAGACGCTGGCGTCGAGCTATTGTGTCGTGGCGATCGTCGGCGACGCGCTCGGCGATTTCAGCGACGCGCTCGACCAGGGCGACGGCACGCGCCGTGCCGCCGCCGCCACCGAAACGATGGTCGCTCCGCTCTGGGGCGCAGGCTGGTTCCTGCTGCCCAACCCGGTGCGCAGCACCGCCGCCCCGACAACCGAATCGCCCAAGGAGTAAGATATGCCCCAAGAGAGCAAGGGCTGGACCCGCGACGAAATGGCCGCGCGCGCCGCAAAGGAACTGCAGGACGGGTTCTACGTGAATCTCGGCATCGGTATTCCGACGCTGGTCGCCAACCATATCCCCGAGGGGGTCGAGGTCACGCTGCAGTCGGAAAACGGCATGCTCGGCATCGGCCCGTTCCCGTTCGAGGGTGAGGAGGACCCCGACCTGATCAACGCCGGCAAGCAGACGATCAGCGAACTGCCGCAATCGGTCTATTTCAGCAGCGCCGACAGCTTCGCGATGATCCGCGGCGGGCATATCGACCTCACCGTGCTCGGCGCGATGGAGATCAGCCAGACCGGCGACATCGCCAACTGGATGATCCCGGGCAAGATGATCAAGGGCATGGGCGGCGCGATGGACCTGGTCGCCGGGGTCAAGAAGATCATCGTGGTGATGGAGCATAATGCCAAGGACGGCAGCCCCAAGTTCATCCCCGAATGCACGCTGCCGCTGACCGGCAAGAATGTCGTCGACATGATCATCACCGACCTGGCGGTGTTCCAGCGCGTCGATCATGACTCGCCCTTCCGCCTGATCGAACTGGCGCCCGGCGTGACCGAGGAAGAGGTCGCGGCGAAGACGACGGCACAGTATGAGGTCGCGCTGGCGACGGTTTGATCCCTTAATCCTCCCCCGCCAGGGGGAGGTGGCGCCGAAGGCGACGGAGGGGGAGGACGGCTGTGCCCTATCGACCGTCGTGCTTCCTCCCCCTCCGTCAGCTGCGCTGACACCTCCCCCTGGCGGGGGAGGATTTCTTGTCATCGCCGCGCCGCCTGACGAAACAGGCCCGCCGCGACCAGCCACAGCGTGCTGAAGAACACCGTGACCCCGATCGGAAACCCCGCACCGGCCACCCAGATGTAGAGCATCACCGCGATCTGGACCATCGCGGCAAGGATCGTGGCGATGACCATGCCGCCAGCGCGGAACCCGCCCAGCACTGACCCCGCGACGGCGGCAAGGGGCGCAAGAAAGAACAGCGCGTTGACCGGATTGTCCTCGTTGCCGACGATCCCGACCGCCAGGTTGATCCACACGGTCAGGAAACTCACGGCGAGCATGATCCCCACCCCCGCGCGATACGACCAGGCCGGATTGGCGCGCACCGTCAGCTCGACCGCCAGCCCGACGCTGCCGAGCATCAGAAAGGCGAAGATGAAATCGCCGACCGTCCAGTTGACCTCATCGGTGAACTGCATCGCTACCGCCGGGGTCAGCATCAGCACGGCAATCCCGCCCCACCCGATCAACCGCCACGGATTGCGCCACACGCTGCCAGTCTTCGCTTGTTCAACCATTTGCTTGCCTCCATGAATGCTGCGCCCGATCCATGCCGCGCAGCGGGGGTGAGCGGCATGAGCAAGATCTGAGGCTTCGCTGAATTCGCCATGGACCCGATGATCTACCGCTTCGAAGACTTCGAGCTCGACACGGCCGAGCGCCAGCTGCGCCGCGACGGGACGGCGATCGCGCTCAACGCCCGCTATCTCGACGCGCTGATCCTGCTGGTGCACGCGCGCGGTCAGCTGGTGACCAAGGACCGGTTCATGGACGCGGTGTGGCGCGGCATTCCGGTGACCGACGAGGCGCTGACCCAGTGCATCCGCACGCTGCGCCGTACGTTGGGCGACGAAGCGGGCGACCCGCGCTTCATCGCGACCGTTCCCAAATTCGGATACCGGTTCGTCGGCGCGGTCGAGGGGGCAGGGGCTGCGATTGCCCCTGTCCCATCTTTGCCGCCGATCGCTCACATGCCGACGCCGTCGCCGCTGTGGCAGATGGGTGCCAGCGGAACGGCGGGGGCCGTTGCCGCGGGGGTCGTCGGCGGGCTGGCCTATGGCATGCTCGGCGCAACGCTGGCGGTGCCGGCACAGAGCGGCGCGCTGTCGTTCGTGCTGGTGCTGGCATGCATCACCATCGCTGTCGCGGCGATCGGCGGCGGAGCGGTCGCGT
The DNA here is from genome assembly GCF_031456015.1 of Sphingomonas sp. BE123. Classification (NCBI taxonomy): domain Bacteria; kingdom Pseudomonadati; phylum Pseudomonadota; class Alphaproteobacteria; order Sphingomonadales; family Sphingomonadaceae; genus Sphingomonas; species Sphingomonas sp. BE123. Next base: position 805,584 of record NZ_JAVDTW010000001.1, on the reverse strand, counting down.
TCGGGGTCGCGGCAGCGGTGCAGCGCGGCGGCACCCGGTCGTCGCTGGCAATTCTCGGCGGCGCGCTCGCCGGGCTGATCGTGGGCGCGGTGGCCAAGCTGCTCGGCATCGACGCCTTCGCGCTGCTGCTCGGCCGCGCGCCCGACGGGATTACCGGCGCGCCCGAGGGACTGGCGCTGGGCGGCGCGGTGGGGCTCGCCTATTGGATCGCGGCCCGACGCGCGGGCAGCACCAAACGTCACGCGGGATTGGCCGGAATGATCCTCGGTGGGGCAGCCGGCCTGATCATCGCGTTGCTCGGCGGGCGCCTGCTTGCCGGGAGCATCGACGTGCTGACCCAGACCATGGACGGCGCACGGCTGGACCTCGGCCGGATCGGCGTGCTGCTCGACGAAACCGGCTTCGGCCTGCGCAGCCGGATGGTCACGAGCGCGGCGGAGGGGGCGTTGTTCGGCGGCTTCACGGCGGCGGGATTATGGCGTGGGAGCGCACGCTGATGCGCGTCCTGCTCACCGGGTCGTCCGGCTGGCTGGGCCGATTCCTCGCGCCAATGTTGCGCGCCCAAGGGCATAGGGTCACCGGCTTCGACGTCGCGCCGGGCGCCGATACCGATGTGATCGCCAGCGTCGCCGATCGCGCGGCAATCGACCGCGTCTTTACCGAGCGCGGGATCGAGGCGGTGATCCATGGCAGCGCACTGCACAAGCCCGACATTGCGCGCTATCCCAAACAGGCATTCGTTGACGTCAACGTCACCGGCACGCTGAACCTGCTGGAAGCGGCGGTCGCCGCTGGGCATGATCGGTTCGTCTTCACTTCCACCACCTCGCTGATGATCAGCCAGGCGATCCGCGACGAGGCGGGGGATTCGGCGGTGTGGCTCGACGAGGACAGCGGCCCGATCGAACCGCGCAACATCTACGGCGTCACCAAATATGCGGCGGAGCAGCTGTGCCGCCTGTTTCATGCCGAACATAGACTGAACTGCATCATCCTGCGCACCGGGCGCTTCTTTCCCGAGGACGACGACACGCTCAGCCATCCGCCGGGCGCGAATCTGAAGGCGAACGAGCTGCTCCACCGCCGCCTGACCGTGGAGGACGCCGCGCGGGCGCATGTCGCGGCGCTCGCCAGGGCACCGGAAATCGGGTTCGGCACCTATATCGTGTCCGCGCCGACGCCCTTCGCACGCGAAGAGGCAGCGGAGCTGAAGCGAGACGCAGCCGCCGTGATCGCGCGGCATTTCCCCGATGCCCCCGCGCTCTATGCCGCGCGCGGCTGGGAGCTGCCAACGCGGATCGGGCGGGTCTATGACAGCGGGCGGATCCAGCGCGAGTTGGGCTTCGCTTTCGACACTGACTTCGCGCAGGTGCTGGATGCGTTGCGCACCGGCGACGCGCTCCCGTTCGTCCATGACGCAAGCTACACATCTCCGCAGTTGCAAGTACCCGGTCTGGGTTGAGCCACGCGTCAGCGTCCGCTAAGCGGCGGCCTCACGCTGCATCGCAGCACATTCCGACCCTGCTGAACCGAGGAGGCCGCGCGATGGCCGATGTCCACATGTCCTTTGCCTCCAATGTCCGCCGCGACTGGCTGACCAATCCGGGGCGGGAGATCGTGTCGGGCCTCGTCGTCGCGCTGGCACTGATCCCGGAGGCGATCGGCTTCGCGTTGATCGCCGGTGTGGACCCCAGCGTCGGCCTTTATGCGAGCTTCTCGATCGCGGTGATCATCGCAATCTCCGGCGGGCGGCCGGGGATGATCTCGGCGGCGACGGCGGCGGTGGCGGTGCTGGTCGGGCCGCTGGTGCGCGACCATGGCGTCGAATATCTCTTCGCCGCGACGATCCTGATGGGCGTGTTCCAGGGCATTGCCGCGCTGCTGCGGCTCGACCTGCTGATGCGCTTCGTGTCCCGCTCGGTCATCACCGGCTTCGTCAACGCGCTCGCGATCCTGATCTTCATGGCACAGCTGCCGCAGCTGACCGGCGTGGGCTGGGAGACTTATGCGATGGTCGCGGCGGGCCTCGCGATCATTTACCTGCTCCCGCGCATCACCCGCGCAGTGCCGTCGCCGCTGGTGGCGATCGTGCTGCTCGCCGCAGTGACGATCGGCATGGGCATCGACGTCAACACGGTGGGCGAGATGGGCAAGCTGCCCGACGCGCTGCCGATGTTCCACTGGCCGCAGGTGCCGCTGACCTGGGAAACCTTGCGCATCATCGCCCCCTTCTCGCTGGCAATGGCGGCGGTCGGCCTGCTCGAATCGTTGCTGACCGCGCAGATCGTCGACGACATGACCGAAACCCGCTCGGACAAGCGTCGCGAGACGCTGGGGCAGGGCATCGCCAACTTTTTCACCGGCATGATCGGCGGCATGGGCGGCTGTGCGATGATCGGCCAGTCGGTGATCAACGTGAAGTCGGGCGGGCGGCGTCGCCTGTCGACCTTTGCCGCGGGCATCCTGCTGCTGATCCTGATCGTCGTGCTGGGGCCGTGGGTGGCACAGATCCCGATGCCGGCGCTGGTCGCGGTGATGGTGTTCGTGTCGGTCAGCACCTTCCGCTGGCAGTCCTTCGCCGATCTGCGCGTCCATCCGTGGCAGTCGAGCGTGGTGATGCTGGCCACCGTCATCATCGTCGTGTGGACGCATGATCTGTCGATGGGCGTGCTCGCGGGCGTGCTGCTGTCGGGCATCTTCTTCGCGGGCAAGGTGCGTCAGCTGGTCACGATCGAGACCGCGCTCAGCGCCGACGGGACGACGCGCAGCTACGCCATCGGCGGCCAGATCTTCTTCGCCTCGACCGACCGGATCATGGAGTCGATCATGTTCCGCGAAGACGGTGTGACGGCGGTGACGATCGACCTGACCCAGGCACATTTCTGGGACATTTCGGCGACCGGGGTGCTCGACAAGATCGTCCTGCGGCTGCGCGGTGAGGGCAAGGCGGTCGACGTGATCGGCCTCAACGAAGCCAGCGCGAGCTTGGTCGAGAAATATGGCGAACATGACAAGCCATTCGCGTCGCTCGGCGTGGTGGGGCATTGAAGCGCCACTTTGCCTCACAAAATGTCGCAAAGCCTTGCTCCCGCGCAACAAAGGCGTAAGGGGGCGGCATTATGGCCAGCAAACCGCTCACGCTTTACGAGAAGATCTGGGCCGCGCACGTCGTCGAACGGCGCGACGACGGCACCTGTCTCATCTATATCGACCGCCACCTCGTTCATGAGGTGACCAGCCCGCAGGCGTTCGAGGGGCTGCGCGCCGCCGGTCGCCGCGTGCGCCGCCCGGACCTGACGCTCGCCGTGCCCGACCACAATCTGCCGACCACCGCGCGGGTCGATGCGGCGGGCAACCGGCTGCCGATCGCCGATCCCGAAAGCGCGCAGCAGCTTGCCGCACTCGAACGCAATGTCGCCGAATTCGGCATCGACTATTTCGGTGCGACCGCGCCTGAACAGGGCATCGTCCATGTCGTCGGGCCGGAACAGGGCTTTACCCTGCCGGGCACGACGTTGGTTTGCGGCGACAGCCATACGTCGGCGCACGGTGCGCTCGGCGCGCTCGCCTTCGGCATCGGGACGAGCGAGGTCGAGCATGTGCTGGCGACGCAGACGCTGCTGCTCAGCCAGTCGAAGACGATGGAAATCCGCGTCGACGGCACGCTCGGCTATGGCGTCAGCGCCAAGGACGTAATCCTCGCGATCATCGGCAAGACCGGGGCGGCGGGCGGCACCGGCTATGTCGTCGAATATACCGGCGATGTGATCCGCGGCCTGTCGGTCGAGGGGCGGCTGACGATCAGCAACATGTCGATCGAGGGCGGCGCGCGCTCCGGCCTGATCGCGCCGGACGAAACGACCTTCGCCTACCTCAAGGGTCGGCCGATGGCGCCCACGGGCGCACAATGGGAGCAGGCGCTGGCCTGGTGGCGCAGCCTGCCGAGCGATCCGGGCGCCGTGTACGACCGCGTGGTGACGCTGCAGGGCAGCGACATCGCCCCCTCGCTCACCTGGGGCACCAGCCCCGAGGATGTCGTGCCGATCACCGGCGTGGTGCCCGATCCCGACAGCTTTGCCGATCCGTCGAAGCGCGTCGCCGCGCAGAAATCGCTCGACTATATGGGCCTGACGCCGGGCACGCGGATGCAGGACATTGCGGTCGAGCATATCTTCATCGGCAGCTGCACCAACAGCCGGATCGAGGATCTGCGCGCCGCCGCCGCGGTCGTGAACGGGCGCAAGGTCGCCGACAGCGTGCGGCAGGCGCTGATCGTCCCCGGTTCGGGGCTGGTCAAACGCCAGGCCGAGGCCGAGGGACTGGACCGCATCTTCACCAGCGCCGGGTTCGAATGGCGCGAACCGGGCTGTTCGATGTGTCTCGCAATGAACCCCGACAAGGTGCCGTCGGGGGAACGATGTGCTTCCACTTCCAACAGAAATTTCGTAGGACGCCAGGGTCCGGGCGCCCGGACGCACCTTGTTTCACCCGCAATGGCGGCGGCAGCGGCGGTAACCGGGCGACTGACGGACGTACGGGACCTGATGGGGGCCCAGGCGGGGGAATGACCGATGAAGCGCGTATTGGTGGCTTTGGTCGCTGGCACCATCCTGAGCGGCGCGGCGGCGGTCTACGCCACGGCGACCTTCACCGTCGGCGAGGCGCGGGCCAGCGCACAGGCAGCTGCCCCGGTGCGCTGAGCGCGCCGCACGCCGTCATCGCATCGATCGGGCCTGCAACCGGGCGGCGCAGCAGCGCGGCCGGTGTTGTTGCGCGCACTCAACCGAGCCGGAGCTGAACCATGGACCCCGTCCGCAAGGTCGAAGGGCGCGCCTATCCGTGGGGCGCCAAGAATATCGACACCGACATCATCATCCCCGCCCACTGGCTCAAGACGATCAGCCGCGAAGGGCTCGGCAAGGGCGCGTTCGAAACGGTGCGCGCGCAGCCGGGCAACATCTTTGACGATCCCGCCTATGCCGGTTCGCCGATCCTGATCGCGGGCGACAATTTCGGATGCGGGTCGAGCCGCGAGCATGCCGCCTGGGCGCTCAAGGACATGGGCATCACTGCGGTGATCGCGCCAAGCTATTCGGACATCTTCTCGGGCAACGCGTTCAAGAACGGCATCGTTGCCGTCGTGCTGCCGCAGGAGGCGATCGACCGGCTGATCGACGTCGCCAAAACCGATCCGGTCACCATCGACCTCGAAACCATGACCGTTACCACCCCCTTCCAGGACCGCTTCAGCTTCGAGATGGACCCGTTCCGTCGCGATTGCCTGATGCAGGGGCTGGACGAGGTCGGGCTGACACTGGCAAGAGATACCGCAATTTCGAAATATGAGTCGATGGTCGCCGACGCGCGGCCGTGGCTCAAGAGGGAGAGCGGTGATGCGGGCGTTGTTGTCGAAGGAAGTGGGCGGACCTGAAACTCTAACCATGGGTGAGCTGCCCGATCCGGTGGCGAAACCCGGTGAGGTGGTGGTCGCGGTCAAGGCCTGTGCGATCAACTTCCCCGATGTGATCATCATCGAGGACAAATACCAGTTCAAACCGCCGCGCCCGTTTGCGCCGGGCGGCGAGATCGCCGGCGTCGTCGAATCGGTGGGGGAGGGCGTCACCGCCTTCAAGCCCGGCGACCGCGTGCTCGGGTCGACCGGCTGGAACGGCCTCGCCGAAAAGGTCGCGGTCGATCATCGCCGCCTCTACCCGTTGCCCGACAGCAAGAGCTTCGAACAGGGCGCCGCGCTGCTGATGACCTATGGCACCAGCATCCATGCGCTGCGCGATCGCGGGCATCTGAAGGCCGGCGACACGCTGCTGATCCTCGGCGCTGCGGGCGGCATCGGCCTGTCGGCGATCGAACTGGGCAAGGCATTCGGCGCGCGCGTCGTTGCGGCGGTCTCGAGCGCGGAGAAGGCGGCGGCGGCCAAGGCGGCCGGCGCGGACGACACGGTCATCTATGGCCGCGCCCCGTTCGACAAGGACGCGTCAAAGGCGCTGGCGGAACAGTTCAAGGCGGCGGTCGGGCCGGATGGCGCGAACGTGATCTACGATCCCGTCGGCGGCGACTATGCCGAACCCGCGCTCCGCTCGATCGCATGGGAAGGGCGCTACCTTGTCGTCGGGTTCCCCGCCGGCATCCCGAAACTCGCGCTCAACCTGACCCTGCTCAAGAGCTGCGACGTGTGCGGCGTGTTCTGGGGCGCCTTTGCCGCGCGCGATCCCAAGGCGAACGCCGCGCATGTCGACCACCTGTTCCGCCTGTGGGAAGCGGGCAAGATCAACCCGCACGTCAGCGAGGTGTTCGCGTTCGAGGACGGCGGCAAGGCCATCGCCAAGCTCGCCGACCGTGGCGCGATCGGCAAGCTGGTGGTGCGGGTCGACGGCTGAGCCGGCGACCGCGCCCCTCACGGCAGCGCGTTGCGGTCGATCGTATAGCCGTTGGCGATCGTCGCGGCGGCGCGCTGGCGGACCTTGTCGGGGGCGGCGATCAGCCCCCGCTCGGTCAGCGGGCCGCCTGGCCCCCACATGCTGGCATAAAGGTCGAGAAACGCGCGAAGCTCGGGCATCGCGTCGAGGTGGCGCTTCTTGACATAGAGGTACAGGGTGCGCCCGCCGGCATAGCTGCCCTTGGCGATGTCCTGCGCGGTCGGGGCGACGCCGTCGATCGATACCCCGCGCAGGCGCGAACGGTTGCGGTCGAGATAGGAGAAGCCGAGCACGCCGATCGCTGCGCGGTTCTCGGCCAGGCCGGCGACGATCACCTCGTCATCCTCGCCCTTTTCGACATAGGCACCATCGCTGCGCAGCGTTTTGCACGCCGCCGCGTACAGTGCCGGGTCGGGGTTCATCCGCAATTCCTGCGCCGCCGGCATCGCCGCGAGGCACCCGGGCTCGAGGATCAGCTCGACAAAGGCGTCGCGCGTCCCGCTCGTCGCGGGCGGGCCCAGCACGGTGATCGGGCTGGCGGGCAGCGCCGGGTTGACGTCTTTCCACGTTTTCGCGCTGTTCGGCTTGCCCATCGGGTTGGCGGCGAGCGCGAGGTAGATGTCCTTGCGCGTCAGGGCCAGCTTCGGACCCTCCAGCGGTTCGGCCAGCGCGATGCCGTCCAGACCGATCGGCACCTCGATGATATCCTTGACGCCATTGGCCTGGCAGATGTCGAATTCGCGCGCGCGCATGCGGCGCGATGCCTCGATCAGGTCGGGATATTTGGCGCCAACGCCTTCGCAGAAACGGACCATGCCGCCGCCGGTCCCGGTCGATTCGATCGTCGGCGTGCGGCGATTGTCGTCGGCGGCAACGAACGCCGCGGCCACCGCCTTGGTGAACGGCAACACCGTCGACGAGCCGACGATATGCACCGCGCGCAGCGATGTGCCGTCGCACCCCGCCAGCGCAAACATGGCCAGCGCCACCACACCGAACCGCTTCATCATCGCTGTTTCCTCCCGCTCGACCACCGCACAGGGAGGCGCGCCGCACCAGCGCATCCGCCGCGCCCGCTATCGGCCCGCGGCGTTACCCGCGTGTGACAGGGTGGGGCGGCGCGACAGCGGGCCGATTGCCGCATCGGATCGGCCGACTATAGTGGCGCGATGACGGTCACGACGCAGCAGGCGGCGCAGCTTCACGGACAGGCAGCAGAGGCGTTGCGCCGCGGCGACGGGCGTGCCGCGCTCGCCGCGCTGGAACCGCTGGCGGGGCGCAGCGACGCGCCGCATCTGCTGGTGGTGCAGGCGCATGTCCTGCTTGGCGACTGGGTGTCGGCCGAACCGGCGGTCGATCGGGTGCTGGCAATCGATCCGCGCCATGTCGCGGCGCTGATCTTCAAGGCCGATTGCCGCCGCGAACTGGGTGACAGCAAGGCGGCGACGGCGTTTTACGCAACCGCGCTCCAGACCGCGGCGCAGCTGCCTCAGCTGTCGCCCGCGCTCAACGCGATGCTGCACCGCGCCAAGGCTGCGCTCGATGCGCTTTCGGCGGAACAGGCGGCGAGCATCTGGGCGCGGCTGGACGATGCCGGACTGACCGCAACGCAGCGCAGCCCGCGCGTGACCGAGGCGCTGGAGATCCTGACCGGCAAGCGGCAGATTTTCGTCCAGCAGCCGCAAAGCTTCTATTTTCCCGGCCTGCCGCAGATCCAGTTCTACGACCGCAGCGCGTTCGACTGGGTGCCCGCGCTGGAGGCGCGCACCGACGCGATCCGTGACGAGCTGACCACGATCCTGGCCGACGAAGCGGCGTTCCGGCCCTATGTCGAATCCGACCCGAGCCGCCCCGCAAAGCGCAATGCGATGGTCGGCGACCCGCGCTGGGGCGCCTATTATCTGTGGCAGGGGGGCGAACGCGTCGCCGACCATGCCGACCGCTGCCCGCAGACGATGGCCGCGCTGGAACTGGCCCCGATCCCGCAGATCGCGAAGCGCTCGCCGATGGCGCTGTTCTCGATGCTGAAGCCGGGCATGCACATTCCGGCGCATACCGGCTTTCTCAACACCCGCCTGATCTGTCACTTGCCCCTGATCGTCCCGCCCGGCTGCCGCTTCCGCGTCGGCAACGAGACGCGGCAGTGGGAAGAGGGGCGCATGCTCATCTTCGACGATTCGATCGAGCATGAGGCGTGGAATGACGGGCAGGACACCCGCGTCGTGCTGTTGTTCGAAATCTGGCGCCCGGAGATCGACGCGGCCGACCGCGCCGCGCTGACGCTGATCTTCGAACATGTCGCGGGGTACGGGGAGTAGTCAGCCGCCGCTCGCCCATTCGCGTACTTCGGGAACCTGCCAGGAGGCGGGCAGATCGGGGAAATGTCCCCAATGCTGCCATTTCGTGCCGTCCCGATCGCGCGATACCAGGCCCCAGCGCGGTGGATCGGGCCAGCCGAACCAGACATTGTCAATCAGCAGCAGCGCTTCATCGCCCAATGTCGCGACATGGCTGACGTCGCGGTCAGCAAACCAGGCGCGATCATGGCCAAACAAGCCTGTCTTCGGGAAATCGGCATAGTCGATCCGCGACCAGTGGATCGCCATTTGCGCGAAACGATGAAAGCCCGCTTCCTGTCGGTCTGCGGCCTTCCCGCACAGGGTGAACGGAACCGGCTCCCATTCGGGCAGGATCGGATCGCGGCGATACAGCGCCACTGGCCGGCCTATTTGCCCTGCTGACGCCGCGCCATGAATGCCAGCCGCTCGAACAGCATCACATCCTGTTCGTTCTTGAGCAGCGCCCCGTGGAGCGGCGGGATCGCCTTGCTCGGGTCGCGCGACTGCAGCACGTCGAGCGGCATGTCCTCGTGCAGCAGCAGCTTGAGCCAGTCGAGCAGCTCGCTGGTGCTCGGCTTTTTCTTCAGGCCGGGGACCTCGCGGATATCGTAAAAGATATCCATCGCCTTGCTCACCAGGATCTTCTGGATACCGGGGAAGTGCACGTCGATGATCGCCTGCATCGTGCCGCGATCGGGGAACTTGATGTAATGAAAGAAGCAGCGGCGCAGGAATGCGTCGGGCAGTTCCTTCTCGTTGTTCGACGTGATCACCACGATCGGGCGCTCGGCGGCACGCACCGTCTCGCCGGTCTCGTAGACATGGAATTCCATGCGATCGAGTTCGTGGAGCAGGTCGTTGGGGAATTCGATATCCGCCTTGTCGATCTCGTCGATCAGCAGCACCGGGAGCTGGGGCGACGTGAACGCCTCCCACAGCTTGCCCTTGCGGATATAGTTCGAAATCTCATGCACGCGCGGGTCGCCAAGCTGGCCGTCGCGCAGCCGCGCCACCGCGTCATATTCATACAGGCCCTGATGTGCCTTGGTGGTCGACTTGACGTTCCATTCGATCAGCGGCGCGCCGACCGCCTTGGCGATTTCATAGGCCAGCACGGTCTTGCCCGTGCCCGGCTCGCCCTTGACCAGCAGCGGGCGGCGCAGCGTGACTGCAGCGTTGACCGCGACCTTCAGATCGTCGGTTGCGACATAATCCTGCGTGCCTTCGAAGCGCATTCCCGTCCCCGTCAAATTGGAAGATCGGGTATGGACTAGCGGGGAAAGCCGGTGCCGCGCAAGCGGGGAGTGGGGTCAGTCCTGCCCGCGGGCCGACGCGCGCGCGTCGAGCAGGTCGATCAGGCCGCGATGCTGGGCCAGCATCTGCTGCGCCCCGAACATCATCGCGCGTTCGACCGGAAGGGCGGTTGCGAGCACGTCGATCACCGTCGCCGTCTCGAACGCCGGGGGCAGATCGCCCGGTGGCGGCTCGAGCCCCAGCCGCAGCGCCAATATGTCGAGTACCGCCCGGATCGCCGGCCAGTCCAGTGCCAGCGCGATCGCGGTGCCGTCGGCGCAGCCATTGCGATCCGACCGGGCGAGCATGTCGAGCGCATGGCGCTGCGCGGTGATCGCGGTTTCGGACGCGGCCTGTCCCGGCGTGCTCGGCATCGGCCCGGCAGCCGCGACGAGCCGCACCAGATAGGCGCGCTCCGCCGCAAAACCGGCAACGGCATGGGCATGCCATTCGGCCGCAGCGGGCTGGCGCGATTGTGCCGCGGCCAGCTCGAACAGGTCGGGATGGCGGGCGTGGAGCAGGCAGATCTGATGGGCAAGGTCAGCCAGGTCGCGCAACGGCACGGCCGCCCGCGCCAGATGGGCAAGATAGGGGTGGCTGTCGCTGCCGTCCCCGGCGACGAGCGCGGTCAGCGCGCCCGAAGCGCCGCTCAACCCTGCCAAACGTGCCACAGTCGGTCCCATGCATCCCCGCAGTGCCATCGCGCCGGCCCATCCGGCGTCGTGCGGCCCCTGTTGCAGCAAAGGGTTATACCGAACCGCGTAAAGACGTGGTTGATCGCGCGTTAAGGGAGTCTTCGGATGTGCGCGGGTGGAAACGGGGCCGGCGCGTGCGCGACCGGCCCCGTCATGCCGATCCGGGACGGTTCAGCGGCGCGCAGGAGGGGCCGCCGCAGCGGCGTCGTCGGGCAGGCCGCCCAGTTCATAGACCAGCTTGGTATAGGCATCGAGATAGGCGAGCACGATCACCTGGCCGATATCGGTATTCTGATATCCGGTGCCGCCCGCTGCCGCAAAGCCGCCCCACCAGCCGCTCGCCGCGCCGCCGCCAAAGCCGACATCGGTCTTGCGGGCATAGCCCTCGGTCATCGCCTTTTCCTCGGTCGTGCGCGCATCGACCATCGACAGCGTGACGCTGGCTTCCTTCTTCTTGATGCTGATCCCGCCGGCGATCGCGCCAACGCCGCCCAGGATGCCGCCGCGCCGGCCGAGCAGGCCGCCGATCGCGCCGCCCACGCCGCCGCCGCCCGAATCCCGGTTGGACGAGACGATGTCAGGCTGCAGGAAATAGTCTGCGGTCCGCACCTGGCCCTTGCCGACATTCTGGCCCGGCTGCATCTCACCCTGCTCCTGCAGCGCGCGCTCCATCGCGCGGCTCTGCATCGCGCGGCCGCGATTGACGATGGTGAAGCAGCCCGATTGCTGGACGAACACCTTCAGGATCGCCTCCGGGCTGCCCAGGTTCAGCTCGCGCCACCACTGATTGTCCGGCTCGACAATCGCGACGGTGCCGAGATTCTTGGTGCAGCGCGGGATTTCGCGCTGGCCGCGCTCCTGGTCCCGGCGCCCCGACGATGCGCCCTTGGTGGTTCCGTCGCGATAGGTTTTCCCCGACGAACTGGTCGCGGTCTGCGCGGATGCGGCGATCGGGCCGGCAGCCATCGAAAGCAGCGCGGTTGCGGCGATCACATTGCGGACAAGACGCATCGAATTCTTCCTCCCGTTCCTGGGGCATTGGCCCCGCAGGCCGCGTCGGCGATAATCGGTCACGCGGCTCCCCTTCCACTGACACAATCTGACACGGGCGCCCCAGGCGTCCCACTGCAACGCATATCGCATCGGCCGCGCCGACGCACCGAAATTCCGGTCGCGGCCGCGCCGCGCGCCGTCGCGGTCAGGGGGCGATGCGCACCGTGTCGCTGGTCCCGCCCGCGATGGTCCACAGGTCGCCGAAATCGGGGTGCGACAAGGGCGCTGGCCGCGCACCGCCCAGTCGTTCGACAATGTCCGGCACGGTATTGCTGTGCCCGACGATCAGCACGGGACAGGCCGATGCGCGCGCCTGCGCCACCACGCCGGCGATATCGGCCGCGTCATAGGTGCGGATGGCGATGCCGCGCCCGGCGGCGGTCGCCGCCGCGGTCCGGCGCGTGCGCTTGTACTGCGTCACCAGGATCGCGCACAGCCGCTTGCCCCGGAACCAGCGCGCCAGCGCTTCGGCCCGCGCCACGCCCTGCGGCAACAGGTCGGGGTCCTTCTCCCCCGCCGGCGTGTCGAAATGCCGGACGACATGAACCGGCACGTCAGCTGCCGCCGCCGGAAGGGCAGCGCAGCAGGGAAGGGCTAGGAGCAGGAACCGCATCGCCGCACACTGGCCCCACAGGGCATCTTCCGCAAGGGCGCGACCCCTGCTAGGCGCGCGGGATCATGGCAACCGACATTTCCCGCATCCGCAATTTCTCGATCATCGCGCATATCGACCACGGCAAGTCGACGCTGGCCGATCGCCTCATCCAGCGCACCGGCGGTCTCACCGAACGTGAGATGTCCGAACAGGTGCTCGATAACATGGATATCGAGAAGGAACGCGGCATCACGATCAAGGCGCAGACCGTGCGCCTCGACTGGAAGGGGCCGGACGGCAAGGATTATGTCCTCAACCTGATGGACACGCCGGGCCATGTCGACTTCGCCTATGAGGTGAGCCGGTCGCTGGCGGCGTGCGAGGGCGCGCTGCTGGTCGTCGACGCGGCGCAGGGGGTCGAGGCGCAGACCCTCGCCAACGTCTATCAGTCGATCGAGCACGACCATGAGATCGTGCCGGTGATCAACAAGATCGACCTGCCCAGCGCCGAGCCGGACAAGGTCAAGAACGAGATCGAGGAGATTATCGGCCTCGACGCATCGAACGCGGTGCTGGCCAGCGCCAAGGCCGGGATCGGGATCGAGGAAATCCTGAACGCGGTGTGCGAACGCATCCCGGCGCCCAAGGGCGATGCCAATGCGCCGCTCAAGGCGATGCTGGTCGACAGCTGGTACGACCCGTATCTCGGCGTGGTCATCCTCGTCCGCGTGATCGACGGCACGCTCAAAAAGGGCCAGCAGGTCAAGTTCATGCAGTCGGGCACCACCCATCTGGTGGACCGTGTCGGCTGTTTCCGGCCCAAGATCGAACAGCTTGCCGACCTTGGCCCGGGCGAAATCGGCTTCATCACCGCACAGATCAAGGAAGTGGCGCAGGCGCGCGTCGGCGACACGCTGACCGACGCCAAGAAGCCCGCGGCCGAGCCGCTGCCGGGGTTCAAGGAAGTCCAGCCGGTCGTGTTCTGCGGCCTGTTCCCGACCGATGCGGCGGACTTCGAAAAGCTGCGCGAGAGCATCTCCAAGCTCCGCCTCAACGACGCGTCGTTCAGCTTCGAGATGGAAACCAGCGCGGCGCTCGGCTTCGGCTTCCGCTGCGGCTTCCTCGGCCTGCTGCATCTCGAGATCATTCAGGAGCGGTTGAGCCGCGAATATGACCTCGACCTCATCACCACCGCGCCGTCGGTGGTGTACCAGATCGAGCTGACCCATGGCGGCGGGCATCTGGAGCTGCACAACCCGGCCGACATGCCCGATCCCAACAAGATCGCGACGATCAGCGAGCCGTGGATCCAGGCCGTGATCTACGTCCCCGACGAATATCTCGGGTCGATCCTGAAGCTGTGCCAGGACCGGCGCGGCATTCAGCAGAACCTGACCTATGTCGGCGGCCGCGCGCAGGTGACCTACGAATTGCCGCTCAACGAAGTCGTGTTCGACTTCTACGATCGCCTGAAGTCGCTGTCGAAGGGCTATGCCAGCTTCGACTATGAGCAGATCGGTTATCGCGAGGGCGACCTCGTCAAGATGGGCATCCTGGTCAATGAAGAGCCGGTCGACGCGCTCAGCATGATCGTCCACCGCTCGACCGCCGAGGTGCGCGGGCGCGGCATGTGCGAGCGGCTCAAGGAACTGATCCCGCGCCATCTGTTCAAGATCCCGATCCAGGCGGCGATCGGCGGCAAGGTGATCGCGCGCGAGACGATCAGCGCGATGCGCAAGGACGTGACCGCCAAATGCTATGGCGGCGACGCGACGCGTAAGCGCAAGCTGCTGGAAAAGCAGAAAAAGGGTAAGGCGCGGATGCGGGAATACGGCAATGTCAGCATCCCGCAGGAAGCGTTCATCGCCGCGCTGCGTATGGGCGACGAATAACCCTTTTCTCCGTTCCGGACGGAGGCTTCAGCGCCAGTCTCGTCTCAATCCTCCCCCGCCAGGGGGAGGTGGCACGCGCAGCGTGACGGAGGGGGAGGAAAGGGGGTCGGCTTGAGTGGAGAGGACGTTGCCGTCCTCCCCCTCCGACGCCTTCGGCGCCACCTCCCCCTGGCGGGGGAGGATTATGGTCGGTGCGCGCTCCGCCCTACTTCCCCGCCGGCTGCTCCAACCACCCGCCCTTGAACCCCGCGCGCTCCAGCCCGCGCCGGATATGCGGGTTCTTGCGCATCGTCTTCCAGATCAGGCCGCTGCGGTGGTTTTCCAGCATCGCCAGGATCGGCCCCTGATCGATGCCGAGGTAATCGCGCGCGAACCAGCCATGCTTGGCGTCGACCACGCCGTCGCGGCTGCCGACATCGGTGAAGGTATAGCTCGGGTTGAACGCGTCCTTGAAGCCATAGCGCTGGTACAGCTTGTCGCCATATTTGGCGCGCATCGCCATCAGCGCGGGCAGGGCGATTTCCGGCGCGAAGGCGACCGATCCGCCAGCCGCCGTCGGCACGATCGTGCCATCGTCGACGATGCGATAGCTGCTCACGCCCCGCGCGGAATAGCCCTGAAATTCGCGGGCCTTGCCATTGACGACGCGGCCATTGGCGCCGCCGCCGGGCCCGTCCGACGCGGTCCAGCCCCAGATGTCGCCCGAATAGCCGGTCCAGTTGTTCGGATTGTCCACGCCATAGGCACGCTGCGCCAGCGTCGCGCGGCGGCTGTTCTCGAAATAATCGATGCCCTTGCCGGCCATGAACGCGTCCTGGATGCCGCGGAAATCGACCCAGACATGGCTGTACTGGTGCCCGAACAGCGGCTCGAACTGCAGATGCTCCTGCCCGTAATAGGTGCCCCAGCTCTTGCCGAGCTTGCCCGCCCAGCCGGTGTCCCATGCGTCCTTGCCCACGGCATGCGTCGGCGACCCGAGCGCGAGGATATAGACCAGCATCCCCTCGTCATAACCGACCCAGTCATGCGTCCCGAAATCGCCGCCATTGCCGCGCTCCGGGTACCATCCCATCGCGATCGCCTTGCCGCCGTTGCTGTTCGCCGACGGGATCGAACTGCGCTCGCGCTGGACAAAGGTCCAGTCGACGCGGCCGTAGATCTTCTCCGCCAGATCGCGGATCGCCGCTTCGGTCGGATCGTCGCGGTCGAAATAGCTTTGCGCGAACAGGATGCCGCCGAGCAGCAGCGTGGTGTCCACCGTCGACAGTTCGGTATTGCGATAGCGCGTGCCGTCGCCGTTCTTGAGGAAATGGTAGAAAAAGCCCTTATGCCCCGCGGTCCCGCTGACCGCCGGACCCTGCGGCGCATTCCAGTAGAATTCCATGCACTTGCGCGTGCGCTCTGCGGCCGCTGCCCGCGTGACATAGCCGCGCTCCGCCCCGACGCCGTACGCGGTCAGCGCAAAGCCGGTCGCGGCGATGCTGGAAAAGGGGTTTGACGGCCAGCGATCGGGCGCCAGGCACGTCTCGACGCTGGTCGTCTCCCAGAAATAATCGAACGTCCGCCGCGACAGATCCTCGACAAAAGCCGCTTCGTTCAGCGCCGGCGCCGCCGACGGCTGCGGGGCAGGGGCGGGCAGCGTCGCACAGGCGGCCAGCATGGGCAGCGCGGCAAGACCGATCGAGGAAAGGCGGAACGCCATGATGGTTACTCCTTAGACACAAAAAAGGCGCGCGGACGGGGAAATCCGTCCGCGCGCCATCCCGGTTCAGCCGATCAGAACGAGATACCGGCCGAAAGCTTGATCGTGCGGGTCAGGTTGCCGCCGATGCCGCGGTTGGCGATGTCGCCGAACACGCCATTGGCATCCGCGGTGACGTCGCGCGGGTTCGAGTTGTAGCTGTTGAAGTTGTAGGTGTTGAGGATGTTGAGCGCATCCACGCGCAGCCGCAGCTTGGTCGTCTCGCTCAGGAACTTGAGCGGGACGTACTTCGTGACGGCAACGTCGAGCTGACGGAACGCCCACCAATCGCCCAGGATGAACGGGTTCTGGTTGTTCCCCTCGATCCCCTGGATGATGCGCACGCCGGTCGCGGTGTTGTTGAAGCCCTTGAGATACGGGGCCGTTTCAAGCCGCAGCTTGCTCGAGAAGACGATCCCGAACGGCAGGTCGACGCTGCCCGCCATCACCAGGCGATGCCGCGCCACGCCCGCCGACCGCAGGGTCGGATAGTCGTTGATCGACGGGAAATCGAGGCTGAAGGTCTCGCCGAACTGGCGGTTCTCTTCGGCGTCGGTGTAGGTGTAGGTCGCAGTCACGTTCCACGGCGAGCTCTGCGTGTAACGCTTGGTCAGCTTCACATAGGCCGAATTCGCGCTCGTCTCGAGCCCGTTGTCGCCCAGGATGATGCTGCCGCGGCCCGGCGGCGGGTTGCCGAACGGCGAGCTCTGGTTGCCGGTCGGGGCAAAGAAGCTGCCGTCGGGACGGCGGTTGCCCAGCAGCCAGACAAAGCCGTCGCGGCTCTTGATGTGCGAGAAGCCGAGCTCGGTCTCGAGCAGGCCGAACTGGCGGCGGATGCCCAGGCTGAACTGATCCGAATACGGGGTCTTCAGATCGTTGTTGATGAAGCGCAGCTCGGCGCCGCCCTGCGGACCGACCGAATTGACCAGCTGTGCGCGCCCTTCCGGGGTTGCATAGATCGGGTTCCACGCAACGCAGGTCGCCGACGGGGTGCAATTGTTGCGCGTGTCGCCGGGGACCAGGAAGTTGAACGTGCGGGTGGAGAAGCCACCGACGCTGGTTTCCTGCTGGATGAAGTCGAACTGGTTGCGGTCGTACGAACGGCCATAGCCGCCGAAGATCGCGAAGTTCGATTCCTCGTCGATCATGTAGGTGAAGCCCAGCCGCGGCTGGAACGCACCGGTGAACGTCTTCCGCTCCTTGCCGGTCGAGATATAGTCGTTGATGTTGTAATTGGCGTTGTTCAGGTTCGGGTAGTTGGCCGGCGAAACCGCCGCCACCGCCTGCGCCGGATGGACGAAATCGACCCATGCCGGGGTCCGGTCATAATCCCAGCGCAGGCCGAGGTTCAGCGTCAGCTGCTCGGTCGCCTGCCAGTCGTCCTGAATGTACAGGCCAAGCTGGAAATTCTTTGACTGGACGATCGGATCGGCGCCAAGCCCGGGGTCGAAGCCGAACTGGACCCGGAACGGCTGGGTGTTGTTCCACGCCGCGCCATTATACTGGGTGTTGTAGAAATAGACCGGGTTGAACAGGTTGAGCTGCAGCGAGTTGAGGTCGACCCACTTCGCCTTGACGCCGGCCTTGACCGTGTGGCGCTCGGCGCCGGTCCAGGTGAAGTCGTTCTGGATGCCCCAGCCCTTCTGGCCCTTGTCCTGATAGTTGGAGCCGCCGCCGGTGCGATAGATCTGGACGCCATTGGCATCCTGATACGCGAACTGCGGACCGAACACGGCCGGGGTCGGCGCCCAGCGCGCGTCTTCATAGGTCAGCTTGAGGTCGTTGACCCAGGTGTCGGCGCTGTGCTCCCAGCGGAACGTGCCGCGATATTCCTCGACCTTGGAGTTGCTGGCGGTGTCGCGCAGGTTCGACCCGCTGCCGATGCCATCGCCGCTTTCGAGGCGCACCTTGACCGACCCTTCGATCAGGTCGCGATCGGTCGGCTGGAAGCTCAGCTTGCCGAAGAACAGGTCTTCGTTGAAGATGCGGCTGAAGCTGCCGAATTCGTTCTGCACCGCCGACGGGATGTTGGCGTTGTTGGCCGAATTGCCCGGGAAGATGTCGATCGGGCGCTCGATCCGCTTGCCTTCATAGGTAACGAAGAAGTGCAGCTTGTCCTTGATGATCGGACCGCCGAGCGAGGCGCCGAACTGCATGTCCTGGACCGAGGTCTTGGCCGCGTTGGTGTCACGCTCGATCGGCGTGCGCGTGCGGAAGCTCTCGTCATAATATTCAAAGAAGGCGTCGCCCTTGAACTCGTTGGTGCCCGAACGGGTCACCGCGGTGATCGCGACCGAGCTGACCTGGTCGAACTCCGCCTTGTAGTTCGAGCTGAGCACCTTGTACTCGCCGATCGCCGACTGCGGGAACGGGTTGCCTTCCGAGGAATCCTGCCCGGTCACGCCGTTCTTGAGGACATAGTCCTTCTGGCCGACGCCATCGATGAACACGTTGACGGTGCGGCTGTCCTGCGCGCCGCCCTGCAGCCGGGCATTGCCGTTCGATCCGGTGATGAACTGCACGCCCGGGGCGAGGTCGGCAAAGGCGAGGAAGTTGCGGTTGTTCTGCGGCAGCGTGTCGATCTCGCGCTGCGTGATGTTCACGCCGACTTCGCCGCCTTCCATCGAACGGATGCGGCCGCTAGTGATCAGGATTTCATCGGCTGCACCGGTATCGGCCGTCGTGACGGGCGCGGTGAGGTCGAAATCGAGCACGGCGTTCTGCGCGACGAGCAGCTGGAATTCGTCGGTCTTGCGCACGCCCGACGGCGTGGTGACCTCAAGGCGATAGGTGCCCGGCGGCAGCGACGCGATCTGGTACACGCCATTTTCGCTGACCGTCGCGGTACGCGTCAGGCCGGTGTTGACGTTGACCGCAGTCACCTGCGACGCGCCGCCTTCGGCCGTGATGGTGCCGCGGAGCGAGGCGTTGACCTGCTGCGCATGCGCGGGAACCGCGACGCCGATGGCCAGGGCGGCGCCGGCGCTCGACCAGGCGAGGGCGGCAGCGGCGGCGCGGACGCGCGAGCCACGGATGAATGCATTCGGTGCGAGATGTGATGACTTCACAGGATCCCCCCTGGAGGTTGACAACGTTTACCTGATTGCACCGTTCGTCCCGGACCGGGCGAGTCGGCGGCCTGCCTGTTATGCGTTGGGCGGCGTCCCTGTAACCGGTTTCATCGCGGCTGTATAGGATAAACCGGAGTTCGCGCGTTCGTCAGTTCAGCGCGTACCGACCCGTGCTTTCCGTAGCGGCGCGTGCGCGTGTCAGACTTGGACTGTGGCGGAAGCCGGCGCGGCGCGGCACAGCTGCGGCATGCGGAGACGCATCTTTCCCCTGAACCTTTGACGGGGCGTCGCGCGCAGCACAGGCGCGCGGCGCCCCGGATTTTTGCTATGCCGGGGCGGGGATCGACCGGAGTCGGGAAACGCGCGATGCGGGCACAGGCGGGGGGCAGCGGGACGGATACGAGCCGGGCGAGCGGCTGGCACAGTGCCGCCGCGCACGCGGTCCGCTGCATCGGCGCGCTCGCGCTCGCGGCAGTGCTGCCGGCGCAGGCGCAGACCGCCGCGCGGGTGCCGCCTTCGGTGCCGGCGGAGATCGTCGCGGCGGGCGATTTCGCGACCGGGCACCGGCTCGTCGGACAGCAGCTTGCCACGTGCCTTCAAACCGCGCCGCGCGCCGACGCGTGCCTCGACCTCATCCACGCGATGGTCAACCTGTCGCTGCGGATCGGGCGGACAGGCGAGGCCGAGGCACATGCCCGGCGCGCGCTGACGATCGCGCAGGCCACCGCCGGACCTGACAGCCGCGATGTCGCCCGCGCCCAGCTCGCGCTGGCAACCGCGCTGGGTGCCGCCAACCAG
Organism: Sphingomonas sp. BE123; assembly: GCF_031456015.1. Lineage (NCBI taxonomy): Bacteria > Pseudomonadati > Pseudomonadota > Alphaproteobacteria > Sphingomonadales > Sphingomonadaceae > Sphingomonas > Sphingomonas sp. BE123. Next base: position 785,673 of record NZ_JAVDTW010000001.1, on the reverse strand, counting down.
CTGCGCGCCGCCTATGACGCCGCGCGCCGCGGCGCGGCAGGCTATCAGGCGGCACTCGGTGCGGATCATCCCGATACGGTCGATGCCCATGCCGCAACGGCCGAGGCGGCATGGGCGCTCGGCCTGATCGAACCGGCGTCGCGCAGCTACAAGACGGCGATCGAAGCGGCGCAGTCCAACATGCACCGCGCGACGGTGACCGAATGGGCGCACCAACGCCCCGGCTTCGCACGGCTCTACAATGACTATGCCAATTTCCTGCGGGAGATCGGCTATCCGGCGGCAGCGGAACCCTTTGCGCGCGAAGCGGCGCGCATCTGGCGCGATGCGCTCGGGCCGGATCATCCCGACATGGCGGTCGGCCACAGCAGCTATGGCCTGATCCTCACCGATCTGCGCCGCCATGACGAAGCGGCACTGTATCTGCGCGAGTCGCTCAGGATCCGTCGCCTCAACCGCCAGTCGCCGGACGCGCTGCTGACTGGCTACAATAATCTGGCGGTTGCGCTCGATACAGCCGGCGATCGTGCGGGTGCCGTGGCGACGCTGCGCGCGGCGCTCGCGCTGATCGCGCCCGACGCGCGGGTCGATCCGCTGCTGCTGGCGACGCTCCGTGCCAATCTGGGCGGCAACCTGCTCGGCGACCTGCGCGCCGAAGGGGCGCTGCGCGAAGCGGCGACTCAGCTTGAGCTGGCCCGTGCCGCCCAGCTGCGCCTGTTGCCGCCCGCTCATCCTGACCGGATTGCGAGCGCGGGCAAACTTGCGTCCGCCTATGCCCGGCTCGGGCGCCGGGGCGAGGCAGCGGCGCTGTTCGATGAAGCGCTGGCCGGCGCGCGCACGGCGCTCGGCGTCCACCATGTGCAGACGCTGCGTATCCAGCTCAACCTTGCCCATTTCCACCTCGACGGCGGCCGCGCGGAAGCAGCCAGGCCGCTCTACCGCACGGCGCAGCGCGCGCTGCTGGCGCGTCTCACCGGACCGGATCCGGCCGGCGCATCGCGCGCCGATCTGCGTGAATTCCGCGACGGCTTTGCCGGACAGGTCGAGGCGGCATGGACGCTGGCACGGCGGTGAACGTCAGAGTCTGACCGTGGCGGCGTCGGTCGCCGCGGGGCAGGGAGTGGCGGTGCGGAGACGCATTCATCCCCCTCCTGACTCGGCGGGGCGCCCGGCCCAGCGCTGCGGCGCCCCGCTTTTTTTGGGGCCAATGCGGAGGCGATGGAGAAGGCCGCGTTAACCCTTTTACCTCGCTTTAACCCTGACCGGCTAGGCGGACAGGCTAGTGACTGAAAGGGAGCGGATCTTGCGCATTCTGATCGTGGACGACGAAGCGGGGATGCACGAATCCTATCGCCAGTGCTTCAAGGGCAATGGCGTCGCTGCGGCGCAGGGCGCGGCGCTCGACGCGATGGCGGCGGAACTGTTCGGCGAACCCGACAATGCCCCCGAACCTGCCGCCGAGCGCCCCGACTTCGACACCGTCCATTGCATGCAGGGTCTCGACGCGGTCGATGCCGTGGCGCGCTCGGTCGAAAGCGGTGCGCGGTTCTCGGTCGCCTTTATCGACGTGCGCATGCCGCCCGGGATCGATGGCAAGGAAACCGCGCGCCGCATCCGCGCGCTCGATCCCGACATCAACATCGTCATCGTCACCGGCTTTTCCGATTTCTCCCCGCTCGACATCAGCCGCGCCGCGGGTCCGGCGGACAAGATCTTCTATATCGCCAAGCCGTTCGAGGTTGAGGAGGTGGTCCAGACCGCCACCGCGCTCGGCCAGCGCTGGGAGGTCGACCGCCAGCTTGCACAGGCCATGGCCCTGCTCGAAGAACAGAAGGCCGAACTCGCCGCAAACGAAAGCAAGGCCACCCATCTTGCCAATCACGACAGCCTGACCGACGCGCCCAACCGGCTCGCGTTCATGCGCGCGCTGACCGATCATGTGCGCGGACCCGACAGGTTCGCGATGGCGATGATGGACCTCGACCGGTTCAAGCTGGTCAACGACACGTTCGGCCATCTCGCCGGCGACGAGCTGATCCGCATGGTGTGCGACACGATCGAGGGCGCGGTGCCGCCCGGCGGCTTTGTCGCGCGACTGGGCGGGGACGAATTCGCCGTGCTCATGAAGGTGGCCGGGGAGGGCGAGGCGATCGAGGCGGTCGAACGCCTGCTGCTGGCGTGTTCGAAGACCTTCACCGTGTTCGGCCATTCGGTCCAGGGATCGGCCTCGGCCGGCCTCGTCATCGTCGAACCGGGGATGAAGCACGATCCGATCGACGTGATGCGTCGCGCCGACCTGTCGCTCAATGAATCGAAGCGCGCCGGCCGCGGCGTGGTGCGCGTGTTCGACGAAAGCATGGACGAATCGATCCGCTTCCGCCGCCGCATCGAAGGTGGGCTGAGCCAGGCGATCGCGCAGGGCGAACTGCGCCTTGTCTACCAGCCGATTGTCGCGCGCGATGCGCTGGAGGTCGTGGCGTTCGAGGCGTTGCTGCGCTGGAACAGCCCCGAATATGGGCCGATCTCGCCCGGCATGTTCATTCCGATCGCCGAGGAATCGAACCTGATCCATGAACTGGGCGACTGGGTGCTCGATGAAGCGCTCAAGATGCTCCAGCAATGGCCCGGCCAATATGTCTCGGTGAATTTCTCGCCGCGCCAGTTTCGTCGCCAGAATTTCGTCGGCCATGTGGTCGAACGCGTTCAGCGCGCCGGCATCGACCCCAATCGGCTGCAGATCGAGATCACCGAAACCGCGATCTTCGACAATGCCGAACGTGCCGCCGAAACGCTCTACAAGCTGCGCCAGATGGGCTTCCGCATCGCGCTCGACGATTTCGGCACCGGCTATTCCTCGCTCTACAATATCCGCAAATTCGCGCTCGATTGCCTGAAGATCGACCGTAGTTTCATCGATGGCATGGGCCGCGAGCGGGAGAGCGCCGCGATCGTCCATTCGATCATCCATCTCGGCCGCGCGCTCGGGCTCGAAGTGGTGGCCGAAGGTGTCGAAACCGACGCGCATCTTCAGGCGCTGCGCCTCGCCGGGTGCAGCCATGTCCAGGGCTATTATCTCGCCCGCCCGATGGAGGCCGATGCTGCCATCGCGATGGCGCATGCCGGCTGTCTGCTCCCCGGTGATCCGCCGGACGTCGAAGCGCCGCGCAACGGTACCTACGGCTGACCGCGATGCCGCTGCGGTCCATCCTGCCGGCGCGCGCGCGGTTGCCGCGTTCGCTGGGGGCAAAGCTCGTCGTGATCCTGACCGGCGTCGCGCTGCTCGGCGCGGCCAGCGTCACGCTGCTGCTTGCCCTCGTCATCACGCCCAGTTTCGACAAGCTCGAGGCGCAGGCGATCGACGGCCATATCGAACGCACCCGCGCTGCGCTGACCGAATATGCCTCGAAGGTCGAGGCCTCGGTGCGCGATTACGGCGACTGGAACGAGAGCTACGACTATATGGGGGCGCCCAACCGGGCGTTTGAGGAAGACAGTTTCGCGACCTCGGCAATGATCAACCTGGGCGTCAACGGCATGGCCTATGTCCGTCCGGGCGGTGAGGTGGTGATTGCCCGCTGGCTCGATGTCGACCGGGGCACCGACGTACCGGCGATGCGCGCGCAGCTGCTTGCGGAGATCGCGCGGATCGATTTCACGCGCGTTCTGGCCAACGACAACAGCGCGAGCTTCTACGCCCGTCTGGGCGACCGCATTGCCGCGATCGGCGTGGCACAGGTGCGGCGCACCGATGGTACCGGCGATCCGCGCGGCCATGTCGTCATGGCGCGCCTGATCACGTCCGAACGGCTCGGCAACCTGCTGCAACTGCGCGCCGGGATCGCGCTCGACGCGCCGGTATCCGCCCCGCGCATCGATCCGGGCGAGCGCGACATCGCGGTTGCGGTGCCGGTTCCGGGCGAGGGGGGTGACAGCGTCGCCAGCGCAACCTTCCGGATCGCGCGCGACCTGTCCGCGCTCGGCCGCAACATGCTCAAGCTGGCCGTGATCGGCACGACCGCGCTGATGCTGCTGGTGATGGCGGTGCTCAGCGTGATGATCGGGCGGCTGGTGCTGCGCCCGCTGCACCGGGTGGAACAGCATATGGGGGTGGTACGCACATCCGGGAATCTGGTCCCGCTCGCCGATACGCCGCGTCGCGACGAAATCGGCAGCCTGGTCGTCAGCTTCAATGCGATGCTGAGCCAGCTCAAGGATCTGCGCGAACAGGTCGAGGCGCAGTCGTTCAAGCTCGGCCAGTCCGAAAGCGCGGTCGCGGTGATGCACAATGTCCGCAACGCGCTGAACCCGATCAGCACTGTGCTCAGCCAGGGGCTGGGCGAAGCGCCGGCGACCGACCGCGCGCTGCTCGACCGCGCGCTGCGCGAACTGGCCGACGATGCGATACCGCTGGCGCGACGGCAAAAGCTCGCCGCCTTTGTCGCCGCCGCGCTGGAAAGCGAGGCGCAGGCCCGCGACGCGCGCAAGGAACAGCTCGGCATCGGGCGCGAGGCGCTGCACAATGTGCTCGAAATCATCGGGCGGCAGCAGGAACAGGCGCATGAACGCCCGCCGCTCGATCCGTGCGACGTCACCGACATCGTCGCGCGCAACGCGACGATCGCGCGCTATTCGGGCGCCAGCTCGATCGCCTTCCACTTCCCGGCGACGCCGCACTGGGTGCTCGCCAACCGCGTGCTGCTCAGCCAGGTGATCGGCAACCTCTTCTCCAACGCGGCCGAAGCGATCGCCGCGACCGGGCGCGACGGCGGCAGCATCGCCGTGTCGATCCGCGAGGCCGGCGGACGGATGGAAATCCGCATCACCGACGATGGCGAGGGGTTCGACCCCGACAAGGCGCCGCAATTGTTTCAGCGCGGCTTTTCGACCCGCATCAACAAGTCCGGCGGATTGGGCCTGCACTGGTGCGCCAACACCATGGTCGCGATGGGCGGCAGCCTGACGCTGGTCAGCGAAGGGCAGGGGCTGGGGGCAAGCGCGGTGCTCGAACTCGCCGCGTCCGAACTGGCACAGGACATTGCTGCCTGATCGCTGACGAGACCGGGCCGGACCGCCCGGCCCGGCGCCACCGCGCCGCGATCAGTCCGCCGCCGGTGCCGGCTTGGGCTGAAGTCGCCCGGCCTCCAGGATCGGTAGCCCGCCTTCGGTCGGGACATAGATGATCTGCCCCTGCGACTGCTCCAGATTCTGGATGTAGAGGTAGCGCAGATAGCCCTCCGGCCCGCCCAGGCTGTTGGCGACGATCCGCTTGGCTTCGGCCAGCCCCTTGGCGCGCGCGATTTCGGCATTCGCCTCAAGCGCGGCAGAGTCCATCTTCGCTTGTGCTTCCAGCACCTTGATCTTGCGGTTCTGCGTCGCCTGCGCGAGTTCGGCCTCGCCCGCTGTCTCGGCATTCCACACGCGGACTGAATTATACGCCGCACATGAGCCGAGCCCGCCGCCGACAATGACAAGCAGCAGGATCGCGAGCGATGCCGACAGCTTGAGGATGGTACCGGCAGTTCCGTTCATGATGGCTCCTCTGGTTCAGTCTAGCCGACGCGCCGCACCGGCGGCACCGGGTCGCGCCGCCGCAGATAGGGCGCGACAAGGTTGCGGGCGCGGAAAAACTCCTGCCGCTCGGGGCTCAGCGTTTCGAAATTGCCGATCACGCGGCGGCAGCTGGGCGCGCGACACTGACAGATCATGTGCCAGTTCGATTGCGCCAGCGTCGTCGAATAATCCCACGTCACCTCGTCGCCGGCCGCGATGTCGCGCAACGCGACCAGGATCACGCCATCGTCGGTGAAGCGCAGCCCGGCATTGGGATCGCAGCTATGATTGACCAGATCGTCGAGCTGTCCCGATGGCCCCATATAATGGTCGGGCGTCACCTGAACGAAACGATCGTCGCTGCCGCGCATCAGGCTGGGGATGTCATCGACGTGGAAACGCCGCCCGGTAAACCGCATCAGCACCGCGCCCTCGGCGAAGCGGCAGGTGGCATAGACCGCCTTGCCCAGATGGTTCTCGCCCACCGTGAACAGGTTGCGGGTGTGGCGATAGCGGTCGAGCACCACCAGCCCGCCACGCGCCCAGCCGAACGAGCGCAGCGGGTTGATCGTGGCGAGGCCGATCATGAACCAGATGCTGGCATGGCATGCCAGTTCGACCAGGATATAGGCGAACTCGTCCACGCCGCTGCCCCCCGCGCGCGCCGCCACGAGCAGCGTCGCGAGGTCGCCGACCGTCCACAGCCCCCAGGCGGGCGAGCGTTCGCTGCTGCGATCCTTCCACACGCTGACCCAGGTCGGCCAGAAGCTGACCGGCACCGCGGCCACCACCAGCATATGCGCCCAGAATGTCTCGCGAAACGCGACCCAGATGAGCAAGGCGGTAAGGCATGCGGCCATGCACAACGCCTCGACCGTGGTCGGCGGCGCCCAGCTCGACTGGCGCCACAAGGACGCGGTGACGATGAGGCAGCAGCCGGCGGACAGGATGAACACCCAGCTTTGCGGGGAGTCCGGGTTGACCGCGGCATAGGTGATCGCCTCGGCTGCGGCCGATGCGCTCCAGATCAGCCAGGACGCGCGATTGGGGCGAACGGTGGCGCGGCGCAGGCCCAGCAGATACACGCCATAGGCGGCGAGGCTGAAGCTCATCGCGATCAAGAACCACACATCGCCCGTCATGCCACCCCCTTGCGCAACCGGTCATTTACCGTGTTCCGACTCGCAGGTCAAAGCGCGACTCGCGGTGAATCCACGAGTCGCGGCGATTCGCGGGGTTGCGCTGGGGAATGGTCTGAATTCGGCCTACCCGCTTTGCCCACGCGATGCGGGGCAGGGCGCGCCGCGATCATTCGAAAGTTTCGCATCCGAACTGGTTCAGACAATAAAAAAGCCGCAATCCCAACGGGATGGCGGCCATTTCGGAAGTGTCAGCCCGGGTAAGTCACGAGGCAGGGACCATCCCCACCGCCGCTCACCCGGGCCGTTATATGGTTACCAGGGGCGCAGATCCTCGCCACCGGTGTCCCGGAAAAAGAACGAAAACATGACTTTTCTCCCATTGTGCACACGAAGTGCACCCATTTTGGTTATCTTAAGATTCACCCTGAATCAATCGTTAAGCACCCGACATGGATGATCCGGGCCGCGGGCGGGCGTTGCGCGGGGCCTTAAATCTTCCTTCAGCACTCCCCGCTATTGCGGTGGGCATGTCTGACCGTTTCGACCCCGCCGGCTTTCGCGGACCCGCTTGCGGTTTCGAGCCCATCGCGATCGGCGACGATCCGGCGAGCGATGCGGTCGGCGGCTGGGGCGCAAGCGAAACCATGTCCGGCGGGGCGGGGGGCGCGGCAACGCCCGCAACGCGCTGGCACGCGCTCGCCTTGTGCGAGATCGCCAATTTCCAGTCGCTGCGGCGCCATCTCGGGCGTCCGCGCGCAGACACGCTGATCCTCGACCTGGCCGATCGCATGGCGGAGCTCGAGCCGCGCGTGCGCAGCGTCACCGCGGGCCGTGCCACGGCCGAATTGACCTTCGACGCCGAAAGTCCGGGCGAGGCGCGTGCGGTAATCGATGCGCTGGCCCAGATCTTCGCCCGTTCGGTCGACCTCGATGGCGAGCGGCATTTGCTCCAGCTGGTCTGGGGCATGGCCGTCGCGCCCTATGGCCATGACGATGACGTGCGGCTGACCGAAGGCGCCGAATCCGCGCTCGAACAGGCGCGACGCGATTCGGGGATCGTCTCGCTCGATCTGTCGCAGGCGCATGCCGGGTTCGACGGCGCCGCTCTGGTGCGCGAACTTCCGCGCGCGATCGCCGCCGGACAGCTGTTCCTGCAATATCAGCCCAAGGTGAATGTGCGGAAGGAATGCGTGACCGGCGCCGAGGCGCTGGTGCGCTGGCACCATCCGGTGCGCGGGCTGATCCTGCCGGGCGAGTTCATCAACGCCGCTGAAGATGGCGGGGAGATTGTCGGGCTGACCTTGTGGACGCTGCGTCAGGTGGTCGCCGATCAGCAGGTGCTGGCGGCGCATGGCCATGACATGCCGGTCTTCATCAATATCTCCGGCGTCCTGCTCGCCGACGAAGCCTTTGTCACCGAAGCGTGTCGCATCGTGCGCGAGACGGGCGCGCGTATCGGCTTCGAGATCACCGAAACGGCGGTGATCCGCGATCCGGACAGCGCAATCCGCCACCTGCAGAGCTTTGCCGAAATCGGGATCCCGCTGGCGATCGACGATTATGGCGCTGGGCTGTCCTCGCTCGCCTATCTCAAGCAATTGCCGGCGAGCGAGCTCAAGATCGACAAGATGTTCGTGATGCAGCTGACCAGCAGCAATCGCGATCCGCTGATCGTCCGCTCGACGATCGATCTCGCGCACGCGCTCGAGATGGAGGTCACCGCCGAAGGGGTCGAGACGCCGGCGGCGCTGGCGCTGCTCAGCGTGATGGGGTGCGATATGGTGCAGGGCTATCTGATCAGCCGCCCGATCGCGCTCGATGCCTTTATCCGCTACCTCGATGACGAGGGCTACAAGTCGGTCGCCACGCTGCGCCCCAGCTTTGGCCGGATCGAAAATTTCCGGCGAAAATCTGCATGATCTGGCGTGGGTTCGCCCTGCTGCTGTGCGGGGTGCTGCTGACCCTGGCGGTGCCGGCAACGGCGCAGCAGGCGGCGGCTGACGCGCTGATCGAACAGGCCAAGGCCGCAATGGTCAGCGATCCCAATCGCGCACTCGCGCTCGCCGAACAGGCACAGCAACGCAGCAGGGCAATCGCTGCGAATGACAGGCGTGCTGTCGCTGAAGCGACGGCGCTTTGGCTGCAGAGTGAGGCGTTGATCCGGACTCAACCAGGAAAGGCAGCGCCTCGGATCGCCAAAGCGCTGCGTTTGATCAGCGACGAGCCGGCCCCCTCGCAGTTGCGCGGCGACCTCCTGCTTGCGCGCTCCGGCGTCCAGGAGTTGCAGCAACGCTACGCTGAATCGCTGTCATCGCTTCAGGAAGCGCACAACATCTTCGCCAAGCTGGGCGTGAAGCGCAATCAGTCGATGGCGCTTCAGTTGATCGCTGCGCTCTATACGAAGGCGAAGGATTTCCGCAGCGCTGAGAAATACCTCAATCAGGCCGGTGAGGTATTTTCCGGCGATGCCCGCCTCCAGATGTTCCGTCTCAATAGCCGCGGAACCCTCTTCATTCAGCTCAAGGAACCCGCGCGGGCCGAGGCTGAATATCGAAAGGCACTCGCGCTCGCGCGCTCGGAACAATCCGTCAGCCTCGTCCCAAATATCCTGGTGAATATCGCGCGCGCGCTGCTTGATCAGAAGCGGTTTCGCGAGGCGGATGCAGCACTTTCGGAAGCTGCAACCATTATCGGACGCGAGTCCGCGCACCCAGCCAAAGTGCGTTTTCTCGCGATGGCCGCCGAGTCCGCTCGGCTTCAGGGACAACTGGCGCGCGCGCAGGTGTTGATCGAACGCGCATTCGGCGACGCGTCACTCACGCGCACGGGCTACACGATGCGCGACGCGCATTTTACAGCCTATTCGATTTATCGGGCGCAAGGGCGCCATCGCGACGCACTGGCGCACCTCGAGCGTTTGCGAAAGCTTTCGGATGAAGCAACCGAACTCGCCACATCGACCAGCACCGCGCTGATGGCGGCGCGGTTCGATTATGCGAACCAGGAACTGCGCATCGCCAATTACAAGGCGCAGGAGGCACGGCGCGAGGCCGAGTTCCAGCGTACCCTGTTCATCGGCCTGGGTGGCGCGGCGCTGGTCATCGTGACGCTGCTCAGCATCGGTCTGTTCACGATCCGGCGCAGCCGCAACCAGGTGCGCGCCGCCAACACCGTGCTCGCCGATACCAATGCCGCGCTCGAAAAGGCGCTGCAGGCCAAGACCGAATTCCTCGCCACGACCAGCCATGAAATCCGCACGCCGCTCAACGGCATTCTCGGCATGACCCAGATCATGCTGCGCGATCCGGCGGTGTCCGATGCGATGCGCGACCGGATCGGGATCGTCCATGGCGCCGGCATGACGATGCGCGCGCTGGTCGATGACATTCTCGATGTCGCCAAGATGGAAACCGGCAATCTCACCGTCGAACTGGTCCCGACCGACCTGCATGCGACGCTGCGCGAGGTGACGCGGATCTGGGAGGAGCAGGCGCGCGCCAAGGGGCTGGACTTCGCGCTGGCCTGTGCCGGTACGCCGCGCTGGATCGAAACCGATCCGGGCCGGCTGCGGCAGATCGTGTTCAACCTGCTGTCCAATGCCGTGAAGTTCACCGAACGCGGCGGCCTGTCGGTGACGGTCACCGCCGACGACACGCAGCTGCGCCTCGCCATCGCCGACAGCGGCATCGGCATCCCTGCGGACAAGCTCGACGAAGTGTTCGAATCCTTCCGCCAGGTCGATGCCGGCACCACCCGCCAGTTCGGCGGAACCGGCCTTGGCCTTGCCATCGTCCGCAATCTTGCCCGCGCGCTCGACGGCGATGTCGCGGTCGCCAGCACGGTCGGCCATGGCTCGACCTTCACCGTCGCGCTCCCGCTGCGGCTGGCGGAGGCGCCCGACGCCGCGCTCGAGGCCGCTGCCGAGGGGGAGCGGATCGTCGTGCTCGACCGCAATCCGATCGTGCGCGGCATGCTGCGCGCCCTGCTGGCGCCCCATTTTGCCGGCGTCCACTTCGCCGCGACGGTCGATGAAGCGCTCGCAGCCGCCGCCGGGCAGGGCGGGGCACTGGTCATCCTCGCCGATCAGGCGACGCTGGCGGCGGAGGGCGAGCCGGTGCCGCTGCTCGCGCGTCTGGTCGACGATGCGCCACCCGCAGCGCGGGTCGCGGCGCTGTGGCCGGCCGGCGATGCGGCGATGGAGGCGGAACTTCGTGCGACCGGGCTCGCGTCGCTGATCGTCAAACCGGTCAAGGGACCTGCACTGGTCGCCGCGCTGCTCGCCGGGCGCGACGAAAATAGTGCAGCGCACCATCGCTCAACGCTTGTATCGCAGGCGGCTTAGGACAATAGCACAGCTATGTTTGCTCCGCTTCGGACCCGTCGCGCTCTCAGGATGACCGCGCAATGAATATCCTCTTCATCGAGGACGATCCGATGAACCGCCGCGTGGTGGGCGACATGCTCAATGTCGCCGGCGCCACGATGACGGAGGCTGCGCTGGCCGAAGAGGGGCTGCGCAAGATCGGCGAAGAGGATTTCGACGTCGTGCTGGTCGATCTGCGCATGCCGGGCATGGACGGGATCGAGGCGATTTCGCGCATCCGCGCGCGCGGCGATGCCAAGGCCGAATTGCCGATCATCGTGGTCACCGCCGACACCGCGGTCGACCTGCGCGAACGCTGCCTTGCGGCCGGCGCGGACGAGGTGCTGTTCAAGCCGGTCGCGATGGACGCGCTGTTCGACACGATCGGCCGGGTCCTCGCGCTGCGCAGCGGCGACGACATGATCCTCTGAACCGGACTGGGCGGGCCGCGTCCGGTTCCGCCCGGCTGATCAGTAGGTGCGCACCGGCGTGTTGATCCACGCATTTTCGCGAAACCATTTGGTGATGACGTATTTCACGCCCTTCACCACCGGAGTGCCCTCGTGCAGCGTCCCGGTGTTGGGTGCGCCATCGGGCTTCATGTTGTTCCACGCCAGCAACAGCCCGCGGCGCGGCGCGACGCGCACGCCGACCTGCGGGAACCAGGTCGCGCCGCCTTCCTCGACATCGTTGAGGTAGATCATCGTCGTCCAGGTCCGCTGCCCGCCCGACGCCTTCATCGCCGGCCAATACTCCTGCTCCTCGTTGAACCAGTCATAATGGGCGCGGAACTGCTGTCCGGGGGCATAACGCTGGCCCTGCATCGTCTCGCCATTTTCGGGTGCAATGCCGAGCAGCGCGGCCATGCGCTCGTCGATCGGCTGCACGTCCGGCGCCCAGCGGTCGAGGTCGCAGCTTTCGCTGGTGCGGAAATTGGGATCCTGCGACGCGGCGAGCAGCGTCGACGGCCGCCGGTTGGCATCGATCAGCGCGATCAGCCGGTCGCACTCGGCATCGTTCAGGAAATCGGGGTGGTAATAGATTTGCGCGCCATCGATCTTGGCGCGGCGCATCGCGGGATTGGCTTCGATCCGGGCGGTGACCGCGCTGGCGGCGCGCGCGCGTGTGGCGGAGGGGGCCGGACCCTTGGCACGGGAAAAGAACTTCATGCCCGCCAATTTGCCGCGCGACCGGCGAAACGCAAGAGGCCCGACCGTTGCCGGCCGGGCCTCCGCTGCGTGACCGCGTCAAGCCGCGCTTACCAGAAGATGTCGTGCACCACGTCGACGACATAGCCGGTGCGGATATCGACGAGCAGCGCGTCATTGTAATAACGCACCCAGCGATACGCCCCATAGGCCGGCGGCAGGCGGTAGTAGAACGGGTCGTTGATCCAGTAATTCGGCGCGAACAGCATCGATCCGATCGTCAGGCCGATCGAAAAGCGGCGATAGCCATAGCTGTACCCGCGCGGGGCGTAATAACGCGGCAGGCGATAGACATGGCGGTTGCGCGCGCGATAGTCGCTCCAGTCATAGCGCCGGTCGCCGCGCCAGCTGCGGCCCCAGTTGCGGTTGTCGTCCCAGCCACGCCGATACTGCTGCTGATCGCGCCAGTCGCCATAGCGGCGCTGGTCCTGGCGCCAGTCGCGGCGGTCATCGCGCCGATCGTCGCGATAGTCGCGGCGGTCCTCACGACGTTCATCGCGATAGTCGCGCCGGTCGTCGCGGCGATCGTCGCGATAGTCGCGCGGGGTGGTGCCGCCCTGGCGGAAGTCCCGGCGATCCTCGCGGCGTTCCTCGCGGAAATCGCGACGGTCCTCACGGCGGTCCTGGCGGAAGTCGCGGCGTTCCGGATTGACCTGCGGGGCAGGGGCCGGTGCGACAGCCGGGCGCGGCTGGACCTGCGGCCGCTCGCGGCGCTGGGTGCGCTGTTCCTGGCGCTGCTGCTGCCACTGCTGGCGCTGTTCGCGGGTCTGGGCGCCGCGATTGTCGCGGTTGCCCCGGTCCTGCGCCGTCGCCGCAGCGGGGGTCAGGATGGTCGCGCCGATGAGCGCAGCCAGAATCATCTTCTTCATCACTTCCTCCGCTCTCCGGCGGTGCGCCGGCGTTCAGACTGGCTCCTCTCTACGCCGAGTCGGCTGACGCGCCTCTGAACTGGCCAGTCATCCGCGCGAAAGCTTTCTGTCCGTTCATTCGCCCTCGCCGGTCACCGGGATGCCGCGATCGATCACGATTTCCTCGTCGCCGCGCGCCACCCGCGCGGCGCGCGCAATCGCCTCGATCAGCCGGGGATAGATGCTACAGCGGCACAGGTTGGTGATCGCGGCCCGGATGTCGTCGTCCGACGGATTGCGGTTCTTGCGCAGCAATGCCGCTGCGCTCATCACGATGCCGGGGATACAGTAACCGCACTGGACGACATTCTCGGCAAGCAGCGCCTGCTGCACCGGGTGGTTGCCCTCCGCGCTCAGCCCCTCGATCGTCGTGACGAACGTCCCCTCGACCCCGCCAATCGTCACCTGGCACGACCGCACCGCATTCCCGTCGATATCGACCGTGCACGCCCCGCACTCGCCGGTGCCGCAACCATATTTGGTGCCGGTCAGGTTCGACGCATCGCGCAGCGCCCACAGCAGCGGCGTTGCCGGATCGAGCTTGTAGGAAACCGGCTGGTTATTGACGGTGAACTTGGTCATGCCGCCGGCTTAGCATGCAACAGCGCGCTGCGCAGGCAGGTGCACACCGTCTCGTCGCGCTGGTTGAGCATCACATGGCGAAAGGTGACGACGCCCTGTCCCGGCCGCGACTTGGACGGGCGCAGCGCCACCACCTCGGTCTCGGCGCGCAGCGTGTCGCCGATAAACACCGGGCTCGGCATCCGCACCTCGTCATAGCCCAGATTGGCGACCAAAGTGCCCAGCGTCGTATCCCCCACCGAAATCCCGACCATCAGCGCAAAGGTGAAGGTGCCATTGACCAGGATCCGCCCAAACTCGCTCGCCCCGGCGGCCTCGGCATCGAGGTGCAGCGGCTGCGGATTATGGGTGAGGGTAGAGATCAGCAGATTGTCCGTCTCGGTCACCGTGCGGCGCAGATCATGCACGATCCGGTCGCCCACCTGCCACTCGTCGAAATAGCGTCCCGCCATCACCGTCTCCCTTTGCTGCACCACTTAACGCGCAAGGCCGGTTTGTCAGTCCCCCAAAAACAATCCTCCCCGGAACGGGGAGGGGGACCAGCGAAGCTGGTGGAGGGGGCCCGAGGCAAGCGATCCGGTTCGCGGCGGGCCCCCCTCCGTAAGCGCTACGCGCTGCCGCCTCCCCGTTCCGGGAAGGTTTTAGAGCGCTCAACACGCTGCCAAAACACCTCCCGCCTCGCCTAGCCCAGCGCCCGAGCACTGAGTGGTGGAGGGGCAACCGCTTTAAGCTCTCAATTGTCGGAAAAGCTGGCCCATTAGCGATTGATAGGCCCTCAGAGAGAACACCTGGATGTTGTGAGCGGCTATTGGGGCGCCAAGCACCGGATGGACCTTCCATCCGAGGCATTCGTCGGCCTCGGGCACAAGACCGTGCCGCTCGGCGATCTGTACCCACTCAGCCATCAACCACAGATTGAGGTTTTCCGGGTCCTCTTTCGCTCGGTTGAAGGCCTCAGCGTTGTCGGCGATCCGGGTGTAGGTGCCCTCAAGGAGTTCAAGCGACCAGAACGAGCCGTCTGGAGCGCACATGATCCAATCGCCAAATGCACCGATCATCAAAGGGCGATCGGTATCTGGGACAAGCCAACGCCACTCCCTAAGCAGCGGTGCACAGTCAATGTCGGAGCATGAGAGGGCGAGATCGCGCATCCAATAATCCTGCACGTTTCTCGCGGATCGGCAATGACCGCTTTCTGCCGATAACAGACAGCAAGCGACCACCCCGACACCCCGCGCTCACACCCCCTCAACCCCGCCCTCACCCAAACACCCCCCGCACCGCTTCCACCACCTGCGCCATCCCCTCGCGCGTATCCTCCCCCCGCACCAGCACCAGCGTTCGCACCAGATCGAACCCGATCAGCGCCGGATTGGCGACCCCCGCATGCCGATGCGACGCCGGCACCACCGTCGCGCCAAGCCCCGCCGCGACCATCGCCAGCGCGCGGTCGTCGTTCGGTGTGCGCAGCGCAAAGCTCGGCCGGATGCCGCGCCGGGTGAAGTAGCGGCTCGTCTCCGGCAGCGCCTCGCAGCTGCGCCGCACGATCATCGTCTCGCCCGCCAGCGCCTCGCCCGGCAGCGCCGCTTCCCCGGCCAGCCGGTGCCCGACCGGCAGGGCCAGCAGATAGGGTTCGCTGCGCAACGCCTCGCCATCGCCCGTCGCGTCGCCCTGCACTGCGGTCAGCGCCAGATCGACCCGCCCGCGCGCGATGTGCTGTGCCAGCACCGTCGCATTGCCCTCGACCAGCTCGACCGCCAGCCCCGGCGCATCCGCCGCAATCCGCGCAACCAGCGCCGCCAGCTCCGCGCTCGCGATCGTCGTCAGCACCCCCAGCCGCAGCGTCGCGGGCTGCGCGATCCCGCCCACCGCCGCCGCCGCCAGGTTGAACTCGCGCTCGATCCGCCGCGCATGGACCGCGAATTGCGACCCCGCCTCGGTCAGCTCGATCCGCTGGCTCGACCGGCGCAGCAGCTTCGCGCCGACCTCGCGCTCCAGCTTGGCGATCCCCGCCGACAGCGTGGGTTGCGACACCGCCATCTGCGCGGCGGCGGCGGTGAACGTCCCGCTATCGATGACGGCGAGGAAATAGCGCAGCAAATAGCGTTCGATCATAGATACCGTCTATGCTGTCCCGCGCCGCCTTTCAATTTCTCAGCAGGCGCGCGGCGCGCTAGGATGCGGCAAAATAATCTCAGGAGAGCGCCATGAGCCTGCCCCAGATGGATTTCGCCCTCGGCGAAACCGCGGACATGATCCGCGAAACCACCGAACGCTTCGCCCGCGAACAGATCGCGCCGCTAGCCGCCAAGATCGACGCCGACGACTGGTTCCCGCGCGACCAACTCTGGGCGCCGATGGGCGAGCTCGGCCTGCATGGCATCACCATCGCGGAGGAGGATGGCGGCCTCGGCCTCGGCTATCTCGAACATGTCATCGCGTGTGAGGAAGTGTCGCGCGCCTCGGCCTCGATCGGCCTCAGCTACGGCGCGCACTCCAACCTGTGCGTCAACCAGATCGGCCGCTGGGCGAACGCGGAGCAAAAGGCGAAGTACCTCCCCAAGCTGATCAGCGGCGAACATGTCGGCAGCCTTGCCATGTCCGAAGCCGGCGCGGGCAGCGATGTCGTCAGCATGAAGCTGCGCGCCGAGCACAAGGGCGACCGCTACATCCTCAACGGCACCAAATTCTGGATCACCAACGCCGCCTATGCCGATGTCCTGGTCGTCTATGCCAAGACCGGCGAGGGCAGCCGCGGCATCACCACCTTCATCATCGAGCGCGGCATGAAGGGGTTCGAGATCGGGCAGAAGATCGACAAGATGGGCATGCGCGGATCGCCCACCGCCGAACTCGTCTTCACCGATTGCGAAGTGCCGGAAGAAAACGTCATGGGTCCGCTCAACGGCGGCGTCGGCGTCCTCATGAGCGGCCTCGACTATGAACGCACGGTTCTCGCCGGCATTCAGCTCGGCATCATGCAGGCCTGCCTCGACGTCGTCCTGCCGTATTTGCGCGAACGCAAGCAGTTCGGCCAGGCGATCGGCAGCTTCCAGCTGATGCAGGCCAAGGTCGCCGACATGTATGTCGCGCTCAACTCTGCCCGCGCCTATGTCTACGCCGTCGCCAAGGCCTGCGACGCGGGCAAGACCACCCGCTTCGACGCCGCCGGCGCGATCCTGCTCGCCTCCGAAAACGCGTTCAAGGTCGCCGGCGAAGCGGTGCAGGCGCTCGGCGGCGCGGGCTATACCAAGGACTGGCCGGTCGAACGCTTCCTGCGCGACGCCAAGCTGCTGGACATCGGCGCGGGGACGAATGAAATTCGCCGCATGCTGATCGGACGGGAGCTTGTGGGAGCCGTATGACTGAAATCGCCGCACCATCGGATGAGGTAAGCCGCCGCCAGCGCGGGTTCCTGGGCTTTGTCGAGCGGGCGGGCAATTTGCTGCCCGAACCGACGATGATCTTCGTCTATCTCATCATCGCGCTGATGGCGGTCAGCGCGATCGGCGACTGGGCCGGATGGTCGGCATCGCTCCCCTATACCGGTGACGAGGCGCCGACCGGCGCGACGCTGGAGGGCGGGGTGCTCACCTACACCGCGTCCAGCCTGTTTTCCGAAGCCAATATCGGCCGCCTGCTGGTCGACATGCCGCGCACGATGAGTGGCTTTGCGCCGCTCGGCCTGATCCTCGTCATCATGCTCGGCGCGGCGGTGGCGGAGCGGTCGGGCATGTTCTCCGCGCTGATCCGCGCCAGCCTCGCCAACGCGCCGCGCGCGATCCTGACGCCCATCGTCGCGATCATCGGCATGGTGTCGCACCACGCTTCCGACGCCGCCTATGTCGTGTTCATCCCGCTCGCCGCGATCGTCTATGCCGCCGCCGGACGCCACCCCGTCGCAGGGCTCGCCGCCGCCTTTGCCGCGGTATCCGGCGGCTATGCCGGCAACATCACCCCGGGCCAGATCGACGTACTGCTGTTCGGCTTCACGCAGGAAGCCGCGCGGATCGTCGAGCCGGGCTGGACGATGAACCCGGTCGGCAACTGGTGGTTCATCCTGTCGATCGTCATCGTCTTTACCCCCGCCATCTGGTTCATCACCGACAAGGTGGTCGAACCGCGCCTCGGCAAATGGGGCGGTGAAGCCGACGCGGAAGTGACCGCCGAACTCGCCCGCTCCGAAGTCACCGCCGAAGAACGCCGCGGCCTGCGCCGCGCCGGGCTCGCCGCGCTCGCGGTGATCGCGCTCTACCTCGTCCTCACGCTCGCCCCCGGCTACACCCCGCTGATCAATGAAAAGGCGGAAGGGACGGCGCAGCTTCAGCCCTTTTACGGCGCGCTGATCGCGGGCTTCTTCCTGATGTTCGTCAGCTGCGGCATCGCGTTCGGCAGCGCGACCGGGTCGATCAAGTCCGCCGACGACGTCACGCGGATGATGCGCGAAGGCATCGCCAGCCTCGCGCCGTACATCGTGTTCGTATTCTTCGCCGCGCATTTCGTGGCGATGTTCAACTGGTCCAATGTCGGCCCGATCATCGCAATCAACGGGGCCGAAGCACTTCAGACCTTCGCGCTCCCCGCGCCGATCCTGCTGGTCAGCGTGCTGCTGCTGTCATCCTTCCTCGACCTGTTCATCGGCTCGGCCAGCGCCAAGTGGAGCGCGCTCGCGCCGGTCGTCGTCCCGATGTTCATGCTGCTCGGGATCAGCCCGGAGATGACCACTGCCGCCTATCGCATGGGCGACAGCTACACCAACATCATGACCCCGTTGATGAGCTATTTCCCGCTGATCCTCGCCTTTGCGCGGCGCTGGGACGGGTCGTTCGGCGTCGGTTCGCTGCTCGCGCTGATGCTGCCCTATGCGCTCACCTTCATGACGCTCGGCATCTCGATGGTCATCGCCTGGGTGACGTTCGACTTCCCGCTCGGACCGGGGGCAGGGGTGTTCTACGCGCAGCCCGGCTCCGGCCAGTGATCGCGGTCGCCGACCCGATCCTTGGCCGTGGCACCGGGCAGACCATGAATCAGGAGAATTTTCGTTGAGCGGTCCCGTCCTCAAATCGATCCTCTCGCCCGAAGACGAAGGCTTCCGCACCAACGCCGCGCACAACCGCGCGCTGGTCGAAAAGCTCCGCGCCGATGTCGCGACCGCCGCACTCGGCGGGAACGCGAAGAGCCGCGAACGCCACACCGCGCGCGGCAAGCTGCTCCCGCGCGAGCGCGTCGAGCGCCTGCTCGACCCCGGCGCGCCCTTCCTCGAAATCGGCCAGCTTGCCGCGTGCGACATGTACGAAGGCGAAGTGCCTGGCGCCGGCATGATCGCCGGCATCGGCAAGGTCTCGGGCCGCACCTGCATGATCGTGTGCAACGATGCGACGGTAAAGGGCGGCACCTATTACCCGATGACGGTCAAAAAGCATCTGCGCGCGCAGGAGATTGCCGAGGCCAACCGCCTGCCGTGCATCTACCTCGTCGACAGCGGCGGCGCGAACCTGCCGCATCAGGCCGACGTCTTCCCCGACCGCGACCATTTCGGCCGCATCTTCTTCAACCAGGCGAACATGTCCGCCAAGGGCATCCCCCAGATCGCCTGCGTCATGGGCAGTTGCACCGCGGGCGGCGCCTATGTCCCCGCAATGTCAGACGAAAGCGTGATCGTGCGCGAACAGGGCACGATCTTCCTCGCCGGCCCGCCGCTGGTAAAGGCCGCGACGGGCGAGGAAATCAGCGCCGAGGATCTGGGCGGCGGCGACCTGCACGGGCGCAAATCGGGCGTGGTCGATCATGTCGCCGACAATGACGAACACGCGCTGACCATCGTCCGCGACATCGTCAGCCACCTCCCTGCCGACCGCAAACCCGACATCGCGCTGCTCGACCCGCGCCCGCCCAAGTTCGACGCCGAGGACCTCTACGGCATCGTCCCCACCGACGTCCGCGCGCCATACGACGTCCATGAAGTCATCGCGCGGCTGGTCGATGGCAGCGAATTCCACGAGTTCAAATCGCTCTACGGCACCACCCTCGTCTGCGGCTTCGCCCACATCTGGGGCATCCCCGTCGCGATCCTCGCCAATAACGGCGTGTTGTTCAGCGAGTCTGCGGTCAAGGGCGCCCACTTCATCGAACTCGCCTGCCAACGCCGCATCCCCCTGCTGTTCCTCCAGAATATCAGCGGCTTCATGGTCGGCGGAAAGTACGAGGCGGAGGGCATCGCCAAACACGGGGCCAAGCTGGTCACCGCCGTCGCCACCGCCAGCGTCCCCAAGATCACCGTCCTGATCGGCGGGTCATTCGGCGCCGGCAACTACGGCATGTGCGGTCGCGCTTATTCTCCGAGGTTCCTGTTCAGCTGGCCCAACAGCCGCATCAGCGTGATGGGCGGCGAACAGGCGGCGTCGGTGCTGGCCACCGTCCACCGCGACGCGGCGAACTGGACGCCGGAGGAAGCCGAAGCCTTCAAACAACCGATCCGCGACGATTACGAAGCCCAGGGCAACCCCTGGCACGCGACAGCCCGCCTATGGGACGACGGCATCATCGACCCGGCACAGACCCGCGACGTGCTGGGGCTGGCATTCGCCGCAACGCTCAACGCGCCGGTGGAGGAGGGGACACGCTTCGGCGTGTTCCGGATGTGAGGGGGATGGAGCTATTCCTCCCCCAGCTTGCTGGGGGAGGGGGACCGCCGCGAAGCGGTGGTGGAGGGGCCGCCGCGCAGACGGCGGAAACGCTGCGTCGTAACACCGCCCTCTTCGGGGCGGCCCCTCCGTCACGCCTTCGGCGTGCCACCTCCCCCGTTGGGGGAGGAATTGCTCCGCTCAGCCGTGACGCGATGGATATGCGTAAGCACGCCGCTGAGATTATTCAGCACTTCGCTCACCGGAATCCGCAACGTCACAACCCCCTGTGCCGCCAGCCAAGCATCCCGCCGCGCGTCGCGTTCAGGCCGGTCACCATATTCATGCGCCTCCCCGTCCACCTCGACGCACAGCTTCGCGCGGTCGCAGTAAAAGTCGAGGATATACGGCCCCGCCGGATGTTGCTTGCGCCATTTGTCGCCGTCGCGCCCGCGCAACTCGCGCCACAACAAGCCTTCAGGCAGCGTCAGCTCCCGACGCGTCTGCTTCGCGCGGCGGTACGACTTGCCGTTGCCTTTCAGCATGTGACCGCCCTTTCGCGCTTCGCGCGCCCCTCCACCATGCTTCGCATGGTCCCCCTCCCCGAGACAAGCTCGGGGAGGAACTGAGAAAGAGCCATGATCACCTCCCTCCTCATCGCCAATCGCGGCGAGATCGCCTGCCGCATCATCCGCACCGCGCGCAGGCTCGGCATTCGCACCGTCGCGGTCTATTCCGACGCCGACGCCCACGCGCTCCACGTCCGCTCCGCCGACACCGCCGTGCATATCGGCGCCTCCCCCGCGCGCGAGTCCTACCTGGTCGGCGAGCGCATCATCGCCGCCGCCAAGCAAACCGGCGCCGAAGCGATCCATCCCGGCTACGGCTTCCTCTCCGAAAATGCCGAGTTCGCCGAAGCCGTGCAGGCCGCCGGCCTCATCTGGGTCGGCCCCAACCCCGCCAGCATCCGCGCCATGGGCCTCAAGGACGCGGCGAAGAAGCTGATGCAGGACGCCCGAGTCCCCGTCACCCCCGGCTATCTCGGCGAAGACCAGTCGCCCGAGCGCCTGCAATCCGAAGCCGACCGCATCGGCTACCCCGTGCTGATCAAGGCGGTCGCGGGCGGCGGGGGCAAGGGGATGCGCCGCGTCGACGCCGCCGCCGACTTCGCCGACGCGCTCGCCAGCTGCCAGCGTGAGGCCGCGTCCTCGTTCGGCAACGATCAGGTCCTGCTCGAAAAATACATCCTCGCGCCCCGGCATATCGAGGTGCAGGTGTTCGGCGACAGCCACGGCAACATCGTCCACCTGTTCGAACGCGACTGCTCGCTCCAGCGCCGCCACCAAAAGGTGATCGAGGAAGCCCCCGCGCCCGGCATGGACCCCGAAACCCGCGCCGCCGTGTGCGACGCCGCAGTCAAGGCCGCCCGCGCGGTCGATTATGTCGGCGCCGGCACGATCGAATTCATCGCCGACGCCTCCGAAGGCCTGCGCGCCGACCGCATCTGGTTCATGGAAATGAACACCCGGCTTCAGGTCGAACACCCGGTGACCGAGGCGATTACCGGCGTCGATCTGGTCGAATGGCAGCTGCGCGTCGCATCGGGTGAGCCGGTGCCGAAAACGCAGGATCAGCTGTCGATCCATGGCTGGGCGATGGAAGCACGGCTCTATGCCGAGGATCCGGCCAAGGGCTTCCTGCCCTCGACCGGCGCCTTCACCACCTTCGATCTCAACCCCGACCACCTCGTCGATGACGTCCGCATCGACACCGGGGTCGATCGCACCAGCGTGGTCACGCCCTTCTACGACCCGATGATCGCCAAGCTGATCGTCCATCGCAACACACGCGAGGAAGCGGCGGAGGCGCTCGCGACCCTGTGCGGCGGGGTGACGATCGCGCCGACGCGCACCAATGCCGGCTTCCTCATGCGCTGCCTCGACCATCCCGAGTTCGTCAGCGCGCAGCTCGACACCGGCTTCATCGCCCGCAACGAAGCCGCGCTGCTGACCGGCCCCGACATCCGCGCCGACATGGCGCGTGACGCCGGGGCGGGGGTGTTCGGCGATATCGTCAGCCGGATGCGCGACGCCCGCACCATCGCACCCGCCTTCCGCCTCAACGCCGCACCCCGTGCCCGCGGCGCGGTGATGGACGAGCATGGCCAGCGGTTCGAGGTCGACCTGCTCGACTATGCCGCCCCGTCCTGGCGCTATTTCTACAACAACATCTTCTCCGCCGACCCGCGCCAGATGACGATCTTCGCCGATGGCGAGGCTGCGTGGTTCCGCGCGTGGCGCGCCGAGGGCGGGGCAGGGGGCGCGGCCGGCGACGGTGCCATCCTCGCCCCGATGCCCGGCCGCATCGTCTCGGTCGAGGTCGCTGAGGGGCAGGCGGTCACCGCCGGGCAAAAGCTGCTGGTGCTCGAAGCGATGAAGATGGAACAAGCCCTGCTCGCCCCGTTCGACGGCACGGTGGAAACCCTGTCCGCCACGCCGGGCGCGCAGGTTCAGGTCGACGCGCTGCTGGTGAAGGTGGTGAAGGCCTGAAAAAATCCTCCCCGGAACGGGGAGGGGGACCATGCGCAGCATGGTAGAGGGGGTCCGAGGCAAGGGACTCCGTTCCCTTGGGCCCCCTCCGTCAGCGCTCCGCGCTGCCACCTCCCCGTTCCGGGGAGGATTGATCAACTGCTCGATTTCACGTGCAGGACATTCCCCCCGGCAAACGCCACACCCCGCCCGACACCGACGGCGCGTTCATCCGCGACATGTTCGCATCGCAGATCCAGCCACCCCGCGCCGCCTCACCCCGCCGCGCTGACCAAGCGACCCGAACACCTCGCGCCCAATCGCCACCCGCAGAAAACCGCGGGCCACAGCTCGCCCCATTTCCTGCAAGAACCTATTTGGCTAAACTGCATTCTCACAAACCAACCGGAAATGAAGAATGTACACAGCCACCCCTCATTCCCGCCAAGTCCGGTCCACCCGATCCACCAACCGCACCATCGCCGCAAAATCCGCCGCGCCAGGCCCGCCCGGCACCTGCGCCATGTGCAGGTCGCGCTGATGCACTGCGACCACCTCCGGCGGCACCGTCAGCGGCTTGCCCATCGACAGCGTCGCCAGCTGGATCTCGCATGCGCGCTGCAGCGACCAGTGCTTGATGAACGCCTCGGGCAGCGTCCGCCCCATCGCGACAATGCCATGGTTGCGCAGCAGCAACATCCGCTTGTCGCCAAGGTTCGCGACCAGCCGCGCGCCTTCCTC
The DNA here is from genome assembly GCF_031456015.1 of Sphingomonas sp. BE123. NCBI lineage: Bacteria > Pseudomonadati > Pseudomonadota > Alphaproteobacteria > Sphingomonadales > Sphingomonadaceae > Sphingomonas > Sphingomonas sp. BE123. The sequence goes on along the minus strand of NZ_JAVDTW010000001.1, from coordinate 762,028 downwards.
GTCGCGTACCGTCACGCCCTCGAAATCATGATAGGCGATCTGCCCGGCAAAGTTGCATGCGTAGAAATTGATCGGCTGCAACCCGCCCTCCAGGCTGCTCACCGCCATCCCCGCAGTCGTATGCGTGTGCATGATGCAATGCACGTCGGGCAGATGCCGGTGGAACACCGCATGCTGGACGAACCCCGCGCGGTTGACCGGATAGGGGCTGTCGTCGAGCTTGTTGCCGTCAATGTCGATCTTGACCAGGTTCGACGCCTTCACCTCGCTGAAATGCAGCCCGAACGGGTTGATCAGAAACGCGTGATCCTCGCCCGGCACCTTCAGCGTGATGTGGTTGTAGATCATCTCGGACCAGCCGAGATGGTCGAACACGCGATAGGCGGCGGCAAGCTGCTGGCGCGCCTCCCACTCGGCATCGGACATCGTGCGGGGTGCGACAGCGGCGGTGGCCATGATCCTCTCCATTTTTCGTGCTTGCGGTATGTATGCCATGAGCGGCGGGGGCAGGGCAACTTGCCAGCCGCGCGCGAAGCGGCTAGAGGCCGCCTCAGTCATCTGGGGAGTAGCCAGCCGTCTAGCGACGGGCCTCCGCGTCAACATACTTGGTCGAGAGACCATGGCGCGAAGGGAGCTGCCGCATCACGCGGCGTTCGGGCGAGACCAATGGCGCCATGCTTTCCGTCCGGGCTGGGCGGAGGGGTGTGGTGTCGTTGGAATTCGCATCCGCCCGGCCCGGAGACGTTGATTTGGAAGCCTTTTTCACCTCCACCGCCGTGGTCGCGCTCGCCGAAATCGGCGACAAGACGCAGTTGCTCGCAATCCTGCTGGCGACGCGGTTCAAGCGGCCCTTGCCGATCGTCGCGGGCATCCTTGTCGCCACGCTCGCCAACCATTTCCTCGCGGCGCTGGTGGGACAACAGGCCGCGGCGCTGCTGCAGGGCGACTGGTTCCGCTATGTGATCGCCGCATCCTTCATCGCGATGGCGGCATGGACCCTGGTCCCCGACAAGATCGACGATCTGGACGACAAGCCCGCGCGCTTCGGGCCGTTCCTGACCACCACCATCGCCTTCTTCCTGGTCGAAATGGGCGACAAGACCCAGATCGCCACCGTTGCGCTCGGCGCACGCTTTGCCGAGGTCGGCTGGGTCACGGCGGGCACCACGCTCGGCATGATGCTGGCCAACGTCCCTGCGGTCTATCTCGGCAACGAACTGGTCAAGCGCGTGCCGATGCGCACCGTCCGGATCGTCGCCGCGCTGCTGTTCCTCGCGATCGGCATCTGGGTGCTGGTCCAGACGCTGCGGGGTTAATCCAGCGCGGAGCCTTTAATCCTCCCCCGCAAGGGGGAGGTGGCGCCGAAGGCGACGGAGGGGGAGGACGGCTGTGTCCTCAACCCTCTTGCGCATCGCTTCCTCCCCCTCCGTCACGCTGCGCGTGCCACCTCCCCCTAGCGGGGGAGGATTTGAACTGGCTAATCCAGAAACCGGATCGTCGGCCCATATTCGTCGCGGACGATCCGCACCTGCACATCGTACAGCGCGGACAGCGTCGGCTCGCGCATCACCTCGGGCGCAGGACCGGCGGCGAGAATGCGCCCCTCGCATACCGCGACCACGTCATCGGCAAAGCGAAAGGCTAGGTCGATATCATGGATCGCCATCACCACCGTCCGCCCGGCATCGGCCCGCGCACGCAACCGCCGCATCGCGTCGATCGCATGGCGCGGGTCGAGATCGGCGGTCGGCTCGTCGACGATCAGCAATTCGGGATCACCGACGATGGCGCGCGCGAGCAGCACGCGGGCCAGCTCGCCTCCCGACAAATCAGTGGCAGGCCGGTCGCGCAGTGCGAGCAGGTCGCATTCGACCAGCGCGCGGTCGATCGCGGGAAGCAACGCCGCGGGCAGTCCGCCGAACGCCGGAAGCTGGGGCAGCAGGCCCAGCGCAACCACCCGCTCGACGCTGATCGGCCAATCGACCCCGACGCGCTGGGGCAGATAGGCGCGCCGGCGCGCCAGCTCTTGCCGCCGCAGCGCGGAGAGGGGGGTGTCGCCCAGCCGCACCTCGCCGCTCTCGGGCTTGAGCAGCCCCGCCGCGACCTCGAGCATGCTCGACTTGCCCGCACCATTGGGGCCGATCACGGCAGTCAGCCGCCCCGCCGCAAACGCAACATCGACGCCATCGAGCACCAGCCGCCTGCCGCGCTTCAACGTGATCGTTTGAAGGCTAAGTGCGGTCATGGCGTCCGACTCCGCATCCGCAGCACCAGCCACAGGAAGAAGGGCGCGCCGACCAGAGCGGTGAACACGCCGAGATGGATCGGGCTGTCGAGCCGGATCAGCCGCGTCGCGATGTCCGCCGCAGTCAGCAGCGTCGCGCCTGCCAGCGCTGCCGGCACCAACGTCGCGGCAGGCCGATGCCCTACAAAGGGCCGCACCAGATGCGGCGCGACCAGCCCGATAAAGCCGATCGTCCCGACCACTGCCGTCGCCGCGCCAACGCCCAGCCCGGTGCCCGCCAACGCCAGCAGCCGCGTGCGCCGCACATCGACGCCAAGGCTTTCCGCCTGCACCTCGCCCAGCGCCAGCGCATCGAGCGACCGCGCGGTGGCGAGCAGCGCGACCCCGCCGACCACGATCAGCGGCGCGGCGAGCAGGATTTCCTCCCACCCACGATTGGCGAGCGAGCCCATCAGCCAGGTCATGATCTCATAGGCCGCATAGGGATTGGGCGCGAGATTGAGCGCGAGGCTGATGCCCGCGCCCGCCAGGCTGGAGATCGCCGCTCCAGCAAGGATCAGCGCCAGCGTGCCGCCACCGCGCGCGAGCAGCAGTGCCGCAAACCCTGCCGCGATCGCTCCGGCCAACCCAGCCAGCGGCGCGGCGAGCGGGGCCACTGCGGCCAGCCCGTAATAGATCGCGATCACCGCACCCAGCGATGCTCCGCCCGAAATGCCGAGCAGCCCCGGCTCGGCCAGCGGATTGCGCAGCAACCCCTGCAATACCGCGCCCGACAGGCCAAGGATCGCCCCGGTCAGCACGCCGAGCAGCATCCGTGGCAGGCGGATTTCGGTGATGACCACGCCGGTCAACCGCGCCGCGCCACTGGTCTCGCCGCCCAGCCATCCGGCGTAATCGAGCCCCAGCGTCCCGATGCCGAGCGAGATCAGCCCCAGCACCAGCGTGAGGAGCACCAGGACGGGAATCAGCCACCGCTCGCTCATCGCGCCGCCTCAAGCTGGGCACGCAGATCGGCCGCTGCCTCGGCGATCAGCGGCGTGCCGCAGATATAGGCGCGCGGGCTGACGCTGACCTGCCGCCCGGCCCAGCGCTTGCGCACCAGCGGATGCCGCGCAACCCGATCGCGCAAGCTCTGGCCGACGACGCCGCCGACGGGCGCGACCAGGATATCGGGGTTCAGCGCCAGCAGCGCCTCGACATCGGTCCCCGCCACGCCTTCCTTCGCCGCATTGCGCGCGCCCGCCGCGTCGAGCACCGCATCATACAGCGCGCCTTCGCCGCGCGAGAGCCCGTCGCCACTCCATGACGCAACGCGCAGATCGAGGGCAGGGCGGCGCGCCAGCTCGGCAAGCCGCGCGTCCATTCCCGCGATCAGCGCCTCGCCCCGCTCGACCGCGCCGAGCCGCGCGGCGAGTGTGCGCACCGTCGCGCGGATCTCGTCAAAGCTCTGCGGCTGTGCCACCTCGATCATCGGAAAGCCGAAGCGGCGCAGTGCCGCACGGGTCGCCGCCGAGCCAAAGCTGTCGGCGACGATCAGGTCCGGCTGCTGCCGCACCACATCCTCGATCTCGCCGCGATTGACCGCGACGCCGCGCGCCCGCGCAGCCATCAGCGACAGCAGCGGATCGCGCGACAGCCAGGTCACCGACGCGATCCGCTCGGGCGGGAGCAGCATCAGCACCAGCTGGTCGGTGCACTGGTTGATCGACATCACCCGCATCGGCAGCTTTGCGGGCGCGGGCGGCGGAGCGCTGCCGGCCGAAACCGGCAGCGCCAGTGCCGCGATCGCCAGCGCGATGCCGGCGCGGCGCATCACAGCTTGACGCGCACGCCGGCGAACGCGCCGATGCCGGGCGTCGCGAAGCTGAACACCTCTTCATAGTCGACGTCGAACAGATTCTCGACGCGGCCGAACAGTTGCACCTTCTCCACCACGTCGAACGCGATATTGAAGTTCACCAGCGTGTACGGCTTCAGCGACACCCGCACCGGGACATAGCTGGGGTCGGTAAAGGCAACGTCGGTCATCCGCCCGTTATGCCGCACCGTCAGCGTGGTCGAAAGCCGCTCGTCGCTGGAGATATAGGTCGCGTTGAAGCTGGCGATGTCGCCCGGACGCCGCACTTCCTCGACCCCATTCTCCTTGGCATTCAGATGCGTGTAGCTCGCATCGAACCGCAGCTGCGGAATCGGACGCGCGCTCGCGAACAGCTCGACGCCATGCTGCTTGGACAGGGTCGTGCGGTTCGCCGGCGTCGCGACAAAGGTCGGGGCGGGGTAGCTGGTGTAAATCTCGCCCTTCAGCGTGGAGTCGAAGTAGGTCGCGCCGAACGTGATGGACTCGCCCGCGAAGCTCTGTTCGATCCCGGCTTCCCAGCCTTCGGACTCTTCCGGTTTCAAATTCGGGTTGCCGATATAGCGCCCGTCCGAATAGCCATAGAGCTCATAATAACCCGGGTTCTTGACCCCCGTGCCATAGGCACCGCGCACGCGGGTACCGGTGGGCAGGCGGTAGCTGCCCTGCACGCGCCAGGTCGTGACGTCATCGAACCGGTTATTGTCGTCATGCCGCACCGATGCACCCGCCGCGAAGCCGTCTGCGGTGAGTTCATATTGCGCGACAAGGCCGAGATTGTCGGTGCTGCGCTTGCCGGTAAAGGCGTCGAACGGCGATCCGGTGCTGGGCGTCGTGTTGCGGAACTCTTCCCGCTCGACATCGACCGCGCCGGTCACGCGGTGGGTAACCGCGTCGCTGCCAAAGCGCAGGCTGGAAACCAGCGAGCCCTTGTAGCGCGTGCCGATATTACCGAAATCGACGGCGTCTTCGTTGCGGTACATCGTCCGCTCGCTGTCGGCGAACTGGCCGGACAGGCTGGTGGTCCAGCGACCGTCGAGCGCACTGAACTGCGCGCTGAGCAGGCCGTAAAGGCCGCGATTGCGCTGATGCATGCCGGGCGTGTCGACCGTGTAGCCAAAGGTCGGGCTGGCCGGGTTGCCGTCGCTGGCGTTCGCATCGGAGTCGCTGACGCTATAGCGCAGCACGCCCGTCAGCATCAGGCTGTCGGACGGGGTCCAGTTGAACTTGCCGCTCAGTGCACCGCTTTCCGATCCGACATTGCGGGTGCCGCCGCGTGCGGTGGGGGTGCCGTCGGTGAGGTAGCCGGTCGCCGAGAGTGCATAATCGAAGTCGCCCGACACGCCCGCCGCGCGTGCTGCGGCACTGACGGTGCCGAACGAACCGCCCTCGATCCGCGCGCTGAAGCCCGGTGCCTCGCGGCCCGAAAGCGTGAGGTAATGGATCACGCCGCCGATCGCGTCAGAGCCATAGAGCGAGCTTTGCTGGCCGCGCAGCACCTCGACCCGCCCCGCGCTGTCGGCGAGCAGGCCGCTGAAATCATACTCGCCCTGAAAGGCGTCGGACACTTCGATGCCGTCGATCAGCGTAAGGACGTGGTTGCCCTCGGTCCCGCGGATGCGGATCTGGGTCAGGCCGCCAATCGTACGATTGACGGCAACACCGGGCACATCGCGCAGCACGTCCGAAAGCGTGCGCGTCTGACGCTGCTCGAGCGCCTGTGCATCGATCACGGTGACGGACGCGCCGACCTGATCGACCGGAACCGCTTCGCCCGAGCGCGATGTGGTGACCACCACCGTCTCGCTGGCGTCTTCGGTGACGACGGAGTCTCGCGCGAACGCGGGCGATGCCGCGGCGATGGCGAGCGTGGAAACGGACAATAGCTTCAACATGGGAAAACTGACCCCCGGCGCCGTGCAACGAGGGCAGGGGCCTGCCGTCCAGTCCGAACGGCCGGCAGCCGCGCGCCAGCCGGGCGCATGAACGCCTGACGCACGACACCGACGCGGCCCCCGCCGCTTGGTTCGTCGCTCAGACGGAGGACCGTGCCGTGGCCATTCCCTGGACCAAGGCAAGAGCGACCACGCGTCGGCAGGTCTCCTGGCTCGCGGGTCAGGGCTTGATGCACGGCCTTCCCAGACAAATGTCCAGTGGCTGCTCCCCCGAAAGGAGCCGGTGCATCGCGCTCGCCGCTTACAGTTGCAGGGACAGCCGCGGAGTTGGGCGATTGTCTCGCCCGCACCGCATTCCCGTTTTAAGCCCCTTCCGGGGCACCGGCGCGATCATGAAGCACGGACGATCCGTGCCTCGGACCGCCTCTATGCGCGGATCGGTTGGTCCGCAAGTCCGATATAAGGATTTCTTTATATCACGTGGGGATTGGGCTCAGGCCCCTGGTGCGGTGCCTGGGCGGAGATAGGCGAACATGTGCGCCACATAATCGACCTTGCCGAGCGCAACCCCGTGTGCACGCAGAATGGCGTAGGCGGTCATCACGTGAAAATAGAATTGCGGGAGTGCCCAGTCGCGAACGAATTGCTGCGCGCTCAGGTCGAAGACCAGGCCTTGCGGGAGCGCATGGGCGATCGGTGCATCGGCCTCGATCGCAGGCATGTCGCTTCCGATCCGCTCGACCAGCGCCAGCGATTCGGCAATCCGCGCGCGCGCATCGGTGATCGTGCCGGGTCGCTCGCCGCCGAGGCGCCCTTCGTCGAGCAGTGCGGCAACCGATGGCGGGAACGCTTCCCCGCGCAGGCGGTACAGTCCCTCCTGCACCTGGACACAGGCAAAGCGGATCTGGGTCGCAAGCGGGAACATGTCAGGGGCAAGCCGTGCCGCCATCACCGCGTCCCCGCTGCCGTGCTCCGCCGCCTTGGCCAGCCAGTTGTCCAGCGCGCGCAGCATCTGGGTGTAGCTGGGCACAAGCATGTCGGTCAGGGTCATTATACGCTCCAATAAAGACGTCGGGCTTGTCGGGCACCACCGGCGGCTTGGCAAGTGACGGTGCGCGGAAGCCAAGCGGTGGCGCTTGGTTCAGCCTTCGCCAATCGCGAACAGCTGCCGCATGCGAACGGCGGCGTCCGTCAGACCCTGCCCCGCGGGCTGGGGCAGAACCGCAACATTTTGGACCTGTGCAAGGCTGAGCAAGTGCCGATGAATCGTTGCGATTGCCGGCATCTGGCGGACGATGCGGGGGCGGAATATATTCTGTGACAGCAGGCGCAGCTTATCCGGTCCGCTGGACGGCGTCGGCGCGTCATCGTTCAGGATCACGATACCGCCGATCGGATAGCGGTCGTCGGCAGCGCGATGGCGCGGACGGATCAGTCGTTTGCCGCGATCATCGTCCGCGATCGCCGGATCCAGGTCATGGTCGATGCGCTCCGCCATGGCGGGATAAAGACGCATCGCAGGCCTGCCCCGCGCTGCCAGCAACTGCTCCGGCTGCGGATGCAGGACGGTGAGATCGTCGGCCAGAAACTGCGCGCCACCGGCAACGAGTTCGGCAGCCAGGCTGGACTTTCCGGCGCCGCCGGCGCCTCCGATCAGCCAGGCATGGCCGTCGATGACCACGCTGGACATATGCATCGGGAGTAGCCCTTGCGAGGCAAGCAGCAACGCTGCGACGGTGCTGTAAAACGCGATCGGCAATGTGCCGCGCCACTGTTCGCCCGGCACGACCTCGATCCGTCCATCGGCATAGGCGTCAAATATGGCCTCGTCCTGCCAGCGCAGGCGAAAGCCGTCCGCAGCGCGTTCCACCCGCGGACTGATTCGCTGGAGCGTGCGATCCTGCACGGTCGGGGTCAGCCGGACGCGGATTGCGCCACGGTCGATAACCGGTGTTGCGCGGTCGAACAGGGTTAGATCAAGGTCGGAGCGCCAATCGGTGCCGAAGCATCGACCGCCATGCTCCGCCGGCGCGATCACGCAGGATCGACAAGCCGCATCCGCGACATTTCGTCCAGCGTGCGGCTCACGCTTGCTTCGCAAGCCGTTCGTTCGACCGCATATTCCTCAAGCAGAGCCTCGACCACTTCCGATCCGGTCCGGGGCGTGGCGAGACTGTTCCAGATTGCCTGTGCCGTTTCATTGAGCACGACATAATCACCGGAATCGATATTCAGCATGACGATGCTGTCATCTACTTCCGATCCAATCCAGTTATCGTTCCGCTGATATCGGGTCATCGCGTCCCATTTCTCGATCAAAAGTGCTGCAGATCAACGCGGCAACTTCTTGGGGCGCGTGGCTATTGCTGTCAAACTGCAACTCATAGACCGGCGCAGTCCGGCATAATGCGCTCGCCGCGTCCAACATCGCTTGCTGCAGGCCCAGCAATTCCGGGACTCGCGGCCTGTGGCGATTGCGCATGACGGCGGCAAAGGCTTCGATCCGGGCGAGGCGGCGCATGGCCAGCGACGCGCCCGGCGCAAGCACGACGATGGCGGCGAGCGGTGTTGCCCGGGCCGTCGCGATCTGGTCATCGCCAAGCGGCTCGAAGCGCCGGGCGTCGTGCGAACCCAGGAACACGCCCCCGGGTAGCCCGCGACACAGCGCCGTGTCGGCGATGGTCTCAACTGCCAGCGTATCGTCCCCGACCAGCTGGGCGCCGTGCTGCAGAAACCAGTGCGCCAGCGTCGATTTGCCTGCGCCCGAGGGGCCGGCAATGGCGATGCAGCGTTCGTGCCGCATCAGCGCGAGCCCGGCAGCGTGCAGCATGAACAGCCCGCGCGACCATAACAGGGCCGGGATTGCGGTGGCGATCAGCAGTTCGCTGACCAGGCCGGGGGCAGCTTGGGGATGGCGCTCGACCACAACCGTGTCGCGTCGGATCCGGAATCGCCCAACTCCGGCGGGCGCGAACTCCAGCCATGGGTCTGCCCGACGATAAATCGCAGGCCACGGCGTCGGCGCACAGACTCCGCCGTCGATGACCGTGATGTCCGTTGCCGCATCGGGGCCCGGCCACGCGACAGCGCCGGGGATGGGGAGCGCGCTGACAATCCCCAAGCCCCAGCCCAGCACAGGCTCGCCCTGCGGCGATAGCGTCATGGACCGGGACATAGCGGATGCTGCGTGACATGGTCCGCCTGACCGGGCAAGCGCGGTGTCGCGAACACCGTCTGCGCGGAAAGGCGCAAATCTCCTATCAGCTGAGCGCGCCCCTGACCAAATGCCCCAGCAGCAGCACGGAGGGGTATGCGGCCACAAAGGCCCAGGGGAACTGGGTCAGGCGCATGACGATCGCCGTTGCGATATGGAAGCCGAACATGGCCGCCAACGCGGCGATCAACCATGGCTCCCCGCCGAACAGTGCGAGCGGAAACAGCGCTTCGCCCAGCATCAGCGCCCAACTGGCGCCAAGCGCCACGCCGCGCCACCGGACGAGTCTTGCGGCCCATGGCGCGCCCCACAAAGCATGCGCCATCACGCCCGCCAGCTCCGCGCCACTGCGCCATGCGGGCTGGCGGAGTTTCGACCAACCGGCGACCATGTAACAGATCAGCAGCTGTCCGCCGCTGACCAGGCATCCCGCCAACAACAAAGCGGTGTCGCCGATGGCGATCGCCGATGTTGCGATCGCCGTGCCTGCCAGCACGATCAGCCCCATCTTGTCGGCGCCGGTCGCGACATACTCCCCATTCAGCCAGATGAAGCTGCCATGGCTGACGAGCGCTGCGATCAGGCCGGCGACGGCAAGCCATGGCGACGCGGCAAAGAGCAGCCAGACCGCAATCGCGACCTGCGCCGCCATCCAGAGCTGCAACAGCCGCATCGTCAGGCGCCGACGGAGCCGGTGGTGCAGCCTTCTGCCCGCCATCCGCGCGAACGGCAGCAGCCCCGCCGCCCCGAAAACGCGCGCACCGACGATCCAGTGCGCGCTGGCAAGCATCAGCCACAGCGCCAGCGCGACACGCGCGGCGGCGAGATAGGGCTGCGCCGTGCTGAGCAGATCGGCGGTCACGCGCTGCCAAACTCCGACAGGAACACGCGGCGCGGCTGCGCGTCCGCAGCGTCGCTGCGCAACAGCGCCAATTGCAGGTCGCCACTCGGCATCGCTTGCCGCACATGCGTCCGCAGCGCGGCGAAGGCCAGGGTCCCGGCAAGCGTCGCGTCGCTATCGCCCCGTTCGGCACGGCTGGCCAGCGCATGGACTGCAAGCCATAGCGCTCCAACCTGTGCGTGGCCGGGGTAGAAGAATGCATGCCACCAGCGCCAGGGTGGCGCGAGTGGCACTGACGTCCACGCGCCAATCCCATCGCTTCCGTCGCGCACGCGCACTTCGAGCGTAAAGGAATAACCGCCGACGCCCTGAGTGAAGAACAGCCAGCGCGGCAGCAACCCGAGCCGGTCAAGCATTGGCAATTTGCGGCTGAGCGGTCGGAACTGAACCACGATGGTCAGGCCGAGCCAGGCAGCTGCAAGCGCGACCGCAAGTTCACCCAAAGTCATGTGCGTGACCCACCGTGACGACGTTCGTCCGGATCGACCTGCATCGTCATGACCTGGTCTGACGCCATGACCTAGTCTGACACCGGGGCGGCGCGATCCGACGGTGCCTTGAGCAGCCAGCCGGTGAACACGCGCCGCGCGGCTCCGGACGCGATGGGCGTCACGCGATGCTCAAGCTTCTGATCGATGTCGAACAACAGCACGTCGCCGCGCTGTGCCCGGTCATGGCGAAACCGCACCGTCCCGGTCGCTGTCTCGCGCAGCTCGAAGGCGCCGCCGTCATATCGCTCGCGTCCAAGGTGAACCGTGACGCCCAGCGCATAGTCGGCGCCGGTGTCGCGATGCCAGCCAAGATGCTCCGCGCCGCCCGGCCGGGTTTCGGCGACCCATGCTGCCATATCCCGAACCGGTCCACAGCCGGTCACCGCCTCGACCCAGCGTAGAAATGCGGGGCGACAGATTGCGATCTTCAGCGCGGTCGCGACCAGCTCCCGCGAATCTACGCGGCGATGCCCGATATGCGGAACCGGCTGATCGACAAAAACCGAGTGGCGCCCGATCCTGTCGAGCGCGTCCAGCATCGCTTCCGACAAACCCGATCGCACCAGCAGCGCACGGTCGCGCTCGAAAACGGCGCGGGCATCGTTCACCGCGCAATCGACCTGCGTGTCGAACCGGTCGATGACGAATGCGGACAGGGTGCGCCGCTCGTCGGATGGGATTTCAACCGGCGGCACTGTCCGCTCCCTGCTCATGCCGATCGTCTGATTGGCCAGAATGACTTATGGCAAGTGCGGGACGTCGCAAAGCCCCTTGCATTCGCGTTGTGCGATGCGGGCGCGATGGTCCATAACCCGCCTCCGATTAGGAGTGTGCTACCCATGCCGTCGTCCGCCCGGCACCACGACGCCGGTCACGCTCATTTTGCGGCGCGACGCTTTGCCGCGGCGGTGACCGCCTATGACCGCGCAATCGCCGCAGAGCCCGATCGTGCCAGCAACCACAGCTTCCGTGCCCGCGCGCTGCTCGCGCTCGGCCGAAAGTCCGAAGCGCTGGCCAGCGCGTTGGCGGCGACTCGGGTCGATCCCGATTCGGCCGAGGCATGGATCGCGCTCGGCTCGACCTTCAGCGGCCTGCGGCAATATGACCTGTCGTTGAAGGCCTGGCGCCGCGCGCAGCGGCTCGCGCCCGACCATCCCCGCCTGCCGGGCCTGCTGATGCAGGCGCAAATGCTGTGCTGTGCGTGGGACGATCTCGACGCGCTGGCGGCAGCGGTTGCCGCCCGGCTCGCATCGGGGGAGGATGCGGTACATCCCTTTTACTGGCATGCCTTCGCGACCTCGCCGGCAAGCCTGTTGCAGGCTGCGCGCAACTGGCAGCGCGCCGCCGCGCCGCGAGCGCCCGATGCCTTGCCGGCAGCCGCGGAGGTGCAACCGCTTCGCGCCGATGGACGCATTCGCATCGGCTATCTTTCCGGTGAGCTCAATCTTTCACCCAACGGGCTGGTGATGGCCGGCGTGTTCGACCATCACGATCGTGCGGCATTCGAGATCGTCGCCTTCGACAACAGCATCGACGACGGGTCGCCGCTGCGCCAGCGGATCGTCGACTCCTTCGATCGGGTCATCGACGTCCGCGCGCTCGGCGATGCCGAGCTGGCGGCCGCGATCCGTGCTGCCGGCATCGACATCATGGTCGACCTCAACGGCTATTTCGGGAACAGCCGCAGCGATGCGCTGCGCTTGCGCCCGGCGCCGGTGCAGGTGAGCTATCTCGGTTGCCCCGCAACCAGCGGCGCCGACCATTTCGACTATGCCATCGCCGATGCCGTCGTCGTTCCCGACGCCGACCGACAATGGCACAGCGAAGCGATCGTCCATCTGCCCGACAGCTATTACCCCACCGATCGCCAGCGGGCGATCGGCACCCGACACTTCACGCGCGCCGAATGCGGCCTGCCTGAAGACCGCTTCGTCTTTGCCTGCTTCAACCATTGCCACAAGCTGCTGCCCGACAGCTTTGCGCGCTGGATGCGCATCCTGCATGGGGTGGAGGGGAGTGTGCTCTGGCTGCTCGACTCCAATCGCCTCGCTACCGCCAATCTGCGTGCTCAGGCCCAGCGGCATGGCATTGCCGCGGATCGTCTGGTGTTCGCACCGCGCATGGCTCCGGAGGATCATCTGAGCCGCCATCGCTGTGCCGATCTCATGCTCGATACCTTGCCCTATAACGGGCATACCACCACGACTGATGCGCTCTGGGCCGGGCTGCCGGTACTGACCGAAATCGGGCAGACGTGGCCGGGGCGGGTGGCGGCAAGCGTGCTGCGCGCACTCGACCTTCCCGAACTGATCGCCAGCGACGGCGCCGCCTATGAGCGACGCGCAATCGAACTTGCCCACGATCCCGGCGCCCTGGCGGCGATCCGGCGCCGGCTGAGCGAGCGGCGGCTGTCCGCGCCGCTGTTCGACACCGCGCGCTATACCCGCAATCTCGAAGCCGCCTATCGCGCCATGCACTGCCGGCGCTGCGAAGGGCTGCCGCCCGGTCCGATCAGCGTTCCGGTGACCTGACGGCCGTTACCGCGCGTCTCGGGCAAGATGCCAGGTGCCTATCGGCAATGTTTGCCAATGCCGTGAAAAGTGGTACTTATCCGGCGCAAGTATAACCGCCCGGGGAATCAAATGGAAAACGTGAAGTCCAGCGCCGTTGACGCCGCCGCACGCAAGGCATGGGTCGAGCCGGCAATCCATTCGCTGGACATCAGCGAAACTGCCGCATTCCCCAATCTGGGCGCCGATGCGCGCGGTAACCCTGCCGCCGACAGTCAGCGCAGCTGAACCGCGCGCGCGCGGTCATTCCTGCGCGGGCTGCGGGCTCAGCGCAGGCTGATGATCACGGCAGGCGCGCCGGGCAATTCGATATTCGCGATGCGTTGAAACTGGCGGTCGCACAGCGCGACCATGCCGCGCAGTGCGTCGCGCCGTTCGCGCGGTCCGAAGATCGATAGTCCGACAATGATTCGCTGCGGGCCGAAGGCGATGCCGCGCGTCATCAGCTCGCTGCTGATCGGAATACGCTGACCGTCGCTGGCGACAAGTTCGCCGGACATCGATGCTGCGTACCACAGCCGCCCATGGTCGTCGGCGACGATGTCGTGGCAGCCGGTATCCGGCAGCGTCTGTCGTTCGATCGGTCGCCAGTCGGGGTCGAACCAGACGATCTGGCTGGTCATCGGCGGTTCGTGCCGACCATTGTGCAGCATTACGCCGATCCGCCCATCGATCTGCGCGATCGCGTTGATGTGGTGATAAGGTGCGGCGTCGAACGGGTGCAGCACGTCGACTGGCCGTCCATCCAGATCGTAGCGCAGGATCGCCTGATTGGCGGTGTCGACGACGTGCAGGAGCCCGTCGATCACGGCGATCTGATGACAGTGACAGTCGAGACCGCGGGCGATGACGACCGGGTCGGACAAGCGTCCGTCGCGCAGCGTCAGCCGCACCAGCCGCCCGCGGGGGCGCTCGCGCAGCCGATGTCCGCAATTCTCGAACAGATACAGCCAGTCGCCGTGCCGACAAATGCCGAAATACCACCCGAACAGCACGGTCGCGAAGCCATCGTCATTGACCGCGAACACCCCCTTTGACGACGCTACCAGCCAGTCGTAACCGCGCAGATCGGCATGGGCCACGTGCACCGCATCGCGCGCGTAACGGTGCATTGCCAGCGCCGCGCGCAACTGGGACAGGTCGGGCAGGGCGGGCGTGGTGCTTGGCATCGCCCCAGCCCTAATCCGCTGGCACACCAGCGCAACCCCCCGGTCTGGCGCGGTCGCGCCGGTTATGGCATCGGGCGCTATGGTCCGGATGAGCGGCATTTACGGAATGATCCGGCGCGACGGCGGCCCGCTGGACTCTCGCGATGCCGCGCTGCTGGGGCTGCCGGACCCGCAGGGCGCAGCGATTCAGCTGCTGCCGGTCGATGACCGCATGCCCGGTGCGCTGCATCGCCTCGACGCCGATGGCGCGTGCACCGTGCTGGTCGGCCATGTCGACGACAGTGCCGTGCTGGCCGCCCGGCTTGCCCGGTCGCCCGCGACCCCGCCCGTTGCCTTGGCGCGCGCTGCGCTTTCGCGCTATGCGGGCGACCTGCCAATCCACATGATTGGGGAATGGTCGCTGCTGCACGTCGATCGCGCCGGCCGCGTGACCCTGATGCAGTCGGCGGCGCTGCGTGATCGCATCTTCTATGCCGTCAACGGTCCGACCATCGCCGTCGCCCCCGATCTGGAGGCGTTGAGCCGCTTGCCATGGGTGGGGCGTGAGATCGATGCGACGGGCCTGCTGTTCGCGGTCGGCAGGGCACAGCTGCGCGCCCGGAACGACGGGCGGACGATGCTGCGCCGCGTGCGCCGGCTCGAGGCAGGCGAGAGCGTCACGATCGACGGGAGCGGGGTCAGAACCGCGCGTGCGAATGCGCTGACCGTGGTGCCGCGCTGGCAAGGCGACTTTGCCGATGCGGTGACGGAAACCGAGCGCCTGCTGCGCATCATCGTTGGCGAGCGGATGCGCCGTGCCGGGCCCTGCATCGCCATGCTGAGCGGCGGCCTCGATTCATCGACGCTGGCGTGGCTGGCGGCGGAACAGCGTCCCGCCGATGCGCCCTTGTGGCTGATCACGTCCGTGGCACCGCCCGACTGCCCCCGGGATGATGAGCGACATATTGCGGGCGTGGTGGCATCGACGCTCGGGCTGTCCACCAATCTCCTGTTCCCGGACATGTCGGTCAGCCTTTATCGCCCCGCCGACGCCATCCTGTACGGCGCCAACGGCCCGCCGATGACGACCCGCCACGGCATGACCGAGCCCTTTCAGCGCTTCGCCGCCGAGCATGGCGCCGCGCTGATGTTCAACGGCAATTATGGCGAGATGACGCTCACCGCCAAGATGCCGGTCGACACGCTGCGTCGCCGCCTGCGCCGGGTCGCGGGGGCGGTGCGGCGCGGCTTGCGCAGCCGTACCGCCGCCCCCAGCCCGACCGGCGCATTCAACATCCGGCTGGCGCGGCACCGACTGGCCGCGATGCCCGACGCGGTGACCGACGCGCTGGCCGCGCCGATGCCGGTGGAGGACTATCCGGCCAGAAATGGCCTGTGCGGCTATCTGCCCGGTGCCGCCAAATCGCTGCGCATCACCACCGAGCCCTATCCGGGTGCGGTGCGCGAGGATTTCCCCTACCGCGACCTGCGCTTGCTGCGTCTGTTCGCCGGGTTTCCGGCGACGTTTCTGACGCATGGCGGCATGACCCGCTCCGTCGCGCGCCATATGCTGCAGGGGCATCTGCCCGATAGCGTTCGGTTGCGCACCAGCGGGTTGCCCGCCTCGCCCGACCATCTCGATCGGTTGCGCTGGCAGGCCCCCGCTGCGCGCGCGCGGATCGCGGCATTTCGTCAGGCGGGGATCGATGACTGGATCGATCTCGACTGGCTCGAAAGTGCGCTGATGGACGTGGAGGCCGATGGGCTGGCCAGCTACGCTCAGGGCAATGACGTCCAATTGACCACGGTCGCCGCCGAATATCTGCTGTCGTGGCTGGGTCGCTAGCTTGGCCAGATGTCGAAGGCGACGCAGATCCGTCGCTCCGATTGGCCGTGCGGATAGGTGCGGTGATAGGTTTGTGACGGAAACAGCGCAAGCAGGCCGGGTTTGGGGCGCAGCACATGCCGGCCAAAGGCCTGGGCCGCGGCTTCCCCCATGAGCAGGTCGCTGATGCCAAAGGCAATGCAACCGCCTTCGTCCGCTCCGTCCTGAACCGCGCGCGGTACGGCGACGTAATAGACGCCGCTCATCCACCCTTCGGGATGGATATGCCAATGTTCGAACCCGCGTTCCTGCGTGATCGCACCCCAGCTGGTCAGCGTGCCCGATGCCGGACGTGCGGCGACCCAGGGGTGATCCACATCGTCGAGCGTTGCCGCGTGACGTTCGGCCGTGCGCGCAATCTGCTCCACCAACGCCGCCGCGAGCGGCGCATGGCCATTTGCGAGCGAATCGAGAATCTCGGTCTCTTGCGACGCTGTTCCGTACCGATCGCGACGGATCGCGCTGTTGCGCAGGATTTCGTCAGCCAGCGCGGTATTGAACGCCCCGATATCGTCCCATCCCGGGGGCGGTTCCATCATGATCTCGGCCCGCAGCCGGTGCGCCAGTTCGCCCGAACGCGCCGCCGACACTTCTCCCAGCGCGACCAGCGACAGCGTGCGCGAGGCATGCAGCCAGCTGTGCGACACGCCCAGCGCCGCCATCCGGTCCGCGAGCGCCAGTACCGCCTTGGGCTGCCCGCAGCGCAGATGGTGCAGGGCCAGCATCCGGTACGCGCCCTGATGATCCGGCTGCAGCGCCAATGCGCCGTTCAGCAAGTCGTTTGCCGCTGCGTCGGCGTGCTCGCGCCGTGCCAACCGCGCCTTCAGCACCAGTGTCGCCGCACGCTGCCGGTCGTTGATCGCCTGTTCCAGCGCGGCGTCGGCCTCGATCGCCGCGCGCGCGCTATCGCCGGGTCCGTTGCGCGCCAGCAGTGCTTCGCACAGCAAGGCGCGCTCGAAAAAGACCAGCGGACCGGCCGGACTGTCGGTGAGCAGCGCGATACACTCCTCGAACGCATCGACACGGTTGAGCAGCTTGGCAAGGCGCGGCCGCAAGGTCGCTGACGCGGGATTGCGACGCACCGCTTCGCGCAGCAAATCGCATTCCTGCCGCGAGTTGAGCGCGGTGCCGCGTTCAGGCGTGATCGAGATGGCGACAGCCATTGCGTCTCCCACGGAATCCGTGTCGGCTGGCCCCGCAGCGCTCGGCAAGACCTGGCTGACACAGTGTTCGCACTGGCCGCAAGCGCTACGGTGACCGCGATCCTTTTGCAAATCCCGCGAAGGCCTTGGTTCGAGATCGCCCCGGCATTCCGGTCCGCGCGGTGCCGTTACAGCATCCGTGCGCGGTGCTCTGCGGTGGGCAGCCAGCACTCGGCCCGCTTGCCGAACAGCCGATAGCGGTTCCGTGCGATCAACCGGTAGACCGGGTCACGCACGGGTGCCGGCACGATCCGTAACAGCGCGACGAGGCGCCACGGCCACCCTAGTGCTGCATAGATGGCAATGATCGCGTCGCTGTCCGTGTGGACGCTGGACTTGCCGACGACCGCGATGCTGGTCGGGTTCTCGGGATCCAGCCCATGCCGGCGCGACAGGTCAGCGCCGACCGCACCCTGCATAGGCGCAAGGTAGAAGCGCCGCGCTTTGTCGTGGGTCAGCACGATCTGCGCATTTTTGGAGCACAGCACGCATTCTGCGTCGAACAGGATGATCTGCCCCCGTTCAAGCGCCGCCGAAACGCGCGAATCCGCTGTGTGTTCCGTCACGGCAATGCAATCCCGAGCAAGCGATGCGTCAGTTCAGCGCTGCCCGTCCGGATTGCAAGGTGGTTGTTCGCTTGCAACCACGGCAGGGGTGCACCGATGCGCGAACGGGGCTGTTGCTGCGACCCCGGCGCACAAAGCACGCGCGAACAGCGCTTCGTCCCTTCAACGCATTCTGATGAATAGGACCGCGAAATCCGCCGTCTGTGGCGGGAATGGTGACCCCTACGGGACTCGAACCCGTGTTTTCGCCGTGAGAGGGCGACGTCCTAGACCGCTAGACGAAGGGGCCGTGTGCGCGGAAGCGGGGCCTTTATCGGCGGGCGGACGGGGCGTCAACCCGCAGGGGTGAAAACACTGTGCGGGGTGGCGTTCGTCACATTCGCGCCCTATCTGGCCAGAAATGGCGCGTTCTTCACGATCGATGGACTGGGGCTTTCCCCGCTGGCGAGCCTATGGCGCCGAGCGCGAGGCGGTAAAGGTGCGGCTGTGCGATCGCGAGGGCTGTGACCGGCCCGGCGACCGCCCTGCGCCCAAATCGCCCAACAGCCCCGAACGCTGGTATTTCTGCGAGGAACACGCCGCAGAATATAATCGCAACTGGAATTATTTTGAAGGGCTGACGGCCGAGGAAGCCGCCAAGCGCGAAGCCGATGAGCGGCGTACCGCGAATGGCTATACCGAAAGCCGGCACAATGGCTGGGCCGGTCCCGGAGATGGCAGCCGGTCCCGCGACGAGATGCGCGCGCTCGAGGTGCTCGAGCTCGATCCGGATGCGTCCTTCGAGGCGGTGCGTGCCGCCTGGCGTCGCCTGGCGAAGGAGCATCATCCCGATATCCGCCCGAACGATGCCGAGGCGGCCAAGCGGTTCCAGGCGGTCCAGACTGCCTATGAAGTGCTGCGCGCGGCTGAAGAGCGCCGCCAGTGGCGGCCCGATTGAAGACGCGGGTCCGCTCCAACTGGTCGAACGCGGTTCTGGTCTGCACGAAATGCTCGAAAAAGCTGGATGGCGGGTTCGGGCCAAAGGGGCGGCAGCCCCTGGGAAAGGCGCTGCGCAAGCATCTCGACCTCAAAAAGGGGCGGAAGGCGGCGGCGGGGGTCGTTGACGTCAAATGTCTCGGGGTCTGCCCGCGCGGCGCGGTGACGGTCGTCAACGGCGCGGCGAGCCGCGAATGGCTGCTGGTGCCCGCCGGGGCCGATCTCGATGAACTGGTCGCCGCACTCGACCTGCGCGATCCGGCCGATGGGGACGCGACGCGATGACGCCGCGTCGGCAGCGCGCTTGCGCCTGCGTCGAACTGCGCTAGGGTCGGCGCTGTGTCATCCGCACTTCCCTCCGACTCGCTCGCGCGCAAGCGGCTCACCGACGCGCTGATTGCGACCGGGCGTGGCGACCGTTCCGCACTGGCCGAGGTCTACGCGCTGACCAGTGCGAAGCTTTTCGGCATCTGCTTGCGTATCTGTGGAGACCGGGAGGAAGCTGAGGACGTGGTGCAGGAGGTATATGTGAAGGTGTGGCAGCGGGCGGGACGCTTCGATCCCGATCGTGCCAGCCCGATCACCTGGCTCGCGGCGATCGCACGCAACAGCGCCATCGACCGGCTGCGCGCCCGCCCGGCACGGGCGACCGCGCCGATCGAGGCGGCGGCTGCGGTGGCCGACCCGGCGCCGACCGCCGACGCACTGATCGACGAATCGCAACAGCGGGTGCGCATGCGGCTCTGCCTTGAGGGGCTTGAGGCGCGCGCATCGGGGGCAATCCGCGCCGCATTCTTTGGCGGGCTGACCTATGCCGAACTGGCCGAGCGCGATCGCGTTCCGCTGGGTACGATGAAGACGTGGATCCGCCGCGGACTGCTTCAGCTGAGGACGTGTCTCGGCGATGGTTGAGCAGGACGACGTGCCCGAGGATCGCGACCTGCTTGCCGCCGAGCTGGCGCTTGGCGTGCTTGAAGGGGATGCGCGCGCTGCCGCGATGCGCCGGACCCTCGCCGATCCCGCCTTTGCCGAGGCGGTGGAGGCGTGGCGTGAGCGATTGGCCGGCATTGCGCTCGATGCGCCGGATGCGGTGCCGCCTGCGCAGATGTGGGATCGCATCGACGCAGCAATTGCGCAGACCGCGCCGGCAGCGCCCGGCGACCTCGTCTCCCGGCGCCAGCTGCGCTGGTGGCAGGCGGGAACCGCTGCGACCGGCATGGTTGCGGCGGCACTGGCGCTGGTCGTTCTGACCCCGCGCCCCGAACCATCGATCATTCCTCCGGCGCCGATCCCGGTCGCGGCGCAACCCGCCATCGTCGCGCAGCTGCGCGGGGAGGGGGAGGGGCCGCTGGTCGCAGCGCGTTATGACCCGCAGACCGCGCAGCTGCGGCTGGTGGCGCAGGACATGGATGCGAGCGAGAGCGTCCCGGAATTGTGGATCATCCCCGCTGATGGGATCCCCCGGTCGCTGGGCGTGATCGCCGCGGCCGGCGACACACAGCTGCAGGTCGCCGAGGGGCATCGCGCGATGCTGCACGACGGCGCGACACTGGCGATCACCATGGAGCCGCGCGCGACCGCGCCGCACGACGCGCCGACCGGTCCGCGCGTGGCGGCAGGAAAAATTTTCGGCATCTGACATCCGCGGCGCATCCGCGTCCGTATCTCCTGCGCAATCCGGTCCCGACGGGCCGCGAAACGCAACGATAAGCAGGAGGATGTGTATGAAGTTCAAGACTCCGCATTTCGCGCTGGCGCTTGCCGGTGCCGCGCTGGCCACCGGGTCGGTCGCGATCGCCGGCCAGTATCCGATGGTGGGTGGTGCAGCGATGCTGCCCAGCAAGGATATCGTCGACAACGCCGTCAATTCGAAGGATCACACGACATTGGTCGCCGCGGTCCAGGCCGCCGGGCTGGTGGACACGCTCAAGTCGCCCGGGCCGTTCACCGTCTTCGCGCCGACCAATGCCGCGTTTGCCAAGCTTCCCGCCGGGACCGTCGAAACGCTGCTGAAGCCCGAGAACAAGGGCACGCTGACCGCAGTGCTGACCTACCATGTCGTCCCCGGCAAGATGATGGCCGGCGACATTGCCGCCAAGGCTGCGGCGAATGGCGGCAAGCTTGAGCTGACCACGGTTCAGGGCGCGAAGATCACCCTCTCGAAGCGCGGTAGCGGCTGGATCGTCACCGATGCCAAGGGTGGCACCTCGAACATCACCATCGCCGATGTCGGGCAGAAGAATGGCGTGATCCACGTCGTGGACTCGGTCCTGCTGCCCTGATCGAACCCCCGTGGCGCGGGATTTACCCGGCTCCCGCGCTGCACCCGCCGGTGTGTTGCTCCCTTTTGACCACCGGCGGGACAACCGCCCGCCCGGCCGCGTTGAGTTTCAGGCCGGGCGGGTACGGTTGAGCCATTGCGTGGCACGCGGCCAGTGCCGCAGGATCAGCCGGTCGAACAGCAGCACCGCGATCAGCGACAGCGCCAGCATCGGCAGCAGTGCAGCGGCAATGAGCGTGATGGCAGCGACGCCGCGTAGCCTGGCCGCGCCCGGATGCGGCGGCGCACCCAGCGAGCCGCCCGGACGACGGCGCCACCACATCACGGTCCCGCTGACTCCCAGCAGGATCAGCGCGGCCGCAGTCGCCACGCCGACCAGCTGGTTGATCCAGCCGAACAGCTGCCCTTCATGCCAGGCAATGCCATAGCCGATCGCGCGGTCGATCGGGTGCTTGTCCGCAAAGCCGCTGCGCGAAACGACGTCGCCCGTGACCGGGTCAAAGCTGACGCTGCGCGCAATCGGGCGGTTCTGCGTCTCGCTCGACACTTTCCACACATTGCCGTTCGGCGGTCCGAACCGCGCCGGGGCGCCGGGCGGCGACAGGATCGCGGGCGCCGGGACGCCCTCGGCCTGGGCGCGGGCGACCATTTGCGTCAGCGTCTGGCCGGTGACGGGTGGCGCGGCGGCGGCGGCGCCCAGCATCGCCGCATGGTCATGTTCGGCATGCAGGTCGACACCGCCCTTCCACTGCTGCGGCCCCTGGACCAGCCCCAGCTCGGCGCGCACCGCGCGGAATGCCGTCGCCCAGCCATCGGTCCATGGCAGGCCGGACACGAGCAGCACCAGCGCAAGGCCGGACACCCAGAACCCGGTCACGGCATGCAGATCGCGCCACAGGATGCGCCCGCGCGCGTTCAGCCGCGGCCACAGCACGCCGGCCAGCCCGCGCCCGCGCGGCCACCACAGATACAGGCCCGACAGGATCAGCAGGATCGCCCAGCTCGCGGCGATTTCGACCAGAAACCCGCCCCAGCGACCGAGCAGCAGCGAGCCGTGAATGCGTGAGACGGTGGCGGCGATCCGGGCTTCGGGATCGTCAATCGCGATCACCTTACCCTGCGGCGACACGGCGATGTCGCGCATCCCGCCCTCGGCCAGCCCGACATGGATCACGGCGGCGTCGCCCGGGGCGGCTGGCAGGCGAAAATTGTGGAAGGTCGCTCCGGGCACTGCCGCCAGCGCCGCCTTGAGCTGCGCGTCGGGAGTCACCGCCCCCGCGACCGGCAGGCCGCGCCAGTCGCGCTCCTGCCACGCGTCGAGCTGCGGCTTGAACAGATAGATCGCGCCGGTCAGCGCCAGCAGCAGAATGAACGGCACGACGAACAGCCCGGCATAGAAATGCCAGCGCCAGATCGTCCGGTACAGCCGACCAGCCTCCTGCCTCACGCAGCGTACCGCTCGGCCGTCGCTCGGATCAGTGCGATCATGTTGGGGATGCCCTGTGTCCGGTTGGAACTGAGCTGGTTGCGCAGGTCGAACGGGGCCAGCGCGCCTTCGATATCGGTCGCCAATATGTCGCCCGGTGCGCGATCCTGGACCGTCAGCAGCACCAGCGCGATGATCCCCTTGGTGATCGCGGCATTGCTGTCGGCCAGAAAGTGCAGCGTCCCGTCGTCGCGTACCGTGGGATAAACCCACACCGCCGCCGAACAGCCGCGCACCAGGGTGGCATCGGTCTTGAGCGGATCGGGCATCGGCTCCAGCGCCTTGCCCAGATCGATCAGCAACCGGTAGCGGTCATCGGAGTCGAGGAATTCATATTCGTCGGTCAGGTCGGACAGGCTGGTCATGATCCCGGCCCTTAGCGTGATCGCTTTGCCGCGTCATCCGCCACGATGCGGGGCAGCTGCCGCCCCGCGGGTGGGCGGCCGACCGGCCGCGCCACCGCAAGGGGGTCACAGATCGACGCCGGCGGCAATCGCCTCGAGCTTGCGGATCCGTTCCTTGAGATCGGCGATCTCGATCCGCGCACCGGCATTGCCGGAATCCGCCTGCGGGTGGTCGCCATGCTGCAGCATGGCCAGTTCCTGCCGCTTGAGTGCAAGCCAGCCGCGCCATCCGGCCAGGCCCGCGCCGGTCACCATGCCCAACCCCGCCAGAGTCGCCATCGCCATGACCATGTAATAATTGGGATCCGTCATCACATCCTCCTCCGGCTCGGGCCGGACTCCAGTTGCGTCAGCGTTCGCTCGTGCCGTCGCGCAGCTTCTCGATCTCGCGCTCGAGGCTCACGCTCGAATGATTGTCGGTGATCACCCGCTCCAGCACCGCGATGCGGTCTTTCAGCGCGCGCACCTCGTCCTGCAGGCGGCGGGCCTCGGCGCTCGCGGCCGGGTCGTGGGCGACATAGTCGTTGCCGCGTGCGTCCTTCTGGATCCCCATCCGGGCGCGGACGATATTGCCGATGGTCACGATCGCCACGATCATCACCACCATGAATGCCCAATCCATTGCCTGCCTCCTGTTCGTCTGATCCGGTTGGCCGGGCCGCGCTTATTCGGCGGGCTGGGCTGCCGCGGCGCGGGCGGCGCGGCGGGCGGGGCGGTCGCGCATCTCGGCCATCGCGACGCCGATCGCGCCGATGATGGTCAGTACCGCGAAAACTCCTATCAACATGATAGATACTCCCTCACAAAACGCGTTGGTTCAATTGATTGGCCGCTCGTCGCGCAGCCGTTCGATCTGGTCCGACAGGTCCAGGCCCTTGTCGGTGACGATCCGCTCCAGCACCCGCACCCGCTGCTCCAGCCGCTCGGTATGTGCCGCATATTGCGCAGCGCGTTCGGCGGTCTGGGCGGTGAGCACTTCGGCCATCTTTTCTTTGTGCTTCAGCCAGCGTTTGAACATCTCGCCGCCGACGCCGAGGATCACCGGGATGCCCACGACGATGAAGAAGAAGGCGATGACGAACGGTGCTTTTTCCATCGTTCAATCCTTCAGTTCTTGCTCAGCCGCAGCGCTTCGATCTCGCGATCCAGCGCGTGGCTGCTGTCGGTCACGATCCGCTCGACATTCGCCAGCCGGTCCTTGACCGAGCCAAGCTCGGCACGGAGCTGGGCGTTTTCCTGGCTCATCAGCTTGATGCGCTCGACCAGTTCCTCATTCTTCTGCGGATAGATCGCCTTGCCCCAGCTCGATTCCAGCGGGTACCCGTTCTTGATCCGCAGCCAGGTGGTGAACATCCAGGCGATCATGCCGGCAACGCCGAGGATCGCGATGGTCGGGGCGAGCACGCCCAGCAGCTGTACCTTTTCCATGTCTCAGTTCCTCGCTTCGGCGCCTCAGCGCAGCGCGTCGATGGCGCGGGCGGTCCGCTCGGCCGGGTCGGTGGCGATGCGTTCCAGCACCGCGATCCGCTCTTCCAGCCGGCTGATCTGCCCGGTCAGCCGTGCATTCTCGCTGGTCAGCAGCTCGATCTTGCGCGCCTCGTCGGGGCTGCTCTTCGGCTGCACCACGCCACCCCATTCATTCTCCACCGGATAGCCGTGCTTGACGCGCAGCCAGGTGGTGATGACCCATGCGCCCATGCTCATTGCGATGATGGCAAGAACGAAACCCGGTCCACCCCAGCTCATGATATTCCCTCCTGTTGAGCGCCCGGCTTAGCGGAGGCGCTCGATCTCGTCGGCGAGCTGCGTGTTGCGGCTCGTGTAGAATGTTTCGATGTCGGCCATGCGGCGATCGATGTCGCGCAGCTTGGAGCGGACTTCCTGGGTCGAGCGGCGCGGATTGGCCCGCACGCCCTGCCAGAATTTCACGTCTTCCTGGCTCTGGTAGAGGCCCATCGGCTTCTGCGAGACGACCATGGCAAGGCCGATATAAACGAAGAACATCAGCGGAAAGGTCGCGACCAGCAGGGCAAGGAAGCCCAGGCGGATCCACAGCGGGTCGACCCCGGTATATTCGCCCAGCCCTTCACAGACGCCGAGCCATTTGCCGTTGACCTTGTCGCGGTACAGTTGCGTGCGGCTGACAGACATCTCAGTTCCTCCGTGCGCGTTCATAGTCGGGGAGTTCGCGGGCTGGCGGCGTATCGGTGCCACGCAGGCGGAACTCGGGATTGTCGGCGGCGATGATCCGCTCGATGGTGTGCAGGCGATCCTCAAGCCGGCGGGCGGTATAGTGCAGCTCGTCCAGCAGGCTCTCGTCCTCGCCGGTCAGCGTCTTGGCCTGTTTCCACTTGGTGACATAGTGGAGGATCAGCCAGGGCAGCCCGACAAAGAGCATTCCGACGACCCCGATCGGGACCAGAATGTCTTCCATGGCTTAATTCCCCTTGTTCAGGCGCGCCTTGAGCGCGGCCAGCTCGGCATCGACCTTTTCGGCCGACTGGAGCTCGGCGATTTCCTCTTCCAGCGTCTTCTTCGGCGCGCCCAGTGCCAGCGCATCGGCGCGGCCCTCGGCGAAATCGACGCGACGCTCGAGCAGGTCGAAGCGGCTGAACGCGTCATTGACCTTCGACCCATGGGTCATCTCGCGCAGCCGGACGCGGTTGTTGGCGCTTTCCAGCCGGGTCTGAATGGCGTTCTGGCGGGCCCGGGCATCGCGCAGCTTGGTCTGCAGCTTGGCGATATCCTCTTCCGACGCACGCAGCGCGTCGTCGAGCACCGCGATTTCCGCATTCAGCTGATCGCACATGTCATACGCCTTCTGGCGCTCGACCAGTGCCGCCTTGGCCAGGTCCTCGCGATCCTTGCTCAGCGCCAGCTCGGCCTTTTCGGTCCAGCTCAGCTGCAGGTTTTCCAGCTTGGCGATGTGGCGCCGCATTTCCTTCTGGTCGGCGATGGTGCGCGCCGCGCTGGCGCGGACTTCGACCAGGGTCTCCTCCATTTCGAGGATGATCATGCGGATCATCTTGGCCGGGTCTTCCGCCTTGTCGAGCAGGTCGGTGAAGTTGGCGGCGATGATGTCGCGGGTGCGAGAGAAAATGCCCATCTGAAACATGCTCCTTGAAACTCGTGCCGCCGGGCGGGCTAGGGGGTACCCGCCCGGCGGGATCGCTCACGCGATGGCTGGGGCGGAAACCGTGGCGCCGTCGGTCGCCGTGACGGCGGGGCCGACCACGGTTGCCAGGCTGGTGGTGCTCACGACCAGGGTGCAGAGCAGCGCCGCCAGCGTGGTGCGAAAGCTGTTGTGGCCCTTGTACATTGGTTCCGTCCCTCGATATCTTCGTTGCATTCGCCGCCAATTGCGACTTGCCAACAGCTTTGCACGGGGCGTGCCAATTCCATTTTTTGGCGGAAATCCTTGCGTTTTTGAACGTGCCCCGGTGGTGACAAACTTCACCCTTGCCAAAACTTGGGAAAATATCCCAAGAGTTCGCTCATGGAGCGGACCACCCATGTCGTCGGCCAGTCGGGAGCCTTTCTCGACGCGCTCGAACTCGCATCGCGCGCCGCGGCGCTCGACCGCCCGGTACTGGTGATCGGCGAGCGCGGGACCGGCAAGGAACTGGTCGCCGAACGCCTTCACCGCCTCAGCCCGCGCTGGGACCAGCCGCTGGTGGTGATGAACTGCGCGGCGTTACCCGAAACACTGATCGAAGCGGAATTGTTCGGGCATGAGGCGGGGGCCTTTACCGGCGCCACCAAGGGGCGTCCCGGCCGGTTCGAGGAGGCCGATGGCGGCACGCTGTTCCTCGACGAACTCGGCACGCTCAGCATGGCGGCGCAGGATCGGCTGCTGCGCGCGGTCGAATATGGCGAGATTACCCGGATCGGCGCGTCGCGGCCGATGCGCGTCGACGTCCGGATCGTCGCGGCGACCAACGAACATCTGCCCGCCCGGGTGGAGCAGGGCACGTTTCGCGCCGACCTGCTCGACCGGCTGAGCTTTGAGGTGGTCACCCTCCCGCCGCTGCGCGCGCGTGCCGGGGACGTGCTGGTCCTGGCCGAGTTTTTCGGGCGACGGATGGCGGCGGAGCTGGGGCTGGACTGGCAGGGCTTCGGCCCGACCGCGCTCGACGCGCTGACCGCGCATCACTGGCCGGGCAATGTCCGCGAGCTCCGCAACGTGGTGGAGCGCGCGGTGTATCGCTGGGACCGCGAGGGGCCGGTCGACGCGATCCAGATCGACCCGTTCGATTCGCCTTATCGCCCGAAACCGATGCCGCACGGCATTCCCGGCAATGCCGCGCCGGTTCAGCTGACGACCGAAGAGCCGGGGCCGCTGCCGCGCCGCGAGGATGATCTGTCCGGCGACTTCAAGAGCCGCGTCAACCGCTTCGAACGCGAATTGCTCAGCCGCGCGCTAGCCGAAAACCGCTACAATCAGCGCGCGACCGCAGAGGCGCTGGGCCTCAGTTACGATCAGCTGCGCCACGCGCTCAAGCGCCACGACCTGCTCAACGCGGGCGGCTGATCGCCCCACTCGATCCCATCTGCAGAAAAATTTGTGCGGCAATCGGGCCGGTGATGCGTTAGGCGGTCGCGAACCAAAAAACGGAGGGACATCCCATGGCGTTCGAACTTCCCACGCTCCCCTATGCCAAGGACGCGCTTGCGCCGACGATCTCGGCCGAAACGCTCGAATTCCACTATGGCAAGCATCACAAGGCCTATGTCGACAAGACCAACGGCTTCGTCGCGGACAAGGGGCTTGAAGGCAAGTCGCTGGTCGAAGTGATCCGCCACGCCAAGGAAACCGGCGACAAGGGGCTGTTCAACAACAGCGCACAGATCTGGAACCACAGCTTCTACTGGTTCGGCCTGACGCCCGAAGCCAAGGAGCCGACCGGCAAGCTCGCCGAGATGATCGAAGCCAAGTTCGGATCGAAGGAAGAGCTGGTCAAGCAGCTCATCGCCGAAGCCACCGGCCATTTTTCGAACGGCTGGGGCTGGCTGGTGCTCGATGGCGACGAGATCAAGGTGACCTCGCTCCACGACGCCGACACGCCGGTGGTCTATGATTACAAGCCGCTGCTGACGATCGATGTGTGGGAACACGCCTATTACATCGATTACCGCAACGCGCGTCCGGGCTATCTGGAAGCGATCACCAAGATCATCGACTGGGACTTCGTCGCCGCCAATCTCGACGGCGAAGGCGTCAGCCGCGCCGATCAGGCCGGCTGATCCACGCGATCAGCGACGACCGAAGCGGGCCGGGGAAACTCCGGCCCGTTTTGATTCCGGCATATCCATTATTGTCGTCCCGGGCTCGACCCGGGACAGGGCTTCTTCTTCTGCTGCATTGGAGCAAGGCAGGCCGGCCCCGGATCAAGTCCGGGGCGACGAGAGGCTCATTGCTCCGGCGGCAACGCCTTGTCGACGATCTCGCCATCGGTCTTCAGCCCATGGCGCAGCAGCAGCGGGACGTTGCCGATCGCGAACAGCAGCGTCAGCGGCACCACGCCCCACAGCTTGAACGCGACCCAGAAATCCCAGCTCTGTGTGCGCCACACGATCTCGTTCAGGCCCGCCATCACGACAAAAAACACCGCCCAGTTGATCGTCAGCAATCGCCATCCACGCGCGGTGAGGCCCGGATAGGCGCTTTCAAGCAGCATCTGGAGCAACGGCTTGTTGGTCAGCAGGCCATAGGTCAGCACGATCGCGAACATCGCATAGACCAGCGTCGGCTTGACCTTGATGAAGGTCTCGTCGTGGAACCACAGCGTGAGGCCGCCGAACACCAGCACCAACAGGCCCGAAATCCACAGCATCGGCGAGATATGCCGCGTCTTCCACAGCGACAGCCCCATGGCGAGGAAGATCGCGACCATGAACGCCGCGGTCGCCGCGAGCATCCGGGTCAGCTGCGGTCCGCCCATGAAGCTGTTCACGGCAAAGAATACCGCCAGCGGGCCGAAATCGATCAGCATGCGCAGGCCGGGGGAGGGGGCAGCTTTGGTCGAAGCAGATTCGGTCATGCGATCACTCTACAAAAGGCGTGGGTCTTGTCGAAGAAAAGCGGCGCGCGAAGGGGCTCACCCCCTGGTCAACGCCTCCACCCCGGCGATGATCCGCGACACTTCGCGCGGGTCGAAACCGCGTAGGTCGTCGACCTTTTCGCCGACGCCGATCGCATGGATCGGCAGGCCGTATTTCTCCGCCGCCGCCACCAGCACGCCGCCGCGCGCGGTGCCGTCCAGCTTGGTCATCACCATGCCGGTGACGCCGGCGACTTCCTTGAATACCTCGATCTGGTTCAGCGCATTCTGCCCCGTCGTCGCATCGAGCACCAGCAGCACGTCGTGCGGCGCATCGGGATCAAGCTTGCCAAGGACACGGCGGATCTTGGCCAGCTCGTCCATCAGCTCGCGCTTGTTCTGCAGGCGCCCGGCGGTGTCGACGATCAGCAGGTCGATCCCCTCGGCGGTCGCGCGGCGCAGCGCCTCATGCGCAAGGCCCGCCGCATCGCCGCCCTCGGCCCCCGCGACGATCGGCACGCCGATGCGGTCGGCCCAGGTGCGCAACTGCCCGATCGCGGCCGCGCGGAACGTGTCGCCGGCCGCGACCATCACCTTCAGCCCCTGATCCTTGAGGATCGCGGCGAGCTTGGCGATGGTCGTGGTCTTGCCCGATCCATTGACGCCGATCACCAGCATCACCTGTGGCCGCGCCTTGTCGGTGATCAGTGGCTGGGCGACCTTGCTCAGCACCTTCTCGATCTCTTCCGCGACGACCAGCCGGATGCCCAGCTCTTCCATCCCGCGTTCGACCTGCTCGTTCGCGAGCCGCTCGCGAATCCGCGCCGCCGTTGCCGGGCCAAGGTCGGACGCGATCAGCGCCTCCTCGATCTCGTCGAGCGTCGCGTCATCCAGCCGCCCGGTGCCAAGCCCCGCCAGATTGCCGACCAGCCGGTCCGATGTCTTCTTGAACCCGCCGAGCAGCCGCTCGCGCCAGCTGGGGCCGCTCATTGGGGCGCCCCGATCAATTTGCCGTCCTGCACGTTCGTGATCTTCACCTGTTGAACCGATCCAATCTCACTCTGCGGAAGCATGACCTCCGCGAAATTCTCCGCATGGCCGCGGTCGCCCGGTCGTTCGACCAGCACGCGCTGCTCGGTCCCGACCATCGCGCGCAGCCAGCCCGCCCGCCGCGCCGCCGCCCGCTCGCGCAGTGCCGCCGCGCGTGCCTTGGCCACGCCCGGTGCAACCTGCGGCATCCGCGCCGCCGGCGTGCCTTCGCGTGGGCTATAGGGAAAGATGTGCGCGTGCACGATGTCGCAATCGTCGATCAGCGCCAGCGTGTTCGCGGCCATCGCCTCATCCTCAGTCGGAAACCCGGCGATCAGGTCCGCGCCGATGGCGATGTCGGGCCGCGCCGCCTTGAGCCGCGCGACCAGCGCCACCGAGTCGTCACGCGAATGCCGCCGCTTCATCCGCTTGAGGATCATGTCGTCGCCCGCCTGCAACGACAAATGCACATGCGGCAGCACCCGGCGCTCCTGCGTCAGCAGCGCGAACAGCCGCGCGTCGATCTCGATCCCGTCGAGCGACGACAGCCGCAGCCGCTCGACGCCCGAATGCGCCAGCACCCGTTCGACCAGCTGCCCCAGCGACGGCGCCCCCGGCAGGTCCGGACCATAGCTGGTCAGGTCCACCCCGGTCAGCACGATCTCGCGATGTCCCGCTTCGACCAGCGCCTGCACCCGATCGATCACCGCGCCCGCGGGCACCGAACGGCTGTTGCCCCGCCCAAACGGGATCGCGCAAAAGGTGCAGCGATGGTCGCAGCCATTCTGCACCTCGACAAAGGCGCGGACATGCGCGGAAAAGCTGGCGGCCAGATGCGGCGCGGTCTGGCGCACCGCCATGATGTCCTGCACCAGCGCGGCGTCGTCGCGCTGCCAGGATGCCGGGATCAGCTTTTCGGCATTGCCGATCACCCGGTCTACCTCCGGCATTGCGCCAAACGCAGCCGGATCGATCTGTGCCGCGCAGCCCGTCACCACCAGCCGCGCCGAAGGTCGCGCCCGGCGCGCGCGGCGGATCGCCTGCCGCGTCTGCCGCACCGCTTCGTTGGTCACCGCGCAGCTGTTGACCACCACCACGTCGCTGGACCCTAACAGCGCGCGGATGGTTTCGCTTTCGGCAAGGTTGAGCCGACAGCCAAGGCTGATTACCTCAGGTGCGACAATGGAGGACGACATGGCAGGCGATCTAGAGACGCACGGGGTCGAAGTCCATGCGTGCGCAAGGGCGGTGCTGGACTATTGGTTCGATGAACTGAAGCCGGAACAGCAATTCGCCAAGGACGATGCGGTCGATGCCGAGATTGCGCGCCGCTTCGGCCATGCCCGCGATGTCGTACTGGCGCGCGGTGCGGCGGGCTGGCGCGACGATCCGGACTCGCTGCTGGCCGCGGTGATCCTGCTCGACCAGTTCAGCCGCAATATCCATCGCGGGACCCCTGACGCGTTCGCCGCAGACCCGCTCGCACTCGCGCTGACGCTGGAGGCGATCGGCAAGGGTTGGGACCGCGACATGGCGCCGGAACGGGCGACGTTCCTCTACATGCCGCTGATGCACGCCGAAACTGCCGAGGCGCAGCGGATGAGCCTTGAAAAATTCACCGCGCTCGGTCGCGCCGACAATCTGCGGTTCGCGATGGCGCATGCCGTCGTGATCGAGCAGTTCGGCCGCTACCCGTCGCGCAACGCCGCGCTGGGCCGGGAGTCGACGGCGGAGGAACTGGAATATCTGGAGCGCCCCGACGCGGGTTGGTAGACCGTTGCGGGATAGACGCACCGTCCTCGTCACCCCCGCGAAAGCGGGGGCCCATCTCCGGACATTTCGGCATATTGCGCCGGTGCGGTAAGCGGACGTTACGCGAGCTGGGGCCCCGCTTTCGCGGGGGCGACGGCGTAATATGCGCTTCGCTTACCCCGCCATGCGGTCGGGGCGATCGGTCGGCATCTCGCTGTCGAACGTCGCGGCGGGCGGCGGCTGGACCAGCAGACGCCGTTCGGCCAGCAGGCGGCGCGCGCCCGATACCGACAGCGGGCGGCCATAGTGCCAGCCCTGCGCCTTGGCGCACCCCAGCGCCTTGAGCCGGGCGGCAATTGCCGCATCCTCCACCCCCTCGGCGGTGATCGGCAGGTTGAGGCTTTCGCCAAGCGAGACGATCGCATTGACGATCGCGGCCGAATCCGTGCTCTCGTTCAGCGACATGACAAAGCTCTTGTCGATCTTGATCCGGTCGAACGGCAGCGCGCGCAGGTGTGCCAGCGACGAATAGCCGGTGCCGAAATCGTCGAGCGCTAGGCGGACGCCCTGGTTCTTGAGGCTGCCGACAATCGACTGCGCCAGCGAGAGATTGTCGAACAGCGAGCTTTCGGTGATCTCGATCTCGAGCCGGCTGGCCGGGAAGCGCGTTTCGGTCAGCACCTTGATGATCTTCTGTGCCAGCCATGCGTCGCGCAGCTGGAACGGAGAGATGTTGACCGACAGGGTGATCGAACTGTCCCAGTCGCGCGCGGCGGTGAACGCCTGTTGCATCAGCGCCAGCGACATGTCCGCGATCATGCCGGTTTCCTCGGCAATCGGGATGAACAGCTCCGGGCTGATCAGGCCGCGTGTCGGATGTTCCCAGCGCGCCAGCACCTCGAACCCGATCAGATTGCCGGTCTGCAGGTCGATCTGCTGTTCGAAATAGGGGATGATCTCGCCGCGCGGAATGGCAGTGCGCAGCCCGTTTTCCAGCTCGTTGCGAGTCTGCAGCTCGCGTTCCATCGAATGGTCGAACCAGGCATAGCGATTGCGTCCGCCCTTTTTCGCCACATACATCGCGATGTCGGCCGACCGCATCAGCGCGTCGATCGAGACGCAGTCGAAGTCCGACCGTGCGATGCCGACCGAGCAGCTGACATGCAGCCGCAGCCCCTCGGCCTCGAACGGCTGCGCCATCTGTGCGACCAGCTTCTCCGCGATGCGCTCGACCATGTCCGGCTGGGCCGGATCGAACAGGAAGGCGCAGGCAAACTCGTCGCCGCCCAGTCGCGCGGTGAGTGCGATCGGCGGCATTGCGGCGGCAATCTCGCTGGCGGCGGCGCGCAGCAATGCGTCGCCGACGGCATGGCCATGCATGTCGTTGACGGTCTTGAAATGGTCGAGGTCGATGATCAGCATCGCCATCGCCTTGTTGCGCTTGTGGCCGCGCGCGAACATCGCGGCGCCCTCTTCGGCAAGGCTGCGGCGATTGAGAAAGCCGGTCAGCGGGTCGCGGCTCGCCAGCACCTGGGCGCGCTCCTCGGCGGCGGCGCGGATTCGCACTTCGTTGGTCAGGCCACGGTGGCGGCGCCAGCCGAACAGGATCAGCGCAACATTGAGCAGCAGTGCGACCACCAGCGTCCGGTCGGCCGGGGCGGCGCCTTCGAGGTAATGGCGCAACGTCTTGGACAGTACCGAGCTGCCGGTGCCGACGAACATCAGGATCGCCGCAACGCTCACCGCGCCGGCGATCAGATCGGATCCCGCGCCTGCGCGGACCGGCGGTTCGTCTTGATCCAGCTTCATGCTGGAGGCACTCCCGTTTCTCATCGCTCCGGCTATCCCATGACGACCGTGTAGAAGGGGTTAAAGCCGGGGGTGGTTGCGCTTATCTGCAAATGCGGCTAAGCGCGCTTCCGACCGTTCCCAGGGACGCGACGACATATGCCCATTGGGCAACGCTGGCCGACGAGGTTTCGTCCGCCGGCGCTTTGTGCGTTTCGGACCTGAGAACAAGAGGAGAAGTGCGTGTTTGACAGTCTGAGCGAACGGCTTGGCGGCGTTTTCGACCGTCTCAAGGGCCGTGGCGCGCTGACCGAAGCGGATGTGCGGACCGCGATGCGCGAAGTGCGTATCGCGCTGCTCGAGGCTGACGTCGCGCTGCCGGTCGCACGCCAGTTCGTCGACAAGGTGACCGAGGAAGCGGTCGGCCAGCAGGTGCTGCGTTCGGTCACGCCGGGGCAGCAGGTCGTCAAGATCGTCAACGACGCGCTGGTCGCGATGCTCGGCCCCGACACGGCCGAGCTTCAGATCGACGTTACCCCGCCCGCCGTGATCATGATGGTCGGTCTGCAGGGCTCGGGCAAGACGACCACCACCGCCAAGCTGTCCAAGTTGCTGAAGAAGCAGGGCAAGAAGGTGATGATGGCGTCGCTCGACGTCAATCGTCCGGCCGCGCAGGAACAGCTGGCGGTACTCGGCACGCAGACCGAGGTCGCGACCCTGCCGATCGTCGCTGGCCAGCAGCCGGTCGACATTGCGCGCCGCGCGATGCAGGCAGCGAAGCTGCAGGGCTTCGACGTGCTGATGCTCGATACCGCGGGCCGCCTGCACGTCGACCAGCAGCTGATGGACGAGATGAAGGCGGTCGCCGACATCTCGAAACCGCAGGAAATCCTGCTCGTCGTCGACTCGCTGACCGGTCAGGACGCGGTCAATGTCGCGCAGAATTTCAGCGATCAGGTGCCGCTGACGGGCGTCGTGCTGACCCGCATGGACGGCGATGCGCGCGGCGGCGCTGCGCTGTCGATGCGCGCCGTCACCGGCAAGCCGATCAAGTTTGCGGGCATCGGCGAAAAGCTCGACCAGATCGAGCCGTTCCACCCCTCGCGCGTTGCCGGCCGCATCCTCGGCATGGGCGACGTGGTGTCGCTGGTCGAAAAGGCGGCGCAGGCGATCGAGGTCGAAGACGCCGAAAAGATGGCGGCGCGGCTGGCCAAGGGTCAGTTCGACATGAACGACCTGCGCAACCAGCTCGCGCAGATGCGCCGCATGGGCGGCCTTGGCGCGCTCGCCGGGATGATCCCCGGCATGAAGAAGGCGCAGGGCGCGGTCGAACAGGCCGGTGGCGACAAGATCCTGCTGCGCATGGACGCGATCATCACCTCGATGACGGTGAAGGAGCGCGCCAAGCCGGACCTGATCAACGCCAAGCGCAAGATCCGCATCGCCAAGGGCTCGGGCACGACCGTTCAGGACGTGAACAAGCTGCTCAAGATGCACCAGGAAATGTCCACCGCGATGAAGCGGCTCAAGAAGATGGGCGGCCTCAAGGGGATGCTGGGCATGCTCGGCAAGGGTGGCATGGGTGGCCTCGGCAATGCGCTGGGCGGCCCGGCAATGGGTGACATGATGGGCAAGCTGGGCGGCCCCGGCGGCGGGCTTCCGGGTCTGCCCGGCGGCGGCGGCGACATTCCGCCCGAACTCGCCAAGTTTTTGAACAAGAAGAAGTAATCGTTTCAACGCTTTGAATTTACAGAAGGAAATACACAATGGCTCTCAGCATGCGTCTGTCGCGTGGCGGTTCGAAGAAGCGCCCTTATTACCGCATCGTCGTTGCCGATGCGCGCTCGCCCCGCGACGGCAAGTTCATCGAGAAGATCGGCACCTACAACCCGCTGCTCGCCAAGGATGACGAGAAGCGCATCGTGCTCGACACCGACCGCGCAAAGCACTGGCTGAGCGTCGGCGCACAGCCGACCGACCGCGTCGCCCGCTTCCTCGACGTCACCGGCGTCAAGGAGCGCGCTGCCAAGAACAACCCGAACAAGGGCAAGCCGGGCGAAAAGGCCGTCGAGCGCGCCGAAGAAAAGGCCGAGAAGCTGAAGGCCGCCGAGGAAGCCGCCGCCGAAGCCAAGGCCGCTGCCGAAGCAGCCGCCGCTGCCCCGGCCGAAGCGCCCGCCGCTGAAGAGGCTCCGGCTGCCGAAGCTGGCGAAGAAAAGGCCGAGGGCTGATCCTTGGCTAACGACGCCCCGGTCACGCTCGCCGTCATCATCGGCGCGCACGGCGTGACGGGGGAGGTCCGCCTCAAGGTCTTTGCCGAAGACCTGTCGGTGCACCGCCGCTTCAACGGCGGTGCGCTGACGCTCAAATCGGTGCGCCCCGGCAATAACGGCGCAATCGCGCGCTTTGCCGAGTTGGCCGACCGCAACGCCGCCGAGGCGCTGCGCGGCACCGAACTCACCGTCGCGCGCGACGCGCTTCCGCCGCTGGGTGAGGGCGAATATTATCACGCCGACCTGCTCGGCCTGTCCGCCGTGTCGGAACGTGGCGACCCCATCGGCACCATCGTCACGGTCGAGAATTTCGGCGCGGGTGACGTACTCGAAATCGAAAAGCCCGACGGCAAGCGCTTCATGGTCCCGATGCGCGCACAAGCGGTGCCCGCCTGGGACACGACCACGCTGACCATCGCCGACGGCTGGGCCGAATAGCGCTGGCCCGCCTGAAGCGTCGAAAAATCGCCTTTCCATCGCTGGCCATCTCTGATTGGCTGCGCGTCATGAAGCTCCGCCTCGCCGCCGCACTCGTGCTCGCCCCGCTACCCGCGCTCGCCCAGGCGCCAGCGGGCCAAATCCCGCCCGCGCAGGTCACCGAGATCGGCGACCATTTCGCCAGGTACCGCGACCAGAACCCGACCCCCGGCATGGTCTATATGGTCATCAAGGACGGCAAGCCCGCGCTCTCGGCGATGGTCGGCACCCAGACGCCGGGCGGCGCGCCCGTCACGCTCGACACCCGCTTCCGCATCGCATCGATGAGCAAGGCGTTCACCGCGCTCGCGATCCTCAAGCTCCGCGACGACGGCAAGCTGCGCCTCGACGATCTCGCCGAGACGCACATCCCCGAAATGCGCGGCTGGACCTATCCGACCAGCGACAGCCCGCGCATCCGCATCCGCGACCTGCTCGCGCATGTCGGCGGCATGGTCACCGACGATCCCTGGGGCGACCGGCAACAGGTGCTGAGCGAGGCGCAGTTCAGCGCGATGATCGCGCAGGGCGTGCCGTGGAGCCGCACCGGCGGCATGGCGCACGAATATTCCAACTATGGCTATGCGCTGCTCGGCCGGATCATCACCAACGCCTCGGGCGAGCCCTATCAGGCCTATGTCGGGCGCACGATCCTCGCCCCGCTCGGCATGAGCGCGACCACCTATGACATTGCGCAGGTGCCGCGCGACACATTCGCGCTCGGCTATCGCTGGGAGGACGAGAAATGGGTCGCCGAGCCGGAAATGCGCGACGGCGCATTCGGCGCAATGGGCGGGATGATCACCACCGCCAACGACTATGCCAAGTGGATCGGCTTCCTCCTCTCCGCCTGGCCCCCGCGCGACGGCGCCGAGACCGGCCCGGTCAAGCGCGCCACGGTGCGCGAGATGGTGCAGGGCCTGAACTTCGTCCGGACCGGCCCGCGCCGCGCCGCGCCGGAGGGTGACAAATGCATCGTCGCGACCGCCTATGGCATGGGCATGCGCATCACCAGCGACTGCGACCTCGGCACCGCGCTTGAGCATGGCGGCGGCTATCCCGGCTACGGCAGCTATGTCGTGCTCGCCCCGGAGCGCGGCATCGCCGCCTTCGCCTTCACCAACAAGACCTACACGGCTCCCGCAGTGCCGGTGTGGCAATCGCTCTGGTCGCTGGCGAAGGGCGGGGCGGCAGCGCCCCGCGCGACCCCGCTCAATCCGCTCTTGGCACAGATGCACGACGCCGCCCGCGCCGCCTATGCCGCGGGCGACGTGAAGCCGCTCGACGGCAAGCTCGCGATGAACTTCCTGCTCGACCGCGACGCCGCGCACTGGCGCACGGAATTCGCGCGGATCAAGGGTGTTGTCGGCGACTGCCCCACCGCCGAACCGCTTCAGCCAACGGGCAACCTCTCGGTCAATTTCCGCTGGAACTGCACCAAGGGCAAGCTCGACGGCCAGATCCTGCTCGCCCCGACCAACCCGCCGACGATCCAGGCGCTGCGGTTCGCGCCACGGCCTAACTAACCCGATCGTCGCCCCGGGCTTGACCCGGGGCCGGGCTGCCTCTGTCACGCTGGCAAAGAAGCCAGCCCCGGGTCAAGCCCGGGGCAACGGTGGCATGCTTTAGCGCAAAATCGCCCGCTGCGCGCTCAGCATATTCCGGATCGTCGTCGACGCGACCCCCGCTTGACCCATTGCATTGCTGATCTGGTCCAGCCCCTTCACCACATCGCCCGCCGCGAACAGGCCGGGGATGCTGGTGCGCTGGTGGTCGTCCACCTCCAGGCACCCCTCAGCCGTCGCGGCTGCGCCCCCCGCGACGGCGAGGTCGGAGCGGATGCGCGACCCCAGCGCCGGATAGATACTGTCAAACGCAAGTCGGCCCTGCGCGGTATCCACCCCAATCCGATCCCCCTCGATCGCATAGCCGCCGCACGGCCCATTGACCCGCGCGATCCCTGCTTCCTCCAGCTTTTCCACGCACGCTGCGTCCAGCCGATGCTCCACATCCGGCGCGATCAGCGTCACGTCGCGGGTAAAGCCGCGCAGGAACAGCGCCTCGCGCATCCCATGATCGCCGGTCCCGATCACGCCGACGCGCTTGTCGGTCACCTCGTATCCGTCGCACACCGGGCAGTAGCGCAGCAGCCCGCGCGCCAGCGCCTTGTCATGCACGCTCTCGTCGATCCCCTCGGGCCGGTGATTGACGACCCCGGTCGCCAGCAACACCGCCCGCGCCTCGAACCGGCGCTCGGCCGCATGGACGACAAAGCCACTCTCGACCGGCTCGATCCGCGTCACCTTGGCCGGCTCGCGCACCGCACCGTACAGCTCGGCCTGCGCCAGCATCCGCCGCAACAACTCGACGCCCTCGATCCCCTCAGGATAGCCGGCATGGTTGTGCGTCCGCGGGATCAGCGCCGCGCGGCTCGACCCGCAATCGAACAGCCGGATCGACAGGTGATAGCGCGCCAGATAGATCGCGGCCGTCAGCCCGGCCGGCCCTGCGCCGACGATGATGCAGTCTTCCATGCCCGCCATAGCGCGGCGGGGGCGGGTAGGTTCCTTGAAGCCAGTGACCCGAATGTATATACGTTCGGACTATACGGAGGCGCATATGGGTGACGAGTTCAAAACCCGCACATTCAAATCGGGCAATTCGGTCGCGCTACGCCTGCCCAAGGCACTGGGCCTGAGCGATGGCGACGAGGTGACGATCGTGCCGCACGCCGATGGCAGTTTCTCCTTCTGGCCCAGCGGTTCGGCTAAGCGCGTGTTCCTAAGCCTGTATGGCGCCTTTTCCGACGGCTTCATGGCGGATGGTCGCGGCGACACCGATCAGGACGAGCGCGACTGGAGCGGTTCGGCGCCGGATCGCGCCGCATGATCATGCTCGACACCAATGCCTGTTTCGATTTCGCCAAGGCCCGCAGCGACCGTTTGCGCGATCGGCTGGCAGAGGCCTTCGAGAGCGGTCTCGCAATCTCCGCCGTGACGCTCGCCGAACTGCGCGTCGGCGCGAAGGCACCCGGCGCGGATCCGATGGACGCGCGGCGCCTGGACCTGCTAATCCAGTCGCTCACCTTGCTCGATTTCGACGCCGCGGCTGCCGAGGACTATGCTGACATCGTCCGACACGTGGGCGTGCGCCGCCGCAGCTTTGATCGATTGATCGCAGCACATGCCCGTTCGCGCGGCTTGCTGCTGGTGACGAATAACGAACGTGACTTCGCCGACGTGCCGGGTCTCAAAGTGGAAAACTGGACCCGATGACCTTCGCTGCCACCGTACTCACCCTCTACCCGGACATGTTTCCCGGCCCGCTCGGCGCGTCGATCGCCGGACGCGCGTTGAACGAGGGGAAGTGGAGCCTCGACACCGTTCAGATCCGCGACTTCGCGACCGACAAGCATCGCACCGTCGATGATACCCCGGCCGGGGGCGGGGCGGGGATGGTGCTCAAGCCCGATATCCTCGCCGCCGCCTGTGACAGCGTCGGCTACAACCGTCCGATGCTCGCCATGACCCCGCGTGGCGCACCGTTGACGCAGGACCGGGTGCGCGCGCTCGCCGCCGGTCCGGGCGTGTCGATCCTGTGCGGCCGGTTCGAGGGGTTTGACGAGCGGCTGTTCGATGCGCGTCCCATCGAACAGGTGTCGATCGGCGACTATGTGCTGTCGGGCGGAGAGATGGGCGCGCTGGTGCTGCTCGACGCTTGCATTCGGCTGCTTCCCGGCGTAATGGGCGCGCCTTCCAGCGGAGTCGAGGAAAGCTTCGAAAGCGGCCTTCTCGAATATCCGCAATACACCCGACCCGTCGAATGGGAAGGGCGCACGATTCCCGAAGTGCTGCGATCGGGGGATCATGCGCGGATCAACGCCTGGCGCAAGCATCAGGCCGAGACCGATACACGGCTAAGGAGGCCGGATCTTTGGGAGCGCCATGAGGGCGCTCGGGTCCAGTCTCCCTCTGGCGCGCGGCGCGAAAAGGAATGAGAGCCATGAACCTGCTCCAGCAGATCGAGGCCGAGAACGTCGCGAAGTTCTCCGCCGAAAAGAAGATCCCCGAATTCCGCCCCGGCGACACCGTCCGCGTCGGCGTGAAGGTCGTCGAAGGCGAGCGCACCCGCGTTCAGGCCTATGAAGGCGTCTGCATCGCCCGCGCCAACAAGGGCATGGGCAGCAACTTCACCGTGCGCAAGATTTCGTTCGGTGAGGGCGTCGAGCGCGTCTTCCCGCTCTATTCGCCGAACATCGACAGCATCGAAGTCGTCCGTCGCGGCGTCGTGCGTCGTGCGAAGCTCTATTATCTGCGCGGTCGTACCGGCAAGTCGGCGCGTATCGCCGAGCGCCGCGATCCGCGTCCGGCCAAGACCACCGAAGCCGCCGAATAATCGGCCTTCGGCACGAACAAGCGCGGGGCGCGGGGCGAAAGCTTCCGCGCCCCGTTTGATTCTGCGTCCTGCGATCCTACGTTATCCGGGTGACCGCTCGATCCGCCGCCTTTGCCGCCACACACGCCCGGTCGGTCCGGGCGGCGGCGCTGTGGATCGCGCTGCTCGTCGCGCTGGCCTCGTCGCTGCTCAGCGGCGGCGCGCCGCGCACCGTCGCATTCGGCTCGGCGTTCAATCCCGCAACCACGGTCGAGGCACTTCGCCCGCTGCGCCCATCGCCGCGGATCGTCGCACCCCATGTCCGGCCCGACCCCGATCCGGTGACGGGGGCCGGTAGCGCGACGTTTGCCAGCGCGACGTCGCCGATCGTCCCACCCCCCGATGCCGTTGCGGC
The DNA here is from genome assembly GCF_031456015.1 of Sphingomonas sp. BE123. NCBI lineage: Bacteria > Pseudomonadati > Pseudomonadota > Alphaproteobacteria > Sphingomonadales > Sphingomonadaceae > Sphingomonas > Sphingomonas sp. BE123. The sequence goes on along the minus strand of NZ_JAVDTW010000001.1, from coordinate 720,764 downwards.
GCGACCGTCCGGTTTCGCGACTGCCCCCATAAACCCGTCCCACCCGCCGCGTGTCGGCCGCCCGCGCGCTCCGCCTGTCGTCTGACATTCCCCGTTCGCGCTCCGGCGCGGTTTCAGGAGCAATGTCATGAACAATGCGCACGACAAGCGGCAGCCCTGGTGGTTTGCGCCGATCGTCTGGAGCGGAATGGCCGCCAGCACGGCGGCGGCAGCGCTCGTGATCGGTGGCACCACCGGCTGACCGCACTGCCCGGGCCGCGCGCTGCGGTCCGGGCCTCAACCGGGACAACTGCCAGCCTATGCACCATACACCGCTGATCGCCACCATCGTCGCGGGTCTCGTCATCGCCTTCATCATGGGGGCGATCGCCCACAAATTGAGGGTGTCGCCCATCGCTGGCTATCTGCTCGCCGGGATCATGGTCGGGCCGTTCACGCCCGGCTTCGTCGCCGATGGCAATTTGGCCGCAGAACTGGCGGAGATCGGCGTCATCCTGCTGATGTTCGGCGTCGGTCTGCACTTCTCGCTGCGCGACCTGCTCGCGGTGCGCAAGATCGCGGTGCCCGGGGCGATCGCCCAGATCGCATCGGCCGTGGTGATGGGCATGGGCCTGTCCTGGCTGCTGGGCTGGGACCCGCTTGCCGGGTTCGTCTTCGGTCTTGCGCTGTCGGTCGCCAGCACCGTGGTGCTGCTGCGCGGGCTGCAGAGTTTCGGCATCGTCGATACCGAACGCGGACGGATCGCGGTCGGCTGGCTGATCGTCGAGGATCTGGTGATGGTGCTCGCGCTGGTGCTGCTGCCGGTGCTGGCACAGGTGATGAAAAGCGACGGCCCGATGAGCTGGAGCGCGCTGCTGGTCCCGCTGGCGCAGATCGGGTTCAAGGTGACCGGCTTCCTCGTCGTCATGCTGCTGGTCGCGCGCCGCGTGATCCCGATGGCGCTGCATTGGGTCGTGCATACCGGCTCGCGCGAGCTGTTCCGCCTTGCCGTGCTCGCGATCGCGCTCGGCGTCGCCTTCGGCGCGGCACTGGTATTCGACGTGTCCTTCGCGCTCGGCGCCTTTTTCGCCGGCATGATCCTGGGCGAAACCCCGCTCAGCCGTCAGGCGACCGAGGAGACACTGCCGCTGCGCGATGCGTTCGCGGTGCTGTTCTTCGTATCGGTCGGCATGTTGTTCAACCCGGCGGTGATCGTGGAGCAGCCGATCCCGCTGATCGCGACCTTCCTGATCATCGTGGTCGGCAAGTCGCTCGTCGCCTATGCCATCGTCCGCGCGCTCGGCCGCACCCACCGGATCGCGGTGACCGCCGCAGCCAGCCTCGCCCAGATCGGCGAATTCTCGTTCATACTGGTGGGCCTTGGCGTGTCGCTGGAGATCCTGCCGCCGGAAGGGCGCGATCTGGTGCTGGCGGGCGCATTGTTGTCGATCCTCGCCAACCCGTTCATCTTCACCTGGCTGGTCCCGCGCCGGCAGGAGCAGACCGATCCGATCGAGCCGCCGCGCGACACCGGCGACCGCACCGGGCACATCGTGCTGGTCGGCTATGGTCAGGTCGGCAAGCTGATCGCGCGCGATTTGCTGGCCCGCAAGCGCCCGTTCATCCTGATCGAGGATCAGGCCGACATCGCCAACGCCGCCAAGGAGGCCGGCCTTGACGTCGTGCGCGGCAATGGCGTCGACCCCGAAGCGCTGAAGGCCGCCGGCGTCGATCGCGCTGCCAAGCTGCTGATCGCGATCCCCGAAGGGTTCGAGGGCGGCGCTGTGGTCGAGGCCGCACGAACGCTGAACCCCGCCATCGCGATCGTCGCCCGCGCGCACTCCGACGCGGAGGTCGAGCATCTCGCAGCACGCGGCGCAGGCGATGTCGTGCTGGGCGAACGCGAAATCGCCAACCGCATGCTCGGCCTGTGCGCGGTACGCGCGGCGCGGAGCTGAGGCTTTACCTCGCCTGCGGGAAGCCCGATAGGTGGCGGATCGTGAGCAAAATGGACGGGTTACAGGATGTGGAAAGCGGCACTGGGTGCGATGGCAATACTGTCGGCGGGGGTGGCAATGCCCGTTGAGGCACAGCAGGTGGCAGGTAGCGACCTGACCCTCGAACGCGTCTTCGCCAGCCCCGATCTCGCCGGCACCACCCCGCGCGCGCTGCGCCTGTCGCCCGATGGCACGCTCGTCACCGTCCTGCGCAACCGCCCGGATGACAATCAGCGCTTCGACCTGTGGGCGATGGACACCGCCACCGGGCAGTGGCGCATGCTGGTCGACAGTCTGAAACTCGGCACCGGCGCGGAACTGTCCGAGGCCGAGAAGATGCAGCGCGAGCGCGCGCGCATCGGCGGCAGCAAGGGCATCGTCGCCTATGACTGGGCCCCCGATGGCAAGTCGATCCTCGTCCCGCTCGACGGCGACCTCTATCTCGCCACGCTCGACGGCAATGTCCGCCGCCTGACCGCGACCGAAGGCGGCGAGCTCAATCCGGTGATCAGCCCGCGCGGCGGCTTTGCCAGCTTCGTGCGCGACCAGAATCTCGTCGTGCTCGATCTCGCCAGCGGCAAGGAGGTCAAGGCGACGACCGAGGGCGCGGGCACCGTCTATTTTGGCGAGGCCGAGTTCGTCGCGCAGGAAGAAATGGGCCGTCGCACCGGTTACTGGTGGTCGCCCGACGACACGCGCATCGCCGTCCAGCGCTTCGACGAAAGCCCGGTCGGCATCGTCAGCCGCGCCGCGATCGGAGCGGAGGGCACCAGGATCTACGATCAGCGCTATCCCAAGGCGGGCACCGCCAACGTGCTGGTCGACCTCTATGTGATGAACCCCGACGGCTCCGGCCGGGTCAAGGTCGACCTTGGCAGCGAGACCGACATCTACCTCGCCCGCGTCGACTGGACGCCCGATGGCAAGACGTTGCTCGTCCAGCGCCAGAACCGCGCGCAGACCGTGCTCGATATGCTCGCGGTCGATCCCGCGACCGGCGCGTCGCGTGTGCTGTTCAGCGAAAAGTCGGGCGAACGCAGCTGGATCAACCTGTCCGACGCCTATCACCCGCTCAAGGACGGCAGCCTGATCTGGTGGTCCGAACGCGACGGCCATGGCCATCTCTACCGCTTCAAGTCCGGCAAGTGGACCCAGCTGACCCAGGGCGACTGGGAAGTTGCCGACATTGTCGGGGTGGACGAAAAGAGCGGCCGCATCACCTTCACCGGCAACAAGGACGGCGTGCTCGAACGCCATCTCTACACCGTGAACCTCGACAAGCCCGGCGTCGTGACCCGCATCACCGAACCCGGCTGGTGGCACGGCGCCAGCGCCAACGGCACCGCCAGCAAGATCATCCTGACCCGCTCGAAGAGCGACCAGCCGGCGCAGGTCATGCTCACCGACGCGGCGGGCAAGCGCCTCGCCTGGGTCAATGAGAACAAGGTCGCGGGCGACCATCCCTACGCCCCCTATCTCGCCAGCCATCGGCAGAAGCAGTTCGGCACGATCAAGGCGGCGGACGGCACCGTCTTGCACTGGGAAATGATCACGCCCAAGCTGGAACCGGGCAAGAAATACCCCGTCTTCTTCCACCATTATGGCGGCCCGCATTCGCAGCAGGTCAGTCGCGCATGGGGCGGGGCGCTTCAGCAATATCTCGTCGATCGCGGCTATGTCTGGTTCGTGCTCGACAATCGCGGCGCGGCCAATCGCGGCAAGGCGTTCGAGGATCATCTCTATCAGGCGATGGGCGGGGTCGAGGTCGAGGACCAGCTCGCCGGTGCGGCGTATCTGAAGGGCCTCGACTTTGTCGATGCCAACCGCATCGCCACCTATGGCTGGTCCTATGGCGGCTATATGACGCTCAAGATGCTCCAGGCCGCGCCCGGCACCTTCGCCGCCGGCATCTCCGGCGCGCCGGTCAGCAAGTGGGAGCTGTACGACACCCATTATACCGAGCGGTACATGGGCGACCCGCGTCAGGTTCAGGCGGCCTATGACAAGGCGAACACAGTCGCGGATGCCACCAAGATCACCGATCCGCTGCTGCTGATCCACGGCATGGCCGACGACAATGTCGTGCTCGAACATTCGACCGTGATGATGGCAAAGATGCAGGGCGCAGCAGTGCCGTTCGAAACGATGCTCTACCCGGGCCAGACGCACCGCGTTGCCGGGCCGGGCATCAGCGTGCACCTGTGGACGACGATCCTAAACTTCCTCGACCGTCACATGGGCAAGGACGCGCCGCCCGCGAAATGAATTGACCGTCCGGTGGCGGCGGCGCACCCTCCCTGTCCGACATGGCGGGGAGGGGGAGCATGAGGGCACTGGTTGCAGCCGCACTGGCAACGACGCTGGCCGCCGGGCCGGCAGCGGCGGAGCTGGACCAGTCGGATGCCACCGCCTTCGTCTCGACCCACAAGCTGGTCATCGCCGCCCCGCCGGAAAAGGTGTGGGACACCATCGCCCGGCCATCGCTCTGGTGGAGCAAGGATCACACCTACTCCGGCGACAGCGCGAACATCAGCTGGGACACGCGCCCCGGCGGCTGCTGGTGCGAAAAGCTGGATGGCGGCGCGGTCGAACATGGCCGCACGCTCTACGCCGTACGCGGCAAGACGCTGCGCCTGTCGGGCGCGTTCGGGCCGCTGCAGAGCGGGGCGGTGACCGCGACGATGACCTTCGCGCTCAAGCCGGATGGGCAGGGGACCGCGCTGACCGTCACCTATGTCGTCGGCGGCTTCCACCCCGCCGGCCTCGCCACGCTGGCCGCGCCGGTCGACGGCGTGATCGCCGCGCAGATGCCGGGACTCAAGGCGGCGGCGGAGCGTGCCGAATAGGGGCAATGCGCGCCGCGGCCTCGCTTGGCCATCGCTTCATTTTGGGCTATGTCGTCCGAACCGATTTTCCACGCGATCCGGCGCTTGACAGTGCGGGCCGTGGTCAATATGTCGCCCATCTTCCGAAACACCGGTGAACGGCAGCGTGCGTGCGCGTCTGCCGCGCGCTTGCGTTCCGGGTCAACGCGACGAGATGGGGTGTGCTGCCATGCAGACCCCGTGGAGCTGGGAGAAACGAATTCATGGCACGTATTGCGGGCGTTAACCTGCCCACCAACAAGCGCGTTCTGATCGCGCTTCAGTATATCCACGGCATCGGTCCGGCCAAGGCCAAGGAAATCACCGACAAGCTTGGCATCGCCAGCGAGCGTCGCGTGCAGGACCTGAGCGACCAGGAAGTGCTGCAGATCCGCGAAACCATCGACGCTGCCTACACCGTCGAGGGCGATCTGCGCCGCCAGACCGCGATGAACATCAAGCGCCTGATGGACCTGGCCTGCTATCGCGGCCTGCGTCATCGCAAGGGGCTGCCGGTTCGCGGTCAGCGCACGCACACCAACGCCCGCACCCGCAAGGGCAAGGCGAAGCCGATCGCCGGCAAGAAGAAGTAAGCCGCTGGGCCGTTTCACGACGGCCCGCCTGCTTCGCATTTCGAAGGATTACTGAACAATGGCACAAGCACCGCAGCGTCTTCGCCGTCGCGAACGCAAGAACATCACCGCCGGCGTCGCCCATGTGAACGCCAGCTTCAACAACACCATGATCACGATCACGGACGCCCAGGGCAATGCCATCAGCTGGTCGTCGGCCGGCATGATGGGCTTCAAGGGTTCGCGCAAGTCGACCCCGTACGCCGCTCAGGTCGCTGCCGAGGACGCGGGCCGCAAGGCTGCCGAGCACGGTGTCCGCACGCTCGAGGTCGAGGTCAAGGGTCCCGGTTCGGGCCGCGAATCGGCGCTCCGTGCGCTGCAGGCGGTTGGGTTCCAGATCACGTCGATCCGCGACGTGACGTCGATCCCGCACAACGGCGTTCGCCCCAGCAAGCGTCGTCGCGTCTGATTTACCTCTCCGCCTTGCCTGCGGATCCGGGATGCCGGATCCGGGGCGGGGCGGGTCTCTCTACTGGCAGGATGCACCCCTCATCCTGCCCAACCTTGGGGAAGCCTGTGTCTGTCAATGCAAAGAACTGGCAGGAACTGAAGAAGCCGAACGGCCTTGAGAAAAAGGGTGGTGACGGCAAGCGCAAGGCGACCTTCGTCGCCGAACCCCTTGAGCGTGGTTTTGGTCTGACGCTCGGCAACGCGCTGCGCCGCGTACTGCTCTCGTCGCTCCAGGGCGCCGCGGTCACCTCGATCAAGATCGAAAACGTCCTGCACGAGTTCAGCTCGCTCGCCGGCGTGCGTGAGGACGTGACCGATCTCGTCCTCAACGTGAAGCAGATCGCGCTCAAGATGCAGGGCGAGGGCGCCAAGCGCCTTCAGCTCAGCGCCACCGGCCCGGCCGAAGTCAAGGCCGGCGACATCGCCGTGTCGGGCGACATCGAAGTGATGAACCCGGAACTGGTGCTGTGCCATCTCGACGATGGTGCGACGCTGAACATGGAACTGGTTGCCGACACCGGCAAGGGCTATGTCCCGGCCAGCGCCAACCGTCCGGCCGACGCGCCGATCGGTCTGATCCCGGTCGATGCGCTCTACTCGCCGGTCCGTCAGGTTAGCTACAAGGTCGAGAACACCCGCGTGGGTCAGGAACTCGATTACGACAAGCTGAGCCTGTCGATCGAAACCGATGGCACCGTCACCCCGGAAGACGCGCTCGCTTATGCCGCGCGCATCCTGCAGGACCAGCTGGCGCTGTTCGTCCACTTCGACGATTCGGCAATCACCCGCACCAGCGCTCCGGTCGGCCTCGCCGCCCAGGCGTCGGCTGCAGAGGGCAGCAGCGACACCGCGACGATCAATCGCTACCTGCTCAAGAAGGTGGACGAGCTCGAGCTGTCGGTCCGTTCGGCCAACTGCCTCAAGAACGACAACATCATCTATATCGGCGATCTGGTCCAGAAGACCGAAGCCGAGATGCTGCGCACCCCGAATTTCGGCCGCAAGTCGCTGAACGAAATCAAGGAAGTGCTGTCGTCGATGGGCCTGCGCCTCGGCATGGAAATCCCGGGCTGGCCGCCTGAGAATATCGAAGAGATGGCCAAGAAGCTCGAACAGGAGATTATGGGCTAACGCCCATACCGCCGTCATCCCCGCGAAAGCGGGGACCCATCTCCGAACCGCGGAGCTGGGTTCGACGGCGGGAGATGGGCCCCCGCTTTCGCGGGGGTGACGTGAGATTGGGTGGCCATGCGTCCCACCTGGCCGGCAGTACCTGAAACGGCTGCCTGACGAACTGAAAGGAAATACCCATGCGCCATAAGTACGGCGGTCGTAAGCTTCAGCGTACCTCGGCTCATCGCCTTGCGCTGTTCCGCAACATGTCGGCCGCGCTGATCAAGCACGAGCAGATCACCACCACCGTCGCCAAGGCGAAGGAACTGCGTCCCTACGTCGAAAAGCTGGTCACGCTGGCGAAGAAGGGTGGTCTTTCGAACCGCCGTCTCGCGCATGCTCGTCTGCTCGACGATGCGCAGCTGGTGAAGCTGTTCGACGTGCTCGCGGCGCGCTACGCCGACCGCAACGGTGGCTATACCCGCATCATCAAGACCGGCCCGCGCGCTTCGGACGCGGCACCGATGGCGATCATCGAATTCGTCGACCGCGACGTCTCGGCCAAGGGCCAGGATTCGGGTCCGGTGATGGGCGACGAGGATTTCGACGAAGCGGCCTGATTTCAGGTACTTGTCGACCAGAGCTGGGGCGGTCGCGCGACGGTGCGGCCGCCCCTTCGCGTTGCTGGATCCGACAAGGTCCGGCGCCCCAAGCGAATGTTGCGCGGCCGTAAGAAACGCTGAACTTGAGCATGGCGGGCGCACCCCCATCTCCCGATCGGAACGCGTGCCGGGCGCGCAGGAGGATCGGATGAAACGGACATATGGACAGGGTGTAACCGGTGCCGTGGCGATCGCCTTCGCGACGCTCCCGCTGCTGGTCATGGGCTGGGTCGCGCATGAAAGCGCGCTGACGGCGCTCGTCTAGGACGCAGGTGGGCATATCGGCCGGACAAAGGCCGCTTTTGTGTCCGCTTTGTCCGGCGCCCGCTTGACCCGGAACGGTGTGGCAATAGGGTAAGGCGGTTCCGTTTCAGGAGATACCAATGCGTCGCGCGTCGATTCTCGCCCTGCCGCTGTTGTTTGTTTCGCCCACCGCCGTCGCCAGCCCGGAGTCCGCGCCGACCATGACCGCACCGATCACCTATCCCGAAACCCGCCGCGTCGATGTCGTCGACGAGCAGTTCGGGGAAAAGGTCGCCGACCCCTATCGCTGGCTCGAAAACGATGTCCGCAACGACAAGGAAGTGGCGGAGTGGGTCGCGGCGCAGAACAAGGTGACCGACGCCTATCTCGACACGCTGCCCGGCCGCGACGCGTTCAAGGCGCGCCTGACCAAGCTGTTCGACTATGAACGCTTCGGCATGCCGTATCGCAAGGGCGGGCGTTACTTCTACTCGCGCAACTCGGGGCTGCAGAACCAGTCCGTGCTCTATGTCCGCGATGGCCTGAACGGCGAAGGCCGCGTGCTGATCGATCCCAACACCTGGGCTGCCGATGGCGCGACCGCGCTTGGCGAATGGCTGCCGTCGGAGGATGGAAAGCTGCTCGCCTATTCAATCCAAGATGGCGGCAGCGACTGGCGCACGATCCGCGTCCTCGACGTCGCGACCGGCAAGGTGCTGGACGACAAGATTGAATGGGCCAAGTTCACCATGGCCGCGTCGTGGGCCAAGGATGGGTCGGGCTTCTACTATTCGCGCTATCCCGAACCTCCGGCGGACGCCAAGTTCCAGGCGCTGAACGAGAATCACCGCATCTATTTCCACAAGCTCGGCACGCCGCAGAGCGCTGACCGGCTGGTGTATGAAACGCCGAGCCAGCCCAAGCAGAGCCATTATTCGGGCCTGACCGACGATGGTCGCTGGCTGGTGATCTATACCAGCGAGGGGACCGACAACCGCAACCTTCTGCACGTCATCGATCTCAAGGATCCGGCGGCCAAGCCGAAGACGATCATCGGCGAACTGACCAATGAGTGGTCGGTGATCGGCAATGTCGGGTCGACTTTCTACATCTCGACCAACAAGGATGCGCCGCGCAGCCGCATCGTGACGATCGACGTCGCCAGCGCCGACATGGCCCCGCGCGAAATCGTGGCGCAGGATGCCGCTGTGCTGGGCAGCGCATCGATCGTCGGCGGCAAGCTGATCCTGTCCTATCTGGTCGATGCCAAGACCGAGGTGCGCCGCCACGCGCTTGACGGGAAGCTGCTGGGCAAGGTGACGCTGCCCGGAATCGGCACGGCATCGGGGTTTGGCGGTGAGCCGGACGAGAATGAGACATTCTTCGCCTTCACCAGCTTCAACTACCCCACCACGATCTTCCGCTACGACGTCGCGACCGACAAGGCGACGGTATGGGCGCAGCCAAAGGTTGCGTTCAACCCGACCGATTATGTCGTCGACCAGAAATTCTACGCCTCCAAGGACGGTACCCGCGTGCCGATGTTCGTGGTGCGCAAGAAGACGACGACCGGTCCAGCACCGACGATCCTGTGGGGCTATGGCGGGTTCAACATCGCCTATACCCCGGCCTTTTCCGCAGCGCGCGTCGCGTGGATGGAGCAGGGCGGGGCGTTCGTCCTCGCCAACATCCGCGGCGGCGGCGAATATGGCAAGGCGTGGCACGACGGCGGGCGGCTGGCGAACAAGCAGAATGTGTTCGACGATTTCATCGCGGCCGGCGAATATCTGATCACGCAGGGCATCACCAAAAAGGACGGCCTTGCAATCCAGGGCGGGTCGAACGGCGGCCTGCTGGTCGGCGCAGTGGTCAATCAGCGGCCCGACCTGTTCGCGGCGGCGATGCCGGCCGTGGGCGTGATGGACATGCTGCGCTTCGACCGCTTCACCGCAGGGCGCTACTGGGTCGATGACTATGGCTACCCGTCGAAGGAAGCCGACTGGAAGCGGCTGCGCGCCTATTCGCCCTATCACAATATCCGGTCGGGGGTGACCTATCCGGCGATCCTGGCGACGACGGCGGATACGGACGACCGCGTGGTGCCGGGCCACACCTTCAAATATACCGCCGCGCTGCAGGCCGCCGATATCGGCCCCAAGCCGCACCTTGTCCGCATCGAGACGCGTGCCGGCCACGGCGCGGGCAAACCGACCGACAAGGTGATTGAGGAAACGTCCGACCTTTATGCCTTCGCGGCAAAGTGGACCGGGCTGCAGGTGAAGCCGGTCGAATAGCATCGCACACCAAGGGTGCAGCAAGGGGCTGCAAGCGCCGGTCGGGGCGACCGGACCGCTTGCAGCCGCAGATCCACTGACCGTTGCCGGCGGGAGCGGTTAACCGGCGCCTCCGTAAAATCCCGTTCGGGCTTTCCCGATATGGAATTTCCGGTGGAAAGGCGCAGATTGGCATCGTCAAAGGAGCGGTGCCATGCCTCGCTATCGCCAGATCGATGCCGGACCCAATCGCGAACTGATCGCCATTGCCCAGGACGAGGACGGGATGCCTGCCGGTGCGGGGTTCCTGATCGTCATGGGCGGCTCGCTGCTGTTCTGGCTGTTCGTCCTCCTGATGTTCAGCGGGCTCTGACGCTTAGGGGATCCGGCTGACCTTGAGGATGCGGATCCGCGGGCTGAGCATCTGGCCCTTCATCACCCCTTCGCCCGCGGTCGGTGAAGTCGGTGCGTCGAGGATCTTCCACACCACCTCCATCCCGTCGATCACCTTGCCGAACGCGGCATAGCCGAGATTGTCGCCGGGCTTGGACGGGTCGGCGTCGAGCGAAGGCTGGTCGCCCACGCTGATCGTGAACTCACCGCGCGCCGTGCCGGGAGCCAGCCGCGCGGTCGAGATCGCGCCGTTGACGTGCTTCACCCCGGTTTGCGTGGTCGGTTCATGCTTGATCGGCGGCAGGATGCGCTTGGGGTCGTTATCGATCCCGAACTGAATGAAGCCGAATTTGTCGGCGACCTTGACCGTGCGGTAGAAGGCGATGCCGTCCAACCGCTTCTGGTCGGCGTAGCGCAGGAAATTGCGCGCGGTGATCGGCGCGCGCTCGGTCTCCAGTTCCAGCACGATGCGGCCGAAACTGGTGTCGATCGCCACCTTTTGCGTCGCTGGCTTGGGCGTCGGCGTCGGCGTCGGCGCGGGAACGTCTTGCGCCAGAGCGGGGAGCGGGAGCAGCAGGGCTGCGGCGAGCAGGGTGCGGCGGAACGTCATGCCACCAGTCTGCCGGGCAGGGCGCGCGGCTTCAACCGGCTTTCGTCCACAACAGAATCGCTTTGCTGGCAGCGGATGTGACACCACCCATGTTGCCTTAGTCGGCGCTGCCCCCCTAGATGCAGCGCCGGACCTCGCTTTCCGGAACTGAACAGGATTTTCGAATGACCGCCACCCACTCGACCCGTATGCTGATCCTCGGTTCCGGCCCGGCCGGCCTGTCCGCCGCCATTTACGGCGCGCGCGCGGGGCTGGCGCCGATCGTGGTGCAGGGCATCCAGCCCGGCGGGCAGCTGATGACCACCACCGATGTCGAGAACTATCCCGGCTTTCGCGAGGTGATCCAGGGCCCGTGGTTGATGGGCGAGATGCAGGCGCAGGCCGAACATGTCGGCGCACGGATGATGTACGACACGATCGTCGAGGTCGACCTGTCGCAGCGCCCGTTCCGCCTGATTGGCGATGGCGGCACCGTCTATTCGGGCGACACGCTGGTGATCGCGACCGGCGCGCAGGCCAAGTGGCTGGGGCTGGAGAGCGAAGAGGCGATGAAGGGCAAGGGCGCCTCGGCGTGCGCGACGTGCGATGGGTTCTTCTACCGCGGCAAGAAGGTCGCGGTGATCGGCGGCGGCAACACTGCGGTCGAAGAGGCGCTGTACCTGACCAACCACAGCCATGACGTCACGCTGATCCACCGCCGCGACACGCTGCGCGCCGAAAAGATCCTGCAGGAGCGGCTGTTCGCCAACCCGAAGATCAAGACGCTGTGGAACAAGGAAGTGGTGGAATTCGTCGGCGGGGGCGATCCCGAGGGGCTGGTCGCGCTGCGCCTGCGCGACACCGTCACGGGTGAGGAATCGAGCATCGATGTCGAGGGCGGCTTCGTCGCGATCGGCCACCACCCGGCGACCGAGCTGTTCCGCGGGCATCTGGCGTTGGACGAGGACAGCTACATCACCGTCGAGACCGGTTCGACGCGCACCAGCGTGCCCGGGGTGTTCGCGTGCGGCGACGTGATGGACAAGGTCTATCGCCAGGCGATCACGGCTGCGGGGACTGGCTGTATGGCGGCGCTGGACGCCGAACGCTTTCTGGCCGAGGCGGATTTCGAGGCGGTGGCGCACGCCGCGGAGTGAGCCGGGCAAGCTGACGAAGTTACGGGCAACGCGTGTCTTTCTGTTGGTTTCGGGTGACGAAACTGACAGAATATGCGGGGTATCATGCGCGTGCGACGCGGAAGCTGACACTGGCTTTACACTATCGGCGTTGCTTTGCGCGGGTTTGCCGGGGCCGGGATTGCGGCGTGTGGGCCGGAGCAAGGCGGGTCGAGGGCGCATCGACCAGCTTATGCGCTTTTTGAGGGTTTGTAGGAAAGCCCCCTCGTTCGTCGCCCCGGGCTTGACCCGGGGTCCGGCTTTCTTGAGCGGCTGAAATAGAAGCCCCGCCCCGGGTCAAGCCCGGGGCGACGTAGGGTATGGGTCGAGGGCGGCCAGCACCTGTTCGGTCAGCCAGGCCTTGTCCGCTGGGCGGGCGAAGCTGTGGCTGTCGGTGGGGCAGGTTGTCAGCGTTGCGGTGATGCGGGCTGGGGCGAAGGTCGCGCTTTTCCAGTGGTCGGCGAAGGCCAGCGCGGTGTTGTCGCGTTCGGCTAGCAGGATTGTTACCGGCACCGTGGTCGCCGCGAGCGATGTGGCTAGACGGGCGGGGAGGCCGGTTGGGGGTTGAGATTGTTTCGCCGATGCTTTGGCCAAGCCGCTGATTAATTTCCGAATATTAACACCTCCGGTGAGCAGACGGAGGAGTTCGCGGGGGTTTTTCAGCTTTTCGAGATAGCGCGAGCGGATCGCGGCGGCGGGGGGTAGGTCGTTGCCGTCGGCGCTGGGTTCGATCGTCCAGGGGTTGGTCAGGATCAGGGCGTCGATGTTTGCCTGTGCGTGGAACAGGATGAGGGCGCTGGCGGCGTCGCAATTACCGAAGGCGATGACGCGGGTGAGGTGGGGCGCTTCGCGGCGGAAGGCGGTGGCGGCTTCAGAAATGTCCTGCGCTGTCGATTCGAAGCCGCTGTTTTCGCCCGATGAATCGCCGATACCGCGGCGGTCGTAGCGGAATACGGGATGGCCCGATGCGGCGACGGTGGCGGCGAGTTCGGCCATGCCGCGATGCGCGCCAATGCGGATTTCATTGCCGCCCGAGACGATCAGCAGGCCGGTGCTGCCGGGGGCTTCATCAAGCGTGGCGGCGAGGGTTTCGCCGGCGCAGGGGAAGCTGGTCAGGCGGCGCATGTCGCGATCCATTGGGCGATGTCGTCGGCGACGGCCTGGGCGAAGGCGGGGTCATTATCGGGCTCGGCGCGGCGCCAGAGCGGGCTGCCGGGGAGCTTGGCGTCGGCGGGCTTGGCTTCAGTGGCGAGGCGGACGGTGCGGGTTTGCTCGGTTGACGGCGTGGCGTCGCTGAGCTGGGCGAGCAGGGCAGGGCTGATCAGATTGCCGGCCAGTTCGACCGGGGCGGTAGCGGTTTCGAGGCTGGCGGGATCGAACGGTTCGCCGGCCTCGCGCGCCGATGCCTGGCGCGCGCGGACGAGTTCGCGGCGCAGGTCTGCTCCGGTCATGGGGGAGAGGTGGGTGCGGGCAGTGACCTGCGCTTCGATATCGAGCAGGGCGCCGCTGCGGATCGCGAGGGCGAAGGCGGGCGTGTCGAGGCTGGCGACGGCGGCGGCGAAGCCTGTGCGCAGTTTGGCGAGATCGGTTTCGTGGGTCGGCAGCAAACTCTCGCCCTGACCGGGCAGGTCAGGCAGCGCCCCGGCGATTCCGCGCTCCGCCAGCGCGCGCAGGATGCTCACCGCGAAGGCGCGGGTACGGTTGGCTTCTTCGAACAGGGGGAGCGCGACGACCACGACCGGGCCGGTGTCGGGGCCGAAGCGCAGCATCGCTTCGCGGCCGCCGGGCCAGTCATAGGCGTCGGCGCGGATCAGCTGAGCGCCTTTGACGCGGCGAAGCGGACGAGCGCGCCGAAGGTTTCGAGCATGTCGCCGTCCACCTCGTCATCGTCGATGATGATGCCGAGGCGATCCTCGATCTCGGTCAGCACGCCGGCGACCGCCATCGAATCGAGCTCGGGGAGTGCGCCGAACAAGGGCGTCGTTTCGTCGAAGGTCGCGGCGCGGGCGGCGTCGATGCCCAGCACGTCGCGCAGTACGCCGCGCACGGTTTCTTCGACTTCGTTGTATCCGTCAGGCTGCACGGCCCCAAATCCCCGGTTGTTTTGGCGCCCGTTACGCGTTGCACACGGCGATGCCAAGTGCTGCACCTGCTAAGCGATAATAGACACTGGATCGTTAACCGATGCGGGATATGCAGGCGCGATGGTGGAACTCGACCCGACCCCTTACCCAATTGATGCACTGACGACGCGCGGTGCGCCTGATGCGATTGCGCTGGAAGATCGTGCGGGGACGCTGAGCTATGCCGAGCTGGAGGCGGCGGTCGCGGCGCTGGCGTTGTGGTTGCGCGGGCAGGGCCTGGAAGCGGGGGATCGCGTGGCGACCTGGCTCCCCAAGACGCGGCATGCGTGCGTGATGCCGCTGGCGGCGGCACGGGCTGGACTGGTGCATGTGCCCGTCAACCCGGTGCTGAAGCGCGCGCAGGTCGCGCATATTCTGGCCGATAGCGGGGCACGGCTGTTGCTGACGCAAGGGGCGCGGGCGGGGACGCTGGAGCCGGGCGATGTGCCAGCAGGGTGCCGCGTCGTGTTCGATGGCGATGCGCCGCTGGCGGGCGAGGGGTTGGGGTCCTCGCCGCGCGATCCAAGGGATTTGGTGGCGATCCTGTACACTTCGGGCTCGACGGGGCGGCCCAAGGGGGTGATGCTGAGCCATGCCAATTTGTGGCTGGGGGCGATCAGCGTGGCGCATTATCTGAAGGTGACGCCGGGCGACCGCGTGCTGGGCGTGCTGCCGCTGAGCTTTGACTATGGGCAGAACCAGCTGCTGTCGACCTGGGCGGCTGGCGGGCGGGTAATTCCGCTGGATTATCTCACCGCGCGCGACGTCATCAAGGCGGTGGACCGGCATGACGCCACCACGATTGCGGGGGTGCCGCCGCTGTGGACTCAGCTGCTGGAGGCGGAATGGCCGGTCGAGGTCGCCGCGAAGCTGAAGCGGCTGACCAATTCGGGCGGGGCGCTGACGGTGGGCATGGTGCGCGGGCTGCGGGCGCGGTTCCCGCAGGCTGCGCTGTATCCGATGTATGGGCTGACCGAGGCGTTTCGCTCGACCTATCTCGATCCGGGGCTGGTCGACGCGCACCCGGAATCGATGGGGCGGGCAATTCCGTTCGCCGAGATCTTGGTGATGCGGCCCGATGGGACGCGCGCCGATCCGGGCGAGGCGGGCGAACTGGTGCATGCCGGGCCGCTGGTCGCGCAGGGATATTGGCAGGATGCGGAGCGCACCGCGCTGCGGTTCAAGCCAGCGCCGGCGGAGTCCCGCTATGGCGGGATGGCGGTGTTTTCGGGGGACACGGTAGTCGAGGGCGCGGACGGCTTGCTGCGGTTCGTCGGGCGCGATGACGAGATGATCAAATCGTCCGGCAACCGGATCAGTCCGACCGAGGTCGAGGAAGCGGTGCTGGCCGGTGGCGAGGCGCGTGAGGCGGTGGCGCTGGGGGTGCCGGATGCGCGGCTGGGGCAGGCGGTGGTGGTGGTTGCGGTGGCGCGGGGCGAGGCGGAGGCGGCCGAAGCGGCGTTGCGCGAGCGGTTGCGGCGTGAGCTGCCGGCGTTCATGCAGCCGGCGCGCTATGTGTGGCGCGAGGATTTGCCGCGCAATGCGAACGGGAAGCTCGACCGGTCGGGCCTGAAGGCGGAGATGACGGCATGAAGCCGATGGGGCCGATCCCGCCCTATTTTGCGGGGGAGAGCGGGGAATTGCACATCGCCGGGCGCGCTGCGCGCGACTGGGCGGCGCAGGCGGGGACGCCGGTGTTCGTTTACGACACCGCCATCGTGCGCGCGCGGATCGGGCAGTTGCGGGCGGCGCTGCCGGATGCGGTCGAAATCCATTTTGCCATTAAAGCCAATCCGTTGCCGGCGTTTCTCGCGGCGGTGGCGCCGCTGGTCGGGGGGCTGGATGTGGCGTCGGGGGGCGAGCTGGCGACGGCGCTGGCGGTCAAGGATGCGGAGCATATCAGCTTTGCCGGACCGGGGAAGCGCGACATTGAGCTGGAGGCGGCGATTGTCGCCGGGGCGACGCTGAACCTTGAGTCCGAGGGTGAGGCGGATCGGGCGCTGGCGATTGCCGAACGGCTGGGCGTGACGCCGAAGCTGGCGGTGCGGGTCAATCCCTCGTTCGAGCTCAAGGGCTCGGGCATGAAGATGGGCGGGCGGCCTTCGCCGTTCGGAATCGATGCGGTTCGGGTGCCAGAGCTGGTCAAGCGGCTGATCGCGGCGGGGGCGGACTGGCGCGGGTTTCATATCTTTGCCGGGTCGCAGGCGCTGGACAGCGAAGCGATCTGCGAGACGCAGGCGGCGACCGTTGGCCTCGCGCGCGAGTTGGCCGAGGCTGTCGGGACGAAGGCGCCACTGGTGAATATCGGCGGCGGGTTAGGCGTCCCCTATTTTGCGGGCGATATGCCGGTAAACATCGAGCGAGTCGGCGCGCGGCTGGCGGAGGTGCTGGAGCCGGATCAGGCCTATGCGATCGAGCTGGGGCGGTGGATCGCGGCGGAGTGCGGCGTGTATCTGACGCAGATCGTCGACCGTAAGGTCAGCGGGGACGAGATTTTCCTGATCTGTGACGGCGGCCTCAACCATCAGCTTGCCGCTTCGGGCAATTTCGGGACGGTGGTGCGGCGCAACTATCCGATCGCGATTGCGGGGAAGATGGGTGCTGAGCCGGTGGAGACGGTTTCGGTGGTTGGGCCGCTGTGCACGCCGCTGGATCGGCTGGGCGACAAGGTGGCGCTGCCCGCGGCGCAGGTCGGCGATGTGGTCGCTGTGTTCCTTGCCGGTGCCTATGGCGCGAGTGCGAGTCCTTCAGGATTTTTAGGCCACGGACCGGCCGCGGAAATCGTCGCCTGAGCTGTTGTTTTCAGCTTCGCTGAAGCGGCACCGGCCCGCTCCCCCACCCGGCCACCCATCTAGGATACTCTGCTTGGGTGGCCGGGTGGGGGAGCGGGCCGGTGCCGCAGCGCCGGAGGCGCTCAAGACCCTGACGTCACGCCGCCAGGTGCGGCGTTCCTAACGCAATCTTTACCTCCCGCCGCCATAGCAAAGCGGTTGTTCGTGTCATGGCCCCGGGACGCCGGGGCCGCGCGAGCGTCAGGAGGTTCGATTGTGATGCGTTTGGGACAGGTCGGCAAAAGACTGGCGCTTCCGCTGATGATGGCGGGGGCGCTTTCGGGCTGTATGGGCGGCGGCAACCGACCGGAGCTGCCGCCGACCGCGTTCGTCGCCAGCCGCGAAGGGCCGGGCGAGGAATATGTCATCGGCCCGCTCGACACGCTGCAGATTTTTGTCTGGCGCAATCAGGAATTGTCGGCGGAGGTGCAGGTGCGCCCCGATGGCCGCATCACTACGCCGCTGGTGAGCGACATGCCGGCGGTGGGCAAGACGCCCGCGATGCTGGCCGATGATCTGAAGTACGCGCTGGGCGAGTATATCAAGGACCCGATCGTGTCGGTTGTGGTCAAGAGCTTCTCGGGCACGTTCAGCCAGCAGGTGCGCATCGTCGGTGCGACCGAAAAGCCGGCGTCGCTGCCGTATCGTGCCAACATGACGTTGCTCGACGCGATGATCGCGGTCGGGGGCCTCAGCGAATTCGCGGCGGGGAATCGCGCGCGGCTGGTCCGGTACGACAAGGCCAGCGGCAAGCAGCGCGAGTACAAGGTCCGCCTGTCCGACCTGCTCAAGAACGGCGACACCAGCGCGAATGTCCGGCTTGAGCCGGGCGACGTGATCATCATTCCCGAAAGCATGTTCTAACACGGAGACGGCCCGGTGGGGGGATTGTGGGACGAGATCAGGACGATCCTGCACGGCGTGTGGCAGCGCCGCTGGATTGCCGTGGCCGTCGCCTGGGCGGTCTGCCTGGCGGGCTGGCTGGTCGTGTCGCAGATCCCGAACCAGTATGAGAGTCGCGCGCGAATCTTCGTGCAGCTGCGCCAGGTGCTGCCCGGCGAGGGGATTGCGACCCAGCAGGAGCAGCAGAAGGATATCGACCGGGTCCGCACCACATTGGTCAGCGCGGTCAATCTGGAAAAGGTGGTGCGCGGCACCGACCTTGCCAACACCGTCGCGACCGATCGCGACGTTGCCGACCGCGTCGGCACGCTGCAGAAGCATATCAAGATCACCGCGCAGCAGGACAATCTGTTCGAGATCACCGCGACTGCGGACAGCGGCAAGCTGTCGCGCACGATCGTCCAGAAGCTGATCGACATTTTCGTCGAGGACAATCTCGGCACGATCCGCGACGAGGCGAGCCAGTCGCTCCAGTTCCTCGACCAGCAGCTCGCCCAGCGGCAAAAGGCGCTGCAGGAAGCGGAAGCCAAGAAGGCGGATTTCCAGACCCGCTATCTGGGATCGCTGCCCGGCACCGGTACGCTGGCCGAGCGGCTGTCGGCGGCGCGCGCGCAACTGGCGCAGGTCAATCAGGAACTGGCAGCGGCGCAAAGCAGCCTTGCTGCGGTCAACGGCCAGATGGCGGGGACGTCAGCGACGGTCGCCGGGGTCGGCGGCGGCGCCGTGGCCGGCCCGGCGCGGGCGCGGCTGTCCGCGATCCAGGGCCAGCTGGCCGAGGCGCGCGCGCGCGGCTTTACCGACAATCACCCCGACGTGATCGCGCTGAAGAGCCAGATGGCGGCGGCGCAGGCCGCGGCGCGGCGCGAGCCGGTGACGAGCGGCGGGGGCGGCGCGACCGCCAATCCGCTGTATCTGAGCCTGCGCGCGATGCAGGCCGACAAGTCGGCGCAGGTCGCCGCGCTGACCAACCGAAAGGCGCAGATCGAGGCCGATATGGCCGCGATCGACGCGAAGATCGCCGGCGACCCGGCAGCCGCGCAGGAACAGGCGGAGATCGACCGCAACTATCAGGTGCTGAAAGCGGCGTATGACAAGCTGCTTGCTGACCGCGAGCAGGTGAAGCTGCGCAGCCAGGCGGCGGGGCAGGCGGATGCGGTCAAGTTCAACGTGATCGATCCACCCAGCGCGCCGCAATCGCCGACATCGCCGAACCGCCCGCTGTTGCTGACCGGCGTGCTCGTCGTCGGTCTCGGCGCAGGCGTCGCGGTCGCCTTTGCGCTGAGCCAGATTGCCGGGACCTTCCCGACGACGGCGAAGTTGGAGCGGATCAGCGGCATGCCGGTGATCGGATCGATCGGTGAAGTGGTGACCGCTGGCCAGTCCGCATTGCGACGCCGGCGACTGCAGATGTTTGCCGCTGCGACCGCCGGGCTGGCGGTTGCATGGGTGGCGTTGCTGGGGCTGGAAATGCTCCAGCGTGGCATGAGCGCGTGAGGGCGAGGGCATGAACGACCAGACCCCGAAACGGCTTGGCGGATCGCTGGTGGAGCGGGCGGTGGCGCATCAGGCGCTGATCCAGCGTCAGGCCGCGCAGCAGCCGGCCCCGGCGCCCAGTGCCCCGGCGCCATTGCCGCGCCACGACATTCCGCCGTTCGGCGCGGTCGAGGCGCCGCGTGCGCCGCTGGTGCGGCCCGAACCGGTCGCCCCGGTCGATCCGGTCGCGCAACCGGCAGCCGCGCGGCGGCGAATCGCCATCGACCGCAAGAAGCTGGCCGATCACGGCATGCTGGTCCCCGGTGCGGTGATCACCGCGCTGGCCGAGGAGTTCCGGCTGGTGAAGCGCCAGTTGCTGACCACGGCGCGGCAGATCCGCGCGGACGGCGGCGCGGGCGCGGACGACCGGTCGCGGATGATCCTGGTCTGCTCGGCCAAGCCGAATGACGGCAAGACATTCTGTGCGATCAACCTGGCGCTGTCGCTGGCAGCGGAGAAGGACGTCGAGATCCTGCTGGTCGACGCCGATTTCGCCAAGCCCGACGTGCTGGCGCGACTGGGCGCACCGGATGGTCCGGGGCTGCTCGACGTGCTGTCGGGCGGCGTGAAGAATGTCGAGGACTGCATCATCGATACCGATGTGCCGCAGCTGTCGGTGCTCCCGGCGGGTACGCGCAGCGTTGCCGACACCGAGCTGCTGGCAAGCGCGCGCGCCGCTGCGATCCTCGACGGGCTGGCGGCGGCCAATCCGCGCCGCATCGTGATTTTCGATTCGCCCCCGATCCTTGCCGCATCGCCCGCCAGCGCGCTGGCCAGCCATGTCGGGCAGGTGATGCTGGTGGTCCGCGCCGACCGCACGCGCGAGAGCGAGTTGCGCGACGCTGTCGGCCTGCTCGACGGGTGCGAGCACATCCAGTTGTTGCTCAACAGCGTTTCCATCCAACCCAATGGCCGCCGGTTCGGGAGCTATGGCGCCTATTATGGGGAGCCCGACCAATGAGGCTGTTCGCCGCGGCATGTGCCGCCACCGCGTTGATCGCCGCGCCCGCGCTGGCCAAGGACAAGCGCAAGTCGATCGAGCCCTATGTCGATGCAGGGCAAGTGCTGGTCGCCGACCTTTCGGGCGGCGGTGAGGTACTGACTTACTCCACCATCGGCGCGGGGGTCGATGCGTCGATCCAGACGCGCCGGGTCGAGGTGCAGCTGTCGTACAAATATGAACGCCGCTTCGACTGGCAGAATGACGTCGCCGATCAGGACACGCATAGCGGCCTCGCACGCGCTGCGGTGAAGGTCGCGCCGGGCTTTACGGTCGAGGGCGGGGCGCTGGCGACGCGGGCGCGCAGCGACATTCGCGGCGATGCGCCGACCAATCTGGCGGGCAATGTGCGCAACGTCGCGCAGGTCTATTCGGTCTATGGCGGGCCGACTTTCCATACCGGCAACGGTCCGGCGAGCGTCAGCGCGGCCTATCGTTTCGGCTATACCAAGGTCGAGGCGCCGTCGATCTCCGCAATCGATCCCGCCGCGCCGCCGGTCGATGTGTTCGACAGCGCGACCAATCATCTGGCGCAGGTGCGCGCGGGGGTGAAGGCGGGGACGATCCTGCCGGTCGGTCTGAGTGTCGCGGGCGCATGGCAGCGCGAGGAAATGAGCCAGCTCGACCAGACCTTCGACGGCAAATATGGCCGCGCCGACGCGGTGCTGCCGATCGGTCGCGGGCTCGCGGTCGTGGGCGGCGTTGGCTATGAGAAGATCGAGATCACGCAGAAGGATGCGTTGCGCGACGGGACCGGCGCGATCGTGCGCGACGGCGCCGGACGGTTCGTGACCGATCCGGCATCGCCACCGCGCATCGCGTACGAAATCGAGGGCATCTTCTGGGATGCGGGGGTGCTGTACAAGCCCAGCTCGCGGCTGATGCTGGAGGCGCGCGCGGGGCGCCGGTACGACTCGATGAGCTATACCGGGTCGCTGCAGTGGCAGATTTCGCGCCGTTCGGCATTGCAGGTCGGCGTGTATGATTCGGTACAGAGCTTTGGCCGCCAGCTGGCGAGCGACCTCGCGGCGCTACCGACCAGCTTCAACATTCCGGGCAATGTCTTTGGCGACGCGTTCGACGGATGCGTGTTCGGCGACAGCGGCAGCGCGGCGGGCGGGTGCCTGACCAACGCGCTGGGATCGGTCGCGAGCGCGAATTACCGCGCACGCGGCGTTTCGGCGGTGCTGGCGCTGAATGCCGGGCCGACCACGCTGGGGCTGGGGGCGGGCTATGCCAACCGGCGCTATCTGGTCCCGGCGGGCAGTTCGGCGCTGGCGGGCAGCAGCGACGATACCTATTACGCCCAGCTGTTCGCGTCGCAGGCGCTGAGCGGCCGGTCCGGGATCAACGGCAACGTGTTCGTGAATTATTTCCAGAGCAGCATCGCCGGTGCGCCGGGCGTGTTCGGTGGCGGCGCGGCCGGATCCTATTATCACAATTTCGGGCCGTTGAGCGCGGTGGCGTCGCTCGGCATCTCCAGCTTCGAGGTCGATGGCGCGGGCAGCAGCACGCAGGCGCAGGCGCAGCTTGGCCTTCGCTACGGTTTCTGAAGGTTTTTGGTCCAGGGATGGCAGGATGTACGACGACCATTACGGACTGAGCGGGCGACCGTTCCAGCTGACGCCCGATCCGGCGTTCTGGTTCGATACCGCCACGCACAAAAAGGCGATGGCCTATCTCGGCTATGGCCTGAGCCAGGGCGAGGGGTTCATCGTCATCACAGGCGCGCCCGGTGCGGGCAAGACGACCCTGGTCGGTCACCTGATGGAAACGATCGACCCCGAACGGCTGCACGTCATCAAGATCGTGACGACTCAGGTCGAGGCCGAGGACCTGTTGCTGATGGTCGCGGCTGGCCTGAACATCGACGGGACGCATCTGGCCAAGGCGCAATTGCTCGCGGCGATCGAGAAGCAGCTGCATGCGGTGGCGCGGCAGGGGCGGCGCACGCTGCTGATCGCGGACGAGGCACAGGCGCTGCCGATCGAAAGCCTGGAAGAGCTGCGCATGCTGTCCAATTTCCAGGCGGGCGGCTATCCGCTGCTGCAGATTTTCCTGCTCGGCCAACCCGAATTTCGCGCGCGCCTGTCCGACCCGCGGCTCGATCAGCTGCGCCAGCGGGTGATCGCGATGCATGCGCTGGACGGCATGGGCGCGGACGAGTTGGAGCCGTATCTGATCCACCGGCTGTCGTGTGTCGGCTGGCGGGGCAAGCCGCGTTTTACCAACGATGCGGTTGCGGCGATCTATCGCTGGTCGGGTGGCATTCCGCGCAAGGTGAACCTGCTTGCCGGCCGGGTGTTGCTGCTCGGCGCGATCGAGGAGATTACGAGCTTTACCGGCGCGGATGTCGAGGCGGTGATCGCCGATCTTGAGGGCGATCTGTCGGGGGCGATGCCGCCTTCGGCACCGGCGCGCCCGGCACCGGTTCCGGCTCCGCGCGACGCGGCGCAGGCGGCGCGCGAAGCGTTGCGGCGCGAAATGTCGGCCCCGGCCGCGCCAGCGGCAGCGCCTGCTCCAGCGGCAGCCTTGGACGCCGAGCTGGCGGCGCGGTTCGCGCGGCTGGAAGCGCGGATCGAGGAACAGGACGCGGCGCTGCGCCGGGTGCTGACGCTGATGGTCGACTTCATCGAGGTCGAGGATGCCCGTCCGACGCGGCGGGGAGCCGCTGCCTGACATGATCGCCAATGCCCTTTCGGTCGATGTCGAGGACTGGTTCCAGGTCGGCGCGTTCGAGACGGTGATCGCGCGCGAGGATTGGCCGGCGCTGGAGCATCGCGTCGAGGCGAATACCGAGGCGGTGCTGGCGCTGTTCGGCGAGGGCGGGGTCAAGGCGACCTTCTTCACGCTGGGCTGGGTGGCGGAGCGCTATCCTGCGCTGATGCGGCGGATTGCCGAAGCGGGGCATGAGGTGGCGAGCCATGGCTGGGATCACCAGCGCGTGTTCACCATGGGGCCGGAGCAGTTTCGTGCCGATATCGCCCGCGCCCGCGCGGTGCTGGAGGATGCGACCGGACAGCAGGTGACCGGGTATCGCGCGCCGAGCTTTTCGATCGATGTCCGCACCCCCTGGGCGCATCAGGTGCTGGCGGAGGAAGGCTATGCCTATTCGTCGAGCGTCGCGCCGATCGGGCATGACCATTATGGCTGGGCCGACGCGCCGCGCCGCGCCTATCGCCCGGTCGCGGGAAGCGAGCTGATCGAGCTGCCGGTGACCACGGCGCGGTTTCTGGGGCGGGAGGTCACGACCGGGGGCGGGTTCTTCCGCTTGTTGCCGGGTGCGGTCGTGCAGGGCGCGATCCGCGCCATGAACGCGGGCGGGCAGCCGGCGGTGTTCTATTTCCATCCGTGGGAGATCGATCCGCGCCAGCCGCGCGTCGAGAATGCGCCGATCAAGTCGAAGCTGCGCCACTACAGCCGGTTGGGGGCGATGGCGGGGAAGCTGCGGACGCTGTTTAAGGCGCATCGCTGGGATCGCACCGATCGGGTGGCGGCAGCGGAGGCCGCGGTGCTCGACCGCGTTCCGGTGCTGGAGGTGGCGGCGTGAACGCACCGGTCCAGCTGCGCCCGCTGACGCTGCGCGTCGCCGACCTGAACGATACGATCGATCGCGCGCGGATCGGCGCCTATGTCCATGAGCATCCCGACGCGACGCCGTTCCACCTGCCCGCGTGGAGCGCGGCGGTGGCCAAGGGGTGCGGACAGCGCAGCCATTATCTGGTGGCCGAGCGCGGCGAGCGCGGAATCGTCGGGGTGATGCCGCTGACCGAGCTGCACTCGCCGCTGTTCGGACGGGTGCTGGCGTCCGCCGGGTTTGGCGTGGGGGGCGGCATCTTGGCTGACAAGCCGGTCGTCGCCGAAGCGCTGGCCGAGGCGTGCTGGGCACTGGCAAAGCGGCTGAGCTGTCCGAGTGTCGAGGTGCGTGGCGGCCCGCGGCCCGGGCCGGAATGGACCGTGGACGACAGCCATTATCTGGGTTTCGTCCGCCCGCTTGCCGAGGACGACGACGCCGAACTGCTCGCCATCCCGCGCAAGCAGCGCGCCGAGGTGCGCAAGGCGCTGGACACCGATCTGACGGTCTCGATCGGGCGCGACGCGGCGGACGTGGCGGCGCACTATGCGGTTTATGCCGAATCCGTACGCAATCTGGGTACCCCGGTGTTTCCGCGTGCACTGTTCACGGAAGTGTTGCACGAATTTGGTAGCGCAGCCGATGTGCTGGTTGTGCGGCGTGAGGGTAAGGCGGTGTCCGCTGTGTTGAGTCTCTATTGGCGGCGGACGGTGTTTCCCTATTGGGGTGGCGGAACGGCGGAAGCGCGCCGGCTGCGCGCCAATGACCGCATGTATTTCGAACTGATGCGCCATGCGCGAACGCGCGGTTGCACGCGATTCGATTTCGGACGCTCAAAGGTCGGTACGGGCGCGGCCGCGTTTAAGAAGAACTGGGGCTTCGTGCCGCAGCCGCTGACCTATTATGACCGCGTTGCCGAAGGCGCGGCGATCCGCGACGCCAACCCGCTCAATCCCAAATACCGGTTGCAGGTGGCGCTGTGGAGCAAGCTTCCGCTCGCCATCGCCAATCGCCTGGGCCCATGGATATCGCGGGGGCTCGGCTGATGGGCGATATCCTCTTCCTGGCGCATCGCGTGCCGTTTCCGCCCGACCGCGGCGACAAGATCCGCGCGTTCAACGTCATCCGCTACCTGAGCGAGCGCAAGCGCGTGCATCTGGTGGCGTTTGCCGACGACCCTGCGGATCTCAAGCGCAAGTCGGGCCTCGCCAAGCTGACGGGCAACCGTCAGATCGTGTGGCGGAGCAAGCCGCAGATGCTGGCCGGGGTCCAGTCTCTGCTGTCCAACCGGCCGGTGTCGCTGACCGCGTTCGACAATGCCGAAGTGCATCGCGCGGTCGAGACGATGCTGGCGCGCCATGCGATCGACACGATCTACGTCTTTTCCAGCCAGATGGCGCAATATGTCCCGCTGCGCCCGCGGCAAAAGGTCGTGATGGACTTTGTCGACATGGATTCGGCCAAGTTTGCGAGCTATGGCGAGACCAGCCGCGGCTTTACCGGGTGGATGATGCGGCGCGAGGCACGGCTGCTGGGCGCGCACGAGCGCGCCATCGCCGCCCGCGCCGATGCCAGCCTGTTCGTCAGCGAGGAAGAAGCGCAGCTGTTCCGCGAGCGGACCGGGGCGGAGCGGGTGCACGCGGTCGGCAATGGCATCGACACCGGCATTTTCGATCCCGGCGCGCAGTTCAAGCGCATCGACACGATGGGCGAGCTGATCGTCTTTACCGGGCAGATGGACTATCGCCCGAATGTCGAGGGGGTGACCTGGTTCGTCGAGACGATCCTGCCACATATCCGGCTGCGTCATCCCAAGGCGCGCTTTGCCATTGTCGGGCGCAAGCCGACCGATGCGGTCAAGGCGCTGACCAAACATCCCGGCGTGACCGTGACCGGCGAGGTTCCGGACGTGCGCCCGTGGCTGCATGCGGCATCGGTCGTCGTCGCGCCGCTCAAGCTGGCGCGCGGCATTCAGAACAAGGTGCTCGAAGCGATGGCGATGGCGCGCCCGGTGGTTGCATCGACCGCCGCCGCCACCGGCATCGATCATGGCGGCACGGTCGAAGTCGGCGGGACGGTCGGCGAGATCGCCGATGCCGTGAACCGTATCCTGTCCGACCCGCTGACCGCATCGGCGTTCGGCGCGCTCGCGCGGCAGCGGGTGATCGACCATTACAGCTGGGACGCGCGCCTCGCGGTGCTCGATGACATCATGGGGCTGCGCGGGCGCAACGAGCGGCGGCTGGACCGTCCGGCTGCGGCCTGAACGTGGCGAGCGCAGCGGCTCCGCACGCGCACGCGGCGAACCCGGTGTTCGACACGCGGTGGCAGCATCATGCCGCGATGCTGGCGGGTGTGTGGGCCGTGCTGCTGCTGCTGTTCCGCGGCGATGTCGGCGACCTCGCTGCGATTTATTGGACCAACACCACTTTTGGCCATTGCCTGTTCGTGGCGCCGGTTGTCGGCTGGCTCGTGTGGCAGCGTCGGGCGGGACTGGCCGCGCTGCGGCCGGACGCGTGGTGGCCCGGGCTGATCGTCGTGGCGGGCGGCGCTGGCGCGTGGCTGCTCGGCGACGCGGCCGGGGTAGCGCTGTTCCGGCACCTTGGGCTGGTGGTGATGCTGCAGGGGGCAGTGGTCGCACTGCTCGGGCCCAATGTCGTGCGCGCGCTGGCGTTTCCGCTGGCGTACATGATCTTTCTGGTGCCGTTCGGGGAGGGCCTGGAAAAGCCGCTGCAGGACCTGACCGTCGCCATCCTCGTGCCGCTGCTCGACCTGTTCGGGGTGCCGGCGCATGTCGATGGCGTGCTGATCACCACGCCGAACGGCTATTTCGAGGTGGCAGAGGCGTGCTCCGGCGCGAAGTTCGTGATCGCGATGATCGCGTACGGCGCGCTGGTGGCGAATGTCTGCTACACCAGCTGGACCCGGCGTGCGGCGTTCATGGCGGTCGCGCTGGTCGTGCCGATGCTGGCAAATGGCGTGCGTGCGTTCGGGACGGTCTATGCCGCCTATCTGACATCGGTCGAGGCGGCGACGGGCTATGACCATATCGTCTATGGCTGGGTATTCTTTGGCGCGGTGATGGCGGGCGTGCTGGCGATCGGGTGGAAATGGTTCGACCGCGACCCCGACGCGCCATGGTTCGATCCCGCAGAGTTGCAGGCACGCTGGCCGGGGACGGCGCAGATGCCGGCGGTGGTAGCGCTGGTTTCGCTGGCGGTGGTGAGCCTGTTCATGGCCTGGGCCGGGGTGATCGCGGCACGTGCCGATGCGCTGCCCGCCAAGGTGGTGGCGCCGCAGGTGACTGGGTGGACGCAGGGTCCGCTGAGCACGCGCGCAGTGTGGAAGCCGAACTTTCCCGGCGCGGATCATTTCGTGATGACGCGTTACTCCGATGGCATGGGCGCGCAGGTCGATCTGGTCATCGCGGTCTATTCGAGCCAGCGCGAGGGCAAGGAACTGGTCGGGTTCGGCCAGGGTGCGATCCGGGAGAATGACAGCTGGGTGCGGATCGAGGATCTGCCCGCGCTGGAGGGCGGTAGCGCGCTGCGCATGACCGCTCCGGGCCCGGTCGAGCGCGAGGTGGTGACCTGGTACCGCGTCGGCGATGTTGTCACGGGCAGTCCGTCGCGGGTGAAGGCGGAGACGCTGAAGGCGAAGCTGCTCGGCGGGCGGCAGCGCGCGGTGGCGGTGATGGTGTCGGCGGAGAAAGGCGACCTGCCGACACGTGCCGCGATCAAGCGGTTTCTGGGGGCGATGCCGCCGGTGGATGTGCTGGCGGATTGGGCGGCGGGAGCAAATTAAGCTCGGTTCGTCGGGCTGAGCTTGCAACCGTTCGTCACCCCCGCGAAAGCGGGGGGCCATCTTCCGGACGGGTCAAAAGCACAACCGTGGAAGTGTGCGAGAATGCCGGAGATGGGCCCCCGCTTTCGCGGGGGTGACGGCTAGGGTGGGGCGCTGATCGTCGATGTGCGGAATTGCAGGACTCTACTATCCCGGGACGCCGAAGCCGGTGGAGCCGGCGCGGGTGCGGGCGATGAGCGACGCGCTGGTACATCGCGGGCCGGATGGGGCGGGTGTGTGGACTGCGCCGGGCGTTGGGCTGGGGCATCGGCGGCTGTCGATCATCGACCTGGCAGGCGGCGGCCAGCCGATGGCGACGCCCGAGGGCGATGTCGTCGTCAGCTTCAACGGCGAAATCTATAATTTCCAGGAAGTTCGCGCCGAGCTGGAAGCCAGGGGCGCGGCATTTGTCAGCCATAGCGACACCGAAGTGTTTTTGCATGGCTGGCGCGCTTGGGGGCCGCGGTTGCTGGAGCGGCTGAACGGGATGTTCGCGTTCGCGCTGTATGACGCGCGGGCACAGTCGCTGTTGTTGGCGCGTGACCGGATGGGGGTGAAGCCGCTCCATTATGCCGAGCTGTCGGACGGGGCGGTGGCGTTCGCGTCGGAGATCAAGGGGCTGCTGGCGCATCCGCTGTTCCGGCGGACGCCCGATTTCACGGCGGTCGAGGATTTCCTGGGGCTGGGATACGTTCCCGACGATGCGAGCGTGTTGGCGGGGGTGAAAAAGCTGCCCGCCGGCCATTATCTGCTGCTCGAGCGCGGCAAGCCGGTGCCCGCGCCGGTCAAATGGTGGGACATCGATTTTTCGCAGCGGGCCAAAGGGTCGGCGCGCGATCTGGAGGCGGAGCTGATCCACCATCTGCGCAGCGCGGTGCGCTCGCGGATGATCGCCGATGTGCCGCTGGGCGCATTCCTGTCGGGCGGGGTGGATTCGAGCGCGGTTGTGGCGCTGATGGCCGAGGCGAGCCGGGCGGCGGTCAAGACCTGTACCATCGGGTTCGATGAGGCGGGCTATGACGAAACGGCGCACGCGGCGCTGGTGGCCGAGCGCTTTGCGACGCAGCACCGGGTGAAGACCGTCGCGGCGGATGATCATGCGCTGATCGACACGCTGGTGCATCATTTCGATGAGCCCTTTGCCGATGCGTCGGCGCTGGCGACGTACCGCGTGTGCGAGCTGGCGCGCGAGAGCGTGACGGTGGCGCTGTCGGGCGATGGCGCGGACGAGGCGTTGGCCGGGTATCGCCGGTACAAATTTCATGCGGCGGAAGAGCGGGTGCGATCGGTGCTGCCGGAATCGGTGCGCGGGGTGTTCGGCGCGCTGGGGCGGGTTTATCCCAAGGCCGACTGGGCGCCGCGCCCGCTGCGCGCGAAGACGACGCTGCTGGCGCTCGCCGATGAGGGCGGGGCGGCCTATGCCAAGGCGGTCGGAGTGACGACGCCGGAGGTGCGCAGCGGATTGTATACCGA
Organism: Sphingomonas sp. BE123; assembly: GCF_031456015.1. Lineage (NCBI taxonomy): Bacteria > Pseudomonadati > Pseudomonadota > Alphaproteobacteria > Sphingomonadales > Sphingomonadaceae > Sphingomonas > Sphingomonas sp. BE123. The sequence goes on along the minus strand of NZ_JAVDTW010000001.1, from coordinate 691,114 downwards.
TGCGGCGCGGGCGACGCTGGGCGAGCACCGCGCCGAGACGCGCTATATCGAGACGATGCGGGCGGCGCCCGCGCGCGACGGGCTCGACCGCGCGCAATATGCCGATTTCAAACATTGGCTGCCCGGCGACATCCTGACCAAGATGGACCGCACCAGCATGGCGGTGAGCCTGGAGGCGCGCGAGCCGTTGCTGGATTATCGCTTCGTCGAATTTGCCGCGACGTTGCCCGCGTCGATGCGGATCTGCGGCGGACAGGGCAAATGGCTGATGAAGAAGGCGCTGGAGCCGTATCTGCCGAAAGAGGTGCTGTATCGGCCCAAGATGGGGTTTGTGACGCCGGTGTCGGCATGGTTCCGCAAGGCGCTGGCGGAGGAGGCGGCGGGGCTGGCGCGCTCGCGGGTGCTCGCCGGGAGCGGGTGGTTCGAGCCCAAGGCGATCGCGCGGCTGGCGGAGGAGCATCGCGCCGGGCGCGCGGAGCATGGGCGGACGCTGTGGCAGTTGATGATGCTGGAGCGGAGTCTCGCGCGGCTGTTTCCCTGAACCGTCGCCCCGGCCTTGCGCCGGGGCGGGGCTGCCTTCTGGGCCAGCGAAGAAGAAGCCCCGTCCCGGGTCAAGCCCGGGACGACGAGATGGCGGCTTAGCCCCAGAACGCCATGGCCGCATGGACCGTCAGCATGATCAGCGCGATGGTCGCGAGGCTGAAGAGCGAGAAGCGCACGATGACGCGGTTGGTCGTCACCTGGACGAGGCTGTGGGCGATGCGCAGCACAACATAGGCCCAGGCGATGGTCGCGTTGAGATTGTCGCCCTGATCCATCAGCGCCAGTACGATGCAGATGGCGTAGAAGATCACCGGCTGTTCGAGCAGATGGTTGTAATTGTCGGCGGGCCATTGCGCCTTGGTCTCGATCCGTGCGCGCAGGTCAGCGCCGGTGCCGCCGTTGAGCTTGGCGACGTCGATCCCGGCGCGCTGCATCGCCGGGATGCGCTTTGCGTACATCCAGACCCACATGATGAGCGTCCAGCCGATCAATGCGATGACCGGACCGAAAATGGCGCTGTGCATGATGTGTCCTCCCCCTGTTTTGCGGAAGGGTGCGACGGTCGGTGCGGGTTTGCAACCAATTCCTCCCCCGAGCGACGCTCAGGAGAGGAATTGGCTACTTCACGTGCGTCGCGGTCCAGGTGGCGAACCACTCCAGCCATTTGTGGCCGGGATTGCTTGGCTTGAGCGAGAGCGCGCCGAAGCCGTGGCCGCCGCGTTCGAGCAGGTGGGCTTCGACCGGCACCTTGTGGCGGCGCGCGGCTTCAATGAGGGCGATGCTCTGGGTGACCGGCACGGTGCCGTCGTCCATCGCATGGGCGAGGAACAAGGGCGGCATTGCGGGGCTGGCGCGGGTGAGGACGTCGAAGCGGGCGGAGGCGGCTCCGGCTGGAGGCGGGCCGCCGAACAGGTTCGGGCCGGAGCGGCTGTTGGGGCCGGCGCTCGCAAACTGAGTCACCGGGTAGATCAGGCCGGAGAAGCGCGGGCGCGCGGACAGGCTGTCGGCGGCATCGCGCGGCTTGTAGACCGGATCGTCATGGCCGACGGTAAGGGTGCCGCCGAGATGGCCGCCGGCGGAAAAGCCGAGGATGCCGAGCTTGGCCGGATCAATGCGGTAATGCGTAGCATTGGCGCGGATCAGGCGCATCGCGCGCTGCGCATCCTGCAGCGGCACGTCGGTGCGGTTGAACCAGCCTTCGCCGGGCAGGCGATAGGCGAGGACGAACACGGTGATGCCGAGCGGGTTGAGCACGCGCGCGACATTCACCCCTTCATTGATCAAGCTGACAAAGACATAGCCGCCGCCGGGCATCACCAGCACCGCGCGCCCGTCGGGCCGCTGCGGGCGGAAGATGCCGAGATAGGGGTGGCGGATGCCCTTTTCCCAGCGCTGCGGCGTGCCGGGGGGCAGGGGGACGGGTTCCCTGGACGGCGCGATGCCGGGCGGGGTGCCGGGCGGCAGGGTCGGCCACAGCATCAGCGTTTCGCGCGGGGGCCAGGGCGGAGCGGGGGCAAACACCTTTTGCGCCGACTGTGCGGCGGCGGTGCCGGTAAGGCCGAAGGCGGCCGCGCCGCCGATGAATGTCCTGCGTCCGATCGTCATGCTCATGTCGCAGTCATAGGGGATTTCAGCAGCTTGGGGCCAGCCCATGCTTCGCCCTTTGCATCCGGCGCGCGCCTCCCATATGGGGGCCGCATTCCCCCGGGACATTAGAGGAAGGACACAGGCGTGAAGGACGTTCTCGTAATCGGCGCAGGCGGCGTTTCGTCGGTCGCGGTGCACAAGATGGCGAAGAATCCCGAGCTGTTCGGCAAGATCACGCTCGCCAGCCGCCGCCAGTTCAAGTGCGATGCCATCGCCGAATCGGTCAAGGAGCGCTTTGGCGTCACGATCGATACCGCGCAGGTCGATGCCGATGACGTCGCCGCGACGTCGAAGCTGATCGAGCAGGTCAAGCCGAACCTGCTCGTCAATCTGGCGCTGCCCTATCAGGACCTGAACCTGATGGACGCGTGCCTGAACACCGGCACCGACTATCTCGACACCGCCAATTACGAGCCGCGCGACGAGGCGCGGTTCCATTACGGCTGGCAGTGGGATTATCAGGACCGCTTCAAGAATGCGGGCCTGATGGCGCTGCTCGGTTCGGGTTTCGATCCGGGCGTGACCAGCGTGTTCGCGATGTACATCAAGAAGCACCTGCTCGACACGATCCGCACGCTCGACATTCTCGACTGCAATGGCGGCGATCACGGCCAGCATTTCGCGACCAACTTCAATCCCGAGATCAACATCCGCGAGATCACGGCGCCCGCGCGGCACTGGGAGAATGGCGAATGGGTCGAGACCCCCGCGCTGTCGACGCGGCAGGTGTTCGAGTTCGATCAGGTCGGCGCCAAGAACATGTACCTCATGTACCATGAGGAGCTGGAGAGCCTGGCCAAGTTCATTCCGGAGATGGAGCGCGCGCGCTTCTGGATGACCTTTGGCGAACAGTATCTGACGCATCTGCGCGTGCTGCAGAATGTCGGCCTGACCTCGATCGAGCCGATCATGTATGAGGGCCGCGAGATCGTGCCGCTGCAGTTCCTGAAGGCCGTGCTGCCCGAGCCGTCGACGCTGGGCACGACGACCAAGGGCAAGACCAATATCGGCGACATCGCGACCGGCATGAAGGACGGGGAAGAGAAGACCTTCTACGTCTACAATGTCTGCGATCACGAGGACGCGTTCGAGGAGACCGGCAATCAGGCGGTGAGCTACACCACCGGCGTTCCGGCAATGATCGGCGCGGCGCTGATGCTCAATGGCCAGTGGCGTGGCGAGGGCGTGTTCAACATGGAACAGTTCGACCCCGATCCCTTCATGGACATGCTGAACCAGCATGGCCTGCCGTGGCAGGTGAAGGAACTGGCCGAGCCGCTGAAGTTCTAAAACTCCTCCCCCGGAGTGGGAGGGGGACCGCCGCGAAGCGGTGATGGAGGGGTGTCCCGCTCTCGATAGGGCGACACCCCTCCGTCATCGCTTCGCGATGCCACCTCCCCTTGCAGGGGAGGATTTTGGAGTTTGCCAATGACCGAAACCCGTGCCGCGTCGCCTGTCATGTCCACCAAGGCCGGGGATCCGGGCGCGTTCGCCGGGTTCGACCTGAGCCGTGTGCCTTCGCCCTGCTTTGTCGTCGATGCGGCGGCAGTGGAGCGGAACCTCCAGACCATCGCCGATGTGCGCGACCGCGCCGGGGTGAAAATCCTGCTGGCGCTCAAGGCGTTTTCGATGTGGTCGCTGGGCGATCTGGTCGGGCGGTACCTGGACGGCGTCGCGACGTCGGGCCTGTGGGAAGCGCGGCTGGCGAAGAACCATTATCATGGTGAGATCGCAACCTATTGTTCGGGCTATAAAAAGTCCGATATGGCAGAGGTCTGCGCGATCTCTGATCATGTGATCTTCAACACCCCGTTCCAGCACGCGGCGATGAAAAGCGAACTGGCGGCGGCGCGCGCGCGGGGCGAGAAATTCGAGGTCGGGCTGCGCCTCAACCCGATGCACAGCGAGGGTGAGGTCCAGAAATACGACCCGGCCCAGCCGCATTCGCGGCTCGGCTTCCCCGCCGATCAGCTGAAGGCCGAGCATCTGGAGGGCGTGGACGGCATCCATGTCCATTCGCTGTGCGAACAGGATTTCCCGCCGCTGCGCCGGACCTGGGAAGCGCTGAGGCCGCGGATCGCGCCCTATCTGGGCCAGCTGAAATGGCTCAATTTCGGCGGCGGGCATCACATCACGCGCGCCGATTATCAGCGCGACGATCTGGTCGATTTCCTGCGTCAGGTGCGCGAGGAGACCGGACTGGAAGTGATCCTGGAGCCGGGCGAGGCGATCGCGCTCGATACCGGAATTCTGGTCGGCGAGTTCGTTGACGTGTTCACCAACGGCATGCCGATCGGCGTGGTCGACATCTCGGCGACCTGCCACATGCCCGATGTGATCGAGGCGCCGTACCGCCCGGCGATGCTGGGCGAGGAGGGCGATGTGCTGGTGCGCTTGGGTGGGCCGTCGTGCCTGGCCGGCGACATTCTGGGCGATTTCCGCTTTCTGCAATGGCCGGTGCCGGGACAGCGCTTCGCGTTTCTCGATCAGGCGCATTATTCGATGGTCAAAACGACGACCTTCAACGGCGTGCCGCTGCCGAGCATCGCGCTGTGGGACAGCCGGACCGACGATCTGCGGATCGTGAAGAGCTTCGGATACGCCGATTTCGAGGGGCGGCTTTCCTGAATCGGGTGGCGGTGCTAGGCGCGCCGCCATGCTGAACCTTTCCGCCATCACCGTCCGCCTGGGCGGGCGCACGATCATCGACCGCGCCAGTGCCGCATTGCCGCCGCGTGGGCGGATCGGGCTGGTCGGGCGGAACGGCGCGGGCAAGTCTACGCTGGTGAAGGTGATCGCGGGGCAGCTCGACCCCGATGAGGGCAGCGCCGATATGCCGCGTGGGAGCCGCATCGGCTATGTCGCGCAGGAAGCGCCGGCGGGGAAGACCACGCCGTTCGAGACGGTGCTGGCCGCCGACACCGAGCGCGCGGCGCTGATGGCCGAGGCCGAGGGGCTGGAAGACCCCGACCGGCTGGGCGAGATTCACGAGCGGCTGGGCGCGATCGACGCCTACACCGCGCCGTCGCGGGCGGCGCGAATCCTGGTCGGGCTGGGCTTTGACGAGGAGGCACAGCACCGCCCGCTCGACAGTTTTTCGGGCGGCTGGCGGATGCGCGTGGCGCTGGCGGCATTGCTGTTCAGCCAGCCCGACCTGTTGCTGCTCGATGAGCCCTCGAACCACCTCGACCTTGAGGCGGTGCTGTGGCTGGAGGATTTTCTGATTTCCTATCCCGCGACGATCGTGATCGTCAGCCATGAGCGGGATTTCCTCAACAATGTGGTCGACCACATCCTGCACCTCGATAAGGGCAAGCTGACGCTCTATCCCGGCGGCTACGACCAGTTCGAACGGCAAAAGGCCGAGCGGCAGGCGCAGCAGGCGGCGGCGCGCGAGAAGCAGCTGGCCGAGCGGGCGAAGCTGCAGGACTATGTCGCGCGCAACTCCGCCCGCGCATCGACCGCGAAACAGGCGCAGTCGCGCGCCAAGGCGCTCGCCCGGATGCAGCCGATCGCGGCGGTGGTCGACGATCCGACGCTGGCGTTCGGCTTTCCCGATCCCGACCAGTTGCGCCCGCCGCTGATCACGCTCGACCATGCCAGTGTGGGCTATGACGGGACGCCGATCCTGTCGCGGCTGAACCTGCGGATCGATCCGGATGACCGCATCGCGCTGCTCGGCCGCAACGGCAACGGCAAGACGACGCTGGCGCGGCTGCTGGCGGCGCAGCTGACGCCGCTGGACGGTGAAAAGGCAGCGTCGGCGAAGATGCGGGTGGGGTATTTCACCCAGTATCAGGTCGAGGAGCTGCACAGCGACGAGACGCCGTTCGACCATATGCAGCGGTTGATGGAGGGGGAGAAGCCCGCCGCGGTGCGCGCGCAGCTCGGTCGGTTCGGCTTTGCCGGGGACAAGGCGCTGACCCAGGTGGGCAAGCTGTCGGGCGGTGAGCGCGCGCGGCTGGCGCTGGCGCTGATCACCCGCGACGCGCCGCACATGCTGATCCTCGACGAACCGACCAACCATCTCGACGTCGATTCGCGAGAAGCGCTGATCCAGGCGCTGACCGCCTATCAGGGCTGTGTCGTGATTGTCAGCCATGACCGGCACATGATCGAGATGACCGCCGACCGGCTGGTGCTGGTCGATGGCGGGACGGCGCGCCCGTTTGACGGGAGTATCGAGGATTACATCGCCTTCGTGCTCGCCAAGGAGCCCAAGGGCGAGGGCAGCGCCAAGGGCGGCGTCAACCGCAAGGATGCGCGGCGCGAGGCGGCCGAGGCGCGCGAAAAGGGCAATGCGATGCGCAAGGCCGCCAAGGCGGCCGAGGTGGAGTTGACCAAGCTGCAGGAGAAGCTGAGCGCGATCGACCGCGCGATGTTCGATCCTGCAACGGCCGCGCCCGATCTGGCGAAGCTGACCATGACCGAGCTGATGAAGCAGCGGGGCATGGTGGTGAAGGGAATCGAGGCGGCGGAAACCGCGTGGATGGAGGCGCAGGAGGCGCTGGAGGCTCTGGCGGCCTGACCCGTTTTCAGCAAGCGATGACGAACGACCCTTCGACAAGCTCAGGGCGAGCGGGGTAGGAGGGGGCGTGCCCATCGCTGTTGTTCACCACCCGCTCTATGTGGCGCCCGCGCCGGCGCGCAGCCAGTATCAGTGGAACAAGAACGGGCTGGTCCGCGACCTGCTGCGCGATCTGGGCAATGCGCTGGACTGGCACGAGCCCGAGCCGATGGCGCGCGACTGGATCGAGGCGGTGCACGATCCTGACTATGTCGCCGAGGTGATCGAGACGCGGGTGCCGCGTGAGAAGGAGCGGCGGATCGGCTTTCCCGTGACGCCGGAGGTCGCGGCGCGGGCGCTGGCGGTTCCGGGTGGCACCTATGCAGCGGCGAAGATCGCGCAGCAGCGGGGCTTTGCCGCCAATACCGCCGGGGGCAGCCATCATGCGCTGCACGCGACCGGCGCGGGCTTTTGCGTGTTCAACGATCTTGCTATCGCGGCGCATCGGCTGGCCGAAGAGGGCGAGCGGGTGCTGATCGTCGATTGCGATGTGCATCAGGGCGACGGCACTGCGGCGCTGACCGCGGGGCGGACCGACATCGCGACCTATTCGATCCATGCCGAGAAGAATTTCCCGGTGCGCAAGGCGCGCTCGACGCTTGACGTCGCGCTGCCCGACGGGGTGGACGATGCCGGTTATATGGACGCGCTGAGCGCGAGTCTGCCGGGACTGGTCGATGCGTTCGAGCCGACGATCCTGCTGTACCAGGCCGGGGTCGATCCGTGGGAAGGCGACCGGCTGGGGCGGCTGGGCCTCAGCCGCGAGGGGCTGATGGTGCGCGACCGCTGGATCGCGGGGCTGGCGCGCCGGCATGGCCTGCCGATCGCAAGCGCGCTGGGCGGCGGGTACGGGCTGGACGCGATGGAGGTATCGGCGCGGCATGTCGCGTCGATCCTGGCGCTGGGCGCGGTGCTGACGGAGCTGCCGTAAAAGAACCGATTGCAAGTGCGCGCCATCGCTATACCTTGATGGCACCAACGCCCCGATCACGAAGGGCGAGGATGCGGTTGCAGGAGAAGGCCGAATGGCGACTGCCGTGCATGAGGTGACCCCGGAGGAAGCCTCCGCCAATCCGCCGCCCGAAGCGGTGGTCGTTCGGTTCGCCGGAGATAGCGGCGACGGGATGCAGCTGACCGGCGGGCAATTCACCCTGTCGACCGCGCTGGCGGGCAATGACCTTGCCACTTTCCCCGATTTCCCTGCCGAGATCCGCGCACCGCAGGGGACGTTGTTCGGGGTTTCCGCTTTCCAGATCAATTTCGGATCGGCGGCGATCGAGACGGCGGGCGATGCGCCCGATGTGCTGGTCGCGATGAACCCGGCGGCGCTCAAGACCAATGTCGGCGATTTGAAGCCTGGCGGGCTGATCATCGCGGACGAAGGCGAGTTCAACAAACGCAACCTCGACAAGGCGAAGTACGAACAGAACCCGTTGGAGGATGGCAGCCTCGCCAAATGGCAGCTGCTCAAGCTCAACATCTCGCAACTGACGCTCGACGCCGTGAAGCCGTTCGGGCTTGGCAACAAGGAAGCGTTGCGCTGCAAGAATATGTGGACGCTCGGCCTTGCGCTGTGGATGTTCGACCGGGAGCGCGGGCCTCTGATCGACTGGCTGAAGGCCAAATTCGCCAAGGCGCCCGAGCTGGCCGAGGCGAATATCGCGGCGCTCAATGCCGGCCACGCCTATGGCGAGACGGCGGAGCTGGGCGCGACCGGGATCGGGCAGCTGCACGTTCCCGCCGCGCCGGTTGCGCCGGGGCTGTATCGCACGGTGACCGGCGCGGATGCGATCAGCATGGGGCTGGTCGCGGGGGCGCAGCTGGCGAACCTCAAGCTCTTCTATGGCGGCTACCCGATCACCCCGGCGAGCGCGATCCTGCACCATCTGGCGCGGTTGAAGGAGTTTGGGGTCACGACCTTTCAGGCGGAGGACGAGATTGCGGCGGTCGCGTCAGCCATTGGGGCGTCCTATGCCGGGTCGCTGGGCGTCACCTGTTCGTCGGGGCCGGGGATTGCGCTCAAGACCGAGGCGATTGGCCTCGCCATCATGACCGAATTGCCGCTGGTGATCGTCAATGCGCAGCGCGGCGGGCCGTCGACGGGCCTTCCGACCAAGACCGAGCAGTCGGACCTGTATCAGGCGGTCTATGGCCGCAATGGCGATGCGCCAGTGCCGGTGATCGCCGCGCGCTCCGCCGCCGATTGCTTTGATGTCGCGATCGAGGCGGTGCGGATCGCGACGCAGTACATGACCCCGGTGATGCTGCTGACCGACGGCTATCTGCAGAATGCAGCCGAGCCGTGGAAGGTGCCGGATATGGGCGATTACGCGCCGTTCCCGGTGGAATTCCGCACTGATCCACCACCCGAGGGCGAGAAATTCCTGCCCTACGCCCGTAATGAGAAGCTGGCGCGGCCATGGGTCAGGCCGGGGACTCCCGGGCTGCTCCACCGCATCGGTGGGATCGAGAAGGCGCCGGGGACCGGCAATATCGACTATGCCCCCGCGACGCACCAGAGCATGACCGACACGCGGCAGGCGAAGATCGCGGGCATCAAGGTGCCGGATCAGGAGATCGAACAGGGCGCGCCGGGAGGGGAACTGGTCGTGGTCGGCTGGGGCTCAACCTATGGCCCGATTACGCAGGCGGTGCGGCGCGCGCGGCGCAAGGGGCTGGACGTCAGCCACATCCATATCCGGCATATCTGGCCGCTTCCGGCGAATTTGGGTGATTTGCTCAAGGGATATGATCGGGTGTTGGTGCCCGAGATGAACACCGGGCAGCTCAAGACCTTGCTGCGCGATCAGTTTCTGGTGGACGCGAAGCCGCTCAATAAGGTGTCGGGGCAGCCGTTCCGGATCCATGAGATCGAGGCGGCGATTGAGGAGATGCTGGGATGAACGAGATCACCACCATCCGCCCGTCGACGCCGAAGGATTGGGAGACCGACCAAGAAGTCCGCTGGTGTCCCGGCTGCGGCGATTATGCGATCCTGAAGGCGGTGCAGCGGACGATGCCGGAGATCGGGGCGACGCCGGAGAAGACGGTGTTCGTCAGCGGGATCGGATGTTCGTCGCGCTTCCCCTATTATATGGAAACCTATGGCTTCCACACCATCCATGGCCGCGCGCCGGCGGTGGCGACGGGGGTGAAGCTGGCCAATCCTGATCTCGATGTGTGGATCATCACCGGCGATGGCGATGGCCTCAGCATCGGCGGCAATCACACGATGCACCTGCTGCGCCGTAATCTCGATTGCCAGATCCTGTTGTTCAACAACGAGATTTACGGCCTGACCAAGGGGCAATATTCGCCGACCAGCCGGGAGGGGACGCGATCGCCCTCCACCCCGTTCGGGTCGGTCGATCATCCGGCGAAGCCGTGCGCGTTTGCGCTGGGATCGGGCGCGCGGTTCATTGCGCGCGGGATCGACGTGAACAAGAATTTGCCGAGCGTGCTCAAGGCGGCGCATGCGCACAAGGGCGCGGCGTTTGTCGAGATTTTCCAGAACTGCATCGTCTATAACGCCGACGTCTTCGCGCCCTTTGCCGACAAGGCGAATGCCGGGCACCAGCTGTGGGTCGAGCATGGCCAGCCGATGCTGTTCGCTGGCGGGACCAAGGGGCTGGCGCTGGATACCGCGCGCCTGACGCTGACCGTCATCGATGTGGTCGATGGCGACGCATCGGGCGTGCTCGTGCATGACATGACCAACCGCATGCTCGCGCATCTGCTGGTCGAAATGCCGTTCGGCCCGTTCCCGATGGCGCTCGGCGTGATTTACGACGATCCCGCCCCGACCTTCGAAAACGCGGTCGTCGCGCAGAATGCGGCGGTGGGCGAGGGCAAGATCGCCGACCTGCAAAAGCTCGTCAGCAAGGGCCAGACCTGGCAGGTGGACAAGGAACCGCGCACCGCATAGCGCGGCGGTCATGGACAATCTGACACACAGCATGATCGGGGCCGCGCTGGGGCAGGCGGGGCTGAAGAAGCTGTCCGGCCTGGGCATGCCGACGCTGATCATCGCGGCAAACATCCCCGATCTAGACGCGGCCTGTACATTTTATGGCACCCAGTCGCTCGCGATGCGACGCGGGCTGACGCACGGGCCGATCGCGATGCTGGTGCTGCCGGTGCTGTTGACCGCGATCATGGTCGGGTTCGACCGGTGGCAGGCGCGGCGGGGGAAGCGCCCGGAGGCCCGCGCGCCGGTGCGGCCATGGCATTTGCTGCTGCTGGCGTTCATCGGGACGCTGAGCCATCCGGCGTTCGACTGGCTCAACAGCTATGGCATCCGGCTGCTCGAACCGTTTTCGTCGCGCTGGTTCTATGGCGACAGCATCTTCATCATCGACATCTGGATGTGGGCGATGCTGATCGGCGGGTTTCTGTGGTCGCGCCGGGCGGAGCGGCGCGGGGGCGATTGGCGGCGGCGCGGCGGGATCGTGGTCGCGACCGTCAGCGTCTATATCCTGGGCAATGGCGTGCTGACCGGCCTTGCCGAAACGCAGACGGCAGCGCGGGTGCGCGCCGACCATGGCATCGTGCCCGAACTGGTCGTCGCCAATCCGGTGCCGATCGCCTTCTGGCAGCGCGAGATATTGTGGCGCGGCGCGGGACAGCGCGGGCGGCGGGTGATCAACCTGGCGGAGGGCGCGCTGCCGACGATCTTCCCGCTCGAGGTCGAGGCGCCGGCGCCGATCGGGATGGACGATCCGCGCATCGCGGCGGCGGCGGCGCGCGACCCGAATGTGCGGGCATTCCTGTTCTGGTCGCGCATGCCCTTTGCCGAGCGCAAGCCGGACGGGAGCCTCATGATCTGGGACCAGCGCTTTGGCCATGACGTGGCGCGCGGTCAGTTCAGCGCGCGGATTCCGGCGGAAGGGGACGGGCAGTGACCAGCATCCTGTGGTTTCGCCGTGACCTGCGCCTGTCGGATCAGGCGGCGCTGATCGCCGCGGCGGGGGAGGGGCCGGTGGTGCCGGTCTATATCCTCGACGACGAGACGCCGAAGCATCGCGCAATAGGCGGGGCATCGCGCTGGTGGCTCCACCATAGCCTCGCCAGCCTCGACGCGGCGCTGCGCGACAAGGGATCGCGGCTGATCCTGAGGCGGGGCAAGTCGGACGCGGTGCTGGCGGCGCTGGCGGAGGAAGTGGGGACGAAGCGGGTTCACTGCATCCGTCATTACGAGCCGTGGTGGCGCAATGCCGAGCGGGCGGTCGCCAAGCAGCTGGAGCTGGTGTGCCATGACGGCAATTACCTTGCCCCGCCGGGATCGGTGACGACCGGATCGGGCGATCCCTACAAGATCTACACGCCGTTCTGGCGCGCGTTGCAGCAGCGGATGCCGCCGGCTGCTCCGGCGAACCGGCCGCGCGAGATTCCGGCGCCGTCACAGTGGCCGCAGTGCGAGAGGCTGGAGGAATGGGGGCTGTTGCCGACCAAGCCCGACTGGGCGAGCGGCTTTGCCGATTGGGAGCCGGGCGAAGCGGGCGCGCGGAAACGGGTCGACGCCTTTGTTGACAAGGCGGCGGAGTATGACCGCACGCGCAACCTGCCCTCGATCGAGGGGAGTTCGCGCCTGAGCCCGCATCTGCATTTCGGCGAGGTGTCGCCAGCCTATGTCTGGCACCGCGTGGCCGATGCGGGCGGGTCGGTCGATGTGTTTCTGAGCGAGATTGGCTGGCGCGATTATGCGCAGAATGTGATCGTGCAATTCCCTGACTATGCCGCCAAGAATGCGCGTGAGAAGTTCGATGCGATCCCGTGGCGCGATTTTCGCTCGTCAGCGGCGCGCGACGACTTCGACGCCTGGACCAAGGGGCGGACGGGCTATCCCATCGTCGATGCCGGGATGCGCCAGCTATGGGCGACCGGGTGGATGCACAATCGTGTGCGGATGATCGCGGCGAGTTTCCTGATCAAGCATCTGCTGATCGACTGGCGCGAGGGGGAGCGCTGGTTCTGGGACACGCTGGTCGATGCCGATTACGCGAGCAACGCGGTCAACTGGCAATGGGTGTCCGGGACGGGCATCGATTCGAACATGTTCGTGCGGATCATGGCGCCGCTGTCGCAATCGGAGAAGTTCGATGCGGCGGGCTATATCCGTGAGTGGGTGCCCGAGCTGGCGAAACTGCATGACGACGTGATCCACGATCCCGAGGAGCATGGGCGGCGGCCAGGCGACTATCCGCGCAAGATCATCGGCCACCGCGAAGCGCGCGAGCGCGCGCTGGCGGCGGTGCGGGGGATTTGATCCGGCGCATCGCGGCAGAAACCCGGGCGATTTTTGTGCCGTTTGCCCGGACGGACGCGCTAAGAGCGGACAGGTAAACAGGGCGGCCTGCGGGACAAGGGTGTCGTGGATCGCGTCGAGCGACGGACAGGGAGAGGGGCATGCGCGGATTTGGAGTGGCGCTGGGCGCGCTGGCATTGGCGAGCTGTGCAGCAACAGGGGGCACGCCGCCAGCGACCGTCGCGGTCGCCCCGCAGGAAGCCGCGAAACTGCGCCAGGTCGGTGCAGCGGTGCTGTTCTGGTCGCAGGAAGAGCGGTTCCGCAATTTTCCCGCGATGGAGAAGCTGTTCCCCGGCACCGTCGCGCGGGCGGGGCGCAAGGTTCGCGCGCTGCCGCAGGGCGCACCGCTGCCAATCGCGGAGGCGGAGGTGGCCGCGTTCATGGCCGCGCAGAATGTCACCGGGCTGCTGGTGCTGCAGGACGGTAAAGTCCGGATGGAGCGCTATGCCCGCGGCTATGGACCGGAGGGGCGCTGGACGAGCTTTTCGGTTGCCAAGTCGGTGACATCGACGCTGGTCGGTGCGGCGATCAAGGACGGCTACATCAAGTCGATCGATGATCCCGTGACGCGCTACATCCCCGATCTGGCCGGGGCGGGCTATGACGGCGTGAGCATCCGCCAGCTGCTGACGATGACGTCGGGGGTGAAGTGGAACGAGGACTATACCGATCCCAATAGCGATGTGGCGCGGATGTTCGCCGAGGCGGTGCCGGCGGGAATGGACCCGACCGTCTTCTACATGCGCAAGCTGCCGCGGGAGAGCGAGCCGGGTGCGAAGTTCGTCTACAAGACCGGCGAAACCAATCTGATCGGCGTGCTGGTGCGCCGCGCGACGGGCAAGTCGCTATCGGCCTATCTGGAAGAGAAGATCTGGAAGCCGTTCGGTATGGAGCGCGACGCGTTCTGGATGACCGACCAGACGGGTGCGGAAGTTTCGGGCTGTTGCCTGTCGGTGTCGCTGCGCGATTATGGGCGGATCGGCCAGATGGCGCTTGAGGGCGGCAAGGGCATCGTCCCCGCCGGCTGGTTCGCCGATGCGACCAAGGCGCAGGTTACCTATCCGGGCGGCGGCTATGGCTATCAATGGTGGGTGCTGCCGGGCGGTACCTATGCCGCGCAGGGAATTTTCGGGCAGGTGATCCTGGTCGATCCGTCGAGCAAGCTGGTGATGGTGACCAGCGCGGCCTGGCCCCGTGCGAGCGACCGCGATCTCGCCCAGGCGCGGCTGGCGTTCGCGATGAAGGTGCAGGCAGCAGCCCGGCAATAATGTTCAGGATCCCTTCCCCGCGGGCAGGGAAGGGATCGCATTAGCCGCGCAGCCGCTCGATCGCCTGCGCCAGTGCGACGTAGAGCTTGCCCATGTCGGATGACAGCAAGGTCACACCCAGCGGCGCCCCGTCGCGCAGCGCGAGCACCTGACGCAGCATCGCTTCGAAATCGTGGATGTAGCGGTTCACCTGCTCGCGGAAATCGGGATCGCCCTCGTAGAGCGACGACACTTCGCGCGCCTGGCCGCTGTCGAGCAGACGCACCGCGCGGCGGGTAAAGACGCCGCGGTCGCCCTTCAGATAGGCGGCCCAGGCGCTGTCCGACACCTCGTGCGCAAATGCCTTTGAAATGTCGATCGACGCGGAATTGAGCGCCTCGACCAGCAGCGACACGCGCCGCGCGAAATTGTCGCGATCGGCGTTCTCGCGTTCGGCACGGGCTTCGTCGATGCGTGCCTCGACCTGGGCGGAGGCGTCGTTGATCGACAGCATCTGTTGCGCGAGCCGTTCGGACGCACGCGCCGCGGCGCTGATCGCGCCCTGCGTCACCTCGCCCAGCTCGATCAACTGGGTACGAACGCTGGCGTCGAGCGCACGGCGCAGCGCGGCGGCGCCGGCTTCCTCGAGCTGACGGGTGGCCTCCGGGACAAGGCTGGCGAGCGCTGTGCGCGCCTGATCCGCAGCGGCATTGGCGGTTTCGCGGATCCGCAGCAGCGCATCGACCAGTTCGGGCGCGGCTTCGTCGGCGAAGCGGCGCGCATTGGCGATGGCGCGGTCGACCACGTCCTCAAGCTGGACGGTGCGCGCTTGCCCGTCCTCGAGCGAGTCGAGCAGCGCGGCCTGTGTCTTGGCGAGCATGTCGCGTTGGGTGCGGACCACATCGGCGATCGCCTCGATCGCGTCATGGGTGCTTTCGGCAGCGGTGACGAGCGCGAGCAGTTCGGGCTTGGACGCGGCGATAACGCCGCGCGTGGCGCCGATCCGCTCCTCGAGCCGGGCGAGCGCGTCGGGCATCGTCTCGTCCATCTCGCGCGCGGACGAATCGAGCGCGGTCAGCAGTTCTTCAGCCGTCGCGATCACGCGCCGCGCGGTGTCGTCGCCGTCGCGCAAGGTGGCGGTCATTGCCGCGGCCGAGCTGTCGAGCGCGCTGAGCGAGGCGGCAAGCGCCTGGGTTCGTTCCATCCCGTGGCTGTGCAGCGAAGCCAGCTGGCCATCGGCCTGCGCGATCCCGCCAGCCACCGAGGCAAGCAGGATGTCGACGCGCGTCTGTTCCTCGCCCAGTCGCTCGGCGATCCGTCCGATCGTCTCCTCGACCTCGCCGATCCGGGTGCCGACCGTGTCGATACTGTCGCGTCCGGCCTTGTCGAGCGACGCCTGGTTGGCGGCCAGCATGGCGAGCATCGCTTCGCCCTGTGCGGCAATGCCCTTGCGCGCTTCGTCCACTGCGGCGGCGGCGCGTTCGAGCATCGCGTCGACGGTTTCCGACATCTGCGCGGCAACGCTTTCGAGCTTGGTCCCCGCATTTTCGCTGGTCGCTTCCATGCGGGTGATGTGCGCGGCGAGCCGCTGTGCCGCGCCGCCGGCGATGCTGTCCGCCTCGCGCCCGCGTTCGCCGAGCGCGACCAGCTGGGCATCGAGCGCGGCAGCATGTTCGCTTGCCTTGAGCCCGGCGGCGTCGAGCGTCGCGGCGATCCCGGTCATCTGGTCGTGCGCCTTGGGCAGCGAGGCGAGCACGATCCCGACGCTGTTCTCTGCCGCACTGCTGCTGTCGACCAGCTTTTGCGCGCTGTCGCCCAGCGCGCGGGCTTCGGCCGCCATGCCGTTCGAAATCGCCTGAAGCCGTTCCGCCGCGCGGTCGCCCATCGCCATCAGCGCGGTGGTCTGTTCGGCGAGTTCCGCCCGATTTGCTTCGATCTTGCGGGACAGGGTGGCGACGACGCGCTCGAGGCTGGCGGCTTCGGCGCGCATCGCACGTGCGGTATCGGCGAACCGCCGCGCCTCGGCGACGCTGTTGCGGCGGGCGAGCAGCCAGAGGATGCCGACCAGGGCCGGCGGTACGCACAGCGCGGCGATCAGCTGGACAAGGTCGACCGGCGGCAGCGGCGCGGCGATCACCGGCTGGAGCAGCCAGCCCGCAAATCCGAACCAGCCGAGCACCAGCGTGGCGACAATCGCCATGGCGAACCACGGGCGCGGGACCGCCGCAGACACTGTTTCAAGATCGGCGGCGGGGGACGATGGATCGCCTGCATCCTGCGCGGCCATGGCCGCCGCGAATGTCGCCGGCCCAGCCTCTTCGACCAGAAGAAGCTCGTCATCCGCATCGATCGGACGCGGTCCGATCCTGTTCGTGCCCCCGTTCATTGTCCCGGTTTAGCACAAGTGCCGCGCCATCGCCTAGCATTGTGAAACCCCTCATTAATCACGTGGATTCTAGGGATTGGGGATGGCGTATGATCCCGGTGCAATCGATGCGACTCTGGCGGCGGCGGTAGGCGATGAGCCTGGCCTGATTGCCGAGCTTCGCGGTGCGTTTCTCGACAGTGCGCGACGCGCGCTGGAACTGTTGCGCGGGAGCGACGATCCGGAAGGCTGGCGTGGCGCTGCACTGCGGCTCAAAGGACTGGCGGCCAGTTTCGGTGCGGTGCGGCTGATGGCGCTGGCGCAGGACGCGGCCGATGCGCAAGCGGGTGACCGCGCTGTCCTGCGCAAGATCGAACGCGCGATCGAGCGGCTCTGACGCGGTTGGAGGGAGGGGCCTGCGCGGTTCCGGCTTCCATCGCGCGCGCGCCACGCTAGGCTTGCGGCATGTCGATGCCGATCCTCGCCCCGCTGCTGCTGCTCGCCGGACAGGCGCAGCTTCCCCCGCCGCCCGACGCCGCTACGCAGCGGCGCGTCGACAAGGTGCTTTCGCGCGCGCCGGTGATCGACGGGCATAACGACCTGCCCTGGGAGTTGCGCACTGCCCATGGCGCGCGCGTCGAGGCGGTGGATTTGCGCCGCGATACTGCCGCGCTGGACAATCCGCTGCAGACCGACATTCCGAGGCTGCGCCGGGGCAAGGTCGGCGGGCAATTCTGGTCGGTCTATATCCCGTCGAGCATGACCGGGCCCAAGGCGGTCGAGGCAACGATCGAGCAGATCGACATCGTTCACCGGATCGTCCGCCGCTATCCCGAGGCTTTCGCCATGGCGCGGACCGCAGCCGATGTCCGCCGCATCGCCCGGCAGGGCAAGGTCGCGTCGCTGATCGGGATCGAGGGCGGGCACCAGATCGACGGGCGACTGTCGGTACTGCGCGCATTCCGCGATCTTGGCGTCGGCTACATGACGCTGACCCATAGCAAGAGCCTGAGCTGGGCCGACTCGGCGACCGACGCGCCCCGCGCCAATGGCCTGTCGCCCTTTGGACGTCAGGTGATCGCCGAAATGAACCGGATCGGCATGATCGTCGATGTCAGCCACGTCTCCGACGCGACCATGGCCGCCGTACTCGACGTCACGCAGGCGCCGGTGATCGCATCGCATTCGTCCGCCCGCGCGGTGGCGGACCGCACGCGCAACGTTCCCGACGCGCTGTTGCGGCGCATTGCGGACAATGGCGGCGTGGTGATGATCAATTTCTATCCCGCCTTCCTGTCGATGGCGTGGAGCGAATGGGACCGGGCGCGCACCGCCTTTGCGCGTGAGCGCGGGTTACCGGCCGACCTTTACGGGCGTGAAACCCCCGCAGCGATTGTAGAGTGGGAGCGCAGCCATCCCGAGCCGCTGGTGACGGTGCGCGACGTCGCGGACCATGTCGAACATGTCGCCCGCGTCGCCGGGCGCGGGCATGTCGGGCTGGGCGGGGATTTCGACGGGATCAGCGGGACCGGACCGGTGCAGATGAAGGGCGTCGATGCCTATCCGTTGCTGTTCGCCGAACTGGTGCGTCGCGGGTGGAGCGACGCCGACCTTGCCGGGCTGGCCCAGGGCAATATCCTGCGCGTGATGGAGCGGGTCGAAGCGGTTGCGCGGGGACTGGCCGGCACGCCGCCGATCGACGCCACCGCGCCGGAGGAGTGATCGCGCCGGTCCGGTTCGGCTGAACCGGCCCCCGCGCTCGTGCATCCGACCGCAGCGCAAACAGAAAGGGCGCCCCCGGAGGGACGCCCTTTCGTTTCCAACCAAGCCCGAGGGCCCGGGAAGATCCAGTAAATTACTGGGCGACGTTCGCCGCTGCGTCTTCCATGTTGTCGGCAGCGTTCTCGAGCGCGTCTTCAGCGACTTCGTTGGTGGCGTTGTCGGCCATCATTTCCATGTTGTCGGCGCTGGCTTCGAGGTCAGCAGCGACGTTCTCGGCGGTGTTGTTCGCGGCCGGCTCGCTGTTGCACGCGGCGAGCGACATCAGGCCGGTCGCGGCAGCGACGATGAGGATCTTCTTCATTCGTTTGCTCCCAAGCAAAGCTATTTCGGTTCGCCTCGGCCCGATTGCCGTGCGAGTTAGTCGGAATAGCGCCCGTTACGCGTCCGTCAATGGAAATTCATCTGTCAGCAAGGTTTGCAGCGCGTGGAAATGGTGCGTCGCATCACTTGACCGGGCCGATTTCCTCGGGCGCATTGGCCACCACCGCGAGCATCGCGGTCCATGCCGCAACATTCTGTCGCAGCTGGACCGGGTCGACCTTGTCGAGCGTGTCGTCGGGCGTGTGATGCAGGTCGAAATACCGGCTGCCATCCTGTTGCAGATCGATTCCAGCGACACCCGACGCGACCAGAGCGGCGACGTCCGCGCCGCCGCCGGCGCGCTCACGGCCCCGGCTGATGCCAAGCGGCGCGAGTACTGCGGCGACCCGGTCACCGACTGCCTTTGCGCTGTCGGGCAGCTTGAAATCGACTCGCCAGATCCGGTCGGCGCCAAAGTCCGATTCGGCGGCAAGCGCGTGCGTTTCGCCCTTGTGCGCGTCGAAATAGGCCTTGCCGCCAAATACGCCGACCTCTTCGGCGCCGGCCCACAGGATCCGGATCGTGCGGCGCGGTGTGCCGGCATCCATGATCCGCTTCGCTGCCGCCGCGACGATGCCGCAGCCGGTGGCGTCGTCAAATGCGCCCGTGCCAAGGTCCCAGCTGTCGAGATGGCAGGCGACAACGACCATGCCGGCAGCGGGATCGCTGCCCGGCACTTCGGCGATCACATTGCCCGACTCGGTCGTGCCGATCTGGCGCGGGGTCAGGGTCAGCCGGACCTTTACCGGCTGGCCGCGCTTGACGATCCGCTCAAGCTGCTCGGCATCAGGCAACGACAGCGCTGCGGCCGGAATCGGGGCAACGCCCTCGGCAAAGTTGGTGACGCCCGTGTGCGGATTGCGATGATAGTCGGTGCCGATCGAGCGAATCAGGATTGCCGCTGCCCCCTTGCGCGCGGCGATGGTCGGCCCGCTGCGCCGCGCGCCGCCGAACGCACCATATTGCGATCCATCCTGCGTCCGGGTCATGCCATGGCTGACAAAGGCGATCTTGCCCTTGAGGCTGCCGTCCGGCGCGGCCTGGAGCGCGGCGAGGTCAGGGAAATAGACGATTTCAGCCTCAAGCCCCTTGGCGCTGGTCGCACCCGAATTGCCAAGCGCAGTCAGGTGCAGCGGCTGGGGGAAGGGGGCGAGAACCTCGAGCGTTTCGGCGCCACGCACCCAGGTCTGCATCGAAAATGGCTCGTTGCGCACATTCTTGAAGCCGAGCGCCGCCAGTTTCTTGAGCGACCAGGCGCGGGCGCGCGCCTCCGCCTCGGTTCCGGCGAGCCGCGGCCCGACCTCGGTGGTCAGGCCTTCGGTGATTTCATAGGCCAGATCGTCCTTCAGCGCGGCATCGCGCAGCGCGGCGGGATCCATGCCCTGCGCAAAGGCGGTGGCGGGGAGCGCGAGCAGGGCAGTCGCGATGGCGAAGCGGGAAAGGGTGCTGGTCATGCGACCGGACCCTAGGGTCGGAAAATCGCTGCGTCACCAGTCTAACGCGTTTCCGTTGGAGTGGCAGCGGGTTAGAGTGTGGACATGGACCGCGACCCAGCGATTCTTGACCGGATCGTCGCCTTTGTGCGCAGCATCGGACTTCCCGTGACGATCGCGGCCGTCGCCGATGATTCGTTTCTGCCCGCGGTCGCGCTGGTCGATGGCGGGGTGGTTGTCGATCCCGAGCGGCTGGACTGGCCGGGAGACATTCTGCACGAGGCGGGACATCTGGCGGTGCTCGACGCGGCTGCGCGGCGCGAACCGATCCCTGACGACAGCGCGCTCGAGGCCGCTGCCATGGCATGGTCCTATGCCGCCGCGCTGGCGATCGGCATCGATCCGGCACTGGTCTTCCACGCCGGCGGCTATCGCGGGCGTGGTGAAGCGATCGCGGCGGGATATCGGATGGGCGTGTTTGTCGGGCTACCCGAGCTGGTGGCCGCGGGCATGGCGCACAGCCCGTTTCAGCCTGCCGGCCGCGGAACACCCGTCTATCCCGCCATGGTGCGCTGGCTGCGTTAGCCTGATTTCCGGCCTTTCCTGGCCGGGTTTGCCTTGGCGCCGTGCCGTCGCTACATCGCGCGTCAACATCCAGACCAACCTGTTCGATCGATCGGAGACCATAAGTGGCCGCCCAATATGCATTCGTGATGAAGGACATGACCAAGTCCTTCCCCGGCGCGCAAAAGCCGGTGCTGAGCAATATCAACCTGCAATTCTATCAGGGCGCGAAAATCGGCATCGTCGGCCCGAACGGCGCGGGCAAGTCGACCCTGATCAAGATCATGGCCGGAATCGACAAGGATTTCAGCGGTGAGGCGTGGCCGGGTGAGAATATCACCGTCGGCTATCTGGAGCAGGAGCCGCAGCTCGATCCTACCAAGTCGGTGCTCGAGAACGTCAAGGACGGCGCGCGCGAGACCGCCGATCTGGTCGAGCGGTTCAACGCGATCTCGGCCGAAATGGGCGATCCCAAGGACGATACCGATTTCGACGCGCTGATGGAGGAGATGGGCGACCTTCAGGCCAAGATCGACGCGGTCGATGGCTGGAGCCTCGACAACCAGCTCGAGATCGCGATGGAGGCTTTGCGCTGCCCGCCGGGCGACTGGTCGGTCGAGAATCTCTCGGGCGGTGAGAAGCGCCGCGTCGCGCTGACCCGGCTGCTGATCCAGAAGCCGTCGATCCTGCTGCTCGACGAACCGACCAACCATCTCGACGCCGAAAGCGTCAAGTGGCTGGAAAACCACCTCAAGGAATATGCCGGCGCGGTGCTGATGATCACCCACGACCGCTACTTCCTCGACAATGTGGTGAACTGGATCCTCGAGCTCGATCGCGGCAAGTATTTCCCGTACGAGGGCAATTACTCGACCTATCTGGAAAAGAAGGCCAAGCGCCTGGAGCAGGAGGACCGCGAGGCCACCGGGCGCCAGAAGGCGATCAAGGACGAGCTGGAGTGGATCCGCGCCGGCGTGAAGGGCCGCCAGACCAAGTCGAAGGCCCGTATCGCCAAGTTCGAACAGCTGGTCGAAGCGCAGCAGAACCGCACGCCGGGCAAGGCCCAGATCGTCATCCAGGTGCCCGAGCGTCTGGGCGGCAAGGTGATCGAGGTCGAGAACCTGTCGAAATCCTATGGCGACAAGCTGCTCTTCGAAAACCTGTCGTTCAGCCTGCCGGCCGGCGGCATCGTCGGCGTGATCGGGCCGAACGGCGCGGGCAAGTCGACGCTGTTCAAGCTGATCACCGGTCAGGAACAGCCCGATGAAGGCAAGATCGAGATCGGCACGACCGTGCGCCTCGGCTATGTCGACCAGAGCCGCGATCACCTCAATCCGGCCAACAATGTCTGGGAGGAAATCTCCGACGGGCTCGATTACATGAAGGTCAACGGCCACGACCAGTCGACCCGCGCCTATGTCGGCGCGTTCAACTTCAAGGGCCAGGACCAGCAGAAGAATGTCGGCAAGCTGTCGGGCGGTGAGCGCAATCGCGTCAACATCGCCAAGATGCTGAAGCGTGGCGGCAACGTGCTGCTGCTCGACGAACCGACCAACGATCTCGACGTCGAAACGCTGGGCGCGCTGGAAGAGGCGATCGAGAATTTCGCGGGCTGCGCCGTGGTCATCAGCCACGATCGTTTCTTCCTCGACCGTCTCGCGACGCACATCCTCGCCTTCGAGGGCAATTCGCACGTCGAATGGTTCGAGGGCAATTTCGAGGCGTATGAAGAGGACAAGCGGCGTCGTCTGGGCGATGCGGCGGATCGTCCGACGCGGTTGGCGTACAAGAAGCTGACGCGGTAATTGTCCCATTGACCTGCATCGCCGCGCCCGGGAGGGTAGCGGCGATGCACAGTCCTGCCAGCCTTCGCGACATTCGTGGCTTTGAAAGCCTTTGGGCGGAGCTGACGTTCCGCGCCCCGCGCGCGGTTCGGCGCGATCAGAGCGAGCGGATGCTGCTCGACACGCTCGGGCTGGGACTGGAACAGACCATCCAGTATCTCGGCCAGTTCCAACCGGATCTGGACGCGTTCGAAAATTGGGTGGTCGCGACGGCGGGGCGGCCCGATCCGCTGACCGTCGCGCGCTACCATGCGGCACTGGACAGCGCGCCGGTGCCAGCTGAGGTTCAGGCGCGGCTCGATGCCATCGAAGCGATGCCCGACGTGCTCGATGCCGAAGATCTTGCGCAGTGGGAGCGTGAGGGCTGGGTAACACTGCGCGGGGCGATCTCGCGCGATGAGGCGGCGCAGGTCGAGGCGTTGCTGTGGCGGCTGCTGGATGCCGATCCGGCCCGGCCCGAGAGCTGGTACGGACACGCGCTCAACGGCATCATGGTCCAGCATTTTCAGGACCCGGCGCTGGAGATCGCGCGCCGCGCGCCGCGCGTGCACAAGGCGTTCGCCCAGCTATGGGGCACCAGCGACCTGTGGTGCATTGTCGACCGGCTGAGCTTTAACCCGCCCGAAATCCCCGGCCGGCCGTTTCAGGGGCCGACGATGCATTGGGATGTCAGCCTTGCCCCGCCGATCCCGTTCGCGACGCAGGGGATCCTGTACCTGACCGACACGGCGGCGGATCAGGGGGCGTTCGCACTGCTGCCCGGCTTCCATCACCGGCTCCACGCGTGGCTGGAGGAGCTCGGCGACACCGACCCGCGCACGGTGCATCTCGACCCGCAAGCAGTGCCGATCGCGGCGGGCGCGGGGGATCTGGTGATCTGGCGCCAGGACCTGCCGCACGGCGCCAGCCCCAACCGGTCGAACCGGCCGCGCATGGCGCAATATGTGAACTTCTACTCGCCCACGCTGACGGTGCACCGCGACTGGCGGTGAGGGGCGTCAGAGGGCCGCGGTTTTGACTGTCAATCCGGGGATGGTCGCGGCGGTGATTGCCGCGCCGAAGGCGACCGCGCGCTGCTCGACGTAGCGCCCATCGGTGGGCGACCACATCTGATGAATAACCCGTCCGGTGACGTCAGCCACCCAATATTCCGGCACTTGATACCGGGCGTAAAGATCCGCTTTCGAGCCCATGTCCGTTACAGACGTGGTGTTCGACACCTCGGCCAGCAGCCGGACTGAAACGAGCGGGATTGGACCCTCACCGCGCGGTTCATTCGTCACAATGATGTCTGGGCGCGGCATGTCATTCTCGGAAAGCGCCACACTGCCTTCCTCTCCGGAAAACAGGCTGCTGCCAGAGTGTTCAAGCGATTTGCGGAGTTGGTAGGCGAGTTCGGATTTCACATACCAGTGTGGCCGGAACTCCGGGCTCATCACAATGACATCCCCCTCGATCAACTCAGTGCACATCCCGTCGAACGCCCCGGATTCTGCCAGGGCGAGATAGTCCGCGACGCGGAGCCGGTATTTGTGCGGCGACTGAAGGACGTCCTGCGCAGTCATGTCGCTATCCTACCACAGTGGCGCTTGCCCTCAATCCCCCGTCACCCGCAACGGGCCGAGGTCGCCGAGGCCCACCGTGCCGCTCGCCATCGCCAGCATCCGGTCAAGGCTCTTCTTGGCCTTGAGCCGGATATCCTCTGCAATCTCGATCCGCGGTTCGAGGTCGCGCAGCGCGACGTAGAGCTTCTCCAGCGTGTTGAGCGCCATGTACGGGCAGATGTTGCAGTTGCAGTTGCCGTCGGCACCGGGGGCGCCGATGAAGGTCTTTTCCGGAACCGCCTTTTCCATCTGGTGGATGATGTGCGGTTCGGTCGCGACGATCAGTGTGTCGCCGTCAAAATCCTTGGCGAATTGCAGGATGCCGCTGGTCGATCCGACATAATCGGCGTGGTCGAGCACGTGCGGCGGGCATTCGGGATGCGCCGCGACTGGGGCGTCCGGATGCTGCGCCTTGAGCTTGAGCAGCTCGGTCTCGCTGAACGCCTCGTGCACGATGCACACGCCGGGCCACAGCAGCATGTCTCGGCCCATCTTGCGATTGATATAGCCGCCGAGATGCTTGTCGGGGCCGAAGATGATTTTCTGTTCCGGCGGGATTTGGCTAAGGATCTTCTCCGCGGACGAGCTGGTGACGATGATGTCGCTGAGCGCCTTCACCTCGACCGAGCAGTTGATGTAGGTCAGCGCGATATGGTCGGGATGCTGCGCGCGGAAGGCGGCGAACTGATCGGGCGGGCAGCTGTCTTCGAGACTGCAGCCGGCATTCATGTCGGGCAGGATCACGGTCTTGTCCGGCGACAGGATCTTGGCGGTTTCAGCCATGAAGCGCACGCCGCAGAATGCGATCACCTCGGCGTCCGTCTCGGCGGCCTTGCGGCTCAGCTCCAGGCTGTCGCCGACGAAATCGGCGAGATCCTGAATCTCCGGCTTCTGGTAATAATGCGCGAGGATGACGGCGTTGCGCTCCTTGCGCAGGCGGTCGATCTCGGCGCGGATGTCGATGCCGGACAGGTCGGTGCGTGCGTTCATCGTAAAGCCCTCTGATTCGGGCCTCACATGGCCTTGTCCGGCACGCGGTTCAACCCATTGGGGGCAGCGCGCCGGATGCGATCACGTTCATTTCGTTTGCGCCTCGCGCGCTGCGCGTTCGCGCAGCACCTGATCGACCGGCTTCGACATGTCCCAGCGTTCGCCGTCGCGTCGCCCGCGTTCGGGCGGGAAGGTGACGACGACGCGGACTTCGCCGAGCCCGGCCGCGGCGAGCGGCTGGCCGAGGAGCCGGGCGATGGCAGCGCGACCGAGCTCGCGCGCCTGCGCCATGCGTTCGGGGCTGTTGGCCTCGCGTTCGGCCACGGCGGTGGCGCGGGCCGAGGTGCTCTTGCTCAGGGCCTCTGCCGCTTCGCGGGTGACGAACAGTCCCTTGGTTTGAACCAGCGTGCGGCGCCCTTCGTCGGTATTGGCCGGCGCTGCGGTCACGTCTGGAGCATCGACGATCAGCGTGCGGGTCTGGCTGTTCCATTGCAGGTCATCCGCGCCGAGCCGCGAGAGATCGACGAAATAGCTGACCGAATAGGGCATCTTCACGACCTGATCGCTGCGTAACAGGCCGAGGCCGCGCGTGTCGGATGCGGTCGCCTGGACCGTGCCGGTCAGCTCGGCGACCTTGAGCGCGCCAGCGCCGTCGAGGCGCGCGGTAACGATCTGGGTTACGGGATCGCCGCCATCGTCGGGCAACGTCTCCAGCCGGGTTTCGGCAACGCGATCCCACACGAGGAACGCGGCGGCGCCGATGACCGCGAGCGCAGCGGCCGCAAGCAGCAGGCGAAGCGAGCGGTTCATCATGCGATCCCGTGCCATATGCCAGACTTCTCCGCCACCAGACCCCGGTTTCTGAGGTCGATCAGATGCGCGAGGACCGAACGT
The DNA here is from genome assembly GCF_031456015.1 of Sphingomonas sp. BE123. Taxonomy (NCBI): domain Bacteria; kingdom Pseudomonadati; phylum Pseudomonadota; class Alphaproteobacteria; order Sphingomonadales; family Sphingomonadaceae; genus Sphingomonas; species Sphingomonas sp. BE123. The sequence goes on along the minus strand of NZ_JAVDTW010000001.1, from coordinate 664,970 downwards.
CCGGCCGCGCCGGTGAGCCGGGGATCCAGACCGACATACATCCGCTCCACCATGTCCGGGATCGCGCCGGTTCCCGCGTCGAGGAGGCGCAGGATCTGGCCCTCGCGCTGCTTGCGATGGCCCATCATGCCGCGGGTGAGGCGTTGGGGGGTGGTCACCTCCGGGCCGTGCGCGGGGTAGTAGACGCGGTCCGCGCGCGCGAGCAGCTTGTCGAGGCTGGCCATATAGGCGCCCATGTCGCCATCGGGCGGCGCGACCACGCTGGTCGACCAGCCCATGATATGATCGCCGGTGAACAGCGCGCCGCTTTCGATCAGCGCGAAGCAAAGATGGTTCGACGTGTGGCCGGGCGTCGCCACCGCCTCGAGCGTCCAGCCAGTCCCCGACACCCGCTCGCCATCGGCGAGGACGCGATCGGGCGCATAATCGCGATCAAAGGCAGCATCGGCGCGCGGACCGTCATCATCGAGTGCCAGCGGCGCGCAGCCGATGATCGGGGCGCCGGTCGCGGCCGCAAGCGGGCGGCTGGCCGGGCTGTGGTCGCGATGGGTGTGCGTGCAGAGGATCGCGCGCACCGGCCGGTCCGCAATCGCGGCACGCAGCGCGTCGAGATGATCGGGAAGGTCGGGACCCGGGTCGATCACCGCAAGGTCGCTGGTCCCGACGAGGTAGCTTTGGGTACCGGTATAGGTAAAGGGGGAGGGGTTATCTGCGAGGACCCGCGCCACCAGCGGCTCAAGTCGGATCGCTGCGCCGGTTGGGACGTCATCCATGATCCTGAGATGGCCTGTCCGGCACGTCTGCACAACCCCGGAGCGACCGGAGGAACCGGCCGCGTTCCCTCAACGCGGCCGGTCCGGGTGAGCGACGCGTGGCGATGGGCTGCCACATGTCGCTCGGGTGGCGATCAGTTCTTGGCGGCACCTTCGAGTTCGCGGATCGCGTCGTCGATCCCTTTGAGCGCGGCTGCCTTCTGTTCGGGTGGCAGATCGCTCTGTGCCGCGATGGTGCGGCGCGCCATGGTGAGGCTGGCCATAGCCTGGCGGTTGCCCATTTCTGCGCTGGCCAGCGCGATCACCTCGGCATGGCGCGCAACGGCTTCGGCAGCTTTGGCGGCATCGGCGGCTGCGGCGGCGCGGCGTTCGATGCGATCGGTGCAGATGACAACCTTGCGCTTGCCATCTTCCTTCGTCTCGACCGTGAACGCGTCGCTCTTGGTGTCGCCGCACTTGCCCGAGCGCACGGCGTCGGTCGGCGACCAGGCAATCTCCTTGCCATCGCTCTTCAGGCGGATGACCCGCGTTTCGGTCTTCGTGTCCGTACCGTCCTTGCGTTCGATCACGACGACGCGCTTGGCCTTGGGTGCGTCGGGCGCTGCCGGGACCGCAGGTGCCGCAGGTGCCGCAGGTGCGACTGGCGCGGGCGGAGCGGCAGGAGCGGCCGGAGCCTGGGGTGCGACCGGCGTGTCGGCACCGGGCATGGCCGCCCCGGCGCCCGACGCGGTCATTGCGAGGCCGGTCACGGTCAGGGCAGCGGCACTGGCAATTCCGGCCAGGACCCGGCCACGCGACTTGGGTTGATGATGCGAAAGCATTCTGAGCCTCCCTTTGAGTTCGTTGACGCTATGCAGATGACAAGCCGCCGAGACCGCACCCCCATGCGCGGACTTGACGATGGCGCGGCCATAGGCCTGACGCAGCGCCGGTGCGCGGCCTGAGAGCACCAGGGCGTCGCAGGCCAGTTCCTGATCGGCACGGAACGCGCGGAACGCCCGCCATGCGATCGGGTTGAACCAATGGAGCGCGAGCACGACCAGCGCGATCCAGTTGGCGATCAGGTCCCCCCGAAGGTGGTGCCCGAGTTCATGGGCGAGCGCGAGGTTGCGTTCGACCGGATCGTAGCGGTCCGCGAAATCCCGCGGAAACGCGACATATTTGCGCCAGATGCCAAAGGCGAGCGGGCCGGTGGCGGCATCGGTCTCGAGAATGTGGACGCGTCCGTCGGCGACGGTTCGGCGCACCTGCGCGCCGCGCAACAGCCGGCTGCAAAAGCGTTGATGGGCGATCAGGTGAAAGCCGAGAAAGGCGAGCGCGCCGACGACCCACAGCCCGATCAGCCAGGCAATCATGGTCGCGGCATCCGGCAGCCATGCTGCCGCGAGCACATCAACTCCGGTCGGGGCGGGCACCGGATCGACCGACGGCTGCAGCGCGACCGCATCGAACGCTGTTGCCGGCTGGACGACGAAATCGGTGCGCGCGGCGAAGGTGGCTGGCGCCGCCTCGGTGGCGCGGGTCAGCGGTGCCAGCAGTACGCTGGGCTGCCACGCCCCCGGCAGGGGCGGGACGAAGAAGCGCAGGACCGGGAGCAGCCACAGCGCATAGGCGACGCCGGGACCGAACTGGCGGGCAACCGGCTTGCGCAGCGCAAGCACCAGCAGCATCAACAGCGTGGTGGCGATCATGGTTTCGACGATCCAGGCGATCATTGCTTGATCTCCCGGAGCAGTGCCTCGATCTCGGCAATGTCCTGCGCGCTCAATGCGTCGCGCTCGGCGAGATGGGCGACAAGCGGGGTCAGCTTGCCCCCGAACAGCCGGTCGATCAGCCGCCGGGATTCGCCGTCGACATAGTCACCCCGGGCGACGAGCGGGCGATATTGGTAGCGGCGACCATCTTCATCGGCAGCGACCACATTCTTGGCCAGCAGCCGGCCGAGCAATGTCTTGACGGTGTTGGCGCTCCAGCCGCGCGCGGGGGCGACCCGCTCGACCACATCCTGCGCGGTCAGGGGCGATTCGTCCCACAGAACCTCCATCACCGCATGCTCGGCATCGCTGATCCGCTCGGTCATTCCGTCCCTCTCTGACTACGCCTGTAATCGTTACGATCACATTTGTAGTCGTGAAACTGAATGCCGGGTGAATGAAACGGGGTGCACCGCAGATTGACGGTGTCGGAAAAGCTGACAGTCGCCAGCGGGGCGAGATCGCGTTAACCATCGCGATCCGCGCTAATGCGCGGGGTGCCGTAACTGGCACGGTCGATGCAAAGGAATGTGCATCAGTGTTCACGATCGTGTGACGCTTCAGGGGCGGATGGTCTTCGGACCGTCCGCCCTTTCCCGTTCAGCGTCGGAATGCGCGCTCGGGTGTCGAGGCTGGTTCCGCGGTGCCGACCCAGCCTCGCCGTGGATCAGGCGATGTCGACGCCTTTTTCAGACAGCAGTTCGGCCAGTTCGCCGCTCTCGTACATTTCCATCATGATGTCGGATCCGCCGACAAATTCGCCCTTCACATAGAGCTGGGGAATGGTCGGCCAGTCGGAAAAGGCCTTGATCCCCTGGCGCACATCCTGGTCCTGCAGGACATCGACGCTCTCGAACGCGACGCCGAGATGGTTGAGGATCGACACGGCGCGGTTCGAGAAGCCGCACTGCGGAAACAGCGGCGTCCCCTTCATGAACAGCAGGACGGGATTGGCGTCGACGAGCGCCTGGATCTTGGCGTTGGTGGTATCGGTCATGGTCATTCGCTCCGGGCCGGGGCTGCGGTGGTCAGCTGGAGTGCGTGCAGCACGCCCCCCATGCGACCGCCGAGCGCGGCATAGACGGTCTGGTGTTGGCGAACCCGGGGCATCCCGCGGAACTGTTCGCTTACGACATGTGCCGCATAATGATCGCCATCCCCGGCAAGGTCGGTGATTTCCACCGACGCGTCCGGGAGTGCGGCGCGGATCAGCGCCTCGATCTCGCTTGCGGCCATGGGCATGGTTACTGCGCCTCGATCAGCTGGCGGCGGGCCTCGACCGTCATGTCCTCGACTGCCTTGCGTACCGCCGCATCGTCGACTTCGACGCCGGCAGCGGTGAGGTCGCCCAGCAGCTTGCGGATGACGTCCTCATCGCCCGATTCCTCGAAATCGGCCTGGACCACCGCCTTGGCATAGGCGTCGGTTTCAGCGGGAGTCAGCTGCATCTTTTCGGCGGCCCACTGGCCGAGCAGGCGATTGCGACGAGCGGTGACGCGGAACGCCATTTCCTCGTCACGGGCGAATTTGGCCTCGTACGCGCGTTCGCGATCGTCGAAGGTGGTCATGGTCGGTTACCCCAAAATGATGCTCCTCCGGGCAGATAGTGACAGGCCGCGTCCCTGACAACGGGGCGTTGAGCCAGCGACGCGCATTGCCGCCGGGAAGATGCCGGGCTAGGCCCGCGCGCAACCAGGTCTGAGGGAGTTGCCATGCCATTGTTCGAGCTTGCCGGGTTCGACCTCGACGCGTTCGTTGCAGCCACGCTGGCCGAGGATGTCGGCAGTGGCGATGTCACGGCGAATGCGGTCATTCCTGAAGACGCGGTGTTCGACGGCGTGATGGACAGCCGCGACGCGATCACCGTCGCCGGGCTGCCGATCGCGGCAGCGTTTTTCCGCGCGCTCGACCCGACGGTCGAGATTGCGGTGCTGGCGCAAGAGGGAGAAGCGGTCGCGCCCGGATGCGATCTGATGCGGCTGCGCGGCAATGCGCGCGCGCTGCTGACGGCCGAGCGGTCGGCGCTCAATACGGTCCAGCATCTGTCGGGCATCGCCACGATGACGCGCGCCTATGTCGATGCCATCGCCGGAAGCGGGGCGACACTGCTCGACACGCGCAAGACCATCCCCGGCCTGCGCCGGCTGGAGAAATATGCGACGCGGATGGGCGGCGCGCGCAACCATCGCATGGGCCTGTGGGACGCGGCGATGATCAAGGACAACCATATCGCCGTTGCCGGATCGATTGGTGAGGCAGTCGCGCGGGCGGTGCGCGCCGGAATCGGGTCGATTATCGTCGAAGTCGACCGGATCGACCAGATCGAGCCGGCGCTTGCCGCCGGCGCGACGCACCTGTTGCTTGACAATATGGCGCCGGCGCAGTTGCGCACGGCGGTGGCGCTGGTCGCGGGGCGGGTCCCGACCGAGGCATCGGGCGGGGTTCGTTTCGAAACGATTGCCGAGATTGCCGCGAGCGGCGTGACCTATGTCAGTGTCGGCCGCCTCACCCAATCGGCGCCGGCAGCGGATATCGGGCTGGACTTTGCCCCTGCCTGACGCTTAGCCTGTGGCGAATAGCGGGGGAGACACGGGCATGCGTCCAACATCGATTATTCGGTTCGAACAGGCCTATCTGGGCTCGATCCTGGTCTGGGGACTCAACGCGGCGCTGGGTTGGGAAAAGCAGACAGCAGCGATCGAAGCGGGGTTTGCGGCGGCACCCGAGATGCTGCCCTTTGGCCAGGCGATGCTGCTGGGCTTCACGCTGTTCGCGCTGCTGGTATCGCTGCTGCTGTGGTACTTCACCGCGCGCAAGGCGAGCGAGGTGACCAAGTGGATCATCGTCGCATTCTTTGCGCTCTCGGCGGTCGGGCTGCCGTTCACGCTGGCCAATTTCGAGATGACCGGGATCGTGCCGGTGGCGCTGAACCTGCTCACCTTCGTGCTGAATGCGGTGGCCGTCGTGATGCTGTTCCGCGCCGATGCGCGGGCGTGGTTCCGCGGCAGCGACCCGGAGCCGGTCGGGAGCATGCCCGAGGATCCGCTCGCCTGACCCGCCGGGTCAGAGCGTGATCGTCGCGGTTGCGGGGTGATGGCGGTCGAGGTGTTTGCGCAGGATCCGCAGGTTGCGGGTGTTCGAGCGGAAGAAGAAATCGGCCACATCGCCCACGCCGGGGATCAGGCCGATCAGCCAGTCCACCCCGACATTGCCCGCCATGCGCAGCATTGCGCCGCGTGACATGCCGAGGTTGCGCGCTTCCCAGACCATGTAGAGCCCCATCAGCGCGGTGATGACGTCACCGCCGACGGGGACCAGCCCGAGCAGCGCATCCAGGCCAACCGTCTGTCGCGTGCCGGGGATGGTGAAGCTGCGTTCGAGCAGGCGCTCCATCACCTCGATCCGCTGCCGCACCGCTTCGGGTCCGCGACCGATGGGGAGGGTTCCGGCATTGCGCGTCATGCGGGTCGCTTTGGCCAAGGCAAATCCTCCCGGCGATCAAGGTTCGCGCAGATGCGTCAGCGGGTGCCAGGCGCGCGGATTGGTCTGAAAGGCCCGCAACCTGAGCGCCGCCACCGACCAGCGCAGCGGTTGGGCGATCGGAATATAGCGCGCCGCTTCGCTGATGGCGAGGTCTGCCTCGGCAATGCGCTGACCGCGCTCGGCCAGCGTCGGAGCGTCGCGCGCTGCGGTCAGCAACGCGTCGAGTTCGTCGGAACAATTCGGGCATGCGGTCACGAGATACCAGCGCGCGCTGTCATAGGGCGCGACGCTGTCGATCAGCCGCAGATCGGCGTCTGCGCGCGGATCGACCCATTGCGGTCGCAGGCCAATTGCACTGAGATCGCGGGCGATCCGGCTCCACAGCAGCACGGCGCCGGGGGAACGCGTCAGCGCCACCCGGATCACCCCGTCGGCGTCGGGATTGGCGGCGCGCCATGCTGCCACGCGGTTGCGCGCCGTGGTCTGACGCTCTGCCAGCGGAAGCGCGGCCCATGCCGGGACGCTCGGAAGTGCCGCGGAGTCGAGCTGCGCGGGGAGCAGCGTTTCGACCGGGGTCCAGTCGGACCGGAACAGCGCGGTAAGCGCCGCGCGGTCGATTGCCATCGCAAGCGCGGCGCGATTGCGCGGTTCCGCAGTGAATCCGGTTTCCGACACGATCGCGAAGCCGAACAGCCCCACGGCCGGGTCGATGCGCAAATTCGCGGGGGCGACAGCGGCATGGGCAAGCAGCGGCCAGTCGCGATAGGTGCCGCCAAGGATCAGGTCGGACTCGCGCGCGGCGAACCGGGCGAGCGCCAGCGCGGCGCGCTCACCGATCAGACGGACATTCTCGGCCGCATCGGGCGGCACGGCATCCTCATCCTCCAGCACCATCGGGTCCTGGACCGGGCGAAGCAGCCCGCTCTCAAGGCGAAAGGGGCCGCTGCCGACGATTCCCGGGCGGCGCAAAATCGCAAATACGGGCTGGGCGAACAATTTGAGCAGGTCCGGTCGCGGCTGTTTGAGCCGGACTTCGATCACCTGGGGCGTCATCACCACGATTTCGTCGATCACTGCAACGAACGGGGCGAGGCCGGAGCGCGTGCGTGGGGAGACGGCCGCGCGCAGGCTGGCAGCGACCTGTTCGGCCGTGACGCGATCGCCGTCCGGCCAGGTCACACTGCGCAATCGGAAAATATAGCTGCGGCCATTGTCGGTGACGATCCACCGCTCGGCCAGGCCCGGTTCGATCCCGCCGCCAGCATCGAATCGCACCAGCCCCTGCGCGGTTGCGGCAAGTTGCACCGCATCGGGAAAGGCGAGGGGGCGCCGAGTCGGATCGAGCGACTCGGGCACGTCGCCGATCGCGCTGACGACCACCGGCACATCGTCCGGGCGCCGCTCGCAGCCGCTCAACCCAAGGGCAAGCGCGATGGCGAGGGGCAGGACAGGAAAGCGCATGGCGCCAGCTTTATGGAGGCGGGGCGGGGAAGCCAACCCCGCCCCGGTGTCGACGCGACGGTTCGTCCGTCAGTTCTTGTCCTTGTCGACCAGCTTGTTCGCGCCGATCCACGGCATCATCGCGCGCAGCTCGCTGCCGACCTTTTCGATCGGGTGCGCGGCGGCGGCCTTGCGGCTCGCCTTCAGCTCGGGCTGCCCGGCGCGGTTGTCGAGGACGAAATCCTTGACGAAGCGGCCCGACTGGATGTCGGCGAGGACGCGCTTCATTTCGGCCTTGGTCTCATCGGTGATGATGCGCGGGCCGGTCTTGATGTCGCCGTACTCAGCGGTGTTCGAGATCGAATAGCGCATGTTGGCGATGCCGCCTTCATACAGCAGGTCGACGATCAGCTTGGTTTCGTGCAGGCACTCGAAATAGGCCATTTCGGGGGCGTAGCCCGCCTCGACCAGCGTTTCGAATCCGGCCTGGATCAGGTGGGTGATGCCGCCGCACAGCACGGCCTGTTCGCCGAACAGGTCGGTCTCGCACTCTTCCTTGAAGTTCGTCTCGATGATGCCCGAACGGCCACCGCCAACGCCCGAGGCATAGGCAAGCGCGACGTCATGCGCGTTGCCGGTCGCGTCCTGATGGATCGCGATCAGGCAGGGGACACCGCCGCCGCGGACATATTCGCTGCGCACGGTATGGCCCGGGCCCTTGGGCGCGATCATGATGACGTCGATGTCGGCCGGCGGCTCGATCAGGCCGAAATGAACGTTGAGACCGTGCGCGAAGGCGAGCGCGGCGCCCGGTTTCATATGGCCCTTGATGTCGTTCTCCCAGATCGCGGCCTGATGCTCGTCGGGGGCAAGGATCATCACGATATCGGCCCACTTCGCCGCCTCGGTGGTCGACATCACCGTGAAGCCCGCTGCTTCCGCCTTCTTGGCGGTCGCCGAGCCGGCACGCAGCGCGATCGCGACCTCGGCCACGCCGCTGTCGCGCAGATTCTGGGCGTGGGCGTGGCCCTGCGAACCATAGCCGACGATGGCGATCTTCTTGCCCGTGATCAGGTTCAGGTCGGCATCACGATCGTAATAGACACGCATGATAGTTTTCTTCCCTTTGGTCCGGGCTCGTCACCCCGGCGAAAGCCGGGGTCCCCCGTGGTTATGCCGTGCGCTTGCCGCGCAAGACCCTGGCTTTCGCCAGGGTGACGGATTGATCTAGGCCGCCTCGCGCCCCCGCGCGATGGCGACGATACCGGTGCGGGCGACCTCGATCAGCCCGACTTCGCCCATCAGTTCGATGAACTTGTCGATCTTTTCGGTGCTGCCCGTCACTTCGAACACGAAGCTCGACGTGGTCGCATCGACGACGCGCGCGCGATAGACATCGGCGAGACGCAGCGCCTCGATCCGGTGGTCGCCGGTGCCAGCGACCTTGACCAGTGCCAGCTCGCGCTCGACATGATCCCCCTCGGCGGTGAGGTCGCGGACCTTGTGCACGGGCACCAGCCGGTCGAGCTGCGACACGATCTGCTCCAGTACATGCGCGCTGGCGCTGGTGACGATCGTGATTCGGCTCACCGACTTGTCGTCGCTGATCTCGCTCACCGTCAGGCTCTCGATATTATAGCCGCGCGCGGTGAACAGGCCGGCGATCCGGGCAAGGATGCCCGGTTCGTTGTCGACGATGATGGCGAGCGTATGCCGCTCGGCCTTTTCTTCCTTGATATGCATGTCAGTTACTCGGCAGATCGATTTTTACCGTGTGCGTAACCACCGGCATCGGCGTCGCGAGGATCGCGAACGCACTTACAGCTGCAGCCGATGCCCACCACCAACGCTTAGCCCGCACCTCGACTACGAGTCGGGCAATGCAAAACGCGGTCGCGAACAGCGATAACAACAACGGAAGCCAGAACGACATCACACCAGCGCCTTGGCTTCGTCGTCCATTTCGCCGGACACTTCGGCGGCTTGGAGGAGCATGTCGGTATGAGCGGCGCCCGACGGGATCATCGGGAAGCAGTTGGCGAGCTTGGCGACGCGGCAGTCGACGATCACCGGCCCGTCATGGGCCAGCATCTCCTGAATACCGCTTTCCAGATCGCTGCGATGCTCGATCAGGATGCCCTTCCAGCCATAGGCTTCGGCGAGCTTGACGAAATCGGGCAGCGAGTCGCTGTAGCTTTCCGAATAGCGGCTAGAATAGGTCAGTTCCTGCCACTGGCGGACCATCCCCATATATTCATTGTTCAGGATGAAGATCTTGACTGGAAGGCGATATTGGGTCGCGGTCGCCAGTTCCTGAATGTTCATCTGGATCGACGCTTCACCGGCGATGTCGATCACCAGCGCATTGGGGTTGCCGAGCTGCGCGCCGATCGCGGCGGGCAGGCCATAGCCCATCGTGCCAAGGCCGCCGCTGGTCAGCCACTTGTTCGGTGCCTCGAAATGAAAGTGCTGCGCGGCCCACATCTGGTGCTGGCCAACCTCGGTCGTGATGATCGGGGCCTGATCGCGCGTCGCCTCCCACAGCGCCTGGATCGCGCGCTGCGGCATGATGGTGCCGGCGTCGATGCCGGGGCCTTCCTCGGCATAGTCGAGGCACTTGACCGCGCGCCATCCTTCGATCCGCCGCCACCATTCGGAGAGGTCGGGCCTGGGATGCTGGCGCGCCTTCCAGATGCGGACCATGTCCTCCAGCGCGTGACCGACATCGGCGACGATCGGCAGGTCGACACGCACCGTCTTGTTCATCGACGAGCGGTCGATGTCGATATGGATTTTCTTCGCATGCGGCGCGAAGGCGTCGAGCCGTCCGGTCACGCGATCGTCGAAGCGCGCGCCGACCGCGATGATCAGGTCGGCCTGGTTCATCGCATAATTGGCTTCATAGGTGCCGTGCATGCCGAGCATGCCGAGCCACTGGTCGGACGAGGCCGGAAAAGCGCCGAGGCCCATCAGCGTCGAGGTGACCGGCGCGCCGGTGATCCTTGCCAGCTCGCGCAGCAGCTGCGACGCGCCTGGCCCCGAATTGATCACGCCGCCGCCGGTATAGAAGACCGGCCGTTCCGCCGCCGCGAGCATCTCGACCGCCGTTTCGATCAGTGCCTTGTCGGCCTTGACCTGCGGGCGATAGGTCTTGTGCTGGATCGGACCCGGCTTGGCATAGCGCGCGGTGGCGATCTGGACGTCCTTGGGGATGTCGATGACCACCGGACCGGGGCGGCCCGAGGTCGCGATATGGAACGCCTCATGCACCACCGCGCCGAGCTGGGCGGGATCCTTCACCAGATAGTTATGCTTGGTACAGTGGCGGGTGATACCGACCGTGTCGGCTTCCTGGAACGCGTCGCTGCCGATCAGGTGCGTCGGCACCTGGCCGGTGATGACGACCATCGGGATCGAATCCATCAGCGCATCGGTGATGCCGGTGACCGCATTGGTCGCACCTGGGCCGGAGGTGACGAGCACGACGCCGGGCTTGCCGGTCGAGCGGGCATAGCCCTCCGCCGCGTGCGTCGCCGCCTGTTCGTGGCGGACGAGGATGTGGCGGATTTTCTTTTGCTTGAAGATCGCGTCGTAAATCGGGAGCACCGCGCCGCCCGGATAGCCGAACACGACCTCCACACCGAGGTCGACCAGCGCCTCGATCAGAATGTCTGCTCCGCTTTTCTCGGTCACGGTCGTTCTCCTTGGTTTGCCGCAGTGCAATGCGATTGGGGAAGCGCGCTGCTATGCGTATGAAAGATGCGTGTCAAGTTTTGATTTTATACGATTCGTGCGAAATGGGTCATTCGATTGATAATATCTGTCTCGTCAGTGCGGGGCCAGTCACCGGGAGGCTGATGCCGCAGCCAGGTATATTGCCGCTTTGCATATTGGCGCGTCGCCGCTTGAGCGCGTTCGAGCGCTTCGCCGCGCCCGATTTCTCCGGCGAGCAGTGCGGCAATCTCGGGCACGCCGATCGCCTTGCGCACCGGTGCCTCGGGCGGGATGTCGTCGCGCGTAAGCAGGGCGGCGACCTCGTCGATCGCGCCGCCTTCGAACATCGCGGCGAGGCGGCGGTCGCAGCGTTCGGTCAGCCAGCCGCGGTCGGGAAGTAGGATCAGGGGGACGAGGTCGATCTGGTCGCCGATCCCGCCGACCTTCGCCCGCTGCCACTCGGCGAGTGTGCGGCCGGTGGCGGTCACCACTTCCAGCGCGCGCGCGACGCGGGTGGTGTCGGCGGGGGCGAGCCGCGCGGCGGCCTCGGGGTCGCGTTCGGTGAGCAGGGCGTGGGCGGCGGCGACCGGGAGCGCGCGGACCTCGGCGCGGATCGCCGGGTCGATTCCGGGGACCGGGGCGATGCCGTCAAGCAGGGTGCGGATGTACATGCCGGTCCCGCCGACGAGGATCGGGAGGCTGTCGCGTTCGTGCGCCGCCGCGATCTCAGCCTTGGCCTCTGCCGCCCAGCGCGCTGCTGAATAATCGTCGGTGCCGGTGACATGGCCGAACAGGCGGTGGGGTGCCTGCGCCTCTTCCTCTGGCGAGGGGCGCGCGCTCAGGACGCGCAGCTCGGCATAGACCTGCGCCGAATCCGCGTTGATCACCGTCCCCCCGGCCGCCTGCGCGAGTGCGATCGCCAAAGCGGACTTGCCGCTGGCGGTCGGTCCTGCAATGAGCGCGACCCTTGGCCTGGAGGAGTGCGGCATGTTCATCGCGACGCTGATAGCAGCGGATCGGTTGGTTGAGGGGGATATTTCCTCCGCGCTGGACAAGCTGAGCGATGCCGGGTGCGGCCCGCGCGGCGTGGAGACGCTGGACGAAGACAAAGCGGTCGACCTGCTCTTCGTCTCCGATCCCGCTGCGGCACGTGCGGCGCTGGAGGGCGCGTTCGATCGGGTCGATGTGGTCGTGCAGCCTGTCGAGGGGCGCGAGAAGGCGTTGATCGTCGCCGACATGGATTCGACGATGATCACCGTCGAATGCATCGACGAACTCGCCGATTATGCCGGGATCAAGGCGCAGATCGCCGAAGTGACCGAAGCGGCGATGCGCGGGGAACTGGACTTTGCCGAGGCGCTGGACGCACGGGTGGCGCTGCTCAAGGGGCTGGGCGCCGACGCAATCGACCGCTGCCTGGCCGAGCGGGTGAAGCTGATGCCAGGTGCGCGCACGCTGATCCAGACGATGAAGGCGCGCGGTGCGACCGCGATTCTGGTGTCCGGCGGCTTCACGCGCTTTGCCGAACCGGTCCGGGCGCAGATCGGGTTCGACCGGGTGATCGCCAATGAATTGCTGATCGCGGGCGATGCGCTGACCGGCGCGGTGACCAAGCCGATCGTCGATTCATCGACCAAGGAGGTGACCCTGCTGGGTGCGATGGCGGAACTGGGGCTGGACGCTTCGGCGACGATGGCGGTGGGCGATGGCGCGAATGACCTTGCGATGATCCGACAGGCGGGGTTGGGTGTGGCCTATCACGCCAAGCCGATCGTCGCCGCGGCGGCGGGCGCGCGGATCGACCATGGCGATCTGACGGCGCTGCTCTACGCGCAGGGGATCGCGCGGAGCGAGTGGGTCGAGTGAAGCCACTTTATCCTTCCCCTGGCGGGCGAGGATGTGTCGCTATTCCCGCACCGGTACACACGGACTGAGCCCGCGACATGCGGCGCTCGCTTCGGCGCTGGAGGCGAATGGGCCGACCAGCACCTTGGTCAGGCGGCCGGACTTCACATAGCTGACCTTGCGGCCCGGGAAACGGCCGCCAACCTGCGACCAAAGCTTCTGCGCATTGCCCGCTTCACCGAACGCGCCGAGCTGAAGTTTCCAGCCGCCATCGCGGATCGCCGCCGTGGCCGATGGCGGCGGGGGCGTGGCCGGCTTCGGCGTTGGCTTGGGTGCCGGGCGGACGATCGGCGGGGCCGGGCGCGCCGCGACGCTCTGCGTCGGCTCGGGCGCGGGGGTCACGTCGCGCGGCTGATAGGCCGTCGACGGGGGCAGGGCGGTCCGTCCGATCGCTGCCGGCGGCTGGGTGGTGCGCGGGGCCGGGACGGTCACAACCTGCGGACGCCCGGCGTCACGTTCGTAGACCCGGGCAAGCTCGAGCCCCTTTTGCCGGTCCTGCAACGAGATATAGCCGTCCATCTGTGCCTGCGCGGTCGATGCCTGTGGCAGGCCCTGCGCGGCGGCGCGGGCGGTCAGCGCATAGGCGCGGACCCAGTCCTTGGCGACCGCATCGCCGTTGAAGAACATCGTGCCAAGTACATATTGCGCGCGCGGTTCGCCCCGGGCGGCAGCCTTTTCCAGCCATTCGACCGCTTGAAGCCGCTTGCCATTCTCGAACAGCGCGAGGCCGTAATTGACCTCGGCCTGCGGGTGGCCCTGTAGCGCTGCCTTGCGATACCATTCCTCTGCCTGCGCCAGGTCGGCGGGGACGCCGCGCCCGAACTTATAAGCCTGGGCAAGATTGAACTGGGCGTCGGGGTCGCCCGCCACAGCCGGACCGCGCCACTCCGCCACGGCGGCGCGATAATCGCCGCGCTGCCATGCATCCACCCCTGCCTTGACGTCGGCCTGCGCCGGACTGGCGACCAATGCCACGCCCGCGAACAGCGTCCAGTAACAATGCTTCATTCGGTCAGTCCCCGGTCCCGCCTGCCTTGCCGATCATGCCAGTTAACCATCTTATGGCCAAGCAAAGCTTGCGGCAGGGTTAAGCCCGCCATGGGACAAATGCGGCGGCGACTACCGTATTAACACCTTCTTAGCTTCCCGATGGCATCCCCCAGACTGGGTAACCGGGATGAGTTCGAGGGGTAGATGCGCGTACTCGCGATGGCATCACAAAAGGGTGGTTCGGGGAAGACCACGCTGAGCGGGCACCTGGCGGTGCAGGCGCAGCGGGCCGGCCATGGGCCCGTCGTCCTGATCGACATCGATCCGCAGGGGTCGCTGTCCGACTGGTGGAACGAGCGCGAGACGGATTTTCCCGCCTTTGCGCAGACCACGGTCGCGCGGCTCGCCGCCGATCTTGAGGTATTGCGCCAGCAGGGCTTTCGCCTTGCCGTGATCGATACGCCGCCGGCGATCACCATGGCGATCCAGAGCGTGATCCAGGTTGCCGAACTGATCGTCATTCCGACCCGCCCGTCGCCGCACGATTTGCGCGCGGTCGGCGCCACGGTCGATTTGTGCGACCGCGCGGGCAAGCCGCTGATCTTCGTCGTCAACGCCGCGACGCCCAAGGCGCGGATTACCAGCGAGGCCGCGGTTGCGCTGTCGCAGCACGGCACGGTCGCGCCGGTAACGCTGCACCATCGCACGGACTTCGCGGCATCGATGATCGATGGCCGCACGGTGATGGAGGTCGACCCCAACGGCAAGTCCGCCGCCGAGGTGACCGCCTTGTGGGCCTATATCAACGACCGGCTCGAGAAGAATTTCCGCCGCACCGTGTTCAGCGCGCCGGCTGCGGCCGCGCCGCACGCCGTCTTTGCCGGACGACCGCAGGGTGGCTTTGGCCGCCGGGTGGTGAGCTGATGTTCGGTTCGGCCAAGCCCGCCGCGTCGCTGTCTTCGGGCCTGCTCGCCCGCAAGGGACAGGCGCGCCCCGCGATGCGCCCGCAGGGGTTTGTCGGCCTCGATCCGGGCACATCGCTCGACGATCTTGGCTGGAACGATATGGGCGGCGACATGCCGGAGCCGGTGCCGCCGGTGCTTGCCCAGCGCCAGGCGCTGGTGGAGGAATTCACGCCTGCGCCTGCGCCGGTGCTTGAGCAGCCGCCGGTTACGGCTCCTGTTGCCGAAGCTGCGCCATCCTTGCCGGTCGCCGATGTCGCGCCCCGGCCGGTATCGACCGCGACCGCAGCCCGGATCGGGCGCGAAGTCGCCGCGCGGACTGGCAAGGCGGCGTTCACGCTTCGGCTCGATCAGGATCGCCACCTCAAGCTGCGCCTTGCATCGGCGGTATCGGGGCAGTCGGCCCAGATGTTGGTGACGCAAGCGCTCGACGCATTTCTCGACTCGCTGCCTGAACTGGAGCCGCTGCTCGAGCGGCTTCCGGCGGGCAAGTCGCGTCGACCCCGGGGGAATTGAACGCCATGAACCTTCGTCGCACCCTGACCCTGTCCGTCTCAGCACTGGTGCTGGGCGCACCGTTGCTCGGCGCACCGTCCCTGATCGGCGGCCTCGCGGTCGCCAATGGCGCCGTCGAGACGGCCGATATGCGCCGCGCTGCCAAGGAAGCGGCCGCCGCCGCCAAGGCCCTGCGCAAGGGCGAGGCGCAAAAGGCCGTGACCCATGCCGAAGCGGCGGTCACGCATGATCCGCGCAACAGCGAATATCGCAAGCTGCTGGGCGAAACCTATCTCTTCGCCGGCCGCTTCGTGTCGGCGACACAGGCGCTGAACGAGGCGCTGTCGCTCGATCCGGCCAATGGTCGGACTGCACTCAATCTTGCGCTGGCGCAGATCGCGACCGGGGCATGGGACGCAGCGCGCGAGACGCTGACCACCCACGCGGCGACCATCCCCGCGAGCGATCGTGGTCTCGCCATGGCGCTGGCTGGCGATCCGGCGGGTGCCGTCGCGCTGCTGATGGAGATTGCGCGGCAGCCCGGTGCGGATGCCAAGACACGCCAGAACCTGGCGCTCAGCCTCGCGCTCGCCGGACAGTGGCAGCAGGCGCGCGCCGTCGCGTCGCTCGATCTCGCGCCCGACCAGATCGATGGGCGCATGCTGCAATGGGCCAGCTTTGCCCGGCCGCAAAACGCCTATGACCAGGTGGCATCGCTGCTTGGCGTGACGCCGATCGCGGACAATGGACAGCCCGAGCGGCTGGCGCTGGCACGGACGATGACCAGCGCCGTTGCTGCGGCACGGGTCGCCGATCCGGTCGAAGCCTATGTGCCCGGCCCTGCACCGGTTGAGGTGGCTGCGGCGGTGCCTGAGGTGACCAGCGTGGACACCGGCTTGACCGACGTTGCGCAGGGGCCGACGATTACCGCGCCGAGCGGGACGCAGATCGTGTTCGGTCCGCGCCAGGAAATTGTCCAGGCCATACCCGCCCGCGCCGTGCGTGCCGAAACGGCGGTCGCCAGCGTCGGCGCACGCAAACCGGCCCGTATCGATGTGCCGTCGAGCCAGCGCTTTGCCAAGGGCAGCTGGTATGTCCAGCTTGGCGCCTATGACAGCGTCGGCGTGGCGCGGGATGCCTGGGGCCGGATGATCCGTCGGACGCCCGAGCTCAAGGCGCTGACGCCGGCAAGCGCAAGCATTTCGACCAAGGCCGGGGCGTTCCAGCGGCTGTCGGTTGGCGGGCTCGCCCGCGCCGATGCCGATGCGCTGTGCCGCGAAGTTCGCAGCGATGGCGGAAACTGCTTCGTCCGCACCGCGGCGGGCGACCGGAAAGCCAGCTGGCTGCGCTGACCCGAACACCCGAAGCGCGACAATGGGCTGGAGGGCGACCTCCGGCCCGTTTTCGTCTCAGCGAACCTCGCTGCCGCCCTTGAAAAGCCGCAGCGCCTTGCCCTGAGCCGGGAGGCCGTCGAACGGCGTGTTGCCCGCTTTGCCCGGCATCGTGTCGGCGACGATCTGCCAGGGCGCTTCGGGATCGACCAGCACCAGATCGGCCGGCATGCCGGGCGCGAGCGTACCGGTATCGATGCCGAGGATCCGTGCCGGGTTGCGCGCGACCAGCGCGAACAGCCGGTCGAGCGTCAGGTGGCCGTCGCGCACGAGCCCCAGACCCAGCGTCAGCAGCGTTGCCGCGCCAGCCATGCCGGGCGTCGCATCGGCGAAGGGCAGGCGCTTTTCCTCCGGCCCGCGTGGATCATGGCTGGAACACAGCACATCGATCGTCCCGTCGGCGAGCGCCGCGAGCGCGGCGGCGCGGTCGCTGTCGTCGCGCAGCGGGGGCGACAGGCGCGCAAAGGTGCGGAAGTCGGACAGGTTGATATCCGAGAGCAGCAAATGCGCCGGCGTGATGCCACAGGTGACCCGCACGCCGCGTGCCTTGGCTGCGCGGACAAGCGCGAACGCGGCGGCGGTGGTCAGTTGCCGGAAATGGATCGCCGCACCGGTCGCTTCGGCGAGCGTCAGGTCGCGCTGAACCGCCAGCGCTTCGGCAATGGCAGGCGCGGCGGGCAGGCCGAGCCGGGTTGCGGTCTCGCCCTCGGTCGCCACGGCGTTGCGGGTCAGGCCGGTGTCTTCTGCGTGAGCGATCACCACCAGACCGCAATCGCGCGCATAGCCAAGCACGCGGCGCATCACGCCACTGTCCGCGATCCAGCCGCGCCCGGTGCTCACCGCGCGCGCGCCGGCGCTGGCGTTGGTGGCATATTCGGCAAGGTCCGTCCCTTCCAGCCCGCGTGTCGCGGCGGCGATTGGGTGGACCCACAATTCCGGCTTGCCCATGTCCGCAGCGCGCTGAACCAGGCCGGGGCCGTCGAGCACGGGTGACTGGTCGGGCATCAGGCCGATGCGGGCGATCCCGCCGGCGCGACACGCCGCCTTGTCCATCGCGAATACGCCAAGATCGGTAAGGGCAGGGGCGAGCAGCTTGCCGCCGCAGTCGATCACCTCGGCGCCCTCGGGCGCAGTATCGACGATCCGCTCATCACGGACGAACAGGTCGCCGCTGCGCTCGCCACGCTCGGGACAGATCAGCCGGGCGTTGCGGAAAATGCGGTTCATGCCCAGCCCTCCACGCCGCGTGCGCGCCGGGTCAGCACGTCGAGGCACGCCATGCGCACCGCGACGCCCATCTCGACCTGTTCGGTGATCGCGGAGCGCCCAGGCAGGTCGGCGACGACCGAGTCGATCTCGACCCCGCGGTTCATCGGGCCGGGGTGCATCACCAGCGCATCGGGCTTGGCGCGCTTGAGGCGTTCAAGCGTCAGCCCGTAATTGAGGTGATATTCGCGGGTCGAGGGGATGTAGGCGCCGGACATGCGCTCATTCTGCAGCCGCAGCATCATCACCACGTCCGCGCCCTCGAGCGCCGCATCGAAATCGGTGAAGGGGGTCACGTGCATCTTCTCGATCGCGGCGGGCATCAGCGTCGAGGGAGCGACGACGCGCACCTCGGCCGCCAGCGCGGTCAGCGCGAGGATGTTGGAACGCGCAACGCGGCTGTGCAGGATGTCGCCACAGATCACCACGCGCTGGTGCGCGATGCTGCCCCGGCGGCGGCGGATGGTGAGCGCGTCGAGCAGGGCCTGAGTCGGGTGTTCATGGCTGCCGTCGCCGGCATTGAGCACGGGGCAATCGACCTTGTCGGCGATCAGCTGCACCGCACCCGAGCTCATGTGCCGGATCACGATCACGTCCGCGCGCATCGCGTTGAGCGTCATCGCGGTGTCGATCAGCGTCTCGCCCTTCTTCACGCTCGATTGCGCGGCGTGCATGTTGACGACGTCGGCGCCGAGGCGCTTGCCCGCGATTTCGAAGCTGAGCAGCGTGCGGGTCGAGTTTTCGAAAAAGGCGTTGATCTGGGTCAGCCCGTCGAGCCGATGGTCGCTGGGCGCACGGTTGCGGTTCGCCTCGACCCACTGTTCCGCTTCATCGAGCAGGAACAGGATTTCGTGCGGCTGAAGCCCGGAAATGCCCGTCAGGTGCGCGTGCGGAAACACGGCGCGCCCCTGAATCTGGGCGCCGGGGCGATGATCGATCGGCGGTAGCATTAAAGCTGCCGGTTAGCGGTGCCGTGCGGCGTGCGCAAGGAGTCCTGTACTTGAAGCAATTCGGCCCTATCCGGGCGAAAATCGCGAACCGGGGGGTGGCGTGGTGATCGAGACATGGGGACGCTGGCTGGCGAGCGCGCCGGCGGTGGCAGCGATGGTGATCGGCATTCAGGCGGCGCTGCTGCTCGTCGCGGTCCCGCTATGGAGCTGGCTGACCGATCGCTGGCGCTGGGGCGGGCTGCGCCGCCAGCTCATCACAGGCGCGATGAATGCCCATGTCGAGGCAGCGCGCAGCGCGCTTGAAGTGTCGCGGGCGCTGTTCCGGGAGAACCAGGCCTCGCCACTCGAGCGGCTGGATCGCGTACGCCGGGCAATCGCGCATCAGGCACAAGCGGCCGCGCAGTTCGAACGCCAGTGCGCCGTCCTTGGCCATGCCGTGGATGCGCGCACTGCGCCGGCGGTTCTCGCAGCGATCGCGCTGTGCGACGCCGCCGCGACCGTGCTGCGCGATCTGACCAGCCTGTACCTGCGCGAGGCGACGGTCCGGGTCGGCAGCAACGTTGCTTACGGCGATGACCAGCTGGGCTTTCGGGCCGGGCAGGTCGTGTCCGCGCGCTATCTGGACGAACTGTCGCGCCTCGCCGATCGCTTCGCCGCCGACGTCGCCACCAGTCGCGCGGCGCTGTCCCGGTCCGCCCGGCAGATGCGCCGGGGTCCGGCGCGCGCGCAGCTCGATGCCGCGGACGACGACGCCAGCGCACTGGCGCGCGACATTGCGTGTTTTGGCAGCAAGCTCCACGCGATCGACCCGGAATCGCCAGAGCATCGCAGCCGGTGGCGGGGCGACATGACGATCCGTACGCTCGACGGGCTGATCGCGCGGTTCAATCGCGGCGGGCTGATCCGTCCGCTCCAGCTGGGGTAGGCCTCAGCGCGCGACACCCCCGAGCGTGTCATACCAACGGCCCAGATCGGCGTGCATCTTCGCGAGTTCGTCGGGGTTGAGGTACACCATGTGCCCCGCCTCGTAATAAGTGAAGGCGATGTTCCGCTGCAGCGTCGGGTCGAGCAACATGTGCGAAACGTCGAACTCTGCCCCGAAAAACGCGGTCGCGAAATCATAATAGCCGTTGACGAACATCACCTTGAGATGGGGATTGGTGCGCATCGTCCAGGCGAGGTCCAGTCCCGAATTGGGCGTGGTCTGGGGGTTGGTCGCGCCGGGCGGACGGTGGCTCCAGTCCCAGGTGAAGCCGGGGCCGCGGGCGCTCATGCGATAGGCAAGGTCGGTCTTGTAGCCGAGGACGCGGCTGGCATAATCCTGAAACGTCGCGACGAACGCGCCGGTAACCGCAGTCGAGGACGGATCGTCGTCCGGGCTGTCGGCATTGGCATCGGCGACGTTGAGCGTGTAGCGCGAATCGAGGCGCCCGACGGCAAGCCGGCGGTCGCGCAGCAATTCGGTCTGGAAACGCTGAAGATCGATGCGCAGGTCGGCGCGCAGGATGAACGCTTCGCTGATGCCGGTATAGGCCGCCATCTGGCGCGCCACCGCCTGTTTTTCCGCAGCGCCGATGTTCGATCCCTTGGCGAGTGCGGCGGCATAGGGGCCGGTAGTGAAGCCGCGCACCTCGTCAAGGAAGGACTTCAGGTCGGCGGGACGGTTCGGCAGGCGCTGATGATACCAGGCGGTCGCCGCCATGGTCGGGAACAGCGTGAGATAATTCTGGTCATAGCCCGACTGGCGAACGCCATAGTTCATGATCGTCGCGAACTGGACCATGCCGTTGACGCTGACCCCGGCCTGTTCCAGCCGCGCCGCGACCACGGGGTTGCGCAGCGTGCCATAGCTTTCGCCGAACAGGATCTTGGGGCTTTGCCAGCGGTTGTTCTTGACGATGTAGCGGGTGATCGCACGCGCGAATCCCTCGGCATCCTGATCGACACCCCAGAAATCCCGGCCGCTTTTGTCGCCAAGCGGGCGGGACCAGCCCGCGCCGATCATGTCGATGAACACCAGGTCGCTCTTGTCGATCAGCGAATAGGGGTTGGGGCCGAAGCCATAAGGGGCCGGTCGGATATATTCGGGGTTGGCGGTGGCCACGCGCACCGGCGCGAAACTGCCCATGTGCAGCCAGATCGTCGGCGATCCCGGCCCGCCATTGTAGAAAAAGGTGACCGGACGGTTCCCGCCGCCATCCTTGGTATAGGCAGTGTAGAAATAGCTCGCGCTCGGCTTGCCGTCATCGTCGCGGATCGTGAGGGTGCCTGCCGTGGCGGTGTAGGCGATGCGCTGGCCGCTGACCGTCACTTGCCCCTTGCTGACAAACGCCTGTTCCTCGACCGGCGCGCGGGCCTGCGCTGCTTCGGCCTCGGCCTTGGCGGTCGGCTTGTCCTGCGCCAGCACGGGCGCAGCGAGCAGGGTGGCGGCGAGAAGCAACTGGCGCATGAATGTCCCCCGAATCTGGAGACGTCACGCTGCCCGTTCAGCGGTCACGACGCAACGGGTCAGCCGGTTGCCAGCGCGTCGATCGCGCCCTGCAGGATGTAGCTTGCCGCGAGCTTGTCGACCCGCTCCGCACGCTTGGCCCGCGAGAGGTCCTCGGCGATCATCTGGCGCTCGACCGCGGCGGTCGACCAGCGTTCGTCCCACAGGAAGATCGGCAGATCGAGATCGGCGAGGTTGCGGGCAAAGGCGCGGGTGGACTGGGTGCGCGGGCTGTCGCTCCCGTCGAGGTTGAGCGGGAGGCCGATGACCAGCCCCTTGACCTGCTGCTGCGCGATCAGCGTTGCCAGTTCGGCCTTGTCGGCGGTGAACTTGGTCCGCTTGATGAGGTGCGCGGGGCTCGCGAAGGACCAGCCGGCGTCGCACAAAGCCGTGCCGATCGTCTTGGTCCCGACGTCAAGGCCGAGCAGCCGCCCGCCGGTCGGCAGTGCGTCGCGGAACGTGGCAGCGTCGGTCGTGATCATCCGACCGCCCGGCGCACGAACAGATCGATCCATGCGCTGCGCTTGGCACGATGCGCCGCCAGTCGCCGCTCCGCATCGGCGCGGACATTGGCCCAGAACAACGCATAGTCGAACACGTGATAATTGTTACCCGGCAGGACATACTGCCCGCCCACGCCGTCCGGCACCGTTCCGAGCAGCAGGATGCCGCGCGCGTCGCAGCGCAGCGTCGTCGCGCCCTTTCCGAGCGTCGCGCTCGACAGGTCGGACTTGGGAACGAGATTGCCGATGTCGAACCGGGTAGCCTCGCCGGACGCCGGAGCGCCGGTAACCGGGTTGGTGCAGACCATGGTCGTGCCCTTGCGCGGGGCCCCGGTGAAGCCGGTCGAGCGATCGAAGCTTTCGACGACAAGCGAGGGGTCGGCGGGCTCGGCGAAGCTCTGCCACGACAGGATGCAGCCGCTCTGGTCGGCGGCGGTGCATTCGGGCAGGCCGAGCGCGGGCAGGTCCGCGGTCCGCGATACCGGCCAGCCGACGACATAGGCCGCGACGATCCGCTTCGCCAGCGGCTTGCCCGCCACGCGGTCATGCAACAGGCGGGTGAGGTGGAGCGCGCCCTGACTGTGTCCGGCAAGGATGATCGGGCGGTCGCCGGCTTCCTTGAGGAACTGGTCGAACGCGGCGGTCACGTCGCGATAGGCGAGGTCGAGCGCTTGCTGCGCATCCGCCTTGGTCGTGAGGAATGCGCCGAACGTCGCCTGGCGATAGCGCGGCGCCCAGATCGCGCCGGCGCCGTTGAACGGGCTTGCCTGGCCACGCAGGAACAGGTTGGCGCGGTCGTTCGCCTCCGTGTCGTCCAGCGGCGCGTTCCATTTGGCGCGGTTGAGGTAGGAGGTCGGGTGGATGAAGAACACCGCCGCTTCGGGCCTGGCAGCGGGCTTGATCCCCTGCGGCGTCCACAGCGCAGGGCTGCCCGGCTTGTCGGGGCGGGCGAGCCACATGTCGGCGCGGGCGTAGCTGTCGGTCGGCAGCGCCGCCTGCGCTTCAAAGCGACCGCCCGGGACCATGGCCTGCCGCAGCAGTTCCACACCCCAGATCCGGTACGCAAAGGTCGCTGCAAGCGCGAGCACGATCAACACCGCCACGATATAGAGGAACTTGCGTGCCACTCGGGCCTCTCCATTGTGCAATGCAGCATGAGGAGCTGCCGGGCAATCGCTTTCCGTTGCGCGATGGTTGCGAAGGATGCAAGCTCGGGGACGGATAACGAGGGGGCTGGGGATGAGCGAAGCGGTCGAACAACGGGATGAGCGCTGGCCGCTGCTGCCGCCGATCCTTGCCGCGCTGGGCTTGGTCGCTGGGCTGATTGCGCACTGGATCATCGGCATCGGCTATCAGGCCGAGGTTGGCGCGGTGCGACTCGCATTGCTCAGCTTCGTCACCGTTTCGGCGATCCTGTTCGGGTTCGTCGTGATCCGCAGCGATCTGGTTCGCTCGGCCCTGTTCGCGTTGGGCTGCGGCGCGGTTGCTGCGCTGATCCTCTATTTTAACGGCGCGACATCGGGGTGGAGCGCGACCGAGGGGTGGCGCGTCGTGTGCCTCGCGCTTGCCATCGGCATCGCCGCGCCGCTGTTTCAAGCGGGGCGTGAGGGCGGGTTTCGGCCGATCTCCTATCCTCTGGCGCATGACCATGCCTGGACCAATGCGGTGCTGTGGTGCCTCGGCTGGGCGTTTGTCGGTGTCGTTCTGCTGCTGTCGTTCCTGCTCGCCGCACTGTTCGACCTGATCGGCATCGACCTGCTTTCGGACCTGTTGCGGGAGGAATGGTTCTGGCGGCCGCTGGTCGGGCTGGCGTTCGGGCTGGGCCTCGCCCTGCTGCGCGAGCAGCGGCGCATCGTGGGATTGCTCCAGAATGTCGCGATGCTGGTGCTGGGCGTGCTCGCGCCGGTGCTGGCGGTGGGGCTGGGGCTGTTCCTGATCGCGTTGCCGTTCACGGGGTTGCAGCCCTTGTGGGAGGCGACCAAGTCGACCACGCCGATCCTGCTCGCCTGTGCGGTCGGGGCGCTGCTGTTGGTCAATGCGGTGATCGGCAATGGCGGCGACGATGCCCCGCGCAACCGCGTGCTGCGCTGGGCGGCGTTGGTGTTGGCGGTGGCGATCCTGCCGCTGATCGGGATTGCGGCCGTCGCGACGGGGCTGCGGATAGGGCAGTACGGCTTTACGCCCGAGCGGCTGTGGGGCCTCACCTTTGTCGTCATCGCGAGCGTGGTCGCGGTCGCGTACCTCGTCAGCGTGATCCGCGGGCGCCGGGCTTGGCCGCAGCGGGTGCGGCCCGCGAACCTGCATCTGGCGATGATCGTGTGCGGCGTCGCGCTGCTGCTGGCGACGCCGCTGGTGAGCTTCAACGCGATCTCGACCCGCGATCAGGTCGCACGGCTGGAGTCGGGGAAGGTGTCGCCGGACAAATTTGACTGGCGCGCCTTGGCGTTTGACTTCGGTGAGCCGGGTCGAAAGGCATTGGAGCGCTTTAAAGCGTCGAAGAACGAGGCGATCCGCAAGGGGGCGACCGAAGCGGCAACCGCCACGTATCGCTGGGATGCGCCGGACGGGACACAGGCGGTTCGGGAAGAGTCGCTCGACAAGACGCTTCGGATCCTGCCTGCGGGGACTCCGCTGCCCACGGAGTTGCGCGAAGCTATTGCCGAGAGCTGGAAGTGTCGCGGCGAACCTTGCACGCTGGCCTTTCTGCCGGAGGGCAAGGAGGCGGTGCTGCTCGTCCATTCGCAGTTCCAGCCCGAACCTACCCCCGCCACCAAGCCGGCCACATCGAGCCGCGTCGTAAGGAGTGCGCGGTATGGGGGCAGCGATATCGTTGAGCGGTACCTGTTGTTTGGCGGGAAATGGGTGGACGCGGACGAAGCGATCGCGTCTTCCACCGACACCGTCTCCGATCCACGCGCGAAAGCCGGGCTGGACTCGGGCCAGATCGAAGTCCGCCCCGTCCAACGCCGCCAGGTCTTCGTCGGTGGCGTTCCAGTCGGCGATCCGTTCGAATAACCCCGCTTGCTGAAACGGGGGCGTCGCTGCTAGGCGCTCCCCATGTCCGTAGAACCCGCCACCGTGAAGAAGGTCGCGAGCCTTGCGCGCATCGCGATCAGCGATGCCGACGCCGAGCGGCTCGCGCCTGAGCTCAACAACATCCTCGGCTGGATCGAGCAGCTGGGCGAGGTCGATACCTCGTCCGTCGAGCCGATGACCGCCGTGATCCCCAACACGCTGCGCCTGCGCGAGGACGTCGTGAACGACGGCGACATGCGCGACGCGGTGCTGGCCAATGCGCCGCTCGCCGAGCATGGCTTTTTCACCGTGCCCAAGGTGATCGAATAATGACCGACCTTACCAACCTCGGCGTCGCCGCGCTGCGCGACGGGATCCGCGCGGGCGAATTCTCGGCGCGCGAAGTCGCCGACGCGTTTATCGTCAAGGTGAGCGCGGCCAAGCAGCTCAACGCCTTCATCGTCGAAACGCCCGAGCATGCGCTCGCCGCCGCGCGTGAAGCCGATGCCGCGCGGGCAGCTGGTGAGACGCTCAAGCCCCTCGCCGGCGTGCCGATCGGCATGAAGGACCTGTTCTGCACCAAGGGCGTGCAGACCACTGCCGCCAGCCACATGCTGGAGGGGTTCAAGCCGGTTTACGAGTCCACCGTCTCGCAGAAGCTCTGGGACGCGGGCGCGGGGATGCTGGGCAAGCTGAACCTCGACCAGTTCGCGATGGGATCGTCGAACGAGACCAGCTATTTCGGCAATGTGATCAGCCCGTGGCGGCGCAAGGATGGCGGTAACGCCCCGCTCGCGCCGGGCGGTTCGTCGGGCGGCAGCTCGGCGGCGATCAGCGCGCGGCTCGTGCCCGCGGCGACCGGCACCGACACCGGCGGTTCGATCCGTCAGCCTGCGGCGTTCACCGGTATCAGCGGCATCAAGCCGACCTATGGCCGATGCTCGCGCTGGGGCGTGGTGGCGTTCGCCTCGTCGCTCGATCAGGCCGGGCCGATGGCGCGCGACGTGCGCGACTGCGCGATCATGCTGGAGGCGATGGCGGGTTTCGACGCCAAGGATGCGACCTCGCTCAAGCTCGACGTGCCGAAGTGGGAGCAGGGGCTGAACCCCGATCTGCGCGGCAAGAAGGTCGGCATCCCCAAGGAATATCGCGTGGACGGCATGCCGTCCGAGATCGAGGCGCTGTGGCAGCAGGGGATTGATTGGCTGAAGGACGCCGGCGCGGAGATCGTCGAAGTCTCGCTGCCGCATACGAAGTACGCGTTGCCCGCCTATTACATCATCGCCCCGGCGGAGGCGTCGTCCAACCTCGCGCGCTATGACGGCGTGCGCTATGGCCTGCGCGACCTGCCCGATGGGGCGGGGCTGCAGGACATGTACGCCGCGACCCGCGCGGCTGGCTTTGGCCCCGAGGTTCAGCGCCGCATCCTGATCGGCACCTATGTGCTCTCGGCCGGCTTCTACGACGCCTATTACACCCAGGCGCAGAAGGTGCGCACCCTGATCGCGCGCGATTTCGAGCGGGCGTGGACGCAGTGCGACCTGCTGCTCACCCCGACCGCGCCGTCTGCGGCGTTCGCGCTGGGCGAGAAGAGCGCCGATCCGCTGGCGATGTATTTGAACGACGTCTTCACCGTGCCGTCCTCGCTGGCGGGCATCCCGGCGATGTCGGTGCCGGGCGGTCTGGACAAGGACGGGCTGCCGCTCGGCCTGCAGATCATCGGCAAGCCGCTGGACGAGCAGGGCGTGCTGAACGCGAGCCTCGCGATCGAGCAGCGGGCGGGGTTCACGGCGCGGCCGGAGCAGTGGTGGTAAATCTGCTCGATTGGGTGAGCGGGCTTGGCGATCTCGCCAGCCTGATCTCCGATCGAACCGTGAAGCGCGACGATGATCGACCAGCAAAGCGTCAACCGACGTTTGTGATGGACCAGAATGAAGAACCTAGAGCGAAGCATCGGTTATTGTGTCGCTCGACCCGTGGATTGAAACGAGATGACTGACTCCATCTACCGCATCAAAGGCGAAACCGGCGAGTGGGAGGTCGTGATCGGCCTTGAGGTCCACGCGCAGGTCACGTCCAACGCCAAGCTGTTCTCGGGCGCCGCGACCGCGTTCGGGGCGGAGCCGAATACGCAGGTCAGCCTCGTCGACGCGGCGATGCCGGGGATGCTGCCGGTGCCGAATATCGAGTGCATCCGTCAGGCGGTACGCACCGGCATGGCGATCGACGCGAAGATCAACAAATGGTCGCGCTTCGACCGCAAGAATTACTTCTACGCCGATCTGCCGCAGGGCTATCAGATCAGCCAGCTCTATCACCCGCTGGTGGGTGAGGGCGCGATCGAGATCGACGTCGATGGCGCGACCAAGACGATCGGGGTCGAGCGCATCCATGTCGAGCAGGATGCCGGCAAGCTGATGCACGACCAGCATCCGCGCCTGTCCTATGTCGACCTCAACCGCAGCGGCGTCGCGCTGATGGAGATCGTGTCGAAGCCCGACATGCGCTCGCCTGCCGAGGCCGGGGCGTATCTGGCCAAGCTGCGTTCGATCCTGCGCTATGTCGGCTCATGCGACGGCAATATGGACCAGGGCTCGATGCGCGCCGACGTCAACGTGTCGGTGCGCAAGCCCGGTGCGGAGTTCGGCACGCGCACCGAGACCAAGAACGTCAACTCGGTTCGCTTCGTGGTGCAGACAGTCGAGATCGAGGCGAAGCGCCAGATCGAGGTGCTGGAGAGCGGCGGGACGGTGGTGCAGGAAACGCGCCTGTTCGATCCCGATCGCGGCGAGACGCGGTCGATGCGGTCGAAGGAAGACGCGCATGACTATCGCTATTTCCCCGATCCCGACCTGCTCCCGCTCGAGCTGGACGACGCGTTTCTGGAGGAATGCCGCGCGTCGCTGCCCGAACTGCCCGATGCCAAGCGCGCGCGCTACATCGCCGCGGGCGTGACGCCGTACAATGCCGGCGTGCTGACCGCCGAGGTCGAGACTGCGCGCTATTTCGACGCGCTGCTCGACGCGGGTGCCAAGGGCGCGGCGGCATCGAACTGGGTGACATCGGAACTGTTCGGCGCGCTCAACAGGCTGGGCAAGAGCATCGAGGAGTCGCCGGTCAGCGCGGCGCAGGCGGCTGAACTGCTTGGCCTCGTCGCCGACGGCACCATTTCCGGCAGCCTTGCCAAGCAGGTGTTCGAGATCATGCTCGAAACCGGCGACGGCGCGGCCAAGATCGTCGAGGAGCGTGGGCTCAAGCAGACGTCCGACACCGGCGCGATCGAGGCGGTGATCGCCGAAGTGCTGGCGAAGAACCCCGGCCAGCTGGAACAGTATCGCGGCGGCAAGGAAGCTTTGTTCGGCTTCTTCGTCGGTCAGACGATGAAGGCGATGGGCGGCAAGGCCAATCCGGGCGTCGTCAACGACCTGCTGAAGAAAGCGCTGGCGGGCTGATCCTCTGCATTGCGCGCTGTGAATGCGCGCGATACCGTTCCCGAAAGGGAGGGACGGATGGGGCTCAGGGTAGCATGCGCATCGCTGCTGCTGATCGCGACGGCACCATCGGGCCTCGCTCAGACAGCGGCTGAGCCGCCCGATCCCGGCACGGTGACCATCCCGGATCTGTCGGGTGGTCGCGACCCGGCGGTCGTGTCCAACGGATGGAAATATTTCTATTTCTGGCGCGCCGACACGAGCTACGCCGAGGCCTATGCCGATATCGCCGATTGCTATCGGTTCATGCCGGCGCCCAATGCCACGGCATCGGTTCCGCGGTTCGTTCCGTGGGAAGAGGCCGCCAGCGTCGCGACGGTGCAGCCCCCGGCGATCCAGCCTTATGGCATTGTCGGCGCGGTGATCGGTGAGATCATTGCCGGACCACTGGTGCGGCGGGCGCACCAGTCCCGGCTTCGCCGCTGCATGGAACCGCGCGGCTATCAGCGTTATCCGCTGCAGGAACGGCGCTGGGAGGAACTCACCGATAATTTCTCGCCCGCATCGATCGCGATGCAGGCAAAGGCGGCGTCGGGCCCACGGCCCGATGGCGACCCGCTGCCGGAGGACCGTTGATGCTGCCCGCTCTATTCGCCTTGTTGTCGGTATCGGCACCGCCCGCCGCGCAGGCGCCCACCACGCCGCAGCCGATGCTGGTCGAAATTACCGAGGGGCAGCCGGTGACGATCCGTCAGGATCGCGCTTACCTGCTGTTTCGCGTGCACCGGCCGAAGGGCGTGCCTTCATTCGAGCCGATCTTTCTGCGCAAGCCGACACCGGCCGAACTCGCGGACTATCGCGCGGCGCGGGCGAAAGCGTTCGAAGAAGCCCGGCCGAAGTTGATCGAGGAACGCGAAAAGGCCCTGCAACGTCGGGCGGAGCAGGAGCGCCAGGGGCGCAAGCCGAGCGTGAGCATTCCGCCTGAACCGTCCTTGGATAATTTCACCTATTTCTATCCCGCAGTCGCCAACCTTGCGGGGATTCGGCACAATTTTCCATTGGCCAAGGGTGTCCCCGACAACCTCTATCTGATCGAGGCGATCCCGGGCGATTACGTGCTTTATGGAACGTCATGGGGCACGGGTCCGCAGGGGCTGGCGGTATGCTGGTGCCTGGGAACGGTCGGGTTCACGGCAAAAGCCGGCACGGTCAGCGACCTTGGCACCATGTTCTTCGACACCGCCAAATTCCGGTCGAAGATTCCGGAGCTGAAGGATGAGACCGGCTTTGGGCCGAGCAGCGACACGCCCTGGTTCCTGATCGGTGGCACGGTTCGGCCAGATCGGCGTGACGGCGCGCTCCCCGCGGTCCTGTCCGGCGTAGCGATCTCGCCTGCCGACTATTTTGCCGTGGGAAGTTTCGTCGATCTGAACAACGGCGGCGTCAACCGGCTCGGCCCGGTGCCGGCGGTGCTGGACTATGTGCGCGGCAGGCCAATCGACCTCAAGTCCGGGCAACCGGCGCGCGGTGGCGCCACCGGACGGTAAGCGGATCGCAAATCGGGTCTGTGATCGGGCCGCCCCCTATTGCGCGGTGTCATCCTGATTCTTCGTGACGCCACCGGTCCCGCCGACGGCACCATCGACGCCCGCGGGTGGGGCCTCGTCATGCACGTTCTCGATGTCGCGGTTCGTGTCGGTGACAGCGCGCTCAAGATCGCTGCGGCGGTCATGGTCCGCTTCGGGCGGGCTATCGGGGTGCGGATTTGGCGTGGGGCTGGTCATCATGTGATCCTTTCACCCGGAACAACGCGCGATGGCGCGCGCGGCTCCGGGCGATCGGTCATTCAGTCGCGTGTCGCGGTCAGCCCTTTGCCTTCGCCTTCGGCTTGGGACGGGCCGCGATCGCCTTGCGCGCGTTGGCCGCATATTCCTCGAAATTCTTCTTGAACACGCTCACCAGCTCATCGAGCGCGGCGATCGAATCTTCGCCCTCCTTGGGCGGGAACAGCTTGAGGCCGTTGCCACCCCATGCCTTGTACTGGAACGCGATTTTCTGGGCCGGATCGAATTCGCGGAGCATGAACAGCGTATTGAGCGAACGACCGTAGATCATGGCCTTCTGGTAGAAAACATCGGCCACGATCAGCTCGCTGTAGCAGGCGGCCGTCGAGTCCGAACGGCGCGTCTTGATCTTGTTCATGGTCTTCCGCTCAAGCGGCGTGTCGTGCTTGACGAGCACGGTCCCGGGCTTGAGCTCAAGCAGTTCGTGCAGGTTCAGGGATTCGAGGGCGTCCAGCTGCGACGGGCTGTCGAGCGCGCTCGCCATGCTCGCCTTGTTGCTGGCATCGCGGCCGCTGTGGATCGCGGCATCGAGCAGACCCCCGCCGAGCAGACCCGTGGTGACCGAGTTCATGCGCTCGGCTGGCCAGATATGAAGTTCGCACGGAGCGGTTTCCTGAGCCAGCGCCCCGGTCGATGTGCAGAGCGCGGCGCCGAAGGCCGCGATTGCGACGCGACTGATGAATGTGTTCATCCTGTTCACTCTTCCCTTTGGTGATCGCTGGGGGTTGCTGTCCGAGCCCCGGGCATCCGAGGAGCGAGACCAGGTTGCTTCGCAGCGTCGAAGCAAGCGGATTGAGCGCGGGTTCGCGCGAGCACCATGTCGAGGCGCTCAGCGCTTTTTCGGCGGGGCATGCAATGCAGTGGCAAATGCCGTGATGTTTTTCGAGAAAGCCTGCCGCATCTCGGCGAGTGCTTCCTCTTCCTCCTCCGGAAGCTTTGGGGGGAATTTGACGAGCCGCGTCTGGACCCAGGTTCCAAAGCTGCGCACCGGCGCCGCGTCGCTGCCGAACTCGCGGTAGCGGAACAAGACCTTCAGGAACCGTCCCGACGCAAAGTCGTCATGCTGCATCATCACGTCATCGACGATCAGTTCGGCGTAGCAGGGCGTCGCGGACGCGGCGATGCGGATCGGCGTCCGGCGGATCACGCTGCTGGGCAGTGCATCCGGGTGCATCACGACCCGATAGCTTTCCAGCTTCAGCAAGTTTTGCAGATCGGCAGCCTGCAGCAACTCAGCCTGTTCGCGGGTGTTGATCGCGTCGGCAGGAGTCCGGGGATAGCCGTCGCGCCCGGTAACCGCCCCGTTGACGATCCCGCCGCGGGTCCAGCCGCTGTAAACCGAGCCGAGCTTCGATCCCGGCCAGACATGGAGTTCGCACGCCGTCGTCTGCGACGTCGTCGCGCCGGGCGCGTCCTGAACACCGGCTGCCGCAAGCATTGCGGCTGCCACAAAAACAACGCCCATTTTCGCGATTCCCCCCGCCTTGGTCGAGAGGCTAGCCTTGCAAAGGCGGGGCGGTCAACTGCCGATCGCGCGGCGATGTGGCGAAATGCGGGGAGGCGCGGGGAGCGCTAAGTGCCTGTCTCGACGGCACTCTGCGCTCTGCGCCCGGCTCACGCCACCGGCTGAACCGGGCTAGCGGGCGGGTCGCCGCCGGGATTGGGGGCGGGAATGTCGATGTCCGGCGCAGGGGGTTGGATTTCCGGGGTCGCTGGAGCGGGCTGGCCCGGTTGCGGCTGCCCCGGCAACGGCTGGGGCGGAGCCTCCGGCGGGGGAATGGTCGGCTGGGCGGGGATTGGCGGCTCAACGGGCATCAACGGTCTCCTCTGCGTGTCGAACGCCCGCCCGCGCAATTGGGTTCATGGCACAGGCGCGGCGCTCACTCCGCCGCTGCGGGCAGCTGGCACGCGCTGCACAGCGCGTCGAAGATCCGGCTGACATGCGGGTCGCTGATCGAATAGAAGCGCGACTGCTGATCGACCCGCGCAGCGACCGCGCCGGCTTCGCGCAGCATCGCAAGATGCTGGGATACCGCCGACTGCGACAGGCCGGTGACCTCGACCAGCTCGCCCACCGACGCCTCGCCGCCCGAAAGCCGGCACAGGATCAGCAGGCGGGCGGGATTGGCGAGCGCGCGCAGGTGCCGGGCCAGGCCGTCGGCCTGTTCGCGCATCTGATCGAGGGTCAGGTCCAACGTCGTCATTCACTTGCCCTTGTCATCGCGCGCCCATCGTCGCGCAGCACCACATAGATCGCCGGGATGACCAGCACGGTCAGCAGCGTCGACGATGCCAAGCCGAACAGGAGCGAAATCGCAAGCCCCTGAAAGATCGGATCGGTCAGGATCACCGCTGCACCGATCATCGCCGCCGCCGCCGTCAGGACGATCGGCTTGAACCGGATCATCCCGGCCTCCAGCAACGTGTCGCGGAGCGATTTGTTCGCAGACCGTGCATGACGGATGAAATCCACCAGCAGGATCGAGTTGCGGACGATGATCCCCGCCAGCGCAATGAAGCCGATCATCGAGGTGGCGGTAAAGGGAGCGGCGAACAGCATGTGTCCCGCAACGATGCCCACCAGCGTCAGCGGGATCGGCGTCAGGATCACCAGTGGCAGCTTAAAATTGCCGAACTGCGCCACGACCAGCACATAGATGCCGAGCAGCGCGACCATGAAGGCAGCGCCCATGTCGCGGAAGGTGACCCAGGTAATCTCCCACTCGCCATCCCACAGCAGCGACGGGGTGGTTTCATCCTCGGGCTGGCCGTTGAGGTGGATGGTCGGCTTGGGCAGGCCGCGTGCCGCCCAGTCATGGCCGTCAATCGCCGCATTGATCGCCAGCATGCCGTAGATCGGCGCTTCGTAGCGACCGGCCAGCTCGGCGCTGACCATGGTTGCGCCGCGCCCGTCGCGTCGGAACATTGCCGGTTCGGCCTTGTCCATGCGCGCCTCGACCAGTTCGCCAAGCGGCACCAGCTGCGGCCCGGCTGCGCCGCGCGTGACGGCAACCGGGGTTGCCGCGAGCGCCTGGCTCCAGCTGCGCTGCGCCTGGTCGAGCCCGATCTGGATCGGCAACGGGTCGCGCCCATCGCCCTGCGGGGCATAGCCGACGATGGTATCGCCCATCAGCGCGCCGATCGAATCGAACAATGCGCGCTCCGACAGGCCGTAATGATCGAGCCGGTCGCGCTGCGGCACCAGCTGCAGTTGCGGCGCGGGCTGGCCAAAGCTGTTGTCGACATCGACGACGAAGGGTACGCTGCGGAACAGGGTTTCCACCTCCGCCGCGACCTTGCGCCGCGTGGCTTCGTCCGGGCCGTAGATTTCGGCAAGCAGCGTTGCCAGCACCGGCGGACCGGGCGGCGTTTCGACGACCTTGATCGATCCGCCGGATGGGAGCGGCAGCGCCTTCAGCCGATCGCGCAGCGCAACGGCAACGTCATGGCTGTTGCGAGCGCGCTCATCCTTCGGGGCGAGCGTGACCATCAGGTCGCCCATCCACGGCTTGGCGCGCAGGAAGTAGTGGCGGACCAGACCGTTGAAATTGAACGGCGCCGATGTGCCGGCATAGGCCTCCATCGCGGTGACTTCGGGAACCGTGCGGGCGATCGCCGCGGCCTGTTCAAGGACGCGACCGGTCGCTTCGAGGCTGGTGCCTTCGGGCAGGTCGACGACGAGCTGCACTTCCGACTTGTTGTCGAACGGCAGCAGCTTCACCGTCACGCCCTTGAAGTAGAACATCGATCCGGCCAGCAGCGTGGCGAGCCCGACCGCGATCAAAAACGTCCACGCGCTGCGCCGCGTCGCGATGACCCGGGCGGCGACCGCACCATATAGCGCGCCAAGCTTGCCGCCATGCGCATCATGCGCGCCATGCCCCCCGGCCAGCGTCTTGCGGGCGAAGCGGATCATCAGCCAGGGCGCGATGATCACCGCGACGAAGAAGGAAAAGATCATCGCCGCAGACGCGTTGATCGGGATTGGCGCCATATACGGCCCCATCAATCCGGACACGAACAGCATCGGCAACAGCGCGGCAACCACAGTCAGCGTCGCGACGATCGTCGGATTGCCGACTTCGGCCACGGCATCGACTGCAGCGGCAACGCGGGTACGCCCGCCCTCCGTTGCGACATCGCCCATCGCCCAGTGCCGCGCGATATTCTCGATCATCACGATGGCATCATCGACAAGGATGCCGATTGAAAAGATCAGTGCGAACAGGCTGACCCGGTTGATCGTAAAGCCCATCAGGTTCGATGCGAACATCGTCAGCAGGATCGTCGTCGGAATGACAATGGCGGTGACCGCGGCTTCGCGCCAGCCGATCGCAAAACCGATCAGCAGGACGATCGATACGGTAGCAAGGGCGAGGTGGAACAGCAGTTCGTTCGCCTTGTGATCGGCCGTCTCGCCATAATTGCGCGTCACCGCGACGGTGACGGTGTCCGGGATCAGGCTGCCCTTGAGCGCCGCGACCCGATCGACGATCGCGTTGGAAACGGTCACGGCGTTGGCACCCGCGCGCTTGGCGACCGCCAGGCTGACGGCCGGCGCACTGGTCCAGTTGCCCTGTGCGTCGCGCACCCAGCGCCACGCGCGTGCCTGATCCTGGGTCGGCGCGCTGGTGACGGTTGCAACGTCGCGAAGATAGACCGGAGCCCCGGTGACCGAGCGGACGATCAGCGCACCGACTTCATCGACGGAGCCGAGCATCGTGCCGGCGACGAGCTGGGCGGATTGGCCTGCTTCGCGGACCTGTCCGGCCGGGAAGCTGCGATTGGCCTGTGACGTCGCGTCGATCACGGCGCCGAGCGGCACCTGCAGCGCGGCGAGGCGCGCCGGGTCGGGGGTGACGCGGATCGCCTGGCGCTGGCCGCCGATGATCGAGGTGAGGCCGATGTCGGGAATCTTGGCAATTTCGGTGCGCAGGCGCGACGCCAGCTGTGCCAGCGCCTGATCGTTCCAGTTTCCCGGCGCGCCAGGGGCCGGGGTCAGGGTCAGCACGACGATCGGCACGTCGTTGATGCCGCGCACCGTAACCTGGGGCGGGGCGATGCCGACCGGAATCCGGTCGCTGTTGGCGCGCAGCCGCTCCTCGATCCGGATCGCCGCGTCCTCCGGCTTGGAGCCGACCAGAAAGCGGGCGGTGACCATCACGCCACTGGCTTCGGCCTGGGTATAGACATGCTCGACGCCGTCGACCGATTTCACGATCGTCTCGAGCGGCTTGGCCACCAGCTCAACCGCGTCGCTCGCCGACAGGCCAGGCGCGGCGACCATGATGTCGACCATCGGCACCGAGATTTGCGGTTCTTCCTCGCGCGGGATGGTGATCGTCGCGAGCAGCCCGACCAGAATGGCCGCGAGCAGCGCCAAGGGGGTCAGCGGCGAGTTGATCCAGCCGCGCGTCAGCCGGCCCGAAATGCCAAGGTTCATCGTGCGCCTCCGGTCGCGAGGCGGTCGCCGGGGGCGACGCCCGACAGGATCTCGACACGGGCCGGGTCAACCGTCGGCGCGAGCTGAACCGGGACCGTGGCGAGGCTGCCGTCGCGCCCGACGAGGCGGACGCTGTCGACGCCATAGCTGGTCTTCACGACCGTGCGGGGGACGAGAATGGCTGGACGGCGCCCCGCCTCGACCTTGGCGGCCACCCGACGACCGATCAGCCGGTCGTCGAGACCGTCAATCGCGACATCGGCGCTGACCTGCCCACCGCTGACCGCTGGGTACACGGTGGTCACGCTGCCGCGGCGCGACTGGCCGCTGCCGAAATCGGCGATGACGGCCGCGCCGGGACGAACCGTCGCGGCAAGGCTTTCGGGAAGGCTGAGGCGCAGCACGACCGGCCCGGAGGTGATCGTTGCGATCGCCATGCCGGGCGCAACCGCAGACCCGGCCGGCACGTCCGCAATCAGCACGCGCCCGGCCGACGGCGCGGTCACCGCGCCCTGGCCTGCGACGGCCGAGACCGCCGATTGCTGCGCACGGGCGGCACGAATCTGCGCGTCTGCCGCGCGTGCTGCGGCTTCCGCCTGGTCCAGCCGCGCGCGGGCATAGACGCCATTGTCATAGAGGAATTTGGTGCGCGCCAGTTCGGCGCGTGCCTGTGCGGCCTGTGCCTCCGCGGCGGCGGCCTGCGCGCCATATGCGCTACCCTGGTAGCCGAGCTGGCTGTCAACGATGCGGCCGATCACCTGGCCCCGCGCGACACGATCGCCCTCCTTGACCGACAGGCTCGTCAGCACGCCGGGGATCCGGGCCATTGCCTGAGCCTGATCGACGCTCGTCACCATCGCGCTGACGTCGCGCCAATCGGCTGTCTCCCCCTGTGCCACGGTCAGTGTCGGCCCTGCATAGCGCTGAGCGGGCGCCGATGGCGCCTCTGCGGCGTCCCCGCAGGCTGCAAGGGGGACGGCCGCGAACAGGGCGAGCGAGGCAAGGGGCCGCCGCATGATCAGCCCTCCTGCGCGACCGGCAAACCGGCCTGGCGCCACGCGCCGAAGCCGCCGGCGAGATGGGTGTCGACTGCAGCTTCCGCGACCGCGCAGCGGTCAAGCGCCATCGCCGACCGCTTTCCGCCGGCGCAATTGAGCACCAGCGTCCGGCTGCCCGGATCGGGCAGGGCCGCCGGATCGAAACGCGAGAGCGGAATGTTGATCGCGCCGGGAATATGGCCGCCGGCAAATTCGTCCGGCTCGCGCACATCGACCACGATCGCTTCGCCGCGGTCGATCATTCCCTGCAACTCGGTTGCCGTCACGTCGCGCATCGATCGTCTCCTGAAAAATCCGAACATCGCATCCTCTATAAATTGATTGTTGCTAATATGCAATTACAGGAATATAAGTCAATTCGAATTTACGGGAGAGAGGGCGATGTCGGAGTCTCATATTGTCGTGCTGGGCGCCGGGCTCGGCGGCACGATCGCGGCCTATGAAATTCGCGCAGCGCTGAAGGGCCGGGCGCGGGTGACGGTGATCAACAGGGGCGACGACTATTGGTTCGTCCCCTCCAACCCGTGGGTCGCCGTCGGCTGGCGCGAACCCGAGGCGATCCGCGTGCACCTGCCGCCGGTCATGAAAAAGCACGGCATCGCCTACAACAATGTCGGGGCCGCCAAGGTGCATCCGGCGGAAAACCGGGTCGAACTGCTCGATGGCAGCGCGATTGACTATGACTATCTGGTCATCGCCACCGGGCCGGAACTGGCGTTCGACGAGATTCCCGGCTTCGGGCCGGACGGGCATACCCAGTCGATCTGCCACACCGATCATGCCGCAGCGGCCTATATCCGGTTCGAGGAGCTATGCGCCAATCCGCGCCCGATCGTGGTCGGCGCGGCGCAGGGCGCATCCTGCTATGGCCCGGCCTATGAAATGGCGATGGTGCTCGACACCGAGCTCAAGCGCCGCAAGATCCGCGACAAGGTGCCGATGACCTTTGTCACCCCGGAACCCTATATCGGCCATCTCGGCCTGGACGGGGTGGGCGACACCAAGTCGATGCTGGAAAGCGAGATGCGCGACCGGCATATCAAATGGCTGACCAATACCCGCGTCACCCAGGTCGAGGACGGCGTCCTGCATGCCGAAGAGGTGAATGAGGACGGATCGCTGCGCAAGGCGCATGATCTGGAGTTCGGGTGGGCGATGCTGCTGCCCGCATTTCGCGGGGTTGCTGCAGTGCGCGACGTGCCGGGCCTCAGCAATCCGCGCGGCTTCGTGCTGACCGACAAGCATCAGCGCAACCCGACCTGGCCGAATATCTTCGGGCTGGGCGTTGCCATCGCGATCCCGCCGGTCGGGCCGACCCCGCTGCCGGTCGGCGTGCCCAAGACCGGTTTCATGATCGAGAGCATGGTCACCGCGATCGCACAGAATCTGAAGCAGATCCTGGACGGCGAAGCTCCGACGCACGAGGCGACGTGGAACGCCATCTGCCTTGCCGATTTCGGGGATGGCGGGGTCGCCTTCGTCGCCAAGCCCCAGATCCCGCCGCGCAACACCAATTGGTCGGCATCGGGCAAATGGGTGCATCTCGCGAAGATCGGGTTCGAGAAATATTTCCTGCGCAAGGTGCGGGTCGGCGAGAGCGAGCCCTTCTACGAACGCCTCGCGCTGCACGTGCTCGGCATCAAAAAGCTTCACTTCAAATAAGGAGGATTCCCATGAATCTCGATCGTGCCGTGATGGCCTTTGCCGGATGCGTCGTCCTGGCCAGCGTGATCCTGTCGCTGACCGTCCACCCGTGGTGGATCGCGCTGACCGCCTTTGCCGGGCTCAACATGCTGCAGGCGTCGGTTACCGGATTCTGTCCCGCGGCGATGCTGTTCAAGGCGATGGGGCTGCGTTCGGGAGCGGCGTTCCGATGAGGAAGACGGTCTCGGCGCTGTTGGTTGCTGTGGCCGCCACCCCGCTGCTTGCCGCGTCGGTACAGGCACAGTCGCTCGACGCCGTCGTCGCTGCCACGCTGGAGCAGGCGCCGGAGCTTGCGGCGGCGCGGGCACGCGAAGCCGGCGCACAGGCGCGGGTGGACGCGGCGCGGGCGGAACGCATGCCGAGCGCGAGTATCGAGGGCCAGGTCGGCGTCGGCCGGATCGACCCACAGGGTTTCTTCGGGCTGACCGCGGATGATGTCTCCCCCCGCTCGGCCCGGTTCGGGGTGGACGTCCCGCTGTTCACCGGTGGACGCATCGGTGCAGCACAGCGCCAGGCCGTTGCCGGCGTCGAGGCGGCGCGCGCCGGCGTCGATGCGACGGCGCTTGAGCTCAAGGTCGCGGTCGTCCGCGCTTATGCTGCGGCGATTGCGGCGCGCGAGACCGGCGCCGGCTATGCCAAGATGGTCAGCGCGCTCGAGGAAGCGTCGCGCCAGGTGCGGCTGCGCTATGAAGTCGGCGCGGCGACCAGTACCGAAGTCGCGCAGGCTGATGCCCGCCTCGCCGAAGCGCGTGCGGCGCGGTCGGCGGCAGCCGGGGATGAGCGTCAGGCGCTGGCGATGCTGCGCGCGCTGGCCGGGGTCGACGTGGTGCCCGATGCGCGCCTGCCCGATGCGGCGGTGCCGGAGCTGTCGCGTGCCGAGGCCGTTGCGCGTGCGCGCAGCGGTAACCCGCGCATCCGCGCGGCGCGCCAACTGGTCGATGCTGCGCGCGGCGGCGTTGCCGGGGCGCGGGCGGAGCGGCTTCCCACGGTCGGCGCCTATGCCGAGGCGGCGAGCGTGCGCGACCAGTTTTTCCCCGGCTATGCCGCTGACAGTGCCAGTGTGGGCGTGCGCGCGCGCTGGACGCTGTTCGATGGCGGGCGCAATCGTGCGCGACAGGATGGCGCGGCCGCGGCGCTCGCCGAACGCGAAGCCGAACTGCGCGCGGCCGAGGCGGAGATCGAGCGGCAGACCGTCGCCGCCTATGAAGGGCTGATGAGCGCCCACGACACGCTGGTGGCGGCGCAGGCACGTATGGCCGCAGCCGAAACGGCGCTGCGCGGCACGCGGCTCGAGGTCAAGGCTGGCGCCGCCCCCGTCCTCGCTCTGCTCGACGCCGAGCGCGAAGCGGCGGCCGCGACCGCGGAACAAACGCGCGCCGCCGCGATGCACCTGATTCAGGCCGAACTGCTGGAAGCGCTGATCCAGTCCTGACCGTCACGCCGACGGTCGGGGTCAGCGCCACCGGCCGCGCGCGCCATCGCTCTGACAGTCAGCACTGAGGGGGGATGGTGGACGCACTAGGGCTCGAACCTAGGACCCGCTGATTAAGAGTCAGCGGGATTCAAGCAATTTCAATGTCCGTTCCGACATATTCTCTTTCTGTACTGCGTTGCTCCCCTCTGGGCAATTGATTTTTGTCGGAACATGAGGCCCACTGATTTCCGTGTCAGCTGCGCCCGCAAATCATGCCTGAGCTGTTCCGCGTCACGACCCTGGGCGAGCCCCGGGCGCCGTGGCGCGCCAGCCGCGACGAGGCTTTGCAGGATGCGATCGGGCTTGGCCTGGCCTCATGGGATCGATCAAAGCGCGAGTGGTTTCTGCCGGTCCCGGCCGACATAGAGCGCAGCGGACGGCGCGACGATGCGGCGCCGGCGCGCAGCGACTATCGGGGCGAGCCATGGACGCCGGATCATGTCGATCGCCTGCGCCAACTCACCGCGAAGGGCGAGACGACCGACATGATCGCAGCGCGCCTGCATCGAACGCCTTCCGCGATCCGCGCCAAGGCGCGCGAACTCGGTATCACGATCGCCGCGCGGCGCAGATGAAACGGCTCCTGCAGCATCTGGAAGCGGTGATCATCGCCGCGCTGGTGTTGCTCAGCGCTGCGATCACAATTGCCAACCTGTTCGCCTGACCGCCGCCTAGATCAGCGGACCGTTGACTGCCGCTTTCCTGATCCACGGGTCACGCGTCCGGTCCATCGAGATCCGTTCGGGTGGATACACGCGCCGCTGAAACGCGATTACATCGTCAATCGACCCATGGAGCCAAGCGTCATGTTCGTCAGGCCGCAGAATGACCGGCATCCGATCATGCACCGGCGCGATCGCCGCGTTGGCGTCCGTCATCAGCCCTGAATAGACCGGCCCCCATTCGTCGCTGTCGCGCCAGAGGCCCGCCCAGGCGAAGATTGGCTCATCCGACACGCTGAACCAGGTGCGGGTCTTGCTTCCCGCCTGACCCTCCGCCTCTGCAAACTCGGTCACCGGGATCAGGCAACGATTCGCCGGGTGCGGCGCAATGTGTCGCCACATCCAGCTTGTCAGGTCGGCAATGTTGTTCACCGGCTTTGGTTTGATTGGCAGACCGGTGCGCTTGCTTTTCATCGGAAGCGGAAACCCCCAGGTCATCGAGCGGAGAGCTCGCGCGCCTTCGTGTTCGATCACGACCAGCCCCGGCGCTCCCGGGTAAATCTCTTCACCCGAATTGGTCGCAGTGACGCCAGCAGCGCGAAACAGCCCGGCCACCTCGGCCGATGATCTGCGCATGCGGTAGAGATTGCACATCGCCGCGGCCTAGAAATCGATATCGCGCCGCGCCATTTCGGCCGCTAGCGCCTCGGCGCGCGCACCTTCCCCATCCCCTGCCAGCCATTCCTTGACCAGCTCGTCGTCAGTCATGCTCTGCGGTTCGGGCGCATCCATGTCCGGGATCGTGCACCGATCGACAGCGAATGTCGATCCGGGGTCCTGCCTCGGCCGCGATGTCCTGAGTTCGGGTATCAATGCGGTGAAAGGCATGGGCGCTGGATCATGTCGGATGAGGTGGCTACCGGCCCGCGTCGGAGTCGTGCTGATAGACGGACTGTTGAGCTGATACCGCCGCTGCGATCCACTCGGGCAGGGGCGGCTGATTGGGCCGGCGATCGCGGCCGCCGGCGACCGACCAGATCAGCGCCAGCGACAGGCGCGGCCGCGCCCCGCATGCGCGACACACCATGCGCCGTTCAGCGTCGCGCGGGGTCGCGCCCGCGCCCAGCCGATCGATGAAATAGGCCGGACGGCCCACCAGCACGCGCGTGCAATCGCACCGCAGCCCAAGCTCGACCGGGTGTCCGGCCATCTCTTCGAATCGGTGATCACGCCAGTCCATCGGGTACGGAACATGAAGTGAACAAACCCTTAGGTCGAGGGGCACGGACGTTCGCAAGAAGTGAGCCAGATTTCAGCCTCAGGTTGCAAAAATGTAGAGCGGTACTCAACATTTATATTGCAAATGTCGCTGGATGCTGTAGAGTGACACTCATCAACAACGGAGGAAAAGAAATGCAGATCGTGTCGGTTCGGGATAAGCGGGTCAAGGCTCTGGTCGAAGAGCCCAACCGCACCTCGGTCAAGGGGCTCGACAAGATGGAAGTGCGCAAGATCGTTGAAATGATCACCGCGATCCGGGTCATGTCCCACCCGCTCCAGCTGTTGGCGGTCCCCTCGTGGAAGGCGCACGAATTGATCCCCGGTCAGCCCGGGAAGTGGAGCCTCACCGTCACCCGGAACTACCGCCTGACCTTCATGGTCGATCTGGACGAACAGGAAGTCAGCGTCCTCGACTACGAAGATTACCACTGAGGGGAGGGGCGGGGGAGAAATCCCCCGCCTGACCCGGTCGGCAATGTAGAGTGATGCTAAACAATTCGCTTGCAACGTGTAGAGCAAGGCTCTATAAATTGGGCATTGGATAGGAGATCAGTGATGGAGCGGGACAAATCCGCATACAAGATCGAGGTGGCGGCTGACATGATCGTGGATGCATTGCCCCCGATCGAGCAGCACCCCGGGCACTTTATCCGTAACACGCTACTTCCCGAGTATGGCCTGTCGGTGTCGGAAGCGGCGCGGCGAATCGGCGTCGATCGCGCCGGCTTTACCGGCGTCCTGGACGGGAAATATGCCGTCAGCCGTGATTTGGCGTACAAGCTCGGGGCGTTGATGAACGACCAGGTCGCTGATCTGTTGATCGCCTATCAGCATACCTATGATCTCGCCCAGGAGCGCGAGCGTCGCGAAGGCTTCAAGGCCAAGATCGAACGCGTGCAGCCGCTCCAGACACCGGCGGGCTGAACAGTCCCCATTGGGCCGAGCGAAGGGCGTGGTGGCATTCCTCCGGTGCCGCCGCGCCCTTTCTTACTTGGGACGGCCGGGCTCGCTCAATCCTGCCGAACTATCGCGCGACAGTGCTCGTGACGAACGCGCTCGACTTGCTGTCGAACGGGCGAAGGCCGATGGGGCGGCGCGTGGCACTGCATGTATCCACCGCCGACGCGTAAGCCAGAAGCGGCTGGATGGCACCGATCCGGGCTTCACACTTGAAGCCACAGCTGTCACTGTTCAACGAACTTTTCGCTGCGCCTTCACTTTCGGCGCGCCTGCGAATGCTGCGTCAATTTTCTCTTGTGTGTGTCGAATCGCAGCCGCCATCAACCGGGCATGGCGCTGTGATCGATAAACGGAAGCGTCCTGCGGCATCAGGACATCGAGACTGCAGCTCAAATCCATATGTCAGGCCTCCTTCTTCGAATTTTGCTCGCGCATACGGTCGAAATATCGGTTGTTCAACTCACTCGGAAAATAGTGTTTCCGCTTGACCCATACGAATCCGTCCCCCTGCGATATGACCGCGCAATCGATCGGTCCACCGACGGTCTCAACACCCCGCGATACGCGGCGCTTTATTGAGGTGAGGTTAACGAGCGCCTCTGCCATTCGGGCCAACTCCGACTTCGGCATGAACTCAACCATATCCTCGATCTCGCGGCGTGACTGTTCGCGCAGGGCCTCAAAAGCTTCGACCTGCAGCCCCTCAAGTACGGCTTGCTCAGCCTCCTGAATGTCCGTGACCATCGCCTCTCGATCGTCCTCGGACATGACGAGGCCTTCCATTGTCCGCTCTCGGATTCGTGGCAGCGCAGATTTCACAAAATCGGTGATCTCATGCTGGATCTGGTCATCCAAACCGTAAAGAAAGCGCTCGACCATCTCCTTCTGCGCGAAGGGTATTACCTTCGCGCGTATCCCTGACCTGCGAATGTCTACCTCGTTCGTCTGATAAACGCGAAGTTGTCCATTGACGCAGCCGAACATCTCAAACGAAACCAGGGTCGGGAAAATTTCTGATGACCCAAAGCCCGCGAAGACGATCCCGGTATGAACCGATGCAAGGACCCTCCGCCCAAGTACGGATTCGGCCAACGAATAAAGTACCGCGCGAAGATTGGCGCCTATTCCCGGCCAATTCTGGTCAATCACCCCATTGATCGTATCAGCTAAGGCAGGGTCTTCGACAAATTCGCCTATAGCGATTGTTTCGGGGAAGGTGTTAATAAGGCGACTAAGCGCCAGCGCCTCTTCAAGAAGAACGACATCTCTGAGATTGGCGGCGTTCATCATATCCTCGGGGTCTGCCCCCGGACCAAAAAGACGCTGCTGAAATGTTCTATCAGCGCGCCGCTGAAGCAGGACAAGGACAGGCGTCAACGCGCCTTCGACAGAACGGCGACGAACCTCAGGTGAGGAGCTCTGGGCGAATTCATGGAGATAAGAGAGAAAGCTTTGCGCGGCATCGCTCACCTTCTCAAAGCGCGGGCAGCTTGTTCGGTATCGTTTGATTAATACAGGGAGTGGCGCGTCAAGAAAATGCATGTCGCTGTTTATCATGACGCCTATCGCGTCTGACCGTGAAAGTTCGAAAAGCTTGTCTTCGGAATCGAAGACCTTTTGCTGGTCCGCACCTACAGAAATTGTAACGGCACTATCTGCCGCTAGCGCAATTGCGGTTTTGTTTAGGATCGCAA
This sequence comes from Sphingomonas sp. BE123, assembly GCF_031456015.1. Classification (NCBI taxonomy): domain Bacteria; kingdom Pseudomonadati; phylum Pseudomonadota; class Alphaproteobacteria; order Sphingomonadales; family Sphingomonadaceae; genus Sphingomonas; species Sphingomonas sp. BE123. The sequence continues at coordinate 620,290 of NZ_JAVDTW010000001.1, read as the reverse complement.
TCTCAGCTGTCACATGTCCGCCCTTCAGATCAGGGTGGGCAAGGGAACACAGTGAGGAAGGCGAAGCAATAGTTTCCTACTGGTTTGGACCAGGATCGAACCAATCCTTCTCAAAACAGGCCGCGCGTACGCCTACCGCCGCCCCGCCTTGCTCAGCTCCGCATCGACCCGCATCCACCACGGGCTGAAATCGTCCCGATGCCACGCGCGCCAGCTCGCTACTTCGGCGATGGCTGCGTGGCATTGCCCGTAGTTGGACACGATAGCCGCGGCGACTCCAGGCATGCCAACGCCGGAAGGGGCGCCGAGGTCGACACCGGCGGCGGGGGTGGCAGGGGGAGCGATCCCGACAGCTGCGTAGTTGTGGAGCATGCCGAAGCCGACAGACACGTCAGCAAGAGCAACCCGGGGCGGATCGATCGCTTTGCCGGCGCCGGCAAATGGATCCGCGGCGGGGCACCGAACGGTTGCTTCGACATAGCGGGGGACCTCCTTCAGGATCGTGTTGGTGACAGTGCGAATTTCGGCCTGGCGCCGGGCGAGCTGCGCGCGGCGCGCTTCGCCCAGCCGCTGCGCCTCGGCCGTCAGCCGCGCGGCCGCCTTGACGACGCGCAGCTCGGCCGCGCGATCGGTGGCAAGATGGGGCTGGTGAACGAAGGCATTGTGGAGCTTCCACCCGCCGGCGAGGCCAAGCGCGAGCAGCACCGCGCCGGCAATCGCGGTCGCCTTCATCGAAACGACATTGGGGATCATGGCTTGGTCTCCTCGACAGGGACAGGCTTCGATGCGGGCTGGTCGATCGTCACCGACTGCGTCGGCGCGGAATCGTTGCCCCGCGAATTTCCGGTGAACAGGAACGCCATCACCAGGCCGATCAGCCCCTGAATGACCACCGCCTGCGAGAGCGATTTGAACAGGTCATTGTCGGCCAGCTCGGGCTTCAGCCACATCATGACGAAGACCATCATAGTCAGGGCAAAGGATCCGCCGCCGGCGATCACGCGCGCATGCGCCATCGTGAAGTTTCGCGTGCTCATGCCGCCCGCCGCTTCGCATAGGCAGCGGCCAGCTTCTCGTCATAGCGGTTCGCGCGATACGCCGAACCGTTATAACCCCGCGCGAATGCCGCCCAGTCGCCGCGCTGCAGCGCGCCTTTCAGGCCGCGGTTCTCGACGAACAGGATGAACGCGGCGAGCTGGTCGCCCTCGGTCTGCGACTGCCGCCAGGCGAAGGCCCAGGGCGACGGCGCCCCGCACACGGCATAATTCTCGCCCAGGATCTGGAAGCCGCCATAGCTGGCACTCGCGAACCCGGCATCGACGTCCAGCGCCACAGCGTCGAGCAGCTGGTTCCAGCGCCCCTGCTGGCTGACCGGATACAGCTTCTTGTTCCACGCCCGCGACGAAATGCGCGGGTGCGACGCATCGAACCGGTGCCCGGTCGCACGGCTGAAGCGGTGCGGCTCGAACAGGATCGTCGGTCGCCCGTCGATGAACGGGCTCGCTGCCGCTTCGACGTCCCACACCGTCCAGATCTTCGCCGGATCGACGCCCAGCGTGGCGGCCGCCTCGGCAATGTCCTGATCGGTCAATGCATAGTCGGGGCCATCGGTCAGCGCCTTCAGCACTCCCGCGCGCGTCGCGGGGCCATAGACCCCATCGATCGCGCCGGAATAGCAGCCAAGCGCCGCCAGGCGCCGCTGCAGCGTCGCTACGTCCATCTGTCTGTCCTTTCGGTTGTCGCGTATCTTTGCGCCGAGCTGGCGCGCCTATCCTGCAGCGGCCGCCGCGATGGCTTCGCCGACGTGAGCTGTGCTGGCGGAGCGCTGCCCTTCTGTCCTCAACGCGCTCAGTTCTGCGTGCCGGGCCTCCGCCAACCTCAACCGCCGTTCTTCCAGACCCTCGGTTCGGCGCCGGGCGCGAACCTCTTCGACGTGCTTAAGGATCTCCAGCGCGCTCTCCGGGCGGAAGCGGATGCCGGTGGCGACCGCCTCCCAGCTCATCAACTCGTTCGAAAGGCTGTGACGCAGTTCCGAAAGCTGGCGATCGCAGAACTCGCGCTCTGCCTTTTGCTCAGCCCGCAGCGCCCGGCATTCCTCTTCCACGCGCAGCACGCGTGCCTCCCACTGCGCATTGGAATGAAGCGCCATGTCGTCAGTTTGCTTGCGCGACGCCGATCTGAAGCCGAGCCAACGGTCCCAAGCGCGAACCGCAAGTCCTCCCACGCCCCCGGCACCCAGAAGGCCCAACAAAACTTGCAGCCAAAAGGGTGCGCCCTCGATCATAGCTGTACCTCGCCTATTTGGGAGTGTGTTGTTTCGCTTCCGGCATGATGTGCGGAATAACGATCCATTTCGGATGCGATCCGAGCAGATTTGTTCTTCACGAATTAGCCTGATAGCGTAGTGGCTATGTTCGCGATGTTCCAAAGACTCTGGTCAGCCGCGCTGAGCGCATTTCGCGAAATGGTCGCTGACCGCAGAGCATACTTTCAGCGTCGAAAGGCTTATCCCAACGGCGGGATCTGCTGGGATTGTGGCGAAGCGGCACCGCCGGGCCGCACCGAATGCGACGCGTGCTGGGACGAACGGGTCAACTGGTAGGTCAGGGCATCCCGGCGACATCGTACGCGGCAGGATCGTTGAAATATCGCCCCCCAGCGGCATGCGCCTTGGTCCACTCCGCCAGCTCGCGCTCGAGCATCTGCTGAGGTGACAGCGCCTTTGCCGGGTCGGCGTTGGTCAGCAGCGTCCCGAAGTGAAGCCGTTCGAACACGAAGCTCTGCGACTTGTTGTCGTGAGTCGCGTTCCCCGAGACGTTGCCGGCCGACACGAACAGCTGTCCCACCGCCTGCAGGGCCTGGGCGACGAAGCGGGCGGTGACGAAGTGCAGCGCCGGCTCGCCGACCGGCTGCACTCCCGGGGTGTCATAGCGGAACAGCCCCTCATCATTGCCGGTGTTGTTGTAGCCGGTGCTGCCAGCGGGCGACATGCCCATGATCTTGCGATAGGTCGACCCGGCAACGTTGAGGCCGCGATACATGAAGGGCTGGGCGGCATCGTCGCTGCCGGTGTCGACGCCGGCGCGCAGGGTGCGCGTCCAGAGTGCGGCGAAGAAGATATCCTTCGTCGGGACCGCCGCATAGGTTTCGACCCGGCTGTTGGCATAGGCGACGATGTTGGCGGGCGCATTGATCTTGGCCCAGACGTTGGTGTTGGCGTTCACCCGGCTGACCGTGAACTGAAGGGCGCCGGCGGCGGTGCGATCGGTGCGCGATCGCGTGGCCTGTCCCCAGGCGGTTCCCTGGGTCAGCGTGGCGCGCAGCGCCGCCGCGTCATTCGCGGTCAGGCCGAGGAGGCGCGCCGCCGGGCGGAAGGCGTGATTGCGGAAGGCGTAGCCCGCGGTGGGGACTGCGCCGGGGGCAAGATCGGACAGGCTGTGTCCGGGTTCGATCAGCAGCAGCGACCCGTCATGAATCGCGGGGTCGTCATGGTAAGCGGGAAAGCTGGTGCCGAGCGGCGCGCCGCCGATGTCGATGCCAAGGGTCACAGGAGCATTCCTTTCGGGATCATGTGGGTGTCGCGCAGGCGCAGGGCCAGCGCGCGGTTGGTGGGCGCGTTGAAGTGGATTTGACCGTCATAGGTGAGGGAGGGCGGGGTCACCTGATCCGCAATCGCCGCATCGTCCGCGGCGGTGCGAACGATGCCCGTCATCGCGAAGGCGCCGGTCGGACCGAGATCCCACAGCCAGGCATTCAGGTCGAAGGTGCTGTCGGGATGATTGGCCAGTTTCCAGTCATTGTGCGCCTTCATCGCGTTGCGCGCGGTTTGGTCCGGTGCGCTCAGCCCCTCATAGGAAGCGCCGGCGGTGGGCCAGTAGGGATCGGTGATCAGGATGAACTGGCGACTGTGCGTCTTGATCGAGCCGATCAGCGCGGTTTCGAACACGCCGACCGCCGCGCCCAAAGGGCGATTGCGCAGGTTCCAGATGACGAAGATGCGATCGTCGAGGTCGCCCATATCGACGATGAAGGGCGTGTCGTTCGGCACCGCCAGCGGCGCCGTTCCGCCGACCTGGGCGATCGAATAGACATTCGCCGCAAAGGTCAGGACGCAGGGTTGCCCGAGCACCGTGCCACGCAGCGGCATCAGATAGGGGTTGAGCCCCGGCGCCAGCGGCCCGGCGAGGTTGGCGGGCAGCGGGCTGGCGAGATCCGCGTCGGGCGTGATCCGGGTCAGGGTGACGGGCGCGGCCGCAGGGATCGACCCGCCGGTGACGCGGATCAGCACCGGCTCCGCGCCGTTGAGCGCCGCGATTCCGACGGCGGTCGCGCCGAAATTGCCGCGATTGACGATGTCCCACCCGGTGCCGAGCAGGGCCTGCATTTCGGCGGGCAAGCTGCCGATCACGCCGGCGCGCGGATTGACCGGGTTCGGCTGAATTCCGATCGGCCCCTGGTTCAGGCTGTGCCCGATGAAGACCATGCGCTTGCCTGGCGTCGCCGCCTTGGGCGTTCCGCCATGTGCGACCCACATGCGCCCGCTGTGCGGCGCGCGCTTCGTCGTATCGACGAAGAACACGTCATCCCCCGCCATGCGGGGCGACGCGGCATTGCCGACCGTGGCGGGGCTGGTGATCATCGTCGCGACGCCGGTGGCGCGATCGATGCGCTTGAGCTGCTGCGATCCGTTCGACGCGATCACCACCTCGACATCGACCGTCGCGCCGACCGCGAGCGGGTCGACGGCGAGTGCGCGGGCGGTGTCGCCCTTGAACGGGCCGTGCCAGTGATGGCCGTCAAAGTGCAGCGCGAGCCGGCTCCCCAGGCCGTCGGCATCCGGCACGGTCAGGCCGAAGCGGTAGCCGCTTTCGCGCGTGAACAGGTCGGAGAAGACGCGCTGACGGAGATCGGCATTGAAGTCGGTGAGGCGCACCGAACCGGCGGGCAGCTCGAGTCCGCCATAGAAGCGATGGACGTCGTCCATCCCGAACCCGTAGATGATCCGGCGCCCGAGATTGTCCGGGTCGGCTACCGTGACTACCGATCGGTAGCCGCTTTCCGGAGGGATGCGGAACGCGAAGCTGAAGGCCGCAGCGGCTTCTTCAGCCCGGTCGGCTTGGATCGAGGCATTCGCTGGTACCGCCAGCAGGTCCGTGAGACTGGCGGCGATATCCGCAATAGCAGTCGATTGCGGTGCCAATTGTTCAATGTCTTCGGATCGAGCGGCGACTGCAATGAAGTCCGGATCTTCGAGCAGCCCCTCCGCCCATTCGCGCGAAGACTTCGTGCCCTCTCCGCCGGGAGCTTCGCCCTCCGCCCACCGTTGTGCAAGCAGGGCAGCGGCCTGAGCTGCTTCGACCAGCCCGGTCAGATCGTTCAGCAGGAGATCACTGTACCAGCGCCAATAATCAGGATCTTCGCCGCCATCGGTCCAGACATAGACGCCCGCGTTGGGCGTGTCGGCAGGGTCCGGCGCACCGTGCGTTCCGCTATCACTCTCGTCGACCAGCGCGGTGTCGCCAAACTGCAAGTCGTCCGTCGGGGCGGCAATCAGAGCGGCGCGCGTCATGTAGATCCGGCTGTTGACGCTGCCGAGGATGGCAATGGCCCGCGCGAGGCTAGGACGCATCGTTGTGCCACCGTCGGGGAGGGTGACCGGATACCAGCCGTCACCCTCCGGTCCCCCGTCTGCCGGGCCGCCGAGAATGTTCAGCATTTGCTCGCGGGTCGGACCGTAAAGCCCGATCAGCTGATTGAGAGTCGCAAGGGCGGTGGTGAGATCGCTCATATCAGCGCACCACGATCGCGCCGGCCACGACCTTGTGAGTCGAGTCGAGATACAGATCTTCGGCGAGGGTCCCACTGGGAATCGGCAGCGGCTCAGCGCCCAAAACCGCCGCCGTGGCCGCGATGTTCTCAGCCGCCCCCTCGGTCACCTGGATAATGTTGCCGTCATCGTCATAGATCACTGCGCGTGCCATCTGTTCACTCCGTTGCGGGGTAGCCTTTGAGCCGCATCTGGCGGGTGGTGACCGTCACGCTGTCGGCTGCGCGCCAGCGCGCGGTCGCCGTATGAGTGCCGGCCGAGACCGTGGCGCTGCCCGCCATCGGGATGCTGTCCTGGGTTCGGCCGCCGTTGACGGCGAACACGACGATGCCATTGATCAGGAGCTCGAACGCCCAGTTCTGGTCGCCGGATGAGAAGCTCTGGCGGGCGAGGAAGTCCGCCTCGATCACTCCAGGCTTCGGCATGACGATGCTGCACTCAAGTGCAGTCTGCCACGCGGCGCCGCTGCCGACACCGATCAGAGTCGCTGTCGCCGTCGATCGAACGGGGATGACCGCGGTGTTGACCTTCAGCGTGTCGACCTCGACCGCCTCGGCCTTCATCTTGCCCTCGGCCGTGTCGAAGTAGATCAGCGGGACTGCGGTCACCGGGTGAATGAACTGGATCACGTCAGCGACGAATTTCAGGATGCTGCCGCCTGCGCCCGCAAGCCCCTCGATCCCGACGATCGACGTCGGCTGGCCATCTTCGTCAACCTGCGCGCGCAACAGGAAGCGAGCATAGCCCTCGTCGCCATCGGTAAAGGCTTCGAGCAGCTGCTCGACGCTGGCATCGACGTTGCCCAGCCGTGCCTGCACGATCGTGACGATCGCCGCGAGCGCCATGCGGGCACTGGCCTCGCGCCGGAAGCGCGTCCGGACGTCCGCGCCGTCTTCGCCGTACATCAGCTCGCGATCGCGGATCCGCGCGATTTCGCCCTGTGCGGTAGCAACCAGCGAACCCAGCTGCACCGCCTCGGCGTCTGCGAGAACTTCCTCGGCTGGAAGACCGCCCTCGACGGTGCCGGTGTGCGGGTCGAGCGTACCACCAATGATCCAGCCATCCGGCGCACCGGGCGTGGCACCAGGGGCTTCAGGGCGGAGGTCATCGATCGGCGTACCGTCTTCGTAACGCGGCGGAATATAGGGGGGTGGGGGAGGTGCAGTCGAGAGTCCCTCGACCGATAGCGAGAGCGAGCCGACCGATTGGCCAAGGTCGATCGTGAAATCTTTGAAGAAGCCATAGATCTTGAGGGTCTCAAGATCTTCGTCTCCGATCCACAGTACCGGCCGGGCGCGGACCGCAGCGATCCTGTTTGCGACAACGTCGAGAGCATCGGCGCGGAATAGCGCGCGAGCACTCATTCGCTTCGCCCAAGCACGCTCGACAATCGAGGGATCGCCGAATTCGTCCACCTCTTTCCGGCTGAAGTCCGTGATGGCCGCGGTCGGCGCCGCCTCGGTGAGGCCGAGGGCCTTCAGCGACCCCACGAGTAGAGTCCCGATCGCGACCGGACCTGTGCCCGACAAGCTGATCCGAACTCGACCGGTGACGACAGGCAGATCGAGGAAGGTGACCGCGCCGTCTACGACCGCTTTTGTCGTGTCATATCCGCTCGCTTCGACGCGCACACTCGTCCCGACTACGTCGAGCAGCGCGACCGCGTTGGACGAGATGGCATGAACCTCCACCTCAATTGCTCCGGCGGCGGCGCTCGCGCTTCCCAAAGCCTGGTCGAACATAGCCCAGCGATTTGTCGGTCCGACCTCGAACCAGTGCCCGCTCGCGGACTCAGGGTCGTTGCCGAGATTGTTGGCCGCAGCGCTTTCGTAAACGCGATGGGTTGCAGCCTTGATGACCCGCTCGCCCTGAGGGTAAGCGGTCACGCTCGACCATTCGGCGTGATCGTTCTCGGCCAAGCTGCTGCTGATCAGCTCAGCATCCCCAACCACCATCGGATCCAGCATTTTCAGGGTCGATGACGATCCAGCAGGCGCCGGGTCCTCTCCGGAATCCGGCACCAGCTCTGTCTGCGCCAGCCCTTCCACGGTCAGCGTGCAGTAGCTTAGCGGGGGAATCGCCAGATCGATCTGGAAGTCTTTGTAAAAGCCGTCGAAGTTCAGCCATTCGAAGCGTTCGTCGGCCTCCCAACGTGCCACCGATGCACGAAGGCCTGCGAGCAGCCTTTGGACCGCGTCGACCTGCTCGGTAGGCATCGCGATGCGCACAGACATGCGTCGAGCGAAGCTGCGCGCGACCACCGACGTCACGCCAAAGTTGTCGGTCGTTCGGCGGCTGAAATCGACGATTCCGATTGTCGGGTTCGCCTGGATCGTTCCGATCTCATGCGCAACCGAGTCAATGATAACCCTCATGCTGCGACCCGCGTCGAAATCGCATCCCCGCCGCTCTCTGCAGTCACGTTCTCGAGCGACCGTTTGATCGCGCCAGTGTTGCTGGCGGTGGCAGCGTGGCCAGCATTGTTCTCGGCCCGCATCCCAGCGACCTCCTCACGGAGGACGGCCAGTTCATCGCTCAGGCTGACCGTATCCTGTCCGGTCGCAACCACCTGCGCGACGCCAGCCGCATCGGCCAGGTCGGCATTTGCGGCTCCAGGCGTTGCCGGGGTGGCGCCGTTGATGCTGGCAAACAACTGCTCGAGCGTCGCTGCGGTTTGCGCCCGGATCCGATCCAGCTCCTGACGGCTGGTTGCCTGCTGCTCTGCGGCGCGCAGAAGGGCTTGGGACAGCCCGGGCAGCGAGCGCGCGGCATCGATGTCACCGGCCTGGGCGGCGGCAACCGCGGCATTGAACTGTCCCTGCGCAGAAGCGAAGCCGCCCGCACTCTCCGTGCCGGTCAGGGCTCGGATCCGGTTCACCTCGTCCATGATGCTATCGCCGACACTGGCCCACGCGTCGCGCAGCTGCTCGGCAGCGCGTGCGGCTTCCTGCGCGTCTTCCAACGCCCAGATTTGCTGCTGCAGCGCTCGGTTGCTCGGGTCCAGCAAGGCGAGGTCGCGCGCGCGCAGCGCGGCCGTGTTGCCCTGCAGCTCGAGGAGGCGACGCTCCAGATCGACCCGCTCGGATAGCACCTCGCTCGCCGACTGGTGCAATGCCGCAAACGCCGGTGCCAGCGCCATCAGTGCGGCATACATTTCGCGACCCGCCTCGGTAGTCAGATCGAGACCGAGCACAGCCTGCTTGAACTGCTCCATCGTGGTAATCTGCGACATGCCCAGCCGGGCCAGCTCGGCGCTGACCGCTGCCTGCACCGGGGCAAGGCGCTCTTGCTCGGTCAGGAATTTCTCGGCGAAGAATGTGGTGCGCTCGACGAAATCCTCCATCGTTCCGAACAGCTGGATCAGCGCGTCGCGGGCCTGGACGCTCTCGAGACCGACCGCGCCGAACGTCCGCCCGATCGAGGCAAGAGCCGTGTCGACCACCTGGTACTGGCGCGAGACGCGCATGAACGTCTCGAACGCACCTTCCCCGATCTGCTGCATCGCCGCGATCTGGGGATACAGCGCGGCTGCCATCTCGTCGCCCACTCGGGAGAAGATCGCATTCAGCTGCTGCTCGATTTCGTCGCCTGTCATTCCGGCGAACGACACCCGGCCGATATTGACCTGGAAGCTGTCGAGAAGGGCCTGCGCTCCAGCAATGCCCAGCTGGTCGGCACCCTCGATCAGGCCAGCGCGCAGGCTGGCGATCACATCGACGATCGCGGCGGTGATATCGCCGTCCAGCGCGCCGGTGGTGGTCTGATAGGTTGTGCGGGTGCCGCCGCCGATGCCCAGAAAGCCGCTGGTACGACGGACCTGCTGGACGATCTGATAGGTCGAACCGGTGATGCCCTGCGCTACGATATCCCCCACGGTGCGCGCGGCAAGGTCGATGCCGGCATCGTAGAGCGACCGCGTCGTGCTGCTGCTGAACAGCCCCAGGAACCCGGCACTGCCCGACTGCCCGATGTTGAGGCCTGACGTGTCGAACATGCTCCCGCTGACCGTGATCTGGCGGGCGATGACGCCCGAGAGATTGCCGATCCCGCTCTCGATCGCCTTCAGTGCGCGGAGCATCTGGTTGCTGTACTCGAGATTGCTGTTGGAATTGCTGGCCATGATCTCCAGCGAATTGGCGATGCTGTTCGACTGCGCGCGGGTATCACCCAGCACCGTGCCGGTGCCCGCGGCCGCCTGAAGATCGTCAGCAGTCGGCGGGACGTAACCGGAACTGCCTCGGCCACCACCGAAGCCCAGACCGGCCATCACTGCGAGCATTGCTGCCACGACGGGGAAGGCAAACGGGCCGAGCGATGCGAACATTTTCGAAGCGCCGGCTGCGACATTGACCGCGGTGTTCGCCAGCTGCACGAGCGCGAACGCCTTTTCAGCGGCGGCCATAGCCTGGTAACCGGCGCTGCCTTCCGCAAAGAACTGCTTGGCCGATCCAGCCAACGCACCATAGGACTGGATCTGGAGGTCCTTTGCTTCGGAATCGGCCTGCGCCTGGGTTTTCGTGCCCGCCAGCACCTCGGCGTCCAGTTCCTTGCGCCGCGCCGCGTAGACCGTGAATACGTCGAGAACGTCCGCGATCGCGTCCCCCACCTTGCCGAACGCCTGTGCCAAGGCCGAACCGGCGGCGCGCGACGCGTCGACCAGCTGCTGAACTTCGTCGCGAATCTGCTTGATCCGCTCGACTTCTTTCTCCGCAGCTTCATCCCCATCGATCAGTTCGCTCTTCACGCGATAATATTCGCGCCAGCGCTCGATCGCGGTGGTCAGTCCTGCGTCCATGTTTGCTGCGATGAAGGCATTTCGCTCAAGCGCGAGCGCGGCGCGGTCGCGCGCGGCGCCTACCAGGCCCTGCAGGGCAAGCTCGTCCTGCAGCGGCTTCATGACGTTGTTCTGGAAATCGCTTGCCGATTGTGCGGAATAGGCATCCTCGCGCACCGCAGCAGCTTCGCGGATAGCCTGCTTCAGGGCATCTGTAGGGGCTTTGGCGATCGCCAACGCATCCGCGTGAAGGCGCAGTTCCTTTGTGCTCAAGCCGACTTTGGCCGCTTCGTCGAGCTGCGCCAGCGCATATTCCCGCGCGGCTTCGGCCGCCTTTAGCGCTGCCTTTTCCTCGTCGGACAAGCGTTCGGCGCGCGGGCTTCGGCCCCGGGTTTCCCGACGATCGTCGAGAATCCCCTGGACCGCCTTGCGGACGCGGTCCTGGTTGGCCCCGAGGATGTTGTTGTAGATCCGTTCAGCGAGCGCTTCCACCTGCGCTACGCCGCGGGAGAAGCCGCTCGAGAAGGCTTGTCCGACCGCCTCGCCGCCAGCGGCGGCCTGACCGGCCCACTGGTTCGAAATGGATCCGATAGTCCCGACGGACAGACGGCCGAGCTGAGCGAACTCCGGCAGCACCTTGTTGGCCTGCTCGATCACCCAATTCATGCCAGCGACGCTTTTCTGCACCAAGGCGTTGATCGCCGTCACCGCCGCGTTGACCGCCTGAACGAAAACGTCGCCCAGGGCCCCCGGCATGCGGTTCCACGTCGCGATGATCGCGTCATAGGCGCCGACAAAGAAACCGTAGATGGCCGCAATCTCTCGACCGGTTCCGCGGACCAATTCCTGCATGCGCGCGATGACCGCGTCTTTGACCTCGCCGAAGGTATCGGCGATGCCCGTCGCTTCATCGAACGTGCGCCACAAGCCGCGGAAGACGTCGCCCACGCTAAGCCCGGTGTCGCCCAACTTTTCCAGCTCGGCTTTTGTCAACCCTGCAGACTTGGCGTAGGCGGCCATGCCAGAATCGTCAGCTACGCTCTTTTTCAGGTCACCGAACCCTACCGCGACAAACGCGGCCGCGGCGCCCAGCGCCCACAGCACGGGATTTGCAGCGGCTGCGAGGAGGACGCTCTTGGTCATCGACGCGAACGCGCCGGCGACCCCGCGCACGCCGATCCCGGCCTGGCTCATGATCCCCTGAATCTGGGTTCCCTGCTGCATGACGGCCATCAGGCCCATCTTGAGGGGATCGGAACTGCCGGCCGCAGCCGCCATTTGCAGACCGAGGTCCTGGAACTGGAAAGCAAGGTTCTGCATGTGGTGCCCGGCGATCTTCCCGGTCCCCCCGACGCCGCTGATCGCGCCGTTGGCGCGTTCGTGCTGGGCGGTTACGTCGCGCAGTCGCGCGGTGAGCACCTCTTGCTGGCGCGCATACTCGGCGGGCGCCGTTGCGCCAGCCAGGTAGAGCCGAGTGGATTCCTCGATCTCCGCGTTCAAGCGGCTGGTCGCTGCATAGAGCGGGTCGGTGGCCAGCCGGATCCGCTCTGCCGCCGCCGCGTTGCTCTGCTGTGCCGCATACGAAGCCTGCAGCTCTGCCGCCAGCTGTGCGTGCTCGCGTGCCAGCCGTTCCGTCGCGGCCGCGGCGGCGTTCTTCGAGGCGGCTTCGGCGTCTGCTTCCCGCGCTGCCAGCGCGGAGAACGTCGCGCCGGCATCGGTCGCCCTCGCTCGGTCCGTTCCCATCGTACGATCCAGCGCAGCTTGAAGCCGATTGCGTTCAAGCAACTGGGCATTGACCATCGCGACCGCGCGCGCCTCCGCTGCAGCGGCATCCTCTGCTGCGTTGGCTTTGGCAATAGCGGCCTGGCGTGCGGCAAAAGCCTCTTTTGCCCACAACTCCGACTCCTGCTCGCGGATCCGGCGCGCCAGGTCGGAGTTCCCAGTGCGCTCGGCGGCGAGGGCAGCTTCCTCGGCACGCATCTGCCTCAGCTCTGCCTTGGTCTTGCCGAACGCGTCGATCTCGCGCTCGAGTTGACGAACCAGACGCTCGCCTGCGCGTTCGGCGCGGGCCTTGTCGCGGATGACGTTCTGCATCTCGCGGGTCGTTGCGTTTCCGAAGGTTGTGACAGCGGCGGTCGCGCCGCCGAGATTGATCATCCCTGCGGTGGCGCGCTCGATTGAGCTCGCTTCTTTCACGATCTTCGCCTCAGTCGAGTCCATGGCGGTCTCGAGCTGGCGCAGCATTTCGAACGACCCGCCGGCATCGATCGCAAAGCCGACGCCCAAGCCGGGCGAATCATCGTCCATGCCGAACCTCCATGGAGAAGGGCCGCCCAAGCGGACGGCCCTGTGCGTTCTTGGGCTAAGCGTTTCCCGCCGGACTGAGCCGGTCAGGCCTTGGCTTGTTGGGGGGGGGCAGCGGCGCGAATTACAGACGCGCGCGCCGTCATACTTCATCCATCGGACTGCCACGCGCATGCGGACAAGCGCGCATGATAGGTCCACGCCGCGCTCGGTGGAGCACCAGGCTGCGGTTCGGCTGCCCTTTCCAGACCCGACCGACCAGCACCGGAGTGGCGGGCCATTGACCTCGATATGGCCAAAGCGGCCCACGCCTGTGGGCTTGCCGACAAGCCGAACCAGAGCATCTCGAGCAGCCTGGCCGCCTGCTGCGGGGCAGGGGTGCTGCGGTAAGCAGCGATCGTCGATTTCGCGCGTCGCGATACCAGCGAGGCGCACCTTCGGGCCTTCCTTGCACCAGATCGGACCGTCGCCGTCCCACACCGCGACCGGTGTGCAGACGAAAGCCTGCCCGGCAGCAATGCTCAGTGCAAAGACCAATCCCATGGAGGAGGTCAGGCCGCCTTTGCGATCGCGCTTTCGATCCGCTGACGCATCAGGTTGATTTCCGAACCGTTCTGAGACGCAAACGCCTGAGCCTCTCCGGACGATGTGACCAAAAACAGGCTATATGTCGTCACTGAATGGCGCTTCGACCATGATCGAAGCCCAAAGAGGGCAGCGATGATCGCGAGGAAGATCGATACCCCTTTGGCCTCACCGGCAATAGCTGCGAACAGAAGGACTGCCGCAAGAACCCAAAGTAGGGGATAGGCTGATGACCCCTTCTTGGTGAGTCCGCGGATCTCGACCGAGTTGATCTTGTTGATGGCATAGCTTTTGCCACCTACCCGAACGAAGTGGTCGTCAATCACGACGTCAGCGAATTGCGTCATCGGTTCCCCCATTGCCGGGGAATGCTATCACTCGCGTCAGCCCAATACCATCCGCAACCGCGCCTCTTCGATTGCCCGCTCGCGTTCCGTCACCGGCGCGCGCCACGGCGGCGGACAGGTCTCGTCTTCGGCCTTTCGGCTCATCGCGACATAGGCAACCGACAGTCGCCGGATCAGACGCGCGGTCCAGGCGGGTAGAACGACTCCGGTTGCCGCCTGCCATGCGACAATCTCCTGCCACGCGATCGGACCGGCCCCCATCCCGGCCGCGCTGACCAAACCGATCTCGGTCAGCCAGCCAATGATGTGCGGCGCGGGATTTGGGGGCATCGCTGGAGTGATGCCGTCGCGCTTCAACTGCTCGAGCCGAGACAGCTTCGGCGCTGAGTCCGCCCGCCTGGCCCGCTTGGAGCCGGCGGGCGGCTTCGGCACGGCGCCCAGCCACGCCATTTGCTCGACGACGAGCGTCAGTTCGGCGGCGAAGCGACCTTGAAGTTTCCCCAGTCACGAACCGCCTTCAGGACCTGGGCCGTGATGAAGCCGAGCGACTTGTCGGCATAGAATGCGCGGAACATCTCCGCGCCTGCGGCCGTGCCGGCGGGCGGATAGGTGAAGTTCTCGAAGCTGACCGTGATCGCGGCCAGGTCTTCTGCCTGCTCTGCGTCACGCTGCTCCGGAGATGCAACGGCGACCTTGCCGTCATTGTCCTGCATGCGCTTGACTGCGCGGTTGGTCTGACGGGCCTCGACCTCGGCATACTGGGCCGATCCGGGGCCATAGACCACGATCTGCACAGGTTTGCGGGCATCGCCCTCGCCGAAATACATGTGATTGCCTTCAGCATCCTTGAGATGAATCGCGGCGGTCGCTGCGACGGCTTTGGTGGTGATATCGAGCATGTGAACTTACCTCTCTCGCGGGTGCATCGACCCGTCTCCGCCCGCGAGAGCACGGGACGGGCCGATGCGAGTTGACCGGCCGGTTGGCCGGAAATGGATGACGGGTTAAGTGGCGTCGACCTTGACGATGGCCGTGTCGATCTCGATCGTCGGGTTGGCCATCAGGATCGTGTCGGCGCCGTCGACCATCTCCGGGTAACCGAAGACGCGCCCCTGCCAGTAGCGCACGTCGCCGTTCGGATAGGTGGCCTTGAACGCATAGAGCGCATGGTTGTCCGGCGCCGACGCGGTGCGCAGCAAGGTCTGGCCAGCATCGGCCTTGTCGTGCGCCATGGAGGGCTGCAGCGAGCCGTAATCGGTGCTGCCCTTGTGCTTCTGCTTGGCGCCTTTCAGCGGCTGGAACTCGACCTTGTTGGTGACCGCGCCGATCGACCCGATCTTCTCGATCCCGCCGATCTCGGTGTAGGTCAGCGCCGAATAGCCCGCTTCGGTCTGCGTTGCCGGGATGCCGGCGGAAATAGCGAGCGCCGTGCCCGCCACAGTGGTGGAACCCATCGTCTTTCTCCTTTTGGGCGAGCCGGCCGAGCCGGCGGGTGTTCAACCGCCCACCGGGCGGCCGAATGCTTTCACGCCTTGGGGGCGGCCTTCGCAGGCGCCTTCGCCGCGGCGGCGGTGGTGTTGGCAGGGGGAGTGCGCACGGGGGCGCCGTCCTCTGCGGCCTTCATGTCGGCTTCGGTGGGCTCGCGCACGAGCCCGGCTGCGACGTAGTTGCCGTATTCCCCTTCGCCGATCTTCTCGATCGAACCCGCCGCGTAGCGCGCGGTGGTGCCTGCGTCGGTGAAGCTGCTGATGATGAATGCGCTCTTCTTGCTCATGGTCATTCCTCAGGTTGGGGCGTCGAACGACACCCGGAAATCCTGCGCCTGTTCAAAGCTTTCGCCGGGCCCGAGAACATCGGGGCCGGTGCCCGCGGTCTGGATCGATACGTCCGTCACTCCCGCGATCGCGCCGACCCACCCGCGCAGACGTGCCCGAACCAGCTTGAGCACCGCGATCTGCTCGGCGTAGTTCGTGGCGCGCACCGTGACACTGACGCGCGCGACCGTTCGAGTTCGGGCGCCCTTGCGCAGCGGCTGGCGCTCAGTAACGCTGATGGTGCGCACCAGCAGGGCTGGCAGGGCAATGCCATCCGGCAGTTTCGCTGCCCTGATCCGATCGCTCGGGACTACGGCGTTCAGCGGCGCATCGGTGGTCAGCAGCGCGCCGACAATCGCGTTCCCGTCCATTTACTCGCTCCCCGGATCGCCCGAGCCGCCCAGCGTCAGCCGCGCCACCCGGCTCGTGATGTATCCCTGGGCAGCCGCGATCGCTTCATCCTGGCGCAGGTCCAGCGCGGGCCGCAGGAACGGGTAGGGGCGCGCGCCTGGGTGCCAGACCGTCGCCCCGACGAACTGGCCAGCAATCACCAGCGACCCGCTCTTCTGCAGCGTGTTGATCCGGCTAACGCTCATCCCCTGGCGCTGGCTGTCGTCCACGCTGATGAAGTGGCCGTCGGTCCCGTATTCCAGCCAGTTGCCAACAGCATTTGCCCAGCGGCCTTTGACCCCCACCTTGACGATGATCAGCGTGCCGTCGCGCTTCACCCGCGTGACGATCGCATTGCTGACTAGATCGGATTCGCATCGCACTTTCGCCTCGTCGGCGATCACCTTGCCGCCCGCGCGCGCCGCGCCGGGCAGGATCGTCTCGATCAAGGCTGGGGGGACAGCATCGAAATACCGCTTCACCGCGGCTTTCCCCGTCACCTTGGGCATCAGGCCGCGTTCCCGGCCGTGCTGTAGTCCTCGGCCATGAACTCGACGCCATCGCGGTTGCCGAGTTCGGCCGGGCCAGCCGTGATCTGCATGATCCGCGCATTGGAATAGTCGACCGTTCCGTCGACGACCCGGGCGCCGAGCACGAGCCGCATGTCCGGGGTCACATCGCTGCGGTACCGCATGCGGATCCGCGCCGGGCGCGTTGCGACGTTGATTCCTCCCGAGAGCCGCTCGCCGCGGCTGGGGAGCACGTCCTTGACCTCGGCGCGGACCTCCTCGACGAGGATCCACGTCCCGGACCCGGCGCCGGCAAAGCCTGAGTCAGGGACCGGCCGCTCGATGCGGAGCAGGTCGCGCAAGCGGCTGGCGAATGTGAGTTGCGGTTTCATGCCAGCGTCGGGTCGCGAAAACGCTGGAGCAGCGACTTGACCGACGGACCGATCGGATCGACCTCGCCGCCGCGATACTCATAGATCGTCGTGAGCACGAGCAGGATCGCGGTCCGGACCGGCGCCGGCACGGTCTGCTCCGTCCAGCCATGGTCGGAATTCTTGATGTAATCGATCACGATACCGGTGGCATCGTCCGCCTTCTGCGCAAGGTCTGCGGCGACATCGACATTATCCAGCTCGCTTTCCGTGAGCCGCAGCTGGATCCGCGCTGCCATGGTGCTGATCAGGGCCGTCACGACGTCTTGTCCTTGCCGTCCCGGCCTCGCTTGACCGAGAGCTTCCAGCCACTGTCCGTGGTGTCCGGCTTGGCGCTGGTGGTGCGCTGGGCAATCCACAGCGACCCGCCCCACGTCACCGCGTCGCCGGGCTCGTACGCGACCCCCTCGGCATAGACGTCGCGATAGATCACGATCGGCATGTGAAGCTGATGCGAATATTCCTGCCGCCCGTCATTGAACGACAGCGTCAGCGTTCGCTCGCCATCCCATTTCGTGTCGAAATTCTCGAGGCTGAATCCCTCGCGTCCGACGACCCGGCCCAGATCCTGCAACTCGCCATTGCTGAGCGTGATGATCAGGTTCCCGTCCCGATTGATCAGCGCTCCGGCAAGGCCGACGCCCGACTGGCCAGGCTGCCCCGGCGGCGCGGGGGGCAGCGCGGCGACAGCGCGCTCGACGCGCGCGGCCACCATCTGCTCGACGGCTGCCATGTCGACCTCGGCCGGCGGCGCCGGCGGCGGCAGCGCGGCGACGGCGCGCTCGACGCGCTCGGCGACCAGTCGCTCGACCGCTGCCATGTCGACCTCAGCCGGCGGCGCCGGCGGCGGCACTGCGGCGACGGCGCGCTCGACGCGCTCGGCGACCAGTCGCTCGACCGCTGCCATGTCGACCTCAGCCGGCGGCGCCGGCGGCGGCAGCGCGGCGATGGCGCGCTCGACGCGATCGGCCACCAGTCGCTCGATGGCTACCATGTCGACCTCGGCCGGCGGCGCGGGGGGCGGCAGCGCGGCGACGGCGCGCTCGACGCGATCGGCCACCAGTCGCTCGATGGCGGCCATGTCGACCTCGGCCGGCGGCGCGGGGGGCGGCAGCGCGGCGACGGCGCGCTCGACCTGTCCGGCCACCATCTGCTCGACGGCTGCCATGTCGATCTCGGCGGGCGGCGCGGGCGGAGGCAGATCAGCCATCGCGCGCTCGATCCGCTCCGCCACCAGGCGCTCGACGGCGTCCAGGTCCAATGCCGTCGCCGCGCGTGCCTTAAGCTCCGCGACATCGCGCACCTGCGGCGCATTGGCGCGCTCGACCTCCTCGCTGACGATCGCGGCGATCTCTTGGGCGAGCGTCGGGATATCAACCATGGGGAGCCCTTTTTTCGCGGAGCGCGCGGCGCACCGCCGCGCCAAGCGCCAGCGCATCGCGCCGATCATTGTCGTTCGTGGCGGACGGTTCGGGTTCAGGGGGCGGCGGCGCTGGCGCGGGGGGCGGCGCCGCGGGGACCTCGATCGGCATGGCGTCACGGCGCGCCAGCCAGGCGAGGCTATGGTCCTGTTCCTGCAGATAGACGGTGTCGCCGCCATCGACCGGTTTCATGCCCAGCCGCTTGCGCTGCTCGTTGACCGTCAGCTTGCCCTTGGATTTCTCGAGCACGTCCATCTGGGTCGCGCTGTCCATGCGCAGCAGACCCTCCAGGTCGAACTCGGTGCCGAGCGTTTCGCCATCCATGCCCAGCCCCTCGTCCAGGCACAGCTCGATCGCCTCGATCAGCACCTGCAGCGCCTGGCTGTAATATTCGATATTGAGCGACTGGACGTTGTTGTTCGTCGGCATCTGGCCGATGCCGATCTTGTACGGCGGGACGTGATAGGTCGAACAAACCACCTCGGCCGTCCATTTCATCTGCTCGACCAGCTGGGCATCGGTCGCCTTGACCGCCAGCGCCTCGTACTTCAGGCCATCGCCCAGCACGGCGACCTTGCCGGCGTTGCGGCCGGTGAAGTTCTGGTCCCAATATTCCTTCAGCCGCGCGGCGGTCTCTTCGCCGATCTCGCCCGGCGCGGTCAGGATGCCGCCCGGCCGCGCGCCATTCTGAAATAGCTTGGTGCTCGCGGTCTGCATGGCATTGCCCTGCATCGCGGCAATGCCGTTGGCGTAGATCGGCGACAGCCCGATCAGCGGATGGAAAAAGCAGTTGAAGCGGTCGTGAATGATCTCGCTCGCCGGGACGAGCACGCTTTCGGGCAGCCCCGCGAGATTGTCGGTCTGCAGCTGGTAAAAGACCGATCCGTCGCTCGCGACCAGCGGTGTGACCAGATCCGGGTTCAGGACGTACAGGCCGGTCACCACCCGGCGACCATCGCGCCGCTTCAGGACATAGGTGTTGCCGCGGCCAAGCTTCGAAAGCAGCCAGTTCTCAAAGAACTGCATGCGATTCTGAAAATGGTTCGGCTTGCGCAGCACCGGCGAATAGGCGGGATTCTTGGTTTCCACCCAAATGCCGTCGTCCGACTGCGCGACCAACTTGATCCGCAGCTTCGCGATGTCCGAAGCGATCAGCGTCTGGCACGCAAAAACGGCGGGAAAGGCAAAGACCGTGTCCTGCCTCACCTCGACATCCTGTTGCCAGGCGCCCGGATGACTCTCGTGGATCGTATGCCAGCCGCCGGTCCAGCTATGGACCGGTGACAGCGCCTTCTTCAGGCCGGCAAAGCTGATCTCGAGGCCGAAGATCTTCACGCTTCGGAGATCTTCTTGCGAAGGGTCTCGGCATCCCACCCGGCAAAGGGCTTGCGGCCGGTCTTCTGCTTGTACTGCTCACGCAGCGCGACGCGTTCGTCCACCTTGCCCGGATCGGCTGCGCCTGCGCCTGCGCGCGCTGCATCCGCGCTGTCGGCCGCTGCTGGCGCTGGCGCGGGAGTGGGGGTGGGGGCAGGGGCAGGGGCAGGGGCAGGGGCAGGGGCAGGGCTCGGCGTGGGTGCCTGCGGGCTCCCTGCGCCCTCGTCGGGGCGCGCGCGCTTCATGGCGATCAGCAGGCGGCGATCGGCGCGGTTGCGCGGCTCGAATTGATCGCCCGTCTGCATACGGCGATTGGCGTAGACGAACGGCTTTGTCGCGATCAGCATCGGCGATCTCCTTCCGGGAACAAGGCACTGTGTGGATGCGCGGCGGCGGCAGGTTGCGCCCGTCCGGATCCGGCCCTATATTGCTGCGTGAGGTCGAGCATCGGGGCTCCGGGCCCATAACCCGGCTCGGTTCGGACGTCAGCGCCGGGGGCGGCCTCACCCATTTCTCGACATCTGCGACCGGGTTGATCGGCTTTGTCCGTTGGGGCGGGGTCCGAAGACCCCGCCCCTGGGACAGGTCACGCGCCGGTTCAGGGCGTGACGGGGGCCGCGCCATAATCGGCATCGCCGATATACTGCACGGCCGAGGCGCGGCGCTTCGCGAAGTTGAGCGGACGCACAACCTTGATCGCGACCGACTCGGTCTGGAACATCGACACGACGCCGCCATGCGCGGTCGGCGTGTCGCTCTCGCCCGTCGGCGCGCTGTCCATCTCGATCGCGGCCTCGCTCGACAGCGACACCTCGACCCCACGGTCGCCGATCTTGTAGATGTCCGACGGCTTGAGCAGGATCATGTCGCCGACGCCGACATTGCCGCCCCCGTGGATCGGATCGCCCTTCAGCGTGCCGCCGCTGGCGCTGATCCCCGGGAAAGCATCCTGGCCCAGCGCGTTCTGCATCAGGCCGATCGACTTTGCGAGCGACTCGGTCGTCGCATAGTGCAGGCCGGATGCGTTGTTGGCGGCGATGAACGGCGCGTACAGCTGCTTGATGTCGGCGATCAGCCCCTCGGCATCGCTGCCCAGGCTGGTCAGCGCCGTCACCCCGTTCAGGATGCCTGCGGGCGAAACCCCGGCAACCGCTGCGCTGTTGCTGAAGAAGGTGCTGTCGACCTTCTGCGCCGATGCCTCGACCAGCGCGTCGCGGACGAGCATCTCGGCCGCCGGCGAGCTGTCCCGCAGCAGTTCCTTGGAGACGACCGCCAGCGCAGCCACCTTCAACGGGGTCAGCGAGACGTTGAAGAAGTCCGGCTTGCTCGCCGGGATCGACTTCGACTGACCGACCCAATAGGCGGTCGCCGCGCCGTCCTGGCCCTTGATCATGACGTTCGCGGGAATTTCGCGCAGCGGCAGACGATCGAACAGCGTCTGGGCATAGAGATATTCGATGAAGTCGCCGGTGTAGCGCGTGTCCGCGTTCACCAGCTCCGCACCCCATTCGCCCGTGTCGCTGCCGCCGCCGGCGACTGCCGCACGGATGACATTGACCAGCTGCGGGCTGCGATCGCCCCAGCGCTTGCGCGCTTCGCCCAGTGCGAAGCCGACGCCCTCGATGCGGGCCAGCGTCTTCGCGATCACCATGCGGGTGAACATCTGGCCTTCGAAGGCCTCGTCCGCATCGCCCTTGTTGATGATGATCGGGCCCGACCCGCCGCGCGACACGGTGCCTTCGGCGGGGGTGGTGCCGATCACGGGGACGGCCTTGGTGGCGAGCGACTTCTCCATCGCACGCAGGCGCAGGAGGTGCTTGTCGATGGCCTCGATGTCGGCAAGGTTGCCGTCGAACGCCTCTTCCTGTTCGGCGTCCAGGGTCGCGCCTTCGCCGGCGGCCTTGCTCATGATGGTCTCGTTCGCGGCGACAAGCGCGGCGCGCTTGGTCTCGAACGCAGCGATCTGCTCGGCAATGTTCATTGCTCGTCCTTTTCGATTTGTCAGATGGGGCGGGCCCCGGTTGGTCAGGCGCGGGCGCGGATGATCCGGCGCACCACGAAGGGAGCCGCCCGGTCGCGGGCAGGCGCGTCCAGCTTCACGACCCGTGCCGACTTGCCCGACGGGGCAGACGCGGGGGCTTGCGGGATCTGGTATTCGGGGACCCCCTGGGCCTCCCGGTAAATGCGGTCGAAATGCTTGACGGCGGAGATCACCGCCTCGGGGTTGGCCGGAATGGTGACGCCGGACAGCTCCAGCCAGTCCCACTCCTCGAAATCGATCCCGCCATTGTCGAGAAACGACCATTTCAGCGGGTTGAAGCCGATCGACGTGGCGCGGACCAGGCGCAGCTTCAGCGACTGCCACGCCTCGTCCAGCCGGTCCTTCAGCTTGCCGGGCTCGTCCATGCGGGCGATCTCCGCCTTGAACTTGATCCCGCTCGCCTTGATGGTCGCGTCGACCACGTGGCCGACCGGCTGGTCGTGCTGGTGCTGCCACAGGAACGGGATGGGCAGCTGGAACTTGGCGCCCAGCGGGTTGACGCGATCCTGCATGCGGTCCGCGGTCGGGGTCGTCGCGGTTCCTTCGATGACGCGCTTGTCGTCGTCGAACGACTTCACCTCGATGAACGAATATGCACGGTTCAGCATGTTGGCCTCCTCAGCCGACAATCAGCATCTGGTATTTCTTCTCGCCCTCGGCGGCCGGGTTGCGGCTCATCAGCACGACGGCATCGAACCCGGCGATCAGCGGGTCGATCTTCGCCTTGCCGGACACCTGCTTGGTGATCAGCACCGCGTTACCGCGCGGCTCGGCCTTGGCGTTCCCGACGCACCAGGCCATCATTTCCTGCCCGGCGTGCAACAGGGTGCCGTCCTTCAGCTTCCGCTCGGTGCCCCACACGGCGCCCGACAGGCGAAAGCCCTGCGGAATTGCGATCATCTGGTCGGCGGTAAAGCCCCGGCCCGACAGCTCGTCGACCAGCGCCGCGACGCCGGCGGGGTCGAGCCCGATCGCGCCGACCTTGGGAAACAGACCCCTGTCCTTCACCAGCTCCAGCAGGTCGGCAATCTCGACCAAGTCCTGTGTCGGTGACTCGCATTTGACGAGCGTCTTGGCCGCCACGAAATCGCCCAGGCGAGAAGCAATGTCCTTGCGCCGTTCGAACACGTCGAGCTGCGCCCATGCCCGGTTCCACATCAGCCAGATGCGCGGGTCGGCGCGCAGGCGCCCAAGCAGGGCCAGGCCAAGAAGATCGTCGAGGCCGCCGCCATCGATGCCTGCGCAGCAGACCTCGATCAGGTCGAGAAACTGCTCGAGCGTGCCGTCCCACAGCTCCGGCGGTGCCTTGGCCCCCTCCCAGTAATGGGCGCCGATCCAGGCATCGTGGCGCAGGCCGACGCCGATCTCGACATTCAGGTGCTTCGCGTAAAAAACCTGCTTGGTGCCGTCCTCGGCATTGTCGACCTGGCGGAACTCGCTCTCCAGCCATTTCTGACTGACGGACCGACCCAGATTGGGGTTGGTGATGTAGAAATTCTTCGGGTCGAGATGCTCGCCCGCCTCGATCATCTTCTTCGGGAACTCGTAGAGCACCGCGAGGAATTCCGGGTCGTCGATCAGCCCGTCGCGCACATCGCGCGCATAGGCGAGCGTTTCCTTGAACACGCCGGCCGGCGGCTCGTCGGACTGCGTCGTCAGGTAGAGGGTATAGCCCTCCGGTCGCGACACCTGTCCGCCCGATGCCTCGCGCAGCATGGCGTCCGCGCCCGCCTTCTTGCCGAACAGCCACAACTCGTCGACCAGCACCCGGCTGGCCTTCTTGCCCGAAACTGTCGCGCTGTCGGCCGCAACGACCTTGAGCGTCGCCTTCGTGTTCCGGTTGGTGATCAGCCGCAGATGCTCCTGGATATGCAGGAGATCGTTCAGCTCGGGATCGTTCCGGATCATGTCGCAGGCAGGCTTGAAGCTGTTGCCCGCAACCTCGATCGTCGGCGCCAGGATCAGGTTCTCGTCCGACGGGCGCCAGCCGCAGATCAGCTCGGTGAGCATGATGCCGGCGGCGATCGTGCTCTTGGTGTTCTTCTTCGATACCAGCAGCAGGCCCTTGCGGATCTTCTGCTCCCCGGTCTCGGGGTCATAGGCGCCGAAAATCGCCGCAGCGAAGTCCAGCAGCCATTCGTCAGCGGACTCGCCGATCGTCCAGAAATCGTCTGTCGCCGGGTTGATGCCCAGGTCGACGATCTTCAGCGAACAGAACACCGCCATTTTGGCATCGACCGATGCCTGGAACAGCGGCGCAAACGGCACCAGCGACCGGCGCTTGCGGATCCGCGTCTCCCAATCGGGACACGCCGTTGTCCAGCTGGGCACGGGCCTACTTGACCGCCTTCAGCGTCGGCGGGCCCAGTGCAGCGAACCGGCTGGCGCCGCCGACGGCCTTGGCCTTCTCCTGCTGCGCCGCCTTCTTGCCCTGCGGCGCCGACGCTTCGTTGATGCTCTTCAGCGCGAGCGCCAGTGTCTTGAGCGTGTTCGCGCGCGAAGGCAGGCTGAGTGCGCGCAGCATCGCGTCGCGCTTTGCGTCGTCGTCGTCGCCATCCGTCGCGCTGATGATCAGGTCTTCCAGTTCGCCGCGCCGGCTGGTGGTGACGTCCAGTTCATCCAGCATTCGCGACACCAACGACCGGCCATCATCGGCGATCGCGCTGGGGTCGACTGGCGTTTCGGCGACCTTGGCCGGCGGTGGCGGCGGGGATCGCACCGGTTCGGCCCGCGCCTTGGTGCGAACTTTCCGCGTCCAGCCAGCGGCCTTGGCGCGCTTCCGAATAGCCGTGTCCGAAATCTCATGCCGATCAGCTATTTCGCGGATCGAATCCTCGCCGGCCAAGTATTCGGCCTCGATCCGCGGCCAATCGATAGATGATCGCGATTTCGCCAAGGGGACCTCCAACCCCGGCCAAAGTTCGCACCCGCAAACCACCACCAGGAAAAATTCTCTACGTGGCAGCAGGACCGGTCTAGGCCGCGCGGCTGCCGTTGCAGTTGGACCCACCCCCCCCGGGTGTCAGCGCCTCGCTGCTCGCTCTTCGCGCTGCTTGTCCCTGTCGTGGCAAGGCTTGCAGAGCGTCTCGATGTTGTCCTCGTTCCAGAACAGCTGCTCATCGCCGCGGTGCGGCAGCTTGTGGTCGGCCACCAGCTGCGAGGTGTCGGGCTCCATACGGCCGCAGCCTGGTCGCTGGCAGGTGAACAGATCGCGGGTCAGCACTTTCATGCGCAGCTTCTGCCAGCGCGCGGTGCTGTACCATTTGCGCCAGGGCGCGAACGTGGCGCGGTTTGCTTCAGCCGATCTGTTCGGCGCATCCATATAGGCAAGGGCCGGTGGCAATGTGGTCAGCATGCTGGGCAACGTCTTCAGCTTGCCCATCGTGCTCTCCCCGGTCAGCCCCGCACTACCGATCGCAGCTCTGCTGCAAGGTCCTCCACGCGGGCCGCCCGCGCCACTGCGTCCGCCTGAGTGCGCGGCGTCTCCATGAAGTCGAACGCAAGGTCGTGGATATCGCGAGCGATGCGCTCAAGGCGTTGGGCCGGACTGGGAAGGGCAACCTGTGTCACCATCCATGCCCTCCATCAGAGCCTTAAGGCCGGGCGTTCGCGATAGGTGTTGGTTGCAGCGAGCGGATTTGAACCGCTGACCTTCTGGTTATGAGCCAGACGAGCTACCGGGCTGCTCTACGCTGCGGCAAAAATCGGAACGGCTGTCTCATAGACAACCCTGCGGAGTCCCGTGGCCCTCGCGATCTGCGCGGCGCTATCGGTCCTCCAAAGCGGCGCATGGCACATTCGTCCAAGATCGACCGCAGCGCCACTCAGCTTTGATAAGCGCGTTGCTCGCCTTCTACATCAACCGGATTCAGCCGCCAAGCCTCGATTTCCATTGTGATCTTGCCGAACGCGATAACCGCCGACTTGCCCTTGCTCTCCACCACCGTGCCTGAAAGGCTGGCCATGGCCGGAAGGTCAGTAACCTCGACGAGCGACCCAATCCTGAATTGGCGATGGACCGCGCGCAGCGCCTTTCGTCGAGCCTGCTCGCTTTTCATGTTTGCTGCCCGGGCACGGCGACGTTCCTCGCGCGTCTCGTACTGACGTTCGAGCTCCAGCGCCTCTTGCGCCGCGCGCTCGGCCAGCTGCAGTCCAGCGATAGAGCTGGCCCCTACGAGCGGGATCCGATTTCCCCAGCGAAAGACCGAGAATGGAGGGCCAGTGCGAGCAGCGTTGCGGGACTCCACGATCAACTCGGCGACTTGATGGGACTGGGCAAATACGAACGTGGGAAGGATCGGGCTGTCCACCTCACGCTTTTCAGTCGATCCGCGCCGGATCAATTGCTTGGTCGTCCGTACCGGCGTCCACACATCGAACCCCGCTTCGCGCAACGACCGCATGAGCGGCAAGGTGCGACCGCCGCTGGTGCGCAGGATGCACCACATTCCTTCAGAACCTTGCCCCATGCCCGCTCACCGCATCATCCCCATATCCCTTTACGCAGCAGAATCGCTTTGGTTCGCTCCGCCCGGTCGAATTCTGTCGGCGGCCGCGCCGGACAGTCCATGCTTCACCAAGATCGCCTCCATATCGGCCGCAGTGAGTGGATCGGCGGCAAGTTCCGCGCGCCGCAAGTCTGCTTTCTCCGCCGCATCGGCCAGCTTGCGCAGGCGAAACGCGCGCGCCTGCCGTGCGTACATCGGCGGCGCGGTGAACGTGCGCAGTTCGCCCGCCGATCGCGGGAAGAAGCGCCGGCCGGGGACGTTGCAATAGGCCCGGCACGCCGCCTGCAGGATGTCGAGCGGGACGTCGGACAAATGCGACCGCAGCAGCGCCAGGCTAGCCTCCGCCTCATCCGCATGCTCGGTCAGCAGGATCGTGGCAGAACGCAAGCCCATCAGGATCACGTGACGCTCTGCCGAGGTAGACGGCGCCATGGCTGCCTCGTGCAATCGCGCGGCCTCGCGAAGCGCTGGCGCTGCTCCGGCAGGAATGGGCAGGGCGTAACCATGCGGAAAGCTGGCATCCAGCTCGCGCAGGTTAACCCATCCCGGGATCGCCGCCTCCAAGCTGGCGGGCGAGAAGCGGGTCTCGATAGCCTTCGGTTCGGAAAGGGCGATTTCGTTGGCCATTACGCAGGCATCCTTCGATGTAAGCTTTGGGGTCCATCGCCCCTTCGCGCTGGGCCTTCCCCAGCGCCACGATCACGGCTTCGGGGCCATAGGTGCTCTTCCACCTGCCCAGCATCGTCCTTGCCGATCCCTCCGCTACCCCAGCCTCGCCGAGCAGCTTGATCCCGGAATCGAACATCACCTTGACCGGGTCGGCGGCGGGCGCCGCTCCGCCGCCGCCCGATGCGTCAGCATCGGAACTAGAGTCTCCCTTTCTCTCTCCCTCTCCCTCTCCCTTTCTCTTGGAGCCTTCGTCCCGAGGGACATTCGGCGCTGTCCCCGGGGACAGATAGGGGACAGACGCGGGAAAGTTATCGGACAGGAACTGGTCGAAACTGGGGGACGGAAGGTCCGTCGAATTGCGCTGGTTGGCCTTTTTGATCCGGGCGCACTCGGCACGATGGCGCTGCTCGACCTTGCCGCGCCAGGCGGACATGACCGCTTCGGCAACGACCGGGTGGTAGAGCCGCCCATCGGTGCAGCGCACGAACCCGCGCAGCGCATCGGCGCGCCGCTTGCGGAAGGTGCGCAAGTCTCGCCCCAGCCCGCACAGGCGCGCCAGCACGGCTTCGTTGTCCGGAAGCGATCCGGCCGGTTCCTGATGCCATGACGCTGCCCACAGCAGCACGGCATACCAGCAGCCTTCGGGGTGCCCTTCGGCCGCAAGGTCGCTGTCGCGCAAACGGGCGACGTGCAGCGGCATGAAGGGGAAGTCTTGCAGATCCGCATCGGGTGGCGTCAGCGGTGCGATATCGGACGTCAAGTGCGCCTCCCCAGCGTGAAGGGCAGCCGGAATCCGAGAGGCAGAACCCAAAGATGATACATGTCAGCCGCATCGACCAATTCGGACGCGGGCGGTTGAACCTCAATCGCGGTACGCCCGGGTCCGAACAGTTCGTCCTTGATCCGCTGCATGTCCCGCCACGGTGGCTCGAGGCTTGATGCGGTGCGAATGGCCAAATGCTGGACCTCTCCCCATTCGGTCGACACCGGACGCACCAGCACGACGTAGAGGTTGTTCTTGAACAGCTCGCGCATCTCCGCGCACCAGCCGTCGAGGATCGCGCCGGGGATGCCGCATGGCAAAGCCGTCCGCTCCCATTCGCCCCAAAGGCCGCTCTTGATCGCGCGCTGCTCAAGCCGCACCGCGTGCCGCCGCTGAACGCGGGTTCCTGCGCCATGCATCGTCATGCTTCGCTCACCTTTGGAAGTGCGATCGGCATGCACTGCCCGGTCGCGATGTTGAGGAAGCCGCCGGCGTGTCTGATCGATCCCCGGCCGAGCAGCTCGAACAGCAGGGCAAGGGCGTGGCTGGCGATCACGCGGTTGATGAACAGCGATTGCCGCTCCAGCGCCTCCTGAACCGAGCATGAGGGAGCGTCGTCCTCGACCAGGCTTTCGTCGGCCAGTTCCGGGAAGGCTTCGAGCACCGTCTGGAGCCGAGCTGCGCGGTCTGCGGCAGTCCCAGCCGGACAGCCGATGATGAACTGCCCGTCGGTCGCGCGGTTGCCCAGGTCGAGCCAATAGCGCGGGCGGCGATAGGACTCGGCATCGGCGATCGCCGCGCCGATCGCGCGCCGCGCTGCTGCGCTGTCGACACAGGTGATCACCATGTCGCGGCCATCGACGCTCGCCGCGTCAGGCGCGCGGCCGTGCACCGCGGTCCAGTTCAGCCCGTGCGCGATGTTGATCCGCTCGACCAACGTCCGTGCCTTGGTGTTGCCGATGTCACAGCGGTAAAAGGGCTGTCGGCCCAGATTGGCCACTGTGACGATATCGTCATCCACCACGGTCACCTGCAGCGAACGCGACGAGATCTCGCGCAACGCCACGTCGAGGCTGGCGAGCCCCATAAGCATCTGCGCGCCGTTGCTACCGCAGCCGACCAGCAGGACGCTGATCGCGCGCGATTCGAACGCGGCGGGAAGGAAGTGGCGCTTCTCCACATCACCCTGCATGGCCGTCTCCGGAAAAGGGGCTGCGCGGCATGGGCAGGAACATTCCGCCCGCGCACATGCGCGCGATGAGCTCGACGCCGTTAGGTTGTCCCAGCCGCCCGGCCACCACCGCGATCTTCGTCGCGTGCATGTCGTCGGCATCGTCGGTGGCGCTGAAGAAGGCCGGGCCGCGCCCATGGCTGTGCAGATCACACACCACGTGCCATTCACCCTCCGGCGCGGGCGGGCTATAGACCAGCCGCGACGGCGTCGCCTCAAGGATCTTCGGATAGCTGATCCGGAAGCTGCGGTCGGACGCATTCCACAACACGAACGCGGCCGCCTCGTTCGGGAGCTGACGCAGGAAGTGCGCGAGGATCTGGTCGAGCAGGTCGCCGGGGATGAGGCCACACCGCAGCGCGGCGCGCGGCCTGCCCACGCTTCCATATGGGACATGCGCGGGCAGGGCATCGCTCAGCAGGGCGTCGACCTCGAGCCATGGGCGGCGCAGGATCAGCATCACACCGTCCTTGCCGACTGCCAGTCCATGCCCGCTATGGGCATTGCGCAGCGCATCGATCGCCGGCGAAGCGCCAAACGGCGGAACGGCGTAACACGGCACTGCGGACAGGACGGACGCCGCGGTCTGGTCGCTGGCAAGGCTCACCATGTCTGCAGCCCTCCTGCGATGATGTCGCCGACCGTGACGGGCGCTGCTGCCTTCGGCTTCTTCCCACCGCTGCGCCGGCCCGCCGATGCTTCGAATGGCCTCAGACGCTTGACGGGGAACCGGCGCGCCTGGCGCGCGGCGAGGTCGTCCCACAGGTGCACCAGCCCGCCCTTGCCAGTCAGCGTTCGCTCCTGGCCGGGGTTGAGGTGCGTAGACCAGCTGTCGAACACGGCATCCTCAAACTCGGGGATCGCCGAAGTGCTCAGCGTCTTCGGCCGGGCGACATTTCCCCAGCACAGCGTGCCATTGATGAAGATGTTGAGGATCGGGGAGAACAGCAGCACCGTGTCAGCGGTAGGCCGCTTGCTCTCCGGCAGGGCAAAGACGCCGAGCGCGCTGCGCGTCGCTACGAACAGGTGCGCGGGATAGGGCACGGTTACACAGGTTCGATCGCCCAGGCGCTTCAGTCCGTCGGGAGGGCTGGACAGGTTGAAATAGGCCGGGCGCACCTGCTCCGGTACCCACCAGGCGACCATGTCCGGGTGCGACACGATCACGTTCTCCGGCAGGATCTCAGGCGCGACATTGCGCTCCAGCGCCTCGGCCCACTGGCGCAGGTGCGCGCGGGTCAGCGGCGTTCCGGCGCCGATCACCGGCGCGCCATCGACCATCTCCACAGGGTGGATGCTGGCGAAGGCGTTCACCCCCTTGCGCGGCGCACTCAGGGCGGTGGTGCCGCCGGAATAGAGCAGGATGGCGCTGCTCAGCACCAGCCCACCCGGCGTCGCTTCGAACTGGGTTGAATGATTCACGCGTGGCCCTCCCGCTGCATCGGGTCGAAGTTGATCAGGTCCTGCGCGGCGAGCAGCACGTCGATGCCAAGGCGAAAGGACGCGAACCAGCCCTCGATGCCGTCTGCATCGGGCAGCTCCAACAGCCCGGCGACGTTGGTGAAGCCCATCTCCATGCCATGCCGCCCGATCTCATCGAGCTCGCGCGCGAACTGGTCGTGGGGAACAAGGGTCAGCGGCGGAAGGTGCGAGGCTTCTTCGAGCTCGGGAAAATACTCGGTGGACCGGTGAAAGTCTTCGACCAGCCACGCGGTGCGCGCGGCGCGGTGCGCATCGAACGCGGCGCGCAGGCGACGCAGCCGGTCGGCCAGCCCCTTCGGCATGCGCTTGAGGGCCTCCGGCTGCGCGGTCATGTAATCCGGCCGCTTGGCGTTCATGGTGGACGGAAGCATTGCCTCCGCCTCGTCGGCCTCGACGCCAAGGCAGTCGACCAGATAGGCCAGTGCTTCCTCGTCGGTCGTCGCGCCTTCCCAATAGTGCATGGAGAACTCTTCGAGCATGTCGGCGTAGTTGAAGAGCTTCAGGACGCTTCCCAGCGTCCCCTCCAGCGCCTGGTAAGCGGCAGCGCGCCAGCCGACGGGCGCAACCGGCCCGGCCAGCGCGTCGGAGAGCACATTGGTCTTCTCGATCCAGCCGAGGTCGACCTGACCGACATCGTCGCAGAGAATGGCAAGCGCCGGGTGCAGGTGCTCGTCCCCCATCAACACCACGACGCGCAGGTTGCTGAGCTTCAGGGGTTCCAGCACCTGCCTGACTGCGCGATCGAATGCCCGCTCGATATGGCGCAGCGCCTCAACGCAGGTCAGCGCGCCCATATTCTGGTCGCGGGCCGCCACCCAGCGGCCGATCATCCGATGATGCGCACCGAGGGGTGCATCGAACTCCGTCGGGACATCGCGCCCGATCGCAACGCCGCGTCCTGCGAGCGGCGCCGGCAGTCGATCAGCCGAGTGGGGCGAGGGCAACGCCGGGCGGCGGCTGGAGCGGCTCGCCGCGCGTTGCCGGCGTGCAGATCCGGGCGTGGATGTCCTGGTCGCGAGGGCTGCAGACCGGGTGCGCTGTGATGGGGGTGTCGCCATCATCTTGTTCGATCCATTCGATAAGGGTCTTGCGGGGGGCGGGCGGGATCACCGGGCGCGACGGACGCGCCATGGTCAGCCCTTGGTGCCGACCGCGCGGCGATACTCGGTGACGTGCACGCCATTGCTGACGCCGACATCGACCGCCTCGGCGTTCAGGATCGCGGGGTAGAGGGTCGCATGATAGGCGCGCAGCTGCTGCGGATCGGCGGCAAGGTGCGGCGGCACGGGAAGGTCCATGCCGTCATAGCGATAGGTGCGGGTGAGCTGTTCGATCTTCATGGTTTTTCCTTGCGTTGCTCAGCCCCAGAGGCTGGCGGGCTCGTTGGCGACCGGAGCTGCGGGCGCGGGCTGCGGCGGATTGGCGTTCGGTCCGACCGGGTTTCCCTTTGCGTCGGTCACGGGGCTGAACTTGGGGTCCGCTGACGCCTTGGCAGGCTCAGCCTTCTTCCCGGCCGCGGGCTTGGCGGCGGCGGTCTTGGCGTGCTGGGTCGCAGCGAGCTGCTCGGCGATCTGGTCAGCCAGCGACTTGCGCTCGGCGAGCATCTGGCCGAGCGCTCCTGCGTCGCCCTTGGCCAGTTCCGCGTCGATCTCCGCCGCGGTCGCCGTGATCGCGATCGGGCGCACCTCCGCGGCCTTGGGGTCGTGCTTTGCCCCGGGTGCCTTGCGCGGCATGATCGTGACTGTCACGACGCCGTCCGCGCCGGCGGTCAGGTCGAGGCCGAGCGAATAGCGCTCGAGCATGGGCAGCAGGCTGGTGATCAGCATGGTGGTCAGTCCTTTTTGGTAGAGGTCGGGGCGGGGCCGTAGGTGCCGTCGAGCGTCATCGCGCTGGGCAGTCGCCCGGCCCATTCGAAGCCGGTGGCGTTCAGCATGCCGTCGATGATGCCGTCCCTGGGGGCCTTGAGCAGCTGGGCGAATGCCTTCGCGCCCATATGATCGACCAGCCCGCATTCCTGCGCGATGCCCTTCAGCTCGGCGGCGTTGAAATGCTCCAGGAACGGGCGGTCGACCTGCCAGGAGTCGCGCAGATCGATCTCGAATGCACGCGCGAGATCCGCCACAAAGGCGAAGTTGCGCACGTCCTTTGCATAGGCCGCACCGATCGCCGCCAACGCATCGACCGCAACCTGGTCGGGCAGGGCGCGGATCGCGCCGATCTTCGCACCGAATGTCATCGTGGAGAACGGACCTCCGATCAGCGCATCCGCCCGGCCGGTGAGCGTGTCCGGCTTGATCTGGGCGATCGTGCCAGTCATCCCTGCGATCAGGATCGCCGCCTGCGCGTGCCCGGCATTGCCAGCCAGATCGCGGGCGAGCGCGGTCCGCCATGCCGCTTCCCGCAATGGCGCAGCGCGCACGGCAAGCGTCTTCGCGGTCACCTGAGCGGCGGGGGCAGCCACAATAGCAGCAGGGGCGCCCCGCTGGTCCGGCGATGAACCAGCGGAGCGATCCGGGGTACTCGGCTCGACGGTCGCATCCGCATCGCCGCGGGTGGTCTGGTCGGAACTCGCCGCTCCGGAATTGGGTTCAGCTGCCTGCTTTGCCTTGAGCGCCGCCGCGTCGGCCGCTTCGGTCTTCAGCTGGAAGCAGCCGGGATTGGTGCAGTGGCCGTCCTCGACATGCGTGTCGAACAGCGCGCGCTGGGATGCTGAGTTGAACGGGCAGGTCGTGCACTCGGTCTTGTCGAACAGCGCCGCGCCCAGGCTCTGCGTCACGCGCATCAGCAGTTCGCGCGTCTTCCCCACGTCGAGGGCGAAGGCGAGGATGTTCTCAAGCGCCTTGTCCTGCTTGTCGGCGGGCACGGCTGCCAGCAGCTCGGCATGGCCGACCTTGATCCGCCGCTCGTCCAGCGCGGACTTCACCGCGGCGGACAGGTTGGCGAGCGCCAGGCGTCGATCGAGCTTCGCGGGTGACCAGCCGAGCCGCCGCGAAGCTTCGGCGCGATCGCCGCCGCAAGCGGCCAGCACCCGCACTGCCGCGTCTGCCTGCTCGGTTTCCGAGGCGTCCTCGCGAACGTCGTTCTCGTCGATCGCCGCCTCCAGTGCCTCCTGGTCGGTCAGGTCGCGCACGACCACCGGAATGGAGCCTTCGGGGCCGAAAGCCTCCAGCGCCGCGCGGAACCGCCGGCCGCCGGCCACGATCTTGAACTCTGCGGTGTCGACGATCGGCCGGACCAGCACCGGCTGCAGCATGCCGCGCAGCTTGAGCGAGGCGACGAGGTCGGCATGCTTGGCCGGGTCGAAATAGCGGCGCGGGTTGTCACCCTCGCGCAGCCGGGCAAGGGGCAGGGTGGTCGGCGAGGACTGATTATTCTCAGGAACCATGTTTGGTCTCCAGCGTGGACGTGTTCATCCGGTCGCGAAGGTTGGCGATGAAATCGCGGTGCTCAGCTTCAAGCCCGTTGGCAGCGAGCTCATGGGCACGCGCATGCGCGCGCAGATGCACGCTCAGACCGAGAGTCGAGAGCGCCGCGGAACCGTCGGCTGCATCGGCCTCGCGGCGATACGCGTCCGACAATGCGCGCAGCATCCTGATCTGGGCGTTCATCAGCCCATTCCCAGCGCAGCGCGGTACGTTTCGAGCAGCGCGTCCTGCTCGTCGAGCTGGTGCTTCTCCATCTTCCGCAGGCGGATGACGGTGCGCATGATCTTGGCGTCAAACCCGGTCGCCTTGGCCTCGCCATAGACGTCCTTGATGTCCTCGCTGATGCCCTTTTTCTCTTCCTCGAGCCGCTCGATGCGCTCGATGAGCAGGCGCAGCTGCTCGGCGGAAATGCTGTCGCTCATGGTCTTCTCCGATTGTGCGCGCTGGGCCCCGACGGGGCTCGGTGCGCTGGGTTCAGGGGTGGGGGCAGGCGCAACCAGCTGGGCCCGCACGGACGCGGCGCTGGCGGCGGCAAGATCGGTGATCAGGACGGAGCGCGCGCCGATGTGGTTGGGCACGCTGAGGATGCCCTCGCTCTGCATCCGCTCGATCAGCCGGCTCGCGCTGTTGTAACCCAGCCGCATTTGCCGCTGGAGCCACGAGGTCGACGCCTTCTGATGCGTGACGACCAGGGCGAGCGCGTCCTGATAGAGCGCTTCGGCATTCACTGCTTCGGACATGGTTCCTCCATCGGAAGGTCGTGCTGCGGATCGGGATTGGCCTTGACCCATGCGGCCAGGCTCGCATGCGCCTGCTCGAGCTGCAGGGCGGCGGCGGCGACCTCCCTCTGTGCGGCGACATGCTTGGAGGTCGCCCGCGCGAGGCGGCGCCGGGCGAAGCCGACCAGCTCCTCCAGACGAAGGCGCGCGGGGCTCGGTTCGACAGGATCGATCATCCAACCCTCCGCCATGAATCCGGCTGCCAGCCGCGATCGGCGGCGCGCTTGACGATCGCCACGCTGTCCATCGTCGCGCTACCACGGCGCCAGTAGCGGCCGCGCGGGTTGAGCCGACCGTCCGGGTCGCAACGCAGCACTGCATATTCGTCGCGCAGCTCGGCCGGGCACCACGCTAGGCGCTGCGCACGCAGCTTCTGCCCCACACCCACTGAGGCAGCCTTGCGGCGCTCTTGGGCCTCGGGCGACGCGCGGTACGCAGCCTGAACGCGACGCCCTTGCTCACGCAGATATTCCTGCCAAGCCGGATCATCCTTGCGCGCCTGATGCCGTGCCTTGTTCTCTGCGCTTTTCTTCGCGCGATACTCTGGTCGCTGGTGGGCGAGCCGCAGTGCGGCGAGACGCCGCGCCTCGCGCGCCGGATCATTCCTCGCGGCGCGGTTGGCGCAGGCGCGACAACGCCCGCCCTTGCTCTGCACCGAAATCGTCGCCGGGCAATCGCTGCAGACGCGCGCGGTCATGCCGGCACCTGTGCGTCGAACTTGCCGATCTCATTGCCCCATGCGTCCCAGCCGTCGCGGCGCTGGCGCGCGAAAAGCTCGACGAAGCGCATCGCGCGCGGCACCAGCCGCTCGCACAGCGCATACTGATCGTCGGGCTTGCGGCTGTGCCCGCGCGCCTCAGCATCAATCACGGCGAGATCCTCGGTCTCGATGATGTTGCGCACGTTGTTGGCGGTGACGGGGCTACCGAGCGCACCGATCAGAAACGGCTCGCTCGCACTGCGCAGGACATAGCCAGTGCCGAACGCAGACTTCCCGTGCCGCGTACGCTTGTGCCAGGCGCCGCCGGTGACATAGCGGAAGCCCCAGTCGCCCATCAGCGCGATCGATTCCCGCAACGTCGGCCAGCAGGCCCACATGAACAGGATCGTGTCGCCGCGGCCCAGCTGCGACACGGGCATGGCCGCCAGTTCACCCCACGTCATCGTATCATACTGGGCTTGCGGGCTCTTCTCCTCGCCCCCGGCACCCCAGGTCTCGAACCGGGTTGCAGGGTCTGCAAGGATCAGGTCGTAGGAAAGCGGCGCGAGGGCGCCGAATGGCCAATCCGCCATCAGTGCCTCCGAAACGTGATGGAGATGTCGGACTGCCAGCACAGCGCGCAGGTGGCACAACAGTCCGTCGCCCCGGTCTGCGCCGGGCAGACGACGCCGATCGCACCCGCGTCGCGGATCACCGACGCGCGGCGCGGGTCTTCCCGCCCCGATACGCGGATGGCGAACCGGTCCCAATTGGCGTCGGCCAGCTCGCGCACGGCTTCCCCGATCGCGTCGGTCCTGGCGGTGAAGCCGAACACGTGCAGGGCAGGAAACGCAGCCAGCGCGCGCATCCAGAGGGCTACATAGGTCAGGCTATAGAAGTCGCCGAGCACATGGAGGCGGACGAGGAACCCGCGCGGATGCGCAGCCTGCAGCGCGGCGAGCTCATCCCACAGCGCTGCTTCGAGCGCGGCGCCTGCGACGATCCGCTCGGCCGCTTGCATCCCGTTGCCGTAGCAGATGCCCCAGGCGGAACAGCTACGCTCACAGGTCGCCCGCTCCTCCAGCGTGAGCGTGAAGATCGGTGCGTCCTTCAGGCGCCCTTTCTGCACCGTTTTTCCGATCTTTCGGCTCTGGTGCCCATCCTTCAGGATGCGCTCGACCTCGTCTGGATCGAACACGCGGGAAGGGAACATTGTCCGACCGGAGCGATAGGCAGGATGCAGCGACGACAGCACAACACCGCGGCCGGCGGGCTTGATGGTCGGGAACCTGCGGAGTGCGCTGGCGGCCGTCATGCCTTCGGCCTCAGCGAGCAGAACCGGCTGTTACAGCCAGACGCTTCCTTGTGCTCGACCTGCCTCTCGCACTGCTCGCACCAGCGCTTGCCGTCGTAGCGGGGAACATGGGCGATCCGCGCGGTTACTGGTGCCGGCGTGACGGGCTTCGGAACTGTCACCGATGCTGCTGCACGCGACATACCGTTGGCGCGCGCCCACGCGTCCTGCATCACCTTCGCGCTCGCTGTGCCGAAGTTCAGGAGCGGATTGTCGGCCTTGGCGCGCATGATGTCAGCGCGCCAGTTCACCTGCTTGCGCATGGAGAGCATGGTCAGAAAACGATCGAACCGCGCCGGTTCGATTGCTTTCCCGCTCCGCATCTCGTCACCGCAAACGACCGCGATGCCGGGGAACAGGGTGCCCGCATATTGCAACACCTGGCCCTCGAAGCCCTGTGACAGTGCGCGCAGGGCGGTGCTGGTGACCTGCTCGCCCTTCTGGCGCCAAGCCGCTTCGATCCCGCCGATGTTCGACACCATTCCCGGCTTCCAGGCGGTGTGGTTGTTGTGCGGAGCGACGCTCAGCCCGGCCGCCGTCAGCGCGCTCATGATGGCCACTGCTGTGGGGTCCTCGCTGGCGATCGCAGCCTTGAACAGATCGAGCTTGGTCAGCGGGCGGCGCTGCTGGTTCAGGTGCACGAAGCTCGCCGCCTCGTCTGCCGCGTTGGCATAGGCGACGATCACGCACGGCAGCTGCGGGATGTCGCCGCGCAGCTTTGCGGCTTCCAGCCGGTGCTGGCCATCGATGACGAACAGCGATCCATCGTCACGACGGCTGACCACCAGCGGCTGGCACAGGTCCCAGTTCCAGAACTGCGCAATGCGACGGATCAGGGCCTGACTGTCGCTCGCCTCGATCGACCGCTGATAGCTCGGATCGACGGCCAACTCGGCGGGAAGCACGAACTGAAGTGTCGGCATGCGGCCGAGTGGCGGGTTGACCTTCAGGCGCGAGGTTGCAGGGCGGCTCATGCGTGCATCTCCGCCAGCGCAGCGCGGCCGCGGCACACGCGGCTCTTGATGGTGCCGATCGCCACGCCAAACTCATCGGCGGCGTCCTCGTATGATCCGGACAGCGCGACCGAGAGAACGGCCGAAGCCTGCTGCGAGGGAATGCGGTTGAGGGATCGCTGCAGGGTTGCGAGTTCGACCGCGAACTCCTGTGCCGCCGGCATGGCAACCTCGAACCCTTCGATATCTGCGATGTAGCCGCCGTCCCAGCGCTTGCGGCGCTGTTCGGAGATGAACAGGTTGCGGACGATCATTGCCATCCAGGCCTGCAGGTTCGAGCCAGCGATGAAACCATCGCGAGCACGCCATGCATTCGCCACCGCCTGGCTCGCGAGATCCTCGGCGCGGTCCGCGTCGCGGCACAGCCGCTTGGCGTAACGGACCAGCTGCGCGCGGTGCCGCATGAGGGCGGCGCCAAAGGCCGCATCGGCTGCAATCGCGGCCCGGGTCATGCTCCTGCTCCCGCGCGGCGGGTCGCGCAGATCAGCTTGGCGCCGACCATCGTGCCCGATTCCTTGAAGGTGCCCGGCTCGATATCGCCGACGCTCGCGCCGATCTCCTTCAGCCAGCTGCGGAATTCGATGCTGGTCCGATCCTCGGCGAAGAATGCGTGCGTCCCCATGATCGCCACGAGCTCACCGCCGGCGCGCAGCAGCGACCAAGCGTGCCGCACGTGCGCGACGTCCTTCCCAGACGAGAAGGGCGGGTTCATCAGCACCACATCGATGGGTGGGAGCGTCGTTGGAGCCCAGAGCAGAAAATCAGCATGGAAGACGAACAGGGCGCCAGCCGCACCATCGGATGCTCGCGCAGCGCAAAGCTCCCGATCGATTTCGACGGCCGAGACGATCGCCCCGGCCGCGACCGCCGCGCGCACGATCGCACCGCCCCCGGCCGACGGCTCGAGCACATGCTGCCCGGTCCGCACGCCGGCCAGCCGCACCATCCGCTCGGCAAGGTCGTCAGGCGTGAAGAACTGCTCCAGCGTCTTCTTGCGGTCGATGGCGATGCCGCTGTCCAGCGCCGCGGCGAGCTCGTCACCGATCGGCTTGGCGAACAGGTGACCCCGGGCGCGACGGTCCCATTTGCCACCCAGCGCCTTCAGCGCCTTGTCGACTTGGGTGTACACGTCGCGCTCCAGCTGCCCCTCGGGCAGCCGCAGGATCGAGCCCTCGACGGTCGATCGACGCAAAACGTCGACAACGGCCGGTTTCAGGGCAACGCCGCGCAGACGCGCGGATCCGTTCGGCGAAGCGGCCATCGCCGCCCCACCGCTGCTCGCGGTAGTCATCATCGATCTCCTCCCGGCGTCCCGCCGGCTTTAGAACCTCAGTTGCTCGCCACCACGCGCGGCGCGCGGATGTCGTTGATCTTGGTGATCCATTCTCCGGTGATGGCGTGGACAGCGCGGATCGCTTCCTCCATCGCCAGCAGTTCCTGGTGCGTCTTGCCTGTTCCGCCCGGGCTGCTCGGGCTCTCCGCCGCCGCGACCTGCGCCAGCAGCGCAGCCAAGGGGAGGGTGCCGTCGGCAATGACGACGGCCTCGTCCTTCGACACCAGCCGCTTGCCATAGGCGTCGGCAATGTCGTCGAGCGCGGTCGGACACGCGGCGAGCGCATCCCACAGTCGCTTCGGATGCGTCGACCCGCCTGCGAAAACGTTCCGCAGCTGCTTGGGGGTGAGGTCCATCACGTACGCGAGCGCCTTCGCGCCCACGCGGGTCTGCGCGCGCGCCAGCCCGTTCACCATTCGCGCGCGGAAGTCCTCTTCCCCAACAGGCATGGTTTCGGGAACGACATTTCCCCCATTCATCGGGCAACACTCTCGACATGAAGATGCGAAATCACACCGGGCGCGGAGCCCCAACGATCCAAAGGCTCCGCGCCCGTCCCGGCCGCTTCATGCAGCGCGAGCTTGTCCTGATCGGTACCGACGGGCGCCGCGGCCGTGGGGAACACCGCGACGCCCGCCCCCAGCGCGCCCATCGCGCAGAGCGGGTTCGGGACCTGGGCAACTGGCGCCCAGTCCGGATCGGAATGGATGATTTCTTCGCCGCTCATGCCGCGTCCCTCACCTTGCGGGGACAGGAGGGCGACGTGCACGAACCGACAGCCGTATCCTCGGCGCGCAACTCGCAAACAGAGCAAAGCGCGGTGGACGCGGAAGCGTCGCCCGAAAAGATAGTGTCGAGGTCGACATCCCTGCGCTGTGCCAGCGCGCGAACGTCCGGCATCCGCCAGCGCGGGATCTTGCCACTCGTCTTCCAACTGGAGACCGTCGAGGGCGTCAGGTCGAGCGCGGTCGCGACAGCAGAGGTGCCGCCAAGCGCTTCGACGATTTGAGCTGCCTGTGTCATCACCATGCGGATTACGATAAACGTAATTCGATCGCAAGTGGAAATTACGATGTTCGTGATCGACCCGCCGTTACGATTTCCGCATGGTCTCTCGATGCTGACGCACGATGATCTCCTCGCTGAGCTGCACCGCTGGATTGAAGGCGGGCGCCTTCAGCAAAAGGAGGTGGCGGCGGAGCTCGGCATCGCACCCGCGCGTGTGAGCGAAATGCTGAACGGTCGGCGGCGCATACAGCAACGCGAGATGCCGATCCTCGCCAGGCTGTTCGGAATGTCGGATTCGGATGACGCAAGTGTTCGTCGCATCCGGCGAGTCGGACGCGTCCCGGCCGGATCGCTCCGCGAAGCGCTGGCAGAGACGACCGATACCGTCGAGGTCAGTGCGAACGTGCCGAAGGGCTCTGTAGCGATAGAGGTTGACGGCGAGAGCATGAACAAGATCGCGCCGTTCGGGTGCGATGTAATCGTCGACCTTGACGACAAGGCGCTGTTTGCCGAGGATCTTTATGTAATCGCCAACGAAGCAGGCGAGCTGACCTTCAAGCGCTATTCCGAAAACCCTGCTCGCCTGATCCCGCTCTCGACCGATCCTTCGCACGTCGAGACCCTCCTTGGCGCGGAGCCGATTCGCATCATTGGGCGGGTCGTCTCAGTGATCATCGGCGCCCATCACCTGCGCAAAATGGGCGGCTAAGCCGCCGCGAGCGCGACGATCGGTCCCCATTTCAGCTCTACGCCGGCGTCCAGGTACAGGCGCCCTTCTTCGTCGTAGGACGCCAGTTTCAGGCGTAGTGCGTCCTGCTGCGCGTCGTCGATATTGTCGCGATAAGGTCCTTGCGGGACGCCCAGCAACTCCACCCTACAACCGCGCCGCATGGTCACCCCTTTCCGATTCTCACTGCGTGTAGTGGAACAAAAAAAGAACAGCGCTTCAAGACCCTGCAGCCGTATCCGTTGAGCATTTCCGCAAATTACGATAATCGTATTGACATGCAGTTACGACATTCGTAATTCATCGTTCAGTGCTCGGGCGGCCCATTTCGGGGATCGCCGACAGAGCGGTGAGGATGACGATGCGACACGAAACCCTTTCCGAAGATCCCGATCTCGAGCAGGCGATCAGCGACCTCCTGCCCATCGCGCAGTCGATGCGGGTCAAGTCCTCGCGCCTGCTGTCAATCACGGTCGATCGCCACCGCATCGGCGCGCAGAGCGAGATCTCCGAGATGTACAGCCGGATCGCGGTGCGCGCCGAGCGTATCGGGACCACCGGTGCGGCATTGGTCGAGATCCTGAACGCCGTTCTGGACGCGCGGGCGCGCAGCGGACGGGCGGCGCCCACCGGCGACACCAGCCGCACGCTCCTCAACGCGCTGACGCTCGCCCAGGCGCGGGAAGCCGATGCGCACCGCATGCTCTCCGCCGCGCAGATTGAGGTGAGGGCGGCGACCGAGCAGCGCGTTTCCGCCGAACAGGCTTGCGAGGCCTTCGGGATTGCGAGGATCGCGCGATGACCAGCATCTCGCCCGCACCTTGGTCCGTAGTTCCGTATAATGATGGCGATAGCCTGGTCATTCACGACGCGCGTCCCGATCATCGCGTTTGCTTCATGTCGACGGCCGGGTTCGGCGGCGACATGGATCGGATTGAAGCCAATGCGCGCCTGATCGCCGCAGCGCCGGATCATGCGATGATCGCCGCGGCACTGTGCACTGGCATCGCGCGCTGGAACTGGTGGAGTGAAGGCCGGGGGGAGGTCTGCGTCGCAGGCTTCTGCTTCGTCACAGAGCTGGACGAGTTCCGGGTTCCCAAGATCACCGACGCATTGCGCGAGGCGCTCATCAAGGCGGGGTTCGGCCAATGAGCGCCCCGACCACACGCATCCGCGCCAGCGAGCGCCCCGAAGCATCCGCCCACTGGGGGCAGGTGTGGGTCGAGGCCGACCGGACGCCGCCGTTCAAGGCCGAGCGCTCGGCCGAGCTGCCTGTCTTGCGCCGCCGCTGGTGGCCATTCGGTGGCCGCGCATGAGCGGCCCGCTGACCGCCGAGCAGATCAAGCTCGCCCTGCAGAGCGGGGCGCGGATCAATCCGTCGCGCTCGGAGACCTTTCCCGACCTGTGGACTGGTACCGCCGTGCCTGGTTCACGCTGGACCGCTCAGCAACTCGCCCGCATGCGCGTCGATCTCGACAAGGCGCTTATCGAGCGCTCGCGCTTCAGTGGCGCGGTGATCGCGCTGCTGCGCGAGCCGGAGAAGCTCGAAGCATTCTCGATCCCGATGGCCGGCGGGCGCGTCGTGCTTTGTCCGCTTCTGGCGCTTACGCGCGACCGCAAGCGAGTCCTGATCATCACCCCCAGTGGAGAGAAAAAGTGGACCGACGCGAAGTAGACCGCGCTGTCGAGCTGCGCGACGCGTTCCGCGCGATGCTGCCGCACCGCGGCGCACGAGTTGGCATCGCTGCCTGCGGTCTTGCCGCCACGCTGCTGCTCTCGATGCTTGTTCGCGTCGTTGGCGCCGAACCGGCTGTCTCATCGATTTCGCCCCGGGTTGCCTCGGTCGCGCAGCGACAAATGCCCGCTCTCCCCAATGCTCCGGCCGTCGAGGCCGGTCGGAGCAACTGGGAGGGGCGCGACCGATGACTGCGCTCGAACAGCAGGTGCTGTCCTTCATCCGGGACCGGATCGAAACCATCGGCCTTGCGCCCACGATCGAAGAGATCATGCAGCACGTCGGCGCGAAGTCGAAAAGTTCGGTCGCGCGCATTGTCGACGGGCTGACCAAGCAGAAGCTGCTGATCCGGGAACGCTTTCGCCCACGGGGCTTGAAGTTGCCCGAACTCCCCAATCTCGACGCGGTACCGACGCATGCGCTGCGCGCAGCGCTGGCCCGCCGAGGAGAAGGCGCATGACGGGTTATCGCCGCAAGCTGACTGATGCGCAGATCGATGACGTGATCGCCAAGCGGGAGCGGGGCTGGTCCTATCAGGCGCTCGCCGACGCAAATGACGTCACTGCTGGCGCAATCCACTATCAGTGCCTGAAGCATGGGGCCGTATCGCCGCGCCAACGGCGGCGCCCGGTCCCGACCGAGCCGTCGAGCTTCGTAGCACGCGACGGGCGAACCCAGCGCAAATTCACCCAAGCCGAGGACGCGCGTCTGCTTGAGCTCGAATCGCAAGGCCTGAACCACCGCCAGATGGCGGAAGCGCTCGGCCGCGCAATCACGTCGGTCCGTATTCGGCTGATGACCCTCGCAATCCACGAAGACATTCCTTGCACGGAGCCGACCGATGGCTGATCCGACAACCCCCAACCGCACCTATGACGCGGACGGTTTCCGCCGCATCCGCCCCAGTGAGCGCAGCCGCGGCTTCACCGAGTTGCGCTTGCCGAATGGCCGCTGCTTCGCTGCCGCTGCCTTTGGGCCCGATGTCGACCAGCTGCTCAACGCGGAGGCCTGTCGCCGTGGCTGACGACGCCGATCGCGCCCAGGAGCGGATGGAGGCGCAAACTGCAGCGGCGGTACGCGCCGCGGCGCGCCAGATCCCGCCGGGTGAGCCCGGCGAGTGCCGAGAGTGCTGCGAGCATTCTCAACGGTTGGTGGCAGGCCGCTGTGCGCCCTGCCGCGAACCCGCGCCGATGCCCAGGAGGCGATGATGAGCGACAACACCAAGATCGAATGGACCAATGCGACGGTCAACGCGGTGAACGGCTGTTCGGTGATCTCGCCGGGCTGCAAGCATTGCTACGCCATGAAGCAAGCGCATCGATTCCCGGTGCGGCAAGGCCTGACCCACAAAACCGCTGGCGGCATGGTGTGGACGGGCGAGGTGCGCTTTAGCGAGAGCGCGCTGCGTCAGCCGCTGCGCTGGAAACGTCCGCGCAAGATCTTCTGGAATGCGCATGGCGACCTGTTTCACGAGAATGTGCCTGACGAATGGATTGACCGCGTCTTTGCGGTCTGCGCGCTGACGCCTCAGCATCAGCACCAGATCCTTACGAAGCGGTCGGCGCGGATGCGCGCCTATTGCTCGGACCCGCACACGCCAGAGCGAATTGCGCGCGTCATCCTCGACTTGGGCGCCGACTGGGGCGTGAGTGGGGCGCAGGCCCTCGCGCCTTTGGGCAACCGTGCAACCGAAGCCGATCCGTCCTTCGTGATCTGGCCGCTCTCGAACGTCTGGCTGGGCGTCTCGGTCGAGGACCAGCAGCGCGCCGACGATCGCATCCCGGACCTGCTGGCGACGCCGGCGGCGGTGCGGTTCCTGTCGTGCGAGCCGCTACTTGGGCCGGTCGATCTCGCTTCGCCCTACACTCTCGGATTGTGGAACGAGAAGGCGAACGAGAGAGGCATCCTCGGCGATGCTCGCATGGACCCGACAACCGGGCTTTGGGACGTTTCGGGCGAAGATCTCTTGCCCGGCTTGGACTG
Source organism: Sphingomonas sp. BE123 (assembly GCF_031456015.1). Classification (NCBI taxonomy): domain Bacteria; kingdom Pseudomonadati; phylum Pseudomonadota; class Alphaproteobacteria; order Sphingomonadales; family Sphingomonadaceae; genus Sphingomonas; species Sphingomonas sp. BE123. Next base: position 575,763 of record NZ_JAVDTW010000001.1, on the reverse strand, counting down.
GGTTATCGTCGGCGGCGAGAGCGGCCCCGGCGCGCGTCCGATGCACCCGGATTGGGCGCGCTGGCTGCGCGACCAGTGCGCTGCGGCGGGTGTGCCGTTCTTCTTCAAGCAGTGGGGTGAGTGGGCGCCGGTCAGTGACATCGACATCGATGCGATGGAGGACAAGCTCTACTACCCAGCGCCGGCGCAGGTTCCTGAGGCAACCAGGCGCTGCGCGGTTGAGCAGTGTGTGCTTCACCGCAACGGTCACCGATTTGCGATGAACGAGTGGTCCGCGGTTCAGGACGACGAGACGCTGAGGGCGTTTCAGGCTGGCTGCGGCGGAATGACGATGATGCGGCTAGGCAAGGCGCGGACCGGACGCCTGCTCCGTGGCATCCAGCACGACGGAATGCCGGCATGACCGACCAGCCGCCCCGCGCATACGATATCGGCCAGCCGGACTATGATCCGGCGATTGGCCACCGCCTCGCAATTTGCCTGGACGGCGAGCTGCAGAGCGACGTGTTCGCTTTCGACGCCAATGCCGGTTGGGTGCGCCGCAACGCCCGCGATGGGAGCGGCAACCTGATCATCGACCGCGATCCCGATCGAGTTCGGACCGAAACGGTCGCCGGAACGGTAACCGTCGAATGGAAGCAGCCTATGCGCGCACGCTGCGGCGACTGTGACGAGGTCTGGACCGTCCTCCACCTCCCGATGCCGCTCGAACAGGCGGCCGAACTCATGATCGCCGCGCGCTGCCCGGGCGGCTGCACCGGAAAGGTCTTCTGCGCATGACCCGCTACGCCGCCAGCACCGAGGTCTCATCCAGCCGCTCGCGCGATGAGATCGAACGCACGCTCGAGCGCTACGGCGCCGACCAGTTCCTCTATGGCTGGAAGGAGACCGACGCGCTCGTTGGCTTCCGCATGAACGGACGTCAGGTCCGCTTCGTGCTGCCACTCCCGGCGCGGGGCGACAAGGAATTCACCGAATACATGTCGCGCGGGAAGCTGTGGGAGCGGACGGAAGAGGCAGCGCGCAAGCTCTACGAGCAAGCGGTGCGCCAGCGCTGGCGCGCGCTCGCCCTGGTGATCAAGGCGAAACTCGAGGCCGTCGAGAGCGGCATCGCTGTTTTCGAAGACGAGTTCATGGCGAACATCGTCCTGCCCAACGGCCGTCTTGTGGGGGAGGAGGTCCGCCCCGCGATCGCAAACGCCTATGAAACCGGCAACATGCCGACGATGCTGCCCGACTATTCTGGAGGGGCTCGTGGCTGACCGCGCCATCCTGTTCTCCGCGCCGATGGTCCGCGCGCTGCTCGACGGGCGCAAGACGCAGACGCGGCGGGTCGCAAAGATCACGGCCATCATGGGCAACCGCGTCGCCGTGCATCCGCCTGAGGAGCTGATCGAGCTGGATCCGGGCGAGTTCAAGCGCGGTGTGATGCACTACCTGTCGACCGGTGCACTCAGCGGACCGTATGACATCGGCGTCGAAGTTGGTGACCGGCTCTACGTCCGCGAGGAATATTACCAGCGCGGCCACTGGGAGCCGATCGCGGGCGCACAAACCAAGGGCGGCAAGCAAAAATGGGCTTTCGCGCCGGCTGACGACGTGATCGCGTACGATCCTCCCTCCTGCTTCCGAGGTGGCCGTCACCATCACGACCCTGCGACGGTCGCCTGGCACAAACGGCTTGCGCGCTTCATGCCGCGCGCGGCGAGCCGAATCACGCTGCTGGTGACCGATGTTCGGGTCGAGCGGTTGCAGGATTGCAGCGAGGCGGATGCGATCGCCGAAGGAATTGATGCGCGGGGCGTCGGCTCCCTGTGGGGTTGGATCGACTATTTGGAGACCAATCCAAACCTGACGCGCCACTACGCTGACCCTCGCCGGTCATATGCGTCGCTCTGGGACAGCATCAACGGCCCCGGAGCGTGGGAAGCGAACCCGTGGGTCGTCGCGGTGACGTTCGACGTCGTGCGCGGCAACATCGACCAGATCGGCGGCGTCACATGAGCCTCACTCCAGGCATTCGGGTCCGCGTGCAGCATCCTCGCTATGGCCGCCACTACGGGGCGGTCGTCGAGCGCGTCGCTGATCCCCTGCAGCCGCCTGCCCACCGCGTGATGATTGAGGGCGGCTTTATCAACGCATGGAATTGCCTAGACGAATGGCTGACTCCGGTCCCGCCTGGATTCCGCGACATGGTCATCGGCGATCTGCTCAACCTCGACATGCTCAAGGCCGCGATCGAGGTCGAATTCCTCGGCTCGCTGTGGACCGAGGGCGATTGTGGAATGCTGACGCCATACGTCTGCGAGGCATCGTTCGGCGACGGCTTCCACCTGCTGACAATCAGCACCATCAACCAGCGCCCCAATTATCACGTCGTGCGGGCCTGCAGTTCGTGGCGCGAGAGCGGCAAGCGCTGGTACCACACCTATCGCGACGACACGATCGGCGAGCATATCGACGACGTTCTGACGGCGATCGAGGAAGAATGCGGCCCGCGCTACTTCATCGATGAGGATTGCGACACCTGCGAACCCGGCGGTTATGAATGCCGCTGCGGTGATGGACAGCCTTGGCCCGCAATCGAGGCCGATGGTGGCTGTTCTTGGGGGCACATCCGCTGGGACTGGCTGATGAAGCAACTCGGCATCGCCGAGCAATTGGATCGGATCGCGGCATGAGCGCCCGCTCCACAATCGAGGACTGGATCCTCCGCAGCTTCGAGCCCCCCTCGCGCGGCCGCACGATGTTCGAGTTCCACGGGATCATCGAGCGCGCGGAGCGCGACGGGCGTCGCGGCCTCGCCGTGCTGTCCCAGCCGGCGAGGGAAGGGGAGGAGCCTCGCTTCCGCCATATCCTGTCCTGGGTGTGGGACGACGCGCTGCCCATCCTGTTCGCGCGCATGCTCAACCCGTCGACGGCGCGCGCGCTGAGTGACGATCAGACCATGAAGAAGCTGATCGGGTTTGCGAAGCGGAATGGCTATGGCGGCGTGGTCGTCATCAATGAGTGCGATTTCCGCGCGACGAAGCCAGCGGTGGCCAAGGCGGCGGGCTGGCCCACGACCGGGTACAACGGCACGCTGGGCAACCGCGTCCTGAACGATCTCGAGCCGCACGAGCTGCGCCGCGACGTTCTGCTCGCCTGGGGCGACCATGGCCCACCATTGGAGGGTTGGGCGACCGGCCGCCGGCGCGACCCGCGCGTCCGCTTCCTCACCCTCGGCATCACGAAGCGTGGCCGCCCAGAGCACCCCTGCATGCTCCCCTATAGCCGCGAACTGAAGGAGTTCGTCCAGCCATGAGCACCGCCCCCGACTATTCCAGCGTTGCCGCACGCGCGATCGCCCGCGGCATCATGGTCACCCCAAGCGCAGTTGCAGAAATCGCGGAGCTGCTGGGCGCGGCCGATGGCCACGTTGTGGCGCGCTATGCGGCGAACCTCGTCACACAGCACGCCCCGCACCTCGGTATGGATGCTGTTGCCGCGCGCGTGCTCGAGCGCGCGATCGTGGCCGTGCCCGACAAGATTGCCGCGCAGCGGGCGGAGGCAGCGCATGGCTGACGTCGCGACCCTGATCAGCAACCTCGAACTGCTCGAGGCTGGGCAGCCCATTCCCGGCGACGAGCGCCCGGTGCCGATCTTCGGCACTGTGGGAAACATTCGCGCGACGGATGCAGGCGCGCGCTGCGGCGCACTGGCCTCGATGCACATCGGATCGCGAGCGATCCCCAGCCGCCTTGCCTGCGAGCTGGTCGACAACCTTCCCACGGTCCTCGCCGCTCTGCGCTACTGGCATGAAAGGCACAGCAATGGGTGCTGAGAAGCTCGAGCAGGCGCTGCCATTCTGGCCAGCCGCGATGCCGCGCGCGATGGCGCTCGCCTATACCGGTGTTGCTGAGACGCAGCTGAAGGACTGGGAGAGGCGCGGACTGGTGCGCTTCCGCCCGCGCGGTCCGCGCGGCCAGATGATTGCCCCGCGTGTGGACCTCGACGCCGCGCTCGCTTCGCTGTTCGATGGCGAGGCCGACGATGCCGGCGCGATCGAGTTCGACTGATGCCGATCGCGCGCAAGCCCTCGGAGCGGTTGCCCGCCTACGTCCGCCCGGCGAAGCTCGCCGGCGGCAAGACTGGCTATTACTGGGAACTGCCCCACTGGGCCCGGCCGAAGAAGGATCCGGAAACCGGCAAGCTTGTGCCTGTGATGCGTCATGGCCAGCCTTGCCCGGTGGTCCCGACCGCGCTGGGGACGGACCTCGCCCAGGCGATCGCCAAGGGCAACAACCTGAACGAGGCGTTTCGCGACTGGCGCAAGGGCACGATGGGCCGGGTACTGGTCAAGGGCACCGTGGCCTGGCTGTTCGCATGGTACCGTGAGCAGCCCCGCTTCCGGAAGAATAAGCCCAAGACGAAGAAGGACTATCACCGGTTGATGGACGCGATCTGCGCGTTCGAGCCGAAGAAGGGCGCGCCAGAGCTGGGCAAGCGCGCGGCGAACAAGGTCGACGCGACTGTAGCCGATCGCATGTACGAGAAGTGGCAGGAGCGCGGCGCGCGCGAAGCGAGCTATGCGATGCAGGTCTGTCGCCTCGTGTGGGCCTGGGCGGTTCGGCACAAGCGCACGACCGGCGTCACCGAGAACCCGTTCCTCGGCATGGGCCTGAAGAGCACGGCCGTGAAGGGGAACCGCGCCACCAGTCGCGCCGAATACGACCTGTACCGGGCCACCGCGCGCGAGATGGGCTTTCAGTCGATGGCGGCCGCGGCGGCGCTCTGCTTCGAATGCTGCCAGCGCGTGTCCGACGTCTTCGGCTATGAGGCGCTGAAGGGCGATGGCGAGCAGGAGGGGCCGGAGCGCCATATCCTTTGGTCCGGCTATGTCCCGGGCGAGCATATCACCCTGGTGCAGAGCAAGACCGGAAACCCGGTTATGCTTCCTTTGTTCGTCGAGGAGCAGGGGGAGGGCGGAGCAGTTGAGCGCGTGTCGCTCTATCCCGAACTCGAGGAGGAGCTCGCGGCCTGGCGCGCGATCGCGCCGACGGCCGATGGCCGGATCATCGTCGAGGAGCGAAACGGCAAGCCCTATGCCGAGCGGCGCATGTCGACGGTCCACCGCGCGATCTGCGAGCAGGCTGGTCTGCCCAAGGACATGACCTTCACCGGATTTCGCCACGGCGGGATCACCGAGATCGGCGACGCCGGCATCGACGACACCCGGGCGGTGTCTGGCCACAAGACGCTCGAGGTCACCCGGATCTACAACAAGGCGAACGCCGAGAAGGCGCGGCGCATCGCCGCGGCCCGCCGCGCGCACATTGCCCAGCTCGGCGCTCTCGATGAGGCGCGGGGCGATCAGAAGGGCGGTGCGACATGATCGGCGCCGCCAAGGGCTCCCTGATCATCCTGATGCTGGCGGCGCTCGCCTGCGCGCTGCTGTTCGACCGCCTTTGCGGGAACCTTCCCACCGACATGACTGGAGCTGATTAATGACCGACGAACCTGGGCGCTTCGAGCGTCCGCGCGATAACCTTCCCGAGGCGATGCGCCAGATGGTCGAGGCGTGGCAAGCTGGCGCAGAGGTCGCGGCTGACCTCGCGCACGCGCGGCGCACGATTTTCCTCGCCTATGTCGCGGAGGGGTTCACCGAATCCCAGGCGCTAGAGCTGGTGAAGACGCTGTGAGCGCGGAGAAGGCGAAGCGGACCCTGCTCGGGATCGAGATCCCGCGCGACGAGCTGGCGTTCCGCATTGCTCAGCGTTGCCTTGGGCTGAATGCGCCAGCGGGCACGAATGCGACGGATGCCCTCAACAACATGAACATGCATCCCGGTGCCGGCAACGGCATGGGCGAGGGGTTTCGCAGCGCCGCCGATGCTGCGGTCCTCTACTTCTACGAGTGCATCAACGCAGGGAGGCAGCCGTCTTGATCGAGGTCACCCAAGCTGACCGCGATGCGGCTGCCACACTCGCTGAAGCGTTAGTCGGAGCAACGAACGGCAACGATCAGATCGCCCGGTGTCGGGCCGGTCTGGAGGACAATACCATCATCGTCCAAGCCCTCGCCGCGCACCGGGTCGCAGCCACTCCGAACAAAGGAGGCGACGCAGCGGCGCTGTCCGATCCGAACGCGGTGCATGTCAACATGCTGCGCGGTTCGATCGCCAAACCCTCCCCGGCGCAGATTTGGCACATCTATGGCAACGAATTGCTTGCCGACATGCCGGAAAGCGCCCGCGCCGCCTTCAATCGTCTTTCGGGAGGGGATTGATGGGCTGGAAAGCGGTCCGCGATCACTATCGCATCGAGCATATCGTCCAGGTCACCGATAAGGGCATCTGCATCGGGTCGGGCTACATCCATGATTGCATCGTCATCGACAAGAACCGTGGCGAGGTGATCACCCGCTACGATCCCTCGCCGGGCTGGAGCCGCAACGCGGATCTGCTGCGCTACCAAGCAGAGATGGACGCTGACCCGTTCAAGCTCGCCGAGCTGGTGGCGGCGCCGGACAGGTTCGAGCGCTCGATTACGGTCTTCACCTATGAAGGCGGCGAGATCCTCGAAAAGCAATGCGAGGAGCTGGGATGGCCGAACGTCACCCATGACGGGCTGATCCAGTACGAGAACATGTTCTCGACCGATCGCGGTCTCGTGCGGAGTTGGGCGATCGACAACGCCAGGGCGGGCGTCGAATGGCGGCGTGAACAAGTCGCGCAGGCCAAGGTCAACCTCGAGGAGCTGGAGAAGCAGCTTGCGCAGCGCGAAGCCGATCTGCGCCAGCTCGAGGCAGGGAGCGCTCCGCAATGATGCGGGTGCTCTGCCTCATCGGCCTGCATAGCTGGCACCCGACCCACGCCCTCTTCGAGCGCCGCAGGCTCAGCAAGCTGAGCTGCACCCGGTGTGGGAAGCGCAAGTGGTGGCGCGCATGACGCCGGACCAAGTCGTCGCCATCCTGCGCCGCGCGCGCTTCCGCATCGGCACCGAGGCGGCTCTGCAGGCATCGATCGCTGAAGCGCTCGACAACGCCGGCGCCGCGTTATCGGCCCAGGTCCGCCTCGCCTCGGGCGAGAGCACCGACTTCATGGTAAACCCCAGAAGAGGGGAGTGAGTCAGTTTGAATTGAAGGCTGTCGCGAGCGCCTGAAGGACTAAAGCGACAGCGGTTGCGACTGCTGCCCGGCGGCTCCATCGGGATTGTAGCTGAACCGTCGCCGTGAAATCGCTGCCGTCATCTCCCACGATCTGGGCAGGACCCGAGAGTGGGCCGTGAATTTTCTGATATTCGGCCTCAACCTTTGCCGCGCTGACCTTCACATGAGTCGAGGCCCACCAAAGCAGAGCTGAAATGCTGAACATCCCGATCGCGCCCCAAGTTAGGAGATCCTGCAACGTCATTGCGGTTGGCCTTTCTTGTCGAACAAACGCTTGCTCAGCGGCTGCATCGCATCATCTACCAGCTTCGTAAGATCGGCAATCTCCAAAGCCACTCACACACGCCTGATTCCGGATATCATCGAAATGCCGGCATGGGCGCGTCACGTGCTATTCCGCAGCCCAACGAATGCGCGGCTGGCACAGATTTTGTCGGAATGCCTGTCGGAACGAATGTCGGAAGAACAAACCGGTACCGCTTCGAGAATCGCAGGTTTCTGCAGATTCCCAATGGTGGACGCACTAGGGCTCGAACCTAGGACCCGCTGATTAAGAGTCAGCTGCTCTACCAACTGAGCTATGCGTCCATTCCGGGAAGAGGAGAGCGGCTGCAGCGCCGCTTCCCCGTCGGGAGTGGCGCCGATAGCGGGCGCGAAAACGGAATGCAACAGGCTTTTTCAAAAAAGTGACATTACCAGCGCGCGCGGGTCGCATCCTGGCGGTTCTGGCGATCGATCGCGAACAGGATGCCGATTGCGAACATCACCGTCATCATCGACGACCCGCCATGGCTGACCAGCGGGAGCGGAATGCCGGTCACCGGCGCCATGCCCATGACCATCAGCAGATTGATGGCGACATAGAAGAAGATCGTCGCGGAAATGCCCGCTGCGGTCAGCCGCTCGAACTTGCTGGTCGCGCGCGTCGCGACGCCGACGGCCCACAGGCACAGCCCGACAAAGGCGGCGATCAGCAGCAGCCCGCCGACCAGGCCCAGTTCCTCTGCAATCAGCGCGAACACGAAATCGGTATGCCCCTCGGGCAGATAATTGAGATGGACCTGGGTCCCGTTGAGGAACCCCTTGCCGAACAGGCCGCCGGACCCGATCGCGATCTTTGACTGGGTGATATGATAGCCGGCGCCCAGCGGATCCTGTTCCGGGTTGAGGAAGATCAGCACGCGTTTTTGCTGATATTCCTGCATCCCGTAATTGATCATCAGCGGGACCGCGACTGCGGCAGCCATCCCGCCCGCGATGAACAGGCGCAGCGGCACGCCGCCCAGGAACATCAGCGCCGCTCCGCCGGCAAGGATCATCATCGCGGTGCCAAGATCGGGCTGAATCAGCACCAATCCTGCCGGGATCAGCGTGATGACCGCCCCCGGCCAGACTGCGCCGAACCCGCGCGTCTCCCCGGCAGGCAGCATTTCGTAGAAGCGGGCAAGCGCGAGCACCAAGGCGAGCTTGGTCAGTTCCGAGGGTTGAAGCCGCATGAAGCCAAGGTCGAGCCAGCTCTGCGCGCCGCCGGCGACATGGCCGATCAGTTCGGTCAGAATGATGAGCACCAGGCAGAGGCCGTACAGGGGAAAGGCGAGCTGACGGTACCAGTCGACCGGGACGCGCGACATGGCGAGCGCTACGGCGAGGAAGAACGAAAAGCGCATGCCATGGCTGAGTGCCCAGGGCGAAAGGCTCCCCCCGGCGGCCGAATAGAGCATCAGCGTTCCAAACAGCCCGATCGCACCGACCAGGCTCAGCGCGCCCCATGGCAGGCGCAGGACGGGCGCTGGAACAAAGCCGGGGCCGATCGTCGTCATGGCTGCGGTTCCGGGGCAAGAGGCGGGGCAGGGACCGGCGCGGGCACCGGCGTGGTGGCGGCCGTAGGTGCCGGCGCTGCGGTGGTCGCTGGAGCGGGTGCCGGAGCCGGGGGCGGGGCGGGCGTGTCGGTGGGAACGGGGGAGGGGGTGACCTGGACTCGCGGCGGCAGACCCTGCGCCGCGCGGAATGCCGCTTCCTTGGCCGCCATGCGCGTCCGGATGTCGCCGCCCCAGCCGGCTTCGAGTACCGCGAGCGCGTCCATCGCCTTTTGCCGGTCGAACAGCCAGGTCAGAACGTCCTTCGCGACCGGCGCAGCCGCGCGCGATCCGCCCATGCCATGCTCGATCACGACCGAAGCGGCGTAACGCGGATTGTCGACCGGCGCGAAGCAGATGAACAGGCCATGGTCGCGATATTTCCATTCGCCGCCCTGGCCGCGATTGCGGTCCATGATGCGCCGAACCTGCGCCGTACCGGTCTTGCCCGCCATGCGAATGCCCTCCAGCGGCAGGCGCGAGGCGCCGGCGGTGCCCGCGCCATTGACGACCTCGTCCATCCCGGCGCGAACCACGGCGAGATGCTCCTCGGGGAAGTCGAGGCGCAACGGAGGCTTGGGCTGGTCGATGATCAGCGACGGGAGCAACGCCCGGCTGGAGGCGATACGGGCGGTGGCGACGGCAAGCTGGAACGGATTGACGAGCACATAGCCCTGACCGATCGCGGCGTTCAGCGTATCGGCCTGGGTCCAGTCCTGCTTGAAGCGGCGCTGCTTCCACGCGGTGTCGGGCACGGTGCCGTAACGCTGTGACGGGACGGGGATGGCGAACTCCTCGCCAAAGCCAAGCTTGCGCGCGGCTGCAGCGATCGGCTCGATCCCGATTTCCCGCCCAAGGGCATAGAAATAGGTATTGCAGCTGCGCGCGATCGCGGTGTGCATCGTCATCGGCCCGTGACGGCCAAGACAGCCGAACCGGCGATTGCCAAGCTGGTAGCCGCCATTGCACACGACCACGCGTTGCGGATCGATGCCGGCCCCCAGGATCGCGAGCGCGGTGGCCGGCTTGAAGGTCGAACCGGGCGGGTATAGCCCCTGAAACGTCTTGTTGGTCAGCGGCAGATGGTCGTCCTGCGACAGCATCTTCCATTCCGCCTGGCTGATCCCGTCGGAAAAGGCGTTCGGATCATAGCTGGGCATCGACACCAGCGCGAGAATGTCGCCATTGGTGATATCGAACACGGTGACCGAACCCGATTCATTGCCAAGCCGGCGGGCGGTATATTCCTGAAGCCCGGCATCGATGGTGAGTCGGACGGTCTTGCCCGGCTGGTCCGGGCGGGTCGCCAGTTCCCGGACGAGCTTGCCGCGCGCGGTCACCTCCGACCGCTTCGCCCCGGGGGAACCGCGCAATGTATCCTCCAGCGTCCGCTCAAGCCCGTCCTTGCCCAGTTTGAACCCGGGGGTCAGCAGCAGCGGATCCTTGCTCTCGCGAAACTGCTCTGCCGTGGCGGCGCCGACATAACCGACCAGATGCCCGACCGCGGCACCGGCCGGATAGTTGCGCGCAAAACCGCGCGCCGGCGCAACACCGGGAAGTTCGGGCAGGCGCACATTGACCGCTGCATACTGTTCGAAATCCAGGTTTTCCGCCACCTGAACCGGGCGGAAACCGGCTGCGCCCTTCAGATCGTCCTCGATCTGGGCGATATCCTCCGGGGTCAGCGCCAGAATATCGCGCAGCGTCGCGAGCACCTGATCCTTGTTTTCAAGCCGATCGGGGATGATGTCGACGCGAAAATCGGTGCGGTTATTGGCGATCGGCACCCCGCGCCGATCGACGATCCAGCCCCGCCGCGGCGGGGTCAGGGTCATGTTGACCCGGTTGCTCTCCGCCAGCAGCTTGTACTTGTCATTCTCATAGACCGCGAGCCAGGTCAGCCGGCCGGCCAGGACAAGGCCCAGCGTCGACTGGATGCCACCAAGCAGGACCGCACGGCGCGAAAAGCTGTAGCCCTGCTGCGCCTCGCTGATCATGCGCACGGGTCGGCTCATCGCCACGCCCGCCGTCGATCAAGCCGGGACACAAGTCGCGACAGCACCGGAAACAGCGCGATCGATACAAGAATCTGAATCAGCAACACCGTATCGACATGCGCATCAAGCGACGTCGCAATCAAGCGACCCGCGATCAGGCAGAAACCGATGGCGCCGGCGGCAAGCAGCCAGTCCTGAAGGAAATCGCGCCACACGATACGCGTGTCGAGCACGTCGATGGCAATGAACGCGACGGTCCACAGCAGCATCGCGCTCCCCAGTGGCTGCCCGCTGACCAGATCGTCGACCAGTCCGAGCAGGACCGGCGCCCATGGCTTGAGCAGTTCGGGGCGGTGCAGCCGCCATGCCAGCAGCATCATCAGGCCGAAGGGCGGCAGGAGCGGAACGCTTGCCTTGAGCGGGATCAGCGTGACCAGCGAGGCAAGGATGATCGACAGCGGCGCCACCCAGCGCGCCCGCCGCGAGCCTTGCGGCTGGCCCAGGCCGGCATAGGGCGTTCCGGTCACCGCGTCCCCGGTGCCGACGGGCGCGCATCCTGCGCGGCTTCGGGGAAGAAGCTGCGTTGGACCAGCGCGTAATCGAGCATGTCGGGATTGGCGGTCACTCGTGCGCGGGCGGTGTCGCGGGCACGTTCGACCACCACCGCGACGGCAATGTTGGGCGGGAACAGCCCCCCGGTGCCGGAGGTGACGAAGCTGTCCCCCGGCTCGAACAATTGCTGCGCTTCCCCGGCCGACCGGATTTCGACCAAGCCATCGCCGCGCCCGGCGGCAATGGCAGGCAGGCCGTCGCGGATCCGGCGCACCGGAACCACGCTTTCAGGGTCGAGGACGAGCAGAATGCGCGCGGTGTTGGGGCTGGTTTCGACCACACGGCCGATCAGCCCGTCTGGCCCGCGTACCGGCTGCCCCGTCCGCACGCCCTGCCAGCTGCCGGCGTTGAGCGTGGCAAAGCGGCGCGTGCTCGATCCGCTGGCATAGACGATCCGTGCTGCGACGACCGGATCGGCGACGCGGTCGCGCAACTTGAGCAGCGCGCGCAGGCGCCGATTGTCGCGGGTGACGACGCGGGCGTGGTCGATCAGCGTCCGATTGGCTTCCAGCTCGGCCTTGAGCCGCGCATTCTCGGCGCGCACGCCAAAGAAGCTGCCAATCCAGGAGGGGACGCCGGACACGCTGCGCCGGGTCCAGTCTGCGCCCGAGGCGACCGGCGTCACCAGTTCGGAAAATGCGCCGCGCACCACCGCAAAGGCAGGCGGGTTCAGGGTCGACAGCAACAGCAGGCCGACCGCGACCAGCGCCCCGCCGACCGCGACCACATAGCCGATGAAGAGCCCGTATTGCGCCCGCCGCGAAAAGCCGGGGCGCCGGTTATGTGGCGGCGCCATAGCCCCCGCTTCCTCAGACCTGAATCAGAACACCACGAAACACCGGATCCTCTAGCGCACGTCCGGTACCCAGCGCCACACAGGTTAGCGGGTCTTCGGCGACGGTCACGGGCAAACCCGTCTCATCGCGAAGCACCTCGTCAATCCCTTCGAGCAGCGCGCCGCCGCCGGTCAGGACGATGCCCTGGTCGACGATGTCCGCGGCCAGTTCGGGCGCGGTGTTCTCAAGCGCGATGCGAACGCCTTCGACGATCGTGCCGACCGGTTCGGACAGCGCTTCGGCGATCTGGCCCTGGTTGATCTGGATTTCCTTGGGCACGCCATTGACGAGGTCGCGACCCTTGATGTGGATCGTCTGGCCGATGCCGTCTGCGGGCGGCTTGGCGACGCCGACTTCCTGCTTGATCCGCTCTGCCGTCGCTTCACCGATCAGCAGGTTATGGTTGCGGCGGACATAGGAGACGATCGCTTCGTCCATCTTGTCGCCGCCGACGCGGACCGAGGTCGAATAGGCAAGGCCGCGCAGCGAGAGGACGGCGACCTCGGTCGTGCCACCGCCGATATCGACCACCATCGAGCCGATCGGTTCGGTCACCGGCATGTCCGCGCCGATCGCGGCGGCCATCGGCTCTTCGATCAGGAACACCTGGCTGGCGCCGGCATTCTGTGCGGCGTCACGGATCGCGCGACGCTCGACGCTGGTCGAGCCCGACGGGACGCAGATCACGATCTGGGGCCAGCGCATGAACTTGCGCTGTCCGGTAACCTTGCGGATGAAGTGCGAAATCATCTGCTCTGCCACGTCGATGTCGGCGATCACGCCATCGCGCAGCGGCCGAATCGCTTCGATCGTGCCGGGGGTCTTGCCCATCATCAGCTTGGCGTCGTCGCCAACCGCCTTGACCCGCTTGATGCCGTTCAGCGTTTCGACCGCGACCACCGACGGCTCGTTCAGCACCACCCCGCGCCCGCGCAGATACACAACCGTATTCGCGGTCCCGAGATCGATCGCGAGGTCATGGGACATGAATTTGAAAAGGCGGGAGAAAATCATTCTGATCGCACCGTTCTGTCACGGCCGCCCGGGCCGGGTTTCGCACTGAAAATCATACCTTGACCCGTTTCGGTCGGATCGACTCCGGCCGAAGGAAAATTGGCGGATACGGGTCGCGGGATGGCGCCGCTTGGGCTACACCGGCTTGCATGTCAATACGACGCTTGCCGGAGCATCTTGTCAACCGGATTGCAGCGGGTGAGGTGGTGGAACGCCCCGCCAGCGCGCTCAAGGAACTGGTGGAAAACGCTGTCGATTCGGGTGCGACCCGGATCGCCGTGCGGCTGTCCGGCGGCGGGATCGAACTGATCGAGGTGACCGACGACGGGTGCGGCATGACGCCGCCCGAAATGGCGCTGGCGCTGGAGCGACATGCGACGTCGAAACTGCCCGACGACGCGATCGATGCGGTCACGACGCTGGGGTTCCGGGGCGAAGCGTTGCCGTCGATCGCCAGCGTGTCGCGCTTTACGGTCGAGAGCCGCCCGCGCGGCGCCGATGGCTGGTCGCGCACCGTCGACAATGGCGTGCTGACCGCAGAGGGGCCGGCGGCGCTGCCCCCCGGCACGCGGGTACGGGTGGAGGGGCTGTTCGAGAAAGTCCCGGCGCGGCGCAAATTCCTGCGCTCGACGCGGTCGGAATATGCCGCCTGCCTCGACGTCGTAAAGCGGCTGGCGATGGCGCGGCCCGAGATCGGCTTTTCGGTCGAGCATGACGGGCGGCGGGTGCTGGCCGTACAGGAGGGGATGGACCGGATCGCGCGCGTCGCGGCGCTGACCGACCGCGATCTGGCGGCGAACAGCGTCGGGATCGATTTCGAGCGCGAAGGGATCGTGCTGGGCGGGGTTGCCGGGTTGCCGACCTTCAACCGCGGCGTGGCGGATCACCAATATCTGTTCGTCAACGGTCGGCCGGTCAAGGATCGGCTGCTAACCGGCGCGGTGCGCGGCGCCTATGCCGAGATGCTGGCGCGTGACCGGCATCCGGTAGTCGCCCTGTTCCTCGATGTGCCGCCCGATCAGGTCGATGTGAACGTCCATCCGGCCAAGACCGAAGTGCGCTTCCGCGATCCGCAACTCGCGCGCGGGCTGATCGTCAGCGGGTTGCGGCGCGCGCTGGACGGGGCGGGGCATCGCAGCGTGCAGCGGCCCGATGCGGCGGTGATGGGGTTGTGGGCGAGTTCCTCTTCTTCAAGCCCCTCCCCTTTAGGGGAGGGGTTGGGGGTGGGGCCTATCCAAACGGGCTTCGGTCTCGATGAGACTTATACGCCCCACCCCAACCCCTCCCCTGAAGGGGAGGGGCTTAGATATGTTCGCGACCGCCCGACCTTTTTCACCCCACCTCCACAAGCCCGCGCCGAACCCGCCGCCGAGCCGGTTCCGGCGGCGATCAGCTACCCGCTCGGCGTCGCGCGGGGGCAGGTGGCGCGGACCTATATCGTCGCGGAGGCGGAGGACGGTCTGGTGCTGGTCGACCAGCACGCCGCGCATGAACGCCTCGTCCTCGAACGCATGCGCCGCGCGGTGAGCAGCGGCGGGGTGGCGAGCCAGGCCTTGCTGTTGCCCGAGGTGGTCGAGCTGGACGAACCGGCGTGCGACCGGCTGGAAGCCCGCGCGGGCGAGCTGGCGGAGTTCGGGCTGGAGCTGGAACGCTTCGGCCCGCGCGCGATGCTGGTCCGCGCGACCCCGGCGCTATTGGGCAAGGGCGATGTGATCGCGCTCGTCACCGACATCGCCGACGAACTGGCGGCGTTCGACCAGGCGCTGAGCCTCAAGGAAAAGCTCGACCATGTCGCCGCGACGATGGCGTGTCATGGATCGGTACGCGCGGGCCGCGTACTGTCGGTCGCCGAGATGAACGCGCTGCTCCGCGAGATGGAGGTCACGCCGCACTCGGGCCAGTGCAACCACGGCCGCCCGACCTGGGTGAAGCTGGCGCATGGCGATATCGAGAAGCTGTTCGGGAGGAAGTAGTCCGAAGCTATGCGCCAATATCACCGGTTCATGTATACCCGTGAAGATTTTTTGGCTTCACAAACCTCAGGGGCGCTTGAGGCAGTGCTAGCTGATGCGCCTGGGGTTCGCGATGTTGAGGTTTTGGGGCCACATCCAAATGGCGGCTTTAAAGTGCAGTTTGAGTTGGATCCAGCTTCAATAGACTTGTTCATTTCCTATTTGGAGGAAACGGGCTGGCGCTCTGTCATGTGAAAGCATCACGCTTATTTCAGCAGGAATCCTTCGCTGAACGTGCTTGCACTTGGGTGAAGCTGGCGCCGCATTATACCGAGAAGCTGTTCGGGTGGAAGTAGTCCTTCACCGTCGCCCCGGCCCTGAGCCGGGGTCCTGCTTCTTCAACCGCCAAAGGCAGCTGGGCCCCGGGTCAAGCCCGGGGTGACGAGGAGCGTTTCCATCAGTGCCGATGCAACCTTCCCATCCCCTACGCATTGTTAACCCTGAACGACGCTTCAGGTAGAACAGAAATGGGTAAGTTGATGTCGGTGGCCTTGGCCGCCATTCCGCTGGTTGCGGTGCTGGGCGCGATGGTCGTCGCGCCGTAACGCACAGGTTTCGCTCCCAAGCGAAAAAAAGAGGCCGCCCGGTCGTGTCACCGGGCGGCCTTCTCTTTGTCTGGGCCGGAAGCGGCGAGGGGGTTAGCCCTCGGCCTGCTCCTCGGTCGCAGCGCTGGCGATCTCGCCAGGCTCGGCGTTGGGATCATAGTCCTCGGTGAAGCCGGCTTCGTCCTTTTCGAACATCGCCTCCATCACGTTGACGCCCTGTGCCTGCATCTCGGCCTCTTCCGGCGAGCGGGCGACGTTGACCTTGACGGTCACGACCACCTCGGCGTGCAGGGCAACGCGGACTTCGTACAGACCGATCGCCTTGATCGGCTTGTCCAGCACGACCTGCGCCTTGCTGACCTTGTGGCCATCGGCGTTGAGCGTTTCGACGATGTCGCGCACCGCGACCGAGCCGTACAGCTGGCCGGTGTTCGACGCCTGACGGATCAGGGTGACCGAAACGCCCTCAAGGCCCTTCGATTCCTTCTCGGCTTCGGTGCGCTTGGCGGCGTTCTCGGCGACGATGCGCTCGCGGTTCGCCTCGAACACCTTGCGGTTGGCTTCGTTGGCGCGCAGCGCCTTCTTGTTCGGGAGCAGGTAGTTACGGGCAAAGCCGTCCTTTACCTTCACCACGTCGCCGATGTGGCCGAGCTTTTCGACGCGCTCGAGCAGAATGATTTCCATGAGCTGCGCTCCTTACTTCACGATGAAGGGCAGAAGGCCCAGGTGGCGCGCACGCTTGATGGCAATCGCCAGCTCGCGCTGCTTCTTCGCGCTCACCGACGTGATGCGCGAGGGGACGATCTTGCCACGCTCCGAAACGAAGCCCTGCAGCAGCCGGACGTCCTTATAGTCGATCCGGGGGGCATCCTTCGCGGAGAAGGGGCAGCTCTTGCGGCGGCGGAAAAAGGGACGTGCCATGTTTATTACTCCTCACCACCGTCACGGTCGCGACGACCGCGGCGTTCGCGGTCACCCTTGCGCATCATCACCGAAGGACCCTGCTCCAGCGCGTCCACGCGGACGGTCATGTAGCGGATGATGTCTTCGTTGATCTGCGTCTGGCGCTCGAGCTCGGCGACGACACCGGCAGGGGCGTCGATTTCGAGCATCACGTAATGCGCCTTGCGGTTCTTCGCGATCTTGTAGGCGAGGCTGCGAAGACCCCAGGTCTCGGTCTTGACGACCTTGCCCTGATTATCCTCGACGATCTTGGTGGCGGTTTCCGCCAGTGCGTCCACCTGCGCCTGTGCCAGATCCTGGCGCGCAAGGAACACATGCTCGTACAGAGCCATGCGTCTGTTCTCACTGTTGGCCGATCGCTGACGCCGCCCCATGCGGTCGCCCCTCCGGCTGTCGTTCCACTGTTCTCGCGAAGGTCACCCCGTCCGCGAAGCGTGGCCCCCTAGCGCAAGCCGCAGCTGATGGCAAGTGCCGCTAGCGGTCCCGATGGGGGCCGGGTTCGGCGATCGGCGCCGGGCTGCGCGACAGCCAGCCGTCATCGTCGTCGGCGGGGTCGGGGGTCGGGAAGGGGGCCGGATCGCCGATCGGCAGGCACTCGCCGCCGTCCCACGCCAGACAGAGCACCCGATCGCCGAGCATCGTGGCGCGGACCGTACCGCTCGTGCCCTGCGCGGCATAGCGGCTTTCCAGCGTCCATTGGCGATTCCGGCCCGGCTTTCCGCTGGCCACCGGATCCTCCAGCCAGTCCGGATCGATGCCGCGATAGTGGCGCGAATAGGAATCAAGCTCCACCGAAAGCCGGAAAGCGGCATCGGCGGGCCCGCCGCGCGCGAGCCGGTTGCGCAACCAGTCGATGCGGCGCTCGCGCTGCGCGGCCTCTTGCGCAAGCCGGCTGATCGCGCCGGCGTCGCGCAGATACATGCCGACGGTTGAGAATTCGATCGCCGCCTGTTTGGGAGTTCCCGCGACCGAGGCGATTGTCCCGCGAAACCCGCGCGCGCCGCAGACATTCGCCTGCCACATCGTGCCGTCGGCCTGATAGAGCTCGCAACCCGCGCTCGTCCGCCGGCCGACCAACGTGCCTTCGGCGAGGCCGTTCGGGCCGGTGAACCCGCCCACCGACAGAAAGAAGCCGGACACGCGCTCGCCCGCGAAGCTCAGCACGACCTTGACCCCGCCGCCCACGATGCGCTCCCCGCACCGCCGCTCACGGCCCGGGCAGGCGCGCTGCGCATCGCGGCCCTCGACCGGGAGCGAGGTGACCCCGGTATAGTTTCCGAAATAGGCGATCTGCCCCTCGAACTGCGGATCGAGCGCGGGATCCTCCGGCTGTGACCGGACAGGCGATGCAAGGATGAGCAGGGCGAACAGGCCAATCAGGGTCCGAACCATGCGCGCGCCTCATGCTTGTCCCGGCACGGGACATATCATGACGCCGCGGTAACGACGATTGCGTATCGTGCATGCGATTGGGGTCGGCATGGGACAGCGCAAGGCGGCGATGCCGGTCGGCACCACCGCCCTGCTATCCCGGGCCCAAGGGGGCAAGGCCGGTAATCGCGACTCGCTTAGCGGATCATGTTCGCGAGCACTGCGGCGACGATGCCGCTGGTGATGCCGACCAGCACCACGTCATTGCCCGACTGGACGTAGCGATAGCCGCGCGGCGGAGCCTTCAGGCCGCGATAGTGGCGATAATCGACCTGGCGATAGTTGCGCGCCTGACGATAATCGAACCGTTCGCCGCGCTTCCAGCTGGTGCGATAGCGCTGCTGCGGCGCCTTCTTCACCGTCTTCTGCTTGACCACGACCTTGCCGTTGGGCTTGTGCTTGACGACCGTGCGCGTCTGCTGTGCCGGGGCGGCAGCGGCGGGCGCGGCGGCCAGGATCGGGCTGACCGCAACCGATGCGGCGACGGCGGCGAGAACAAATTTCTTCATCTTCAGTCTCCTGCGTTCGAGCCCGGTTTCGGGCGACACGACCAATCTGGGGGCAGCGTGTCGCAGGGATTTCGCGCAGGGTGCGCAAAATGGTCGCCGCGTGTCGCAATCCGTTCAGCTTTGTTCATCTTGCGGGATAGGCGTCGCGCGCATAGGGCGGCGGGCCTGATTTCGAGGGAGCCCAGACTATGCGTGCGTTCATCTTTCCGGGGCAGGGAAGCCAGTCGGTCGGCATGGGGCTGGCCCTGAGCCAGGCCAGCGCGGCGGCGCGCGAAGTGTTTCAGGAAGTGGACGATGCACTCGGCCAGAAGCTGTTCAAGCTGATGACCGAGGGTCCCGAAGGCGACCTGTTGCTGACCGAGAATGCCCAGCCGGCGATCATGGCGCATGCCATCGCGGTGCTGCGCGTGCTTGAAAAGGAAGGCGGGGTGCGACTGGCGGACAAGGCGGACTTCGTCGCCGGGCATTCGCTGGGCGAATATACGGCGTTGTGTGCCGCCGGTGCGCTCGACCTGGCGACGACCGCCAAGCTGCTCAAGCTGCGCGGACAGGCGATGCAGGCCGCAGTGCCGGTGGGCGAGGGCGCGATGGCGGCGCTGCTGGGTGCTGATCTGGTCAAGGCGCAGGCGATTGCCGACGCGGCGGCCGCGGGTGAGGTGTGCACCGTCGCGAATGACAATGACCCGTCGCAGGTTGTCATCTCGGGCGCCAAGGGCGCGATCGATCGCGCTGTGGCAATCGCCAAGGATCACGGGGCGAAGCGCGCGGTGCTGTTGCCGGTGTCGGCGCCGTTCCATTGCCCGATGATGCAGCCCGCCGCCGACGCAATGGCCAAGGCGCTGGCCGAGGTCGCGATCCGCGCGCCGCTGGTGCCGGTCTATGCCAATGTGACCGCTGCGCCGGTGAGTGATCCCGACGCGATCCGTGGGCTGCTTGTCGAGCAGGTGACCGGCATGGTGCGGTGGCGCGAATCGGTCGCGGCGATGTTCGACGCGGGCGTGCACGACTATGTCGAACTGGGCGGCAAGGTGCTGGGCGCGATGGTCAAGCGGATCGCGCCGGATGCGACCGTCACCAGCGTGGTGACGATGGACGATATCGAAGCGCTCGAAAAAGCGCTCTGAGGAGAATGAACATGTTCGATCTGACAGGCATGACCGCGCTGGTGACGGGCGCTTCCGGAGGCATCGGTTCGGCGATCGCCAAGGCGTTGGCGGCGCAGGGGGCGCGGCTGGCGGTTTCGGGGTCCAACGCCGAAAAGCTGGAGGCGTTTCGCGACGAGCTGGGCGGCGATCATGTCGCGCTGGCGTGCAATCTGAGCGACGCGGCGGCGGTCGACGCGCTCGTACCGCAGGCGGTCGAGGCGCTCGGCAAGCTCGACATCCTCGTCAACAATGCCGGCGTCACGCGCGACAATCTCGCGATGCGGATGAAGGACGAGGAATGGGATCAGGTGATCCGCGTCAACCTTGAAGCTGCGTTCCGCCTGATGCGCGCGGCTGCCAAGCCGATGATGAAGGCGCGGTTCGGGCGGATGATTTCGATCACGTCCGTGGTGGGCGCGACCGGCAATCCGGGACAGGCCAATTACGCTGCGTCGAAGGCGGGACTGGTCGGCATGTCCAAGGCGCTGGCGCAGGAACTGGCGAGCCGCAACATCACGGTCAATTGCGTCGCGCCCGGTTTCATCCGTTCGGCGATGACCGATGTGCTGCCCGAGGCGCAGAAGACCGCGCTGCTCACCCGGATTCCGGCAGGAGACCTTGGCAGTGGCGAGGATATCGGCGCGGCGGTGGTCTATCTCGCGTCGAAGGAAGCGGGATATGTCACCGGTCAGACGCTGCACGTGAATGGCGGAATGGCGATGCTGTGAGGCATGGGCCTTCACACGGGAATTCAATGACGGGGAGGGATGATTGATGTCGCTGATGATGATGGCCGCCGCGCTCATGGCGCCGGCAGTACAGGGGCGGGTTGACGATACGCGGCTGCGCGATCGGGCGCCGGTGGGCTGCGTGTATCGCACCCTGGGCGGGAATATCGACCGCGACCTGCTGGCGGCGCTGGCGCTCAAGGGGTTCGAGGCGACCACCAATGAAGAAAAAGCGGTGATGCGCACCGTCGGCATGCGCATCAGTTCGTGCGAACGCAGCCAGGGCTGGGGCGAGAAGCGCAAGCAGATTGCCATTCGCTATTTCAGCGGCCGCGTGCTGGAATCCAATGCGCGCTACAAGCTGAAGCCGCATGCTGTCGAAACCGCGCATTTCGAGGCGGCGATGGCTGCGCTCGATCCTGCGGCTCGCGCTGGGCTGGCCCAGGGCACGATCAGCAGCGCGAATATCGGTGTTGCGTGGAAGGCCGCTGCCGCTGCCGGCGCGCAGATCGATTCGGTTCCGGAGGGCGAACGCAAGCCGGTCGCCGAACTGCTGATGCAGGGGCTGGTCGGCCTCGCCAACATGGTTGCCGCCGAAGAGGCCTATAGCGCCAACTGAGCGACGGGACGCGCGCCGCGACCCCCTTGCGCGGGGCGGGGCGCCGTTCTAGTGCGGTCAGCAATCGAAGGTTCAACGATCCAATCAAGAAGGAACAGGGTAATGAGCGAGACCGCCGATCGGGTTAAGAAGATCGTCGTCGAGCATCTGGGCGTCGAAGCCGAAAAGGTTAGCCCCGAAGCAAGCTTCATCGACGATCTGGGCGCCGACAGCCTTGACATCGTCGAGCTGGTGATGGCGTTCGAAGAGGAATTCGGCGTCGAGATCCCTGACGATGCGGCAGAGAAGATCCTGACCGTCAAGGACGCCATCGATTATATCGACAGCCATCAGGGCTAAGCGGGCTTCCCGCATGGCTGCCCCGAGGGGCAAGATTTGACGAACGGCTCCCGATCCCGGCATGGGGTGGGGAGCCGTTTGTTTTTGCAAACCATGTTAGTTGCTGCATCCTCGGCCCGCGCCCAATCACCCGATTGAGCGGGCGGGATGCCTGATACCGGAGAGTTGCTATGCGCCGCGTCGTCGTAACCGGCCTTGGACTGGTCACCCCGCTGGGCGGGGACGTCGAAACCAGCTGGAAGAACATCATCGCCGCCCGGTCCGGCGCTGGAACGATCACGCGCTTCGACGCGACCGATTTCCAGAGCAATTACGCCTGCGAGGTGAAGCCCGCGGACCATGAGTTCGGCTTCGACGCGGGCAAGCGCGTGGATCACAAGATCCAGCGTCAGGTCGACCCGTTCATCGTCTATGGCATCGATGCCGCCGGACAGGCGATCGAGGATGCCGGCCTGCTCGATATGAGCGAGGAGGAACGGTATCGCGCCGGGTGCTCGATCGGATCGGGCATTGGCGGCCTGCCGGGCATCGAGAGCGAATCGCTCGTGCTCGCCGAAAAGGGGCCGAAGCGCGTGTCGCCGCACTTCGTGCATGGGCGCCTGATCAACCTGATCTCGGGTCAGGTGTCGATCAAATACGGCCTGATGGGGCCGAACCACGCGGTCGTGACCGCCTGTTCGACGGGCGCGCATTCGATCGGCGACGCCGCGCGGATGATCGCGATGGACGATGCCGATGTCATGCTCGCGGGCGGCGCGGAAAGCACGATCTGTCCGATCGGCATCGCCGGCTTCGGCCAGGCGCGCGCGCTCTCGACGGGCTTCCGCGACGAGCCGTGGCGGGCGAGCCGGCCATGGGATCAGGGTCGCGACGGCTTTGTGATGGGCGAGGGTGCGGGCATCGTCGTGCTCGAGGAGTATGAGCGCGCCAAGGCACGCGGCGCGAAAATCTATGCCGAAGTGGTCGGCTATGGCCTCTCGGGCGACGCCTATCACGTGACTGCGCCGCATCCCGAAGGCTCGGGCGCGTTCCGCTCGATGCAGATGGCGATGAAGAAGTCGGGCCTCGCGCTCTCGGACATCGATTACATCAACGCGCACGGCACCTCGACCCCGCTGGGCGACGAGCTGGAGCTGGGCGCGGTACGGCGGCTGTTCGGCGATGCGATCGGCGACCTGTCGATGAGCTCGACCAAGTCGGCGATCGGGCATCTTTTGGGCGGCGCGGGCGCGGTTGAGAGCATCTTCTGCATTCTCGCGATGCGCGACGGCATCGTGCCGCCGACGCTGAACCTCGACAATCCGAGCGAGAATTGCGCGGGCGTCGATCTTGTCCCGCACCAGGCGAAGGAGCGGAAGGTGCGCGCGGTGCTGAACAATTCGTTCGGCTTTGGCGGCACCAACGCATCGCTGGTGATGAAGGCGGTCTGATCCACGGGTTCGGGAGGCGTTGGTGCGCAAGTTCGGCTGTTTCGGCGTCCTCCTGATCCTCGCGCTGGTCGGCGCAGCCTTTTGGGCAGCGCAGCTATGGGGCGGCGCGGGGCCGGGGACGCGCAACGTATCGCTGATGGTGGCGCAAGGGTCGACCCTGACCGCTGCCGCCCGCGAGCTGGAAAAACAGGGCGCGATCCGCAACGCCGACCTGTTCCTTGCGATGACGCGGATCTTTGGCGACGATACCCCGATCCAGGCGGGGGAATATCGCATTCCCGCGCGGATCAGCCAGTCGGATATCCTCAAGATGCTGCAGGGTGGACGCACGCTGCAGCGCTTCGTGATGATCCCGGAGGGGATGCCATCGATCCTCGTCCATGAGCGGCTGATGGCGGCCGAACAGCTGAAGGGCGAGGTCGACGTGCCGATCGAGGGCAGCATCCTGCCCGACAGCTATGCCTATAATCGCGGCGATACGCGGCAGGCGGTGCTGGATCGCATGCAAAGCGCGATGGACCGATACCTTGCCGAGGCGTGGGAGCGCCGCAAGCCGAACATCGCGGTGAACACGCCGCAGGAGGCGCTGATCCTCGCCTCGATCGTCGAAAAGGAAACCGGCAAGCCCGAAGAGCGGCGGATGGTTGCGGGGGTCTATTCCAACCGACTGAAGCGCGGGATGCCGCTGCAGGCCGATCCGACGGTGATCTATCCGGTGACCAGGGGCAAGCCGCTCGGTCGCCGTATCCTGCGCTCCGAACTGCAGGCGAAGAACGGGTACAACACCTATGCGATGGCGGGCCTGCCCGAGGGGCCGATCGCCAATCCGGGCCGCGCAAGCATCGACGCGGTACTGGATCCGGAGACGACCAACGCGCTGTATTTCGTGGCGGACGGCACCGGCGGGCACATCTTCGCCGACACGCTGGAACAGCACAACGCGAACGTGCAGAAATGGTATGCGCTGCGGCGGGCGCGGGGGGAGATGTAGCCATGGCCGAGACGGCCCCTGCGCTTGGCCTGATCGGTCGGTGTCTTTGCGGGGGCGTTACGGTGATTGTCGATCCGGCGCGGACAGATGTCGGCGTGTGCCATTGCCGGATGTGTCGGCGGTGGACCAGCGGGCCGTGGATGGCGCTGCAGGTTCCGGGGGCGCGCATCGAAGGGGAAACGCTGCAAATCTATGCGGCCACCGCGTTTGCGGAACGCGGCTTTTGCGGCGCTTGTGGAGCCCATATCTTCCATCGGCCGAAGGACGGACCGGAACTTGCGGTTTCTGCGGGGCTGTTCGATGCCGACGGGATGCACGTCGCGCGCGAAATCTTCATCGACCGCAAGCCGCCCTGGTATCGATTCGTGGCTGACAGCGTGAAGCGGACCGAGGCCAGCACGATCCGCGAATGGCTGCCGCGGATCATGTGGAGGAGAGTTGTGAGGTTGGTTGGCCGGCGCGGCTGAGGTGCCGTCAGCCCCGGATCCCCGCCGCTTCGCGCGCCAGTGCTTCGACTTCCGCCATGCTTGCCCCCTTGGGCGTGACCCAGCTGCCGCCGACGCACAGCACGGGATCGAAGCCGAGCCAGTCGGGGGCGGTGGCGGGGGTGATGCCGCCGGTGGGGCAGAATTTCGCTTCGTAGAACGGGGCGGCGAGCGCCTTGAGCGCCTTCAGCCCGCCGCTGGTTTCCGCCGGGAAGAATTTGAAGTGGCGCAGGCCGAGGTCGTAGCCGCGCATGATGTCGCCGGCGTTGGCGATGCCGGGGAGGAAGGGGACGCCGCTTTCGACGATGACCTGGCCAAGGCGGTCGGTCAGGCCCGGCGAGACGATGAATTCGCCACCCGCATCCATCACCTGTGCAAATTGGTCGGTGTTGACCACGGTGCCCGCGCCGACGATCGCGCCGGGGACCTTCTTCATCTCCCGGATCGCGTCGAGCGCGGCAGGCGTGCGCAGCGTGACTTCGAGCACTCTCAGACCACCTGCGACCAGCGCCTCGGCGAGGGGCTTGGCGGTCGCCGCGTCGTCGATGACGAGGACGGGGATGACCGCGCTGGTCCGCATGATGGTTTCGATGCTCATTGCGTATGCTCCTGCGCATAGGCCGCCGCCGCGCCGTAGAGGCCGGGCTGGGGGTGGGTGATCAGCTTGACGGGGATCGAGGACATCAACCCCTGGAAGCGCCCCTTTGCGACGAAACGCTGCGCAAATCCAGAGCCGAGCAGGTGATCCTTGAGCCGGAAGCCGAGCCCGCCCGCGATCACCACGCCGGTCGGGCCGTGGGCGAGCGCAAGGTCGCCCGCGACCGCGCCGAGGCTGAGGCAGAAGCGGTCGAGCGCGGCGACGGCGAGGCTGTCCTTGCCCTCCAGCGCCAGCGTCCAGATTTCCTTGTCGGACAGGCTGTGCACCGCCTTGCCCTCGATCTGCGCGAGCGTTTCGTAGATCGGGACGATGCCGGGCCCCGACACGATCCGTTCGGCCGAAACGCGGGTGTAGGTCGAGCGCAGGCGGCGCACAAAGGCGTCCTCGATCCCGTCGAGCGGGGCGAAATCCATATGCCCGCCTTCGGTCGCGATGACATGGTAACCGCCGGTCGGGGGCCGGAACACCTGCGCGACGCCAAGCCCGGTGCCGGGTCCGCAGACGGTGATCGATCCCTTTTCCGGCAACGCTGTCACCGGGCCGCACAGATGAACGAAATCGCTGTCGGGCAGCTGGGCAACGGCATGGCCGATCGCGCCGAAATCGTTGATCAGGCTGTAGCTGTCGACGTCGAGCCGTTCGTGGATCAGCGGCGGGCGGATGATCCAGGGATTGTTGGTCAGCTTGATCAGTTCGTCATTGATCGGCGAGGCGATGGCGATCGCCGCAGCGCGGGGCATCGGGCGGGCGAATTCGCGCGCCGATGCCTGCCAGGCGAGCTGAAAGCTGGCGTGATCGGCGGTCTTCTGCGTTACCGGATCGCCGAGCGCGACGACGCGGCCGTTTTCGACTTCGGCAATGGCGAAGCGGGCATGGGTCCCGCCGATATCGACCGCTACGACTTCCAAACGTCTTCTCCCTAGTTCTTAGCCCCGCCTCTTCAGGGGAGGGGTTGGGGGTGGGGCGGTTCAGTCTCACCGAGACCGTGGCCCATGTGGATGGGCCCCACCCCAACCCCTCCCCTGAAGGGGAGGGGCTTAGTATTTACAACCCAGCCGCAGCCAGCATCGCGGATCCGCCGGCTTCGGCTTCGCTGGCACCCTGACGCATCATCGCGAACAGTTCGCGCCCGCTGCCCAGATCCGGGGGCGGTGCTGCGGCGAGGTCGCGCGCGTCCCATTCGGCCGCATCGACCAGCGCGTTGAGCTCGCCTGTTTCAGCGCAGAGGCGCACGATATCGCCATCACGCAGCTTGCCGATCGGGCCACCACCCAGCGCCTCGGGCGAGAGGTGGATCGCGGCGGGAACCTTGCCCGATGCGCCGGACATGCGCCCGTCGGTAACGAGCGCGACGCGGAAGCCGCGATTCTGCAGGACGCCGAGCGGCGGGGTGAGCTTGTGCAATTCGGGCATGCCGTTGGCGCGCGGCCCCTGGAAGCGCACGACGACGACGACGTCGCGGTCGAGCTCGCCCGCCTTGAATGCGTCCTGCACCGCCTGCTGCGTTTCGAATACGCGGCACGGCGCCTCGATCGTCCAGCGGTCGCGCTCGACTGCGCTCACCTTGATGCAGGCGCGGCCGAGATTGCCGGCGAGGATGCGGAAGCCGCCTTCGGGCGAGAAGGGCGCATCGATGGTGCGCACGATGCTGTCGTCGCCGCTGACGTCACCATGATCGGCCCAGGCGAGCGCGTCATTCTCCAGCACCGGCTTCTTGCCATAGGCGTCGAGGCCGTCGCCGAAGGTGGTGAGCGTATCGCCATGGAGGATGCCGCCCTTGAGCAGTTCCCGGATCACGAAGGTCGGGCCGCCGGCATCCTCGAACCCGTTCACATCGGCCGAGCCATTGGGATAGACGCGCGCCAGCAGCGGAACGCTGCGCGAGAGGCGGTCGAAATCCTCCCAGTCGATCAGGATGCCCGCCGCGCGCGCGATCGCGGGCAGGTGGATCAGATGGTTGGTCGATCCGCCGGTGGCGAGCAGCACGACCGCCGCATTGACGATGGCGCGTTCGTCCACGACCTCACCGATCGGGCGGTAATCGTCGCCGTCCCAGCCGATCTGGGGCAGGCGCTGCACCGCCGCCTTGGTGAGTTCCTGACGCAGCTTGGTGCCCGGATTGATGAAAGAGGCGCCGGGGACGTGGAGGCCCATCGCCTCCATCATCATCTGGTTGGAATTGGCGGTGCCGTAAAAGGTGCAGGTACCCTTGCCGTGATAGGCGGCGATTTCGGATTCGAGCAGTTCCTCGCGGCTCGCCTTGCCCTCGGCATAGAGTTCGCGGACCCGCGCCTTTTCCTTGTTGGCGATGCCCGTGCGCATCGGGCCGGCCGGGATCAGGATCATCGGAAGATGGCCGAAGCGCAGTGCGCCCATCAACAGCCCCGGCACGATCTTGTCGCAGATGCCGAGCAGCGCGGCACCCTCGAACGTATTGTGGCTGAGCGCCACCGCAGTCGACAGCGCGATCGTGTCGCGGCTGAACAGCGACAGCTCCATGCCCGAATAGCCCTGAGTCACGCCATCGCACATGGCGGGGACGCCGCCAGCGACCTGCGCCGTGGCGCCCGCCTCCAGCGCCCAGATCTTCATCTGTTCGGGATAGCGGTAATAGGGCGCGTGCGCCGACAGCATGTCGTTATAGGCCGTCACGATCCCGATATTCATCCGGTTCGCGGGCTTCATCACGTCGCGCTGCTCGTCCGTGCCGGCATAGGCATGGGCGAGGTTGGCGCAGCCCAGGCCACGGCGGCTGACACCGCCTTCGCGCTGCTGCGTCATCAGATCGCGGTAGGCCGCGCGGCGATCGCGCGAGCGCTCAATCACGCGATCCGTAACAGCCGCGATTTCGGGATGAAGGGTCGGCACGCGGGTTACTCCAGCCAGTGAATGTCGACGGCAAGCTCGGTCGCGGCAAGGACGCGGCCGATGGGCAATGCCCCGGACGCACCCTGCTTGATCGCCTGTTCGAGCACGGCGCGCTTTTCCTTGCCGCTGATCGCGACCATCAACGATTGAGCCGTGGCAATGGCCGCAGCGGACAGGGTGACGCGCGCGACCGGTGCCTCGGGCGGCAGCGGATCGGGCATCACGCCAAGCGCGCGGCGCTCCTTCGGCCCGTTGACCGCCTCGTCAAAGTCGGGGCCGGGAAAGATCGACGCGGTGTGGCCGTCGGTCCCCATGCCGAGCAGGACAAGGTCGAGCGGGAAATGATGGTCCGCGAGGCGGGCATCGGCGGCGCGGCCGGCGGCCTTGTAGTCATCGGCCTTTTCGCTGACCAACGGCACGACGCGCGCGCCCTTGGGGATGAACACCTTGCCCAGGCCGGTCACGTTCGACAGCGGATCGCCCAGCGGCACGATGCGGTCGTCGGTCGGAATGATCGTGACCCGCTTCCAGTCCAGCTTGGCGGCCGCGAGCTTTTCGTAAACCGGGGCAGGGGTCTTGCCACCGGCGAGCGCGATCACCGCGCTGCCGCGGGCATCGATCGCGCTTTCGATGATGAACGCGATGTCGCCCGACAGCGCGTCGCTCCACTCGCCCGCGTCCTCATAATCCCACCATTCGATTTCTTCGGCCATGTCATTCCACTCCAGTCGCGGGCGCAGTGCGCGTCGGCGACGCGTTACTCGTTCCAGGTGACCCCGTCACGCTCGGTCAGTGCGATAGCGGCGCTTGGCCCCCAGGTTCCGGCGGCATAGGGCTTGGGCTTGACGTCGGCCATGTCCCAGCCCTGACGGATCGCGTCGATCCAGGTCCATTGCGCCTCGACCTCGTCGCGGCGCACGAACAGGGTCGGGTCGCCTTCGATCAGGTCGAGCAGCAGCCGTTCATAGGCGATCCGGCGACGCGTCCCGGCAAATTCGGTATCGAGGCTGAGATTGAGCGGCACTTCGCGCAGGCGGATGCCGTCGCGGTCAAGGCCGGGCTCCTTCGCCATCACGAGCAGGCGAACATATTCTTCCGGCTGGATCCGGATGATAAGCGTGTTCGACTGGAGTACGCCGCCGCGTTCGGCAAAGATCGAATGCGGAACCGGCTTGAACTGGACGACGATCTCGCTGCGCCGCTCGGTCATGCGCTTGCCGGTGCGCAGGTAGAAGGGCACGCCCTGCCAGCGCCAATTGTCGACATGCGCCTTGATCGCGACGAACGTCTCGGTCCGCGAATCCTGCTCGAGCTCCTCGGCATAGCCCGCGACGATCTTTCCGGTCGATGCGCCGCCGGTATACTGGCCGGTGACGGTCAGGTTCGCGGCGTCCTGCCCGGCAATGGGGCGCAGCGAGCGCAGTACCTTGACCTTTTCATCGCGGATCGCCGTGCCGTCGAACCGGGCGGGGGGTTCCATCGCGATCAATGCCAGCAGCTGCAGGATGTGGTTCTGGACCATGTCGCGCAGCGCGCCGACATCGTCATAATAGCCCGCTCGCCCCTCAAGCCCCACCGTCTCTGACACGGTGATCTGGACATGGTCGATCCCGGCGGCATTCCACACCGGTTCGAACAGCGCGTTGCCAAAGCGCAGCGCGAGGATGTTCTGGACGGTTTCCTTGCCGAGATAATGGTCGATCCGGAATGTGCGGTCCTCTGGAAACACGCTGGCGACGGCGTCATTGATTTCGCGGCTGGACGGCAGGTCGGTGCCCAGCGGCTTTTCGAGGCCGATGCGGACATTGTCGCCCGCCAGTCCGGCCGAGGCGAGCCCCTTGATCGTCGGTTCGAAGAATTTGGGTGCGGTCGACAGGAAGATGGCGAGGCCGTCGGAAATGTCGCCGAGCTTTTCCGCCAGCGCATCATAGCCCTCCAGCGTGGAGGCATCGAGCGGCTGATACTGGACGCGATCCAGGAACGTGGCGATCGCGGCCGCATCCTTCCTGTCCTCGGGCAGATAGGTTTCCAGCGCGGTGGCGCAGAACGCACGATACTCGGCATCTGACAACGTTGACCGCGCGGTTCCCGTAATCGTCAGCGCAGGCGGCAGCAATTGGTCGGCGTGCAGGCCGAACAGCGACGGAATGAGCATCCGCTGGGCAAGGTCGCCCGTTGCTCCGAACAGCAGCAGCTTTCCGAATGGCTGGCGCATCGATCCTCCCAACTTGATTTCTATGCGGCCCTAGCAGTCGCCGGAGCGCTTGCGAAGCCGCGCATAGCTATTCATCCCTAAAGCACGGCCGCACCGTGTTTGCGGGCTGGTGTTACAGGACCAGGCCTGCAGTCTGGTCGAATCCCGCCATGATGTTGAGATTCTGCACCGCCGCGCCTGCCGCCCCCTTGCCCAGATTGTCGAGCGTCGCGATCAGACGCGCGTGGCTGCGGTCGGGGCTGCCGAAGACGCGCAGGGTAAGGCGATCGGTGCCGGCATCCTCTTCAAGCCGCACCACGGGCGCGGCCGTATCATCGGCGAGCACCCCGATGATCGGGGAGTCGCGATACGCGTCTGCCAGAACCTGGGCGATCTGCGCGGGGGAGGGCTTGCGCGGAAGATAATGCAGCGCGAGCGGCACCTCGATCAGCATGCCGCGATAGGCGCGCGCCACGGCCGGCATGAAGATCGGTGGATGTTCGATGCGGGCGTGCTTCTGCATTTCCGGCAGATGCTTGTGGTCGAGGTCGAGGCCATAGGCGCGGTAGCCGCTGGTTTCCGCACCGCTCTCGAAATCGGCGATCATCGCCTTGCCGCCACCCGAATAGCCCGAGGCGCCGCTGACGCTGATCGACCATTCCGGCGGCACGAGCCCGGCCCGCACGAGCGGCCGGACAAGCGCGAGGAAGCCCGTCGGCCAGCAGCCGGGATTCGACACGCGCGGCGCGTCGGCAATGAGCTGGGCCTGGGCTGGCTCGAGCTCCGGAAAGCCATAGGTCCAGCCATCGGCGACGCGATGCGCCGTCGACGCATCGATCACCCGCGTGCGGGGATTGTCGATCAGCGCTACCGCTTCGCGGGCAGCGTCATCGGGCAGGCACAGGATGACGAAATCGGCCGCGTTCAGTGCTTCGGTACGGCGCGCCGCATCCTTGCGATCGGTTTCATCCAGGGCGATCAGGCTGATTTCCGCCCGACCGGAAAGGCGGTCGCGGATCTCAAGGCCGGTCGTGCCGGCTGCGCCATCGATGAAAACCGAAATGCTCATGCGGCGATTCCCAGCGCCGATGCGTCAACATACCCAACGGTCTGGATCGACGGCGCCCGGCCCCATGCAAGGCCTCCCGAAATTTCCAGCACCTCGAATTCCGCTCCCGCTGGCAATGCGGCAATCGCCTCGCTCTCCGGATCGCGCCCGGCGCGAATTGGCGTTTCCTGCACGGCACGCTGGAACAGCGGTGCAGCATAATGCGGCGCGAAGATGCGATCGGCCAGCCGGACATCGGCCAGGTCGCGCCGCGCGGCGTCGCGACGCGGATCGATCTGGACCGAACGACCGCGCAGCGCGAATCGATTACGCGTCGGCAAGTTCGCGACGGGGACTGTCGCTGCCGGCCCCGGCGTCGCCGGTGACGAATTGTCCGAATTCTGCAAGAAACTCCGCCCCTTCAGGTGTGCGCGCGACAAAGATGTTCCGCTTGTCGGATTCATCGCGCTGGCGGCGCAGATAGCCGAGGGCACCCAGCCTGTTCAAGGCACGTGTCACTACGGGTTTCGACACGTTGAGCGTTCGGGCAAGGCCGCGGACGGTATGCGGGCCGGGTTCGAGATAGACGAGCAGCATCAGCGCCATCTGGCGGTTGGTAAGATCCGGCTCGCCGGACCGGACATAGTCGATCAGCGTTGTCTTCCACTGGCCGAGAGAGGGGGGTGTCACCGCGTTCATCGCATCACTCGTCAATCCGTTACTGACCCGCAAGAATCGCGGGCGTACCCGGCTTGAACGTTCCGCCACCGATGCGGTTTCAACCCGGTTCGCAAATTGTTTCATTTCGGTGATCGGGCCCAGCCACTGTGTTTCCCCGGATCCAGCAGGGACGATCGGCGGTTGATCCGCGCGGCGCGGTTCACTATGTGGCCGCTTTCCCGAGAAAGACCGCCATGCTGTTCACCTTCCTTCTTGTCGTTCACGCCATCATCGCCGCACTGCTGGTGACGGTGATCCTGATGCAGCGTTCGGAAGGCGGCGGTCTGACCACGGGCGGCAGCCCGTCGGGTCTGATGTCGGCGCGTGGCGCGGCGAATTTCCTGACGCGCGCGACGGCGATTCTCGCCGGCCTGTTCGTGGTCATGAGCATCACGCTGGCGGTGATCGCGGCGACGCGCGGGGATACGGCGATCGACACCAGCCGCGCGACCGCGCCGGCAAGCCAGAGTGCACCGGCGACGCAGCCGGCTCCGGTGGCGCCTGCCGACAACAGCGCGGTTCCGCTCGCCAACTAAGCGGTCAGTTCGAAACTTTTTTAACGGCGCCCGGAGTCGGGCGCTTGCCCCAACTCGTGCTTGAAGGATAAGCGGTGACTCCCATGACGCGGTATATTTTCATCACCGGCGGCGTGGTCTCCTCGCTTGGAAAAGGCCTGATGGCCGCCAGCCTCGCGGCGCTGCTTCAGGCGCGCGGCTACAAGGTGCGCATCCGCAAGTTCGACCCCTATCTGAACGTCGATCCGGGCACGATGTCGCCCTATCAGCATGGCGAAGTCTATGTGACCGACGACGGCGCCGAGACCGATCTCGACCTTGGCCATTATGAGCGCTTCACCGGCGTTGCATCGCGCCAGTCGGACAATGTGACGTCTGGCCGGATCTACAAGACGATCATCGAGCGTGAGCGGCGCGGCGATTATCTCGGTGCGACCGTCCAAGTGGTTCCGCATGTCACCGATGCGATCAAGCAATTCGCCCAGGCTGAAACCGACGATCTCGATTTCGTGCTGTGCGAAATTGGCGGGACGGTCGGCGACATCGAATCGCTGCCGTTCATCGAAGCGATCCGCCAGCTCAAGAACGAGCTTGGGCGTGGCCGCTCGATCAGCATCCATGTGACGCTGGTACCCTATATCGCCGCGGCGGGCGAGCTGAAGACCAAGCCGACCCAGCACAGCGTTCGCGAGCTGGCGTCGCTGGGCGTTCAGCCCGATGTGCTGGTGTGCCGCGCCGAAAAGCCGCTGCCGGCGAGCGAACGGGGCAAGATCGCGCAATTCTGCAACGTCCCGGCAAGCGCGGTCATCCCGGCGCTCGACGCGCCGAGCATCTATGCGGTGCCGCTGCAATATCATGCCGAGGGGCTGGACAGCGAAGTGCTGCGCGCCTTCGGGATCGAACCGGGTGCGGCGCCCGACCTGTCGCGCTGGACCGAGATTACCGACCGCCTGTTCAACCCCGAAGGCGAAGTGACGATCGGCGTGGTCGGCAAATATGTCGGCCTGCCGGATGCGTACAAGTCGCTGCAGGAAGCGCTGGTCCATGGCGGCATCGCCAACAAGGTCAAGGTGAATGTCCGCTGGCTGGACGCCGAGCTGTTCGAAAAGGGCGAGGCAGAGATCGCTGCCGCGCTTGAACCGATGCATGGCATCCTCGTCCCCGGCGGCTTTGGCGAGCGCGGCAGCGAGGGCAAGATCGCCAGTGTCCGCTTCGCGCGCGAACGCAATGTGCCCTTTTTCGGAATCTGCCTCGGCATGCAGATGGCCTGCATCGAAGGGATGCGGAACACGGCCGGGGTCGCTGCGGCATCGTCGACCGAATTCGGCCCGACCGAGGAACCCGTGGTCGGCATCATCACCGAATGGATGACGCAGGAGGGGATCGAGAAGCGCGAGGCCGGTGGCGATCTGGGCGGCACGATGCGGCTTGGCGCCTATCCCGCGCAGCTGTCGGGCAACAGCCAGGTCGCGAGCGTCTATGGCGCGACCGAGATCAGCGAACGGCACCGCCACCGCTATGAAGTCAACGGCGCCTATCGCGCGCCGCTTGAGGCGGGCGGCCTGATGTTCACGGGCATGTCGCCCGACGGGCTGCTGCCGGAGATTGTCGAACGTCCCGACCATCCCTGGTTCATCGGGGTGCAGTTCCATCCCGAACTGAAATCCAAGCCGTTCGATCCGCACCCGTTGTTTGCGAGCTTCATCGCCGCGGCGGTACGCCAGTCGCGCCTGGTCTGATCAACCCCGTGCGCAGATAGCGAACGGCGCCCGAACCTGAGGATCCGGGCGCCGCTGTGGTGCAACGCGCAAGGGGTCAGCGCGTTGCGGGGGTGGGTTGATCAGGCGACGTCGCGATGCTCGATCGGCGTGCTCGTCGATCCGGCACCGATGGTGATCTTGCGCGGCTTCATCGCCTCGGGAACCTCGCGGACCAGTTCGATCACCAGCAGACCGTCGGTGAGGTCCGCGCTTTCGACGCGCACAAAGTCCGCCAGCTCGAACCGACGCTCGAACCCGCGATTCGCGATGCCGAGATGCAGCATCTGGGTCGGGTTGTTGTCCTGGGTTTCGCCCTTCTTGCCGGACACGAGCAGCAGATTCTGCTGAGCGGTGATCTCGATCTCGTCGGCCTTGAATCCGGCGACGGCGATCGTGATCCGATAGCGATCCTCGGAGATGCGCTCGAGGTTGAAGGGGGGATAATTCTCGCTGCTGGACTGGCGCGCGGTCGCCTCGAGCATGTCGAAGAGCCGGTCGAAGCCGATCGTCGAGCGGCGGAAGGGGGTCAAGTCGATCTGACGCATAGCGTAATCCTCCAATGAGCAATTTCAACGTCTTGCGGCATCCGGTTCATCCGCGATGCCTGAAGTGACACGGCCCGTGCGGCACCGTGCTGGGCAAGATTTGGGAAGCCGGAAGCGGCTTTCAAGGGTTGCGCATGGCGCTTGATCTGCGCCTGTCTGATGCTGACGGAAAGCAAGGCCCTGAAATGCCAAAGGCCCGGGCCGTTTCCGACCCGGGCCCCTGCGTGACGATGCCTCGTCAGCCCCCTTAAGTGGCCACTTCTGCCCGCACATCCCTTTCAGGACGGGGCTGAAGAGCCTCCCCGAACCACGGCCTTTGCCATTGCTTCGTGACATCCTGCTAGGATCGCTGCGGGCGCTTGTCACGGGGCCATGGCAGATGTGCCGCGCTTTGCGTTCACCCTGTGTTTATTTGGCAACAGCGCGATTGCGCGCGCTCGCGCCACCCCCTAACACCGCGCCATGTTCCTTTCCCGATATGAACGCATGATCGCGCGCCGGTACCTGCTGCCGGGCCGGGGCGAGGCATTTATCGCGCTGGTCGCGTCGATCAGCCTGGTCGCGGTGATGCTGGGCGTCGCCGCGCTGGTGATCGTGATGAGCGTGATGAACGGCTTTCGCGCCGAGCTGTTCGACAAGATCACCGGCTTGAATGGCCATGCGGTGGTGCAGGGCTATGGCGGGCAGCTGCGCGACTGGCGCGCAGTGGTCGCCGAAGCCCGCAAAACCGCTGGTGTGACCAGTGCCACCCCGCTGATCGAGCAGCCGCTGATGGCCGGGTTTCAGGGCCGCGTCGAAGGGGTTCTGATCCGCGGCATGACGGTCGCCGACCTGCGTGCCAATCCGACGCTCAACCGCAATGTCGTGCTGGGGCGGATGGAGGACCTGACCGCCGACTGCGAATGCGTGGCAATCGGGTCGCGCCTCGCGAGCACGCTGGGCGCGTCGCTGGGCAGCAGCGTCCAGCTGATCAGCCCGCAAGGGCCGTCGACCCCGTTCGGCACCGTGCCGCGCATCGTGTCGTATCGCGTCGCCGCGATCTTCGAAGTCGGCGTCTATGACTATGACAAGGCGTTCGTGGTCATGCCGATGGAGACCGCGCAGACATTGCTGCTGATGGGCGATTCGGTCAGCATGATCGAGATCGATACGGTCGATCCTGACCGGGTCGGCGAGATCCTCGCTCCGCTGGCGCAGAAGGTCGTACAGACCGCGCAGCTCAGCGATTGGCGCACGCTCAACGCCACGTTGTTCGAGGCGCTGGCGGTGGATCGGCTGGTGACGTTCACGGTGCTGTCGATCCTGATCCTGGTCGCGGTGTTCAACATCCTGTCGTCACTGATCATGCTGGTGCGCGCCAAGACCCGCGACATTGCGATCCTGCGCACGATGGGGGCGACGCGGAGCGGGTTGATCAAGATCTTCGTGACGGTGGGCACCGCAATCGGCGGGCTGGGGATCGTCGCGGGACTGATCCTCGGCTTCGTCCTGCTCTATTTCCGGCAGGGGGTGCTGAGCTTCCTCGGCTTTATCACCGGACAGGAAATCTGGGATCCATCGATGCGTTACCTGACCGAATTGCCCGCCAAGACCGATCCGGTGGAGGTCGCCAGCATCGCGCTGATGGCGCTGGGCTTCAGCTTCCTTGCCACGCTCTACCCCGCGTTCAAGGCGGCGAGCACCGATCCGGTCCAGGTGTTGCGCTATGAGTGAAGCCGTCCTCCAGACCACTGGCCTGCGCCGTGCGTTCACCCAGGGCGACGCCACGATCGAAGTGCTGCGCGGCATCGACCTGTCGGTCGCGCCGGGCGAGATCGTCGCGCTGCTGGGCCCGTCAGGCTCGGGCAAATCGACGCTGTTGCAGGCAGTCGGCCTGCTTGAAGGCGGGTTCGAGGGATCGATCCGCATTGCCGGGATCGAGGTGGCGAAGCTGGAGAGCCACGAACGCACGCTGACGCGGCGCGACAAGCTCGGCTTTGTTTATCAGTTCCACCATCTGCTGCCCGATTTTGACGCGACCGAGAATGTCGTGCTGCCGCAGCTGATCCAGAACGCGACCCATGCCGATGCGCGTGGGCGGGCCGAGGCGCTGTTGACCGCGTTGGGCCTGGGCCATCGGCTGACGCATCGGCCGAGCCAGTTGTCGGGCGGCGAGCAGCAGCGAGTCGCCGTCGCCCGCGCGCTCGCGAACCGGCCGGCGCTGGTTCTGGCGGACGAACCGACCGGCAATCTGGACGAAAAGACCGCCGATGTGGTGCTCGCCGAATTCCTGCGGCTGGTGCGCGGCGAAGGTGCGGCGGCGCTGATCGCGACGCATAACGAGCGGCTGGCGACGAAGATGGACCGCGTTGTGCGACTGCATGAAGGGTTATTGGAGGAAGCGGCATGACGACGATCACCGAAATTCCTGTCACCACCGCGAGCGGCGCGCTGGCAGACCTGTCGGAATTCGCGGGCAAGGTGCTGCTGATCGTCAACGTCGCGTCGAAATGCGGGTTTACGCCGCAATATACCGGGCTGGAAGACCTGCACCGCCGCTATGGCGCGCGCGGGTTCGAGGTGCTGGGCTTCCCATGCAACCAGTTCGGCGCGCAGGAGCCGGGGGATGCGGCGGAGATCGCGAATTTCTGTTCGCTGACCTATGACGTCACCTTCCCCGTGTTCGGCAAGATCGACGTCAATGGCGCGGATGCGGCGCCGCTCTATCGCTGGCTCAAGAAACAGGCGCCGGGGCTGTTCGGGACCGAGGGGATCAAGTGGAACTTCACCAAGTTCCTGATCGATCGTGAGGGGAATGTGGTCGAGCGCTACGCCCCACAGACAAAGCCCGAGGATATCGCGGCGGATATCGAGAAGCTGTTGTAATCGAAATCCTCCCCGGAACGGGGAGGGGGACCAGCGAAGCTGGTGGAGGGGGCCCGAGGCAGCGGACTCCCTTGCCTCGGGCTCCCTCCGTCAGCGCTGCGCGCTGCCACCTCCCCGCTCCGGGGAGGATTAACCTGTGGAAAACGCGACCGGCTGCTTTGACCCTCGCGGGTTCGCGCACCTATAACCATCCCCATGCCTCATTCCGGTTTCGTGCCCCTTCGCGTCTTTTCCGCCTACACGATGCTGGAGGGCGCGATCGAGCCGAAGGTTATTGCTTCGCGGGCGCGGGAACTCGGGTTTCCGGCGGCCGGACTGTGCGATCGCAACGGCCTCTATGCCGCGATGTCCTATTCGGATGCGGCGAAAAAGGCCGGGGTGCAGCCGATTGTCGGATCGTTGCTGTGCGTCGAGCGGCCGGATGTGCCGGATGGCGTGACGCCGGCGCTCGACTGGCTGGCGCTGTTTGCGCAGGACGCGACGGGATATGAAAATCTCTGCCATCTGGTGTCGATGGCGCATCTCGACCGCCCGATCGAGAAGGACGCGCACGTTCCGTTCGCCGCGCTGGAGGGGCGCACCGAAGGCCTGATCGCGCTGACCGCCGGGCGCGAGGGTGCGCTGGCGCGACTGTTCGCCGAAGAGCAGGAGGACGCGGCGCTGGCCTATGCCGACCGGTTGCAGGCGCTGTTCGGCGATCGTCTGTACATCGAGATTATCCGGCGACTGGACGAGGTTGAAGCGCGCGCCGAGCCCAAGTTGCTCGACCTGGCCTATGACCGTGGCCTGCCGATCGTCGCGACCAATCCGGCGTGCTACGCCGTGCCGGACTTTCATCAGGCGCATGACGCGATGCTGTGCATTGCCGGATCTGCCTATGTCGCCAGCGACGATCGCCAGCGCTCTTCACCCGATGCGTGGATGAAGCCCGCCAGCGAGATGAAGCGGCTGTTCGATGACCTGCCCGAGGCGATCGACAACACGCTGGTGGTCGCGCAGCGCTGTGCCTTTGCCGCGCCCAAGCGCAAGCCGATCCTGCCGAGCCTTGCCGGCGATATCGAGGGTGAGGCGGCGCAGCTGCGCGCGGATGCGCGCGCGGGGCTTGAGGCGCGGCTGGAGACGGCGGGGATCACCGATCCGGCCAAGCGACAGGAATATTTCGATCGACTGGCGTTTGAAACCGACATCATCGTGCAGATGGGGTTCCCCGGATATTTCCTGATCGTTGCGGACTTCATCAAATGGGCGAAGGCGAACGGGATTCCGGTGGGGCCGGGGCGCGGTTCGGGCGCGGGCAGCGTAGTCGCCTGGGCGCTGACCATCACCGACCTCGATCCGCTCGCGCTGGGATTGCTGTTCGAGCGATTCCTGAACCCGGAACGCGTGTCGATGCCCGACTTCGACATCGACTTCTGCGAAACCCGGCGCGGCGAGGTGATCCGCTACGTCCAGCAGAAATATGGGCGCAATCAGGTCGCGCAGATCATCACGTTCGGAACGATGAAGGCGCGCGCGGTGCTCAAGGACACTGGGCGCGTGCTGCAGATGAGCTATGGCCAGGTCGATCGCCTCGCCAAGCTGGTGCCCAACCACCCGACCGATCCGTGGACGCTGTCGCGGTCGCTGAACGGGGTAAGCGAGTTCAAGGCCGAATATGACAGCGCGAACGATGTCCGCCACCTGATCGACCTGGCGATGCGGCTGGAAGGGTTGCCGCGCCACTCGTCCACTCACGCGGCGGGCGTGGTGATCGGCGACCGGCCGCTGGCCGAGCTGGTGCCCTTGTACCGCGACCCGCGCTCCGACATGCCGGTGACGCAGTTCGACATGAAATATGTCGAGGGCGCCGGGCTGGTGAAGTTCGACTTCCTTGGCCTCAAGACGCTGTCGGTGCTGCAAAAGGCGGTCGATCTGCTCGCCGCGCGCAACATCAGCATCGATCTCGCCGCGCTCGGCTGGGACGATCCGGCGGTGTACGAACTGCTCCAGCGCGGCGAGACGGTCGGCGTGTTCCAGCTGGAATCGGAAGGGATGCGCCGCACGCTGACGGCGGTGCGGCCGACCAATTTCGGCGACATCATCGCGCTCGTCTCGCTCTATCGCCCGGGTCCGATGGACAATATCCCGATGTTCGGGCGGCGTAAGCAGGGGCTGGAGCCGATCGAATATCCGCATCCGTTGCTGGAAGGGATCCTCAAGGAAACCTACGGCATCTTCGTCTATCAAGAACAGGTGATGCAGGCCGCGCAGATCCTGGCCGGCTATTCGCTCGGCGGCGCGGATTTGCTGCGCCGCGCGATGGGCAAGAAGATCAAGGCCGAGATGGACGCGCAGCGCGCGCTGTTCGTCGAGGGCTGTGCCAAGGTCAACAACATCTCCGAAGCCAAGGCCAACGAACTGTTCGACTTGATCGACAAGTTCGCAGGCTACGGCTTCAACAAGTCGCATGCGGCGGCCTATGCGCTGCTCGCATATCATACGGCGTGGCTGAAGGCGCATTACCCGCACGAATTCTATGCCGCATCGATGTGCTTCGACATGGGCCAGACCGAAAAGCTGGCGGTGTTCGTCGAGGATATGAAACGGCTGGGCGTTGCGTGCCTGCCGCCCGACATCAATGCCAGCGAGGCCGAATTCTCAGTCGACGAACTGGGAGAGGGATTCGCCGTGCGCTATGCGCTGGCTGGACTCAAAGGCGTCGGCGAGCGGGCGATGGAATTGCTGGTCGAGGAACGCCGAGCCAAGGGGCGGTTCCAGAATCTGGACGATTTCGCGCGACGGATCGACCCACGGTTGCTCAACAAGCGCCAGGTCGAGGCGCTGGCAGGGGCAGGTGCGTTCGACAGCGTCGCGCCCGACCGCGCCAAGGTCCATGCCGCTGCCGAGACGATCATGGCGGTGGCGCAGCGCACGCATGAGAACCGTACCAGCGGGCAGGGCGGTCTGTTCGGCGAAGCCGAGCCGGTCGGGTCGGCAATCCAGCTTCCCAAAAATGCCCAATGGACATTGGGTCAGCGGATCGAGGCGGAGAAGGATGCGTTCGGCTTCTTCTTCTCGGCGCACCCGCTGGACCGCTACCAGCATCTTGCCAGGCTGCATTCTGCGCGGAGCATTGCCAGCCTGAACGACATCGAGATTGCCGAGGGCGGACGTGCCGGCGCGACCATTGCCGCGCTGATCGAGGATGCGCGCTGGCGCACCTCGGCACGCGGCAAGCGCTACATGATGGCGACGCTGTCGGATGCGAGCGGGACGGTGCCGTGCACCTGTTTCGAGGAATTCACCGCGAAGGAAATGGAGGATGCCGCGCGTGTTGGCGGCTGCGGTATCCTCACGGTCGAGCTTGATCGGCGTCCCGGCGAGGACAGCCCGCGCGTCACGGTGCGCAAGGTCCAACCGTTCGAGGGGATGGCGAAGGACGTCCGCCTGACGCTGCGCATGGCGGTCAGCGAGCCTGCGGCGATGGCAGCGGTGGCGCGGCTGCTGGACGACGCGCGCGGCGGGCGCTGTGAAGTGGTGGTGGATGCGCCGCTGCCCGATGGCGGCGAGGCGGAGCTGGTGCTGGGGCGCAACTTCCGGCTCGACGGAGAACTCGCGACGCGGATCGAGGGGCTGCCGGGGGTGGTGCGTGCCGACCTTGCCCCGACGCAACAGCCAAGGTTGGCGCTGGCAAGCTGAGTTCCCCTTGCATCGCCGCTTTCGAAGCCGCAGGATGGGTTGACGGACGCGGAAACCCGCGCGGAACAAGGAGAGTATGATGCTGGGCGCGATGCAGGATTTCGAACTTCGGGTACCCCGAGTGATCGAGCACGCGGAGCGCGAATATGGGTCGCGCGAGATCATCAGCCGTTGGGCCGATGGCAGCGAGACCCGCACCGACTGGGCCGGGATCGCGCGCGATTCGCGCAAGCTTGCACAGGCACTTGAGCGGTTGGGCATCCGCAAGGGCGATCGCGTCGCGACGATGGCGATGAACCATAGCCGCCATCTCGTCGCCTGGCACGGAACGATCGGCATGGGCGGGATTGTTCATACCATCAACCCGCGCCTGTTCGACGATCAACTGGCCTATATCGGCAATCATGCCGAGGATCGGGTGTTGATCTATGACCGGGCATTTCAGCCGATCATCGACCGGCTCAAGCCGCAATGGACGACGATTGAGCATTACATAGTCTTCGACGGCGACGGTTCGGACAGTTTCGAGGCGTTGATTGCCGCAGAGACCGGCGATTATGCCTGGGTCGAAGGCGATGAGCGCGAGCCGTGCCTGTTGTGCTATACCAGCGGTACGACCGGAAATCCCAAGGGGGTGCTCTACACCCACCGCTCGTCCATGATCCATGCAATGGCGGAACTGCAGCCGGCGGTGTTCGACCTGTCGACCCAGGCCGTCGTGTTGCCGGTCGTGCCGATGTTCCATGCCGTCGGCTGGGGCCTGCCGTTCGCCGCGCCGATGGCGGGGGTGAAACTGGTCATGTCGGCAGTCAATGACGGCAAGACGCTGTGCGACCTGATGAACCGCGAAAAGGTGACCCACACCGCCGGAGTTCCGACCGTGTGGTTCGCGATGTTCCAGCATATGGACGCCACGGGCGAAGCGCCGCAACATCTCAAGGTCGTGACGATCGGCGGATCGGCCGCGCCGCGCGCGATGATCGAACGGATCATGAAGATGGGCGCGCGGGTCAATCACGCCTGGGGCATGACCGAAACATCGCCGATCGGGACAATGGGCGCGCCAACGCACGACTGGGACGATCTGAGTTTCGAGCAGAAGGTCGACAAGACCGTGTTTCAGGGGCGCGCGCCGTTCGGGGTCGAACTGCGCACCGTCGATGAGGATGGCAAGCTGTTGCCGCGCGACGGGGTCAGTTCCGGGCGTCTGCAGATCAAGGGTCCGTGGATCATCAAACAATATTTCCAGGATGCGAACGGGCCGTGCCTGACCGCCGATGGCTGGTTCGACACGGGCGATGTCGCGATCCTGCACCCCGATGGCATCATGCAGATTACCGACCGGGCGAAGGACGTGATCAAGTCCGGCGGCGAGTGGATCAGTTCGGTGGAACTGGAAAATGCAGCAGTCGGCTGCCCCGGGGTTGCCGAGGCGGCGGCAATCGGCATCCATCACCCCAAATGGGATGAACGGCCACTGCTGCTGGTCGTGCGAAAGCCGGAAAGCGATGTGACGGCCGAGCAGGTCCAGGCACATCTGGCGACGCAGGTCGCGAAATGGTGGCTTCCCGACGAGATCAGGTTCGTGGAGTCGCTCCCGCACACCGCGACCGGAAAGCTGCTCAAGACCGCCCTGCGCGAACAGTTCAAGGACTTCACCTTCGCGGCCGCGTAACGGCTAGAACAACTCCCCCTGGTCCCCGGCAGGCGGTCGGAACAGGTCGCGGCGGAGCGGAGGGAAGGGCTGGTCGAGCCCGAACCGCTTCGCCGTGATCCTGAAACGGGTGCGCAGCAGTTCGGCCCATGGCCCCTGGCCGCGCATGCGCGTGTGGAAATCGGGGTCGTTGTCGCGTCCGCCGCGGATCGACTGGATCGTCGCCATCACCTTGGCCGCACGGTCGGGAAAATGCTCGTCGAGCCAGGCGCGGAACAGCGGCGCGACTTCGAATGGCAAGCGGACGGGCAGGAAGAAGCAGCCAAGCGCGCCGGCTTCCGCCGCGCGTTCCATGATGTGTTCGACCTCATGGTCGGTGATCTGGGGGATGACCGGGGACAGCGACACGAACGTCGGGATTCCCGCGGCGCGCAGCTTGGCGACTGCAGCGAGCCGGCGTTCGGGGTGCGGCGCGCGCGGCTCGACCGTGCGGGCGACCTTGGGGTCGAGCGACGTGATCGAGAGCATCACCGCCGCCAGCCCCTGCGCCGCCATCGGACCGAGCAGGTCGATGTCGCGCGTCACCCGGTCGGACTTGGTAGTGATGGTGACCGGATGCCGGCACTCGGCGAGCAGCGCAAGGCAGTCGCGCGTGATCCGCCAGGTCGCTTCAATCGGCTGGTACGGATCGGTGTTGGTGCCGAAGGCGATCGGCTGGCAGACATAGCCCGGCTTTGCGAGCGCCTGACGCAGCAATGCCGGCGCATCGGGCTTGGCGAACAGCCGCGTTTCGAAATCGAGACCAGGGGACAGATCGTGCCAGGCATGGGTCGGGCGCGCGAAGCAGTAGATGCAGCCATGCTCGCAACCGCGATAGGGATTGACCGATCGGTCGAAGGGAATGTCGGGGGATGTGTTGCGGCTGAGAATGCTTCGGGCGCGCTCGACCGTAACCGTCGTACGCAACGGCGGCTCGGCGTCGTCGACAATCGCGCGCGCGTCGAGCCAGTCGCCATCCAGTTCGCGGGCCGGGAGCCCGAAACGGGCGCTGGCGCGGTTTTCGGTCGCGCCACGGACGGGGCGAAGTTTGGACATGGCCGGACGATAAAAG
This sequence comes from Sphingomonas sp. BE123, assembly GCF_031456015.1. Classification (NCBI taxonomy): domain Bacteria; kingdom Pseudomonadati; phylum Pseudomonadota; class Alphaproteobacteria; order Sphingomonadales; family Sphingomonadaceae; genus Sphingomonas; species Sphingomonas sp. BE123. The sequence goes on along the minus strand of NZ_JAVDTW010000001.1, from coordinate 531,486 downwards.
CCGAAAAGGAACAAAGCAAGTACATATGGCTGCCGTCTGCGATGTGGCGGCGCAAAAGCAGGTTGACCGTGGCTGGCACGCCGCGCCACACCGGAACAATCATCAAGGGGGGCTCAATGCGCTGTTTTTTCCTTTTCGCCAGCATCTTTAGCATCATGTCGGTCGCTTCACCCGCGGCGGGGCAGGATAGCGAGCCGTGCGCGGCGGACATGGTGTGCGCGAGCGCGCCGGCGACCGTGGTCGATGCATTTCGGGCGGGTGGGTACAAGGCAAAGCTGGTGCTCGACAGCCAGGGCGATCCGCTGATCGAGAGCGCCGCTTCCGGCAGCCAGTTCGAGACGTTTTTCTACGGTTGCGTCGACACCAAGCAGTGCAGCTCGCTCCAGTTTCGCGTCACCTATGCGAAAGAGTCCGACAACACGGCCGACCTGGCCAATCGCTGGAACCGCGACCGGCGGTTTTCGCAGATGGCAGTAACCGAGGCAGGGGAGCTGATGGTCAGTTGGGACGTGGTCACCACCGGTGGCCTGACCAAGCGCAATTTCGGCGAAGTCCTGGCGGTGTGGGAAGGGATCCTCGCCGAACTCGGGCCATTCTTCAAGGCCGAGCTTGCCGCCAAGCCGAAGGGCTGAGTGACGACCGCCGGGGCAACCCGGCGGCGCGATCCCGTCAGTTCGCGCCGGTCGCGCTGTTATCTTGCGCCGCGGCAGCGGTCAGGCGAACCATCGGCGCGCCCGCACTGCCCGGCACCTTGGGCCACAGTCCCTGAGACAGTGCTGCCCGGCTGCTGCTGTCGCGACCGGCATGTTTTTCGTACATCCAGTAGTTGCGCAGCACCGTCATGACATAGCCGCGCGTCTCCCAGTACGGAATGCTCTCGATGTAGAGCAGCGGATCGCCCTTGTCGCGGATCTGCGCGTTCCAGTTGGTGACCGGCGTCGGCCCGGCATTGTACGCCGCGATCACCTTGGGCAGCAGGCCCCCGGTAAAGGACTGGTCGCGCAGCTGCTCGATATAGGATTGGCCCACCTCGATATTGGTCGAGGGACGGGTGAGGTCGTCGCGGCGGATCGAGATGCCACGCTTGCGCGCGATATCGGTCGCAGCGGCCGGCATGATCTGCATCAGGCCATAGGCGCCGGCAGGGCTTTGAACGCGCGCGTCGAAGCGTGATTCCTGCAGCGTGTGGGCGAAGACCAGCGCCTTGTCGACGCGCCAGCCACCGTCCGGCGTCCAATCGGGGGCGGGGTAGCGCGCTTCCTCGACCGGGCGCGCGCCGGGCGGGCAGTTATGCGTGAGCCAGAGCTGGATCGCTGGCAGCCCGAGCCGTCCGGCAAGCCGGGTCAGCGCGGCATGCTCCCGTGCGTCGCCGATCCGCGCCTGATGCTTGATCAGTTCACCGGCCAGCGCATCTTCGCCGATTTCGGCAAGCGCCGCCGCAACCCGGACATTCGGGCGCCGCTCAAGCGCTTTCCAGTCGGCGGCGATGAAGCGCTCCACCGGGGCCGCGCTGTCGCGAATGCCAAGTGCCTGGCGCGCGAGCATGCCATAGAAGGTCTCGTCATGCTGCGCGGCGCTTTTCAGCCGTGCACTGACCAGGTCGGGGCGACCGCAGGCCATGTCGGCGCGCGATGCCCAGTAGAGGCCGGCCGTGCGCTTCTCGGTATCGCTCGCGCGCTGGGCAACCGCGGTGAAGGCCGCCTGTGCTGCGGCACAATCATTCTGGCGCCATGCGGCCAGTCCCTGCACCCAATCGGCGAGCGGCGCGAACTCTCCGCTACCCGCCTGCGCCATTGCAGCAACGCGACGCGCATCGGCGTCGCGACCGATCGTGTAATAAATCCATGCGATCCGCTGACGCCATTCGGTCAGCGTTTCGGGATCGAGCTCTGCGGCACGCCCCTCGACCAGCGCTTCGGCCGCGGGGGCATCGTCGAGCTTGATCAGCGGCGCCATCGCGCTTGCCACCTGCGCCGCCGCTGCGTCGGACCGGGCGGAGCGGTAGCGTTTGCGGATCGGGGCGCCATCATGCCAGATCAGCCGCTGAGCGGCCGGCAACACGGGCAGGGCCGTGCCGCCACGCAGCTGAGCGAGCCGTGCGAGCTGCGCTGCCTGTGGCAGTTCCGGTGCCTCGCCGAGCAGCGCCAGCAACTGCGGCAGTTCGACTTTCGGCGACCCTTTCGCGAGATAGAGTTCGGCGCGGGCGGTGGCGTGCAGCAGGCCGGGACGCATGGCGTCGAGACGCAGTTGCGCGTCGGCCCAGCGCTGATCGCGGATCGCGGCGAACACGGCGCGGTAGCCCTCCCGCGCGTCGCGATCGAGCTGAGTGGGGACGCCGTCGCCGGCACGCGACTGTTCCTGCACAGGCGCCAGTTTTTCGTCGGCGGCATGCGCTGCGGCAGGCAGGGCAAGGGCACACAGGGCAAGCAGAAGGCGCGCAGTCACTGGCTCTGCTCCTTGATCAAGGTTTGAAGCGCTTTCCACACGTCGGCCTTGGCCGCGGGCTTGGTCAGCAGAAAGCGCGGATGAAAGGTGGCGACCCCCCGGATTTGTGCATTCAATAGGTTAACAGGCGTTAAACCGTCACCCGGATCGGTCGCGCCGACCCCGGGAATCGCACGGTTCGCCGTTTGTCCAAGGACTAGCAGGCGGGCTGGCGCCGCGAGGGCGATATGATGCTGCAGCAATCGGCCCAGCTGATCCTCAAGGTCGCGGGGAACCTGACCCGTGATCGGGCGCGCGGCGCATAGCGGCACCAGATAGACCGAATCGCGATCCGTTCCGATCGCCGCCAGCATCCGATCGAACAGCCGCCCGGCCGGGCCCGACAGGAGTTCGGGTTCCGCGCCGTCGAATTCGGGCAGGTCGGTGACCACCATCAGTGGCGCATCCGGTTCCCCGGCAGGCTGAAGGATCGGCGCGCCGAGCACGGCTTCGGGCGCGCCTGCACCATAGCGCCAATCGACAAAGGCAGCGAGGGTCGCGGGCAGCGGTGCCGGCGCTTCCGGCTCGGCCGGGCGGGAAATGACGGCAGCATCGGGCGCGACGCGCGGCGCGGGCGCCGCCATCCAGTCGCGCGGTTGGTCATCGACCAGCACGTCAACGCCCGCGTCGCGCCACCATTGCAGCGCGCTCGCAGCCTCGCTTCGCCAGTCAAAGACCCCCTCAATGCCCATCAAGATAAAGAGTCATGCCTTGACGCCAGCGTCAATCTGCCTTCATCGGGGCAGGGACGGAACGCGCCGGACACACGACGAGATGTTACGCCGGTGTTCCGAGAGGAGACAGGAAGTGAGCGAACGCGAGTCGATGCCCTATGACGTGGTGATCGTGGGCGCGGGGCCGGCGGGCCTCGCGGCGGCGATCCGGCTGAAACAGCTGGCCAGCGAGGCGGGCAGCGAACTCAGCGTCTGTGTTCTTGAAAAAGGGTCCGAGGTCGGAGCCCATATCCTGTCGGGCGCGGTGATCGATCCGCGCGCGCTGGATGAACTGCTTCCCGACTGGCGCGACCAGGGTTGCCCGCTGGCACAGGTGCCGGTGACCGACAACCAGCACTGGCTGTTGTCGAAAAAGGGCAAGTGGAACGTGCCCCATTTCCTGACCCCGCGCTTCATGCACAATGAGGGGACCTATACCGGCAGTCTCGGCAATCTGTGCCGCTGGCTCGCCGAACAGGCCGAGGGTCTTGGCGTCGAGATTTTCCCCGGCTTTGCCGCGGCGGAAATCCTCTACCATGACGACGGATCGGTGAAGGGCGTCGCGACCGGCGACATGGGCGTGGCCCGCGACGGGACCCGCAAGCCCGACTATCAGCCCGGCCTTGAGCTGCATGCGCGCTATACCTTCTTCGGCGAGGGCGTGCGCGGGCACCTGTCGAAGCAAATCCAGAAGCAGTTCGGCCTGCGCGACGGGGTCGAGCCGCAGATTTATGGCCTGGGCATCAAGGAATTGTGGGACATCGATCCCGAACTGCATCAGCCGGGCCGGGTGATTCACACCCAGGGCTGGCCGCTCAACGAAACCACTGGATCGAACGGCGGCGGGTTCCTGTACCATCAGGCCAATGGCCAGGTGGCGCTGGGCTTCGTCACCTGGCTCAACTATTCGAACCCCTATCTGTCGCCGTTCCAGGAGATGCAGCGCTGGAAGACGCATCCGGCGATCGCGGAGATCCTGAAGGGCGGCAAGCGCGTGTCCTATGGTGCACGTGCGATCAGCGACGGCGGCCTGCAGTCGATCCCCAAGCTGGTGTTCCCCGGCGGTGCGCTGATCGGCGACAGCGCCGGATTCCTGAACGTGCCGCGGATCAAGGGCACGCATGGCGCGATGAAAAGCGGCATGCTGGCAGCCGAGGCCGCGTTCGCGGCGGTGGCGGCGGACCGCTCGGGCGATGAACTGACCGCCTATCCCGAGGCGTTCGAGGCAAGCTGGCTCTATCAGGAGCTGAGCATCGTTCGGAACGTCGTTCCGCTGGTCAAGAAGTTCGGCGACCTGGTCGGCTCGGCGCTGGCCAATGTCACGATGTTCCTTGAAAGCTGGGGCGTGAAGATGCCCTTCACGATGGGCCACAAGCCCGATCATGAAAGCCTGTGGCGCAAGGATCTGGTCCAGCCGATCGATTATCCCAAGCCCGATGGCGTGCTGACCTTTGACCGGCTGTCCTCGGTGTTCATGTCGAACACCAATCATGAAGAGGATCAGCCGGTTCACCTGACACTCAAGGACCCGGAGATTCCGGTGTCGTACGACCTGCCGATGTATGACGAGCCGGCGCAGCGTTACTGCCCGGCTGGGGTGTATGAGATCGTCGGCGAAGATGTGGGCGAGCCCAAGTTCGTGATCAACGCGCAGAACTGCGTCCACTGCAAGACGTGTGACATCAAGGACCCGACTCAGAACATCAACTGGGTCGTGCCCGAAGGTGGTGGGGGGCCGAACTATCCCAACATGTAAGGCCTTGGTCCTGACCGGCGCAGCCGTCGCGCTGCTGCTTCCGTCGGTCGCGCATGCCGATCTCGGCGCCTATGTGCGGGCGCGGGCGGCTGCGGCCGACGGCGCAGTCGATCTTGCCGCTGCCGGCTATGCCGCAGCGCTGGCGGCGGCGCCAGCGGATGAGGTGGTGGCCATTCGTGCCTATCGCAACGCGCTGGCGGCCGGCGATCTTGCGCTGGCGCGGCGCGCGGCGGCGGTACTCGAGCGGGCGGGTGTCGCGCCGGCAGACACCGCGATCCTGGCCTTTGCCGATGCGGTGCGGACGCGCAACAAGGCTGCTGCCGACGACGCGCTCGGGCGGATCGGGGCGGGGCCGCTCGACTTTCTGGCGCCGGTTTTGCGCGCGTGGACCGCGTTCGACCGTGGCGGTGACCCCTTCGCGATCCTCGACAATGCGGGAGAAAGCGGGCTCAGCCGCCGCTACATCAGCGAGCATCGCGCCCTGCTTCTGTTCGCGTCGATGCGGCGTGAGGAAGCGCTCGCCGCCTATCGCACGGCCACCGGAGCCGATCCGGGCAGTATCGATCTGCGCTTGAACGCGGCGACGCTTGTCGCGGGAATCGGCAATCGGCGGCTGGCCCGGGAGATGCTGGCAGGGGACGATGCGACCCTGGCGGCATTGCGCGATGGCCTGCGCCCGATGCGGCCGGGCACTGCGTTCGGGACCAGCCGGCTGTTGACCCGGCTGGCAGCCGATCTGGGCGGGCAGGAGACGCAGGTGCTCACGATCCTGTTGACCCGTGCGGCACTCTCGCTCGACCCGGGAGACGATCGCGCGCGTCTGCTGCTTGCAGCGGCGCTGGGCCAGGAAAAGGCATATGATCGCGCGCAGTTGGTGCTGGGTGCGATCCGGCCCGACAGCCCGTTCGCGGCGGCCGCACTTGGCGAGCGGATCGAACTGCGGCGGCGGCAGGGGGATGCTGCAGGCGCGCTCGCCCAGGCCGAAGCGCTGGCAGTGCGGCGCGACGCGGGCGAGCGCGACCTGCGACGCTATGCCGATCTGCTCGCCGACCAGGACCGCAATGTCGATGCCGCCATTTACTATGGCGCTGCGCTGACACGGGCGGGGGCAGCGGCAAGCTGGGTCCATTACTTGCAGCTCGGCGGTGCGCTGGAGCGTGCGGGCCGCTGGGATGCAGCGCTTCCGCATCTGCGCAAGGCGGTCGAACTGGCTCCGGACGAACCGGTCGCGTTGAATTATCTGGGTTATGCGCAGGCGGATCGCGGCGAAAACCTGACCGAAGCGGTCGCGCTGCTCGAGCGAGCCAACCGGCTGCGTCCCGATGATCCGGCGATCACCGACTCGCTCGGATGGGCCTATTTTCGCAGCGGTGACGTCGCGCGCGCACTGCCGCTGCTGGAGGCGGCGGCGCAGGGCCAACCCGCGAGCGCAACGATCAACGAGCATCTGGGCGATGCCTATTGGCGCGCCGGACGTCGCTTTGAAGCGCGTTACGCCTGGCGCGCCGCTGCGCTGTATGCCGAGGGGGAGCAGCAGGCTCGACTGGCGGGAAAGCTCGCCAACGGGTCCGGTGAGAAGGTGGCGGCAAACTGATCCTGATCGAGCCCGCGCCGGCCAAGCTCAACCTGGCGCTGCATGTGCGGCGGCGGCGGGATGACGGCTATCATGAGCTGGAGACGCTGTTCGCGTTCGTGCGTGATGGCGATGTCGTCCGGATCGATCCAGCGGGCGAAGGTTTTGCCGTCGAGGGCCCGTTCGGCGGAGCGCTGGCGGGTGAGGGCGATAATCTGGTCACGCGCGCGCGCGCTGGCTTCGCCGCAGCGTTCGGCGTGAAAACGCCGGGTCGGATCACGCTCGACAAGCGGCTACCGGTTGCGTCGGGACTCGGCGGCGGATCGGCTGACGCCGCGGCGACGCTGCGATTGCTGGCGCGCCGTGAGGGGATTGCGATCGCCGACCCGCGCTTGTTCGCGGTGGCCGATGCGCTTGGGTCCGACGTGCCCGCGTGCCTTTATGGGCGAACTGCGATCGGCACCGGTCGCGGCGAGCAACTGGAGTGGATCGAGGGCGCGCCCGGGGTCCCGGTACTGCTGGTCAATCCGGGCGTCGCGGTGGCGACCGGCCCGGTGTTTGCAGCATGGGATCGGGTGGATCGCGGACCGATCCCGGCTGACGGCGACCTGATCGCACGCGCCAGGGCGGGACGAAACGATCTCTATCCGCCCGCGCTGACGATCGCACCCAAGATTGCCGATGCGGTGGCATGGCTGGAGCGTCAGCCGGGGGCCGAGCTGTGTCGGATGTCGGGGTCTGGCGCGACTTGCTTTGCGACCTTTGCAGATGCCGCGACTTGCGGAGCTGCGGCTGAGCGACTGCGCGCGGACCAGCCGGGCTGGTGGTGTCTCGAAACGGTGCTGACGTGACAGGTGGCTGTTCCATTATGGGGCGCGGCGGCAATCGGGACCATGTTCCGCTGAGGGTGATGGCGCTTGGCCCGGTTCTTGCGGAGCGGTCGCTGCGGGTCATGCGCCGGGAGCGAGACGCCCGTGGGTGGCCCCCGCTTTCGGGCGGGCGCCATCCTCGCCCTCTGGGCTGCCAATGATCCGGCTTCAGTTCGATCAATCCATCGCGCGCCTGATGCTCGACCGGGATGGTGCCCGCAATGCGTTGTCGATACCCGCATGGGACGCGATTGCCGATGCCGCTGCGTCGGTGGCGGCAAGCAGCGCGCATGCGCTGATCGTCGAATCCGTGATGCCCGGCACGTTCTCCGCCGGGGCTGATCTCGCTGAATTCCCGGCGCTGATTGCTGACCCGGCGCTGCGTACCCGCTTCCGCACTGCGATGGCGGCGGGGATCGAGACACTCTCGGCGCTGCCGATCCCGGTGATCGTTGCGGTCGATGGCGGGTGCTATGGCGCCGCCGTCGCGCTGACGCTGGCCTGTGACATTGTCGTTGCAGGGGACGCGGCGCTGTTTGCGACCACGCCGGCCAAGCTCGGCATCGGCTATCCGGCGAGCGATGTCGCGCGGCTGCGCGCGCGCGTCGGAGCGGGGCAGGCGGCGCGGATGTTGTTCACCGGCGACCGCATCGACGCCGATGAGGCGGTGCGGATCGGGCTGGCGCATTGCCGCGCGCGCGATGCGGCCGAGCGCGCCCGGGCGATGGCGGCGACCATCTGCGCCAATGATCCCGATGCGGTGCGATTGCTCAAGTCGATCCTGCACGATCCTGCCGCGTCGGGGCACGATCAGGCGTTCGAGGATGCGTTCGGCTCGGCTGCCTTTGCCCAGCGGCTCGGCGCATTTCTTGGAGGGAAACGGTGAGCGTGGCGGAACGGATTGCGGGTGCTGGCGACGTGCTGATCCTGTGCGATCACGCCAGCAACCACGTGCCGGAGGATATCGACCTCGGCATCGACCCCGCCTTGCTCGTCAAGCATATCGCGATCGATATCGGGGCGGCGGCGGTGAGCCGGGGGCTGGCCGAGCGGCTCGGCGCGCCCGCGCTGCTCGCCACCGTCTCGCGGCTGGTGATCGACCTCAATCGCGAGGTCGATGCGCCCGGCCTGATCCCGCATGTCAGCGACGGGCACGCGATCCCGGGCAATGCAGGTGCAGATCGGGTCGAACGGATCGCGCGTTTCCACGCGCCCTATCATCGCGCGATCGCGGCGCAGGTGCGCGCGCAGCGCCCGGCGCTGATTGTGTCGGTCCACAGCTTCACCCCCGCGCTCGAAACCGGCATCGCCGCACCGCGGCCATGGGAAGCGGGCGTGCTCTACAATCGCGATGCGCGGGCAGCCCGCCCGGCGATCGACTGGCTGGGCGCGCAGGGCATCCCGACCGGGGATAACGAGCCCTATTCGGGGCGTATCCTCAACGCGACCATGAACCGGCATGCCGAGGCGACGGGCATCCCCTATCTCGGTATCGAAATCCGCAACGATCACATCTCCGACCCGGCGGGTGTGACGCGTTGGTGCGAAATTCTGACGAATTTGGTAACAATCGTGCGCGATCATCTTGCGCAGGGGCGGGCTGCGGCGACATAGGCGCGGCATGACCAATCGTTTCGACAAAACCCGCCTGCCTTCGCGCCACGTCTCCGTCGGGCCGGAGCGCGCCCCACACCGCAGCTATTATTACGCCATGGGGCTGAGCGAGGAAGAAATCGCGCGCCCGTTCGTCGCGCTCGCCAGCGCGGGCAACGACAGCGCGCCGTGCAATACCACGCTGGATGCGCAGGCCGATGCCGCGCGCAAGGGTGTCGAGAGCAATGGCGGCATGCCGCGCCGCTTCAACACCATCACCGTGACCGACGGCATCGCGATGGGGCATCAGGGGATGAAATCCTCCCTGGTCAGCCGCGAGGTCATCGCCGACTCGGTCGAACTCAGCGTGCGCGGCCATTGCTATGACGCGCTGGTCGGCTTTGCCGGGTGCGACAAGTCGCTGCCGGGGATGATGATGGCGATGCTGCGCCTCAATATCCCGTCGATCTTCGTCTATGGCGGGTCGATCCTGCCCGGCCGCTATCAGGACCGCGACGTCACTGTGGTCGATGTGTTCGAAGTGGTCGGCAAGTTCGCGGCCGGCACCTGCCCGATCAGCGAGGTCCATGCGCTCGAAAAGGTCGCGTGCCCGGGCCATGGCGCGTGCGGCGGTCAGTACACCGCTAACACGATGGCCTGTGTCGGCGAGGCAATCGGTTTGTCGCTGCCGAACAGCAACATGGTTCCTGCACCTTACACAAGCCGTGAACAGATCGCGGTGGCAGCGGGGTATCAGGTGATGGAGTTGCTGGAGCGCAACATTCGCCCGCGCGATATCTGCACGCGCGAGGCGTTCGTGAATGCGGCGCGGATTGTCGCCGCGACCGGCGGATCTACGAACGCCGCCCTGCATCTGCCTGCCATGGCGAGCGAGGCGGGGATCGAATTCGATCTGTTCGATGTCGCCGAAGTATTTAAATCAACGCCTTATGCAGCAGACCTCAAGCCGGGTGGGAAGTATGTCGCCAAGGACATGTATGAGGCCGGCGGCGTCTACATGCTGATGAAGTCGATGCTGGCGAACGGGTTGCTGCATGGCGAGTGCATGACCGTGACCGGCAAGACGCTCGCTGAGAATATCGATCAGGTCACCTGGAACCCGGATCAGAAGGTCATCTATGACGTCAAGACGCCGATCACCCCGACCGGCGGCGTGGTTGGCTTGCGCGGCACTCTTGCCCCCAATGGCGCGATCGTGAAGGTCGCCGGCATGGCGCGGCTGCAATTCGAGGGGCCGGCGCGCTGCTTCGACTGCGAGGAAGACGCGTTTGCCGCGGTCGAGGCGCGTTCGATCGCCGAGGGCGAGGTTGTGGTGATCCGCTACGAAGGGCCGAAGGGCGGTCCCGGCATGCGCGAGATGCTGTCGACCACCGCCGCGCTTTATGGGCTTGGCATGGGCGAGAAGGTCGCGCTGATCACCGACGGGCGTTTTTCGGGTGCGACGCGCGGCTTCTGCATCGGCCATGTCGGCCCGGAAGCGGCCGAGGGCGGGCCGATCGCGCTGGTCGAGGATGGCGACACGATCCGCATCGATGCGGAGGCGGGAACGATCGACCTGCTTGTCGCCGAGGAGGTGCTGACCGAGCGCCGCAGCCGCTGGCAACCGCGCCGCAATGATTATCAGTCGGGCGCGCTGTGGCGCTATGCGCAGACGGTCGGACCTGCCTATAAGGGCGCGGTCACGCATCCGGGGGCGAAGTCCGAAACGCATGTCTTTGCGGATATCTGAAGTTCTGGCGGCCGCGGGGGCGCTGCTCGCGCTCGCGGCCTGCGATCCCGGACCGGTCAAGACGAAGGCGGAACTGGCGCAGGACGCGCGGGCTCAGGCGGCGCGCGATACCGCAGAGGGGCGCATTCCCTGCGCGCTCGGTGGTGGCGATGCATTCACGACCCGCTGCACGATCGACCGTGCGCAGACGCAGGACGGGTTGATGCTGACGATCCGCCATCCCGATGGCGGTTTCCATCGCCTGCGGGTCACGCGTGACGGGCGTGGCGTGATTGCTGCGGACGGCGCTCAGGCAGCGCGCGTGACGATTATCGATTCCAACGCGATCGAGGTGGCGATCGACGATGCGCGCTATCGCCTTCCTGCTACGGTGAAGGGCGCGGATCGCCGGTGAGTGCTGCACGGCGATGGGGCTGGGCGCTGTTCTGGCTGATCGTCGCGGTTGCAGCAGGATGGTTCCTGAGCGATTCGTTCGCATTCATCGCGACGCGCGAAGCACCGACGGGAGAGACCTTGTGGGGGCGCCGCATCTGGTATTTCGCGCATGTTGCGCTGGCCATCCCGCTATTGCTGATCGCCCCGGTCCAGTTCGCGGTGTCGGTGCGCGAGCGCTGGCCGTTGCTGCACCGCGTGCTGGGTCGGCTTTATCTCGCCGCGTCGCTGCTCGCCGGGCTGTTCGCGCTTCATCTGGGCAGCACGATCGCGGCGCCGGAGACTCAGGTGCCGCTGACCCTGTTCGCCGCAGTCTGGATCGGCTTTGTCGTGATCGCGTGGCAAGCCGCGCGGCGGCGGCGGTTCGACGTGCATCATGGTTTCGTGATTCGGGCCACCGCCATCGCGCTGTCGTTCGTCTGGGTTCGGATGATGGCCGCCGACGATGGCGCCCTGCTCAGGTTCATCGAAAATGCTGAGATCCGCGCCGCGACGCGCGGGTGGCTGAGCTTTGTCCTGCCACTGCTGATCGTCGAGATCTGGCTGTCATGGTGGCCCAGCGCGCGGTCGCTATTTGCACGGTCGCGCGTTTGAGCCTATCGCTGCCCGCGCCAGAGGGCCGGGCGACCGCGTTGCATGCAGATGCACCGAGGAAAGTCCGGGCTCCACGGAAACACGGTGCCGGGTAACGCCCGGCGGTCCCGGTTCGCCGGGGTCAGGGAAAGTGCCACAGAGAGCAGACCGCCCGCTGGTCTTCGGACTGAGGGCAAGGGTGAAAGGGTGCGGCAAGAGCGCACCGCGCGACCGGCAACGGAAGCGGCACGGCAAACCCCACCGGGAGCAAGATCGAATAGGGACCGCGCATGGGGAGTTCCGCCCCGCGGTCCGGGTTGATTGCTTGAGCCCGCATGCAAATGCGGGCCTAGAGGAATGGTCGCCTATCGCGCGCACCTCCCTTCGGGGAAAGGGCCGCGTGGACAGAACCCGGCTTACAGGCCCTCTGGCAACCTATCTCGTCTGAAAGCGGGGGCTTGTCACCGCCCCCTTGCCTGTCCGATACTCGGGCCGAAGGTGAGGATATGAGACGCGGCCTGTTGCTGGCTGCGAGCGGGTCGCTCGCGGCGATCATCTCAAGCCATGCCGAGGCGCGGCAGGGCGACCTGCGCAAGGTCTGCGCCCAGGAGGCGCGGCTGCCGACGCCCGACGATGACACCGGGGTCGATTTCGACGATCTGGTCGCCGACCGCGCGATCGAGCTGTGCCGGCGCGCGCTGGAGGCGCATCCGCAGGACGCGTCGACCATGGCCAATCTCGGCCGCGCGCTGACCAAGGCGGGCGAGAACAAGGCGGCGCTGGTGCTGATCGAACGCGCGGCGGCGGGGGGCAGCCTGCAGGCGGTCAACACGCTGGCGTCGATGTACGAGACCGGGAGCGGTGTTCCCAAGGACGTCAAACGCGCGTTCGCGCTGGCACAGTCGGGCGAGACCGGCTGTAATGTGTGGTTGCTCGGGCGGCTGGCAGATTATTACCTCAACGGCACCGGCACCCCCGCCAATGTCGAGGCGGCGCTCCGTACCTATGCGCGCGCCGCGCAATTGGGACATCGCGGCGCGGCGCGGACGCTGGGCGACCATCATCGCTTTGGGACCAAGGGGGTGCGCAAGGATTATGCGCTGGCCCGTACATGGTATGCCCGTGCAGCCGAACTGGGCAACGCCGACGCGATCGCCGCGCTCGGCTATATGACCGAGATGGGGCAGGGCGGCCCGAAGGATGAGCACGCGGCGCGGCGGCTGTACCAGAAGGCGGCGGATAGCGGGTCGGGCTGGGGCGCCGAGAACCTCGCGGTCATGCTCCAGGTCGGCCGGGGCGGTCCCAAGGACGAACATGCCGCAGCCGACTGGATGCGGCGTGCCGTCGATCGCGGACAGACCAGCGCCATGCGACGACTGGGTACCTATTACCGCGAGGGGATCGGTCTAGTGCGCGATACCCAGATGGCGATCGCCTGGTATCGAAAGGCGGCGGACGAGGGCGATGACGACGCCATGGTCGAGCTGGGAGACATGGCGACCAACGGGCGCGGAATGCCGCGGGACGAGGCAGCGGGGCGCGAATGGTATCGCAAGGCAGCCGAGGCGGGTAACGGCAACGGGATGCGCAAGCTGGCGTTCGGACTGGCGTCGAGCGAGTTTACCGGGGTGCCGAGCGATAATCCGGCGGCGGTAGAATGGTACCACCGCATGGCGGGCCATGAGAATCCTGATTTTGCAGCGGTCGCCGCCGACGTGTTTGCGGAAGGCAAACTGGTCCCGATGGATATCAAGGCCGCACGCACCTATTATGCGCGCGCCTTTGCGGGCGGTGTCGAAGATACCGGTCGTCCGCTGGTCGAGGTCATGCTGCGCGACCAGCCTGATGATGCCGCGCGTGGAGAGGCGCTCAGGATCCTGACGACAAGTGCGGAACGGGGTGAGGGCTGGGCGCTGGCGGCCCTGGCGCATCCCGGACCGGTGATCGAGCGCGGGGGGCTGGTCATCGACAGTGCGCCGTGGCGCGCGAAAATCGCCGCGATAACCGATCCCAAGGTGCTGACCGAGGTTGCAAAGGCGCTGCAAAAGGGCACGTTGGCGCGCCAGCAATTCGGCCTTGCTGTGCAATATGCCCGGGCAGCAAGCGATCCGTCGGTGGCCAAGGAGTATCAGCTCAAGCTGATGATCGCGCTTCGTCTGCAGGAAGCCGCCCAGCGCGAACTGGCGCGCTACGCCGACACTGCGGAGTTCAAGGCGCTGCCCGAAGACCGGCGCAAGGCGTTCGTTGCCCAGTTCGACACGCCGGCGATGTTCAGCTTCAATGGCGATTCCTCGCATATCCCGTTGTTCGAGAAGCTGGCAGCACTCGGCATGAAGGAGGCTGCGGCCAAATATGCCTGGCGCTTGCTCGATGACGGCAAGGGCGATCCCGTCGCGGCAATGAAATGGTTCGAAATCGCTGCCGAGCGCGGATCGGCCGACGCGCAGCGGGCGATCGGGTACATCTTCCTGAAGGGGTTCGGGGTTCAGAGAAGCGCGGAGCGCGCGGTCCGTGCCTGGGAAGAAGCGTATCGCCGGGGCGAGACGAATGCGGCGCTCAGTCTGGCGCTCTATTACAAGGGCGATCTCGAATTCACCGAAAGCGAACGGGTTGGCGCGCCGGCAACCGACGCAGTGCAAGCGTTCGAATGGATGCAGCGTGCAGCGTCTGCCAACTACAGCAACGCGGTGTTGCTCGCGCGCATGTATCTCGCGGGAGAGGGGACCCGGGCAAATCCGAAAGAGGCCATCCGCCTGCTGCGCTGGGCGGTTCATTGCGGCAATTACACCGCGCGGGTCGCGCTGGGTGAGGCCTATCTGCACGGCGCAGGGGTCGCCAAGGACCCGGCGATGGCGCTGCGCTGGTTCAAGCATGGCGCTGCATCCGGCTGGAGCGGCGGCGCGCTCGCCATGGTCCGGGCGTCGGCGCTGGGCTGGGGGATGAAACCCGATGTGGCGCAGGCGCGCTACTGGCTGGCAGAAGCAGCGCGACGCGGCAGCGAGGATGGCAAGGCCTGGCTCGCCGCATGCGGCCCGCGTGCGACGCTTAAATGCCTGACCGCGATTGCCGGGTTCGAACCGATCCCGATTGGCGCACCGACCGCCGGGACGATGCCCGAACCGGATTTCGCCGTCCGCGAAGCCAGCCTGCTCAAGGACCTCGACGCCGCAATCGAGAATGGCTCGGAATATGCGGTGTTCGAAGGGTTCCGCGGGCTCGAGGAACATTATCTGCTTTACGGGCGCATGGACCGCTATCTCGCGACCAAGACCCGTTCGCTGGCGATCAAGGAAGCGGCGCTCACCACCCGCTATGGCAGCCGCGACAATTATTTCGCACTGATCGAATCCTCCTGCCACTGGTCGAGCGCGGCAACGGAAGCGCATGGCGGCGGGCGGCGCGAAGCGGCGCTGTTTTTCGCCAAGGTCGCGGTGAACAAATTGCAGGATGCGCGCAAACGCATCGCCGATCTCGATCCCGAAATTCGTGAATGCTTCATCCGCGTCCATCAGGACCGCTACCGCTATCTTGCCGACATCTTCATGGAGATGGGGCGGTTCGGTGAAGCGGAACATGTCCTGGCAATGCTCAAGGATTTCGAGAGCTACAATTACACCCGCGACCGTCGTCGCGAGGGCGATGCGTTTGAGCAAATGCCGCTCGACACCAAGCAGACGCATGGCTTTGCGGCATTCGAGGCGGCAGTCACCGCGCTCGAGCAGGCGGGTGCGGCACGCGACCGGCTCGTTGCGCTGCAACGCCAGGGCAGTCTGACGCCGGAGCAGCAACAGGAACTTGCTGCCGCAACGACTGCGCTGGGCGCGGCGCAGACCGCGTTTCGCGGCGAATTGGGCGCGCTGGCCGATGCGGTTGACGGTCTCGACGCGAGCCTGACACCCGATCAGGCGGAGAAGGCGGATCGTGTTGCGGCGATCCAACCGCGCCTGATCTCTACGGTCAGGCGGCTGGGCAAGGACATCGCGGCGCTCCATGCCGTCGTGCTGCCGGACCGCATTCACTGGCTCATCACCACCGCGAATTTCCAGAAATCGGTCGTCGTCCCGGTCGACATTGCCGCGTTGCGCAAGGATATCGGCCAGTATCGCCAGGCTATCAGCGACAAGGCGGTGTTTATCGCCGACCCCGCGACGCGCCTGTACCGCACGCTGTTCGAACCGGTGGACCGGGCGCTGCGCGCAGCTGGTGTGAGCAAGGTCATGCTCTCGCTCGACGATGCCCTGCGCTACCTGCCGATGGCGGCGTTGCATGATGGCAAGGGCTGGCTGGCGCAGCGCTATGCGTTCAGCGCCTTCCGGTCGATCGACGAAGTGCAGACCGGGCCGTCCGAAGCGACGGAGTGGCAGGTTGCGGCACTCGGTGCGAGCCAGGGCGGGGCGGGGCTGAGCCCGCTCCCGGCAGTGCCTGCGGAACTCAGCGGGATTGTCCGCGCGGGCGATGCCACCACCGGGGTGCTACCCGGCGTGGTCAAGCTGGACGCCGCATTCGACCGTTCGGCGCTCGGCGCCGCGATGGCCGGGGGCTATCGCGTGATCCACATCGCGTCCCATTTTGCACTCGACCCGACCAGCGCGGACAAATCCTTCCTCCTGCTTGGCACCGGCCAGGAACTGCCGCTGACCGAATTCATCAAGGACGGGCGCTTCACCGCGATCGACGTCGATCTTCTTGCCTTGTCCGCGTGTCAGACCGGTGTTCCGGGCAGCAGCCAGAACGGCTCTGAAGTCGATGCGAGCCTCGCCGAATTGGCGCAGAAGGCGGGCGCATCGGCGGTCCTCGCCTCGCTGTGGTCGGTGGCCGACGAGTCGACCGCTGTGCTGATGCAGCGTTTCTACGCGATCCATGCCCGGGGTGGGATCAGCAAGGCGGAGGCGCTGCGCCAGGCGCAACTCGCGCTGATGACCAGCCAATCCGCCGGCGATGCCGATGGCGTCGATCGCGGCAAGGCACGATCCGCTCCGGCTGCGCCGACCGGTCCCGCGGTCACCGGCTATGCCCACCCATTCTACTGGGCCCCCTTCGTCCTGCTCGGAAACTGGCAGTAGCGCCGGTTTCGGCGCTTGATCGCCGCGCGGCGATCGCGATAGCGTCAAGAAAGGGGAAAGAATCAGCCCCTTCGGGGGCAAAGCTGATGATTATCGGGATCGATCTCGGTACGACGAACAGTACCGTTTCGGTATGGCAGGACGGGCGTGCGGTCCTGATTCCGAATGCACTGGGCGACCTGCTCACCCCGTCCGCGGTCAGTATCGATGATGCCGGGGCACTGCTCGTCGGCTTTGCTGCGCGGGAGCGTCAATCGACCCATCCGGATCGGACTGCCACGGCGTTCAAGCGCTACATGGGCACACGGCACGTCACCAAGCTCGGCGGCGTCGCATTCACGGCGGAGGATCTTTCGGCGATTGTGCTGGGGCGGCTGAAGGCGGACGCCGAAGCCTATCTGGGAACGACGGTGAGCGAGGCGGTCATCACCGTGCCGGCCTATTTCAATGATCGCCAGCGCAAGGCCACGCGCCGCGCGGGTGAATTGGCGGGGCTGCAGGTCAGGCGCCTGCTCAATGAGCCGACCGCAGCGGCGCTGGCCTTCGGCATCCAGGATTGCGCGGATCGCGAACCCTTTCTGGTCTTTGATCTGGGCGGAGGCACGTTCGACGTCTCGATCGTCGAGATGTTCGACGGCGTGGTCGAAGTGCGCGCATCCGCGGGTGACAACCGGTTGGGCGGCGAGGATTTCAACGACGCGATTATGGCGCTTGCCCGCACCCGGCTCGACCTTGCGGCAATGGAGGCACTCGCTGCGCCGGCGCTGGTTCACGAGATCATGCGCGCCGCGGCCGAACGCACCCGGCGCGCACTTTCCGATGCGGCGCAGGCGCCGTTTCAGGTCACGATCGCCGGCGTCCAGTTCGAAACGATCGTCAGCGCCGCCGAGTTCGAGGCGCAGGCCGCCGGCCTGATCGAGCGGCTGCGCGATCCGGTCCTGCGATCGCTGCGCGAGAGCGACACGCGCGTCGATCTGTTGAGCGAGATCGTGCTGGTCGGCGGCGCGACACGCATGCCGGTCGTGCGCAAGGCGGTCACGCGCATGTTCAGCCGCTTTCCCAACGCCTCCGTCCATCCGGACCATGCCGTTGGGTTGGGGGCGGCGGTCCAGGCGGCGTTGCTGGCCAAGGATGCCGCGCTCGATGAAATCCGGCTGAGCGATGTCTGCCCATTCTCGCTGGGCGTGGACACGACCGAGCGCGACGCGCGCGGCGCGCTGCACGGCGGGCTGTTTTCACCGGTGATCGAGCGTAACACACCGATCCCGGCGAGCCGGATCAGCTATTTCCGCACGCTCGCCGATAATCAGCGCGAAGTCCAATTCGGCATCTATCAGGGTGAGGCACGCGAGGTCCGCAACAACATCAAGCTCGGTGAAATCACCGTACCGGTCCCACCGCGACCTGCTGGCATGGTGGGGGTCGAATGCCGGTTCAGCTATGACTCGAGTGGCTTGCTGGAAGTCGATGTCCATGTTCCGGAAACCGGCATGACCCGCAACCTCGTCATTCTCGACGAGGTCGATGCCATGACCGAGCGCGATGTCGCGCAGCGCCGCGAACTGCTCGCCGCCCTCAAATATCATCCGCGCGAAGAGGCTGCCAACGCCGCGCTGCTTGCCCGCGCCGCGCGGTGTTATGAAAGCTTCATCGGTGCGGAGCGCGAGCGGATCGGCCACGGGACCCTCGAATTCCAGGCAGCATTGGAGCGGCAGGATCCGCGCGGCATCCGCATTGCGCACGGTCAGTTGTCGGGCCTGCTGGACACGCTTGAAGGTGAGCGGTTCCTGTGAACGGTGCGTTGCCATGGACGCTGCTTGCGATTGCTCCGACCGGCGACACGCGCGCGATCCGACGCGCATACGCCGCCCGGCTCAAGGCATTCGACGCCGATTCCGACCCCGAACGCTTCGCCGCGTTGCGCGCAGCACGCGATCATGCGCTGCAGCTCGCGGCCAGCGCTGAAGCGCCGAGCGACGATAGCCCGGCGGCCGGACTTAGCGCCATCAACCCGTTCCGGCGCCTCGTGCTGGCGGACGCGCTGCCCATGCGCGGAGCGTTGGCCGTCGCGCTCGCGCCCGATATCGACGCGCCCCCCTGGCTGGTCCTTGCGCCCCGAGCGGGTGTGGCGGGAAGCGTCGCGCGGGACGTTCCGATTGCTGCCGATCTCACCTTGGTGCCGCCGCTGTACGACACTCGCCTCGATGGAACCATTGCTGCCTTTGTCGCGGGCGATGCGACGCTGGATGGTGGCGCGCATTTTGACGCGATTATCGGGATCCTGTTCGACTCCGGCGAGCGCCGCCAGACCATGCCGTCGCCCGAGGAAGAGGGCGCGCTGCTTGAGCATTTCAACGCGATCCGCACATCGCGCCGGATCGACGAAATGGCATATTATGCCGATGTCGAGCGGTGGTGCGCCGACATCATCGCCCATGGCGCGCCAGCGTCGCGATGCCTGATGAAGCCGGCCGCCGACTTCTTCAACTGGCGCGCACGTGCGGGCGAGTTGGGCGAGAGCGATGCGATCGCGTTCATCAACCGGCAAATCGCG
The DNA here is from genome assembly GCF_031456015.1 of Sphingomonas sp. BE123. Lineage (NCBI taxonomy): Bacteria > Pseudomonadati > Pseudomonadota > Alphaproteobacteria > Sphingomonadales > Sphingomonadaceae > Sphingomonas > Sphingomonas sp. BE123. The sequence goes on along the minus strand of NZ_JAVDTW010000001.1, from coordinate 512,126 downwards.
GTCTCTGACTTTATCGATACGGTCAGCGAGCCGTCGCACCGCTGGCATCGGGCATGGACCGAATTGACCAGCTTTGCGCACGAGCATTCGCGGCGCGGGCGCGGGGTCAAGCGTCAGCATGTCCGCGAACTGCTGGAAGCGGTCCGGCGGGAGCGCCCGGAGGTCGAGCAGCATTTCGACGGCATGCGCGTCGCATTGTGGGAAAACCCGCGGCCCAAATACGACCTCCCGATCTTCCCGATCGGCGTGGCCATCCTGTTCGGGCTGTCGTTGATGACCAAATGCTCCGATCTGCAGAAGCCGGCCGCCTCGCCAGCCGAGACGGTATTCGGCGGCACCGGACTGGCGCCACCGGATCTGACGAAGCGTATGCCGGAGATCGACGCAGCGCTGCGCGAAGCGGGGTTTCCGACATTGAATCTCGCGGCTGCCGAAGCCGGTAATCCCGAGCTCGCCAACATGCTCAAGAGCAACTGGGAGATCGTGGCGCGCGAAGGCCGGGGCATGCAGCCACTGGCCGCGCGATTGCGCGCGGCGCTCGACGAGCGGGTGCGCATGAGCCTCGCGACCGCGCCGGCTGCGCTGGTCCGCGACCTGCGGCGGCTGGATGTGGAGCGGGCGCGGCTGGTCCAGCGGATCGGACCGGAACGCTGCGACCGCTATTGGGAAGGCTCCAGTGAACCGCCACCATCGGGGTTCGAACAGATTGAGCAGGCCCAGGCAAAGCTGATCGACAGCTTCGTTCTCGAAACGCGCGGTCCGTTCTCACGGGGCGGTCGCGACGTGACCGTGCCGGGCTATGTGATCGAGCGGATCATGGCCGCAACACGCCTGCCCGAGCAACGGGTGCGGGCAAGCCTGCAGGGGGAAGCCGATGCTGCCGATCGCTGTGCCGTGCGGATCGCCCTGATCGAAGCGGCGCTGACAATCCCGGCGCGCGACGGGCTGCCGATCCTGCGCGGCATCTGACCGCACAGGATCGGGTGGACAAGCTCAGGCTGCCTTGCGCCGTTCCGCCATCTCGTCGTTGAGCATTTCGGCGAGCAGGAAGGCGAGTTCGAGACTCTGACCGGCATTGAGCCGCGGGTCGCAATGGGTGTGATAGCGGTCGGCCAGGTCGCGCTCGCTGACATCGATCATGCCGCCGGTGCATTCGGTGACATTCTGGCCGGTCATTTCGGCATGGATCCCACCGGCATAGGTGCCCTCGGCCCGGTGGACCGCGAAGAAACCGCGCACTTCGGCCAGGATGCGATCGAACGGGCGCGTCTTGTAGCCGTTGGCCGCCTTCACGACGTTGCCGTGCATCGGATCGCAGCTCCACACCACGGGATGCCCCTCGCGCTTTACCGCCCGGACCAGCTTGGGCAGGCCGTCCTCGATCTTGTCATGGCCATAGCGGGTGATCAGCGTCATCCGGCCCGGCGTGCGCGTCGGGTTCAGCGTGTCGAGCAGTCGCAGCAGCGCGTCCGGCTCGAGGCTGGGCCCGCATTTCATGCCGATCGGATTGCCGATCCCGCGCAGGAATTCGACATGCGCCGACCCGTCGAAGCGCGTACGGTCCCCGATCCACAGGAAATGCGCGCTGGTGTCGTACCAGTCGCCGGTGAGGCTGTCCTGCCGCGTCAGCGCCTGCTCATAGGGGAGCAGCAGCGCTTCATGGCTGGTGTAGAAATCGGTGCGCTTGAGCTGCGGCACGGTATCGGGATTGATTCCGCACGCTTCCATGAAGTCGAGCGCCTCGCCGATCCGGTCGGCCACATCGGCGAACTTGTCGGCCCACGGGCTGCGGCCCATGAAATCGAGCGTCCATTTGTGCACCTGGTGGAGATTGGCATAGCCGCCGCTGGCGAACGCCCGCAACAGGTTCAAGGTCGCTGCCGACTGGGTGTAACCGCGGATCATCCGCTGGGGATCCGGGATCCGCGCCTCCGCCGTGAAGGCGATGTCGTTGACATTGTCCCCGCGATAGCTTGGCAGTTCGACGCCATCGATCACTTCGGTGGGCGCCGAACGCGGCTTGGCGAACTGGCCTGCCATCCGGCCGAGCTTCACCGTCGGAAGTTTCGAGGCAAAGGTCAGGACGACGGCCATCTGCAGGATGACGCGGAAGGTGTCGCGGATGTTGTTCGGGTGGAACTCGGCAAAGCTCTCCGCACAGTCGCCGCCCTGCAGCAGGAATGCCTCGCCCCGCGACACGCGGGCAAGCTCCTGCGTCAACGCGCGCGCCTCGCCCGCGAACACCAGCGGGGGGAAGCTCGCAAGCTGCTGTGTCGCGGCATCCAGCGCATCCCGGTCGGGGTAAATCGGAAGCTGACGTGCCTCGGCCTTGGTCCAGCTGTCAGGGGTCCAGTCCATTGCCTGCTCCAGGTTGCGGACCAGTACATACCAATCCTGATGATGCGCGATGCCGTTGGCGGCAATCTGATTCACGACGGCCGGCGATGCGCGCTTTCCGTCCTCTTCCCACCCTTGAACGGTGGAACCGGGCGTGTCGAACCATGCGCCGAACGCTGCGCGGGACAGCGAGCGTTCTTCGCGAAAACGGCGGATCTTTGAACCTGCAAGTGTCGTCATACGCGGCCCTTACCCCCGGGGGGTAAATTATGGCAAGTGCTCATTTCACGCTTTCTGGGTAAATTCCGCTCGTGCATCCGCCGTTCAGGCGCGCTTCATCTGAAACCATGCGATAGGGGTGGATCGCAAAGGAGCTGCCATGTCCGGGTTGTTGACGTTGACGCTGTTGTTCGCGGCGCCGGGCCTGAGCCAGGATGGTGCCGCGCCGGCCGATCCGCCGCGGCGGGTGCGCAGCGTGCTGCTGTACGGCGATGAGGCCTGTCCCAAACCGGATGGCCCTGACGAGGTCGTGATCTGCGCCCGGCCCGGCGACTCGCCATTTCGTATTCCCAAGGAGCTGCGCAAATCGGAGCCGGGGCCGGAGGGAACGAGTTGGGTGCGGCGGGCCGAACTGGTCGATGAGGTCAACCGGCAGGTGCTGCCCGGCAGTTGTTCGCCGATCGGCAGCTATGGCCAGAGCGGGTGCACGATCCGGATGCTGCAGCAGTGGAAGGCCGAGCAGCGGGCCAAGAAGGCCGAAGAGGCGGCCATCCCCGGCGGGGAAGACTGACCCGCTATTGCCCAAATCCGGGTTCGGCCGCGCGGGCGACCGCTTCGCGCGCCGCAGCGAACAGCGCGCCGGACTTCGCCTCGCACTCGCGTTGTTCATATGCAGGATCACTGTCCGCGACGATCCCGGCGCCGGCGGTGACATGCATCGTGCCGTCCTTCACCACCGCAGTGCGCAGCACGATGCAGCTGTCCATCGAACCGTCCGGCGAGAAATAGCCAACGCCCCCGGCATAGGGGCCGCGCTGGTCGCGCTCCAGCTCGGCGATGATCTCGCACGCCCGGACCTTGGGCGCGCCGCTGACCGTTCCGGCAGGGAAGCCGGCGAACAAGGCGTCGAGCGCATCGGCGTCAGGGCGCAACCGGCCGACGACGTTGGACACGATGTGCATGACATGGCTGTAGAATTCGACGGTGTAGCTGTCGGTAACCTGGACCGATCCGGCCTGGGCGACCCGACCGACATCGTTGCGGCCAAGGTCGAGCAGCATCAGATGTTCGGCGCGCTCCTTGGCATCGGCGAGCAGGCTGTCGCGGTTGGCGACGTCCTCGGCGGCGTCCTTGCCGCGCGGACGCGTGCCGGCGATCGGGCGGATCGTGACCTCGCCATCGCGGACGCGAACCAGGATTTCGGGGCTCGACCCGGTCAGCGCGAAGCCGGGCAGGTCGAGGAAATAGAGGAATGGCGACGGGTTCACGCGGCGCAGTGCCCGGTACAGTTCGATCGGCGGCAGCGCAAAGGGCGCGGTGAAGCGCTGGGCCAGGACGACCTGGAAGATGTCGCCGGCGGTGATGTATTCCTTGGCGCGGTTCACCATCGCGGCATAGTCGGCCGGGTCGGTCACCGGGGCCGGAACGATCGCGACCGGGTCCGCAGTAGCGCGTGGCGGGAGCGGGGCGCTTGCCAGCCGGGCGGCGGTGGCATCAATCCGGTCGGCAGCTTCCGCGATCAACCGGTCCGAATCGACGCCAGCCGTCGGCCAAACCGGGGCGACCAGGAACAGCGAGTCAGCCAGGCGATCAAAGATCAGGATCACGGTCGGGCGGACGAAGATCATGTCCGGCAATCCGAGCGGATCGTTCGCGGCGCGGGGCAGGGTTTCGACCAGCCCGATCGTCTCGTAGCTGAAATAGCCGACCAGACAGGCCAACGCCCGGGGAAGCGCCTCGGGAACGTCGATCCGGCACGATTGCACTAGGGCGCGCAGCGCGTCGAGCGTGGGCAAATCGGTCGCGGTGAACGCGTCGGGGTCGGTCAGCCACTGGGCATTGACCTCGGCGCGGTCGCCATTGGCGCGAAACACCAGATCGGGGGCGAGCCCGATCATGCTGTGGCGGCCGCGCACCGCGCCGCCTTCGACCGATTCGAGCAGGAAGTCGCCGCGCCCCGGCTCGATCAGCCGCAGCGCAGCGGCAACCGGGGTGTCGGTGTCGGCGAGCTGGCGGCGCCACACCAGCGCCGGTTTTCCTGCGTCGAGTGCCGCCCGTGCCGCCTCGGCCCCTTCGATCACGCCGTGCATCCGATCAATTGCCGCCGGAGGCCTGACCGCTGAGCTGGGCGCGAACCCGGGCAATCGCCGCTTCGTTGCGCTTCACCGTGACCGCCTTGCGCGCCGCTGCGGCGAACTGTTCGACATATTCATCGCCGATCAGCTGGCCAAGGCCACCACGGGTCTGGGCGATGAGCGCCGCATTGCCGCGTGCATTGCCGGGTTCGATCGCATCGAGCCGGACGATCCAATAGCCGCCGCCCTGCGGCGCCGCGACGGTCTTGGCGGTATTGGCGGCCATGCTGAACATCAGGCGGACCGGCGGCGGAAGCTGATCCCCCATCTGGGCAATCTGGCCACGCATCGCGTCGAGCGGCTGGACCGCAGGAAGCTTCAGGCCGCTCTCCTGCATCGCCTGGGCGATCGGCATGCCCTTGTTCACTTTGGCGAGGATCGCGTTTGCGGCCTTGCGGGCGCCTTCCAGCTGACGGCTGCGGACGAGATCGTCGGCAACGGTCGGCCGGATTTCGGCCAGCGGCCGGGGCGCCGCCGCGACGACGCGCTCGGTCTTTACCAGCGCAAAGCCGCCATCGGTACCGATCGGGGCGAGCTGGGGATCATCGCCGGTTTCCATGCTGAAGCCAGCCTGGGCGATCTGGGCGAGCACGGGATCCGGCGCGGCATCGGTGGCCGGAGCGGGGCGGCCATCGGCGAACAGCGGCGCGCTGGTCTGCGGCTGCAGCTTCGCATCGGCCACCAGTTCGTCGAAGGTCGAGTTGCCGGCAATGCCGCTGTCGATCCGGGCGCGCAGATCGGCCAGCGCTTCAGCCAGCTTGCGCTGCGACAATGCCTCGGCCAGTTCGCCGCGGACCTGATCGAGCGTCTTGCCGGCGACCTGTTCGATTTTCTCGACGCGGACGATATGCCAGCCAAGCGGCGACCGCAGCGGGCCGACCACCGTGCCTTCGCCGCCGGCAAAGGCGGCGGTTGCGATGGCCGGGCTGCTCGCCTTGGCAAAGGCCTGCTGCTCCGCATTGGGAATGGTCGAGGCCTGAAGCCCGGCGGCGCGGGCGGCGTCGGCCATCGCGGTGCCGGCCTTGACCTTTTCCGCGATCTGCTTTGCCGTCGCTTCGCTGGCGACGATGATCTGCGCCAGGTTGCGGCGCGTGCTGGCAGCATATTGCGACGCATTGCGCTTATATTCGGCGGCGATCTCGGCGTCGGTTGCCTTAGTCGTTTCGGCGAATTGCGCAGGGCTTACGACCGCGTAGCGCATCACGCGCCGTTCGGGCAGAGTGTAGCGCGCGCTGTTGCGCTGATAATAGGTCTGCAGTTCGGCAGCGGTCGGCGGCGTTCCCGGAGCAATCGCACCGATCGGGACATAGCCGACCGAACCCTTGCGCCGCTCAAGCTGAAGCGAGGCATAGGGCAGGGCGAATTCGGTGGGCACGGGGCCGGCGACGGCGAGCGGTTCGATCAGCCACTGAATCATCGTCTGGCGACGGATGTCGGCGCGGACCTGTTCGGCGGTCAGGCGCTGATCCTGGAGGAACTGGTCAAAGCGCTGCTGGCTGAACTTGCCGTCAAACCCCTGAAATCCGGGCAGCGACGCGATCTGGCCGTCGATCGCGGCGGGCGACACGGCCATGCCCTGCTGGCGGGCATATTCCTCAAGCGCCATGCCGTCGATCACCTGGTTCAGCACCTGATCGAACCCGCCGGTGCGGACGAACTGGGCCATGTCGAGCATCGGCTGCTGTTCGCGGACGCGGTCGAGCGCGTTGCTCAGGCGGTCCTGCAATTCCTGTTCGGTCAGCTTCCGCTCGCCCACCTCGACCAGCGGTCCGCCGGTGGAGGGACCGCCAACGCCGAGATTCTGGACGTCCATCATCGCAAAGCCGACGCCGAGCGCGACGAGCAGCAGGAGGGCGACGATCTTGCCGGGGGTCGAGAAAATGACGCGGCGCAAATTGGTGAGCATGGAAACTCGCAGCAAAGGAAAGGATTGCGCCCGCTTTAGGGGGCAGCGGGAACGGCATCAAGCGACATCGGCACCGGGTGTTGCGCCGGGTCGGGCAAGGTTCTTGTGCATGGCCCGCGCCCCGCCTATCGCGCCGGGCAGCGACAATGTCCGATAATGGACAATCAGGGGACACAGGATGCGGCGCAAGCTGGTGGCGGGAAACTGGAAGATGAACGGCGTAACCGACTCGCTGGGCGAGGTGGCAGCGATCGCCAGTGCGGCGGCTGCGCATCCCGGCGTCGATGTCGCCTTGTGTCCCCCGGCGACGCTGATCGCCCCGGCCGTCGCGGTGGCCGGCGGGATGCCGATCGGCGGGCAGGATTGCCACGAGAATGACAGCGGCGCGCATACCGGGTGCATCTCGGCCCCGATGCTCAAGGACGCCGGCGCGACGCTGACCATCGTCGGCCATAGCGAGCGGCGCGCGGACCAGAACGAAACCAGCCATGACGCCTGGGCCAAGGCAGCGGCGGCGCATCGCCACGGCCTCAATGTCATCCTGTGCGTCGGCGAGACCGAGGCGGAGCGCAACGCCGGTCGCGCCGAGCGGGTGGTGCAGGCACAGATCGAGAAGTCGGTGCCCGAGGATGCCGATGGCAGCTGGTTCACTTTGGCCTATGAGCCGCGCTGGGCGATTGGCACCGGGCGCACCCCGACGCTGGAAGAGATCGAGCTGATCCACGCCATCGCCCGCGCCAAGCTGGGCATGATGGTCGGGGCGGAGAAGGCCGAGGCGATCCGGATTCTCTATGGCGGATCGGTGACCGGGGCCAATGCCGGCGAGATCCTGGCGGTCGACAATGTCGACGGCGCGCTGGTCGGCGGAGCGAGCCTGACCGCCGCGAAGTTCGTGCCGATCATCGAAGCCGCTGCAAAGCTGTAAGCGATGACCGATGCGCCCCCCGACGTGCCGGAAACGCCGGGGCGACGGGTCGGGCGGTGGCTGCTCGCGCTGTTTTACGCCGCGGCGGGGGTGGCGCATGTCCTGTTCACCGATGCGATGGCGCGGATCGTTCCCGCTTGGGTGCCATGGGATGCGCGCGAGGTGGTGCTGACCACCGGCGCGGTCGAGCTGATCTGCGCCGCCGCGTTGCTGACGCGCAAATGGCGGCTGACTGCCGGCTGGGCGCTGGCGCTCTATGCGCTGTGCGTGTGGCCGGCCAATGTGAAGCACGCGATGATCGACCTGGCGTGGCTGGGCGGGAGCGGGACGGGGCTGTCGGCCTGGTACCATGTGCCGCGCTTGCTGGCGCAGCCGTTGCTGATTGCCTGGGCGCTGTGGGCGGTTGGCGCGGTGCGGGTCGAGCGGGGCGTGGCAGTGCGAAAGGAACTGTCCGGACGAAACTGACAGATTCTGCGTGTGTACGCGCGGGCTGTCAGCTTCGCGTCGGGGCGCTGGCGTGAGGGCGTTGGCAAAGCTGCGAGGCGTAGCGGCGAGCATCGGCGGTCCCATGGCGCGAGGGGACCGTTTCGATATGTCCGGCAGGGGTCTGTAGGAAAGCGGTTTCGGCGAAGAATTCGGTCAGCCGGCGGCGGCGTCGTGGCGGTCCAGCGCGGGGAGCAGCGCGCGGATCTTCCACGCCTCTGCCGCATAGTTGATCGGCGCGAAGGTGAGGATGCGCGGCCAGCCACCGGGCTGCACCGGGAGCAAGGGATAGATCTTCTGCTGCTGGCTGGCGAGGCAAGCGGCCACCATGCGCGTCAACATCGTCACGGCATCGCGATAGGGACCCCACAGGGCCGGACAGGGGGGCGCGTGCCAGCGCGCGACGTGGCGGGTGAAATGGCCATAGACGCCGGCCATGTCGCGGCTGGAGCGGACCGCGCGCTCGGCAACGCCCGGGCGCGAGTCCCGCGACATCGGTTCGAGCAGCTCCTTTTCGGTTCGCGCGAAGAACAGCAGCATTTCGCGTGTGAAGTTCCAGCGCAGGTGCATCAGCGGATCGAGATTGCCCGGATGCGGCGCCGCGACAAATGCCTGAAGCGCGTCGATGGCGCCGAGCACCCGCGCGGATTGCGCATTGAGCGAAAGGATGAGGCGATCGTCGGACATGACACCGGCGTAGCACCGCGCGGCGCGGCGCACATTCCGGTGAATCTACCCGCTGAAGCTGTGCGGAGGTCGCGAGTCAGCGGTTGTTTACCACACTCCCGGTGCCGCGCTGCCCTGGACGGGGCAGCGGCGGCCCTCAGGCATCGATGGTGACGAAGCTGTCCATCACCCGCTTCCGGCCCGCCGTCTCGAATTCGATCTCCAGCTTGTTGCCTTCGATCTCGACGATCGCGCCATAGCCGAACTTCTGGTGGAAGACGCGCATGCCGAGCGAGAGGTCGTCGCGGCCCTTGTTGCCGAGGCTGACTGCGCTGCCGCGGTTCTCCACGACGCGCTTGGGGGCGGTGGTGAAAGTGGAGCTGGGGGCGGCGGCGCGTTGCCAGCCGGGGCCACGGCCGGTGCCGCGTCCGACATGGGCGAAGGGGTCGGTGTGTTCGCTCCAGTTGGCGCGCCACAGGCTCGCGCCGCCGGAGAGGGTGCTTTCCTCTTCGATATGTTCCTTGGGCAGTTCGCCGACGAAGCGGCTGGGGATGCTGCTGGTCCATTGGCCGTAGATGCGGCGGTTGGCGGCGTGCAGGATCGTCGCCTGGCGGCGGGCGCGGGTGATCGCGACATAGGCGAGGCGGCGTTCTTCCTCCAATGAGGCGAGCCCGCCTTCGTCGAGCGAACGCTGGCTGGGGAACAGCCCTTCCTCCCACCCGGCAAGGAAGACGGTATCGAATTCCAGCCCCTTGGCCGCGTGGATGGTCATGATCGTGACCTTGGGCTCGTCGGCGTTATTCTCGTTGTCCATGACGAGCGAGACGTGTTCGAGGAACGCGCCGAGCGTCTCATATTCCTCCATCGCGCGGACGAGTTCGGACAGGTTCTCGAGGCGGCCGGCGGCTTCGGCGGTGCGGTCCGCCTGCCACATCGCGGTGTAGCCACTTTCGTCGAGGATGATCTGGGCGAGTTCGGTGTGTGGCAGCTGGCCGATGCGGGTGGGCGGCAGCGCTTCGCCCTCCACGGGCGCGGGGGCGCGGAGCATCTGGCTCCAGCGGGCGACGTCGCCGACGAAGCTGCCGAGTGCGCGGCGGGCTTGCGGCGTGAGTTCGTCGGTGTCGAGGATGCGCGCGGCGGCGACGAGCAGCGGAATGCCCTCGCTGCGGCCGAGCATGTGGATCTTGGCAATCGCCTTGTCGCCGAGGCCGCGCTTGGGAACGTTGACGATGCGTTCGAAGGCAAGGTCGTCGGCGGGCTGGTGGACGAGGCGGAGATAGGCGAGCGCGTCGCGGATTTCGGCGCGTTCGTAGAAGCGGAAGCCGCCGACGATGCGATAGGGCAGGCCGGTCGCGATGAAACGGTCTTCGAACTCGCGCGTCTGGTGCTGCGCGCGCACGAGGATGGCGAAATCGTCGAGCGATTTGCCGGTGCGGATGCGGGCGGATTCGATGTCCTCACCGACGCGGCGCGCCTCCTCCGGGCCGTCCCAGACGCCGATGACGCGGACCTTCTCGCCCGCGTCGATCTCGGTCCACAATTGCTTGCCGAGGCGGCCGGAGTTGTTCGCGATCACCGCGCCGGCGGCGGCGAGAATGTGCGGGGTGGAGCGGTAATTCTGTTCAAGGCGGATCACCTTGGCGCCCGGGAAGTCCTTTTCGAACTTCAGGATATTTTCCACCTGCGCGCCTCGCCAGCTGTAGATCGACTGATCGTCGTCGCCGACGCAGCAGATATTCTTGCGTTCTTGAGCAAGGAGTCTCAGCCAGAGATACTGGACGCTGTTGGTGTCCTGATACTCGTCCACCATGATGTAGCGGAAGCGCTGCTGATAGTGCTGCAGCACGTCGCGGTGCGTGCGCAGGATGGTGAGCATGTGCAGCAGCAGGTCGCCGAAGTCGCAGGCGTTGAGCGCGCGCAGCCGGTCCTGATATTGCTGGTAGAGCGCCTGCCCCTTGCCATTGGCGAAATGCTCGGACTCGCCTGCGTCGAGCATGTCGGGGGTGAGGCCTTTGTTCTTCCACCCGTCGATCAGGCCGCCAAGCTGGCGCGCGGGCCAGCGTTTTTCGTCGAGGTCGTTGGCGACGATCAGCTGCTTGAGCAGGCGCAACTGGTCGTCGGTGTCGAGGATGGTGAAGTTGCTCTGCAGCCCGACCAGTTCGGCGTGGCGGCGCAGCATCTTGGCACCGATCGCGTGGAAGGTGCCGAGCCACGGCATCCCCTCAACCGCGTCGCCGACATGGTGGCGGACGCGTTCGCGCATCTCGCGCGCGGCCTTGTTGGTGAAGGTGACCGACAGGATCTCCGACGGATAGGCGCGGCGGGTCCAGAGCAGGTGGGCGAGCCGCGCGGTGAGGGCGGCGGTCTTGCCCGTGCCTGCGCCGGCGAGGACGAGCACGGGGCCGTCGAGCGTGAGGACGGCATCGCGCTGCGGCGCATTGAGGCCGCGCAGATAGGGGGGATCGTCGGCGGAAGGCTGAGGTACGGACATTGCGAACAGGTAGGGAACGCGGCGAGTCGGGGCAAGCGGCATTGCGTCGGTAGTTGCCGGGGCGCGCGGAGTGGGGCAGGGAAGGCCCATGCTGGATAAACTGAAGCGCAGGTTCGACAAACGCAGGCTCGTGCTGATCGCGGCGCTGGCCGGGGTGGCGCTGTATGTCGGGTGGCGGACGAACGGGTTCGAAGGACAACAGCCCGAGCAGAAGCCGTGCGTCGAGGGGCGGAACGAGATCAAGGACAAGGACGGCAAGGTGGTGCAGGTGACGCGCACGACCTGTTACGAGAACAAGGAATAACGGCGCCGGGGGGGCGCCGACACGGGGAGGACATGGATGGACGCTGAGCGGACGCGGCGGCGGCGCGCCTTGTGGGCGAGCTTTGTCGGCACGGGGATCGAATTCTACGATTTCTATATCTACGCGACCGCTGCTGCCCTCGTGTTCGGGCAGATCTTCTTTCCCAAGAGCGATGCCGGGGTTCAGCAGATGCTGAGCTTTGCCACGCTGGGCGTCGCTTTCTTTGCCCGGCCGCTGGGGGCGGCGGTGTTCGGCCATTATGGCGACCGGATCGGACGCAAGGCGACCCTGGTCGCGTCGCTGCTCACCATGGGCGTGTCGACGACCCTGGTGGCGTTCCTGCCAACCTATGAGATGGCGGGATGGGTGGCGCCATTTGCGCTGTGCGTGCTGCGCTTCGGGCAGGGCTTTGGTCTGGGCGGCGAGTGGGGCGGCGCGGCGCTGCTCGCGGTCGAGAATGCACCGCCGGGCTGGCGCGCGCGCTTCGGCAGCGCGCCGCAGATGGGCGCGCCCGCCGGGTTCATTGCCGCCAATGGGCTGTTCCTGCTGCTGCTGAGCTGGATGAGCCCGGCCGAGTTCGCGGAATGGGGCTGGCGCATTCCGTTCGCGCTGTCGGCGGCGCTGGTGCTGGTCGGGCTGTGGGTGCGCCTGAAACTGGGCGAGACGCCGGAGTTCAAGGCGTGCCTGGCCGAAGCGCCGCCGGCGAAGGTGCCGCTGGGCGAAGTGGTCGGGCGGCATGGCGCGGTACTGATGGGCGGGACACTGGGCGCGGTCTGCTGTTTCGCCACCTATTATATCGCGACCGCGTTCCTGCTCGGCTGGGGGACCAAGTCGCTCGGCTATGCGATGGGCGATTTTCTGGGGGTGCAGCTGGTCGCGATCCTGTTCATGGCGGCGGGGATCTACCTTGCCGCATGGGCGGCGGATGCGCGCTGGGATCCGCGCCGCGTGCTGGCGGGCGGATGCGTGATGGTTGCGGCGAGCGGGTTCGCGATCGCGCCGCTGATGGGCGCAGGGCTGGGCGGCGTGTTCGCGTTCCTTGCGCTGCTGCTGTTCGCGATGGGGTTCGTCTATGGGCCGCTGAGTGCGTGGCTGACCGACCTGTTTCCGGCGCGGGTGCGCTATACCGGCGTGTCGATGGCGTTCAACATTGCCGGCGTGATCGGCGGGGGACTGACCCCGGTCATTGCGCAGAAGCTGGCGATGGATGCGGGGCTGGCGCCGGTGGGCTGGTATCTGAGCGCGGCGGCGGCGTTGAGCCTGGTGGCGCTGCTGGCGCTGAAGGGGCGAGCGGGTCAGGGGTAGCGTTGACGGGTGTGGAGGATGCGGAGGATACGGACCCGGTCGTCCAGAACGCGATACACCAACACATAATTCGGATGGACGATCAACTCTCGCGTGTCGGGCAGGCGCCCGGGGCGATATGCGAGTGGGAGCGCCAAGGCACGTTCAGCGCCTTCGCGGATGCGTTGGTTCATTCGCAGCGCCGCAGAGACATTCCGTTCGGCGATAAAGGTGAAGATGTCGCGCAGATCGCGCCGGGCGTCAGCCGCCCATACGAGCTTGCGCTGCACGATGCTTTTCGATGATCGAGTCGATCTCCGCCATTACTTGGTCATGCGGCACGTCGGGTTCAGGGGAGTCGAGCGCCGCCTGCACCTGGGCGCGGAACCAGGTTTCATAGGCTTGCGCCTCTTCCTCGGTTTCGAATTCCGAGTAGATCGGGTCGAGCTTTCCCATGGCGGCACTATGCGCCGTCAGGTGGCGGGTCGCAAGATTGTCAGCTTGGCCTTGCCGTGAACCCGCTCCGTATCGGTCACGAATCCCGCGACCGCGACGGCCTCTGCCTTGGCGGTTTCGATGCTGATCCAGGTGGCAGGGCCGGTCCAGCCGAGCCGGGCAAGCTTGTCGAGCGCGACCGATCCGGCGCCCGTGCCATAAGGCGGGTCCATCATGATCAGGTCGAGCGGCTTGGGCGCGGGGCCGAGCGAGAGCACCGATCCGGCGCGGATGTCGGGGCGGATGCCGAGCTTGTCGGCGTTTGCGCGCAGGGCGTCGAGCGCGGCGCGGTCCTGTTCGACGAACAGGCAGGAGGCTGCACCGCGCGAGAGTGCCTCAAGCCCGAGCGCGCCCGAACCCGCGAACAGGTCGGCGACGGCCAGCCCCTCGAAACTGCCGACCCGGCTCGTCAGCATCGAGAACAGCGCCTCACGCGTGCGATCGGCGGTGGGGCGGGTGGCGTCCCCCTTGGGCGCGACGAGCGGGCGGCCGCGCCAGGTGCCGGCGATGATCCTCATGAGCGGGGGCCTCGCTTACCGGGCGCGGGCGTGCCGCGCGGGGGTCTGGTCGGGCCACCCTTGCCAGTCGGCGGGCGCTTGCCGGGCGCCGCGGTGGGGCGACGATCGGTGGGACGCGCGCGCTTGGGCCGGTCGAGCAGCGGGCTGCCGTCATCGTCATGCTGGGCGTGGCGCGGGGTCGAAGGCTTGGCGAAGGGCTTGCCCGACGCAGGAGCGGATCGACCGGGCGCATCGGGGCGCGGGTTTCGTCCCGGTCGGACGGGACCCTCAGCGGTGGCGGGCCGCGGTCGGCGTTGCCCTTCGGCCTGACCCTCGCCGAACGGGGCAGGGTTGGCTTGTCGTTGCGTCTTGGCCTGATGGCGGCGGCGTTGGCCGACGCCGAATTTCTCGGGTCCCTTTTTCTCGGCCTCGGGGCGTTGCGGACGTGCGGGCTTATAGGCTTCGGGCTCGCTGATCTGGGCGCCGGCCTTGCGGCGCTCGGCGCGGTTGGCCGGAGGCGTCGCGGCAGGGTCTGCAGGCGCCGCTTCGGGGGGCGCATCGATCGCCTTGGACTTGCCCGACAAGTGCAGGTTGGATGCGGCCTTGCCGCCGCCGGGGCCGGTCAGCGCCTTGCGGAAGACGATCAGGTCGTGCTGGCGGATTTCGTCGACCGCACCGACGGGCATGTCGGCGAGTTCGAACGGGCCGTAGCGGGTGCGGATCAGGCGGCTGACCTTGAGCCCGAGATGTTCTAGGACACGGCGGACTTCGCGGTTCTTGCCCTCGGTCAGCGTCAGTTCGATCCAGACGTTCGCGCCGGTGCGGCGTTCGAGATTGGCGTTGATCGAGCCGTAGCGGACGCCTTCGATCTCGACGCCGAGCATCAGCTCCTCAAGCTGTTCCTGGCTGACCTGACCATAGGCCCGCGCGCGGTAGCTGCGTTCGACCCCGGTGGCAGGGAGTTCGAGTTGGCGCTTCAACTCGCCATCGGTGGTCATCAGGAGCAGCCCCTCGGTCGACAAGTCGAGGCGGCCGACCGGCATCAGGCGCGGCAGACCCTTTGGCAGCGTGTCATAGATGGTCGGGCGGCCGGCGGGGTCACGCTCCGTGGTGAGCAGTCCGGCGGGCTTGTGGAAGCGGAACAGCCGCGCCGGGGCGGGCGCGGCGACCGGATTGCCATCGACGGTGACGCCGTGAAGCGAGGTGAGCACGGTCGCGGGCGTGGTCAGGACCTGACCGTCGAGCGCGACGCGGCCCTCGGCGATCATGCGTTCGACCTCGCGTCGCGAGGCAATGCCGGCGCGGGCGAGCAGCTTGGCGATACGGTCGCCTGGCCTGGAGGATTCAGGAGTGGGTGCAGGGGACATTCGGGCGCGATACAGCGGCTTTCGGTTTCGCGCAAAAATCTTGTGCTTGGGCGAACCCGAATGCGCGCAATGCGTTTGACAGGCGTAACGTTCGGGTGGGTCATGGTGTTCGGAAAGAAGAAACGGCGGATCGTTCGGGTGCTGATCGTCGAGGACGAGCCGCTGGTGGCGTTCGATACCGAACATTTCCTGTCGGATGAGGGCTTTACCGTTGTCGCCACGACCGATTCGGTGGGTGAGGCGATCGGCCATATCATTGCACCGGATAAGCCCGATATCGTGCTGGTCGATCTGGGGCTGCGCGATGGCAATGGCGCGGATGTGGCGCATGCGGCGTGTGCCGAAAACATCCCGGTACTGATCGTCACCGGGCGCGATCCCGATGCGTTCGAAGCGATCGGGCTTGGCTGCCTGATAAAGCCGTACAAGCAGCGCGACCTGATTGCGGCAATCGACATTTGCGAGGCGCTGACCGAAGGGCGGACGCCCAAGCGCATTCCGTCCGCCCTGCGCCTGTTCCAGCCCGTCGCGCAATAATCCGTCCCCGGGCTTTGCAGCCGCGTTTTTCCCGCTAGGGTTCGCGGCCAGAGTTTGGGGGATTGCATGCGTGACGCGGTGACGCCGGCCAGTGGATCGTTGATCGACGGGATCCGGCCCTATTTCGAAAAGGCGCCGCTGGCCGCGCTTGCGCTTGGCATTTCGTCGGGCTTCCCGTTCGCGATGATCGGCGCGACGCTGACCACGCGGCTGGCGCAGGACGGGATCACCAAGTCGGCGGTGACCGCGTTCGCGCTGACCTTCCTCGCCTATAACCTCAAATGGGCATGGGCGCCGGTGGTGGACAAGTTCCGCATCCCCGTGCTCGGCGCCATCGGCATGCGGCGCAGCTGGCTGATCGTCACCGGAGCGCTGGTCGCGGGGGCGGTGGTGTTCCTCGGCAGCCTTGATCCGGCCGCGTCGCTCGGCTGGGTCGTGGCGGCGGCGATCATGGTCGGCCTTGCTGGCGCGACGTTCGACATCGTGATCGACGCCTATCGCATCGAACTGCTCGAGCCGCGCCAGCTCGGCATCGGATCGGGCATGTCGCAATATGGCTGGCGGATCGGGTCCGCCGGGGCAGGCGGACTGGCGCTGTATGTCGCGGACGGTGCGGGATGGGGCGTCGCCTATGCCGCCTGCGCGATCTTTGCGCTGCCCGCGATCCTCGCAGGGCTGATCGTCGGCGAGCCCGAGCGCAAGGTCAGCCGCGAATGGCCCGAGCGGATGGGGCAGCGGCCCTATCTCGCCTTCATCCTCTCATTTGTCCCGCTGTACCTGGCCGGGCGCTGGATCGACGGGGTGCTGGGGGTCAACATCCTGTCGAACATGGTGCTGGTCGGCTATCTGTTCCCGCTGTTCGACCTGACCGCCCGCCGCGCGCGCGATGCGGGCAAGCCGAGCGCGCTGACCTGGCTGGGGCTGGTGACGGTCGCGGGGGTCGGCGTCGGGCTGTGGCGCGGGTGGAGCGATCCGCTGGCGATCGTGCTGCTGGTCGCGGGTGCGGCTGCGCTGCTGGGGATCGCATTGCTGCGCCCGATCGCGGCGGCACCGGCAGATAGCGGCAAGGTCGGGCCGCTGATCGAGTTTTTCCGGCGGGAGGGTGGCGCGGTCGTTCTGCTGTTCGTGCTGGTCCACAAGCTGGGCGATACGCTCGCCAACCTGACGCTGCGGCTGCTGTTCAACGATCTGGGGTTCAGCAAGACCGAGATTGCGTTTTACGACGTGTTCGTCGGCTTCGTTGCGCTGTTGCTCGGCATTTTCGTCGGCGGTGTGCTCTATGTGAAGCTTGGCATGAAGCGGTCGGTGCTGCTCAGCCTGTTCCTGATGATGATCTCGAACGCCGCGTTTGCGGCACTGGCGGCGAGCGGCAAGAGCAATATCGGCATGGCCGCGGCGATGGGGTTCGAGAATTTCGCGAGCGGCGTCGGCGGGGTGTGCGTGGTCGCGTACCTCTCGGCACTGTGTAACTTGAGCTTCACGGCGACGCAATTTGCGCTGCTGTCGGCGGCGGCGAGCATCCTGGGGCGGTTCCTGTCGGGCACGACCGCAGGGTTGCTGATCGAGGGCATGGGTTATGTGGACTATTATCTGTTCACGACGGTGCTGGCGCTGCCCGGGGTGCTGATCTTCTGGTGGATGATCCGCACCGGTCTGGTCGACCGGTCGATCGGTACCGCAGCGACCGAGACGGCACCGGACGCCCGCTAGACCTCAACCGGCATCCCGGCATCGGCGAAGGCATTGGCGAGCGCGTGGGCGGTGGCCAGCACGCCGTCGATGCGGCGGATGCCGAGCAGGTCGGACAGGAGCAGGCGCGCGCGTTCGCTGTCGCGCTCGACACTGGCGATCACCTCGATCAGCGCGCCTTCCGACGCGGTCATGCGCGCGCAGCACCAGGGGGCGATCTGGATCGGACCCGCGCTGGCGGCGGACATCTCCGCCATCAGGGTGCGCAACAGCAATAGCGGGCGGCGAAAGCCCTTGCCGAACGCGGTGATGAAGGCGTGCGCGGCGGCAGCGTCGCCCAGCCCGTGCGCGCCAAGCTGACGAATGCCGAACAGCAATAGCCGGGCGGCGGGATCCTCGGGCTGGAGCCGGGGCAGGAGGGTGCCGAGGGTTTCGGCGCGGGCGGGGGTGTAGCGCAACGGGCGACTCCTTGATCGGGAGCGCCAGTCTGCCATCCTTATATTGATAGTCAATCGCAATAAGGATCAGTCGGGGAGTTCGTCGTTTGCGCGGAGCACTTCACCGGCAAGGTAGAGCGAACCGAGGACAAGGACGAGCGGGGCGTCCGCGTGGATGCCAGCAAGCGCAGCGGGCACGTCGGGCGCGGTGGCGGTGCTGGGGATGCCGAGCGCGCGGGCGGTGGCGGCGAGATCCGCCGGATCGTGGTGCGCGTGGCCGGGGACCGGGACCGAAGTGAAGCTGGCGGCGAGCGGGGCGAAGGGGGCGAGCAGGCCGGTCGCGTCCTTGTTCGACAACATGCCGAGGATCAGGTGCGCGGGGCGACCGTCTGCGACCTGTGCCAGCGTGGCGCTGACCGATTGTGCGGCGGCTTCATTATGGCCGCCGTCGAGCCAGATTTCGGCGCCGGCGGGCAGGTGCGCGTGGAGCGGACCGGAGATTAGCCGCTGCATCCGCGCGGGCCAGCGGGTGGCGGTGGCGGCGCTGGCGAAGGCGCTGTCGGGGATGGTCAGCGCGCGCTGGTGGCGCAGCATGGCGATGGCGAGCGCGAGGTTGGTCGGCTGGTGCGGGCCGGCGAGGGTGGGGAGCGGGGTCGCGACCTCGCCCTGTGCGTCGCGGTAGCTGAGGCGATCGGGGGTGACGGTGAAGTCCCAGGCGGTGCCGCGCGCGTGGACCGGAGCGTTCGCGGCGGCGGCGACCTGCGCGATGCGGGCGGTGACGCTGTCGCCATAGGCCATGGTGACGAGCGGGACGCCGGGCTTGGCGATGCCGGCCTTTTCCCCGGCAATGGCCTCGGCGGTGTCGCCGAGGAATGCCTGGTGGTCGATGCCGAGCTGGGCGATGGCGCAGGCGGCGGGGGCGGGAATGACGTTGGTGGCATCGAGCCGCCCGCCCAGCCCCACCTCGATGATGCAGGCGTCCGCCGGGCTGCGGGCGAAAGCGAGGAAGGCGGCGGCGGTGGTCACCTCGAAGAAGCTCGCGCCGATGTCTCCCCCGGCGTCGAGCACCTGTTCGAGCAGGGTGGCGAGGGTGGCGTCGTCGATCAGCTGGCCGGCAAGGCGGATGCGCTCGTTGAAGCGGACGAG
The DNA here is from genome assembly GCF_031456015.1 of Sphingomonas sp. BE123. Lineage (NCBI taxonomy): Bacteria > Pseudomonadati > Pseudomonadota > Alphaproteobacteria > Sphingomonadales > Sphingomonadaceae > Sphingomonas > Sphingomonas sp. BE123. Next base: position 493,208 of record NZ_JAVDTW010000001.1, on the reverse strand, counting down.
GTGGGGGCTGGAATAGACATGCGCGCTCAGGCCCGCGGCCTCAACCGCGGCGCGCAGGAAGGCGCAGGTCGAGCCCTTGCCGTTGGTCCCTGCGACATGGAGCACCGGCGGGAGGCTGAGGTGCGGATTGCCGATCCGATCGAGCAGCGCGGTAATGCGGCTGAGCCCGAGGACATCGGCACCGGGGCCGAGCGCCCAGAGACGGTCGAGCTGGCGTTGCACGGCGGGGGAGGAGGAGGTCGCGTGGTCGGGCATTGTGGGGGGTGTATAGCGGGTGTGGGGGTGGTGGGGAGGGCTGTTTGAGGGAAGCGCGAGGGCGTCATCTATGGCTGCGCAGCTTCCGAGCAGCCGCCGTGTAAACGATCAAGGTTCGGTGGCAGTCGCCCAGCGCGCGGTGCGCGTTTTCGAGTGACAACCCGCCGTCTCGTGCCAGTTCTGCAAGCTTGTAGCTGCGCCGCCCCGGCCATGCCCGACGCGCCATCTTCAATGCGCAGCAAACTTCATTCGAGAAGGCTTCTGCCTCGACGCGTCGGCAGGCCGACTTCAAGAATCCATCATCAAACTCGGCATTGTATGCGATGAGGGGTAGTTCGCCGACAAATGCTCGGAACTCGCTTAGCGCCTGATTGAGCGGCAGCCCGTCGCGCTTGACCATTTCGCGATTGATGCCGGTGATTTCCGTGATGCGCGCCGATATCCGCCCCTGCGGGATGACGAAGGTTTGAAACGTCTCGTGCATATCCGAGTCTCGGTTGGCTCGGATCGCGCCAATCTCAATAATCTCGTGGCTGTCGGGATTCAGTCCGGTTGTTTCGAAATCAAAGATAACAAAGCGCTCGGGCAGCATTGAAAGATCGGTGGTGGCAGCGTTTTCGGCCTGTTGATTGGGTGCAACCTTTTTCAATCTCGCCCCAAGCAGCCAAAGCGCCAGAATGGCGACGATCAGGATGACGGCTGCGGCTTCCATCTGGGTCCCCAAGATCGTTGGTACAGGCCAGCTTGGCTCCTGAGCGAAGGCGGGGCAAGACCTCGGCTACGATGAGCCAAGCGACGGGCGCTGGCGGGCCGAGGTTTGGGCCGGCATCGCGGCACTCTAAAGCCCCTCCCCTTCAGGGGAGGGGTTGGGGTGGGGCAGTCTTGGCATCGTCGGGCCACCTATCGGGAAGTGCCTCCAGCTTTGACAGTATCGCTTGAAGGACGCCTTCGATATTCTCCTGCACCTCGGCGTTGGTGAAGCGGAGCGTGGTGAAGCCGGAGCGGAGGAAAAAGATGTTGCGGGCTTCGTCGCGATCCGTGCGGTGGGTGTTGCCGTCGAGTTCGACGACCAGGCCTTTGGCGGGGCAGAAGAAGTCGGCGATGTAGGGTGCGAACTTGTGCTGGCGGCGGAACTTGTGGCCGGCGAGTTGGCGATTGGAGAGGTGGCGCCAGAGGTGCTTTTCGTATTCGGTGGGGTTGCGGCGGTTCTGTCGGGCGAAAGCGGAGAGTTCGTTTTCCGTTGCCATGACTGCCCCACCCCAACCCCTCCCCTGAAGGGGAGGGGCTTTTTCTTCTACCCTACGCCGCCGCCTTTTCCTCCACCAGCAGGCTGATCAAGGCGCCGAGCTTGTCGCGCAGGTCCTTGCGGTGGACGACCATGTCGATCAGGCCGTGGTCGAGATAATATTCGCTGGTCTGGAAATCGTCGGGCAGCTTTTCGCGGATCGTGCTTTCGATCACGCGGCGGCCGGTGAAGGCGAGGGTGGCCTTGGGCTCGGCGATCTGGACGTCGCCGAGCATCGCATAGGCGGCCATCACGCCGCCCGAGGTCGGGTCGGTCAGCACGACGATATAGGGCAGGCCGGCGTCGTGGAGCATCGAGATGGCGACGGTGGTGCGCGGCATCTGCATCAGGCTGAGGATGCCCTCCTGCATGCGCGCGCCGCCGCTGGCGGTGAAGACGATATAGGGCGCCTTGGCGGCAATCGCGGCCTCGACCCCGGCGATGAAGGCTTCGCCGACCGCCTGGCCCATCGATCCGCCCATGAACGCGAAATCCTGCACGCCGATCACCGCGCGCTGGCCGAGGATCGTGCCGCTGGCGTTGAGGAACGCGTCCTGCTCGCCGGTGCTGGCGCGCGCGGCCTTGATGCGGGCGGGATAGGGTTTCTGGTCGCGGAACTTGAGCGGGTCTTCGGCGACCTTGGGGTTCGGGAGGATGGTGTAGCTGCCCGCGTCGAACAATTGCTCGAACCGCGCGCGGCCGCCGATGCGCTCATGATGGTCGCAGATCGGGCAGACCGATTGGTTTTCCTGGAGTTCCTTGACGAACACCATCTGCCCGCAGCCCTTGCACTTGTGCCAGAGGTTGTCGGGCGTCTCCGCCTTGTTCGGGATGACGAGCGAGATCGCGTTGCGGACGCGGGTGAGCCAGCTCATGCGGCGGTTTCCTTGCGTGCTGTGGCCAGCGCGGCCGACAGGGATTGAATATAGGTGCGGACGGCGGCGGGGGCATTGGCGCCCTGTGCCGCGACGATGTCAATGATTGCCGAGCCGACGACGACGCCATCGGCGACGCGGCCAATCGCGGCGGCCTGTTCGGGCGTGCGGACGCCGAAGCCGACTGCTACGGGCAGGTCGGTGGCGGCTTTCAGGCGGGCGACGGCGGCTTCGATGCTGTCCTGTGCCGCCTGCTGCTTGCCGGTGATGCCGGCGACCGAGACATAATAGAGAAAGCCGCTCGCGCCATCGAGCACGGCTGGCAGGCGCGCGGCATCGGTGGTGGGGGTGGCGAGGCGGATGGTGGCGATGCCGTGCGGGGCGAAGGCGGCGATCTCGTCGGCTTCCTCGGCCGGGATATCGACGATGATCGCGCCGTCGACGCCTGCGTCCGCGGCGCGTTGTGCGAACGCTTCGGGCGTCGGGCGGGTCATGGTATTGGCATAGCCCATCAGCACCAGCGGGGTTTCCGGGTGGCGCTGGCGGAAGGCGGAGGCGATGGCGAGCACGTCGGCGGTGCGCGTGCCCGCGGCGAGGCTGCGCAGGTTCGCGGCCTGAATCGCCGGGCCATCGGCCATCGGGTCGGTGAACGGCATGCCAAGCTCGATCACATCGGCCCCGCCCGCGACGAGCGCGTCGAGGATTGCGGCGGTGTCGCCGTCACCCGCTGTGACGAAGGTGACGAGCGCGGCGCGGTGGTCGCGCGCTGCGGCGGCGAAGGTGTGGGCGAGGCGGGTCATGCCGGTTTCCGATAGGCGGTAGAGTAAAAGCCCAATACTAGTGCGGGGAAAATTGAGAGGAATAGTGCCTTAACGACATCACGTTCCATCTCAGGAAAAATCGCCCATGCGCCGAAGCGTAAAGCTGCGAATACAGCAAAGTACAGAAACGCGAGTTTAACGGCGTCCCACGGCCGAAGTCGAACCTCGCCTTTTAGAAGCCGGACCAAACTGGAGGTCAGCCAGAGAACCCCTCCGACAAGAACCGCAATGGTTCCGCCAATCAGGACAGCGTCCGCCGATCCTTCGTCGATCGCATATCGAAGGGCTAACGAAGCCAACACGACGACCATTCCGAAGCCGCACAGGCCGAGGCCAATGCGCTTTAGCTGCTTCATATCTCAACCCCCAGCGCCTCGGCGACGGTGAAGATGTCCTTGTCGCCGCGGCCGCAGAGGTTGGCGAGGATCACTTGGTCATGCCGCATTTCCCGTGCCTTGACCGCGACGGCTGCGATGGCATGCGAAGGTTCCAGCGCTGGGATGATGCCTTCGGTGCGGCAGAGCAGCTGGAAGGCGTCGAGCGCTTCGGTGTCGGTCACCGACGTGTATTCGACGCGGCCGATGTCCTTGAGCCAGGCATGTTCGGGGCCGATGCCGGGATAATCCAGGCCGGCGCTGATCGAATGCGCTTCGGTGATCTGGCCGTCCGCGTCCTGCAGCAGATAGGTCTTGTTGCCGTGGAGGATGCCGGGCTCGCCGCCTGCGAGGCTGGCGGCGTGCTTGGCGTCCAGGCCTTCGCCTGCCGCTTCGACGCCGAGCATCGCGACATCGGCGTCGTCGAGGAACGGGTGGAACAGGCCGATCGCGTTGCTGCCCCCGCCGATCGCGGCGACGAGCAGGTCGGGAAGGCGGCCGGTGCGGGCGAGCATCTGCGCGCGGGCTTCCTTGCCGATCACGCTTTGAAAGTCGCGGACCAGTTCGGGATAGGGGTGCGGGCCGGCGGCAGTGCCGATGATGTAGAAGGTGTCGTGGACGTTCGCGACCCAGTCGCGCAGCGCTTCGTTCATCGCGTCCTTCAGCGTGCCCGCGCCGCTGGTGACCGGGCGGACTTCGGCGCCGAGCAGCTTCATGCGGAACACGTTTGGCTGCTGGCGCGAGGCATCCTTGGCGCCCATGAAGATGGTGCAGGGCAGGCCGAAGCGCGCGCAGACGGTGGCGGTGGCGACGCCATGCTGGCCCGCGCCGGTTTCGGCGATAATCCGCGTCTTGCCCATGCGGATCGCGAGCAGGATCTGGCCAATGCAATTGTTGATCTTGTGCGCGCCGGTATGGTTGAGCTCGTCGCGCTTGAACCAGATTTGCGCACCCATGCCGGGTTCGGCGTTTTCGCGCAGCGCGTCGGTCAGGCGCTCGGCGTAATAGAGCGGGCTGGGGCGGCCGACATAATGTTCGAGCAGGTCGTCGAACTGCGCCGCGAAAGCGGGGTCGGCTTTCGCGGCCTTATACTCGTGCTCGAGGTCGAGGACGAGCGGCATCAGCGTTTCGGCGACATAGCGTCCGCCAAACTGGCCGAAATGGCCACGGTCATCGGGCTGGGCGCGGAAGGAGTTGGGCTGGTTCATGATGAGGGGCGTTTAGGCCGCTCGGCAGCGAACGCCAAGCCTTGTTACAGCATCGCGACGGTGTGGAGGAACGCCGCGATCTTTGCCGCGTCCTTGACCCCCGGGGCGCTCTCGACACCGGACGAGACGTCGACCGTGCGCGCGCCGCTGATCGCCGCCGCCTCGGCGACATTGGCGGCATCGAGACCGCCCGACAGCGCCCAGGGCAGGGGGTGGTCGAATCCCTGGAGCAGCGTCCAGTCGAAGCGCAGCCCCATGCCGCCGGGAAGCCGTGCGTCATCGGGGGTCTTGGCGTCGTACAGGATACGCTGCGCGGCGCCGCGAAAGGCATGGGCGGCGGCAAGGTCGGCGCGCGCCTTGACCGCGACGGCGGCCCACACCGGCAGGCGGGTGCGCGCACCAATGGCGGCGGCGCGCTCGGGACTGGCGCGGTGGAGCTGGATCGCGTCGAGCCGGGCAGCGCGGATCGCCTGGTCGAGCAGCGCGTCTTCGGGATCGACGAACACGCCGACCCGCTCGACATGATCGGGAACCAGCGTGGCGAGTGCCGCGGCCTGATCGAATGTCACGTGGCGCGGCGAGGGGGGGAAGAAGACGAAGCCGATATGGCTCGCCCCGCCCGCGACAGCAGCCGCGAGCGTGTCGGGCGCGGACAGACCGCAAATCTTGGCTGTAACGGGCATCGGGGACACGCAATCGGCGCGGCGCGGGGCTTTGGCAAGCGGAAGTTGGGCGGCACCTGCCCGCCGGCCTCAGGAGGGCTGGCAGGTGCCGCGATCGACCCCCTTATTGTTCGAAGTCGCGGACCAGCGCGTCGAACAGCCGCACGCCGAAGCCGCGGGCACCCTTGGGCACGGTCGGCAGCGATTCGTCAGCGCCGTCGACCCCGGCAATGTCGAGATGCGCCCAAGGCGTCGGCTTGGGCGTGAGGAATTCGATGAAGTGCGCGCCGCGCCCGGCGCCGGGACCCGAACCGCTGGCGCCATTGGCGATGTCGGCAATCGGCGATTCCATGTCCTTGGCATAGCTGGGGTGGAGCGGCAGGCGCCACACCGCCTCGCCCGAGGCGGTTGCGGCGCGCTGGACACGGGTCGCCAACGCCTCGTCACGGGCGAACAGGCCGGCATAATCGTCGCCGAGCGCGGTGATGACGGCGCCGGTCAGCGTCGCGATGTTGACCAGGGCAGCGGGCTTGTAGCGCTCGATCGCATATTGGTTGGCGTCGGCGAGCACCATGCGGCCCTCGGCATCGGTGCTGATGATCTCGATCGTCTGGCCGTTCATCGTGCGGACCACGTCGCCGGGGCGCGATGCGTTGCCGCCGGGCATGTTTTCCGCCAGCGCGGCGATGCCCACGACGTTCGCCCGGGCCCCGCGGCGGGCGGCGGCATAGACACCGCCCATCACGGCGGCGGCGCCGGCCATGTCGCCCTTCATCGCCCCCATGCCCGCGCCGGGCTTGAGGCTGATGCCGCCGCTGTCGAAGGTGATGCCCTTGCCCACCAGTGCGAGCGGGGCAGCGTCGCCCGCGCCGCGATATTCGACGATCATCATCCGCGCCGGATGCCGCGACCCGGCGGAAACCGAAAGGATCGAGCCCATGTTGCGCTTCCGCATTTCGGCCTCGTCGAGCACCGTGATGCGGACATTGGGCACGCCGGCAAACTGGGCGCGGACGGCGGCGACGAAGCTGTCGGGGGTCTTGGCGTTGGACGGCAGGGTGATGAGGTCGCGGGCCATGCGCGCGCCATCGGCGATCCCGGCATGGTCGCGGGTGAAGCTGGCCTCACCACGCGCGGCGACGATGGTCAGCGGCTGAACGGCAGGGGCGTCGGCGCTGCTCTTGAGCTTGTCGAAGCGATATTGGCCGAGGCTGGCGCCGAGCGCGACATGCGCGGCGGGGTCGGTGGCGGTGCTGGCCAGCGTTCCCGCGAGGATCGCGACCGGCTGACGATTGTCGCGCGTTTCCTGCGCGGCGCGGCCACCGAAATCGGCGAGAGCGGCAGCGTCGAGCTGGCCTGCGGGCACGCCGATCAGGACGATGCGATGATAGCCGCCGACGCCGTAGAGCGAGAGCGTCTTGTCCGCCGCCGCCTTGAACCCGGCGGTTGCGACCGCGTCGGTCACGGCGGCACGGAGCGCGGTGGGGACGTGGCTCAAGTCGCTTGCGCCCGCCATCGGGATGACGAGCACACCATCGGCAGGGGCGGTTGCGGCAAAGCGGATCGGGCGTTCCGCGCTGTTGGCGCGGTCACTGGCGCTGACCCCGGTGCCGATGGCGGCGCGTTCGGCCTGGGCGAGGGCGGGGCTGCTCAACAAGGTGGCGGCAAGCAACAGGATACGCATCGGCAACACACTCCCTAGGGTTTTGTGATTTTGTCACATCGGTAACCAAGCCACCGGGCGAGTGCAACCATGGCGTCAGCGCGGCAGCGGCCTGGCCAGCACCGCCATGGTCAGCGGGGGATCGACCGCGACCGGGAAGGGGCGCGTCTCGCCCGTACGGACATAGCCATGGCGTTCGTACCAGGCGATCAATTCGATCCGGCGGTCGATGACGGTCATTTCCACACGGGTGGCGGCGAAGGTTTCGCGCGCAGTGGATTCGGCGGCGGCGATGAGTTGCTTGCCGATGCCCCGCGCCTGAAGCTCGGGATCGACGCAGAGCAGGCCGAGATAGGCGAGGCCATTGCCGCGGCTGACGATGTTGACGCAGCCGAGGATGGTGTCGCCGTCCAGCGCGATCAGGATGCGGCTGGCGCCGTCGATGAGTGTGACGAGCGTATCGAGGTCGGTGCGCGCGTCGAACAGCATGTCCGCCTCATGCGTCCATCCCCGCCGCGCCGAATTGCCGCGATAGGCGCGCTCGACAACGATGTGGAGGCGGGGGAGGTCGGCGGCGGTGGCGGGGCGGATGGTGGGCATTTTCGAGCTCGTGACACCCCCGTTCGATTCGGGGCGCGTTGTTCTTGCGGCCGGGAAGAAGAAGCCTGACCCCGGGTCAAGCCCGGGGTGACGAAGGGGCTAGAGGGTCGCCTCGATCTCGCGTGCGGCGCGGTCGGGGTCTTCCGCCTGGGTAATCGGGCGGCCGATAACGAGGATCGAGGCGCCGGCGTCGAGCGCGGCGCGGGGGGTAACGACTCGCTTCTGGTCGCCGCTATGGCCTTGCGACGGGCGGACGCCGGGGACGACGAAGAAGCCGTCCTTCCACGCCGCGTGGGCGGCCTTCACTTCCTCACCCGAGCAGACGATGCCGTCGACACCGGCCGACTTGGCGAGTTCGGCGAGGCGGACGACCTGTTCATGCGGGTCGGGCGACAGGCCGATCGAGGTCAGGTCATTGGCGTCGAGGCTGGTGAGCATCGTCACCGCCACGACCTTGGTGCCCGTGGGAGCGGCCGCCTTGGCATCCTCCAGCATCGCGCGGCCGCCCGCGGCATGGACGGTGATGATCGCGGGTTCGAGCGGGCGCAGTGCCTGCACCGCCTTGCCCACCGTATTGGGGATGTCGTGGAATTTGAGGTCGAGGAAGATCGGCAGGCCGATCTCGGCCATTTCGTGCACGCCGTGGCGGCCATTGGCCATGAAGAATTCGAGGCCAAGCTTGATCCCGCCAACATGGGTGCGCACGCGGGTCGCAATCGCCTTGGCGCGGGCGAGATCGGGCGTGTCGAGGGCGACGTAGATCGGGCTCATGACACGGACGGCGCCTGGCTGGCGTCGACAGGCGCCGCTTCGCCCGGATCCTGAACCGGCTGCGCTGCGGCGACCGGCGCGGGCGCGGGACGCAGCGCATCGACCGTCTGCTCCAGCATCGCGATGCGGCTGCGCATCCGCCAGCGCATCGTGTGATAGATGGCGAGCATCGGCAGCAGGCCGCCAAGATAGATGACGAACAACAGGAAGGGCAGGTTCACATCGGCGATCAGCCCGCTCCACAGGTGGATTTCGACCGGATGCCAGTTGGTCACCGCGAATGCCGCGGCAAGACCGAGGATCAGGAACCAGAATAATGCCTTGAGAAACTGCATCCGCTGCGTTCGCCCTGTTGCGTGAAGCCATGCTTTAGGACGCGCGGCCCGGCTTGGCCAGCCTTAGCCGATTTCGGTGCGAAGCTGGGCAACAAGGCCGGGGACCGCCTGGAGCCGGGGCTCCTCCTCGTCGAGGATCGCGTGGAACAGCGCGCGCTTGATCGTCGCGATCCGCCCGGCGCCGAGCCGCTTGCCCGCCGGGAGCGTCGACAGGATGATGTCGACCAGCCGGTCCGCACCGTGGAGACGGCCCCAGAGATAGTCGTTCTCACGATAGGCGCGGCTGAAAAAGGCGCCGAAATTGTGGAACTGGATGCCCTTGAGCGTCGCCTGTGCGCCGCCGCTGCGGATGGCGGTCGCGTCGTCCGGGGAGATGCGATCGACGCGGATCGGGTCGAATTCGTTGAGCCCCTCGCCCCTGAGCAGGGGCAGGGTCGCGATGTCGAAAAAGGGAAAGCCCAGATAAGCGAGCAGCATCGGGCGGCGCAGGTCGCGCGGCAGATGGCTGAACCCTTCCGACAGGCGGATGTCGGTATCGTCGTCGAGCGTGCGCAGGTCCATCCGCGCCGCGAGTTCGTCCATCACCGCACCGACATCGCAGTCGGGCGAGCGGATCGACTCGCGCATGCCGAGAAACGGATCGGCGCGCTGACATTCGAGATAGCCGGCAAGCGATTCGTAGATCGCGGTGCGGATCGGGACGAGTTCGGCGCGGGCATGATCGACATCGAGTTCGCTGACCCGGCGGGCGAGCAGCCGCAGCCGCCGGATGCGGAACCCCAGATCGTGCGCGCGCAGCAGATCAAGCGTTGCGACGCTTGCCGCACCACTATGCTGGATACTGAACGAATCGGCGCCGCGCCGCGCGATTTCCGCGCCGACCGCGCTGCGCATGCGTTGCCAGCGTTCGGCGCCGTGCAGGTCGGCAATCTGGTTGAGATGGGTGGCGATGCGATCCGCCACCCCTTCGACCTTGAGCAGGCCATAGGCGGCATGGCCATAGCCGGCCCGGGTCGATGCCGCCTGCTGCGCGCGCGCGCGCCAGCCCGCCAGCCGCTTGGGCGTCGGATAATCGAGGAACAGCGTGTAGCCGAACAGCGATTCGACCTGCGCCTCGACCTCGCCGCGCAACCGTTCGATGATTGCCAGCATGCGCTCGATCTGGGCCGAGCGCTGGCCGATCGCCTCGAGATTGTCGCGGATCGGCTGCTGCCGGGGCAGTTCGGACAGTGCGCCGAGGATCGTGCGGAAAAATCCGGGGGCGGCATCGCCACTGCCCGGCGCAACCGCGATGCGATAGCCGGGCGTCGGGTCGATGAAGACGAAGCGGCGGTCGATCTGGCGCCGTGCGGGCCGCTCACGCAGGGCATCGATCGCCGGGCGGAACGGTGCGTTGGCGAGCACCGATCCGTCGATCAGTGGCGCGCTCTCGGCAACGCCGGCGGCAAAGTGGCGCGGCAGCGCATGTTCGAGAAAGGCGGCGCGACCGGGCCAGTCCGTGCCCCGCGCGGCCAGCACCTGATCGACCTCGGCCACGGTGGCGGGCGGGAAGGCGCCGGGAAAGCTGGAGGTGGCGCGGGCGGCGAAGGCGAGTTCGGCGGCATTGGCGAGCGGCGCGGCGGCGTCGCCATGATCGCTGAACGAAAAGACCAGGCGATGCTCGGTCTCGACCACCTCCGGCGGCGAGTTGAGCGCGAGCCGCTGCGGGTGACCGTGGAAGTCGGTGACCGTCACGAACAGGTCGAGCGGCTGACCATCGGGCAGCAGGCGCGGGCCGGCGGGCGCGTCGCGCATGGTTTCGAGCGCATCGAGCAGCATGTTCATCAGCTGCTTGCCGCCGAATGGCGGTTCGAACCAGCGCGAGCGGACAAAGCGTTCGAGCTTGGCGCGCACCTCGGCCTGCGCGGCCGGCTCGACCGTGCCGTCGACCGCGGCGTCGCGGCCCGCCAGCATCCAGGCGATCGGCAGGGCCCAGATCTTGGCCAGCCGGTGGGATGGACCTTGGCCGGGATCGAGCAAGGTTTCGACATCGGCGATTTCGAGCCAGAGGTCGGTCAGCGGATCGAGCGACTGGCCGGTCGACACCGCCTGGGCGAGGAACACGCTGTTGATCCCGCCGGCGCTGGCGCCCGCAACGATGTCGACCATCACGCGCAGGTTGATCCCGGCAGTGTCGCCGATCTCGTCGAGCAGCGCATGGTAGACGCGCTCGCTGGCACCGCCGGCGGGCTCGAAATCGCGATGCGCGCGGCTCGCGCGGGCGAGGTGCCAGATTTCCTTGGTGATGCCGTGCATGTAGATGGCGAGACTGATCCCGCCATAGCAGACCAGCGCGAGGCGGAGTTCCTTGTCCTGCATCGTCAGGCCGGCCGGATCGCGGCCCAGACGGGCAAGTGATCGGACGCTGTCCGCGCGGCGGCGCTGTCGTTGACGCCGCAATCGTCGATCGCCAGCTCGGGCGAGACCATGATCCGGTCGAGCCGCGCGACCGGGCGGCGCGCGTGGAAGGAGCGGCCGGTCGGCGCGAAGCTGAAGTCGCGGCCGAAATCGCGCAGGCAACCCGACTGCGCGCTCCAGTCGTTGAGGTCGCCCATCATCACCGTCGGCAGCGGGCGCGCGCTGGCCGCCAGATGGCTGAGGATCGCGTGCGCCTGGCGCCGCCGCCACAGGCCGGACAGGTCGAGATGCATCCCGACGACGCGCAGGGCGTGTCCCCTGACGCGCAGGTCAGCCATCACCGCGCCGCGCGGCTCGAGCGCGGGGAGGTGGATGATTTCGCAATCGAGGATCTGCGCGTCCTTGCGCACGAGGATCGCATTGCCGTGCCAGCCCATCGACCCGGTGCGCACACCGAACGGCACCGCCTTCCAGTCGCTATGCTCGTCGAGCAGATGGAGCGGGATGACCCCCTGGCGTTGCCCGAAGCGGCGGTCGCATTCCTGCAGCGCGACGATGTCGGCATCCACTTCGCGCAGCACTTCGAGCGTGCGCTCGGGCCGACGGCGCCGGTCGGTCCCGATCGCCTTGCGCATGTTGTAGCTGGCAACTTTCAGCATCGACCTTGTTTGGGGGGCGTGAGCGCGCGTGGCAAGCGGCGATCAATGCGCGCTGGATTCGGGACCGGGCGCGGCGGGCCGCTGGCCGCGTGCTTCAGCCGCGGCACGGCGCAGGCTGCGCGCGGTTTCCTCTGCAGCGTCGGGCGTCATGGCAATGGCGACGCCGGCAGGGCCGTCGAGCAGGACCAATCCGGCTTCGGCGCTGGCAATCCCGGACAACCGGTGCGGCTGGCGCGCTTGTCCCATCGCCGGATCCTCCTGAAGTACAACTGTGACGAGCCCGGATAACGCAGGATTTTGCAGTTGTATCCGTGGTTTAGTGCAGGAGAGTGGCGCCACGCGCCGGCGGGGTCACCGGCGCAGCCAGTCCGCGACGATGCGGGGATAGAGCGCATGTTCCTCGGCGAGTACGCGTTCGGCCAGTGCTTCGGGCGTGTCGCCGGGGAGGATCGGGACGCGGGCTTGGCCCAGCACTTCGCCGCCGTCGAGTTCTTCGGTCACGATATGGACCGAGCAGCCGCCATGGCTGTCGCCCCCTTCGATCGCCCGCTTGTGGGTGTCCAGGCCCTTGTAGAGCGGGAGCAGCGAGGGGTGGATGTTGACGATCCGCCCGCGCCACCGCGCAACGAAAGCGTCGGAGAGCAGGCGCATATAGCCGGCAAGGGCGATGGCTTCGACGCCGGCATCGCGCAGCGCGGCGTCGATCGCGGCTTCATACTCGGCCTTGGCGAGGCCCTTTGGCGAGCGCGCGAACGTTGCGATGCCATGGTCCGACGCCCAGGCGAGACCGGCGGCCTCGGGCTTGTCGGAGGCGACAAGTGCGACGGTGTAGGGGCTGTCGGCGAGGCGGGCGGCCTCCACGAGCGCCTGCATGTTCGATCCGCGACCCGAGATCAGGATGCCGAGTTTGCGTTTCATCACATCCGTTCGTGCTGAGCTTGTCGGAGCACTGCGCGCAGCAGCCTCAAGGGGGAAGGCGGCCCTGCGACACGCTCAGGGCGGGCGGCGTCAGTGGCTATGCGTTGCTTCCCAGTCGGCGCGTGCGCTCCAGGTTTCGGCGCTCCCGGACACGGTGCAGCCGCGCTGCCCTGCCGCGATCGACCCGATGCGATGAACGGTCTCGCCCGCCGCTTCCAGCTCCGCCGCGACTGCGTCCGCCCGATCCGCCGCGACCACGGCGATCATGCCGATGCCGCAGTTGAAGGTGCGCGCCATTTCCTGTGGCTCGATATTTCCCTGCGCCTGCAGGAACGCCATCAGGCGGGGCTGGGCCCAGCTGTCGGCGTCGACGCGGGCGTGGCAGCCTTCAGGCAGGACGCGGGGGATGTTTTCCAGCAGACCGCCGCCGGTGATGTGGGCGAGGCCGTGGATGCTGCCCTTGCGCAACTGGGGCAGCAGGCTGCGGACATAGATGCGGGTGGGTGCCATCAGCGCGTCGAGCAGGATCACCTCGGGATCGAACAGCGCGGGGCGGTTGAGCTTCCAGCCCTTGTCCGCGGCGAGGCGGCGGACGAGCGAATAGCCGTTGGAGTGAACCCCGGTCGAGGCGAGGCCGAGGATGACGTCGCCCGGTGCGATCTTCTTGCCGTCGAGCAAGTGGTCGCGCTCGACCGCGCCGACGCAGAAGCCGGCAAGGTCATAGTCGCCATCGGCATACATGCCGGGCATTTCGGCGGTTTCGCCGCCGATGAGCGCGCAGCCGGCCTGTTTGCAGCCCTCGGCAATGCCCGCGATCACGCGTTCGGCGACGCCGTTGACCAACTTTCCGGTGGCGAAATAGTCGAGGAAGAACAGCGGCTCGGCACCCTGCACGATCAGATCGTTGGCGCACATCGCGACGAGGTCGATGCCGACGCCGTCGTGCGAGTCGTGATCGATCGCCAGCTTGAGCTTGGTCCCCACGCCGTCATTCGCCGCGACCAGCAGCGGATCGGTGAAGCCGGCTGCCTTGAGGTCGAACAGGCCGCCAAAGCCGCCAAGGTCGGCGTCGGCGCCCGGACGGCGGGTGGAGCGGGCGAGCGGGGCGATGGCGCGGACCAGCGCATTGCCGGCGTCGATCGAAACGCCCGCCTGGGCGTAGGTATAGGACTCGGGATCGGTCATGTGGGAGCGCTTAGCGCCGGGGCGTGCAAAGCGAAACCATCGATCGTACAGAAACCGCGCGCCAAAGCTTCTCGTCTGCCCGGGCTTGACCCGGGCCGGGGCTTCCTTTGGCAACGATCGACAGAAAAGCCCTGTCCCGGGTCAAGCCCGGGACGACGATGGGGGAGGATAGCGCTTGGATTTCCACGCCCGCTTCGCCAAAAGGGCGCGGAATGACTGTTCGTCCGTCCTCTGCCATCGCCGCCATCGGCATCGCCGCCCTGCTTGCATCGGCCGGCTATGCCGTGGCGCAGTCCGGCGGCGCGGGGTCGAAGGCGGGGGCGAGCGAGGACGCGGGCAACAGCTCGGGCAGTTTCGAGGTCGGCGGCGTCGATGTCGATGTACGCGGCAAGAGCGCGGAGGCGGCGCGCCTGGGTGGCTGGCGCTTGGCGCAGCGCAAGGGCTGGTCGATGCTGTCGAAGCAGTTGACCGGTTCGCCATCGACCCTGTCCGATTCGGCGCTGGACGGGCTGGTGACCGGGATCGTGGTCGAGCGCGAGCAGATCGGCCCCAATCGCTACGTCGCGCGGCTGGGCGTGTTGTTCGACCGCAATCGCGCCGCATCGATCCTGGGCGTGGGCGGAGCGTTGATGCGATCGCCGCCGATGCTGGTCGTGCCGGTCCAGATTTCGGGCGGCGCGCATCGCGTGTTCGAGGGCAGCAGCGCCTTTGCCGAGGGCTGGACCCGGTTCCGCACCGGCAACAGCAGCATTGATTATGTCCGCCCCAATGGCTCGGGTCCCGATCGCTTGCTGATGAACGCCGGACAGGTGTCGCGGCGCGGGCGCGGCTGGTGGCGGTCGATCCTCGACCAATATGGCGCGACCGACATCCTGATCCCGACGGTCGAGCTGCGCCGCAGTTACCCCGGCGGTCCGGTGACGGGAATCTTTACCGCCGGCCAGGGGCCCGACAATCGCCGGCTTGCCCAGTTCGTGCTGCGGGTCAATGACGGCAACGCCATTCCCGCGCTGATCGATGCCGGGATCGCGCGGATCGACAAGGCGTATCAGGACGCGCTGCGCGCGGGCATCCTCAAGCCCGACCGGCTGTTGGTCACCGAGCCGCCGCGTCCCGAAGTGCCGCTGGAGGAAAGCGGGACCGAGGAAGCGATCGATACCGGCGAAACGCCGGCCGCAGCGACCGGATCGGTCATCACCATCCAGTTCGACACGCCGAGCGTCGGTGCGCTGACCAGCGCGGAAGCGTCGCTGCGCGTCGTGCCGGGGGTCAGTTCGGCCGCGACCACCAGCACCGCGCTGGGCGGTGTGTCGCTGATGCGGGTGACCTATGACGGCAGCCAGGCATCGCTGCGCGCGGCGCTGGAAGCGCGCGGGTGGCAGGTGCAGGAGGGCGCCGGCGTGCTGCGCATCCGCCGCGGCGGTGGCGGCACTGCCCCTGCGCAACCGACGCCTACGACGCCGGCAGCGGGGAATGACAGCGACGGATGACGCAGCTTTCCCTGCCGCTCGCCCGACCGGCTGGCGCGCGCGAGGACCGGTTCCTGGTCGGTGAATCCAATGCCCAGGCAGTGCGCTTGCTCGAGCGCTGGGCGGACTGGCCGGTCCGCGCCGCACTGATTACCGGTCCGCGCAAATCCGGGCGCAGCCTGCTCGCGCGGACGATGGTCGGCCGCAGCGGCGGCACGATGATCGACGATGCTGACCGGATGGACGAAGTGGCGCTGTTCCATGCCTGGAACGCGGCGCAGGCGGAGCAGCGGCCGCTGTTCATGGTGGCGGAACGCGCGCCCCCGGCCTGGGCCGTGCGACTGCCCGACCTGCGCTCGCGCCTGGGTGCCAGCGTCCTCGCCCAGATCGGCGCGCCCGACGACGCGCTGGCGCACGACCTGCTCGCCCAGTTGCTCGAGCGTCATGAACTTGTCGCCCAGCCCGATCTATTGGCGTGGATCGTGCGGAGGATCGAACGGAGCCATCTGGCGATCCTGCGTACCGCCGAAGCGCTGGAGGAAGATGCAAGCCGCCGGGGGAACCGGCGCTTGTCGATCCCGGCGGCGCGCGCCACATTGACCGCGGCGGGGCTGCTTCGCGAACCCGCTGCCCAAAGCTGAACCGAGGACCCATGACGCGCGCTCAGACCAAGGCCGGACCGAACGCCACCGCTGCGGCGGACCCATCGACCGCCGCAGTGCCCGAAGCGCGCTTTTTCAACCGCGAGCTGTCGTGGCTCGGCTTCAACCGGCGGGTGATGGAGGAGGCGCGCAATCCGGCGCACCCGCTGCTCGAGCGGCTGCGCTTTCTGTCGATTTCCGGATCCAATCTGGACGAATTCTTCATGGTCCGCGTCGCGGGTCTGAAGGGGCAGCAGATGCAGGAGGTCGATGCCCATTCGGCCGACGGGTTGACCCCGGCGCAGCAGCTGGCGGCGATCGTCGCCGATGCTGCCGACCTGGTCGATAGCCAGCAGGCGGTGTGGCAGGATATTCGCGCCGAACTGATCGGGCGCGGGATCGAAGTGCTCGACGCCGACGGGGTGACCGGTGACACGGCGACGTGGCTGGAGGAGCATTTCCGGCTGCAGATCTTCCCGATCCTCACCCCGCAGGCGCTCGACCCGTCGCACCCGTTTCCGTTCATCCCGAATAAGGGGCTGAGCGTGATTTTCGATCTGGTCCGCAGCAGCGATGGCGAGGCGGTGCGCGAACTGGTGCTGCTGCCCGCCGCGACGCCGCGCTTCGTGCGCGTGCCAGGCGAGACGGCGCGGTACATCGCGGTCGAAACGCTGGTGAAGCGGTTCGCGCCGGTGCTGTTTCCGGGGTTCGAGATCCGCAAGTCGGCGACGTTCCGCGTGCTGCGCGACAGCGATATCGAGCTGGAGGAAGAAGCGGAGGACCTGGTCCTCTACTTCCGCACGGCGATCAAGCGCCGCCGCCGCGGCCGGGTCATCCGGCTGGAGATGGAGGAGGGGATCGACCCCGGGCTGGAAGCGGTGCTCAAGGAAGAGCTGGGCGGGAGCGAGGCGCTGCTTACCGAAACCGGCGGGTTCCTCGGCAATGGCGACCTCGCGCTGATCGTCGAGGAGGACCGGCCCGACCTCAAATTCCCGCCCTTTGTCGCGCGCTTCCCCGAGCGGATCCGCGATTATGACGGCGATTGTTTCGCGGCGATCAAGGCGAAGGACATTGTCGTCCATCACCCCTATGAATCGTTCGACGTGGTGCTTGCCTTTCTCAAGCAAGCGGCGAGCGATCCGGACGTGGTGGCGATCAAGCAGACGCTGTATCGCGCGGGCAAGCAGTCGGCGGTGATCCAGGCGCTGATCGCCGCGGCCGAAGCCGGCAAGTCGGTCACCGCGGTGGTCGAGATCAAGGCCCGGTTCGACGAGGAGCAGAATCTGCTCTGGGCCAGCGCGCTCGAACGCGCCGGGGTGCAGGTCATCTACGGCTTCACCAACTGGAAGACCCACGCCAAGGTGTCGATGGTGGTGCGGCGCGAGGGCGACGAGTTCCGCACCTATTGCCACTTCGGCACCGGCAATTATCACCCGGTGACCGCGCGCATCTATACCGATCTCAGCTTTTTCACCGCCGACCCGCGCGTCGGGCGCGATGCCGCCAAGATCTTCAACTATGTCACCGGCTATGTCGAGCCGGAGGGGCTGGAGCTGCTGACCGTCTCCCCGCGCCATTTGCGCGACCGGCTGATGGAGCTGGTCGACCGCGAGATCGCCAATGCGCTGGCGGGCAAGCCGGCCGCAATCTGGGCGAAGATGAACAGCCTGGTCGATCCGGTGATGATCGAGAAGCTGTACGAAGCGAGCAATGCGGGCGTGATCGTGGATCTGGTGATCCGCGGCATCTGCTGTCTGCGTCCGGGCATCGTCGGCATGTCCGAACATATCCGGGTCAAGTCGGTGGTCGGACGCTTCCTCGAACACAGCCGCATCTGGGCGTTCGGCAACGGCAAGGCATTGCCGAGCGACGCGGCCGAGGTGTTCATCTCGTCCGCCGACTGGATGCCGCGCAACTTCGACCGGCGCGTCGAGTTCATGCTCCCGATCATCAACCCGACGGTGCACGATCAGGTGCTGGATCAGGTGATGGTCGCCAATCTGATCGATACCGAGCAAAGCTGGGAGTTGCAGTCCGATGGCCGCTATGTCCGCGATGAACCCGGCGCCAAGCCGTTCAACCTGCATCGCTATTTCATGACCAACCCGTCGCTGTCGGGACGCGGCGCGGCGCTTGAGTCGAGCGGGGCAGTGCCCAAGCTGTCGCTGCGTCGCTGGCGCGCGGAGCGCGGCGCTTGAGCATTTCCACGCTTCTTCAGCGGCGGCCGCGGACCCAGGCGGCGGCGTCGCCCCGGCGCACCGCGATCATCGATATCGGTTCCAATTCGATCCGCCTCGTCGTCTATGATGGTGCCGCCCGCCTGCCCGCGATCCTGTTCAACGAAAAAGTCATGGCGGGTCTGGGCCGATCGCTGGCCGAAACCGGCACGATCGGCGAGGAATCGCTGACGCTTGCCACGGCAGCGCTGGCGCGGTTCTCGAGCCTGGCGCGTGAGATGGAGGTCGATTCGCTGCGCACCGTGGCGACCGCCGCGGTGCGCGAGGCGAGCAATGGCGCGCGCCTGCTCGATATTGCCGGGGCGCTGGGCCTGACGGTCGAATTGCTGTCGGGCGAGGCGGAAGCGCTCGCCGCGGGCTATGGCGTGCTGTCGGGGATTCCCGAGGCAGATGGCATCGTCGGCGATCTGGGCGGCGGGTCGCTCGAACTGGTTCGGGTGGTGGCCGGAACGGTCACCGACCGGGTATCGTTTCCGCTGGGCGTGCTGCGGCTGGAGGCGATCCGTGCGCAGGGCAAGGGCTCACTCGACAAGCTGGTCGCACGGTTGCTGGCCGAATCGGGCTGGACGCGGCGTGGCGATGGCCTGCCTTTCTATCTGGTCGGCGGGTCGTGGCGCGCGCTGGCGCGGCTCGACATGCACCTGACCGGCTATCCGCTGCCGGTCATCCACGAATATGCGATGCCCGCCGCGACGGTGACCCGATTGCAGCGGACGATCGCCCAGCTCGGCAAGAGCCGGATCCGGTCGGTACCCAACCTGTCCTCGGGCCGGGTCGCGACGCTGGAGCACGCCGCCGCATTGCTCGGCGTGCTGATCAAGCATCTTGGCAGCAGCGAGACGGTCGCTTCAGCCTTCGGGCTGCGCGAAGGGCTGCTCTATGGCGAGCTGTCGATCGAGGAGCGGCGTGAGGACCCGCTGATCGTCGCGACGCGCGACGAGGCGCGACGGTCGGGACGGTTCCCGGAACATGGCGACCTGTTGCATGACTGGATCGCGCCGCTGTTTGACGACGATCCGGCGGATCAGGTGCGGCTGCGCCATGCCGCCTGCCTGCTTGCCGATGTCGGGTGGCGCGCCAATCCCGAGTTTCGCGCGGAGCGCGGGCTGGAGATCGCGCTGCATGGCAACTGGGTTGGGATCGACGCGCGCGGCCGTGCGCTTCTGGCGCAGGCGTTGTTTACCTCGCTCGGCGGCGGGCTTGAGTCACCGGCCCCGGTCGGCCAGCTCGCGCCTCCCGACCTGCTCGAACGCGCGCGGCTGTGGGGACTGGCGATGCGGCTGGGGCAGCGTTTGTCCGGCGGCGTTGCCGGGCCGCTGCGCCGCGCGCGGGTGGCGGTTGCGGGCGAGCGGCTGATGCTGCACCTGCATGCAGACGACGCGGCGCTCTATGGCGAGGCGGTCGAAAAGCGGCACCGCGCGCTGGCCGGAGCGTTGGGCCTGACGGCCGATATCGCGCTGACCGGCTGAAGCGTCAGCCGCAGCGCAATGCCGTGATCGTGTTCACGTCGTCGAGTTCGACGTTCAGCCGGTCGGAGCGATAGTCCATCGTCACTGCCATACCCGGCTTGATCACGCGGACGGTGCGCGCGCCCGAACGCTGCTTCGCGCGCTCGATCACCTGCGGCTTGGCTTCGCGGCCGACCAGCGGCTGGACGCGGTCGGCATTGCATTCGCGGATGCCGGTGCCGGGGGCGGGGCGCTCGTACCCGCATGCGGCAAGGGTGAGCGGCAGGGCAATCAGGGCAATCGCTTTCATGGGTTCGGCTCCTCGGTACGCGTCATCTTGAGCTTTCCGTTACGCACGGTGAACCCAAGCTGACCCTCGACCAGGGCGAGCGCGTCGCGGCCGAATTGTTCGAAGCGCCAACCGCGCAGGATCGACAGACCCTCACGCTGGCCCGCCGCGAGCGCCTCCAGATCGTCGGAGCGGGCGAGGAGGCGCGCGGCGACGTTGATGTCGCGGGCGCGGATCTTGAGCAGCAGCTTGAGCAGGTCGGCGACCAGCGCGCCTTCCTTGCCGAGCGGAAGCTTGCGGTCGTCCCGCGCGGGCATTTCCGATGCGGGCATCGGTACGGCATGCTCGATCGCTGCCATCAGGCGGCCGCCAATGTCGTTGCCGGCCCAGGTTGCGGACAGGCCGCGCACCTTGGCGAGGTCAGCCTGTTTGCGCGGCGGATTGGCGGCAAGGTCGGCGATCGTTTCGTCCTTGACGATGCGACCGCGCGGCAGATCCTTGCCCTGCGCCTCTTTTTCGCGCCATGCGGCCAGCGCCTTGAGGCGGCCGAGCACTTCGGGCTTGCGGCTGGAGATGCGGATGCGCTGCCATGCCAGATCGGGATCGTTGCGGTAGTTTGCCGGGTCGGCGATCCGCTCCATCTCTTCGTCCAGCCACGCACCGCGCCCGGTCTTCTTCAGCTTCGCCAGCATCTTGGGGAAGATTTCGGAGAGATAGGTGACGTCGCAGATGGCGTAATCGATCTGGCGCTGGTCGAGCGGACGGCGCGACCAGTCGGTAAAGCGGGCGCCCTTGTCGACGGTGATGCCGAGATAGGTTTCGACCAGATTGGAATAGCCGATCTGTTCGCCCTGACCCAGCGCCATCGCCGCGACCTGCGTGTCGAACAGCGGGTGGGGGGTCTTTCCGGTCAGGTTGTAGACAATCTCGATATCCTGCCCGCCGGCGTGGAACACCTTGAGCACGTCCTCGTTGTTCACCAACAGATCGAGCAGGGGCGTGAGGTCGATCCCGGGTGCCATCGGATCGATCGCCGCAGCCTCATTGGTGTCGGCAATCTGGATCAGGCACAGCTCGGGCCAGAAGGTGTTTTCCCGCATGAACTCGGTATCCACCGTGATGAACGGTTGCTGCGCGAGGCGGGTGCAGAGGTTGGCGAGGGTTGCCGAGTCTTGAATCAGGCCGTGAATATGCATCGCAGGCCCATAGCCAAGCCCGCGCGGGTTGACAAAGGGGCGCGTGAGAAGGATGCGCGCGGCCTGTTCTTCTCACCTGAAACCGTTGGAAACCGCTCATGCACGCCTATCGCACCCACACTTGCGGCCAGCTGACCGCCGATCAGGTCGGCGAGACCGTCCGCCTGTCCGGCTGGATCCATCGCAAGCGCGACCATGGCGGCGTGTTGTTCGTCGACCTGCGCGACCATTATGGCGTGACGCAGATCGTGTGCGACAGCGACTCGCCCGCATTGCCGGTGCTGGAGGGGCTGCGCGTCGAATCGGTCGTGACGATCGACGGCGTGGTCAAGGCGCGCAGCGAGGCGACGGTGAACGCGAACCTCGCCACCGGCGCGATCGAAGTGTTCGCCCGGGGCGTGAGCGTGCAGTCGGCGGCGCAGGAGCTGCCGATGCCGGTGTTCGGCGACGCCGAGTACCCTGAGGAAATCCGCCTGCGGAACCGCTTCCTCGACCTGCGCCGCGAAGGGTTGCACGCCAACATCATGCTGCGCAGTCATGTCATCGCGTCGCTGCGCCGCCGGATGATCGCGCAGGGCTTTACCGAATTCCAGACCCCGATCCTGACCGCGTCGTCGCCGGAAGGCGCGCGCGACTATCTGGTGCCGAGCCGCGTGCATCCGGGCAAATTCTACGCGCTCCCGCAGGCGCCGCAGATGTTCAAGCAGCTGCTGATGGTCGCGGGCTTCGACCGCTATTTCCAGATCGCGCCGTGCTTCCGCGACGAGGATGCGCGCGCCGACCGCTCGCCGGGCGAGTTCTACCAGCTCGATTTCGAGATGAGCTATGTCACGCAGGACGATGTGTTCGCGGCGATCGAGCCGGTGCTGCACGGCGTGTTCGAGGAATTTGCGAACTGGCAGGGCAAGGGCCGCACCGTCAGCCCGCTGCCGTTCAAGCGTATCCCGTACCGTGAGTCGATGCTGAAATACGGCAACGACAAGCCCGACCTGCGCAACCCGATCCTCATTTCCGATGTCAGCAGCCATTTCGAAGGTTCCGGTTTCGGGCGATTTGCCTCGATGGTCGCGGCGGGCGATGTCGTGCGCGCGATCCCCGCGCCGAACACGGCCGAGAAGAGCCGCAAATTCTTCGACGACATGAACGCATGGGCGCAGGCCGAGGGCTTCCCCGGCCTTGGCTATGCGACGCAGAAGGATGGCGTGTTCGGTGGCCCGATCGCCAACAATCACGGGCAGGAGGGCATGAAGGCGATTGCCGATGCGCTCGGCCTTGGCCCCAATGACGGCATCTTCTTCGCCGCGGGCAAGGAGGCGCAGGCCGCCAAGCTCGCCGGTCTCGCGCGCACCCGCGTTGGCGAGAGCCTCGAGCTGATCGACAAGAGCCGGTTCGAGTTCTGCTGGATCGTCGACTTCCCGATGTTCGAATATGACGAGGACGCGAAGAAGATCGACTTCAGCCACAATCCGTTCAGCATGCCGCAGGGCGAGCTGGAGGCGCTGGAGACCAAGGACCCGCTCGACATCCTCGCCTGGCAATATGACATCGTGTGCAACGGCATCGAGCTGAGCTCGGGCGCGATCCGGAACCATCGTCCGGAGATCATGTACAAGGCGTTCGAGATCGCCGGCTACAGCCAGCAGGACGTGGACAGCAACTTTGCGGGCATGATTAACGCGTTCAAGTACGGCGCCCCGCCGCACGGCGGTTCGGCCCCGGGTGTCGACCGCATCGTCATGCTGCTCGCCGACCAGCCGAACATCCGCGAGGTCATCGTCTTCCCGATGAACCAGAAGGCGGAGGATCTGATGATGCAGGCGCCGTCGCCGGTGAGCGAGAAGCAGCTGAAGGAACTGCACATTCGGCTGGCGCCGCAGGCGCTGGACAACAAGGGCTGATCCATGACCAAGTCGATCGACCTTTCCGACTTTGAACAGGGCGGAAAGGTCGACGACTATGCCGACCGGCTCGCCGCACTGCAGGAGCGGCTGGGGCATATCCAGACCGCGCACATCATCCACAAGCGTCGCGCGATCATCGTGTTCGAAGGCTGGGACGCGGCGGGGAAGGGCGGGATCATCAAGCGGCTGACCGCCGAATGGGACCCGCGCTATTTCGAGGTGTGGCCGATCGCCGCGCCGACGCCGGAGGAGCTGTCGCACCATTTCCTGTGGCGCTTCTGGCGGCGCCTTCCCGCACAGCACAATATCGCAGTGTTCGACCGCAGCTGGTACGGGCGCGTACTGGTCGAGCGGGTCGAGGGCTATGCGAGCGGGGCCGAGTGGCGGCGCGGCTATGATGAGATCAATGACTTCGAGGCGCAGCAGGCCGAGACCGGCGCGACGCTGATCAAGCTGTTCGTCCATGTGACGCAGGAAACGCAGGACAAAAGGCTGCGCGAGCGGATCGAGACGCCGTGGAAGCGGTGGAAGACCGGCCTTGATGATTATCGCAACCGCGCGCGGCGGGCGGACTATCTCGACGCGATGCATGAGATGTTCGCGCGAACCAGCACCAAGCACGCGCCATGGGTCGTCATCGACGGCAATGACAAGAAGGCGGCGCGGATCGCCGCGCTGACGGCCATTGCTGATGCGCTGGCGGCGCGGGTGCCGATGGACCCGCCCGCGCTCGATCCCGCGGTCGAAGCAGCGGCGCGGCGCGCTGGCGTGATCGACTGATCGAGCCGGTCGCGCCGGGCGACGGGTCAGTCCGGATAGGCGATCGTCATCACCTCATATTCCTTCTCGCCCGCCGGGAGCATCACGCGGCGCAGGTCGCCCAGCGCCGCGCCGCGTAGCGCGCGAGCGAGGGGGGAGTTCCACCCGATCCGGCCCGCCCCTGCATCTGCCTCGTCATCTCCGGTCAGGGTCAGCGTGCGGTGGTTGTCGTCTTCATCGGCGATGGTGACGGTCGCGCCGAACCAGATTTTCGAGCGATCTTCCTGTTTTGACGGGTCCACCACCTTGGCCGCCTTCATCCGCTTCGCCAGCCAGCCGAGCCGCCGATCGATCTCGCGCAGTCGCTTGCGGCCATAGATATAGTCGCCATTTTCGGAGCGGTCGCCATTGCCCGCCGCCCAGGCGATCGTTTCGACCAAAGCCGGGCGCTCGGTGGCGAACAGCGCATCATATTCGGACTTGAGTGCGGCATAGCCGGCGGGCGTGATGTAGTTCGGACGATCCATCGCACGCCCATAGCGCGGGCGCGACGCCCGCGTCACCCCGGCCGGTTCTTGCCCAGATACCAGCTCATCCGGTGCGGCCCGCGCGACCGCGCGCGGTCGGGATGCATCAGGTCATAGACCACTGCATTTTCGAGCACCCGCTGCACATAGTTTTTGGTTTCGAAGATGGGAATCTGCTCGACCCAGTCGAGAATGTCGACGCCGGGGGTGCGCGGGTCGCCATTCGCGCGGATCCATTTGTTCACATTGCCCGGGCCGGCATTGTAGGCGGCGACGGCAAGCGGATAGCTGCCGCCATAATAATCGAGCATCCGCTGAATATAGCTCGACCCGAGGCGGATATTGTAATCGGTGTCGCTGGTGAGTGCGGCGCGATCATAGCCAAGGCCAAGCTTCCCCGCCGTTTCGCGCGCGGTGGCCGGCATCAGCTGCATCAGCCCGCGCGCGCCGGCATGGCTGATCGCCGCCTTGTCGAACTGGCTTTCCTGCCGCGCAATCGCATGGATCAGGGTGAAATGCGCCTCCTGTCCCGGCGGGACCGGCACCGACGGATAGCCGGCCGCCGTATAATCGCTGAGGCCGTTGGCGAGCGCGCTGCGCCCGACCATCACGCCCAGATCGGGGCGCCCGATCGTGCGCGACAGTTCGGCGGCGAGCAGGTGATCGTCGGCGCTGGTCGCGTCGGCGGCGATCTGGCGCAGGAACAGTCCCTGATCATCGGGGCGGCCCAGCGTTCCGAGCATCTGGGCGGCGCGCACCACTTCGCGATTGTAGAAGGCAGTCCGTGCGGCAGCCGGGACGCCGCGTGCATCGACCACCGGCGGCGCCTTGAGCGCCCGGCCGAGCCGTTCGGCAGCAAGCTGTCCATAGTATAGGTCGGAATAGGCGGCGGCGCGCTCATAATAGGCGCGCGCGGTCGCCGCCTGCCCGGCGGCTTCGGCGGCACGGCCGGCCCAGTAGATACCCTTGGACTGGGTAGTCGGGGTGCGCGAGCCGCGCGAATAGCGGTCGAACATGCCGATCGCATCGGCGGGGCGTCCCAGCTTCTGCAGCGCAACCGTGCCGGCGAGCCAGGCAAGGCTGGTGTAATCGTCGCGGATGCCAAGGCCGAGATCGGAGATATCGGTCCCCGGCGCAACGGCGTCATCGACCTGTGACGCGATCGCATACGCGAGCGCGAACTGGCGGTCGGATTCTGCCGCGCGCGCGTTGGTCAGCAGCACCTCATACCATTTCTCGACATTGCCGGGGCGGCCGTCGAGGGTGCGGGGCCGCGCGAGCAGCGAGCGCGCCGAGCCGCTGGCGCCATTGTTGCGGAACCAGCTCGCGCGGTCGGCAAGGAAGCCGGGATCGCGCGCGCCCAATGCTTCCACGGCCAATGCGCGTTGCTGCGCATCGGGTGCGTTGGAGCGCAATGCGAGGCGCGCATCGAACAGCGTGCGGCGCTGGGGCGAGGTCAGCCCGATCTGGCGCGTCGCGGCGGTGCGGGCGTCCTGCCACAGCAGCGCGTCCATGCGCGCGTCATGGTCGGCCGGGGTCAGTGCGCCGGAAAAGCTGCCCAGCACTGCGGTTTCGTCACCGGGACGCAACACACCGCTGCGCCACGCGCGCCGGGCCTGTTCCTCAGCCTCGGCGCGGCGTCCGGTGATTGCCAGCGCTTCGGCAAAGCGGACCCGGCCAGCGGCCGTGATCGGGGGAAAGCGCGTGAAGAAGCGGACCGCGAGCGAAGGTGCGTCGGTGCCCGCGCCAAGGCTGGTTTCCGCAGCGGCACGGCGGCTCAATTCACCCGGCCAGCCGGGATGCGCGAGCAGGAACTCCGCATAGTCGGAGAAGGGCAGCCCGTCCGACTGCTGCAGCCGCTTCCACTGGTCGAGGGTTGTCTGGATCGTCGTCGCAGGCGGCGGCGCCGGGGCGGGAAGGATCTGGGCGGCGACCGCTGCAAAGCGCGCCTGATACCAGTCCGCCCCCTCCTGCACCACCTGGGAGGAGACCGCGACACCCGAAACGCCGGCGAGCAGAAGCCCGCTCTTGAACACAGAGGCAAGCATGCTGGACATAGTACGCGATCCCCCCCTATTGACCACCCCGAATTTCCCAAAACTGGTGCATTTTGACGCATATGTTCTCCGGCTCGATCCCCGCGCTCATCACGCCCTTCCGTAACGGCAGCTTCGACGAGGCTGCGTTCCGCGCGTTCGTCGACTGGCAGATCGCGGAGGGCTCGTCGGCGCTGGTCCCCGTCGGCACCACCGGCGAAGCGGCAACGCTGTCCAAGGACGAGCATTTCGAGGTGGTGCGCGTGTGCGCCGATCAGGTGCGCGGGCGCGTGCCGGTGATCGCGGGGGCGGGGTCGAATGACACGCGCGTGGCGATCGGGAACGTCCAGGCGGCGAAGGAAGCGGGTGCCGATGCGGTGCTGATGGTCCCGCCCTATTACAATCGCCCGAGCCAGGAAGGCATCTTCCAGCATTTCGCGGCGGTCGCCGCCGAGTGCGAATTGCCGATCATCCTCTACAACGTCCCCGGTCGCACCGTGACCGATATCCAGCCCGAGACGGTGATCCGGATCGTTCAGGCATTCCCCGACAAGTTCGTCGCGATCAAGGACGCGACCGGCGACCTGGCCCGCGTGTCGAAGCACCGCGCAGCGTTGCGCGCGGGCTTTGCGCAGTTGTCGGGCAATGACGAAACGGCACTCGCGTTCAACGCGATGGGTGGGGTGGGCTGCATCTCGGTCGCCGCGAACGTCGCGCCGAAGCTGTGCGCACAGTTTCAGGCGGCATGCGCCGAGGGCAACACCGCGATCGCGCTGGCGCTGCACGACCGCCTGTTCGCGCTGCACCTCGCGCTGTTCACTGACGCCTCGCCGGGGCCGGTGAAGTACGCGGTCAACAAGCTGCGCCCCGAGATTTCCGCCGAACTGCGCCTGCCGATGGTCGCGCCGAACGACGCGAGCAAGGCGGCGGTGGATGCGGCGATGGCGGCGGCGGGGATTATCTGAGGCGATCCGCTTCCCTTTCTCCTCCCGCCCCCCTACATCGCGCGTCCCATGGCACGCCCTCGTCCCCTTGAATTCGACAAGAAGAAGATCGTCGCGGAGAACCGCAAGGCGCGGTACGAATATTTCCTCGAGGAGTTTTTCGAGGCGGGGATTGCGCTGCAGGGGACCGAGGTGAAGTCGCTGCGATTCGGCGAAGGGTCGATCGCGGAGAGCTATGCCGAGGTCCGCGACGGGCAGGCGTGGCTGGTCAACGCCAACATCCCGGAATTTTCGCACGGAAACCGCTTCAATCACGAACCGAAGCGTCCCCGTAAATTGCTCCTTCATCAACGCCAGGTAGAAAAGCTGCAGGGCGCGGTTGCGCGGGAGGGCATGACGCTGATCCCGATGTCGATCTATTTCAACGGCCGCGGCCGGGCGAAGGTCGAGCTGGCGCTGGCGAAGGGCAAAAAGACTCACGACAAGCGCGAGTCGATCAAGGAACGGGACTGGAAGCGTGAACAGGGGCGGATCCTCCGCGATCGAGGGTAAGATGAAGCCGGGTCGCCTGCGGTCCTGGTGGCAGCGCAACATGCCCACCCGCGACACGATCGAGGAGATCCGGTGGCTGCGTCCGGTCGCCCATCGCGTGCTGGCGCCCGAATTGTGGCGCTTTACCCGCCGGTCGGTGCCGCGCGGCGTGGCCCTGGGCCTGCTGGTCGGTATCTTCCTGCTCATCCCGGGGCTGCAGATCGCGGGTGCCGCGATGCTGGCAATGCCGTTCCGCGCCAATGTGCCGATCGCCGCGGCGATGACCTTTCTGAGCAATCCGGCAACGACCCCGTTCATCCTGTACGGATCGGTCTATACCGGCAACGCGATGCTCGGTCGCAGCGCCGATATTTCCGGGTTCATGGCGCTGATCGAGCATCATGCCGGCGTCGGCGAATGGCTGAGCTGGCTGTTTTCCCAGGCTGCCCCGGCGCTGCTGATCGGCCTGCTGATCATTTCGGTCGCGTCGGCCGCCGCCGGTTACGGGCTGTCGATCGTCGGATGGCGTGCCTGGGTTGCACGGAAATGGCGCAAGCGGATTGCGCTTCGAGCGAAAGTTTCAGCCGAGACTTGATCGGGCGTGTCATCGGCGTAAGACACGGGCGTTCTCAATCGTCCCGAAGGGTACCCGATGCGTCTGATCCTGATCCCCGTCCTGCTCGCCGGCACCGCATTGGCGAGCGGTTGCGCTGCCTATGGCCAGGGGGACGCGCCGTCGGCCGCTGCGCCCGCACCGGCACCCGCACCCGCCGCGACGGCCAAGCCCCAGCTGGGCAGCTTTGGCTTCGACGTTGCCGGGATGGACCGCAGCGTGGCGCCGGGCGAGGATTTCTATGCCTTTTCCAACGGCGTCTGGGCCAAGAACACGCCGATTCCGGCCGACAAGTCGAACTATGGCATGTTCACCGCATTGGACGACCTGTCCAAGGAACGCGTGCGCGGCATCCTCGACGAAGTGAAGGGGGATCCGGCGAGCGCCGTGGGGCGCGCCTATACCAGCTATCTCGACACCGCGACGGTCGAGGCGCGCGGCATGGCACCGATCCAGCCCTGGCTGACGCGGGTCAAGGCGCTGGACAGCAAGGCGGGCTATGGCGCGCTGGCGGTCGAGGCGGCGAAGATGGGCGTGCCGGGGGCGTTTGGCGGCTATGTCGGACAGGACGACAAATTCCCCGACCGCTACATCTTCTCGATCTATCAGGGCGGGACCGGTCTGCCCGACCGGGACATGTACCTGCTCGACAATCCCAAGATGGCGGCGATCCGCACCGCTTATGCCGGCTATCTCGCCAAGATGCTGACGCTGGCCGGCGAGGCGGATGCCGACGCGCGGGCCAAGGCGATCGTCGAGCTCGAAACCCGGATCGCCAAGGTGCAGTGGACGCGCGAGGAATCGGGCGATGCCGCCAAGACCTATAACAAATTCACGCTTGCCGAGACGGCAAAGCTGTCGTCGCGCACGCTCGACATGCCGGCCATGCTCAAGGCGGTCAGCCCCAAAATCACCGAGGTGCTGGTCAGCCAGCCGAGCGCGGTCGCCGCAATCGGCAAGATCCTGGACGATGCACCGCTGGCGGTGATCAAGGACCAGATGATGGTCCGCAGTCTGGCGGCGATGGCGGATTATCTGCCGGACGCGGTCGCCGACACCAACTTCGCCTTTTACGGCACGACGCTGCAGGGAACGCCGCAGCGCGAGCCGCGCTGGAAGCGCGCGGTGAGCTTCACCGAGGGCGTGCTGGGCGAGGAGCTGGGCAAGGAATATGCCGCGCGCTATTTCCCGGCCGAATACAAGGCGGAGATGAACAAGCTCGTCGCCAATGTGCTCGACGCGATGGGGCGCCGCATCGACTCGCTCGACTGGATGCAGCCGCAGACCAAGGCGCGCGCCAAGGCGAAGCTTGCGAACTTCACCGTCAAGGTCGGCTACCCCGACCAGTGGCGCAGCTATGCCGGGCTTGAGGTCAAGGCGGACGACCTGTTCGGCAATGCCGTGCGCTCCAACCGCTTCGACTATCAATATATGCTCGACAAGCTGGGCGGGCCGGTGCGCAAGTGGGAATGGGGCATGCTGCCCCAGACGGTGAACGCCTATGCCAATTTCGGCATGATGGAGGTCGTCTTCCCGGCCGCGATCCTGCAGCCGCCCTTCTTCGACCCCAAGGCCGATCCGGCGATCAACTATGGCGGCATCGGCGCGGTGATCGGGCACGAGATCAGCCACCATTTCGACGATCAGGGCGCGAAGTATAACGAGAAGGGCGAACTGGCCGACTGGTGGACGCCGGAAGACGTCAAGGCGTTCGAGGCGGCGGGCAAGGCGCTGATCGCGCAGTATGATGCCTATGAGCCGCTGCCGGGCGAGCATGTGAAGGGCGAGTTCACGCTGGGCGAGAATATCGGCGACCTGGCGGGCCTCACCATCGCCTATGACGCCTACAAGCATGCTCTGGGCGGCAAGGAAGCGCCGGTGATCGACGGCTTTACCGGCGACCAGCGCTTCTACCTTGGTTGGGCGCAGGTGTGGCGGCGCAATTATCGTGAGGCGAATCTGCGGCAGCGGTTGCTGACCGATCCGCACAGCCCGTCGATCCAGCGCGCCTGGGTCGTGCGCAACCTCGACCCCTGGTATGGTGCATTCGGTGCGAAGCCGGGCGAGAAACTGTATCTGGACCCGGCAAAGCGCGTTCGCGTCTGGTGAGCGCTTGACGCTATGGCAGCGGGGCGGGAAAGGGGGCCATGGCCACGTCTCCCGCCCCATCTGACGAACCTGCGGGTGTCGTCGGTCCGCTGATCGCCGCCGGCGCCGCCGGGCTGATTGCGGGCGGCGTCGTGCTGTGGGCGATCGACTCGCTGCCGGTCGCGGCAGGGTTCGCCGCGGCCGCAGTCCTGATCGGCGCGGCCGCGACGCTGGTGCGGCGTCCGGCGGCGGCTGATGCGGGCGAAGCCGACCCGGCGGCGATCGACTGGTCGCTGGCGCATATGCTGGCGACGATGAGCAGCGATGCCATTGCGGTGACCGACCGGGCAGGCCGGCTGGTGTGCGCGAATGACCGGTTCGGCACGCTGTTCCCCGGCTATCCCGCGCCGCCCGCAGTGGTGATCGGCGACTGGGCCGCGTCGCAACTGGGCAGTGCGGGTCGCGCCGCGTGGCGCGACGGCCAGGCGTCGAGCGGGGCGTTCGACGCCGCCGGGGCCAAGCTGACCGCGCATGTGACGCGCGTCGGCGACGCGATGCTGGTGTGGCGCTTTGTCGGCGCCGATGCGGTCGATCTGGCCAAACAGGCGCAGGCGCTCGTCGCCGGCAAATCGGGCGACCGGCTGGGCCAGGCGGGGATCATGATGGCGCTGATCGGCGCCGATGGCCGCGTGCGCGCCGCGAACCGCGTGCTGCGGCTGCGCGCTGCGGGCGACGAGCAGGCGATGATCGAGGGGCGGGACATCACCCGGTTCCTGATCACCGACAATCGCGGAACCGTGCGGTTCGAGCGCGAGGGCCTGTCCGGGACGCCAGTGCGGGTGCTCGAAATCCCGTTTCTCGATGGCGATGCCAGCCCGATGCTGGTCGCGCTGCTCGACGAGGAATATGCCCCGGCGCAGGATATGGGGGCGGATTCCGCCACGCATGTCCGCTCGCTGATCGGGCTGCTTCCTACCGGTATTGCGCTGGTCGGAGCCGATGGGCGCTTTGCGTTCATGAACGATGCGTTTGTCCGCGCCGCGCAGATCAATGGCGACGCGCCGCCGCTCTACCCGGGCGATCTCGTCGTGCGCGAGGACAAGAGCACGCTTGCCGACGCGGTCCGCCGGTTCGCGGCGGGCGCGGCGCATGCGATGGACCTGACCGTCCGCTTTGCTCATGCGCCTGATGAAGCGGTGTCGATCTCGATCGCGTCGGCGCGGGGGCTGGGCGATGCGGCGGTGCTGCTCAGCCTGCGCGATGCGGGTGAGGAGGGTCAGCTCAAGCGGCAGGTGGCGCAGGCGACCAAGATGCAGGCGGTCGGCCAGCTGGCCGGCGGCGTGGCGCATGACTTCAACAACATCCTGACCGCGATTATCGGCCATTGCGACCTGATGCTGATGCGCCATGCGCCAGGCGACAGCGATTATGACGATATTCAGCAGATCCTGCTCAATTCGAACCGCGCCGCAGCGCTGACCCGGCAGTTGCTTGCCTTTTCGCGCCAGCAGACGTTGCGTCCGCAGGTGCTCCAACTGCCCGACGTCATTTCCGAAGTGTCGAACCTGCTCAAGCGCCTGCTGGGCGAAACGGTCGAGCTGATCGTCAACCATGGCCGCAATCTGGGTCCGGTGCGCGCGGATCCGGGGCAGCTGGAACAGGTCGTCGTCAATCTGGCGGTCAATGCCCGCGATGCGATGCTGGCCAAGAATCCCAATGGCGGCGGCACGCTGACGATCGAGACGCTGAGCGTCGCCGCACATGAAGTGCGCGCGATGGACGAGGATGTGCTGCCGGTCGGCGATTATACCGCGTTGCGCGTGTCGGACACCGGTTCGGGCATCCCGGCGGACGTGCTCGCGCATATCTGGGAACCGTTCTTCACCACCAAGGAAGTGGGCAAGGGCACGGGCCTTGGCCTGTCGACCGTCTATGGCATCATCAAGCAATCGGGCGGGTTCATCTTTGCCGAGAGCGAGCCGGGCAAGGGCGCGGTGTTCACCATCTATCTGCCCGTCCACACCGCGCCGGAGCCGGCCGCGCAGCTCAACCCGCCCACGGCGGTGCAGGGCGACCTGTGGGGCAGCGGCACGATCCTGCTGGTCGAGGACGAAGCCATGGTCCGCGCAGTCGCGGAGCGCGCGCTGGCGCGGCAGGGCTATACCGTGCTGACCGCCGAAAATGGCGAGGCGGCGCTCGAGTTGCTGGAGAAAAGCGACAAGCCCGATCTGCTGATCAGCGACGTGGTCATGCCGACGATGGACGGTCCGACCATGGTCCGCCATGCGCGCAAGAAATATCCCGACCTCAAGATCATCTTCATGTCGGGTTATGCCGAGGAACAGCTGCGCCGGTCGATTGATCTGGACAATGTCGCGTTCCTGCCAAAACCCTTTTCGGTCCAGCAGCTTGGCGAGCTGGCCCGGGCGGTGATGACTGCGAAATAGCGCTCGACCGCGTGGCGATAGTCGGGCACATGCTCGTGCGATGAGCGCACCGCAACGTATCCTCGTGGTCGAGGATGAACCCCTGATCGCCATGATGATCGAGGATTTCCTCGACATGCTGGGCAAGGACCATGCCGGCACCGCCGAGAGCGTGGCCGCCGCGCTCGAGTTGGTCGAGGGGGGAGGCGTCGATGCTGCGATCCTCGACGTCAACCTGTCGGGTGGCGAGCAGAGCTGGCCGGTGGCCGACGCGCTGGCGGCAAAGGGCGTCCCGTTCATCCTTGCCACCGGCGGCAGCGGCGACATGGTGGCCGAGGCGTATCGCGACCGGCCGGTACTGGCCAAGCCGTTCACGATGGACTCTGTCGAGCAGGCGCTGGCCGCGCTGTAACCGGTCAGGCGATCCGGTCGGGCAGCTCGGCTGCATCGGCCGCGATCGCGGCATCGGGCGCGACCGCTTCCCAGGGGAAGACGAACCAGTCCTTGGTCACGCTGCGATCGATGGTGCGCGCGGCATAATCGACGCGCTGGCCGGAGCGGACATTGTCGATCAGCGTGGCGAAGCGCACCGCGCCGGCGCGCGCGCCCGCTGCGGCGAGCCCGGCACGCAGCCGACCGATGGTCGCGCCGCTGTCATTGATGTCGTCGATGAACAGCAGGCGGGCACCGGCACGGGTCCGCTCGGCCAGCCGGGCGAGGGCGGGTGCGGCAAGATCCTCGTTCCGCGCGCTATAGTCGACCGACAGCATCGGTCCGCCACAGGCATGGCTGAGATAGACTGCCGGGATCAGCCCGCCGCGGCCGATTCCGATCAGGTAATCGGGCTGCCAGTCGCTGTCGGCGCGCAGCGCATCGGCCAGCGCGAGCAGGTCGGCGACGAATTGCTCATGCGGGATCGGGGTAAAGACCGGCATCAGTGTGCGCCCACATAGGCATCGAGCCGATCAAGATGCGCGGCGATGCTGGCGTCGTCGAGGAAGGAGCCGGTGAAGCTGTTGCGCGCGAGCTGGACGATCTGATCGCGCGTCAGCCCGCGTGCGGCGGCGACCGCGCGGTAATTGTCCGCGACATAGCCGCCGAAATAGGCGGGGTCGTCGGAGTTGATCGTAGCGTAGAGGCCGCAATCGAGCATCCGGTCGATCGGGTGCTGCGCCAGGCTGTCGACCACGCACAGTTTGAGGTTCGACAACGGACAGACGGTCAGGGTCATCTCACGCTCAGCGAGCGTGCGAACCAGCTGCGGGTCCTCAAGGCTGCGGTTGCCATGGTCGAGCCGGTCGACGTTGAGCAGATCGAGCGCCTGCCACACATAATCGGGCGGCCCTTCCTCTCCGGCATGGGCAACGCGCTTGAGGCCGAGCTTTCCGGCTTCGGCGAATACGCGCGCGAATTTTTCCGGGGGATGACCAAGTTCGGACGAATCCAGCCCGACGCCGGCAATGCGGTCGAGCCATGGTTCGGCGGCATCGAGCGTCGCGAACGCCGCATCCTCGTCAAGGTGGCGCAGGAAGCACAGGATCAGCTTGGACGTCACGCCATGGCGTTGTTCCGCCGCGCGCATCGCCGCGAGCAGCCCGTCCGCCACCACCTGAAACGGAATGCCGCGATCGGTGTGCGTTTGGGGATCGAAGAAGATTTCGGCATGGACCACGCCGTCGGCCGCAGCGCGCGCGAAATAGGCGTCGGCAAGGTCGTGAAAGTCCTGCTCGGTCCGCAGCACATCGGCACCGGCATAATAGATGTCCAGAAAATCCTGGAGCCGCGAGAATTGATAGGCCGCCCGCACCGCCTCGACCGTGGGAAAGGGCAGGTCGATGCGGTTACGCCGGGCCAGCGCGAACATCAGTTCGGGCTCCAGCGACCCTTCGATATGCAGATGAAGTTCGGCCTTGGGCAGGCCGGCGATGAAGTCGCGCGTGTCCATCGCGCAGGATGTGCGGCAAATCGTGCGGCCGGGCAAGCGTGCGCCGCGCAGGGCTGGAACAAAATAGGAATTTTCCGCTTGTGCGAAAAGAACAAAGTGCATACAAGATCAAAATAGGAACGGGTCGAGCGTGTTGAAGAAGATGCGCAAAGCCTCTAGCGACGGAGACTTCTCATGGCGGCTTCCCTCAAGGTGATCGAAGGAAAGATGGGCATTTCTCCGGACAAGCAGAAGGCGCTCGACGCCGCACTGGCACAGATCGACCGCGCCTTTGGCAAGGGCAGCGCGATGAAGCTCGGCTCGAAGGAGACGATGCAGGTCGAGGCGATCTCGACCGGCTCGCTCGGGCTCGACATTGCGCTGGGCGTTGGCGGATTGCCGCGCGGCCGCGTGATCGAGGTTTACGGTCCGGAAAGCTCGGGCAAGACCACGCTGGCGCTGCACGTGATTGCGGAGGCGCAGAAGAATGGCGGCGTTGCCGCGTTCGTCGATGCCGAACATGCGCTCGACCCGGTCTATGCCAAGAAACTGGGCGTCAATATCGACGAGCTGATCGTGTCGCAGCCCGATACGGGCGAGCAGGCGCTGGAGATCACCGACACGCTGGTGCGATCGAATGCGATCGACGTGCTGGTGGTCGATTCGGTCGCGGCGCTGGTACCGCGGGCGGAGATCGAGGGCGAGATGGGCGACAGCCATGTCGGCCTGCAGGCACGCCTGATGTCGCAGTCGCTGCGCAAGCTGACCGGGTCGATCAGCCGTTCGCGCTGCATGGTGATCTTCATCAACCAGCTGCGCATGAAGATCGGCGTGATGTACGGCAATCCGGAGACGACCACCGGCGGCAATGCGCTCAAATTCTATGCCTCGGTCCGCCTCGACATCCGCCGCACCGGGCAGATCAAGGATCGTGACGATATCATCGGCAATTCGACCCGGGTGAAGGTGGTCAAGAACAAGGTCGCGCCGCCGTTCAAGCAGGTCGAGTTCGACATCATGTATGGCGAGGGGATTTCGAAGATCGGCGAGATCCTCGACATCGGGGTCAAGGCGGGTCTGGTCGAGAAGGCCGGCGCCTGGTTCAGCTATGACAGTATTCGCATCGGCCAAGGGCGCGAAAACGCCAAGACCTTCCTCAAGGAAAATCCGGAAGTGTGCGCGCGGCTCGAGGCAGCGATCCGCAGCCGGACCGAGCAGGTCGCGGAAGAGATGATGACCGGCCCCGACGCGGAGGATGACCTCTGATTCTACCAGGGTTGTTCCTCAGCGCCCGTTAACCGGTTTCGGGCACAAGGGAGCCATTGCGGGCCGTGCCGCACCTTGTGGGGCGGTGGCGGTCAAGGGACCTCGATCCCATTGGAAGGCCCGGCGTGGCGTGCGCCGGGCCTTTCCTGTTGCCGGTCGCTGGCGGGGCGGGCGATGCGCTGCACAACGCTTCGGCGCTCTTTCCATTTGCGGCATTGCCGCGCACAAGTCTTCCCGAACCGGATTGGCAAGGGAAGCTCCAGCGATGATCACCGTGCATCACCTAGAACATTCGCGATCGCAGCGCGTGCTGTGGCTGCTGGAGGAACTGGGCCTGCCCTATGAGATCCGCCACTACCGGCGGAACCCCAAAACGATGTTGGCGCCGCCCGAGTTGCGCGCGATCCATCCGCTGGGCAAATCGCCGGTGATCGTCGATGCCGACGCGACCGGCGACGCGCCCCGCACCGTCGCCGAAACCGGCGCGATCGTCGAATATCTGGTCGAGAAGGCTGACGGAAAGCTTGGTGCGCCGGCGCATCGCGAGTCGGCGCTGCACTACCGGCACTTCATGCATTATGCCGAAGGCTCGTTGATGCCACCGCTGCTGGTCAAGCTGGTGCTGGCGCGGGTTCCGTTGTTCGGCAAGGCAGCGCAGAAGAAAATTCAGCCGATGATCGACGTCCACCTCGATTATGTCGAAAGCGTGCTGGCGGCCCGCCCCTGGTTTGCCGGGGACGCCATGACCGCGGCGGATGTGATGATGAGCTTTCCGCTCGAGGCGGCGCGGTCGCGCGCGGGGCTCGACGCGTCGCGCCCCGCCACGATCGCATGGCTCGACAAGGTCCATGCCCGGCCCGCCTATCAGACGGCTCTCGCCAAGGGCGGCCCCTATGCCTATGCGTGACGCCGCAACAATTTGAGGGGGACGCATGTCGGGCGCAGAGGCGATCACGGAGCGGCGGCGCGAATCGACGCTGCAATGGCAGATGCTGGGCGGGTTCGCCCTGGGGCTTGCGCTGGGCCTGTTCGTTCATTTCACCGCGGCCGACGCGGCCTGGGTCAAGACCGTCACGACGTATGTGACGGGACCGATCGGTCAGGTGTTCCTGCGCCTGCTCTTCATGCTGGTGATCCCGCTGCTGTTCTCGGCGTTGGTCGTCGGCATCGCCGAGATGGGCGAGATCGCCGCGCTCAAGCGAGTCGGGCTGCGCACCTTGGTGCTCACCATCTGCGTCTCGACCATTGCCGTGATCGTGAGCCTGGTTCTGGTCAATCTGCTGCAACCCGGTGCCGGGGTCGATCGCGGCGAGGCGCAGGCACTGCTCGCCGCATCGGGCGACAGCGCGGGCGCGATCCTCGACCGCACCGCCAGCACGCCGACCGGGGTGGAAGCGGTCCTCAACATCGTGCCCACCAATGTCGTCGCGGCAATGACCGCGAACGACATCCTTGCGATCATGTTCTTCGCGCTGTTCTTTGGCATCGGCATCCTCCTCACTGCCGACCGTCCGCAGGTGCAGACGCTCAAGCGCGGGATCGAGGGAGTTTTCGAAGTCTCGATGCGGCTGATCGGGCTCGTCATCCGGCTCGCGCCGATCGCGGTGTTCTGCTTCATGTTCAACCTTGCCGCTTTGTTCGGCTGGGAATTGCTGATGCGGCTGCTCGCCTTTGTCGGCGTCGTGCTCGCGGCACTCGGCACACAGATGTTCGTGATCTTCCCGATCCTGCTGCTGTTGCTCGCCCGCAAGAGCCCGCTCGCCTTTTTCCGTGAGACGCAGGAAGCGGCGGTGATGGCCTTTTCGACCGCGTCGTCCAACGCGACGCTGCCGACCGCGCTGCGCGTTGCCGAGACCAAGCTCAAGCTGCCGCCCAAGGTGTCGCGCTTCGTGCTGACGATCGGCGCGACCGCCAACCAGAACGGCACCGCGATGTTCGAAGGCGTGACCGTCATCTTCCTTGCGCAGTTCTTTGGCGTCGATCTCACGCTGACCCAGCAGATCACGGTGATGCTGGTGTGCATCCTTGGCGGCATCGGCACGGCGGGCGTTCCGGCGGGGTCGCTCCCGGTGATCGCGCTGATCCTCGGCATGGTCGGCGTGCCGCCGGCGGGGATCGGACTGGTGCTGGGGGTCGATCGCTTCCTCGACATGTGCCGCACCGTACTCAACGTCATCGGCGATCTGGTGCTCGCGACCATCGTGTCGGCGGGCGAGAAGGAGTCGCCGGAGCCCGTGGCATGAGGCTGACCCGGCGCGGACTGCTCGCAGCGGGAGCGCTGGCCCCGATCGGCTTTTCCGCCGTGGCGCGGGCGGCGCAGCCCGACCTGTCGGCGCTACAGCCGATCACTGGCGACGCGGTGCCGATCGGGCGCGAGGAGCGCTCCGCCCGGCTTGCCCGCGCGCAGGCGCTGATGAAGGCGAACGGCATCGGCGCGGTGCTGATCGAGCCGGGGGCGAGCCTGCTCTATTTCACCGGGGTGCGCTGGGGGCGGAGCGAGCGGCTAACTGCGGCCGTAATTCCGGTCGAGGGCGATCCGATCATCGTCACGCCGTTTTTCGAGGAACCGTCGGTCCGCGAATCGCTCGGCATTCCGGCGGAGATCCGGGTGTGGCAGGAGCATGAGGATCCGTTCGCGGTGGTCGCCGGGTTCCTGCGCGAGAAAAAGCTGCTCGGCCGCCCGCTGGGGATTGAAGAGACTGCGCGCTTCTTTGCGGTCGATGGCATGTGGCGCGCACTGGCGGGCGTGAAGATCGTGTCGGCCAACCCGGTCGTGCGCGGGTGCCGGATGTTCAAGACACCGGCCGAGATCGCGCTGATGCAGAAGGCGGCGGACGTGACGCTGGCTGCCTATCGCTGGACCTACCCCCGGATCGAGGCGGGGATGACCCCCGCCGACATCGCCGCGCTGATGAGCGCGGCGACGGTCAAGCTGGGCGGGCAGGTGGCGTTCAACCTGATCCTGCTGGGCGAGGCATCGGCCTATCCGCACGGCACGGGCAAGCCCCAGCGGGTGGTGAAGGGCGAAGTCGTGCTGATGGACTGCGGCGCGCGGGTCCATGGCTATGAAAGCGACATCAGCCGCACCTTTGTCCATGGCGCGGCGAATGCGGAGCAGCGCAAGGTATGGGACCATGTCCGCGCGGGGCAGCAGCGCGCCTTCGCCACCGCGCAGCTCGGCACCCCGGCGGGCCGTGTCGATGATGCGGTGCGCGGCTGGTATGCGACTTTGGGCTATGGCCCTGACTACAAGCTCCCCGGCCTGTCGCACCGTACTGGCCATGGCATCGGCATGGACGGGCATGAGCCGATCAACCTGGTGCGCGGCGAGATGACCAAGCTGGCGCCGGGCATGTGCTTTTCGAACGAACCGGGCCTGTATCTGCCGGGCAAGTTCGGCGTGCGGCTGGAGGACTGCTTCCATATGACCGCGGCAGGGCCGAAATGGTTCAGCGTGCCGCCGAGGTCGATTGAGGAGCCGATCGGGTGAGCGACTGGGCGCGCGGAGTTGCAGGTGGGATTTTACTGCTGGCGAATTTCGTAGCGATCCTGGCGCTGGCGGCCTCGCCCTATTTTGGGTTTCTGACCGCCTTCATCATCTCCGGTGCTCTGACTTATCTGGTCATTCTGATCCATGAACTCGGGCACGCTGGTGCGGTTTGGTGGCTCAGGGGGCGGGTTCTTATACTTGCTGTTGGTCCTTTGGCAGCGCGCTTCCATCCGTTCAGCCTGGGGGGAACCCCGGAGTTGGCGCAGGACGACCGCGAACTGGGCGGATTTGTCGTTTCAACGTTCGATGGTGCCGAGACGACGCGGAAAGACATCATCGTCGCGATAGCAGGCCCGCTTGCAAATCTCGCCTCGGCAGCTCTTATTGGCGTCGCAGTGCTCGCGCTTACACCCGGCCACGTTCCCGCAGCGGATCCGACGTTGATCGCGGTCGAACAATCCGTGCCGTCCAACGCACCATATCAGGTTGCGCTTCCGACTGATGCAGATGTCCAGCGCGCGCTACGAGCGGAGCGGGCAAGAGAGATCAAGGGACTATGGACGCCGCTGGTGTCTGCGTTGCTGCTTTTGTCAGGCGCGGCTGGAATCGCCAATCTGATCCCATTTCGCGGCAGCGATGGTGATCATATTCGCCGCGCGCTTCGCGACATGGGGGAGGTTCGGCGATACCGGCGCCGCCGCGATGCGGGCTAGGCAATCACCCTGATCGAACCGTTTCGCTTGAGCGAACGCGCGCGCGCGCTTAAGTCGCGAAAATGACCTCGACCAACGATATCCGCCGCAGCTTCCTCGACTATTTCGAGGGCCAGGGCCATGCCCGTGTCCAGTCCGCGCCGCTGGTGCCGCATAACGATCCGACGCTGATGTTCGTCAATGCGGGCATGGTGCCGTTCAAGAATGTGTTCACCGGGCTTGAAACGCGGCCCTACACCACCGCGGCGTCGAGCCAGAAGTGCGTGCGCGCGGGCGGCAAGCATAATGACCTCGACAATGTCGGCTATACCGCGCGGCATCATACCTTCTTCGAAATGCTCGGGAATTTCTCGTTCGGCGACTATTTCAAGGAGCAGGCGATCCTGCATGCCTGGACGCTGCTGACCAAGGAATGGGGCCTGCCGGCGCACAAGCTGACCGCGACCGTCTATCACACCGACGATCAGGCGTTCGAGCTGTGGAAGAAGATTGCGGGTCTGCCCGAAGAGCGGATCATCCGCATCGCGACCAAGGACAATTTCTGGGCGATGGGGTCGGATGGTCCGTGCGGGCCATGCTCGGAAATCTTCTACGACCATGGCGACCATATCTGGGGCGGCCCTCCGGGTAGCCCGGAAGAGGATGGCGACCGCTTTGTCGAGATCTGGAACCTCGTCTTCATGCAGCATGTGCAGGAGGCGGACCAGATCGTCGGCGACCTGCCCAAGCCGAGCATCGACACCGGCATGGGGCTGGAGCGCATCGCGGCGGTGCTGCAGGGCGTGCACGACAATTACGACACCGACACGTTCAAGGCGCTGATCGCCGAGAGCGGTGCGCTGACCCAGTCGGCGACGACCGGCGACAATCAGGCGAGCCATCGCGTGATCGCCGACCATATCCGCACCTCCGGCTTCCTGGTCGCCGATGGTGTGCTGCCGGCGAATGAAGGGCGCGGTTATGTGCTGCGCCGGATCATGCGCCGCGCGATGCGCCATGCGCATATCCTGGGCGCGAAGGAGCCGTTGATGCACCGCATGGTGCCCGCGCTGGTCGCGGAAATGGGCGGGGCCTATCCCGAACTGGTTCGGGCCCAGCCGCTGATCGAGGCGACGCTGCTGCAGGAGGAAACCCGCTTCCGTCAGACGCTGGCGAACGGCCTCAAGCTGCTGGATGAGGCCACCGCGACGATGGGCGAGGGCGATACGCTGTCCGGCGAGACCGCGTTCAAGCTGTATGACACCTATGGCTTCCCCTACGACCTGACCGAGGACGCGCTGCGTCCGCAGGGGATGAAGGTCGACCGCGACGGCTTCGACGCGGCGATGAAGCGGCAAAAGGATGCCGCGCGCGCCGCGTGGAAGGGATCGGGCGCCAAGGCCAGCGACGAAGTGTGGTTCGACATCGCCGAGGAACTGGGGAGCACCGAATTCACCGGCTATAGCGCGACCGAGGGTGAGGGACAGGTCGTCGCCTTGGTCAAGGACGGCGTGCGCGTCGACCGCGCCGGTGCGGGGGATGAGGTGACGATCCTCACCAACCAGACGCCGTTCTATGGCGAGAGCGGCGGCCAGATGGGCGACGCGGGCACGATCGGCAACGATGTCGCCGAGGCGATTGTCAGCGATACGTCGAAGCCGCTGGGCCGGCTGCACGCGCATCAGGCGACGCTGGCGCGTGGTGAGATCAAGGTCGGCGATACGGTCAAGCTGGCGATCGACGTCACGCGCCGCGACGCGATTCGCGCCAACCACTCGGCCACGCACCTGCTGCACGCCGCGCTGCGCAACCGGCTGGGCGGGCATGTGACGCAGAAGGGGTCGCTGGTTGCGCCGGACCGCCTGCGCTTCGACTTCTCGCACCCCTCGGCGCTGAGCGCGGCGGAGATTGCCGACATCGAGGCCGAGGTGAATGCCGAAATCCGCGCCAACGAGACGGTTGGTACGCGGCTGATGACCCCGGACGATGCGGTCGCGGCGGGCGCGCTGGCGCTGTTCGGTGAGAAATATGGCGACGAGGTGCGCGTCCTGTCGATGGGCCGCCTGACCGACAAGCATTATTCGGTCGAGCTGTGCGGCGGTACGCACGTCAAGGCCACCGGCGATATCGCCGTGTTCAAGATCGTCAGCGAGAGTGCGGTGTCGAGCGGCGTGCGCCGGATCGAGGCGCTGACCGGCGAGGCAGCGCGCACCTGGCTCAACGAGCGCGACGCGAAGCTGCGCGAAGTGGCGGCGACGCTCAAGACCTCGCCCGATGAGGTCGGCGCGCGCGTTGCGGCGCTGGTCGACGAGCGGCGCAAGCTGGAGCGCGAGCTGGCCGAGGCGAAGAAGGCGCTGGCCATGGGTGGCGGCGGGGCGGCGGCTCCGGCTGGTCCCGAGCAGATTGGCGGCGTGAACTTTGTCGGCCAGATCCTCGACGGGCTCGATCCCAAGGCGCTGCGCGGCGCGGTTGATGAGGCGAAAGGCCGGATCGGTTCAGCTGTGGTAGCTTTTGTCGCGGTAAATG
The DNA here is from genome assembly GCF_031456015.1 of Sphingomonas sp. BE123. NCBI lineage: Bacteria > Pseudomonadati > Pseudomonadota > Alphaproteobacteria > Sphingomonadales > Sphingomonadaceae > Sphingomonas > Sphingomonas sp. BE123. The sequence goes on along the minus strand of NZ_JAVDTW010000001.1, from coordinate 450,197 downwards.
AAGGACGTGCAGCGATCGCGGTGGGTGTCACCGACGACCTGACCGGCACCTTCAGTGCCGTCGAGCTGGTCAAGCGTGGCGTCGCCGCGCTGGGCGGGCAGGGCGGCGGCGGGCGGCCGGACATGGCGCAGGGTGGCGGTCCCGAGGGCGGCAACGCCCACGCCGCGATCGATGCAGTCAAGACGGCGCTTGCCGAGGAGAAAACAACTGCGTGATCCTATTCTGAAGGCCGCCGCGATCGCAGCGGCCCTCATCGCCGCCCCCGCCACGATGGCGCAGGGCAAATTGCCGCCCTATCCCGAGGCGCTGAACTGTGCCGCGCTGACTCATGCCGCCAGCAAGATCGGCAAGGGTACGCCGCAGGAATCGGTGCTGTTCGACCAGATGATCTACTGGGGCATGGCCGCAGCCGATGCCGGGCGCGCAGCAGGCAAGACCGGCAAGGCGGTCGATACCGAAGTCCCCGCGCTGTCGGCCCAGCTCGAGCCCAAATTGCGCGCGCAGGATGGCGCCACCACTGCGGCGCTCGCCGCCTGTGTTGCCCGTGTGCCTGCGCTCGACAACTGACCGGAGACTCAATCGCCCATGACCCTGCGCCGCCGCTCGTTCGTTCAGTCCATCGGCGCTGCGGCGCTGGCCAGCAGTGTCGCCGCTCCGGCACGAGCCGGGGCGGACACGAAGCCGGGGGCAGGGGACATGGCGTTGCGCACCCTGCTCGACCGGATTTTCAACGACCGGATGACCGAAAGTCCCGAGGGTGCGACCGCGCTCGGGCTCGATACCGGCGCCAAGGCGGGGTTGAAGTCGCAGCTGTCAGGGCGCAGCGCCGCGGATGAATCGCGTGCGCTGGCGCGGTCGCGGGCCGAACTCGCCGCGATCCGGGCGATCGATCCGGCGACGCTGGGCGAGGCTGCCCGGCTCGATTACGACATCGTCACCTATCAGCTCGAGCGCAGCATCGCGGGACGGGAGCGGTTCACCTATGGCGCGGCGGGCGGACGTTATGCCCCCTATCGCCTGACCCAGTTGAGCGGCGCCTATCAGGACGTCCCCGATTTCCTCGACAACCAGCATCGCGTGCGCAACGCGTCGGACGCCGATGCCTATCTCGCGCGGCTCGAGGCGTTTGCGACAATACTCGATCAGGAAAGCGAGCGTCAGCGCGCCGACGCCGCGCGCGGCGTGTTCGCGCCCGACTATGTACTCGACACGACGCTGAAGCAGTTTGCGTCGCTCCGTGACAAGGCGCCGGGCGAAACCGGCCTGGTGACCAGCTTCAGGGCGAAGCTGGCTGCAGCAGGCCTCTCGCCCGAGCGTGGCGTGCAGGCCGAGAAGATCGTTGCGGAGAAGGTGTTTGCAGCACTCGACCGCCAGCGCGCGTTGATTGGCGAATTGCAGGCGCGCGCGGTGCATGATGCGGGTGTCTGGCGGCTGCCCGATGGTGAGGCCTATTATGTCGCGGCGGCCGAGGCCGCGACGACCACGCGCCTGACCGGCGACGAGATCCACCGCATCGGGCTTGAGCAGGTGGCCGAGATCAGCGGCCGGATCGACGCGATCCTGAAAGCGCAGGGACTGCGCGACGGCACGGTCGGTGCGCGGCTGGTTGCATTGAACGAGCGGCCCGATCAGCTGTTTCCGAACACCGACCCGGGCCGCGAAGCACTGCTCGAGACGCTGCGGACGCAGGTGCGGGCGATGGAACAGCGCCTGCCCGAACAATTCGCGACCTTGCCCAAGGCGCCGGTCGAGGTGCGGCGCGTGCCGCCGGCGATCCAAGCGGGCGCACCCGGCGGCTATTATCAGGCCGCGACGCTCGATGGCTCGCGGCCGGGGATCTATTATATCAACCTGCGCGACACGTTCGACCGGCCGAAATTCGGGCTGGCAACGCTGAGCTATCACGAGGCTGTGCCGGGGCATCACCTGCAGGTCATGCTCGCGCTCGAATCGCAGGATATTCCACTGATCCGGCGGCGCGGCGGGTTCAGTGGCTATAGCGAGGGCTGGGCACTCTATACCGAGCAGCTTGCGGACGAGATGGGCATGTATGATGGCGATCCGCTGGGGCAGGTCGGCTATCTTCAGTCGCTGCTGTTCCGCGCGACCCGGCTGGTGGTCGACAGCGGGATGCATGCCAAGCGCTGGAGCCGCGAGCAGGCGACCGATTATTTCATCGCAACCACTGGCATCGCGCGGGGCCGCAGCCAGGGCGAAATCGATCGCTACACTGTCTGGCCCGGCCAGGCGTGCAGCTACAAGATCGGGCATACCGTGTGGGTCCAGCTGCGCGACGAAGCCAAGGCGAAGGCCGGTGCCAACTGGGACCCGCGCCAGTTCCATGAGGTGCTGCGCAAGGGGGCGATGCCGCTCGACGTGCTGAAGCGGGTGGTGCGCGCGCGGATGGCCTGATCCGGGCGGGCGCTCCGCAGGGTCAGGCCTCGACCTCGCCCTGGCGAACGCGACGGATGCGCGGCTCACGCTCCAGCCCGGCGGCGTCCTTGATCGCCTTGCGCATCTCGTCGCGCTTTTCGTGGATCGATGCGATGACCGGACCGACCGCGACGCCGAGATCGACGAGCACGGCTTCGGACAGCTGCAGCGAACTTTCCAGCGTTTCCGGCACGGCGTCGGTTGCCCCGGCCTTGTACAATTCGGCGGCATGGGCCGCATCGCGGGCGCGGGCGATGATGGGAATGCCGGGCACCCAGGCGCGTACCCGCCGCGTGAGCCGCACGGTCAGGACCGGATCGTCCATCGTCAGGATCAGGGCACGGGCATGGCCCAGCCGCAACCGATCGACCAGTTCGGTGCGGGCGACATCGCCAAAGATGACCTGATACCCCTCGCGGCGCGCGGCAGCGACGCCGTCAATATCGGCATCGACGGCAACATAGGGCTTGTCGTGCGCGCGCAGCATATCGGCGACGGTGCGTCCCACGCGACCGAAGCCGATGATCACCGTGCCGCCGGGCACCATTTCTTCCGCGCTGGCATCGCTGCGTACCCCGTCATGTTCCTCGATCTTGCGTGAGGCGAACCGGCCGGCCTTGGCGAGCAGCGGCGTGATGGTCAGACCGATCGCGGTGACGGTGGTCCAGAAGGCGGCGGTCGATGGCTGGATCAACCCCGCAGCCGCCGCGACGCCCAGGACGATCAGCGTCGTTTCGGACGGGCTCGCCATCATCACGCCGGCTTCGGCCGCGGTCCCGGTGCGCGCGCCCGACAATTTGAGCAGGGCCATCGTCACCGCGACCTTGACGGTCATCACGCCAAGGATCGCGGCGAGCAGCAGCGCCCAGTCCTGCATGATCATGCGCAAGTCGAGCCGCATGCCGACCGTGATCAGGAACACGCCGAGCGCCAGTCCCTTGAACGGCGCAGTAATGACCTCAACCTCGCTGTGATAATCGGTCTCGGCGATCAGCAGGCCGGCGAGCAAGGCCCCGACGATCGGCGACAGGCCGACCACGGTGGTGGCGAGGCTGGCGACGATCACGACCAGCAGGCTCGCCGCGAGGAACAGTTCGGGCGACTTGGTCCGTGCCGCCTGTGCGAACAGGCGGGGCAGGAGGAACCGGCCGCCGACGAACAGCAGGGCAACGACCACGCCGCCCCGCACCAGCGTCATCATGAAATCCCCGACGCCCGAGTCCGCCGCCGCCGGAGCGAGTGCGCCGAGGAGAAACACGATCGGCACCAGCGCCAGATCCTCGAACAACAGCATCGCAAGCGCTGACTTGCCCACCGCGCTGGTGGTTCCGGCAATCGGCAGGACCAGCGCAGTCGATGACATGGCGAGGGCAAGGCCCAGCCCCATTGCCCCGGTCCAGGGCTGCCCCATCACATAAAGGCCGGTGGCGATCAGGGCGCCGGCCCCGAGCAACTCGGCGGCGCCAACGCCAAAGACCAGCCCGCGCATGGTCCACAGGCGTTTGAACGAAAGCTCGAGCCCGATCGAGAAGAGCAGCAGGATAATGCCGAACTCGGCAAAGGGTTCGATCGATTCGGGATCGGTAATCGTGACGTAGAACAGCCACGGAAAGCGATCGACCAGCTGCCCCAGCCCGGCCGGGCCGACCAGCGCCCCGACCAGGATGAACCCGATCACGGGGCTGATCCGGAACCGGGTGAACGCGGGAATGACAATGCCGGCCGCGCCAAGGATGACCAGCGCATCGCTGAAGCCGCTATTTGAGAGGTCGAGCGCCATGGCTGCACCCTAGCTGGGTGCGAAACCATTTGTCACCGCACTTGTGCAGCGCGGTACGGTTGATTCGAGCCGGCATCACAATGAAAAGGCCGCGTCCCTTGTGAGGACGCGGCCCGTTCGGTGCCGGTGGCAGCGGGGCTTAGGCCCAGCTGGCCATTTCGGTTTCGAGATTCTGGCGGATCGCCTCGAAGAACTGCTCGGTGGTCATCCAGGGCTGTTCCGGGCCGATCAGCAGCGCGAGATCCTTGGTCATCTTGCCGCTTTCGACGGTCTGGATGCAAACACGCTCCAGCGTCTCGGCGAACTTGGTGACTTCCGGCGTGTCATCGAACTTGCCGCGGAACTTGAGGCCACCGGTCCACGCAAAGATCGACGCGATCGGGTTGGTCGAGGTCGCCTTGCCCTGCTGGTGCTGACGATAGTGGCGGGTGACGGTGCCGTGCGCCGCTTCGGCCTCGACCGTCTTGCCATCGGGCGAGAGCAGGACCGAGGTCATCAGGCCGAGCGAACCGAAGCCCTGCGCGACCTGGTCCGACTGGACGTCGCCGTCATAATTCTTGCACGCCCACACGAACTCGCCGCTCCACTTGAGCGCCGATGCGACCATGTCGTCGATCAGGCGGTGTTCGTAGACGATGCCTGCTTCCTTGAACTTTTCGGCAAAGCCCTCGGTCTCGAACACTTCCTGGAACAGGTCCTTGAACCGGCCGTCATAGGCCTTGAGGATGGTGTTCTTGGTCGACAGGTACACCGGCCACTTCAGGTTGAGGCCGTAGTTGAACGAAGCGCGCGCGAAATCGCGGATCGAATCGTCCAGGTTGTACATCGCCATCGCGACGCCCGAGCCGGGGAAGTTGAACACTTCGCGGTCGATCGTTTCGCCATTCTCGCCTTCGAACACGAGGCGCAGCTTGCCGGCACCCGGCACTTTGAAATCGGTCGCGCGATACTGGTCGCCGAATGCGTGGCGGCCGACGACGATCGGCTTGGTCCAGCCCGGGATCAGGCGCGGCACGTTGCTGATCACGATCGGCTCGCGGAACACGACGCCGCCCAGGATGTTGCGGATCGTGCCGTTGGGCGACTTCCACATTTCCTTGAGGTTGAATTCCTCGACGCGCTGTTCGTCCGGGGTGATCGTCGCGCACTTCACGCCGACGCCATATTCCTTGATCGCGTTGGCGGCATCGACCGTGATCTGGTCGTTGGTCTCGTCGCGCTTCTCGACGCTGAGGTCGTAATATTTAAGGTCGATGTCGAGATAGGGAAGGATCAGGCGCTCACGGATCCACTGCCAGATGATCCGCGTCATTTCGTCGCCGTCGATCTCGACGACCGGATTTTTGACCTTGATCTTCGCCATGCTCGCTTTCCTGTTCGTATCGGGAGGAAGGGTTTGGCGAGCGTCTAGGAGCATGCGCGCGCGCGATCAAGCGCCGCCGATACCGGTGGCATCGTCGCGCGGCGCGGGCGCGACGCAGGATTGTGTTGCGCCAAGGGCACAGCTAGACCCGCGGCCATGCCTTCACTCGAAACACCGCCCGCCGTCACCAACACCGTCAAGTGGCGCTTTCCCTCCGTCCATCCGGAGGGCCGCAAATATGTGCTGATCTCAGCCGCGATCACGATCCTGTTTCTCTTCGCGATCTGGGACGAGCTCGGCTTTTTCCTGATCGGCCTGACCATCTGGGTCGCGGCCTTTTTCCGCGATCCGGTCCGCGTGACGCCGCAGGGCGACGGGCTGGTCATCTCGCCCGCCGACGGGTTGGTGACGATGATCGAGCGCGTCCCGGTCCCGCGCGAGATTGCCGGGGCAGAGGGATTGAACGAAGCGACCCGCGTGCGCGTTTCGATCTTCATGTCCGTGTTCGACGTCCATATCAATCGCGCGCCAATGGCCGGAACGATTCGCCAGGTGGTCTATATTGCCGGCAAGTTCCTCAACGCCGACCTCGACAAGGCCAGCGAGGAGAATGAGCGTCAGCATTTCGTGATCGAAAGCCACGATGGAACGCGGGTCGGCTTCACCCAGATCGCCGGCCTGGTCGCGCGCCGGATCGTCACGTTCGTGAAGCCCGGCGATATGGTCGCGTCCGGCCAGCGCTTTGGCCTGATCCGCTTCGGCAGCCGCCTCGACGTGTTCCTGCCCGATGATTATGCCCCGCAGGTCGCGCTCGGCCAGCGCTGCATCGCCGGCGAAACGATCGTCGGCGTTCGGGGCGGCCAGCCGGCGCAGGGCGTGGCGCAGTGACCCGACCCGGCCGGAGCATCGCATGAGCCTGCGTCCCCGCCCGCAGACCCGCGGCATCCCGCTACGCGCGGTGGCGCCCAATGCCGTCACCGCGCTTGCTCTGTGCGCCGGCCTGACCGGCGTCCGCTTCGCGATTGGGGAGGAGTGGGAACGGGCGGTGCTGATGGTCATGCTGGCCGGTACCCTTGACGGCATCGACGGGCAGGTGGCGCGGATGGTGCGGGCCGAGAGCCGGTTCGGCGCCGAACTGGACAGCTTGTCGGATGCGATCTCGTTCGGAGTCGCACCCGCATTGATCCTGTATCTATGGTCGCTGATGGCCGCCCCGAAACTGGGGTGGATCGTTGCGCTGCTCTATGCGGTGTTCTGTGCGCTACGCTTGGCGCGGTTCAATTCGCAGATCGACAATGCCGCGCATCCGCGCAAGCTCGCCGGATTCCTGACCGGTATTCCCGCGCCGGCGGGCGCGGCGCTCGCCATGCTGCCAATCTATATCTGGTTGTGGAGCGAGGAGGATGTGCTGCGTTCGCCCTGGCTGGTCACGCCCTGGGTCGCGTTTGTCGGGCTGCTGATGGTGTCGAGCGTCGCAACCTATTCCTGGAAGTCGCTGCGTCTGCGCCGCAATGTCCGGTTCGAGGCGCTGGTCATCGTCGGTGTGCTCGGCGCGGCGCTGGTGACCGCCCCGTGGCAGACGCTGACGGCCGTCTGCCTCGGCTATCTGGCGACGCTGCCGTTCAGCGCAGCCGCATTCCGTCGTGTCATGCGGCAGCGCGAAGCGGCGGAACAGATCGGCGCGGGGCCGGGCGCGGCATGATGCGGGTCCGCGCGGCATAGGCAGAAACGGGGGGCGGCGTTTCCGCCGCCTCGCCGGTCAGCAGTGCACGCATATAATCGACCCGCGGCGCGACCGTGGTCCAGATCGTCCACACCGAAAGCACCGCACCTGCGGTGAAGAGCAATACGGCAACCACTGCAACCATCGTTGGCCTCCCAATTCTCCGCAAGCGGCCGGAATCCTGAGAAGCCGGGACGCTTGAGCGACACCGGGGGTTCCCTGATCGCTCTGTGAGCCGTTTATGTTCCGTTAACGTTCCATTCGTCAAGCGCGAAATTCCGCTTTTGTTCACTTGCGCTGCGCGCGCTTCTGGACTAACGGCCCCGCTTCAACCCCGCATGGGAAGCATCATAACCCGGTGCCACCGGCCATTTCGGTCATGGTCACTCGCTTCCCAGAGGCTCAACCGGAAGGAGTTATCCCTATGGCGGCACCCGTCGTCTCCATGCAGCAGCTGCTCGAATCGGGCGCGCATTTCGGCCACCAGACGCACCGCTGGAACCCGAAGATGAAGCCCTACATCTTTGGCGAGCGCAACGGCGTCCACATCATCGACCTGTCGCAGACCGTTCCGCTGTTCGCGCGCGCGCTGGAATTCATCAGCTCGACCGTCGCATCGGGCGGCAAGGTCCTGTTCGTCGGCACCAAGCGCCAGGCGCAGGAAGCGATCGCGGAAGCAGCGCGCAAGTCGAACCAGCATTTCGTCAACCATCGCTGGCTGGGCGGCATGCTCACCAACTGGAAGACCATCAGCAACTCGATCAAGCGTCTCAAGACGCTGGAAGAGCAGCTGTCGGGCGACACGCACGGCCTGACCAAGAAGGAAGTGCTGAACCTGACCCGCGAGAAGGACAAGCTGGAGCTTTCGCTCGGCGGCATCCGCGATCTGGGCGGCATTCCCGACATCATGTTCGTGATCGACGCGAACAAGGAAGAGCTGGCGATCAAGGAAGCCAACACGCTGGGTATCCCGGTCGTCGCGATCCTCGATTCGAACGTCTCGCCCGATGGCATCGCGTTCCCGGTTCCGGCGAATGACGACGCCAGCCGCGCGATCCGCCTGTATTGCGAAGCCGTCGCGATCGCGGCAACCCGTGGCAACCACCAGGCGCAGGTCGTGAGCGGCGCGGACTTCGGTGCAGCCGAAGAACCCCCGGTCGAGCCGGCCCTGGCCGAACCGGAAGCGCCGGCGGCTTCGACCGACCCGGAAACCGCGGCCGAAGGCGAGCGTCAGCTCGACGCGTAAGCGCTCTGGTCATCGAACCGTAATGGGGGCGGGGCAGGGCGAATGCGCTTTGTCCCGCCCGCACCATATTTGAAGCAAACCGCTTAAGCACGAGGAACACGAACATGGCCGAGATCACTGCAGCAGCCGTGAAGGAACTGCGCGAGAAGAGCGGCGCCGGCATGATGGACTGCAAGAAGGCGCTTGCGGAAACCAATGGCGACATCGAGGCGGCAACCGACTGGCTGCGCTCCAAGGGTCTTGCCGCCGCCGCGAAGAAGTCGAGCCGCACCGCAGCCGAAGGTCTGGTCGGCGTTGCCGTCGCCGGAACCAAGGGCGTTGCGGTCGAGGTCAACTCGCAGACCGACTTCGTCGCCAAGAACGACATTTTCCAGGGCTTTGTCCGCGAAGTGACCGCCGTCGCGCTGGAGCAGGGCATCGACGATATCGATGCGCTGAAGGCGGCGTCGATCACCGGCGGCACGGTTGACGAAGTGCTGGTGGCCAACATCGCCACGATCGGCGAGAATCAGGTGCTGCGCCGCGCGAAGAAGGTCGAAGTGACCAATGGCGCGGTGATCCCGTACGTCCACAACGCCGCGGCCCCGGGCCTGGGCAAGATCGGCGTGCTGGTCGCGCTTGAGTCGGAGGCGGGCGTCGACGTGCTCGAGCCGCTGGGCAAGCAGATCGCGATGCACATCGCCGCTGCCTTCCCGCTGGCGCTGACGGTCGACGATCTCGACCCCGAAGTGGTCGAGCGTGAAGCCGCGATCCTGCGCGAGAAGAACGCCGACCGCACCGTCGGCAAGCCGGCGGACGTGGTCGAGAAGATCCTCAACGGTCCGATCGAGAAGTTCAAGAAGGAGAACGCGCTGCTGACCCAGGCGTTCGTCATGGACGGCAAGACCCCGGTCGCCGACGTGATCGCGCAGGCCGGCAAGGAAGCCGGTGCGGCGATCAAGCTGGTCGACTATGTCCGCTTCCAGCTCGGCGAAGGCATCGAGAAGGAAGAGAGCGACTTCGCCGCGGAAGTGGCGGCGACGGCGGCTGCGGCCGGCTGATCGTCCGATCCATTCGGAACAAGAGGGGCGCGGCCAGCTATGGTCGCGCCTTTTTTGTTTGTCATTCGCGGCGTTGGCGTCCGTGCTTGATATCGTTGATGAAGACGCGCTGCCCCATCACCAGATAGCGAATGACGTAAGGTAGAACGGTCGCCAGCTCGCGCCGCCCTCCTCGGCAAGGCGTCCGCGATGCGGAAAATCGCGGAGGCTGTTCGCAGCGTCCACCAACCGGCTGGTCAGTAGTTCCCGCGCGATGCAGAGTTTTCTCGTCGGCAAACATTGCATCGCATCCCCGCTTGGCTTCCCCCGCGCCCGCGCCTAAGGTCCGCGCCGCTCCCAACCCCCGACAGACCATAGGGCCAGATGACCGCGCCACGCTTCAAACGCATCCTCCTCAAACTCTCCGGCGAAGTGCTGATGGGGCAGGGGCAGTTCGGGATCGATCCCGCCACCTGCGAGCGCGTCGCGCGTGAGGTGAAGGCGGCGACCGAGGCGGGGTATGAAATCTGCATGGTCGTTGGCGGTGGCAACATCTTCCGCGGTCTGGCCGGTGCGGCACAGGGATTCGAGCGGGCGAGCGCCGATTATATGGGCATGCTCGCCACCGTGATGAATGCGCTGGCGATGCAGAACACGCTGGAGCGGCTGGGCGTCGATACCCGCGTCCAGTCGGCGATCCCGATGGCGTCGGTCAGCGAACCCTATATCCGGCGCAAGGCGATGCGGCACATGGAGAAGGGCCGCGTGGTGATCTTTGCCGCCGGCACCGGCCTGCCGTTCTTTACCACCGACACGACCGCCGCGCTGCGTGCCGCCGAGATGAATTGCGATGCGCTGTTCAAGGGGACCAGCGTCGATGGCGTGTACAATGCCGACCCCAAGAAGGTGGCGAGCGCGACGCGTTATGACGAACTGAGCTTCGACCGCGTGCTGGTCGACAATCTGAAGGTCATGGACGCGACTGCGGTTGCGCTGTGCCGGGACAATGACATTCCGATCGTGGTGTTCAACATCCGCGACGAGGGCAATCTGGAGGCAGTCTTGCGCGGCGAGGGTACGTCGACCATCGTCCGCAACGATCCCGTCTCCGCTTAAGTTAAGACTGAATAAGAGGAACCTGAGCTATGGCCGCATATGACAAGGCCGATCTTGAGCGCCGCATGCACGGCGCCGTCGAATCGCTGAAGCATGACCTCGCCGGGCTGCGCACCGGTCGCGCAAGCACCACGCTGCTCGACCCGGTCACGGTCGAGGTCTACGGGTCGCACATGCCGCTCAACCAGGTGGCGACGGTGTCGGCGCCCGAGCCGCGCATGCTGTCGGTGCAGGTGTGGGACAAGTCGAATGTCGGCCCGGTCGACAAGGCAATCCGTTCGGCCGGTCTGGGCCTCAACCCGATCGTCGACGGGCAGAATCTGCGCCTGCCGATCCCGGACCTGACCGAAGAGCGCCGCAAGGAGCTGGCCAAGCTGGCCAGCAAATACGCCGAAGCGGCGCGAGTCGCGGTGCGCAACGTCCGCCGCGACGGCATGGACAGCCTGAAGACCGACGAGAAGAAGGGCGAATTTGGCGAGGATGACCGCAAGCGGCATGAGGCCGACGTCCAGAAGCTGACCGACGCCACGATCGCCGAGATCGACGCGGCCGCGGCGGCGAAGGAAAAGGAAATCCTGGGCAAGTGACCGGCGCGCCGCGTCAGCGGCCAGGGCCATGTTTGCATGGCCGGCCGGGCACTCCGTCGGGACGATGGACGTGACCGAACCCATGCTTGCGCATCCGGACGGCGCCACGCCGCTCCCCCGTCACGTCGCCATCATCATGGACGGCAATGGTCGCTGGGCTCAGGCCCGGCGGCTGCCGCGCCTTGCCGGCCACAAACAGGGCGTCGAGGCGGTCCGGCGCGTGTCGAAAGCCGCGCGCGAACTGGGTGTCGAAGTCCTCACCCTCTATGCGTTTTCGTCTGAGAATTGGCGCCGGCCCGAGGATGAGGTGCGCGACCTGATGGGGTTGCTGCGCCATTTCCTGAAAAATGAAATCCGCGACCTGGTTGCGGAAAATGTGCGGTTGCGCGTCATTGGCGATTACCGCGCGCTGTCGGCGGATCTGGTGGCAATGATCGACGATGCGATCGCCCGGACCGCGAAGAATGACGGGGCGACGCTTGTCATCGCCCTCAATTACGGGGCGCAGGCCGAAATCGTCGCGGCGGCACGGCGGCTTGCCGAGTCGGCGCGCAGCGGAGCGATCGATCCGGCGCAGATCGACGATGCGATGTTCAGCGATGCGCTGACCACGCATGGCCTGCCGCCGCTCGACCTGCTCATCCGCACCTCGGGCGAGCAGCGTCTGTCGAACTTCCTGTTGTGGCAGGCGGCCTATGCCGAGCTGCTGTTCGTCGACACGCTATGGCCCGATTTCGACGGCGCGGCGCTGGCCGACGCGCTTGCGCAATTCGGTCGGCGGCAACGCCGGTTCGGAGGGCTGTGAGCGAGCCGCGCCCGCCACTGCGCAATGCCGACCTGCCGGTGCGTGCGGCGGTCGGCCTCGCGCTGATCCTGGTCGCGGGGCTGACCTTGTGGCTGGGCGGGTTTGCGTTCTGGCTGTTGGCGACGATCGCCGGGCTGATCATGATTCATGAGTGGGGCGGCCTGCATGGCGCATCGCTGAGCCAGCGCCGCCTTGCGCAATATGGGTTGATGGTCCCGCTGGCGATCCTGTCGCCATGGGCGGCGGGGCCGGGCTTTCTGGTGGTCGGGCTGATCCTGGGTGCCGGCTTCTTCCTTGCCAGCGTCACGCGCAGCGGTGCGTTGGGCGCGGGCGCGGTATATGTCGGCATCCCGGTGCTCGCGCTGGTGTTCCTGCGCGCGCAGGAACATGGCCTGTTGCTGGCGTTCTGGGCGATGGCACTGGTCTGGGCCTGCGACATCGGCGCCTATTTCGCCGGACGCGCGATTGGCGGACCCAAGCTGGCCCCGGCGATCAGCCCGAACAAGACCTGGGCCGGGCTGATCGGTGGCGTGCTCTCGGCCGCGCTGTTCGCGGCGATCCTGATCCCCGCCGGGCTCGATCCGATGCTGGTGGTGGCGACGCCGCTGCTCGCCGTGCTCGCGCAGGCCGGCGACCTGTATGAAAGCCATCTCAAGCGCCGCGCCGGGGTGAAGGATTCGGGAACGATCCTGCCCGGCCATGGCGGCGTTCTCGATCGTCTCGACGGGCTGGTGCCGGTTGCGCCAGCTGCTGCTCTGATCGTTCTGTTGCAAGGACTTGCATGAAATCCGTCACCATTCTCGGCGCGACTGGCTCGGTCGGCACCTCGACGCTCGACCTGATTGAACGCGATCCGGCGCGCTATGACGTCCTCGCCCTGACCGCCAATTGCGATGTCGAGCGGCTCGCGGCAGCGGCACGGCGAGTCGGCGCGCGCATGGCGGTGGTCGCCGATCCATCCTGTCATGACGCGCTGGCCGATGCGCTGGCGGGCAGCGGAATCGCGGTCGCGGCCGGACCGGACGCGGTCTGCGATGCTGCGCGGATGGGGGCTGACTGGACGATGGCCGCGATTGTCGGCACCGCCGGGCTCAAGCCGGTGCTGGCCGCGCTCGAGGGCGGCAAGGCGGTGGCACTGGCGAACAAGGAGTCGCTGGTGTCAGCCGGCGATGTGATGATCGACGCCGCGGCCCGGCACGGCGCGACGCTGTTGCCCGTGGACTCCGAGCATAATGCCGTATTCCAATGCCTTGAAGAGCGGAATGCAGCATCAATCTCACGGATCATCCTGACCGCGAGCGGCGGTCCGTTTCGCGAACGCACCCTTGCCGAGATGCAGGCGATCACCCCCGAGCAGGCGGTCGCGCACCCCAACTGGTCGATGGGCGCGAAGATCAGTGTCGACAGCGCGACGATGATGAACAAGGGGCTGGAACTGATCGAGGCGTTTCACCTGTTTCCGGTGAGCGTCGAGCAGCTCGAGGTGATCGTCCACCGCCAGTCGGTGATCCATTCGATGGTGGAATATGTCGACGGGTCGGTCCTGGCCCAGCTCGGTTCGCCCGACATGCGCGTTCCGATCGCGCATGCGCTGGCCTGGCCGCAGCGGATGGAGACGCCGTGCCAGCGCCTCGACCTCGCCGCCATCGGACGGCTGGACTTCGAGGCGCCGGATTACGCACGCTTCCCGTGTCTGAAGCTGGCGCGTGAGGCGCTGGCGGCGGGTGGCGCGCGTCCGGCGATCCTGAATGCCGCCAACGAGGTGGCGGTGGCGGCGTTCCTGAAGGGGGGGATCGGCTTTCTTGAAATTGCCGCAATCGTCGCGGATACCCTCAACCGCTATGACCCGCCCGCGCCGGCTACGCTCGATCAGGTTCTGGCGATCGATGCGGAAGCGCGGATCCTGGCGGGCGAGCGTGTGAAGGACTGCGTTGCTTGACCGAAACTCCCGGCTTCTTTCTCTACCTGCTCGCCTTCGTCCTGATCATCGGGCCGCTCGTGTTCGTGCACGAACTGGGGCATTATGCAGCCGGTCGCTATTTCGGGATCAAGGCCGAAGCGTTTTCGATCGGGTTCGGGCGCGAAATCGCAGGGTTCACCGACAAGCGCGGGACGCGGTGGAAATTCGGCTGGCTGCCGCTGGGCGGCTACGTCAAATTCGCCGGCGACATGAATCCGGCCGGCCAGCCGAGCCCCGAATGGCTCGCGCTGCCCGCCGCCGAGCGTGCGCAGACATTCCAGGCCAAGCCGCTGTGGCAGCGGGCGATCGTCGTTGCTGCGGGGCCAGTCACGAATTTCATCGTCGCCATCGCGATCCTTGGCGCCTTCGCGGCGCTTTACGGCGAGGCCCGAATGCCTGCCGTGGCCGGAGCGATCGGTGCCGGGACGCCGGCGGAAGCAGCCGGGCTGAAGGCGGGCGATCGGTTCGTCGCGATTGGCGGTCGGCAGGTCGACAGCTTTGACGACATGATCCGCTTCACCACGCTGCGCGCCGGGGCGGAGGTGCAGATCGACTATGTCCGTGACGGCGTACCCGGCAGCACCCGCGCCGTGATCGGCCGTCGGGTCGAAACCGACCGATTTGGCAACGAGACGAGCCGCGGAATATTGGGCATCGCACCGAGCGGTGAGGTCGAGCGGACTCCGGTTGCGTGGTGGCAGGCGCCGATGGTCGGGATGCAGCGCACCGTCGCGTTGGTCGGAACGATGATCGACGGGCTGGGCCAGTTGTTTCTGGGTCGCGTGCCGGTGAGCGAGTTGGGCGGGCCGCTGCGAATCGCCAAATATTCCGGTGAGACCTTGTCGCTGGGCGTCGATCAGTTCATCGTGCTGGCGGCGCTGATTTCGATTAACCTTGGATTCATCAACCTGTTGCCAGTCCCCGTGCTGGATGGCGGACATCTGTTATTTTATGCGATCGAGGCGATCCGTCGCAAACCCGTTGCGCCTGAGGTGATGGAATGGGCATTCCGCGGCGGCATGATGGCGATCCTGGCCTTGATGCTGTTGGTAACATTCAACGATCTGGGCGCGTTCGGCGTCTGGAGAAGCCTGGCCGGGTTGATCGGCTGAACCGGTTGGGGCAGGGCGTGCAGATGGACGCAAGCTTCCGACCAAAATCTCTTGGATCCGACTGGGGTGGGATGGTGACGGCACTCAAGGTTACGAAATTCGGCGTGCGCGCCACCGCGGGACTCATGGCCGGCACGACGCTGTTCGCGCTTGCCACCGCAGCGCATGCGCAGCAGGCCCCCGCTCCCGCGGCCCAGACCAGCGACGCGGCGGTCGCCCCTGCGGAAACGCGGACGATCCGGTCGCTGCGGGTCGAAGGGACGCAGCGGCTCGAGCCGGAAACGGTGCTGTCCTACACCCGCTTGCGGGTCGGTCAGGCCTATACGACCGAGAGCCTTGACCAGGCGATCCGCGACGTGCTGGCGAGCGAACTGCTCGCCGATGTGACGATCGAAGGGGTTGAGACCGGCGACATCGTGCTGCGTGTGCGCGAAAACCCGGTGATCAACCGCGTCATCCTGGAGGGCAACAAGCGCCTGAAGGACGACAAGATCGTCAAGGAAATCAAGCTCGCCCCGCGCCAGATGTTCACCCGCACCGCAGTGCGCGCGGACGTTGCGCGGATCGTCGAGCTGTATCGCCGCCAGGGTCGCTTTGCCGCGACGGTCGAGCCGAAGATGGTCAGCCTCGACCAGAACCGCGTCGATGTGGTGTTCGAGGTGCGGGAGGGCCCCAAGTCCAAGGTCCGCCAGATCAACATCATCGGCAACCAGGAGTTTTCGGACGGCAAGCTGCGCGGCGAGATGGCGACCAAACAGTCGCGTATCACCAGCCTGTTCAGCTCGAACACCAGCTATGACCAGGACCGGCTGGCCTATGACCAGCAGAAGCTGCGCCAGTTCTACCTGACCCAGGGCTATGCCGATTTCCGTGTCGTTTCCGCGGTGGCCGAACTGACCCCGGACAAGGAAGACTTCATCATCACGTACGTGATCGAGGAAGGGCCGCGCTACAAGTTCGGCGAGGTCACGGTCGACAGCAACATTCGCGACTTCGACGACAAGGCGCTGGCCAAGGGCCTCGCGATGCAGGAGGGCGACTGGTACAACGCCAAGCTGGTCGAGGACACGATCGACCAGCTTTCGGAAACCGCCGGCGCCTTTGGCTATGCGTTTGCGAACGTGACGCCGGACTTCAAGCGGGACCGCGAGAAGTTGACGATGTCGCTCAACTTCAACATCGCCGAGGCGCGCCGCACCTATGTCGAGCGGATCGACATCGTCGGCAACACCCAGACCCAGGACAAGGTCATTCGCCGCGAAATGCGCCTGGCCGAAGGTGACGCGTTCAACACCTTCCTGGTCAAGCGGTCGCAGGACCGCATCAACTCACTCGGCTATTTCAACGAGAAGTTCGAGATCGAGCAGAAGGAAGGCTCGGCGCCCGACCGCGTGATCTTGACCGCCAATGTCGAGGAGAAGTCGACCGGCGAACTGACGCTGTCGGCTGGCTTCTCGAGCCTTGAGCGCTTCATCTTCCAGGGTTCGGTCCGCCAGCGCAATTTCCGCGGCAAGGGGCAGGACCTGCGCCTGTCGGCGGATTATTCGAGCTACTCCAAGTCGGTCGAACTCGGCTTTACCGAGCCCTATCTGTTCGACCAGAATGTCGCGCTGGGCGGTACGATCTTCCGCCGCGACTATAACTCGTTCAACTATCTCGGCACCGATCGCCGCACCACCTATCAGCAGGTGTCGACCGGCGGACAGCTGGTGCTGGGCGTGCCGCTGACCGAATATTGGACCCTGTCGGGCCGCTATTCGCTGACCCACGATTCGGTGACGCTGGACGAGAGCACCTTCTTTACCGGCGGTCAGTGCGATCCGCTCAAGGCCGGGCGCTACCTGTGCGAGGCGCTGGGCAAGCGCTGGACATCGGCGGTCGGCCTGTCGCTGATCTATGACAGCCTCAACAGTCGCCTGCGTCCGACGCGGGGGCAGCGGCTGGTGCTGGGCACCGATTTCGCCGGGCTTGGCGGTGACGTGAAGTATCTGCGCGGCCGCTTCGACGGCGACAAATACTGGAATGTCGGCAGCGGGTTCATCTTCTCCGCCGGGCTCGAGGGTGGCTATATCCACAGCCTTGAGGATGGCGGGCCGGGTGTCGATCCGGTGCGCATCACCGACCGCTTCTTCCTGGGCGAACCGCAGTTCCGCGGCTTCGACATTCGCGGCGTCGGTCCGCGCATCCAGCGCATCGGCTATACCGGTACGGTCGCTGGCGGGAACCAGACGCTGATTACCGACGAAGACCAGATCTTCGACGACGCGATCGGTGGCCGCGCTTACTATCTCGGCAAGCTCGAGCTTGAGATCCCGCTCGGCGCCGGCGCGCGCGAAATGGGGATTCGCCCGTCGATCTTCTTCATGGCGGGTGCGAACTGGGGTGTGCGCGAGCCGAACAAGACGGCAAGCTTCACCCAGGCGCGGTTCCTGACCAATGCCGATGGATCGAAGACGATCCTGACCGACCCGAGCAACCCGGCCTGGGCAACGGCCGCGCTGGCCACCAACGCCGACGGGTCGCCTTCGCTGCTGCCGATCCAGACGCCGCAGTCGACGGTGGTCAACGGGGTCAGCGTGCCGCTTTATGCCGTGCCGATCACCGACTCGGTCGCGCCGGGACAGCTGACCACCTGCAGCATCGGCTTTGCCACCACGGTTGGCGGCGCGTGTTCGGGCACGTCGGTCAACAGCGTGTACAATGTTCAGACCGATCCGTTCGTCGAGCGCTTCCTTGGCAACTCGCCCAAGCCGCGCCTGTCGGTTGGCATCGGCGTCAACTGGAACTCGCCGTTCGGGCCGCTGCGGCTCGACCTCGCCCATGCCTTCCTGACGCAGGAAGGCGACGATACCAAGCTCTTCACCTTCAACGTAGGGACTGCCTTCTGATGCGTAACACCAAGACCTTCCTCGCCGCGCTTGCGGTCGCGGGTGCCGCCGCCGGTGCGGGTGCCGCCACCGCCCAGACGCTGGCCGACGCCAAGGTAGCCGTTGTCGATGTCGAGCGCGTGATGGCGACCTGCGCCGCATGCGTTTCGGCCCGCACCCAGCTGCAGACCCAGCAGACCCAGTTCCAGCAGTTCGCCCAGCAGCAGAGCGCGCCGCTGCAGACCGAGCGGACGGCGATCGAAGCCGCCCTGCGTGCTGCCAATGGCAAGCAGGATGCGGCATTGGACGCGCGCGTCCAGGCGTATCAGAAGAAGGCCGAGCCGGTTCAGCGCGTCATTGCCGAGCGTGAGCAGGTGCTGCGCCGCAACGCGCAATATGTCGACCAGCAGATCACCGCACGCCTGTTGCCGGTGATCGAGCAGGTCGCCAATCAGCGTGGCGCGACGATCGCGGTGCCCAAGAACAGCCTGTTGTTCTCGGCAACCGCGGCGGACATCACCGATCCGGTGCTGGCGGCGCTGAATCAGCAGCTGCCGACCGTCAACACCGTCGCACCGCCGCCGCCCGCTCAGCCGGCCCAGCAGCCCGCCCAGCCGGCGCCCACCGGCCGGTGAGCGACGCCGCCGAAGGAAAGGCCGCCCTCGGCCCGTTCGACGTCACGCGGGTGATGGCGGCGCTGCCGCATCGTTACCCGATGCTGCTCGTCGACCGGGTCGAGCAGCTGATCCCCGACGAGAAGATCGTCGCGGTCAAGGCGGTGTCGATCAACGAGGAATTCTTCCAGGGACATTTCCCCGGACGGCCGATCATGCCCGGCGTCCTCCAGGTGGAGGCGCTGGCGCAGGCGGCGGGCGTACTCGCGGTCGAGAGCCTCGGGCTCGCGGGGACCGGCAAGCTGGTCTATTTCATGTCGATTGACGGCGTGAAGTTCCGCAAGCCGGTCGAACCGGGCGTTCTGCTGCGGCTTGAGGTCGAGTTTGTCCAGAAGCGTGCGCGCGTCTGCAAATTTGCCGGCAAGGCGTATCTGGGCGATGATCTCGCGACCGAGTGCGAATTCACGGCGATGATCGCCGATCCGCCGGCCGCCTGATTTCGCGATCCACGCGATATTGCAATCCGACGCGGCGCCGTGTAACGCGCCGCGTCCGCTGCCGGTCGGAAACCGGTGGCTTATCTCAAAGGAATTTGCAGTGAAGCCCGATACCCATCCCGACTATCACATGATCAAGATCCAGATGACCGACGGCACCGTGTACGAAACGCGGTCGACCTGGGGCAAGGAAGGCGATGTGATGCAGCTCGAAATCGATCCGCTGGCGCATCCGGCATGGACCGGCGGCCGCGGCCAGATGCTCGACACCGGCGGCCAGGTGGCACGCTTCAACAAGCGTTTCGGCGGGCTTTCGCTCTCGAAGAAGTAAGTCGATCGGGCGCAGCCCGGTTGCAGCAGATCAGCGGCCCGTTCCGGATCCCCGGGGCGGGCCGCTTTGCGTTGGGGGCAGAGCGTTAACGCGGCGTTAGCCAGCCCGCTCTACACCGGGGGCCATGGCAGCAACCGGCAAACACAGCTTTACCGCGGAGTTCGAACCCGCCGTGCTCGGACGCCGGCGCGCACCGCGTGCGCCGGTGTCGCTCGACGCCAAGCTCGGTCGCGGCGGGCTTGACCGGGCCTTGTGCAAGGTCGTCGACCTGTCGACCCATGGTGCGCGGATCGAAACCTATTCCGCGGTGCGCCGTGATTCGATGATCTGGCTGACCCTGCCGCATGTCGGACATTGGGCCGCACGGGTGGTCTGGGCGAGCGATTTTGAAGCGGGGCTGGAGTTCCAGATCCCGTTGAGCGACGCGGAATTCGAGCAGCTGACCCGTTGATCCAACCCGCCTGAGCAAGGTGGGAAGATAACGTATTTGGACTTGCCGGCGAAACCGCTTATGAGCGCGCAAACGCCGTGATCCACGCTCTCGCCAACCCAACGCGCTTCCTTCGCTATGCGCGCCCGCTGACGCCCATCCTGTTCTGGATCGGGCTGCTGCTCACGCTTGTCGGCGCCTGGGGCGGGCTGACCCAGACACCGCCGGACTATCTGCAGAAGGAAAGCGTCCGCATCCTGTACATTCATGTTCCCGCGGCATGGCTGGGCATGGGCGGCTGGAGCGCGCTTGCGCTGGCGAGCTTTGCCTTTCTGGTGTGGCGTCACCCGCTTGCTGCGGTTGCAGCGCGGGCAACCGCGCCTGCGGGCGCGTTGTTTGCCGCCCTGTGCCTGATCACCGGGTCGATCTGGGGGCGCCCGACCTGGGGCACCTGGTGGGAATGGGACGGCCGGCTGACGTCGATGCTGCTGTTGTTCTTCATCTACATCGCCTGGATCGCGCTTGAGCGCGCCGATCGCGAGCGGGGCGGGGACGGGCGTATTCCGGCGCTGTTCGGCATCGCCGGAACGGCGCTGTTGCCGGTGATCCGCTATTCGGTGATCTGGTGGAACACGCTGCACCAGGGACAGAGCCTGACGCTGACCAAGTCGACCATCGATGATTCGATGTTGTGGCCGTTGCTGCTGACCCTGCCCGGCTTTTCGCTGATGTTCGGCGGGATCGTGTTGATGCGGATGCGCGCAATTCTGGCCGAGCAGCGGGTCGAGGCGCGGATGCGGCGGATGGCAGCATGAACCACTGGCCGTTCATTATCGCCGCTTATGGCGTGGTCGTTACCGGGCTCGGCGGGCTCGCGCTCGCCAGCTGGCGGGCGATGCGGCGGGCTGAGGCAGCAGCGGACGCTTTGAGGGACCGGCGATGAAGGCGAAGCACCAACGGTTGATGCTGGGGTTGCTGGCGCTCGCCGCGATCGGCGGGGCGAGCGGCCTTGCGCTGTCCGCGCTGCGCGATGAAGCCGCGTTCTTCTACACGCCGAGCGATCTTGCGACCAAGACCCCCGAGCCGGGTCGTGCGGTGCGCCTTGGCGGGATGGTGCAGACCGGCAGCATCAAGCGACTCGCCGATGGCATCACCATCACCTTCATCGTTGCCGACAATGGCGGAACGGTGCCGGTCCGCTTTTCCGGCGTGACCCCGGACCTGTTCAAGGAAGGGTCCGGCGTGGTTGCCGAAGGCAAGTTCATGCCCGATGGCAGCTTCACCGCCGACAATCTGCTGGCCAAGCATGATGAGCGGTACATGCCGCCCGAGATCGCGGACAAGATGCCTGCACCGGACGCGGGCGCGCAATGATCGCCGAAGCGGGATTGGCCGCGCTGTGGTTCGCAGCGGCGCTGGCGTTGCTTCAGCTGGTCGCGGCCGGGCTCGCGCTGGCGCTGCGGACTGCCCCGGCACGTGCGCAACTGATCGCTGCCATTCGTCCGGTCGCGATCGTTCAGGGGCTGCTGGCGGCGCTCGCCTTCGTGTTGCTGATCGTGCTGTTCATCCGGTCGGACATGTCGGTCGTGCTGGTCGCGCAGAACAGCCATTCGGCCAAGCCGATGCTGTACAAGATCGCCGGCGCATGGGGAAACCATGAAGGCTCGATGCTGCTGTGGGTCACCGTGCTGGCGATGTCGGGCGGCGCGATCGCGCTGGTCGAGCGCCAGTTGGACCGCGCGACGCTGACCGCCACGCTGGGTGCGCAGGCGGCCATTGCGCTTGGCTTCTATGCGTTTCTGCTGATCGCTTCGAACCCCTTTGCGCGGCTCGAGCCCGCGGCAATCGGCGGGTTGGGCCTCAACCCGCTGCTGCAGGACCCCGGACTCGCCTTCCACCCGCCGACGCTGTATTTCGGATATGTCGGCCTGTCGGTCGCGTTTTCGTTCGCGGTCGGCGCGATGGTTACGGGGGCGGTGGGGCCGGCCTTTGCCCGCGCGATGCGCCCCTGGGTGCTCGCTGCCTGGGTATTTTTGACCATCGGCATCACCGCTGGAAGCTATTGGGCCTATTACGAACTGGGCTGGGGCGGATGGTGGTTCTGGGATCCGGTCGAGAATGCCTCGCTGATGCCCTGGCTGGCGGCGACGGCACTGCTCCATTCGGTCAACGTCCTGGCTGCGCGCGACGGGTTGCGCGCCTGGACGCTGATGCTGGCGGTCGTGGCGTTCTCGATGTCGATGCTCGGCACATTTCTCGTGCGATCGGGCATCCTGACCAGCGTCCATGCCTTTGCGGTCGATCCGACGCGCGGGTCGTTCATTCTTGTCCTGCTGGCGCTTTACATTGGCGGTGCGCTCCTGCTGTTTGCCTTGCGCGCTGGGACGGTCCGGGCAGGGCAGGGCTTTGATCCGCTGAGCCGCGAGGGCGGACTGGTGCTCAACAACCTGCTGCTCACCGTCATCCTCGGGATCGTGCTGATCGGGACGCTCTACCCGATCGCAGCGCAGGCGATGGGGGAGCAATTGTCGGTCGGACCGCCCTTCTTCAACAAGACCGCGGGGCCGGTGGCGCTGGCGCTGGTCGCTGCGATGGCGGTCGGGCCGCTGCTGCGGTGGCGCCGCGACGACGCCAATGCCGTGCTCGGGCGGATGACGGTACCCGTCGCCGCGACGATGCTGAGCATGGCGGCGGTATTCGTGCTGGCGCCGGCAACGGGGTGGATGGAGCTGGTCGGTATCGGCCTGGCAGCGGGCGTTGCGGTGGCGAGCATCCTTCCGCTGTGGGGGCGCAAGCTGACCCGGACGCCGCTGTTCACATGGGGCATGGTCGTCGCGCATCTGGGCGTAGCGGTGAGCCTTGCCGGGATGGCCGCTGACAGCGCCTTTACCCAGGAACGCCTTGTCGCAGCACGCTATGGTCAGCCCTATCAGGTCGGACCGTGGCGCGTGGTCCTGACAGGTGTCGGGCCAGCGATCGGCGACAATTGGTCCGCGGTGGAAGGGCGGCTGACCGCGCAGCGCGGCACCGGGCCGGTGATCCTGATGCGGCCACAGCGGCGCTTCTATGCCGCGCCGCCAACCGACACGGCCGAGGCGGCGCTTGCGACCCGCATCGACGGTCAGCTGTATGCGGTGCTGGGCGAGCAGGACGCGCAGGGGCGCTGGCAGCTGCGCCTGTGGTGGAAGCCATTCGTTACGCTGATCTGGTTCGGTGGCGGCCTGATCGCACTGGGCGGCGCGCTGGCGCTGATCGGCCGGGTGTTCCGTGAGCGACGCAGCGCGCGCCGCCGGGAGGACGCCGCGTGACGCGCTGGAAGCTCTGGCTCCCGCTCGGTGCGTTCGCGCTGCTGGTCGGGGTGTCGATCTATGGCCTGCAGGGGACTGGCGAGGCGGTGGTCAAGTCGGCACTGGTCGGCAAGCCGCTGCCCGATTTTGCGCTGCCGGCGATGGTCGAAGGAAAGCCCGGCCTGTCGCGGGCCGATCTGGCCACGGGCAAGCCCCGCCTGCTCAACGTCTTTGCCAGCTGGTGCGTCCCCTGCATCGCCGAGGCGCCGCACCTGATGGCCCTGCAACGGGCTGGCGCGCAGATCGATGCGGTCGCGATCAGCGACACGCCCGAGGCGGTCGCGGCATTCCTGGCCCGCCATGGTGACCCGTATCGCCGGATCGGCGACGATCGGCAGCGCATGGTGCAGATCGGCATCGGATCGTCCGGGGTCCCCGAAACCTTCGTCATCGATGGCGAGGGGCGGATTCGCATGCAGCATATCGGCGATATTCGCGAAGACGATGTGCCGAAGCTGCTCGCCGCGCTGGAGGCTGCGCGATGACATTGCTTGCGGCTCTTGCACTCGCGCTTGGCACAGCTGCGGATTCGGCGCCGGCCGATCTTGGCTATACCCAGCTGCCCGATGCGCGGCAGGAGGCGGCGGCGAGTGCACTGATGTTCGAGCTGCGCTGCCTGGTATGTCAGGGTCAGTCGATCGCGGACAGCGATGTGGCGATGGCCGCAGACATGCGCCGGATCGTGCGGCAGAAGATCGCAGCCGGAGAGCGCCCGGAGGCGGTCCGCGCGTGGCTGATCGAGCGCTATGGCAGCTATGTCAGCTACGATCCCCCGTTAACCCTGGCGACGGCGCCGCTGTGGCTTGCGCCGCTGCTGCTGCTCGGCATCGGGCTGTGGATCGCGCGCGGCAGTTTCCGAAGGAGGCGCGGCTGATGGGCTGGGTAATGCTGGCGGTGATCGGGGCAGGGGCGTTTGTGGCGCTCGGCCTGTTCGGCGCGCCGCGCGCGCTGTGGACGCTCGGCGCGGCAGCGCTGATGCTGGGTGCGACCGGCTATGCACTGCAAGCCAAGCCGGGCCTGGCCGGGGCGCCGGTGTCGGCCAGCAAGGCGGTGGTCGAGGATGATGCAGGCGTCGTGCGACTGCGCGAGCTTCGGGGGGCGATGTTCGGACGCTTCACCGCGCTCGACACCGCATTTTATCCGGCTGACGCCCTCATCCGGTCGGGAAAGGCTGACACGGCGGCGCAGTTGATGCTTGGAGCCGTGCGGCAGGACCCGCAGAACGCGGCCTTGTGGACCTGGCTGGGCATCGCAATTGTCGAGGCCGATCAGGGCACGATGTCACCCGCCGCCGGCGTTGCGTTTCGCCGCGCCGCGGCGCTGGCGCCGCAGCATCCCGGGCCGGCGTTCTTCTATGGCATGGCGCTGGCGCGGACCGGGAATCCGGATGCAGCGCTTCCCTGGCTGGTCCGCGCGCGGCGCGCGACGCCGGCCGAGGTCAGCTATCGCGCGGACATCGACCGGGCGATTATCTCGATCCGTTTTCTGGCGGTACTGCGGGCCCGTGCGATGCAGGGCGGTACCCCGGCGCCAGCACGCTGACGGCCGCTAGTGCGGGCGTGATTCGAGGTCGCGCCGGTTAATCGGCGGCGCGGTGCGCGTCGATCTGGCGCGTCACGAGCTCGATTGCCTTTTGTACCGCCGACTCGATCGACAGGAAGCTGGTATCGAGCACTGCCGCGTCGGCGGCAGCGACCAACGGAGCCTCGGTCCGCTTGCTGTCGCGCTCGTCCCGGGCGCGGATATCGGCCAGGACGCGGTCAAGGCTCACGGCTGATCCGCCCTTGCGCAATTCTGCATGACGGCGCCGTGCCCGGATCATCGGAGTCGCCTTGACGAACAGCTTGGCATGCGCGTTGGGCGCGATGACGGTGCCGATGTCGCGACCATCGAGGATTGCGCCCCCGGGCTGGGCGGCAAAACGCTTCTGGCGCTGAAGCAGCGCAGCGCGCACCAGCGGGTGCGCCGAGACGATCGAAGCCGCCTGGCCAACCTCGTCGCTGCGCAGCCACTCATCGGCGAGCAACAGGTCATCGAAGCTGGTTGCGGCGACCGCATCGGCTTCCTGCGCCGGGTCGAGCTCGTCGCGCAGCACTGTCGCCGCGACGGCCCGATACAGCAGCCCGGTGTCGAGATGCGGCAGGTCGAAATGCCGGGCGAGCGCCCGGGCAATCGTGCCCTTTCCGGAAGCGGCGGGTCCGTCGACGGCAATGATCATGGCTGGCGGTCGGTCAATCGGTCTAGCGTTGCGAAAAAGCCGGGATAGCTCGTCGCCACCGGGCCGGCGTCGTCGATCGAGACGGCATCGCGGGCGCCGAGTCCAGCCACGGCCATGCTCATCGCGATGCGGTGATCGAGTTTCGAGGCGATCGGTGCACCGCCGGCAATCGGCGCGCCGCCGGTCCCGACAATCGCCAGGCCATCCTCGAATTCCTCAAGCCGCACGCCATTGGGGGCCAGGGCCGCTGCCATCGCGGCGATGCGATCGGATTCCTTGACGCGCAGTTCCTCAGCCCCGCGCGCGACCGTTCGACCGTCGGCGAAAGCAGCGGCAACGAACAGCACGGGATATTCGTCGATCATGCTGGGTGCGAGGTCGGGCGGCACTTCGATCGCGCTCAGCGGTGCATGGCGGACCTGAAGGTCGGCGACCGGCTCCCCTCCGACCGTGCGCGGGTTCAACTCGGTAATGTCCGCGCCCATCATCCTGAGCGCGGTAACGATGCCGGTGCGAGTCGGGTTGAGACCGACATTGGCAATGACGATGTCCGAACCGGGCACGATCGACGCAGCGACCATCCAGAAGGCTGCCGACGACGGATCGCCGGGGACCGTGATTTGCTGCGGCTTCAGTTCGGCTTCGCCGCGAATCGCGATCATCCGACCCTGCGGCGTTTCCTCGACCGTCAGGTCGGCGCCAAAGCCGCGCAGCATCCGTTCGCTATGGTCCCGGGTCGGCACGGGTTCGAGCACGCGGGTCAGGCCCGGCGTGTTGAGGCCGGCAAGCAGAATGGCCGATTTGACCTGCGCCGACGCGACCGGAAGCGTGTATTCGATCGGCACGGCGGGGCTCAGACCGCGCATGGTCAGCGGCAGCCGATCGCCGGGGCTTGCGGTGAACTCCGCACCCATCGCCGACAGCGGCTCGATCACGCGCCCCATCGGCCGCTTCGACAGCGACGCATCGCCGATGAAGGTCGCCGTGATCGGATGGCTCGCGATCAGCCCCATCAGCAGCCGGGTCGATGTGCCCGAATTACCCATGTCGAGCGCACAAGCGGGCTGAAGCAGGCCGCCGACGCCGACGCCGGCGACGTGCCAGATTCCGGCAGCATCGCGCTCGATCTGCGCGCCCATCGCCCGCATCGCCGCGGCGGTGGCCAGCACGTCCTCGCCTTCCAGCAGCCCTTCGATCCGGCTTTCGCCAACCGCGAGTCCGGCAAACATGAGCGATCGGTGGCTGATCGACTTGTCACCCGGAACGACGACGGTGCCCCGCAACGGACCGCGGGCGGAAATGGCGAGGGGGAGGGGAGAATGCGCGCTCATTGGCGGCGGCTTTGACAGGGGGCTTGCGCTATGGCAAGGCGCCCGCCACTTCGAACGGGAACATGTTTCCCGTCATCCCTGTAAATTCGAACGAAAAGGCATAGAGCGGCACATGGTGAAGCCGGAATGGGGCACGAAGCGGACCTGCCCGAAATGCGCGACCCGCTTTTACGATCTGACCAAGGACGAACCGGTAACCTGCATCAACTGCGGGTTCGCGTGGGAGCCCGAGCCGATCCTGAAGTCGAAGCAGCCGCTGCCGTTCGAGGCCGTCAAGGCAGACGCCGAGAAGGTCAAGAAGGACGACGCCGACCTGGGTGACGAGGATCTGGACATTGACGAGGACGCAGAGGGCTCGCTCGATGACGACGTCGATCTGGGTGGCGACGACGACCTCGGTGTGGACACCGGCGACGACGACGAAGAAACCTAAAAAAAGCGGTTGCATACCGCGGAGTGGCTGCTAAACGCCACCTCCTTCCCGGAACGGATGGGGCCGTAGCTCAGCTGGGAGAGCGTCGCAATGGCATTGCGAAGGTCAGGGGTTCGATCCCCCTCGGCTCCACCATCCCCCGCATGACGGGGTGGATTTCCCGGGAAATCCAGCAGGTTTCGAAAAAGTCAAGCCGCCAGGCAGCTTGGTCCTGAGCCAAAAAAAGGGCCGCCCATCGGGCGGCCCTTTTTGCGTGCTTGCGGTACCGAGCGAACCGGGGCGGAGGTGTCCCGCCCCGGTCGCGCCGATTACTGGTCGAGGAACGAGCGCATCTTGCGGCTGCGGCTCGGGTGCTTGAGCTTGCGCAGCGCCTTGGCCTCGATCTGGCGGATGCGCTCGCGCGTCACGCTGAACTGCTGACCGACCTCCTCGAGCGTGTGGTCGGTGTTCATGCCGATGCCGAAGCGCATGCGCAGCACACGTTCCTCGCGCGGGGTGAGGCTGGCGAGGACGCGGGTGACCGTTTCCTTGAGGTTCGCCTGGATCGCGGCATCGACCGGGATGATCGCGTTCTTGTCCTCGATGAAGTCGCCGAGGTGCGAATCTTCCTCGTCGCCGATCGGCGTTTCGAGGCTGATCGGTTCCTTGGCGATTTTCATCACCTTGCGCACCTTCTCCAGCGGCATCGACAGGCGCTCGGCCATCTCCTCCGGAGTCGGTTCGCGGCCCTGTTCGTGCAGGAACTGGCGGCTGGTACGCACCAGCTTGTTGATCGTCTCGATCATGTGCACCGGGATGCGGATCGTGCGTGCCTGATCGGCGATCGAACGCGTGATCGCCTGACGGATCCACCAGGTCGCATAGGTGCTGAACTTGTAGCCGCGGCGATATTCGAACTTATCGACCGCCTTCATCAGGCCGATATTGCCCTCCTGAATGAGATCCAGAAACTGCAGGCCGCGATTGGTGTATTTCTTGGCGATCGAGATCACGAGGCGAAGATTGGCCTCGACCATCTCCTTCTTCGCGATGCGCGCCTCGCGCTCGCCCTTCTGCACCATGTTGACGATGCGGCGGAATTCGCCGAGCGCCATGCCGGTCTGCTGGCTGATCTCCGAGACTTCGACGCGGATGCGGTCGGCGGCTGCGGCTTCGTTGGTCGCGAACGCGGCCCATTTCTTGTCGAGCTTCGCGATCGATTCGAGCCAGTTCTCGTCCATCTCGTGATCGACATAGCGATCCAGAAAGTCCTTGCGGCTCACCTTGTGCCGTTCGGCAAGGCGCAGCATCTGGCCGCCCAGCGCGGTGAGGCGCCGGTTGAAGCTGTAGAGCTGGTCGACGAGATATTCGATCTTCGCCTGGTGGAACTGGACGCTTTCGACTTCGGCGGTCAGCTCTTCGCGCAGCTTGTGATATTTCTTCTCTTCGGCTGCCGACAATTCGCCGCCGGACGCCATCGCGTCGAGCCGCTGCTGCTGCACCTTGGCGAACTTCTTGTAGATCGCGGTGATGTTCGCGAACTTCTCGAGCGCCTGGGGCTTCAGCGTCTCTTCCATCTGGGCGAGGCTGAGCGTGTTGTCCTCGTCTTCGTCGTCCGACGGGCGCCGGGCGCGGCGCTCGGTCAGCTCGTCATCCTCGTCCTCGGCGCTTTCCTCCTCGACGTCTTCCTCTTCCTTGTAGGTCGCGCCGGCGGTCTTCTCGCTGATCTCGCCATTGTCATCTTCCTCGGCGCCTTCGACCTGCTCGGCGGACGGCCCCTTGGACAACATCGCGTCAAGGTCGAGAATCTCGCGCAGCTGCATCTCGCCGGCGTTGAGCGCGTCGGACCAGCCGATGATGGCGTTGAAGGTGATCGGCGACTCGCACAGGCCGAGGATCATCGTGTCGCGGCCGGCCTCGATGCGCTTGGCGATCGCGATTTCGCCTTCGCGGCTGAGCAGCTCGACCGCGCCCATCTCGCGCAGGTACATGCGCACCGGATCGTCGGTGCGATCGACGGTTTCCTTCTTCTTGGCGATTTCGAAGGCGGGTTCGTCGTCCTTGCTGTCGGCGTCGATCTCGTCCGGGGTTTCGTCCTCGGGCTGATCGTCCTCGCCGACATCCTCATTCTCGACGACGTTCACGCCCATGTCGCTGAGCGCAGACATGACGTCTTCGATCTGCTCGGACGTGAACTGGTCCTGCGGCAGCATTTCGTTCAGCTGGTCGACCGTGATGTAGCCGCGCTTCTTGGCGCGGGCGATCAGCTTCTTGATGGAGCCTTCGTTGAGATCGATCAGCGGTGCGTCGCCGGTATCCGTGGTTTCCGTGCCGTCCGCCATATTTGCCTTTGCCATCGACTG
Source organism: Sphingomonas sp. BE123 (assembly GCF_031456015.1). NCBI lineage: Bacteria > Pseudomonadati > Pseudomonadota > Alphaproteobacteria > Sphingomonadales > Sphingomonadaceae > Sphingomonas > Sphingomonas sp. BE123. The sequence continues at coordinate 420,643 of NZ_JAVDTW010000001.1, read as the reverse complement.
CCTTTGAAATCGTATGGCGGCTATTATACGCCGCCTAATCACTCAATTATGCTTCGTCCGCAAGCATCAGATTCGCGAGGCGGGACTCAAGCTCCGCCTTCTGCCTCACCAGCGCCACCTGACGTTCGAACGCAGCGTCGCTGAACTGCGCCTGCACCGCGGCCGTTGCCTCGGCCAGCGCAGCTTCGACACGCGGGCGTGCCGCCAGTACCGCAATCGCTTCGCTAAGGTCGAACGCGGCCCGGCCCGCGTCCCAATCCTTCTGGGTGAAGGTAAAGGGAAGCTGGTCGGCGCGCAGCAACTCGGCTGCCTGTGAATCGAAACCGGACGTCGTCAATATGGTGCGCAGCCGCGCGCTATCAAGCGCCTGATCTTCCAGCGCGACATCGACCACCGCTTCGAACAGCCGGCCAAGCGCCCCATCGGCATGGGCAAGGCTGGTCAGGGTTTCGACATGGCGGGCGATTTCGGCCGGGTGGCGGATCAGCCCGGCGAGCACCGCCTTGGCCAGCGTGCGGTCGATCCCGGTGGCGCCGATCGCCCGCGATTCCGGGCTGGGCGGCGGTTCGGGCGGCTGCCAGCGCTGGCCGGGCTTGAACGGGCCGCGCGACTGGCCGCGCGGCGTGAAGGCGCGCGGCGCGGGGGCAAAGTGTTCGTCGACCCGGCGGCGGAACTCGTTCACATATTCGTGACGGACATTGCCGTCCTGGATGGTCGCGGCGAGGTCCGACAGCCGCCGTTTGAGGCCGGCGCGCGCTTCGGGCGTGTCGACCGGCTCGGCCGCCAGTTCGTGGCTCCACAGCCGGTCGGCGAGCGGTTGGGCCGATGCCAGCAACGCTTCGAACGCCTGCGGCCCGGCGGCGCGCACCAGATCGTCGGGATCCTGTCCCGGCGGCAGCGTGACAAAGGCGAGGCTGCGGCCCGGCTGGAGCAGCGGCAGCGCACGATGTGCGGCGCGGATCGCCGCCTTTTGCCCGGCATTGTCGCCGTCGAAGGACAGATAGGGGATGTCGGCCATCCGCCACAGCCGCTCAAGCTGATGTTCGGTCATCGCCGTGCCGAGCGGGGCGACCGCTTCGCCAAAGCCGGCCTGCGCCAGTGCGATGACGTCCATATAGCCTTCGACCGCGATGACCCGCCCGGTCTTGCGCGACGCGGCCCCCGCACGGTCGAGGTTGTAGAGCGTGCGCCCCTTGTCGAACAGCGGGGTTTCGGGGGAGTTCAGATATTTGGGCTCGCCATCGCCGATGATGCGCCCGCCAAAACCGATCACGCGGCCGCGCGCATCCTTGATCGGGATCATCAGGCGACCGCGGAACCGGTCATAGGGTTCCTTGCCCTCGACCTGGATCAGCAGCCCCGCCTCGACCAGCAGCGCGTCGCCATAGCTTTTGAGCGCTTCACGCAGCCTGTTCCGCGAGTCCGGCGCATAGCCCATGCCAAAGGTCCGGGCGGTGTCGGCGGTGATGCCGCGGCGTTCGAGCAGCGCGCGCGCTTCGGCCCCGGCGATGCCGTGCAACTGATCGGTATAGAATTTGGCGGCGTCGGCCAGCGCCTCGTGCAGCCCCTTGGCGCGCTCCGCCCGCTGCGCCGCGCGCGGGTCGGCCTCCGGCATGTCGAGCCCGGCGGCGGCGGCCAGTTCCTTCACCGCATCGATGAAGGGTAGGCCGTCATGCTCGGTCATCCAGCGGATGGCGTCGCCATGCGCCCCGCAACCGAAGCAATGATAGAAGCCCTTGTCGTCGTTGATCGTGAAGCTGGGCGTCTTCTCGTTGTGAAAGGGGCAGCACGCCTTGTATTCGCGACCTGCGCGCGTGATCTTCACGCTGCGGCCGATCAGGGCCGACAGCGTGGTGCGCGCGCGCAGCTCGTCGAGAAAGGCGGGGGTAAGGGTCACCTCAGGCCAGCGCCGCCTTTACCAGACCGCTGGCCTTGCTCATGTCGAGGCTCGCCGCATGCCGCGCCTTCAGCTCAGCCATGACGCGGCCCATATCCTTCATGCCGGTGGCGCCAAGATCGGCCTTGATCGCCTCGATCGCGGCCTTGGTATCTTCCTCGCTCAGCTGGGCCGGGAGGAAGCGTTCGATCACTGCGACCTCGGCCTTTTCCTTGTCGGCAAGTTCCTGGCGGCCGCCCTTTTCGAACATCTCGATCGATTCGCGGCGCTGCTTCACCATCTTCTGCAGCACTTCCACGACCAGCGCGTCGTCGTCCGCGACGGGGCTTTGCGTGCGCGCCTCGATATCGCGGTTCTTGATCGCGCTCTGGATCAGGCGGATGGCGGCGGTCCCTTCCTTGTCGCCGCCCTTCATGGCGGTGACGAGGGCGGCCTTGATGTCGTCGCGGATCATTTGCTTCATCTTTCAACTGAATCGGAATTTGCCCCAGATAGTCGCGACGGACGGTTGACGCGAGGGGGGTAGGGGTCTAGCGGGCAGCGCTTAGCGACATCGCCGGAAAAACTGACAGGAGCGACCTTCTCTGATGGCCGAAGCCACGCCTATTGCTGTGCCCGAAGGTGCGACCGGAGTGCTGGTCCTTGCGACCGGCGAAGTGATCTGGGGCCGTGGATTCGGGGCCGAGGGCGCGGCGGCTGGGGAGGTCTGCTTCCACACCGCGATGACCGGATATCAGGAGATCATGACCGACCCGTCCTTCGCGGGCCAGATGATCTGCTTTACCTTCCCGCATATCGGCAATGTCGGCGCGAACCCGGACGATGTCGAGGCGGACAATCCGCACGCGCTGGGCATGATCGTGCGCGAGGATGTAACCGAGCCGAGCAATTTCCGCAGCGTCGAGCATCTCGACACGTGGATGAAGAAGCACAACCGCATCGGCCTTTCGGGCATCGACACCCGCGCGCTGACGCGGCGCATTCGCGGCAAGGGCGCACCGAACGGGGTGATCGCGCATTCGGCTTCGGGCGACTTCGATATTCCGGCGCTGATCGAACAGGCAAAGGCCTGGCCGGGGCTGGAGGGCATGGACCTGGCCATCACCGTCACCACCGAGACGCATTTCGGGTGGGAAGGCGGCGTGTGGCGGCTGGGCTTTGGCTATGAGGTCGATGGCGATGGCGCGCGCCCGCATGTCGTGGCGATCGATTATGGATCGAAGCACAATATCTTCCGCAATCTCGTAAAGGCCGGGGCGAAGGTGACGGTGCTGCCCGCGACCGCGACCGCCGAGCAGGTGCTGAGCTTCAACCCCGACGGCATCTTCCTGTCGAACGGGCCGGGCGATCCGGCCGCGACCGGCGAATATGCTGTGCCGGTGATCCGCGAGCTGCTGGCGACCAAGAAGCCGTTGTTCGGAATCTGCCTTGGCCATCAGCTGCTGGCGCTGGCGGCGGGCGCGCAGACGACCAAGATGTTCCAGGGGCATCGCGGCGCGAACCACCCGGTCAAACGGCTGAGCGACGGCGCGGTTGAGATCACGTCGATGAACCACGGCTTTGCGGTCGAGAGCGCGACGTTGCCCGCGGGCGTGGTCGAGACGCATGTGTCGCTGTTCGACGGCAGCAATTGCGGGATCGAGATTGACGGTGGGCGGGCGTTTAGCGTGCAGTACCACCCCGAGGCGTCGCCGGGGCCGCAGGATAGCTTCTATCTGTTCGAGCGGTTTGTGGGGATGTTGCGGTGACGAATGCTGAGGAAGGCTTAAAGCTTTCTGACGTGCTTCGAGACTTTCATGCAAATGGGGTCTCCGCCAACGAACCACTCCGTTGGTATCAGGACTTTGAATGCTTCGACCTTCGCGCTGAGGCAGTGGATGCACTCGCAAGAGACTTGGCGTCGCTGGGGTTCGAACGGCTGAATTTCTGGGGGGCGGAACGCGAAGGTTATCTCGAGACACGCCGGATTGGCCTTCTCAGTGTCGAGATAGTGGAGCGGTTGCAATGCGCACTCGAAGAAGTAGCTGCGCGGCACGCAACGAAAGTATTTATGAACTGCCTAATCAGGGCTGAGGAAGACGATAGCGAATATGCCTAAACGCACTGACATCTCCTCCATCCTCGTCATTGGCGCTGGTCCCATCGTGATCGGTCAGGCGTGCGAGTTCGATTATTCGGGCACGCAGGCGATCAAGGCGCTCAAGGAAGAGGGCTATCGTATCGTCCTGGTCAATTCGAACCCGGCGACGATCATGACCGATCCCGAGCTGGCCGACGCGACCTATGTCGAGCCGATCACGCCCGCCGTGGTCGCCAAGATCATCGAGAAGGAGCGGCCAGACGCGGTCCTGCCGACGATGGGCGGGCAGACGGCGCTGAATACCGCGCTGGCGCTGGCACAGGATGGCACGCTGGAGAAGTTCGGCGTCACCATGATCGGCGCGAATGCCGAGGCGATCGACAAGGCCGAGGATCGGCTGAAATTCCGCGACGCGATGGACAAGATCGGGCTCGACAGTGCGCGCTCGGCGATTGCGCACAGCGAGGCCGAGGCGCTGGAGGGGCTGGAGAAGGTCGGGCTGCCGGCGATCATCCGTCCGTCCTTCACGCTGGGCGGCACCGGCGGCGGCATTGCGTACAACAAGGAAGAGTTCATCGAGATCGTCCGCAAGGGGCTGGATGCATCGCCGACGACCGAGGTGCTGATCGAGGAATCGCTCCTCGGTTGGAAGGAATATGAGATGGAGGTCGTGCGGGACCGCAACGACAACTGCATCATCATCTGTTCGATCGAGAATGTCGACGCGATGGGCACCCATACGGGTGACTCGATCACGGTCGCGCCCGCGCTGACGCTGACCGACAAGGAATATCAGATCATGCGCAACGCCAGCATCGCGGTGCTGCGCGAGATCGGCGTCGAGACCGGCGGGTCGAACGTGCAGTTCGCGGTGAACCCGAAGGACGGGCGCCTGATCGTGATCGAGATGAATCCGCGCGTGTCGCGGTCTTCGGCGCTGGCGAGCAAGGCGACCGGCTTTCCGATCGCCAAGGTCGCGGCGAAGCTGGCGGTCGGCTATACGCTGGACGAGATCACCAACGACATTACCGGCGCGACGCCGGCGAGCTTCGAGCCGACGATCGACTATGTCGTGACCAAGATCCCGCGCTTTGCGTTCGAGAAGTTCAAGGGCGCCGAGGCGACGCTGGGCACGGCGATGAAGTCGGTCGGCGAGGTGATGGCGATCGGCCGCAACATTCATGAATCGATGCAGAAGGCGCTGCGCGGGCTGGAGACCGGCCTGTCCGGCTTCAACAATGTCGAGCATCTGCAGGGCGCGCCGCGCGACGTGATCGAGGCGGCGCTGGCGCAGCGCACGCCCGACCGGCTGCTGATCGCGGCGCAGGCGCTGCGTGAGGGCTTTACGGTCGCCGAGGTCCATGCGCTCGCGGCGTACGACCCGTGGTTCCTGGAGCGGATTGCCGAGATCATCGCGGCGGAAGAGGGCGTGTGCCGCAACGGCCTGCCGCAGGATGCCGCTGGGATGCGGCGGCTCAAGTCGATGGGGTTCAGCGACAAAAGGCTGGCGTGGCTGGCGTTGCGCTCGGCGAACCTGCGCGAAGGCACCGACGCGATGGCGAAGTCGTCTGGCCTGATCGGTGAGGTCGTCAAGGCGATGACCGGCGGGGTGACCGAGGCGGATGTGCGCAAGCTGCGCCACAAGCTTGGCGTCCGTCCGGTGTTCAAGCGCATCGACACCTGCGCCGCCGAGTTCGATGCCAAGACGCCCTATATGTACTCGACCTATGAGGCGCCGTCCTTTGGCGCGCCCGAGTGCGAGAGCATGCCGTCGGCGCGCAAGAAGGTCGTGATCCTGGGCGGCGGGCCGAACCGGATCGGGCAGGGGATCGAGTTCGATTATTGCTGCTGCCACGCCTGCTTCGCGCTGGCGGATGCGGGCTATGAGACGATCATGGTCAACTGCAACCCGGAAACGGTGAGCACCGATTATGACACGTCAGACCGGCTGTATTTCGAGCCGCTGACGGCGGAGGATGTGCTGGAGATCCTGCATGTCGAGATGTCGAACGGCACGCTCGCCGGGGTGATCGTCCAGTTTGGCGGGCAGACGCCGCTGAACCTCGCGCGCGCGCTGGAGCAGGCGGGGATCCCGATCCTGGGCACCAGCCCGGATGCGATCGACCTGGCCGAGGATCGCGAGCTGTTCGCCGACCTGGTCGCGCGGCTTGGCCTCAAGCAGCCCAAGAACGGCATTGCGCGCAGCCGCGAAGAGGCGATCGCGGTAGCCGAGCGGATCGGCTATCCGGTGCTGACGCGGCCGAGCTTCGTGCTGGGTGGCCGGGCGATGGAGATTGTCGATACCCCCGAGCAGCTGGATCATTATATCCAGACCGCGGTGCAGGTGTCGGGCGATGCCCCGGTGCTGATCGACCAGTATCTGCGCGACGCGATCGAGGTCGATGTCGACGCGATCAGCGACGGCGACGATGTGGTGGTCGCAGGCGTGCTGCAGCATATCGAGGAGGCGGGCGTCCATTCGGGCGACAGCGCGTGCTCGCTGCCGCCCTACAGCCTGCCCGACGCGATCATCGCGGAAATCGAGCGACAGGCGGACGCGCTGGCGCGCGCGCTGAGCGTCAAGGGCCTGATGAACATCCAGTTCGCGGTCAAGGACGGCGAAGTGTACCTGATCGAGGTGAACCCGCGTGCATCGCGGACGGTGCCGTTCGTCGCCAAGGCCATCGGCGTGCCGATTGCGAAGATCGCGAGCCGCGTGATGGCGGGCGAGAAGCTGAAGGACCTGCCGGCCATCGATCGTGACATCGATTATATCGCGGTCAAGGAAGCGGTGTTCCCGTTCAACCGCTTCCCCGGCGTCGATCCGGTGCTGTCACCGGAAATGAAGTCCACCGGCGAAGTGATGGGGATCGATCGCGATTTCCCGACCGCCTTTGCCAAGGCGCAGCTGGGCGCGGGCACGGTGCTGCCCAAGGGCGGCAATGTGTTCGTCAGCGTCAAGGACAGCGACAAGCCGGTGGTGCTGCCGGGCGTGAAGCTGCTGGTCGAACAGGGTTTCACCATCGTCGCGACCGGCGGGACCGCCGACTATCTGGCGGCGCAGGGCGTTCCGGTCGAGCGGGTCAACAAGGTGGCGCAGGGTCGTCCGCATATCGTCGACCGAATCCGTGACGGCGACATTGCGCTGATTTTCAACACCACCGAAGGGTGGCAGTCGCTGAAGGACAGCGAATCGATCCGCGCGTCGGCGCTGTCGCTGAAGATCCCGTACTTCACCACGGCGCCCGCCAGCGTCGCCGCAGCGCAGGCCATTACGGCGCTGAGCGGCCAGTCCCTTGAAGTCCGTCCGTTGCAGGCCTACTATTCGCAATCGCACAATTGATCCCCCACAACGTGAGTTAGGGTGCGGGCGGGCCAATTCTGGCACGTCGGGGAAGGGGTTTTGACGAAGGACGGGTACGGGATGGCGACGGTCGAAAAGATGCCGATGCTGGCGGAAGGCTATGAGAAGCTCAACGAGCAGCTCAAAATGCTGAAAGCCGAGCGTCCGCTGATTGTCGACGCGATCGAGGAGGCCCGCGCGCATGGCGACCTGTCCGAAAACGCCGAATATCACGCGGCGAAGGAACGGCAGGGGCAGATCGAGGCGTCGATCGCCGATATCGAGGACAAGCTGAGCCGCGCGCAGATCATCGATCCGCGCGAACTGTCGGGCGACCGCATCGTGTTCGGCGCAACGGTGACGCTGCTCGATGAGGACGACAAGACGGTGAAGTACCAGATTGTCGGCCAGGCCGAGGCGGACGCCAAAACCGGTCGGATCAGCTACAACTCGCCGCTCGGCCGCGCGCTGATCGGCAAGAGCCTGGGCGATGAGGTCGAAGTGACCGTGCCGGCGGGAGATCGCTGGTACGAAGTCAGCAAGATCGAGTTTATCTGATCGGGTCCTCCCCCAGCTCGCTGGGGGAGGAGGTAAGTCAGCCTTCCATGTCCGGCTCGAGCAGCCGGTGAAGGTGCACGACCACATATTTCATTTCGGCATCATCGACGGTGCGCTGCGCGGCAGCGCGCCACGCCTTTTCAGCGCTGGCATAATCGGGGAACACCCCGACCACGTCGAGCTTGGTCGGATCCTGGAAATCGAGCGTCATCGGATCGGTCACGCGACCGCCAAAGACGAGATGCAATTTGCTCATATAGGCTCCCGGGGAATGAGATACCCCGGGGCCTTAGCCGCGATGCCACGCTCCACTCAATACCGTGCCGCACCGTAATGCGCGCGGCACGGTGACGGTCAGGCGTCGGCCTTGGTTGATGCGGCTTCCTTTGCGGCAGTGAGCGCCGAGCCGATGATCTTGCCGATCTGCTCCTTGGCCGCGTCGCGCTGGGGCAGAATCGCATCGATCTCGGCCTTGCCGGCTTCCCGTGCGGCCGCCGCTGCAGCAGTGGCGCTTTCCGCGATGCGCTTGCCGACCGGGGCGAGCAGTTCCTTTTCCTTTTGCAGGCGCGGGATCAGCGCACCGATTACCACGCCCAGTGCGACACCGCCTGCGACAAGCGCCAGCGGGTTCTGCTCGAGCCCTTCGGAGCGCGAGCCGGTGGCGGCCTTGCGGGATTTGCTCATTTCGACGATCCTTTCTTTCGACGGGCCTTGCCCGCGGATGTGTGCGTTGCGCTGCGCTTCTTCAAACTCGCCTTGACGATCGTGGTTGCACCGCCGGCGAGGATGCGTGCGAGCGGGCGGCGCGCGAGGAACACGATGGCCGCCCCGGCGACTGCCGCGACCGTGCGCGGATGGGCGCGAACGGTCGCGACCGTGTCTCGCGCCACGCCCAGGGCGACGGTTTCGACCGCATCCTGGGCGAGCGTGACGGGGTTGACCCGTGCCTGAACCCGATCGAGCGTCGCGAATAGCCGGGTACGCGCGCTGAGCCGCCGCGCGTCCGCATCCGCAAGGGCGGAGGGCACATCGCTCATGGCACGTCCCGGGGGCGCACGGCACGGCGATAGCGCTGCAGCGCCGTGCGTGCCGCAAGTCCGGCCGCACCCATCGCGGCCAAGACGACCACCAAGGTCGCGCCGGCTGGGCCGATATGGGGCGACAGGATCAGGACCAGCCCGACGATGAGCGCGATTGCTGCGGAATTTGCGAGCAGGAAGACGATTGCACCGAAGATCAGCGCCGCGCGTGCGTCCGCAATCCGGGCTAACGCCAGCGTCTTCCAATAGGCAATTTCCGCCTCGGCATAGGCACGCGCATCGGCCACCGCTTGAGCAGCCAATGTGCCGATGCTGTCATCGTCCCGTTCGTCCACCATGCCCCCCAAGCTCGATCATGCCGTGGGGCGGTCGTCCGGATCGCTCCGGTTCGGATCGCCCTTGTCGGCAAGGTCGCCAGCAGCATCGAGCCCGGACTTGAGCAAGCGTGCAAGGACGAAGCCGACTCCGGCCGCGATGCCGACGGCAACCGCCGGGCTCTTCTCCACGAACTCGCGCGCGTCATCGAGCAGGTCGTCTACCTGCTTGCCGCGCAGCGATTCGGCGAGGCCGGAAATCTGATCGGCGGCGGAGCGGGCATATTGGCCATATTGCTCGCCAAGCTTTTCATCGACCGTGCCGGCGGCATCGCGCATCAGGTTGGAGAATTCGTCGAGCGCGCCGGTCGCCTTTTCCTTGCCGGTATCGGCAAAGGAGCGCGCCTTGTCGCCCGCCTGGCCGGCGAGCTTGCCCGCCTCGTCGCGAACAAAGGCGCCTGCGCTGCGTTTGCCCGGCTCGTCCGTCGTGCTTCCTGCGGGTCGCGTCGCGACAAGCGCATCGGTCGCCGGATCCATGCTCTGGTCCTTGGGGAAAGTTTCGTCAGCCATCGCTCGAATCCCTTTTGCTGCTTCGCCCAGACAACCATGGCGCGGCGCGAGGGTTCCCCGCCATCCGTGATTTGCCCAGCGGCGACGAACGGGATAGAGGCCCGCGCGACACCGTCTTGACCCAAGGTAGGGAGACCATTTCGTGACCGCAATCATCGACATCCATGCGCGCCAGATTCTCGACAGCCGCGGCAACCCCACGGTCGAGGTCGATGTGTTGCTCGAAGACGGCAGCTTTGGCCGCGCCGCGGTCCCGTCGGGCGCGTCGACCGGCGCGCATGAAGCGGTCGAGAAGCGCGACGGCGACACGTCGGTCTATCTCGGCAAGGGCGTGCTTGAGGCGGTCGAGGGTGTGAACGGCGAGATTGCCGAGGAGATCACCGGCCTCGATGCCGAGGATCAGGCCGAGATCGATTACGCGATGATCGAGCTGGACGGCACCGAGAACAAGGGCCGGCTGGGCGCGAACGCAATCCTGGGCGTGAGCCTCGCGGTCGCCAAGGCGGCTGCGGATGCGCGCGGCCTGCCGCTCTACCGCTATGTCGGCGGTGTTTCGGCGCATGTCCTGCCGGTGCCGATGATGAACATCATCAATGGCGGCGAGCATGCCGACAATGCGATCGATTTCCAGGAGTTCATGATCGTCCCGGTCGGCGCGGACTCGCTGGCCGAAGCGGTGCGGTGTGGTGCGGAAATCTTCCACACGCTCAAAAAGGGCCTGCACGACAAGGGGCTGTCGACCGCGGTGGGCGACGAAGGTGGTTTCGCGCCGAACATCGCATCGACGCACGAAGCGCTCGACTTCATCATGGCGAGCATCGAGAAGGCCGGGTACACGCCCGGCGATGACGTCATGCTCGCGCTCGATTGCGCAGCGACCGAATATTATCGCGACGGCGCGTACAAGATGGTGGGTGAGGGCAAGACGCTGACGTCGGCGCAGAATGCCGATTTCCTCGCCGAGCTGTGCGCCGGCTACCCGATTTTCTCGATCGAGGACGGCATGGCCGAGGACGATTGGGACGGGTGGAAGCTGCTGACCGAAAAGCTGGGCGGCAAGGTTCAGCTGGTCGGCGACGATCTGTTCGTGACCAACCCGAAGCGGCTGAAGCGCGGCATCGATGGCGGTTTCGCCAACTCGCTGCTGGTCAAGGTCAACCAGATCGGCACGCTGACCGAAACGCTGGAGGCGGTCAGCCTGGCGCAGCGTTCCTCCTACACCGCCGTGATGTCGCACCGTTCGGGCGAGACCGAGGACGCGACGATCGCCGATCTCGCGGTTGCGACCAATTGCGGGCAGATCAAGACGGGTTCGCTCGCGCGCTCTGACCGGCTTGCCAAGTACAACCAGCTGATCCGGATCGAGGAAGAGCTGGGCGATGCGGCAGTTTATGCGGGGCGCGGCATTCTACGGGGTTGATCGACGAATCGGTTTGCGCGACATTAACCCAATGAGCCGCGCAACACCGTTCAAGACGATCCTCAGCCGGGCAGGACTGCCTGCCGTCGCGATCATGTTCATGGGCTTTTTTGCCTATGCGGCGGTGCTCGGGCCCAATGGCGTGCTGGTCTATGGCGATTACAAGCGCCAGCTGGCCGCCAAACAGGCCGAACTTGCCCGGCTTGAGAAGCAGCGGGCCGAGCTGCGCAATCGGGTGGCACTGCTCAAGCAGAGCGGTGCCGACCCCGACATGGTCGACGAACTGACCCGCAAGAAGCTGAACGTCGTGCACCCCGACGAGGTGATCGTCGCGCTCGACTGACTCGATCGCGGCGAACCCCGCCCCGACGCCGTAGCGTTAGATGCGATCGTAACTACCCGCGCTTGCCATTGCGCCCGGGGCGATAACCGGCCTATAGGGCCGCTTCCATCTTTCCCCAGGATGAGGATCATCGTGGCAAAAGCACCGGCCAAGAGCCGCACTAACGAACCAGCTCCAACCAACCGTGAGCGTCCGAACGAACCGCAACGGTACAATGCGTCGAAGGAGGAGCTGCTCGAATTCTATCGCCAGATGCTGCTCATCCGCCGTTTCGAGGAAAAGGCGGGCCAGCTTTACGGCCTCGGCTTCATCGGCGGCTTCTGTCACCTGTATATCGGGCAGGAAGCGGTCGCGGTCGGCCTGCAGTCGGCACTGGACGGCGATAAGGATTCGGTGATTACCGGCTATCGCGACCATGGCCACATGCTCGCTTACGGCATCGATCCCAAGGAGATCATGGCGGAGCTCACCGGTCGCGCTGCGGGCATCAGCCGCGGCAAGGGCGGGTCGATGCACATGTTCTCGACCGAGAAGAAGTTCTACGGTGGGCACGGCATCGTCGGCGCGCAGGTGTCGCTTGGCGCGGGCCTTGCCTTTGCGCACAAATATCGCGGTGACGGTGGCGTCGCCATGGCCTATTTCGGCGACGGCGCCGCGAACCAGGGCCAGGTCTATGAGACCTTCAACATGGCCGAGCTGTGGAAGCTTCCGATCATCTTCGTGATCGAGAACAACCAGTACGCCATGGGCACCAGCGTCAATCGCGCATCGTCCGAGGACCAGCTGTACAAGCGTGGCGAAAGCTTCCGCATTCCCGGCATCCAGGTCGACGGCATGGACGTGCTGGCGTGCCGTGGTGCCGCCGAAGAAGCGCTGGCATGGGTCCGCGCGGGCAAGGGCCCGATCATCCTCGAGATGAAGACCTATCGCTATCGCGGCCATTCGATGTCCGACCCGGCCAAGTACCGCTCGCGCGACGAGGTCCAGTCGGTGCGCGAGAAGAGCGATCCGATCGAAGGCGTGAAGAAGGAACTGGAGGCCATCGGCGTCAAGGAAGACGAGCTGAAGGCGATCGAGGCCGAGATTCGCAAGGCAGTGAACGAGTCGGCGGACTTCGCCGAGCAGGCGCCGGAGCCGGATCCGGCCGAGCTGTATACCGACGTTCTGGTGGAGACGTACTGAAATGGCGATCGAGCTGAAGATGCCCGCGCTCTCGCCCACGATGGAAGAGGGAACCCTCGCCAAGTGGCTGGTGAAGGAAGGCGACACGATCAAGTCGGGCGACATCATCGCCGAGATCGAAACCGACAAGGCGACGATGGAATTCGAAGCGGTCGATGAAGGCACGCTGGCGCAGATCCTGGTGGCCGAGGGCACCGACGGGGTGAAGGTCGGCACCGTGATCGCGACGATCGCGGCCGAGGGCGAGGATGCGTCGGCGCCTGCTCCGGCGGCGGCACCCGCTCCGGCGCCGAAGGCGGAAGAGCCCGCTGCGGGCGAAGATGGCGGCCCGAAAAAGGCTGACAGCGGCACCAAGCAGCTGGCGAGCGACAAGGCGGCGAGCGTGGTCGATCCGGAGGTTCCCGCGGGCACCGAAATGGTCAAGACGACCGTGCGTGAAGCGTTGCGCGATGCGATGGCCGAGGAAATGCGCGCGGACGACCGCGTGTTCGTGATGGGCGAGGAAGTCGCGGAATATCAGGGCGCCTACAAGGTGACCCAGGGGCTGCTCGACGAATTCGGCTCGCGCCGCGTGATCGACACCCCGATCACCGAATATGGCTTTGCCGGCATCGGTTCGGGCGCGGCGATGGGTGGCCTCAAGCCGATCGTCGAGTTCATGACGTTCAACTTCGCGATGCAGGCGATCGACCACATCATCAACTCGGCCGCGAAGACCAATTACATGTCGGGCGGCCAGATGCGCTGCCCGATCGTGTTCCGCGGTCCCAACGGCGCGGCGAGTCGCGTCGGCGCGCAGCACAGCCAGAATTACGGTCCGTGGTATGCCAGCGTTCCGGGCCTGATCGTGATCGCGCCCTATGACGCGGCGGATGCCAAGGGCCTGCTGAAGGCGGCGATCCGGTCGGAAGATCCGGTCGTGTTCCTCGAGAACGAACTGATGTACGGGCGCAGCTTCGACGTCCCCAAGCTCGACGACTGGGTGCTGCCGATCGGCAAGGCGCGCATCGTCCGCGAGGGCAAGGACGTGACGCTGGTCAGCTATTCGATCGGCGTTGGTGTCGCGCTCGAAGCCGCCGAGACGCTGGCCGCAGAGGGCATCGATGCCGAGGTGATCGACCTGCGCACGCTGCGCCCGCTCGACACCGACACGGTGCTCAAGAGCCTGAAGAAGACCAACCGCATGGTGGTGGTCGAGGAAGGCTGGCCGGTGTGCTCGATCGCGTCGGAAATCGTCGCGGTGTGCATGGAGCAGGGCTTCGACGATCTCGATGCTCCGGTGATCCGCGTGACCAACGAAGACGTCCCGCTGCCCTATGCCGCGAACCTCGAGAAACTCGCGCTGATCACCGCCGAGAAGGTGGTGGCCGGGGTGAAGAAGGTCACCTACCGCTGAACCGTTCGGTCCCTCCCCGGGAGGGGAGGGGCCTGAACGCGGTCAGCAGGTCGAGGCGGTGACGCCGGTAACCTGGTATACGCCGTTCGTGCCGCCGACTGTGTCGCGGCGATCGCGCACCATCATCGATGCCTCCTCACGAAAATTCATCGTGGGCGCGAGCGCGGCGCGCAACAGCGGCTGATATTCATAATAGACCTCGACATACATCACGACGCTGTCGGCCGGCGCGAGTGCAAGACGGCCGGTCTTTCCCATCCCGTTGAGGTTGGTTGCGCCTGCGCCACCATAGGCTGACGTCTGCGATGTCTTGGCGCCGCGGCAGCGTTGCCAACGGATGCGGTTCTTGCCGGCGTTGGCCGGATCCGGCTCAAGGCTGGAAATGATCACCCGGCCATTACTGAACAGGTCGAGCTCGCCCGATTGCAGACCCGCGCCAGTGAGCAGGTCATTGATGTCGGCTTCATTGATCGTCTTCGCCTGAAGCTGGCTGCCTGATCCGATCCGGGCCGCATTGTCGGCAAGATGCAGCGCGATCTGACTGACGCGCATACGCGTGACGATGTAGCTGGTCAGTTCCGCACCGGCCAGGCTGAGCATCAGCAGCAGGGGCAGCGAAAGCGCGAATTCAAGCAGCGCCAACCCCTGGCGGTCGCGGCGCAGGCGGCGCAGCGTGCGGACCACGGCCGAGCGGCCCGCGATCATAGCAGGCAGAGCCCAAACAGCCCATTATTGCAGCCGGCGGTCGGGGTCGGACTTGGGCTGGCCGACGGGCTAACGGTGGGGGCGGGGGTCGGGCTGCTGGTGTTGACCGGAACCGGCGACGCTTCGATCGCTGGCGGACAGTTGCGCACCTGGCTCGCGCCATAGCTGCCCTGATCGCTATAGGGCTGGTTGCGCAGGACGGTCGAGGCGGTGATCGTGGTGGTGCGCGATCCGCCGATCAGATTGTAGAGCGGAAACATCCGCGGATAGCTGGCGGTCACCGTGTAGAGCGTCGCATCCTTCGCCCCGCCCTGGCCGGCATTTGCGCCGTCCCGGTCCCAGACGCCGTTTCCGTTCACATCTTCATACGGCTCGCTGCCATCGCATACACGATTGCCGTTCGTGTCCGTCCACGCCTCGGCCCGTGCCGCAGCGGCATCGCTGAAGGTTCGGTAGAAACGCCGGTTGATGGTGATCGTCGCATTGTTCGCGAGCGCCTTCACCTGCGCCCTGACCTTGTTGTCCAGCGCCGCCTGCGCGCCGGATTCCAGCCCGCTTTCAAGGGTCGAGTCGCGCGCGGTCTTCTGCACCACGCCCTGAATTGCCGCGCGGGTGTAGAGCGTATGCGCCACATCGAATGCGCCAAGCAGCGCCAGCCCGAGCACAGGCGCCACCATCGCGAATTCGACGATGGTGGCGCCCGCCTCGTCGCGCCGGAGCGCGCCGGGGGCAAAGCGGCGGAGGGAGAATCGCCGCTTCACCGGGTAAGCCTCAGCTGGGAGATCTGGTCGGCAATCGACTTGAACGTGTTCTGCAGATCGGCCGAGTTGCGCGCGGCGAAGTAGCGACCCGTGGTCGCGCAGCTCTGCATCATTCCCTCAATCGTGGGTGACGATGCACCGAACCAGATTACCCATAAGGTGATGTTCTTGTTCTTGATCGCAGTGCAGATTGCCTGGGTCCGTGCGTTGACCTGCTGGGTGATCGTGCCGGTGGTTAGGCAGCCCCCCGTCGGCGCACTGGCAGGGTCGGTGATGCGGCGGTCCAGCCAGTGAAAGCCATAGGCGCCATAGTCGGTTTCGTTGGTACACGCTTCACCGTCGGTCATGAAGATCATGTGCCGTTCGATTTCACCGCCTTGCGGCGTGTACTCGTTTTCGGACCGGAAGATCCCGGTTGGCGACAGGAAACGCGCGCCCCACAAAAGGCCGATGTCGTGATAGGTGTTCCCGTTCGGGGTCAGATTGTCGACATAGCTTTCAAAGGCGGAAGCCGTCGGCCAGGCCTGCAGCTTCTTTGCCTGTTCAGGACAGAAATATGGAACAGCGTTGTAATAGTTGGCGGTCGTGTAAGCGTCGTTGCGGTCCAGTTCGGACCAGTAGTTCTGGACATCGCGGGCATAGATGGCCTGTTGCAGCGCCGGGCCCCATTGCGTGGTCGCGTCCCCGGCAACCGGCGCTGAATCGATGTCAAGATCCTTTGCACCCGCGGGAATGGGGTCGTAGCTCGCCTGACTGACCGTCGCGCGCTCCTCGATGCAACCGTCCCACGTCAGGGTCCGCATCGTGCCATTCGAACCGATCGGCAGCTGGAGCGTGTTATTCCAGCTGGTCCCGTTCTTCAGGCCCGAGACATTGTGTGCGATCCGGCCATAATGCCAGCGCCGAAAGGTCTGTTCGTTGATGGTCTGGGCCGTCTGGGTATGCTGAACGACCGTGTAGCTGCCGGTCCCCTTGTAGCGGACCGAGACGGAACAGCTCCAGCCAGACCAGGATGTCCCATAATCGACATTGTAGCGCGAGTAGGTGCGCGTCTGCCAGGTCCGCGTCGTGCCGCTGGTGACGACGGGTGTGTCGACCTGATAGGTTCCGGACACATTGTTCTGATCCGCCGGGGCGCTCCAGCACGAGTGGCCGGTCCCCTGCCAGTTGCTCCACTCGCTCTCGCCGCTACCGGGCGAGCCCGTGGTGTCGACGACCGCGCCCCATTCAAGCCGCTGGGTGATTTCCCATTCGGGTTCGCGCGATTGATAGGACCAGGTGTCCGCGATGTAGCTGGTCGGGAGCAGCTTTCCGACATTCACGTTGGACGCGTAGGGCATGAACCCGAACCGGACCTGGACCGTCGACCCGGTGCCGCCAGAGGGGGTGCCGGTGGCGCAATTCTCGTTCGTGTCCAGGCGGCCGACGATCTCGTAGAAGCATTTCACCGCCGAGCGGAGCGCTTCCATCTTGGTCTGGGTGTCGGTGTCGATGGCCTTGCTGCCCATCGACCCGGTTGTGTCGAGCACGAACATCACATCGGTATTGGGCAGGCGCATTTCCGCGTCGCACGTGACGCTGAGCGTTTCGGTGGTTTTCCCGAGCACGCGCATCAACGTCATCGGCAGCGTCGCGCTGGCGGTTCCGGTGACCTTGCCGGCGCTTTCGGTGAAGCTGCGCGTGACGGTGGACGCCCCATAGGGGCTGGCCTGGATATTCGCGTCGAAGAAGCGTTCGGCAGCGGCGCGCGCCGCATGGTTGTTGAACGCCCAGGTGCCGCCGCCCATTTGCTTGCGGCCGGCGAGCGCGCCGGCGTCGCAGGCATGTTGCAGCCGCGTCTTGACGATGTACATGCGGCTCAAGTCGACCCCGCCGCCGACCATGCCGGCAAGCGGGACCAGCGATGCGGCGATGATCGCCAGCGTGTTGCCGCGACGGTCGCGGGCAAGCCGGCCCATAAGGGCCCGGGCGTTGGTCATGGCGGTTGGGCGCGGCGACATCGACAGAAAGCTTCCCCCGTTCACTACGGGCTATGCCGGAAGTTGGGCTAACGGGGGTTGAAAGAGGATGGTTAACGCGATGCCGGGAAACGCGGGCGGTTGGCAGCGGGACGATGGTGAATCGCCTGAGCGCGGGCTGATCCTGGCCTACGCCCCAACGATCGATGCGGCCAATGCGCTTGCCGCGTTGCTGGCGCTGGACGACCGGCTGGGCGAAACATTGCGGACGACCAGCGAGCCGATGCTCGGCCAGATCCGCCTGAAATGGTGGGAAGACGCGCTGGAAGCGCTCGACCGGGCGCCGGCCCCGGCTGAGCCGGTGCTGCAGGGGATTGCCGCTGCGGTCGTGCGGCCCGACGTGACGGGCGGTGCGGTAGCGGGGATCGTCGCCGGCTGGAGCGTGCTGCTCGACCCCGAACTCGATGCGGAAGCGCTGCGCGCGCATGGCGAACGCGGTGCGCGGTTGTTTACGCTGGCGGGACGGATTGCCGGGGCGGCGGAGCGCGATCCGGTGGCGGTTGCCGGACAGGGCTGGGCGCTGGCGGATCTGGCGCTGAAGCTGAGCGATCCGGGTGAAGCTGCCGCCGCGCGGGCCGTGGCCGAGGTGGCGCTGGACCAGGCGTGCAGCGCGCGGTGGAGCCGGAATGGCCGGGCGTTGGGGGCAATGGCGCATCTCGCGCGGCTGGACCTCGCCGGGGTGGAGCGTGGGTCGCCGCGGCGGATGCTGCGGGCGCTGTGGCACCGGATGAGCGGGCGGTGACGGCTTGCCGCTGCGGTGCGATCCGCTAGCCTGATCCCAGGCCAGGGGAGAGTCGGGATGTGGCGATATGTTGCCGGCGGGGTCGCGGCGCTGCTGATGGCGGGTGCCGGGGTTTTTCTGTTCCAGAGCAAGGCGACACCGGATCCGCTGCCGACGCCGCCGGCGGCAGAGGCACGGCCGGAAGCACCATCGGCCGCTGCTGATTCGGCCGAAGTGCCGCAGGCCCCGGACCGGAGTCGGGAGGAAAAACGGTTCGACCGGAACGACAAGGACCGGAATGGACTCATTTCCCTCGCCGAACTCCAGCAACCCCGGCGCAAGGCCTTTGCCAAGCTCGACAGCAATGGCGACGGCAGGCTGTCGTTCGAGGAATGGTCGGTGCGCACCTCGACCCGCTTTGCCGCCGCCGACACGGACAAGTCGGGGACGCTGACCCGCGCCGAATTCGCCACCACCGCGCCGAAGCGCAAGGCCAGGACCACCCCGCGCTGCGACTGTCGCGCCGAAGTGGCCAAGGCGCTGGCGGAGGCCGAGGAGTAGCTCAGGCCGCCTTGAGCCACTCCGCAAAGGCGGTGCGGGCACGGGCGGTGTAGAGCAATTTGCGGTCGGCCTTCTTCGTCCGCCCCGCAATCGGTGGCATCAGGCCGAAATTGACGTTCATCGGCTGATAGGTCTCGACCTCCGCCCCTCCGGTGATGTGGCCGAGCAGCGCGCCGAGCGCGGTTTCGACCGGAGGCGGGGCGAGGTCGCGGCCCAGAAGCTCCGCCGCGGCGAACCGGCCCGCCAACAGCCCGATCGCACTGCTTTCGACATAGCCCTCGCACCCCGTCACTTGGCCCGCAAAGCGGATATGCGGGCGGCTCTTCAGCCGCAGCGTCGGATCGAGCAGCTCGGGCGAGCGAATGAAGGTGTTGCGGTGGAGGCCGCCAAGCCGGGCGAATTCGGCGTTCTCAAGCCCCGGAATGGTGCGGAACAGGCGGACCTGCTCGGCATATTTGAGCTTGGTCTGGAAGCCGACCATGTTCCACAGCGTGCCGGTGGCATTGTCCTGCCGCAGCTGGACCACGGCATAGGGCCAGCGGCCATTGGGGAATTCGTCGCAGGCGGTGCGTGGATCATCGAGCCCGACGCCCTTCATCGGGCCGTAGCGCAGCGTATCGACACCGCGCTCGGCCATCACCTCGATCGGCATGCATCCGTCGAAATAGGGGACGTTCTCCCACTCCTTGAACTCGGTCTTTTCGCCGTCGAGCAGGCCCTGATGAAATGCCAGATACTCGTCCTTGGTCAGCGGGCAGTTGATGTAATCCTTGCCGTTCCCGCCGGGGCCGACCTTGTCCCAGCGCGACTGAAACCATGCCTTGTCCATGTCGATGCTCTCGAAATGGACGATCGGGGCGATGGCGTCGAAAAAGGCGAGGGCGTCGCTGCCGGTGGCGGCGCCGATACTGTCGGCCAGACCGGGGGCGGTGAGCGGGCCGGTGGCCACGATCGTCAGCCCCTCGGCCGGAAGCTGATCGATGCGTTCGCGCACGATGGTGATGTTGGGATGCGCTTCGAGTGCGGAAGTGACGCCTTGCGAGAACAGGTCGCGGTCCACCGCGAGCGCAGAGCCGGCCGGCACCTTGTGCGCGTCGCCCTGCGCCATGATCAGCGACCCGAGGTCGCGCATCTCCTGATGCAGCAGGCCCACCGCGTTGCGTTCGGCATCGTCGGAGCGGAAGCTGTTCGAGCAGACCAGTTCGGCAAGACCATCGGTCTGGTGCGCGGGGGTCATGTCGCCGCCGCCCCGCATTTCGGACAGCTTCACACGGATGCCGGCATTGGCGAGCTGCCACGCCGCTTCGGACCCGGCGAGACCGCCGCCGATGATATGGACTTGATGACTATTCATTCGGATCGAGCCTGACACCCTTTGGTGGGGAAACTGACAAAAAATGCGGGTTGTCATGCGCGTGCTTGACACGTGTCCGGCGGTGCCGGACCCCTGCGACGCCCTTACGCGAAGCGGGGCCTTGTAGGAAAGAGGATGCGATGGGGTGGCTGTTCGGGGCGGCGGTGATCGCGGGGGCGAGTTACTGCCTGGAGGCATGGGGACTGATCGATCCGGGCGTGTGGGGTCCGGCATGGAAGACGAGTGGCGTGGCGCTGCTCGCGCTATGGGCGGCGACGCGGGCGCGGGGCGTGGACGGGTGGCTGCTCACCGGCGCGCTGGCGCTGGGGGCGCTGGGCGATTTGTTGCTGGAGACGCACGGGCTGGTGGTCGGCGGCGCGGCGTTTGCGGCGGGGCATCTGACCGCGTGCGTGCTGTATCTGCGCAACCGGCGGACGGCGTTAACGGTGAGCCAGAAGGCGTTTGGGTGGCTGCTGGCCCCGGCGACGATCGGGATTGCGGCGCTGTTTGCGGCTCCGGCGGGCGGGGCGGTGCAGGCGGGGGCCTATTCGGCATTTCTGGGCGTGATGGCCGCGCTGGCGTGGACCAGCCGCTTTCCGCGCTATCGCGTCGGGCTGGGCGCGGTGCTGTTCGTCATTTCGGACCTGCTGATCTTCTCGCGCTTCGGACCGCTGGAAGGGTCGGCGATCCCCGGCCTGTTGATCTGGCCCACTTACTTCGCAGCGCAGGCGTTGATCGCGTGGGGGGTCGGTGGGGCGCTGTCGTCGGACCAGCGGGTGCCGTAGCGGACGATCGTCGCGCACATTGCGCCGGTCGCGATCAAGGCAAAGCCGATCGGCGTATCGGGAGCGAAGTCGAGCGCGGCCGCGGCAGCCGCGGTGGTCGCCCCGCCAACGAGCGCCCACGCTGCCGGATGGGCCAGCCCCGGATTGCGGGCTGCGATCCAGCCCATCGCGGTTCCACCCAGCCACACCGGCAGCGCCGCGAGGACGGACCCGAGCACGATCGACGCGGCGGTTACTGGCAGCATCACCGCACCATCGACCACGACGGGATGCAGTGCCATTGACCGGGCCGGGTCGAGCGCCAGCGGTGCAAGGCCGAGGGTCGACAGAAAGATCGGCCCGGCGGCGAGGGTGGCAACGAATCCACCGCGATAGAAGCGGACGTGCATCATTGGTCTCCGGTGATGGCGCGGATCAGGGGGATGCGGCGCATCCGCTGCGAGATGCGCCGCACCTGGTCAGGCGGCGGCCGGCCGCGCTTCGTGACTGAGCCAGCTGTTCACCTTGCGCCCGAATTGCGCGATCGCGCCCATGTTGAAGAAGTGCATCGCGCCGAGCACGATCACCGCTAGCCCGACCTTGCTGCTGAGGAAGCGGATTGCTTCCGGAACCGTGGTCGGTTCATTCCCCAGGCTGAGCGTCAGGGTGATGAAGCCGAGGTTGATCAGATAGAAGCCGACGACAAGCAGATGGTTCGTGGAGTGCGCCAGCGTCTCATTCTGGCCGAAGCACTGCATCAGGAACACGATGCCGTTGCGACTGAGCGTCCGCGCGACCCAGATGGTGAGCGCGATGGTGATTGCGAGATAGAGCGCATAGACGGTCTCGATCATCGTACTTCTCCTTGCAGTTATTTCTGGAAATACCGAAACTGATTGGCGTGCGAATGTCGGGCGAGCAGAACGGGGTCAGTCCTTTTTCGAAGCGCCGGGAATGAAGCGTGCCACTTTCCCGCCAAGCTTCATGAGCGTGACGAGGGTTGGCTTGGGCAGGACGCGGACCTGGTCGTACCAGCCGCCCAGGGTGCCGATGAATTCGTGCATCCGCCCGATCCGCTCGCGCACCTGCGTCGGGGCGCTCTGGTCGGCGGCGAGGCGTTGGGCGAGTTCGCCGAGGAGTTGCACCGTGGGGTCGATTTCGCGCCGCTTGCGCTCGGCGACGATGCGCATGAGCATGTCCCACAGGTCGGTTTCCGCGACGAAGTGATCGCGACGGTCGCCCTCGACATGGACGCGGCGGACGATGCTGTAGCCCTGTAGTTCCTTGAGCCCGGTCGAGACGTTGGAGCGGGCAAGGCCGAGCGTTTCGACGATCTCATCGGCGTGCAGCGGGCGGTCGGCAAGGTAAAGCAGCGCGTGGATCTGCGCGACGGAGCGGTTGACGCCCCAATGCGTTCCCATCTCACCCCAGTGGAGGATGAAGGCCTTTGCGTCGGGATGCTCTGCGAAACGGGTCATGATGTAATTTCTGTAATTACAGAAATCAGGGGAGTCAATCTTGGTTTTCACCATCGGATATGAGGGGGCGACGATCGCATCGTTTCTTGCGGCGTTGGAGCAGGCAGGGGTGCGGCAGGTGATCGACGTGCGGCAATTGCCGCTCTCGCGTCGGCCTGGCTTTTCGAAATCGTCGCTGGCGGCGGCGCTGGCGGAGCGGGGCATCGGCTATGTGCACCTAAAGGCGTTGGGGACACCCAAGCCGGGCCGCGATGCAGCCAAGAAGGGCGATCGGCGGACGCTCGAGGCGGTCTATGCCGGACAGCGCTCGAGCTGCCGGAAGCGCAGGCGCAGGCGGCACAAATGCGGGCGTTGATCGCAGAGACGCCGAGCGCGTTGCTGTGCTTCGAGCGGGATCCATGCCTCTGCCACCGAACGTTGTTGCTGGAGGCGGAGGGCGAAGGCGTCGAGGTGGTGGACCTGTTTGCCGACGAAGTGTTCGCGGCATAAGCAGCGGCGCGGGCGCCGGCACCGTCGCGACCCTGCGCTGCGAAGAAGCCCGACTCCGGCTCAACGCCGGGGACGATCGGTTAGCCGGTGACTGGCAGCGCGACCGAACCGTCTTCAGTTCGCTCGAGCGGGGAATAGGCCACCACCGTCTCGAGCGTGAGTGCGCCATAGAGGTGCGGGAACTCCGCGCCGCCGCGCGAGACTTCCCAGCGGATCGCGTCGCCGAGCGCGTCGAGATCGACGGCCGCGACCCACAGGTCGGGCTGGTCGGCGAAATGCTTGTCGACCGTCTCGGTCAGCTGGGCTGCGGTGGAGAGGTGGATATAGCCGTCCTGAATGTCGATCGGCGCGCCCTCGAACCGGCCCGCCTCGAGATCGGCCATCTGGGGAGCGGTCAGCACCTTGTAGGCGGTGGTGGGACGAGACATTTCAATTCCTTCAAGTGCCGGCGAGCGTCGCGAGATAGCGCGCGGCGTGATGGGTGTTCAAACGCACCCATAGCGGCTTGTGATCCGAAATCTGCCAGGTGCGCCAGTCGTCGGCATAATAGTTGGCGAGGTCGGTTGCCTTTTTGCCCTCGGTCGTCGCTGCGGCGGCGGCCTGATAATCGGGCAAATCCTCGGGGCGGAAGATGCTTTCGAAGATTTCGAAGATGCCGGCATTGCGCGCCGATGCGGGGCCGCTGTCGATATAGTCGATCACCGCCGGGTCGGCGATGAAGGCGATCTGATCGTAATATTTGGTGCGGTCGAGATTGCTGGGCGCGTCGAGCCGCTTGGGGGTCTTGAAGCCGTGCGCCTTGAGCGCCTTCATCGTCTCATGCTCGGGATGGACGATGTTGAAGTCGCCGAGCAGGATCGTCGCGCGGCCACTGTCCCGGGCGATGTCGGCGAGACTGGCGAGATATTTGGCGACGCGGTCGATCTCCGCGATGCGCTCCTGCAGTTCCGCGCCGCGCTCATCGCCATAATAGAGGTGGACGGTGCAGATATCGAACTTGAACCAGCCCGACTGGAAGCGCGCCATGAACGGGGTGCGGCGGAACTGCTTGCCTTGCGCCAGCTTGTCGGTGCTGGTGCCGGTGGTGGCGGAGATGAGCATGTCGGCGGGCAGGACGATCTCGCCCGCGATCTTCTGAAACCATACTTTGCGCTTGTCGAAGGCATAGAGCAGCCGCTCGCCATTGCCGCCGAGCTTGCGATGGGTGACGTCGGTCGCGATGAAGTCCCAATCGGGGCCGAGGATCGCCATGATGTCGTACCAAGGGCCCAGCTCGTTCACCTCCTGCACCGCGACGAAATCGAAGCGGGAGATGATCTCGGCGATGTAGAACAGGCTTTCGGGGAGGCGGTTGCCATGGCCCCAGCCTTTGCCGGCCTTGCCGAGATCGCGGATGTTCCAGGTGGCGAGCAGCAGGTTGCGCTCGCTGTCCTTGTCCGGGATGTCGCGGTCGAGCTGGGCGATCAGCCGCTGGAGATGCGCGACGACACGCGGGCGATCGGCGGCGGCAATGCGTGATTTCAGCAGGCTGTATTGCATGGGACGGCTCCCCCGGATGCTGGCCGGGGGAGCCTAGTCCATTTCGGTTACGGTACGAAGATCATTCGCCGCCTTCGGGGCCCGCGGCGAGGTCGTCGCCGGGGGTGGCGTCGGGCAGGGCAGCGGTTTCGGTTTCGCCATCGGCCAGATTGACCTCGGCGTCCTCCTCGCTCTCCTCGATCCGCGCGGCGGAGACGACCTGCTCGCCCGGCGCGACGTGGAACAGGCGCACGCCGGCCGAGCCGCGCCCGATGACGCGCAACGAGCTGAGCGGCAGGCGGATCATCTTGGCCTGGTCGGTCACCAGCATCAGCTGGTCCGACTGGGTCGCCGGGAAGCTGGCCAGCACCGCGCCGTTGCGCGCGATATTGTCGATGTTCGTGATGCCCTGACCCCCGCGACCGGTGCGGCGATATTCATAGGCGGAGCTGAGCTTGCCATAGCCATTGGCGCAGACGGTCAGAATGAACTGCTCCTTGGCGCGCAGCTCTTCGAACCGTTCGGGCGACAAATCGGGCTCGCCTTCCTTCTCCGCCTTCCACGGGGCGAAGCGGAGATAGGCTTCGCGCTCCTCGGCCGTGGTGCCGACGCGGTGGAGGATCGACAGCGAGATCACCTGATCGTCGCCCAGCAGGCGCATGCCGCGCACGCCGGTCGAATTGCGGCTCTGGAATTCGCGGACTTCGTCGCCGGCGAAGCGGATCGCCTTGCCCGCGCGGCTGGCGAGCAGGACGTCGTCGCCCTCGTCGAGCAGGGCGACGCCGATCAGGCGGTCATCCTCGTCCTCGCCCTCGAACTTCATCGCGATCTTGCCGTTGCTAGGCACGTTGGTGAACGCGTCCATGGAGTTGCGGCGGACATTGCCCTTGGCGGTCGCGAACATGACGTGGAGCTTGCCCCACTCGCTCTCGTCCTCGGGCAGCGGGAGCACGGTCGAGATGGTTTCCCCGGCCGCGAGCGGCAGGAGGTTGATCATCGGCCGCCCGCGCGTGGCGGGGCCGCCTTCGGGCAGCTTCCACACCTTCATGCGATAGACGCGGCCGAGGGTGGAGAAGAACAGCACCGGGGTATGGGTCGAGGTCACGAACAGCTCGGTGATCGCGTCCTCGTCCTTGGTCGCCATGCCGGCGCGGCCCTTGCCGCCGCGCGCCTGGGCGCGGAAGGCGTCGAGCGGGGTGCGCTTGATATAGCCCTGCATCGTCACGGTGACGACCATGTCCTCGCGCTCGATCAGGTCTTCGTCCTCGATCCCGTCGGCGGCGGCGGCGATTTCGGTGCGGCGCGGCGTCGCATACTGGTCGCGCACGGCAACCAGCTCTTCGCGCAGCACTTCGTAGAGCTTGGCGCGGTTGGCGAGGATTTCGAGCAGTTCGGCGATCGAGTCCGCGAGTTCCTTCAGCTCGTCGCCAATCTCGTCGCGGCCCAAAGCGGTCAGGCGGTGCAGCCGCAGGTCGAGGATCGCGCGAACCTGAACGTCCGACAGGCGATAGGTGTCGCCGCTGACCTCGGTCTCCACCGCTTCGACGAGGCGGATGTACGGCGCGATCTCGGCAATTGGCCAGTCGCGCATCAGCAGCGATTCGCGCGCTGCGGCGGGGCTGGACGACCCGCGGATGATGCGGACAACCTCATCGAGGTTGGTGACCGCGATGACGAGGCCGAGCAAAATGTGCGCGCGGTCGCGCGCCTTGGCGAGTTCGAACTTCGATCGGCGGGTGATCACCTGCTCGCGGAAGCGGACGAACGCTTCAATGATGTCGCGCAGGTTGAGCAGTTCGGGGCGACCGCCGCGGATCGCGAGCATGTTGGCCGGGAAGCTCTGCTGCGCCGGGGTGTTGCGCCAGATCTGGTTGAGCACGACTTCGGGCGTCGCGTCGCGCTTGAGGTCGATGACGATGCGCACGCCTTCGCGCGACGATTCGTCGCGGATGTCGCTGATCCCCTCGACCCGCTTTTCCTTCGCAGCTTCGGCGATCTTTTCGACCAGCGCGTTCTTGCCCTGCTGGTACGGGATTTCGGTGAGGACGATCGAGCGGCGCTCACCGCGCTGTTCGGTGATGTAGCGGCTGCGCACGATGATCGAGCCGCGGCCCGACTGGTAGGCACTGCGGCAGCCCGAGCGGCCGAGAATCTGCGCGCCGGTCGGGAAGTCCGGACCGGGCACGATCTCCATCAGCTCTTCGATCGTGATCGCGCCATTGTCGATATAGGCGAGGCACGCATCGACCACTTCGCCAAGGTTATGCGGCGGGATGTTGGTCGCCATGCCGACCGCGATGCCGCCCGCGCCGTTGACGAGCAGGTTCGGGTAGCGGGCGGGGAGGACGGTCGGCTCGCTTTCGGAGCCGTCGTAATTGTCCTGAAAGTCTACCGTATCCTTGTCGATATCGTCGAGCAGCGACATCGCGACCTTGGCCAGACGCGCTTCGGTGTAACGCATCGCGGCGGGCGGATCGGGATCCATCGAACCGAAATTGCCCTGACCGTCGATCAGCGGCACGCGCATCGCCCAATCCTGGGCCATGCGCGCCATCGCGTCATAGATCGAGCTGTCGCCGTGCGGGTGATATTTACCCATCACGTCACCGACAAGGCGGGCAGACTTGCGATAGGCGCGGCCGGGGAGGTAGCCGCCCTCCTGCGCTGCGTAGAGAATGCGGCGGTGGACGGGCTTCAGGCCGTCACGGACATCGGGCAAAGCGCGCGCCACGATCACGCTCATCGCGTAATCGAGGTAGCTGGTCTTCATCTCGTCGACGATCGAGATGGGGGTGATATCGGAAGGGTCCGCGAGGACGGTCTCGTCGGTCAAGTTGCGATGCTTTCGATGGGTTGTGTCAGTGTTGTGACCGCTCTAGCCGCCCCGTGGCTACCTGCCAAGCCCGCGCACCTGCGCGTGCCCGCGCGCTCGCGCGCGCACGAAGCGGGCAACCGGTGCGTTCAAAATGCGTTCAGGCGCGGGACAAGATGATGCTGGGCCGGATTCCCCGCCTTGACCGCGCGGGGCGGATTACTAGAGCGGTGGCGACGATAGCTGCGCCCATCGCGTAAGGAGAGTTTCGGATGAAGTCTGTTTCCAAGGCTGCGCTCGCCGCTGCAGTGCTGCTGGCCGCGCCCGCCGCGGTATCGATCCCCGCCGCTGCGCAGAAGAAGGACGCCGAGCAGGCGCCCAAGCTGAAGATCAGCGACGCGTTCCGCAAGGCTGCGATCGAGGTCGAGAATCTGATCAAGGCGAAGGATTTCCAGGGCGCCGCCGCCAAGCTCGACGCGCTCGACGCGATGGCGACCGCCGATGACGAACGTTTCTATGTCGCCAATTTCCGGCTGACCACCGCCGCCAACCTGAAGGACGACGCCGGGACGATCCGCGCGCTCGACCTGCTGATCGCGCATCCGCGCACCGAGCCGGCCGATGCCGGGCGGTTCAACTATGTGCGTGGCGACCTGACGCTCAAGCAGAAGAAATATGCCGAGGCGCTGCCGTTCCTGATCAAGGCGCGCGACCTGGGCTATGTGCCCAATGGCGGCAACCTCAACCTGCAGATCGCGCAGGCGCAGCTCGACTCGGGCCAGCTCGATGCCGGCGTCGCCAGCATCGATGCGGCGATCAAGGCCGAGGAAGCGGCAGGTCGCAAGGCGCCGGAGACCTGGTACAAGTTCGCGGTCGACCGGCTGTATCGCGGTGGCAAGAAGGCCGCCGCGACCGAATGGCTCGGCCGCCAGATCGCCGCCTATCCCAGCCCGGCCGGCTGGCGCACCGCGCTGTACGTCTACATGGAGCAGGCGCGCGAGAAGGGTGCCACGATCGACGCCGATCTGCAGCTCGACGTGATGCGCCTGATGCGCGCGAGCAAGGCGCTGGGCGGCGAGGCGGATTATCAGGAATATGCCGACCTGGCGCTGCGCCGCGGTCTGCCCTGGGAAGCCAAGGCCGTGATCGAGGAAGGCCGCGCGGCGGGCAAGGTCCAGGCCAGCAACGTCGCGACCAACGAACTGTATCGTTCGGCAACGGTCCGCGAAAAGGCGGAAGGCTCGCTGGCGGGCGAGGAGAAGAGCGCGGCGGCGGCGGCCAATGGCACCGCGGCGAAGAATGTCGCCGACGCCTATCTGGGCAGCCGCAATTTCGCCAAGGCCGCCGAACTGTACCGCATTGCGCTGCAGAAGGGTGGGGTCGATGCCGCGCTGGTCAACAGCCGCCTCGGTATCGCGCTGGCGATGCAGGGCCAGAAGGCTGAAGCCAAGACGGTGTTCCAGGGGATCAACGGTGGCGCGCGCGCCGAGCTGGCCCGGTTCTGGACGATCTGGCTGGATCAGGCTGCCTGATCGCACGCCACAGCGGCACCACGGAAAAGGGGGCGGCCCGACAGGGCGCCCCCTTTTTCATGCAGCGCGCAGGCCGTGTCAGGCGTCGACGGGAACGCCCGGTTCGGACTTGGACGAACGGATCGTAAGCGACGTGCGTACATGCGCGACGTTCGGCGCGGTGGTCAGGCGCGTCGTCAGAAACTGCTGGAAGCTGCTGAGATCGCGGGCGACGATCTTCAGGATGAAGTCGATATCGCCATTCAGCATGTAGCATTCGCGGATTTCCGGGATCGACGCGACATGCGCCTCGAACGCCTCAAGATCCGATTCGGCCTGGCTCTTGAGGCTGACCATGGCAAAAACCGTGATCGAATAGCCCAGCCAGGCCGGGTCGAGATCGGCATGATAGCCGCGAATTGCACCTTTTTCTTCCAGCGCGCGGACGCGGCGCAGGCAGGGCGGGGCGGTAAGCCCGACCCGGTCGGCCAGTTCTACATTGGTCATGCGTCCATCGGCCTGCAGATGCGCCATGATTTGCCGGTCGATATCGTCGAAAGCCATGTTGATTCCCTTGTGCGGCATGCTTGTGTCGCCACGTGTGCGTTAGACATAATTAAATTACTTGCAAGCGCAATTGTCCCACTATGCGACGCCACCATTTCGGGATGAATTCTCCTGTTCCCAGCGAGGCTTGGCTCGGGTTAAGGAATCCTTACCGGCCGAACAGCGGCCCGATTGGACAGCCCGATTTTGCGTTACGACGACACCCTTGAGACCGTTCTGGCCGCCGATGTTTCGACATCGTTCGGCAAGGCCTCAGCGTGGCGTCAGCTGGTGGACCTGATCGGACGGCGGCGCGTAGCGGCGGATGTGCGCGCGTTCAACCTGCTTCGCCGGATTCGCGACGATGTGCCGCTGAGCGTTCGCGCGGCGTGCGCGCGGGGCCTGGAGCATGTCAATCCGCCGGCCCCGCTGGTGGCGCTGTGTGCGATCGACGAGATTTCGGTGGCCGCCCCGGTCCTGCGCACCGCGCGGCTGACATCGGGCGAGTGGGTGGAGCTGCTGCCGCGCCTGTCGGCCGCCGGGCGATCGGTGCTGCGCGGACGCCGCGACCTGCCGCCCGGGATCGAGCGCGCGCTGGAGAGTTTCGGCCCGGCAGATTTCGTGGTCACCGATGCTGCGGCTGCAGCGCGTGCCGCTGACGTCGCGCCAGATTCTGTCGCGGCGCCCGAGATTGAACCCGAGGTCGCTGCGGATGCGGCCATGGAGGCGATGCCGGAACTGCAGCCGGAGCCTGCGGCGGCGGCCGATCTTGAGCCCGAGATACCGGTCGAGCCGGAGCCGGAGCTGGCCGAGCAGACCGTCGCCGCTGCCGACGCGGCGCATGTGCATCGTGATGAGCCCGATCCGGTCGACCCGGCACCCGGTGACGCGGCGGATGCCGCCGAGCCGGATGCGCCGGTTGCAATGGAATCGGTGCTCGACGTCGTGCAGCGGGTCGAGACGCGGATCCGCATGCGGCTTCGCCCGGTGCTGGAGCGCGCACCCGCGCCGGTCGAACCGGAACCCGAAGCGGAGCCCGCGCCGGAGCCCGTAGCGGAGGCAGCGATCGACGAGGCGGTGGTCGCGGCGGAGCCCGACGAACCGGTTGCACCGGCCATTGACGCCGCTCCGCCCGAGGCGGAGCCGGTGCTGGCGGCGCAGGTCCCGGCCGATACCTCGCCGTTCGTGACGGTCGGCGCGGCTGCGCTGGGCATCCCGCTGGTGGTCCAGGCACTGCAGCAGGCGCAGGGCGGCGCCGGAGATGAAGCTGCGCCATCCGACGCGGATGCGGATGCAGTTGCGCTTGCACCCGACGCGGAAGCGGCGCACCTACCCGAAATGAGTGAATCCGCGCTCCAGTCCCCGCATGACGCACTGGCGAGCCCCGGCCCCGACGCGCCTGATGCCGAGGCCGGACCGTTCGAGATTGCCGAGGTCGTCGCGCGGATCGACGCCTTTTACACGCGCCAGCAGGAGCGGGCGGCCACGCTGCCGGTGCCGCAGCGCGCCGATGGGTTCCGGTTCGAGACCGACGAGCTGGGCACGATCCGCTGGGTCGAGGGCGTGTCGCGTGCGCCGCTCATTGGCCTGTCGCTCGAGCTGAGTTCGATGCCGGGCGAGTCGCGCGCCGATGGCGTTGCGGCCGGTGCATTGCGCAGCCGCGCGCCGTTCAGCGATGCCCGGCTGATGATTGTCGGCGAATCCGACGCCGCGGGGGAGTGGCGGATTTCGGCGACGCCGGCCTTTGATCGCGCAACCGGGCGCTTCACCGGCTATCGCGGCACCGCGCGCCGCCCGCGGCGGGAAGAGAGCGCCGCCCCGGTCGCAGCGCCGCGCGCCAACCCGGCGGCGGACTCGCTGCGCCAGCTGATGCACGAGCTGCGCACGCCGACCAATGCAATCGCCGGCTTTGCCGAGATGATCGAGCGCGAGATGCTGGGCGACGCCCCGCCGCTGTATCGCGAGCGGGCCGGGACGATCCGCACCCATGCGCGCGCATTGCTGGCCGCGATCGACGATCTCGACATCGCCGCGCGGATCGATGCCGACGCCTTCCACCCCGGCGAGACCGACGTGGCACTGCGTCCGCTGCTGGCGCGCATCGCCGATGAACTCGCTCCGATGGCCGAACTGCGCGGCGCGTGGATTTCGCTGCCGATCGCGGACCGGACGGTGCGCGGCGACGCGCGGGCGATCGAGCGGATGCTGTCGCGCCTGCTCGCGACCCTGTTGTCGGCAGCAGAGGAGGGCGAACGCGTCGGCGTCGCGGTGTCCGCCGATGCGGGCCGGGTCGCGATCCGTTTCGATCAGCCGCGCGCGTTGGCGAGCGTTGGCGGGGACGCGCTGTTCGCGATGGACGATGAACAGCAGGATGGCGCGTTGCTCGGCACCGGCTTTGCGCTGCGCCTGGTTCGCAACATTGCGCGCCAGCTTGGCGGGACGCTGGCGATCGGGCCGGACGCAATGACGGTCGAGTTGCCGGCGCTGGTAACCAAGTCTTTGGAACAGGCGCGCTAAACCCGGCGCGTGACGCTGCGCACTGCCCCTCGCTCAAGACCCGTCGGCTATCGGCCGCGCAAGCCGGCTGCCGCCGCGCGGATCGCGTGGCCGGACGCATTCGGCCAGCGCTTTGCCGTGTTTGTCGATACCGAGGAAGAATTCGACTGGTCGCAGCCGCTGGCGCGGGAGCATCGCGACACACAGGCGATGGCGGCGCTGCCCGACCTGCATGCCCTGTTCGCCGCGCATGGCGTGCCGGCAACCTACATGATCGACGACCCGATCGTGCGCTGCCCGCGTTCGGTGGCGATCCTGCAGCAGCTGGTCGCGGATGGCGGGGCGGCGATCGGGTCGCAGCTCCACCCCTGGGTCAACCCGCCGCATGATGAGGCGGTGAGCCCGCGCAACAGCTTTCTCGGCAATCTGCCGCGCGCGCTGCAGGCGGCCAAGATCGCCGCGCTGACCGACGCGATCGCAGCGGCGTTCGGCACGCGGCCGGTGATGATGCGGACCGGGCGCTATGGCCTTGGCCCCGAGACGCTCGCGCTGCTTGCGGCGGCGGGGTATCGCGTCGATACGTCGATGCGATCGGGCTATAGCTATGCCGGGGAAGGCGGGCCGGACTATCGCGCGATCCCCAACCACGCCTTTCGCACCGGCCATGGCGCGCTGGTCGAGATTCCGCTGACGACGATCTATACCGGCGCGATGCGGCGGGGCGGGGCGGGGCTGCATGGTGCGCTGGGGCGGATCCCGCGCGGGCGTGGCATCGCATCGCGCCTGCGGCTGCACAGCCGGGTGGCGCTGACGCCGGAGGATATGCCGATCGCGCTGGCGCTGGAGGCGATCCGGGTCGCGGCGGACAGCGATGTGCGGCTGCTGATGTTTTCCTATCATTCGCCCTCGGCAGCGCCGGGCCATACCCCCTATGTCCGTGATGCGGCCGAGCTGGCGCTGTTTCGCAACTGGTGGGAACAGGCGTTCGCGCTGCTCGACCGGTTGGGGATTGCGCCGGCGTCGCATGACCAGATCCTCGCGGCGCTTGCGGGGGCGGACGAACGCCCCTAATCGGCGGGCGTGCTGGCGGGGCCTGTAGCTCAACGGTTAGAGCTGGCCGCTCATAACGGCTAGGTTGCGGGTTCGAGTCCTGCCGGGCCCACCAGCGCATTGCCTTTGCGGTC
The DNA here is from genome assembly GCF_031456015.1 of Sphingomonas sp. BE123. Taxonomy (NCBI): domain Bacteria; kingdom Pseudomonadati; phylum Pseudomonadota; class Alphaproteobacteria; order Sphingomonadales; family Sphingomonadaceae; genus Sphingomonas; species Sphingomonas sp. BE123. Next base: position 387,582 of record NZ_JAVDTW010000001.1, on the reverse strand, counting down.
GGACCTGTATAGGCGAGCCGCTTCGCGTCGGGGAGTGGCGCAGTCTGGTAGCGCGCCTGCTTTGGGAGCAGGATGTCGCAGGTTCGAATCCTGTCTCCCCGACCACTTTATCGCGAAAGCGACGGATTTCCGCCACTTTGCGCGGTCCGATATTCCGGGTCGGCCCCATGGAACGGGCCCATGAGCACCGCCCAAGAACGATCGGCCCGCGCGCGAAAGGCGGAGCGATATCGCCGGGGCCCGCAGAGTTCTGCGTCAGGCGCCTAAACCGCGCCGCCGCGCGCGTTCGAAGACTGGCGCATGACGCGGGTTGCGCCCGGGTCTCCGCTCGCGATCGCACTGCGGTTCGACCAGGGAGCGGGGGAGCATCCCGTTGGCCGGGTCGCCAAGGCGAATGGCCGTGCCATGCTCGAGTGGAGCGATCGCGGTCTGTCCGCGCCCCGATCAGTGTCCCCGCCGCCTCGTCCCCCCGTCGTTCGGAAAACCCTGCGCTCTCATTGTAGTCAACCCATCGGGATTGCTCACCGCCTAGTCCCGCGCGGCTTTTTGTGGGCCAGCTTTCGGTCTGGATAACGGAGAAAGCGGACAGTTGGCGTCGATGCGCCAGCAATTGCCTAATGCGATCGATTAAGCCAAAAGATCGATCGAAGGGAAAAGACGATGAAGCGAATCGCGATCGGGCTCTTGGTCGTTGTGGCGTCGGTCATCGCAGCTGGTTTTGTGTTCCAGAAGCAGGTCGGCGCAGCCATGTTCCAGCGCGCGGCGGAACAATTGGCTGGCCGCAACCAACTGTCCGGCCTTGGTGACGGCTTACATGTCGGGCTGTGCGGTACGGGGTCACCCATGCCCAATCCGCACCGCGCCGGCCCGTGCAACGTCGTTGTCGCGGGCAAGCAGATTTTCGTTGTCGACATGGGCGAGAATGGCAACCGCAATCTCAACCTGATGGGTGTCAGCGCCGGTGATGTCGACGCGTTGCTGCTCACCCATTTCCATTCGGACCATATCGACGGCATCGGCCCGCTGATGCTGTACCACTGGACCCGCCGCGCGAGCACCGCGCCGCTGCCTGTCTACGGCCCGGAAGGCGTCGAGCAGGTGGTGGCGGGCTTCAACGCTGCCTATGCACTCGATAAAACCTATCGGATCGCGCACCACGGAGAAGAGGTGGTTCCGAGTAGCGGTGGTGGAGCCGTGGCGCGGCCCTTTGCCATAAAGGGCAATAGCGCGATTATTCTGCGCGGCGGCGGCGTTACCGTCACGGCGTTCAAGGTCGATCACGATCCGATCAAGCCCGCGGTCGGATATCGCTTCGACTATAAAGGGCGCGCATTGTGTATCAGCGGCGACGCGGCCAAGTCTGCAAACCTGATTGCGATCTGCAAGGGCGCCGACCTGATCGTCCATGATGCCCTGCAGCCCCAGTTGCTCAAGCACATCGAGGCGGCTTTCGCGGCACAAGGCAATGCTAATACTGCCAAGATCTTTCACGACATTCAAGATTATCACGCTACGCCAGAGCAGGCGGCGGAAAGCGCGCAGGCGGCGGGTGCGCGCATGCTGGTGCTCTCGCACCTCGTGCCGCCGCTGCCCTATTCCTATCTCTACCCCGCCTTCCTTGGTGACGCGCCCGCGCGGTTCGACGGCAAAATTGTGGTGGGCGAAGATGGGATGCTGTTTTCACTTCCCCCTGACAGCAAGGCGATCGAACGCCGCGATCTGATGTGACCATAGGGGCGGACGCTGACAAAAGCGCTGCCCCAGCATGCCATTACCAGAACTCAGGAAACCGTAGGGACCTGTTCGCGATGAACCGATGGATTGCGTATCTTGCGGTCGGTGCGTTGGCGCTTTCCGCGCTGGTCTGGTTTGGCTTGCCGTCCGCGCTGACGGCGATGGGTCTGCATCCGCACTATGCGATACCCAAGATAGATCTTGCGGGCCGGCGCGCGTTGATTATCACGACCAGCCATGCCACGCTCGACCCCGCAGGCGACGCAACTGGCGTGTTCGCATCTGAAATGACGGCACCCTATTATGCGTTTCTGGACGCAGGGATGGACGTCGATATCGCCAGCATCAAGGGCGGCGACATCCCGATAGAGCCGGTTTCACTGCGCTGGCCGTTACGCTCACCGCACGACCGGAGGTTTCTGGCGGACCCGCAATTCATGGCGAAGGTGCAGCAATCCTTAGCCATCCAAAATATCGACATTGACGCCTACGACATTGTCTTTTTGGCGGGCGGCTGGGGTGCCGCGTATGATTTCGCGCAATCCGACATGTTGGGCGCTCAGATCAGCCGGGCCTATGCAGGCGGCGCCGTGGTTGGGGGCGTCTGCCATGGTCCGCTTGGCCTGCTTGCAGCAAAGGCCCCGAACGGTAAGCCGTTGGTGCTGGGACGCCGAATTTCCGCGGTAACGGACAAGCAGATCCGGGAACTCGGCATCAGCTTTACCCCGAAACATCCCGAGCGCGACTTGCGTGCCGCCGGTGCGCTGTTCGGGGCCGAAACCGCCTACCGTGATTTTTTCGCGAACCATGCTGCCGTCGATGGGCGGCTGGTGACCGGGCAAAATCAGAACAGCGGTTCAGAAACCGCGCATCGGATGATGGAAGTGGCGCTCAAACAGACCGACCGCGTGGGTCGGTGACGCGGCCCCCAAGGCGCCGACGGTGCCGCGTGCTTCCTTGGCGTTTGGGTTCACATGACTAGGTCTCAGGTCCGGGGGCCATCCGGACGACACGGAAGCCGATATGGTCCGTGCCGAGGTCGCGTTCCTGAAACTGGCGGGCGGCGGGGCGGTAGCGGGCACAGTAATTGGCCGCGCAAAGATAGGACCCACCCTTGATCACATTGGTCGGCTGGCCCGGGCGACTTTCATTCGTCGTCCACTCCCACACATTGCCGATCATGTCATGCAGGCCAAAGGCATTCGCCGGAAAGCAGCCGACTGGCGCGCGCGCGGTGAAGCCGTCTTCGCCCAGGTCGCGGGCGGGGAATGCGCCCTGATAATAGTTGGCGGTCGGCTTGCCCGACGCATCTTTAGGCTCGGGCAAGGACGCCGCGCCGGCACGCGCGGCGAACTCCCATTGTTCTTCGCTGGGCAGGCTCAGCCCCGCCCAGCGGGCATAGGCGCGTGCATCATTATAGGTAACCTGGACCACAGGATCCGTATCGCGCCCGGCAATTGCGCTCTGCGGCCCCGAGGGGTGTCGCCAGTTTGCACCGGGGATCCAGGCCCACCAATTGCTGTTGTCCGGCGTGGGCACCCGGAACACGGCCGAGCCGGGCTTGCGCATTTCGGGCGGGGCACCGGGCAGCGCCGGTGGATCACGCTCGGCTTCGGTGCGATAGCCGGTTGCGGCGACGAATGCGGCGAACTGGGCGTTGGTAACCTCGGTCCGGCTCATCCAGAAGCCGGCGACTTCGACCTCGCGCGCGGGCCCCTCTTCGGGGTAGCGGGCATCGTCGCCCATCGTGTAGCGGCCACCGGCGATCCACACCATTTCGGGCTCGGCAAGTCCTGTGCAGGCCGCGGCGGACTGTTTGGGAATGCTCTGCTGCGGCGCCTCGCCGCAGGCGCAGACGGCTAGCAGCACGGGAAGAAACAACCGCTTCATGTTGGTCCACCCACATGCTGCACGATGCGCCTGATGTTCACCGCCGATTGTCTCATGTCAGTGGCCCCGTCGTTCAAACATGCCGTGCTGGCATGATTCAGTCCCCCGTTTTAGTCGAGGCTGACCTTCGCAACGCTGCCAGCCCGTTCGTTGACATCAATCATAAGAATAATATACCACATTAACAAGATGGAGGTCTGGGGGATGCAAGTGGGTCGAACAGTTCTGCTGGTGCTCGTCGCCGTCATTGCGCTCTTCATGGCCACCAACGCGGCGCTCTGGCTGCTTGTCCCCGAGCGCGCGGCCAAGGTGCTTGAAATGCCCTTGCTGACCGGCGCTGGCTTGAGCAGCCAGATGGACATTGGTGCCCTCTTTCTGGGCGCTGCGACCTTCACCGTGATGGCATTGATCACGCGCGAGCGGCCGTGGTTCATCGCGGGGGCCGTGCTGATACTGGGCGCTGCCGCATACCGGACAAATGCGTATCTGTTTCATGGTGCCGCGTTCCTCGCCCACATGGTCGCAGTCGAGATCGTGATTGGCGCCATTCTGATCACCGCAAGCCGTGTGCTTGTGCGAGAGGCTGGACCCAATCGCTAGGCGGCGTACCTGAAGGAAACGGCCCATGCGGACCCCGCGATCAAGACTGCTACCGTCCCTCGTCGCCTTCGCCGCACTGCTGGGCGCGGCTGCGCCTGCCAGCACCGCGGACAAGCGTCCCAATGTCGTCATCATCCTTGCCGATGACGCCGCGCTGATGGATTTCGGCGCGTATGGCGGCGAGGCGCGTACGCCCAATATCGATGCGCTGGCCGGGCGCGGGGCTTTGTTCACCCAATACCGCGCCTCGCCCCTGTGTTCGCCCTCGCGCGCGATGCTGCTGACCGGGATGGATGCGCACCTGACCGGCATCGCGACCATACCCGAAGTCCTGCCCAAGGAGCAGCGCGGCAAGCCCGGGTACGAGATGGCGCTCGAACCGGGCGTCCTGACGCTGGCCGACCGGCTGCGGGCGCAGGGCTATCGGACGATCATGGCCGGCAAATGGCACATGGGTGAGGCGGCAAGTGAGATGCCGCAGGCCCATGGTTTTGACCGCAGCTTCGCGCTGGCGGCATCGGGAGCGGACAATTGGGACGACCGGTCCTACATGCCCTATTACAAAGACGCGCCGTGGTTCGAGGACGGGGTCGAGGCGAGCTTGCCCGAGGATTTCTATTCCTCGCGCTTCATCGTCGACAAGGCGATCAAGTATCTCGCTGAAACTGATCCGGCCAAGCCGTTCTTCGCTTATCTGCCATTTCAGGCGATCCACATCCCGGTGCAGGCACCGCGGCAATTCATCGACCGTTACAAGGGCCGTTATGATCAGGGCTGGGAAGTCCTGCGGAAGGCGCGCCACCAAAGGGCACAGGCGCTGGGGCTGATTCCGCAGGGCGCGCCGCTCGCCGCGCTGCCGCCCGATTTTCGCGCCTGGAACAGCCTATCGGCCCAGGACCGTGCCCTCTATGCCGCCCGCATGGAAGTCAATGCGGCGATGCTGGAGGCGATGGATTTCCACATCGGACGGCTGATCCAGCATCTCAAGGCAAGCGGCCAGTACGAGAACACGATCTTCATCGTCTCCTCCGACAACGGGCCGGAGCCATCGCGCGGCGACGACAATGCCATGCTTTCGGTGTTCCAAAGGCTGACCGGCTACCACATCGGCGCAGATAATATGGGCGGCCCCGGGTCCTGGGGCTTTATCGGCCCCGAATGGGCCGCGGCCGCCGCGACGCCGGGGGCGTGGTTCAAATTCTACGCGACCGAAGGCGGGATCCGCGTGCCGCTGATCATGGCCGGACCCGGCATCGCCCCGCGACGGGTCACGAGCCCGGCGATGATCACCGATATCGCCCCGACCGTGCTCGAATGGCTGAAGGTCGATCCGCAAGCCAGCGCAGGCAAGCCGATTACCGGGCGCAGCCTGATGCCGGTCCTTAGCGGCGCGGCCGAAAGCGCCTATGGCCCGGACGATGCCCGCGCAGTGGAAGTATCAGGCAATTCCGCGCTGTATCTGGGCGATTACAAGATTACCCGCAGCGTGCCCCCGGTCGGCGATGGCCGGTGGCGGCTCTACAACCTCGCGCGCGATCCGGGCGAGACGACCGATCTGAGCGCCAGCGCGCCGGCCATCATGCGCCGGATGCTTTCCGAATATGCGGCCTACACAAAGCGGGTCGGCGTGCTGGAGATGCCGAAAGGCTATGATTCCATGGTCCAGGTCAATCGCAATGTCGGCGCGCGGTTGCTCAGCAACTATCCGTGGCTCTATGGCGTGCTCGGGGGCTTCCTGCTGACGTTTGTCGCGCTGATCTGGCTCGCGCTGCGCGGGATCCGTGTACTGATGCGCCGTCGGACCGCTCAATAGCGGCGAGTCGCGATGACGCGGGTTCGCTTGAGCCCCGCGTCCCGCTGGCCCAGCGCGCGGCGATAAGCGGGCAATTGCTCCATGGCGAAGATCGCGGTCGGATCGGGATAGATCATTGCCGCCAGGTCGTCCCACGGCGCCTGCCAGTCGGGGCTGCGCGGCTGGACGAGCATAGCGGTGATGGTCCCGGCAAACAGGAACTGCCCACCCACGGCATGGACCGCCTTGAAGGCTTCGCGACCATAAAGAAGATAGTCCGTGCGCCCGTCCACCGCGTCGCCTTTGGAACGGGCATGATAGTCGAGGAAGTTGATCATCGTGACCGGCCCGTCCGGCTGGGCCTGCGCGCGGGCGATTGCCTCCATCGTCGGTAGCAATTCGGGCCGCCCGGCGATGGTGTCGAGCCTGGTCGGCATCGGACCGGACGGCCGCCGGGTCATTCCGAGCAGGTGCCGCAATCGCAGCACCCCAAGCGCGATGGTCGGGATCGCGGTCAATTCTACCTCGGCCACAAACAAGTCCAATACCGCCGGATCGTCCAGCAACGCTGCCAGAGCCTGTGTTTCCGGCGGCAGGATCAAGTAATGGGTCCAGTAAGGCTCGCCTTCACCGATCAGCGTGAACTGGGCCGATGCATTCCACAGGGCGTCAGGAGCGACCAGGCGCAACGCCGGATCATCCTGCCGCACCGCTGCGAAGATGACCGTGTCGTGCCGGTAGATGCGCCGCGACGGCTGCTGCAGGCCGGTGGTCCCGGCGGCGACGATGGCAAGGACGACAATCCCGCCAAGTACGATCAGGCCGGCCAGCGCGATATTCATATGCGATCCTCCCCTACCTCCAGTGCATGACCCGGCCGCGCGCGCGTCCGCCTCAATTGGCCCAGAGGATATATTCGTCGCCCTTGACCACCTTCTGGTCGAGGGTCTTGTCGATCGCGATCGGGCTGATCAGGCTGTGCGCCCACAGCGAAGGCACGGCGTTGGCATGATGCGCGGCGAGCAGCGCCTTGAGCTCTGCGACCTTTTGCGGCTGTTTGTTCGCAAGGTTGGTCTTCTCGGTCGGGTCGGTGGCGAGGTTGAACAGCCATAGCTTGTTCTGATTGCCATCCACCTGCAGCTTCCAGTCGCCCGCGCGGACCACGCGGTATTGGCCCGATTGCCAGAAGATCGCATCATCCTTGCGCTTGAGCGGGCCGGTCCCGGAGGCGGCCGGCATGAAGTTCACCCCATCGATCACCCGGTCGCGCGGCAGCGGCACGCCTGCGGCAGCGGCGAGGCTGGGGAACAGGTCGATATGCGCGACCGGCGTATCGACGACCGTCCCAGGCGCGATCCGCGCTGGCCATTTGACGAACATCGGCACGCGGATGCCGCCTTCGAACAGCGTGATCTTCCATCCGCGGTAGGGGGCGTTGACCTGGGGGATGCCGATATAGCCCGGCGCGCCGTTGTCGCTGCTGAGCACGACGATGGTGTTTTCGGCCAGCCCCTCGGCCTCAAGCTTGTCGAGCACGCGTCCGACGCTGCGATCGACCGCGCGGACCATTGCGGCATAGACCCGCTCGCGATGCGTCGGGAATGCGCCGACCGCGTCGTAGTCTGCGCGGGTCGCCTGGAGCGGCGTGTGCGGTGCCCAATGGGCGAGGTGGAGAAAAAACGGGCGATTGCGGTTGGCGTCAATCACCCGCAGCGTCTCGTCCGTCCACCAGTCGGTGAGATAGCCGCCCGGCTTGAACGGTTCGCCACCATTATAGGACGCGGCAAAGCTGAGTGCGGCCCAGAGGAACTTGTCGATCGGATCGAAGTCGAGCTTTGCGTTGACGACGTTCGGATCGTCCTCGGGCAGGTACAGGCCGCTGTGCATCAGCAGGCTTTCATCGAAGCCTTGCGCGTTGGGCAGGAATTGCGGGCTGTTGCCGAGATGCCACTTACCGATATGGACCGTGTGGTAATTCTGTTGCTTGAGCAGTTCAGCGATGGTGATCTCTGAGCTTGGCAGGCCCTTGTCCTTGAACGGCATGATCTCGTCGTTGATCGCCGGATTGACTTCCATCCGGGGCATGGGGCTCTCACCGCGGCTCTCGGCAAAGGCGGCCAGCACATTGGTCATGCCATTGGGCGTCGGTGTGAATTCAAATCCGGTGCGTGTCGGGTAGCGCCCCGTCATCAGCATCGCGCGGGACGGCGCGCAGGTGCCGGTGCCGGCATAGCTCTGTGAGAAGATCACCCCCTGCGCAGCCAGCCGGTCGATATTCGGGGTGGGCACCCGGCCGCCGGCAATTCCGCCGCCAAAGGTGGTGATGTCGTTATAGCCCAGATCATCGAGCAGGATGAAGATGATGTTGGGTGGGCGTTCGGCGAGCGGCATGGTCGCCTTCGCGGGGCCCTGGTTCCATGGAACCGGACGAGTCGGTCCCGCCTCGATCCGGTTGGCCTTGGCCCGATTGAGCGCGATGACCTGAATGATCGCAGCGCGGTTGAACCACGCGACCGCGCCGATCACCAGCACCGCGACAAGAGCGGCGAGCCCGATCTTCTTCAGCATTTCCGGCCTTCCTCCCGTCGTGCTACTTGACGCTTTTCTCGCCTCGGGGGGCGGCTTCGGGCACAAGCTGTTCACCAATGGCCAGCAGATTAATGCATGAAATTAATCTTGGCAATCATGTGGTCCCGGGGGCGGGCAGTGCCGACGCACGCGGCTCCCAACTCCCCTCTTGCTCACCCCGGGATAATGTATACCATTAATGGCATCGATCAGCCGTCACTATGAATGGCGGCGCCGACTTGGGGAGGGAAGAATGCTGGGAGCATCTCGCGCACAACCGTCTGTCAAACATCGTTCCGCGCTGGCGGTCGGCTGCGCGTTGTCAGCCCTGCTTGTAGGCTTTGCTGCGCCGCTCCATGCTCAGGAGCGGGCTGACGCGGCCGTCAAAGAGGAAGAGGCGCAGGCGGGGCAGATCCCTGTGATCATCGTGACTGCCACCAAGCGCGAACAGACCCTTCAGGAAACGCCGGTCGCCGTCTCGGTGGTCGGTGCTGACGATATCGAGCGTGCCGAGATCCAGGATCTGAATGATCTGCAAACGCTGGTGCCTTCGCTGGCGGTTCGCCAAGGACAGACCTCGGGCAACACCACTTTCTTCATTCGCGGCTTTGGCAACGGCCAGAACGCGATCGGGCTTGAACCTTCGGTGGGCGTATTTATCGACGGCGTCTATCGCTCGCGCTCGGCGGCTGCGATTTCGGACCTGCCCAATCTCGAGCGCGTCGAAGTGCTGCGCGGTCCGCAATCGACGCTGTTCGGCAAGAACGCCTCGGCGGGGGTCATTTCGGTCACCACGCGCAAGCCGCAATTCGAGTTTGGCGGAGCGGTCGAAGCGAGCATCGGCAATTACGATCTGCGCCGTTTCGACGCCTATGTCACGGGACCGCTGGCCCCGAACCTCGCCGCCGCGCTGTCGGGCAACTACAACCGCCGCGACGGCTTTTTCGAAGATCTCGGCACGGGCGCCGACTACAACCAGCGGGATCGGTGGGGCGTGCGCGGGGACATTCTGTGGAAGCCGTCGGGCGACATCTCATTCCGCCTGATCGCCGACTATGACAAGATCGACGAGCTATGCTGCGGTGCCACCAATCTGGTCGAAGGGGCGACCGGTGCCAATATCCGCGCGATCGGCGGGCGGGTCGTTTCGGAAGACCCCTTCTCCTACACCGTATTCTACGATGTCGCCCCGGCCAATAAAATCGAGAATGCCGGCGTCTCGCTGCAGGGCGATTTCAATCTGGGCTTTGCCGCGCTGACCAGCATCACCGCGTTCCGCAGCAATACGAATGAGTCCAATTTCGATGCGGACGTTACTGATCTCTCGCTGTTCGGCGCGGTCAGCCAGCAGAGCGAGATCGAAACCTTCACCCAGGAAATCCGGCTGCAGTCGGTGGGGAAGGGCAATCTGATCGAGTGGACCCTTGGCGGCTACTATTTTGACGAACGTCTGAACGTCGGCAACCAGATCATCAATGGCGCAGATTACCGCCCCTATCTCGACTCCCTGGTCGGTAGTCCGCAGGTTCTGCTCAATCTCACGAACCTCATAACCCAGAGCACCGGGACCGCCCCGCCCATGCTGGGCGGCGCAGGGCAGGGGCTGACGGACAATAGCCGCCAGGACAACAACGCGTGGTCGATTTTCGGAACGGTCGATCTGAACCTCACCGACCGGCTGACCGCGACCTTCGGCATCAGCTACACCGAAGACGAGAAGAACGTCAGCCTGAACGCGGTGAGCACCGAAGCGCTGTCGAACCAGAATCTTGACCAGCTGGGTTATGCTGCGAGCCTGTCGCAGCTGTTGGTCGGCCGGGGCGTCAATCCGACCAATCCCGCCCAGGTCGGCGCATTTATCCAGACCAACCCGCAAATCTACGCCCAGCTTCAGCAACAAGCGCTGGCAGTGGCACGGGGGCCGAACAACCCGTTCAATGCGCTGCGCGCATTGCAACCGTTTCCAGCCTTTCTGGGCTATCCCAACGCGGTCGAAGACGGGCGGAGCAACGATAACAGCACCGACTTCACCGTCCGGCTTGCATATGAGGTGACCGACAACCTCAATGTCTACGCCTCATATGCGACCGGCTTCAAGGCGACCTCGTGGAACCTCTCGCGTCAGAGCCGCCCGTTCCCGACCGACTATACCGCGGGCAATCCGGTGTTCGATCGCTTCACCCAGCGGCCGGTCTATTCAACGCCGCCCTCGCCAATCACCAATGCGGGGCTCCATCTCGTCAACCTGCTGCCGGGCACGCGCTTTGCCGGGCCGGAAGATTCCGAGGTCTATGAGTTCGGCCTCAAGGCCAGCTTCAGCCGGCTGAGCTTCAACGTCACGGTGTTCGATCAGACGATCAAGAACTTCCAGACCAATGTGTTCACCGATAACGGCTTCGTGCTCGCCAATGCGGCCGAACAGTCGACCTTCGGGGTCGAATTCGATTTTCTCTGGAAGCCCTATGCCGGCCTGACCCTGACGGGCGGGGCAACCTTCCTTGACCCGGTCTACGATTCCTTCCCCAACTTCGGTAACGGGATCGATGTTTCCGGCCAGCAGCCGCAGGGCATTGCCAAGACCCAGTTCAGCCTTGGCGGCAATTACAGTTTCACGATCGGCCGACTGGACGCATTCGTGCGCGCAGATTGGCAGCATATCGGCGACTCGCCCTTCGTCGATAACCCCGCCGAGCAGGCGGTCATCGATGCGACCGGGTACACGCGCGGGCAGAACCTGATCAACGCTTCGATCGGTATCCGCACGCCGGGCGGGATTGGAGTCAGCCTGTGGGCGCGCAATCTGTTCGACGACCAATATCTGATTTTTGCGTCGCCGACGGTGCTGCAGGCGGGCTCGTTCAGCGGCGCGCCGGGTCAGCCGCGCACGTTCGGCGCAACCTTGCGTAAGTCGTTCTGAGCCCGGTGATGGCCAGACTTTTCAGATCCCTCGTGTGGGTGCCACCTGCGTTGCTGGCGATGCTGTTCGGCGCGCAAGGCATCCTGTGGCTCGTCAATCCCGCGCGGGCCGTCATATTCTGGGGCTTTCCGGTCCCCGACGGCGGGATGGGCCTAAGTTCGATGATCGGCGCGCTGGCCAGCTGGTGCCTGACCATCGCGGCGTGCCTGCTGCTGGCGCTGATCCGCAAGCAACGCTGTTGGTACTATCCGCCGATGATGCTGATTGGGCTGTTTGCAGTCGGGCGGATTGTCGCAGGCGTCGCCCATGGTGCGCCGTTCCTGCCCGAACGGTTTGTACCCGAACTGATATTTGTCGCTCTGCTTTACGGTGCAGCACGCGCCGCCGGTTCGCCGCGCGAGGCTTGATCGCCGCGCAGTATGGCGATAAGCGATAATGCAATGCATTAATCTGCGGCGTGACGGCGCGCAGGCGACCACCGGAGATTTGAGGATGATGACCAAGTTGCTGATCGGGCTGGGCGCTGTGGCGGTGCTTGCGATTGCGGGCATATGGTGGATGACCCGCGACGGCGCGCGCGTGACGCCAACAGGCTCAGGCACCATCGCCACTGCATCGGGTGAATTCGAGGCTTTCCCTCTCCCCGGATATGCAGATTCAGCCCTGCCCCGCGGCTACAAGAGCTATTTGATCGAAGTCGAACCGGGTATCAAAATTCACGTGCTGGAGGCCGGCACGGGCACCCCGGTCTATCTCCAGCACGGAAACCCGACCAACGGCATGTTGTACCGCAAGATCTGGCAGAAGCTGCCGACGGATCGGATGCGGCTGATCATGCCGACCATGGTCGGGCTTGGCTTCTCGACCAAGATTCCCGCGAGCCAGCACACGCTCGAAAACCATATGCGCTGGATGAACATCGCGCTGCGCAAGCTCAATCTGACCGGGGTGGTCTATGTCGGGCAAGATTGGGGCGGCGCGGTCGGGCTCGGCGCCCTAATGGGCTCACCCGAGCTGCTCAAGGGCATGGTCATTCTCAACACCGGTTGGACGGCTCCCAGGGAGAAGTTCGAGCTCTCCCGCCCGCACGCCATCGCCGCCACGCCGATCATGGGCGAACTCTTGCTGGAGAACCTTGTTTCGATTTTCGACCGGCTGCGCGAAACGCAGGGCGATCCAGCCTCGTTCCCGCCAGAGGTTGCAGCGCTGTACAAGCGCCCTGTGATCGACAGCGGCAACAAGAAGGGGCCGCTGGCGCTGAAGCGGATGGTGCCGACCGGTCCCGATCACCCGACCTCCAAGCCTATGAGTGAAATCGAGGCCTATGCCAGAACTCTGAACGTGCCGACCGAGATCGTTTGGGGGATGCGCGACCCGATCCTCGCGCGCGCCCTGCCGACGATGAAGGCGATGTACCCGCAGGCGCGGGTCACCGAAACGCAAGCTGGACATTTTCTGCAGGAAGAGGTGCCGGTCGAAATCGCCGCGGCGATCGAACGCGTGGTCGCGGCCGCAGCGACGAAGTGACCGCCGCTCATCGACGAACGGTAAAATCCCGCATTGTCATTCTAATGACGTGGATTACTAGCGAGCGTCATGGAAGCTCCAAACCGTCAGGATACCAAGGCCGAGTTGCTGCGATCAGCCGAGAGGCTGATTGCCGAAAAGGGACTGGGCTCGGTCTCGGTCAAGATGATCACCACCGACGCTGGTGCGCGCAATCCCAGCGCGGTGCATTACCATTTCGGTGGTATCGAGAGCCTGATCGAGGAAGTATTCGTCAAGCGGTACCGCGAGATCGAGGCGGAGCGCGCGCTGCGCCTAGAACGCGTTACCGAAAGCGATCCGCAGGCGCGGCTGGTCGCATTGCTCGAAGCGGCGATCGGACCTTTTCTGGAAGCGTGCCTTGAAGACGATGGCCGCGTTTATGCCCGGTTCTGCCTTCAGTTCGTGTCTGACCCTCGCTTCGATTATGCAAAGCTGATCTTGAACGCCGGCGCACAGAGCTTTGTGCGCTTGAGCGAGGAGATTATCGTCTGCCTGTCCGAAATCCCGCGCGCACGGTTGGAGCCAAGGTTCCGCCAGAGTTTTGTCATCGCCATGGTTCAGGCGGTGAGTTTTTCTCGTGAGGTGGAAGCGGGAACGGCGTTGCCTATCGACGCGGCAGTGAAGGAAGCGGCGACCTGCCTCGCCGCCTATCTCAGCGCACCTGTGTAGGCAGCGCCGAGCACGCCGCTTACTTGACATCCTAATGCAGTGCATTAAATTGGTGGCATCGCAGCGATGGCCACTGCTGCGCTGCGCTGCCAACCCATCGCAACGGGTCGCAGCCTGCCGCTGACGCCGAGCCATCCGATGCAGCGCGTAAACAGGTGAGAGGCTCAGGATGACGACGGTGCTCGACAAGGCTGACATCAAGGCGAAATACGCCGCCGAGCGTGCCAAGCGGCTGCGCCCCGAAGGCAATGACCAGTATCAGCGGCTCTCGGGCAAGTTCGCCGCGCTCGCCGCCGATCCCTATACGCCGTATATCGAGCGCGAGCCCGTAGCCGATCACGTCACCTTCGCCTTTGTCGGGGCCGGCATGTCGGGCCTTGTCGTCGGCGCGCGGCTCAAGGAAGCCGGGATCGACAGTTTCCGGCTGATCGACAAAGCCGGCGGTGTGGGGGGCACCTGGTACTGGAACCGCTATCCCGGCGCGCGCTGCGACACGGCGGCAATGATTTACCTGCCGCTGCTCGAAGAGACCGGCTACATGCCGAGCGAGAAATATGTCCGCGGCCCCGAGATCCTCGCCCATTGCGAGCGAATTGCCAGGCATTACGACCTGTACGACAAGGCGCTGTTCCATACCGAGGTGTCCAGCATCGAGTGGCAGGAGGACGCGCGGGTCTGGCGCATCACCACCAACCGCGGCGACGATTTCACCGCCAAATATGTCGCGATCGGCACTGGGCCGCTGCACGTCGCGAAACTGCCAGGCATACCGGGGATCGAGACCTTTAAGGGCAAGTCGTTCCACACCAGCCGCTGGGATTATGACTATACCGGCGGCGATGCGGACGGCGCGCCGATGGACAAGCTCACCGACAAGCGGGTCGCGGTGATCGGCACCGGGGCGACGGGTGTGCAGTGCATCCCGCAGCTCGCCAAGACCGCCAAGCAGCTCTACGTGTTCCAACGCACGCCCTCCTCGGTCGATGTGCGCAACAATCATCCGATCGATCCCGAGTGGTTCGCGGGCATCGCCACGCCCGGCTGGCAGAAGCGCTGGATGGACAATTTCGTCGAGAATATGGGCGGCGGCCTTCCGCGCGAGGACCTGATCAATGACGGCTGGACCGCAATCTCCCGCCGCATCCGCGAAAAGGCATTGGGAAATACGCCGCTATGGCTGGCGCGGCTGGTGACTCGAATGCGCAAGGCCTTCAATGCTGCACCGGCCGCGCAGAGCACCGCATGGGTACGGGCGGCGTTTGAGGACTCGGACATCGAGAAGATGGAGCAGATCCGGGCCCGGGTCGAGGCGGTCGTAAAGGATCCGCACACCGCCGAGCATCTGAAGCCACGGTATTCGCAGCTCTGCAAGCGTCCCTGCTTCAGCGACGAGTACTTGCCGGCCTACAACGCCGCCAACACCACGTTGGTCGATACCGACGGCAAGGGGGTCGAGCGGATCACCGAAACCGGTCTCGTCGTCGGAGGCAAACTCTACGAGGTTGACTGTATCGTCTACGCCTCGGGCTTCGAATTTGGGGCCAATTTCCAGCTCAAGACCGGCTTCGACCTCAAGGGGCGCGGCGGGCAGATGCTGTCGGAATACTGGGCCGAGGGTCTGCAGACCCTCCACGGCCTCCACATGCACGGCTTCCCCAATGCCTTTGCGGTGCAGATGAATCAGGGGGCCAATATGGTCTCCAACATCCCGCACAACATCGTCGATCACGCCGCGACCATCGCCCAGATCGTCGGTCATGCAGAGCGCAAGGGCTATGCCGAGATCGAGCCGACACAGGCGGCGGTGACGGAATGGGTTAACCTGATCCTGACGACACCGCTGTCCATGATTACATCGTCGGATTGCACGCCCGGCTTCTGGAACAATGAAGGCCAGGGCTGGAACGAGAAGTTCCGCCGGTCACAAGGCCACCCGGGCGGCGCCGAAGGCTTTTTTCGACACATCGCGGCATGGCGCCGGGCGGGCGACTTTGCGGGGCTGATCTTCAGCAAATAGCGCGACGCGGGCAACCGCTGATTTGCACCGCGCGCGCGTGCCGATAAGCTTGTCGGGCAGGGGAGGATAGTTGACCATGAGCGAAACCGTCGATGTGTTCTGGTCCTTTCGCAGCCCATATTCGCGGCTGGTCACCGCCGATCTGCTGCAGCTGCGCGCGGACTATGATGTCGATGTCCAGCTGCGTGTGGTGCTGCCGCTAGCCGTCCGCAATCCGCAGGCACTGTTCGACCCGGCCAACCGCAAGCCTCCCCGATACATCGCGATGGACAGCATGCGCCGCGGCGAAATGCTTGGCCGGCCGGTCGTCCTGCCGGCCGATCCGGACCCGATCGTGCAGGATTTCAGGACAATGGAGGTCGCCAGGGAGCAGCCCTACATCTACCGCCTTTCCAAGCTGGGGGTGGAGGCCAATCGCCGGGGACGGGGCGTGGAACTGGCCGACAGGGTCGCAGCGCTGATCTTTGGCGGCACCAAGGGGTGGGACAAGGGCGATTTGCTCGCGAATGCGGTGGCCAGCGCCGGGCTGGACCTGGCGGAACTCGACGCGGCAATCGAAAATGGCGACCATCTCGCCGAGATCGAACGCAATCAGGAAGCACTTGACGCGGCTGGCCATTGGGGCGTGCCGACCATGGTGTTTCGAGCTGAGCCATTTTTCGGCCAGGACCGGATCGACACCCTGCGCTGGCGGCTCGACCAGGCCGGACTGGCAAACAGCTAGCCCTCGCACGCGGCCACCGGCAGTCTGGACCAACCACCGTATGGCTCCGGTTAATGTTGTGCATTATATTACTGGGTCAGGGAAGGCTGTGCGGATTCGCGTTGCTACCGCCCTCTCTTATGCCTGGCTCGAGATTTTGGAGATTGCCCAATGAAACCCCTTGCCAAGATTACTGCACTCGCCGCTGCCCTGATGATCTTCGCCCCGGTCGCGCACGCCGACATGTACCAGGACCGGCTCGCCGAGCTGCGAACCAAGTTCAAGGCTTCGGACAAGAACAAGGACGGCAAGCTGACTCAACAGGAAGCCAAAAATGGCGGGATGAGCCGCGTCGCTTCTAATTTCAGCCGTGTCGATACCGACAAGGACGGCTTTGTGACGCTGGCACAGCTCGAAGCACAGCTGGCTGCGCGTCTCAAGTAAGCGGGGCGTGCGGGGCGGGCCGGTCCAGCGGATCGGCACGCTCCGCAGCCCGCAATCGCTCCGGCTTGGCGGACGCGCGGTCGTCGGGTGGCCCAATCGAACGACCACCCGCTCCAAAAAAGCGGCGGCGCCGGCCCGGACTATTTCAGCGTGGAAAGCGCCGCAAGCTCCGTCCGGGTGACGGCCCCATCCTCATTGCGATCGAGCCTGGCGAAGATATCCGGATCGGAGCGGTTCCACTCATCGAGGGTCACGCGCCCGTCATTGTTGTGATCAAAAATCGACGTCGCCCGTTCGAAGGCCGGTTGGAATCTGCGCTTTGCCAGCGGGATTCTGGGGCTGTCGCGATTGTCGATCACGCCATCGGTGTTGCGATCGAGCTTGGCGAACATCTGTGCACGATGCTGGTTGAGTTCGGCCCTTGTCGTCCTGCCATCGCCATTGAGATCGGCCTCCGTCATCATCTCGGCGATTTTTGCCAACGCCTCCGGTCCCGGCGGAGCGTCCTGGGCGCTCACGGCCATTGGCGAAGTAGCTAAGACGAGCATGCCGAGGATTGGGAAAGCCTTGTTCATGTCACACCTTTTTGGCTGCGTAACGGGCTCACCGAACAAGACCGGACGGTGCCGAGCGCGTGACTAATGTGGTACATTATATGTGCGTAGTGATCAATGGGGGACGTGCAACCCAGGCGGCCGGCCGCATAGCCGTTGATCGCGACCGATTCCGGTTCGTGCCGGATGAGCCCGGGATCGGGTGGCAGATTAGCGTGATTTGACGGGTTCTGAATCTTCTCGTCACACTGCGATTCTGCAAGGCTTGCCGCCTGCATCCGCGAGCACGGCCTCGACGTGTTCGGCTTTGGCAGGGCTAAGGCGCCAAAACGTTTCCGCCAAGCTTGCAGGCGCTTTGTATTTACCCAGAACCTGCTTCCCAGGTTTCAACCGGCTGCGCCGACCGCTAGCGCCTGCGCCTACGCGCGCTCCCCGCAAGCCCGGCGAGGCAACTGCGCTGATCTGACGCGCCATTGCCCAAATCGAAAACGAAGCGGGCTGGATTCACCTGGGCGGCCTCCGCCGAACGACCCTGGAGCGTGGTCGTCCGGCAGGAGGGGGCGTCAGGACCTGGCGTTCAGCGCGTTGAGCAGGGCATGCGCGGTCGGCTCGCTGGACGGCGGGTTCTGGCCGGTGATCAGCAAGCCGTCGGCAACGACATGCGGCTCGAACGGGCTGACATTCGAGAATTCGGCGCCCTGTTCCCGCAGCGCGTCTTCGAGGAGGAAGGGGACGATGTCGGTCAGGCCGACTGCGTCTTCCTCTGCGTTGGTGAAGCCGGTGACCTTGCGTCCCTTTACGATCGGTGCGCCGTCCGGGGCGGTGACCGACTTGAGGACCGCGGGCGCATGGCAGACCAGCGCGACCGGCTTGCCCGCGGCGAGCGCCGTTTCGATCAGCGCTCTGGAGGTCGCGCTTTCGGCGAGATCCCAGAGCGGGCCGTGCCCGCCGGGATAGAAGACGCCGTCGAAGCCGGCGACGTCGACCTCCGCGAGCTTCAGGGTCGATGCCAGCTGTGCCTGTGCCTCGGAATCCTGCTTGAACCGTTCGGTCGCCGCGGTCTGCGCGTCCGGTTCGTCGGACTTGGGATCGAGCGGTGGCTGGCCGCCGGCGGGGCTGGCGAGGGTGATGTCGTGCCCGGCGTCCTTGAGCACATAATAAGGGGCGGCAAACTCCTCGAGCCAGAAGCCGGTCTTCTTGCCAGTGTCGCCGAGCTGGTCATGGCTGGTCAGGATCATCAGGATCTTCATGGGGGTTGTCCTTTGCGGGTTGGGCCGGGCACGAACGTGGCGGCGTGTCAGGGCGTGGGAACCCGTCAGCGCGCAATGAGTTTCGCGACCGGAACGTTTTTCTGGATGCCTTCAGATCGTGTGCGGCCGGCGCGCGCGCAAGACGCCTGGCGCCTTGCCGCGGCAGGAAGTGCGTGATTGCGAATTTATTCAACAGCTATTGAATTATATCTGCGGCATTCCGATCTGGTCGCGCAAGGAGCAAGACATGAGCGAGCGACGCGGCCGCGGGCGGCCGAAAGAGGCAGAGACCGATACCAGCGCGCTGATCGCGCGGTCGGCGCTGCTGCGCTTCGCGGCGCAGGGTTATGATGCGACCAGCCTGCGCGAAATTGCGGGTGATGCGGGGGTCGATGTCGCGCTGGTCGCTTATCGCTTCGGCGGCAAGGAGGGGTTGTGGAAGGCGATCGTGTCGCAAGCGGCGCACGATCTGCACGCAGCGCTGCACGCGGCTGAGGCCGATCGTGCCCCGGTGGCACGGTTGCGGCATGCCATGCGGACCTTCATCGCCTATTTGCTCGAGCGGCCCGAGGTTCCGCGCCTGTTGCTGCGCGACATCACGATCGACAGCGCACGATCGCATTGGTTGCTGGATGAACTGTCCTCGCCGCTGCATTCCCATTTCCACGATCTTGCCGTCGCGGCGACGGGCGATTGCGCCGGCCCGGCGCCGGATCATCTGCAGTTTCGCGTCGCCAATTTCATCTACGCCGCAGCGAGTGCAGTGGCCCGCCGCGCGCGACTGATGCGGCTGGTCGACGGCATTGCCGATGATGCGGCGTTCGCGGCAGCGCTGGAGACGACGCTGGTCGAAGGGGCGTTGCGCTGTGACTGAACGCCCGGTCCTGATCGACGATGCGGCCGGTTATCGGTTCAAGCCGCACGAGCTGCCGATCCTGCCCGGGTCGCCCGCCAATCCGGATCACCCGCGCCGGCGCCGTATCGCCTATCTTGGCATTGGCGTTTTCATGGGCCTGCTCGGCGGCGCGCAGAACGGGTTTTTGCTGGCCAATGCGGGGGCACTGCAGGCGCAGCTGGCGCTGACACCGGCAGAGGCCGGATGGCTGACGGTCGCCTTCTACTCGACCTATGCGACGATGAGCATGATGCTGTTCCGCGTCCGCCAGGAATTCGGCATCCAGATGTTCGTGCGCTGGGCGATGGTTGGGCTGGTCGCCGCCAATTTCGTGCAGATGATCCAGCCGGGCTATTATCCCGAACTTGCCGCGCGGGCAGTCGCCGGGATTACCGCGAGCGGCCTGTCGGCGCTCGCAATCTATTATCTGATGCAGGGGCTGCCCGCCGCGGTGCGGGTCGGGGGTCTCGTCATCTCGTTGGGGCTGACCCAGGTCGCATTCCCGCTGACCCGCGCACTGTCCCCCGCTTTGCTGGTCGATGGCGATATGAGCCGGGTGTTCCAGTTCCAGTTCGCGCTCTCGCTGCTTGGCCTTGGGCTGGTCACGCTGCTGCGGCTGCCGCCGGGCATTCGCAAGAAGACGTTCGAGCCGCTCGACATCCCCAGCATCGCGCTGTTCGTGATCGGTATTTCGGCGCTGTGCGCGTTCCTGATTCAGGGGCGGGTCGAGTGGTGGGATACGCCGTGGCTCGGCTATGCGCTCGCCCTGTCGATCCTGGGCATTGGCGGCTGCCTGTTGATCGAAGCCAATCGCAAGAGCCCGATGCTCGACCTGAGCTGGCTGTCGAGCCGCGCGATCCTGGGGCTGGCGCTGATCGGTGCGACGGTGCGCATTCTGGTGGCCGAGCAGGGCTTTGGCGCGAGCGGCATGTTCGCCGCGCTCGGCTTCGGCAACGACCAGCTGGTCGGTTATTTCTGGGTGCTGACCGGGGCGACCTTTGGCGGGATGATGGTGTCGGTGGCGCGGCTCGATCCGCGCGACCTGACGCGGCCGGTGCTGGTGGCGGTCCTGCTGATCGGCATTGCGGCATTCGCCGATACCCGCACCGGCGTGATGAGCCGCCCGCAGGACCTGTACCTGACCCAGGCCGCCATCGCGTTCGCCGCGGTCTTCGCGATGGGGCCGCTGCTGATGGAGGGCATGCTGCGTGCGCTGGCGGCAGGACAGAATTATGTGGTGAGCTTCATCGCGATCTTTTCGCTCTCGCAATCGCTGGGCGGGCTTGCGGGGATCTCGCTGCTGTCCGCCTATCATACGATCCGGCTCAAGACGCATCTGATCGATGCCGGCAACACCCTGACCCTGGGTAACGCGCCGCTGGCGCAGGCGCTGAGCAACGCGGCGCAGCGGGTGGCGCCCGTGCAGCTCGATCCGGCGCTGCGGCAGCAAGCGGCTGCGTCGAGCATTTCGGCCGAGGTCGGACGCGAGGCTGCCGTGCTGGCCTTCAACGACGTGTTTTTCGTGATCGGCACGCTGCCGGCGCTGACCTTCGTCGCGCTGTTCGTGCCGTGGCTCATCAACAAGATTCGCGGGCGCAATCCGCTCGCCAGGGAACTGGCCTTCATGGAGGCCATGCGCACAGGAACGACGCAATGACCAAAGAAGCTGAAAGCGGACCGCAGGCCGTGGCCCCTGAGGACGAAGCGCCCGCGATGGAGCCACAGACCGGGTGGGCGCCGGGCCGGTCGCGCCGCAACATTGCAATCGCGGCGGTCGCGATCGTGATCGGTGCGCTGGTGGCACTCTATGCCTGGGGGTTGCCGCCATTCGACGGGGCGAACCAGACGACGAACAACGCCTATGTCCGGGGGCGCACGACGATCGTCAGCCCGCAGGTGGGCGGGTATCTGGTCGACGTGCCCGTGACCGACTTTCAGCGTGTCGAAAAGGGCGACCTGCTTGCCCGGATCGACGACACGCCGTTCCGCGAAAAGGTTCAGCAGGGTGCGGCCAACACCGCCGCGCAGCGCGCGACACTCGCCAACAGTGCGCAAAGCCTGCGTTCGGCCCAGGCCCAGCTCGATTTGCAGGATGCTGCGGTCGCTGCGGCACGCGCGGGACTGCAAAAGGCGCAGGCGGACATGAACCGGATTGCCGAGCTGGTCGACGAAGGATCGGTGTCGCTGCGGGAACGCGATCAGGCGCGCGCGGCGCTGCAACAGGCGCAGGCCGGGGTGCGACAGGCGCAGGCGCAGCGGGCGATAGCGGCGCAGAATGTGCGATCGGTGACGGTCGGGCGCGGCGCGCTCGAAGCGCAGGTGGCCGGGGCGGAAGCGACCAAGGGCCTGGCCGACTTCGAGCTGTCGCGTACCGAAATCCGCGCAGCGCGCGCGGGTCGGCTCAGCGAAGTGACGGCGCGCGTCGGCCAGCTGGTAACACCGGGAACGCAGCTGATGTACATCGTGCCGGATGATCTGTGGGTGGTTGCGAATTTCAAGGAAACGCAGACGGCGAAGATGGCGGTCGGCCAGCGCGCGACGCTGGAGATCGACGCGCTGGGCGGGGTTCGCCTGACCGGGCGCGTGCAGAGCATCGCACCGGCCGCGAGCAGCGAGTTCAGCCTGGTCAAGCCCGACACCGGCGCAGGCAATTTCGTGAAGGTGCCCCAGCGGATCGCCGTGCGCATCATTCTCGACAAGGGCCAGGAATCGGCGCGCCGCCTGGGTCCGGGCATGTCGGTCGTCGCCACCGTTCACACCAAGGGATGACGATGATGCGCAAGTCCCTGATTATGGCGGCAGTGTCGGCGCTCAGCCTGTCGGCATGCGCCCCCGCGTTGCAGCAGGTTCCGCCGGGCAGCGTGATCGCCCCACCGGCCGAGTGGCGTACCCCGCTCGGCGTGACGGCGCCGGTCGAGGCGGACTGGTGGAATGGTTTTGGCGATCCCCAGCTCGCGCGACTGGTTGAACAGGCGCGGGCGAACAATGCCGATGTGCAGATTGCCGCCGCACGGGTTGAAGAGGCACGCGCAACCGAGCTGGGATCGCGCGGCTATCTGCTCCCGTCGGTCGGTGCGGGTGTCGAAGGCGGGGTGCGGCGGGAGGTTTCGCCGTTCGGGCGCGCGCAGGAATCGATCGCGGCGCAACCGGCCTTCCGCGCGTCGTACGAGCTTGACCTGTTCGGCAAGAATGCGGCGCGGGTCGAGGCGGCAAAGGCCGGGGTTGCGGCGCGTGCAGCGAGCGCGCAGGCTGCCAAGCTGTCGGTGAGCGCAGCGACGGCGACGGGCTACATCACGCTGCTCGCGCTCGACAAGCGGCTTGAGGTACTGGAGTCGACGCGCGACGCGCGGGCGCGGGCGCTCAAATTCGCGCGTGACCGGGCCGAGGTGGGCTATACCTCGCAGCTCGAGCTGCGTCAGGCGGAGGCCGAGTATCAGGCGACCGTCCAGCTGCTCCCGCAGCTGAAGGCCCAGATCGCGCGGCAGGAAAATGCCTTGTCGGTGCTGACCGGCGTGATGCCGGGCGGGATCGTGCGCGGCGGAACGCTCGAACAGTTGCGCCAGCCCGCGCCGCCGGCGACGCTGCCGTCGCAGTTGCTGCGGCGGCGCCCCGACATCGCCGCTGCGGAATATGCGATCGTCGCTGCCGATGCCCGCATGCGCGTTGCCCGCGCCGAGTTCTTGCCGTCGGTCAACCTGGGGGCGAGCGCAGGCGTGGCGCTGTCCGACCTGCTCGCCAACCCGATCGGGGTGTGGTCGCTGGGCGGGAGCGTGCTTGCGCCGATCTTTCAGGGTGGAAGGCTGCAGGCGCAGCTCGACGGAGCGACGGCGCAGCGCGATCAGGCAGCATGGAGCTATCGTTCGGTCGTGCTCAATGCCTTTCGCGAGGTTGAGGACCGGATGGCGGTGCTGGCCAATCTGCGCGAGCAGGAAGTGGCGCTGGTCGCGCAGCAAAAGGCGGTCGCGGATGCATTGCGGCATGCGCAGAACCGGTACCGCGCCGGCTATACCCCGTACATCGAACAGATCGATGCGCAGCGCGCACTGCTCGGGGTGGAGCTGTCCCTCGTTCAAACACGTGCGGACGAGCTGACCGCGATGGTTGGGCTGTTTCAGGCAGTGGGGGGCGCGCCGCAATAGGGTTCGGGTCGCCAGCGCAGGACTATGCTGCCTGATCGTCCAGCCAGGTTGCGGTCAGCACCCCTTGATGCCCGTCGGGTGCCAGCGTGGTGCGCAGAGATTCCAGCAGCGGCGGCAGCGCCTGGGTGAAGGCGTAAGGCGGATTGACAATGAACAGGCCGGCGCCGTTGTAGATTCCATGCTGATCGGCATCGTACAACCAGTGTTCGATGACCATGAACTTCGGGATGCCGAGCCTGCGCAGCTTGTTCTTCCACTGCTGATGCGTGGTGCGGTCCTTCAGCGGGTACCAGATGACCGTCACGCCATGCGCCCATTTGCGATGCGCCGCAGCAAGGGTGGCGGTGATGCGGTCACGCTCGTCGGTCTGCTCGTAGGGCGGATCGACCACCACCACGCCGCGCGCGGTGCGGGTCGGGAGCATCGCCAGCCACAGCTCATAGGCATCGCGCTCATGTACCGCAGCTGGCGACCCGCGCATCGCGACGCGCAGGGCCTGCACATCCTCGGGATGCTTTTCATTGAGGATCAGCAGGTCCTGCGGCCGCAGGAGCTGTGCAAGGACCTGCGGCGAGCCGGGATAGAGTTGTGGTTCTGGCCCGGCATTTACCGCGCGCACCGCCGCGCGATAGGCGTCGAGCACCGGGTCCGGCTCGGCAAAGACCCGCAGCACGCCCTGTGCCGCCTCACCCGTGCGCTGCGCCTGTTCGCCGCCAAGGTCGTAAAGCCCGCAGCCGGCATGGGTGTCGATCAGGGTCAGCGCGCCCGGCTTTTGCTGCAAGGCGCGGACAAGCGCGATCAGCAGGCTGTGCTTCACGACATCGGCGCTGTTGCCTGCGTGGAAGGAGTGGCGATAATTCATTGAACGTCCGAAACCCTTCCGCTTTTCCAGTAATCGCGTCACGCGCCGAGCGACGCCTCAAATCAGCTTTCGCGCGCGGCGGCAACCGGCAGCCGCGTCCGTCCCCCCGGCCAATCGCGCGACTAGGCTGCGCGCGATCGGTCATGCTAGGGGCGCGGATATGTCGAAGTCTCACAACACCGGCGGCGCCGTCCAGGTCGATGGCATTTTCTACGATTGGCAGTTGCAGCGCGAGCCGCATCTGTCGGACGATGCGGGTTGGCGGGGCATGACAATCGCGCTGCAACAGCGCGATGCCCGGCGCGAGGCGCTGGTCGAATTTCCGCCGCCCAAGCGGTTGCTGAAAGGGTTGCCGCGCGGCCGTCTTCAGCTCGACGACGCGACGATCGCGCGCTGTGTGCGCGCGGCGCTGTCGGCAGGATGGGAGCCGGCGACGCGGGGAAAACCGGTGCAGTTCATGGTCGACGCGGAGGGGAATTGAGGCGCGCCGCAATGCGCGATGGCGACCTTGCCCGGGCCTGCGCATCGGTCGGCCGCGCGGGTTTGACGGATCGACGATCAGCTGCGAGCGCGTGCCAATGACCGTCCAAAACGCCTTGCTGTTCCTCTCCGCCGTGCGTCGGGATGCGGCGCTTCGAACCGAGCTCGCAGCACAGCGGGACGATGTCGGGGCGCTATGCCGCCTTGGCCGGGCACGCGGGCTGGAGTTCGACACCGCCGATTTGCAGCAGGCGTTTCGGCACGACTGGGCGCTGCGGGCACTTCGGGCCGGGAAGAACGCGCGCTAGCGTTACTGGTCAGCCGGTTTGAGGCGTTCGTAGCGCGCGAGTGCGGTGAGCACCGTCGCGGTGGTGAAGCGGCGGCGATTGTCGATCGCTGGGACGATGTCGCCTTGGCGGTTGGGGATCGCCAGCGCTGCTGACGCGGTCCACGATCCATCCGCGTGCTGCGCGGACCGGAGCAGGTCGGCCAGCTGCTCGATTGCGTCCGATTGGCCCATCGGCTGGAGCAGCAGCGTGCGCAGCGCCCATGCCGCGTCGAAGGGGCGTTCGCCCAGTGCGGCAATACCGCCATCCTGCTCCAGTGTTACGCGGGTTGCTGCAGCGGCGCGCGCCACCCGATCCGCATCGTCGGCGCGACCCGTTGCCGCAAGCGCCTCCGCGGCGAGGCCCGTGGTATAATAGGGCTGCTGCCACCAATAGCCACGCCAGGTTCCATCCACCAGCTGCACGTCGCGCAGATGGGCGCGCAGCTCCGGGCCAAGGTCGGGCACATGCGCCGCCGCCGCCGTGACACAGGCATGGCTGTCATACCAGCCGGGGTTCACCGCCTTGCCGTCCGACCAGTGCGCATAGAGGTCGCGGCGATAGGTGGCGATGCCGCCATCGGCATGGAGATGCTGGCGCAGGAACCTGATCGCGTCGCTGGCCGCTGTCGTCGCGCTCTGACCCAGCGCCGCAGCGAGGCGGAGACCCCAGATCGTGCTGTCGGCATCCGCGGGCTGAAGGAAGTTCCAGCCCCAGCCCGAGCGCGCCCGCGCGGTCAGCAGGTGCCAGGCGCGCGTCGCCGCAGCGCGCGCATCGCTGCCGCCGCAATCGTGCAGCGCAAGCGCGACGTAGGCCGTGACCCATTCGTCCGCCGGCCCTTCCGAAAATCCGTCATAGTCGAGCCACCAGCCCGCCTGGTTGCGCGCGGAGAGCAGGAACCCCGTGGCGGCATCGATTGCCGCCGTGACGCCCGCGGCACCCACGTGCGGTGGCGGCGCCGGATCGGCGGCGGACGGGTTGCCCACTTCGATAAAGCCCAAATAGCCCTTGGTGCGGGGCGGAACCCCGGGCGCCAGCGTCACCTTGGCATGGCTGATGCGGCAGTCGAGCCAGCGCGCGTCCGGCTCGCTGCGCAGCAATGCGTCGGCGATCAGCGCCTCGGGCCAGGACTGCGCCGACAGCGGCGTCAGCATTGCCGGCCAACCGAGCATCTGATCGCGCCGCGCCGCGGTGCAGAGGCCATGCTGCACCAGCAGGTCGAACAGGCAGCGCCAGCGCGGGTCGTTCGCGGCGGGTTCGCCGACGAAACACTCGAGGCCGATGTCGGGGGTCAGCGTTTCGGCCAGCGTCAGGGCAAGCCGGATCCGGTCGGCATGGACGAACAGCCGGTCGATCCAGTCGCTCGCGCTGGCAATCGGCCCGGGCCAGCCGGACCGCTCGAGCAAGCCGCGGGCGTCCTGCGGTGCGACGCCCTCGATGATCAACCGTAGCGGTGCGCCGGTGCGGCCCAGCATCAACCCGAGATAGGACAGGCGCGCACCCGGTCCGCATGCGGCTAGGCAGCGCGCCAGCGCCTCCTCCCGCGACGGATCGAGCGGCATGCCGAACGCTGCCAGCACGCGGGCGATGGCGGAAGCGCCAGGATCGCTCAGCTGCACGAACACCGACAGGGGTGCCTCGCCCGAACCGTCCGCGGGCGGCGCGTCAAGCTCAAGCCAGAGTTCGTCGATATCGCCCGCGATGGACGCGAACGCGGCAGTCAGCCGCTGCCATCCGATGCCCGCTGGCGTGGTCCGCGCCAGCCAGCGGGTCAGACAGGCCATTTCGTCCGCGCTCTTGACGCGCTGCTGCAGGTCGATCGCGTCTTCAGCCCCCAGCGCGATCTCGAGCCCGGCGGTGGCAACCGCAGGCAATTGCAACGCCAGTTTCGCGAGCCGGTCGGGGCAAGGCCATTCCCGTGCGTCCAGCACGAAGCGCAGGATCGGCGCGAGGGTCTGCACGGTCATCCGCGCAGCGCGGCGATCAGCTGGGGCAGAATGTCCCAGCGGCGGGGGTAGGAGAGGTCGAACATCGGGACGCGTTCGGCAATCGTGCGCAGCGCGTCGAGGCGGGGCTGGGTCAGCAATGGCGTGAAATGCTGCGGATACCAGCTTTCGACGAGGCGGGGCAGGGCGCGCGCCAACGCGATCGGGGCGCCGACCGTCACGCCGTCCGCGTCCGCCGCCGGACCGAGCAGGTACAGCGCATCGAGCCGCGGGGGCGGCCGATCCGCGCCGCTGTCGTTTCCGGACACGTCCCACATCAGCTTGTCGAGCCACGGCACGGTTGCGAGCTGGTCGGTCCCGACGATGCGAGCGCTCGCCACCGGGCCCAGCCGCACATTGGCACACCCCCATGCGACCGCGAATCCGTCGCCGTCGGGTCGTAACGCGGCGATGTCATCGGAGATGAGCGTCCCGCCATGTGCCACCAGCGCCGCCGCTGCGGTCGACTTGCCCGTGCCGCTATCACCCAGCAGTGCGAAGGTGCGGCCGTTCAGCGCGATGACTGACCCGTGCAGGCAGACAATGCCGCGGCGATGGAGCAACAGACCGAGCCCGATGCCGACGAGCACCGTCGGCGCGAATTCCAGCTTGGCGCGGGTGCACACCACCGTGATGCGGTCATGCGATTCCGCCAGGACCAGTTGGAGTTCGCGCCGCCACGCAATGCTCAGTCCGCCATCGGCGGTGTTGCCGAGATGTGGCGCATTCGGGTCGTGCGGCGGGATTTGCCGGCTATCGGCGACGTCGCGCCATGCCGTTTCCGGTTCCCATGCGATGGTCACGTCGGGCGTCGCCGCCGTCGCAAGCGGGCGCGCGCCGGGCAGCGGGAACGGGCTTGCGATGGTCAGGCCATAGAGCTGGCAGAGATGAAGGGTCATGCGCGCGGCCCCTGCTGCCGGGCGTGCCAGTCGATGAATTTAAGGAACCGCCCGCCGGTCAGCACGATCGCGAACATGTCGCGCTGCCACCCCGTGCGATCGCTCGGCCGGATCGTGTCGAGCGCGGCGAGGAAGCGGGAGCGATCGACATAGTCCCAGCACGCGGGAGCCGCCTGTTCGGCCCAGCGCCGCAATGCCGGCCGCGCTCCGGCGCAATGGGCGGCGAGCGCCGGGTCGAATGCCGGCCCCTTGTCCGGGCGCAGGCGCACCAGTTCGGGCACGATCCCGACCGTTGCCCGGCGCATCACGCTGCGTGTCTGGCCGTCGCGATGCAATTCGGTTTCCGGCAGGTTACGCAGCAGCGCAATCAGGCGCGGGTCGAGCAACGGGAAGCGCAGATCCTGGCCATGGCATTGCGCGAAGATCTGGCGCATCCCGGGCAATACCCGCTCGAGATGTCCCGGGACCAGAAGATGGTCCATTTCCTGATGCGGCAGTGGACGGATCTTCGCGATGGAGGCAGCAGGCCGTCGTCCTTCGCGCTCTGCCACCCGGCGAACCAGTGCCGGCGCGGCGCAGGTTTCGGGGGCGGGCTGAAAGACATAGCGCCACCGGGCCAATGGGCGCACGACATTGTCGCGCAGCAATGGCCACCAGCCAGTGCCGTGCACGCGGCGCTGCCGGCGCAATTCCGCCAGCGCAGCACCGATGCGTCCGCGCCGCAGATGCAGTTCGGCCGTGGGGATGCCATGCGCCGACACAAAAAAGTCTCCGCCAAAGCCGCTCAGCACCACATCGACCCCATGGGTGCGCCCGGCGTTGCCCAGCATCTCCTCGGCATGGCTGACATTGCTGTAATGCGGTTCGCCAAGGCATTCGAACGCGCGCGGCAAAGCGCCGAGCGGATCCGCTTCGTGCGGAAGCGTCACCCAGACCGGGTCGATCGTATCCTCTTGCGCGAGCACCGCTTCGATGAAGCGCCGTTCGTCCATTTCCGGGCCGACATGGCCAGGCGGGAGTACCGAGCACAATGCGATCAGGCGTCGCCCCTGCTGCTTCAGCCGCCGGGCGGCGATGCAGGCGATGGTGGCCGAGTCCAGCCCGCCGCTCAGATGCACGGCGATGGTTTTGCCATCGTCCAGCTGGCGCTCGACGGCGGAGATCAGGAGGGCGCGCAGGGTGTCCGCAGGATCGCCCGCTTCGTCCGACCGTGGTTCGGGGACGGCATCCCACAAGGCGGGGAGGCGGGAGAGCGCGAGCGTGCCAGCCTCCAGCGTCAGGACATGACCGCCCGGTACGCGCCGCACGTCGGCATAATAGGTGTCATTCGCCGGGCCGGTGCCGTCCTGGCACAAGGCGCGCGCGATCGCGCCAGCGTCGAGTGCGCGCGACACGCAGGGCAGGGCGAGCAGGGCCGGCAGGGTCGATGCAAACGCGAAAAAGCTGTCCTGCGCGACATAAAATAGCGGTCGTGTGCCGAGGTGGGAGCGCGAGAGAATCAGCCGTCGCGCAGCATCCGTCCAATGCGCGCTGGCGATATCGTCGAGGCACGGCACGGCGGCAGCATCCGCGCAGCCATTGAGGTCAGCGGCAGCAACATCGCCGTCGCACAGCGCGATCTGATCAGGACTGCAGGCGCGCAGCCCATCGGGGCCGGCCAGAAACACCGCGTCGTTGGCACGGTGAAGTGTCTGCACGGCGCATCCCGCCCTGTCCGCAAGCGCCGCGATCCAGTCGTCGGGGATTTCCAGGGAATCGTGCCGTACGATCCCTGCGATGAAGCTCATCCGGCGGGGGGAGCCGTGGTGCCGGCGGTATCGGGCTGTTCGGTCACGACATGCGTCGCGACCAGCTTGTCGAGAAAGGCGCGGACGTCGCGCGTGCACTGATCCCGCTGGACGTCATACCGGCTCAGGATCGCCTCGACCAGTTCCGCCTCGGACTGGGGCGTTTCCAGCATCTGCCAGATCGCGCCGCCGATGCCAGCCATTTCGTAATAGGAACCATTCTCGATGTTCATGAGCATGAACTGGCCGTCAAGTTCGGTCCAGAGCGCGCTTGGGCTTCGTACGAACATCGGTGCTCCCGGAAAACGCATCACAGAATTGGGCCGGACCTCAGCGATCCTATCCCGCAGGAGGTACCCCTCACGGTCGGGCGAACGCGCAGCCGGGCCGGAACAGCGTCGGGGCTCTCCGCACGGTGCGAAGAAAGCCCCTGCTGAACTGGTAGTGGATCAGGAATATGCTGCGTCGGCGCCGCTGTTGTTGCCGTTGCTGAGCGTCACGTCGGAGATCATCCCGGCTTCGACCAGATCGGGGGTCACATAGGCCAGCTTTGCGTCTTCTGCCGGTTCCCGAACGTCGTTCTTAAGATCGCGCATGATACATCCCTTTAGGGCCCCGTGCCCCTGTGATCCGCGCGCTAGCACCGGACCGATTGCAAGACAAGCGCGCCCGGCGCCCGCGGCGGTCAGATCTCTCCGGAAAGAAACACCAATGCCCGGCGGGCCAATGTTCCGATAGCCGCGTGAGCATCGTGCCCGGGCAGACGGTCCGCAACCTGCTGCGCGCTGAGGGCATCTTCCGCGAGCAGCAGTTCGAGCACGGCCCGCTCCGCCGGGGACAGGGGACCAGAGCGCGCCTCCACCGCGGCAATCGGGACCCGGCGTCGCAGCGCAGGCTGTACGCGGGTTGCGGGGGCGATCGACTGGGAAAGCCCAAGCGAGAGCGGACGGCACGGTGGGCGGTCGCGATCAGCGTCGGCAAGAAAGGCGTCGATGTCGAGCGTGTCCACGAGTTCATGGAATGCCGAGCGCAACGCCGCCTGATGCGCAGCGCGGTCTGCGGCGTCACCAAGGACCGGTAGATAGGCGCGGCCGATCTCCTGGTGCAGCAATTTCCGGCCGAGCCAGCTCAGCATGTCGGCGCCGGTCGGCGGGAGCATCGTGACGGTGAGGTGCAGCGAATTCGGACCCTCGACCATGGCGCGATGGACGTCGCCGCGCGGGATGTAGAGCATGTCGCCCGGCTCCAGCACGCCCTCCCATTCCGGCGGCGGCAATTCTTCCGGGCTGGAGAAGGTCTGCCCCTTCAGCGGGAACCGGATCTTTTGCCCGTAGCACCACCAGCGCTTGCGGCCGTGAAGCTGCAGGATGAGCACGTCATGCCCGTCGAAATGCGGCTTGAACGCGCTTTCGCGGTTGAAGCTGGCATAGGCATTGGTGTGGGTGTCGCAGCGCAGATGGCGTTCGACCATCGCGTTCATCGCGGCGATGGCCGGCACCTGCCCGTCGATATTGTTCAGCACCAGGCTGGCGCCCTGATCGCACAGCGCCTGGATCGCCTCGGGGGCAAGCCCGCCGGAACTGGCGCCGACCATTTCCAGCGGCACCGGACGCCCCTGTCGGGCGATCGTGACATGGCCCTTCTGCAGCGAGTGCGCGGTGATCAGCGTGCCCAAGGTGGCCCAGGGCAACAGCCGCGCAAACGCGGCCGCGCGATCGGTTGTCCGAAACAGCCGCCGGGCACCGGCGATGGCGTCCACGATCTCGACGGGGTCGATCGGGTGAAAGAAATCTCGCAAGGCAGCGCTGGCGTCCATCGCGCCGATCTATCGCGAAACCATGGCCTGCGCCAGCAACGCGGTTCCGCGCGAATGGACCGGACAAACGCTTGCCGATCCGCCGGATTCTCCTATTGCGGACGCTTTCCCATGGGAGCGCCGCGCGTCGATGACATCGTCCAAACCCGTTTATGTTCTGGGTGTCGGCCTGTCGCACAATGGCGCGGCATGTTTACTGAAGGATGGCCGCATTGCATTGGCTATCGAGAAGGAGCGGCTGACCAAGGTCAAGAATGACGGTGGCAACGATGCGCTTGCCATCGCCTATTGCATGAATGCGGCGGGGATCGGCTGGGACGATGTCGCGCTGGTGGTCCAGAACGCCAATTTCGGCAGCTTCGCTTACGGACATCGCTGGTATCGCGGTGAGCGCAGCATCCCCGATGGCGTGCCGGTGACGACGATCTCGCACCATCTCGCCCATGCGTGCAGCGCGTATTTCCTGAGCCCGTTCGATGACGCGGCGGTGCTGACGGTAGACGGGTGCGGCAATGCGTTCGAGGATTGCATGGACCTGGACGGCGCGATCCTGCCCGAGCAGCCGGAGGGCGAACTGGCTGCACTCTATTTCGAAAAGGACAGTTATTACGCGGCATCGGGCAGCGATGTGCGGGCGGTGTTCAAGGACTTCTCGCCGCTGGGCCGGTTCGCGACCGACTATCCGATGCACCCCGACACCACGCGGCATTCGATCGGTGGGGTTTATGCCGGAGCCAGCCGTTATGTGTTGGGGAGCCTCAGCGATCTCGGCAAGCTGATGGGGCTCGCGCCTTATGGCCAGCCGGGGGCGTTCCGCCATCGCATCTTCGACATTCGCGACGGGCGCGTGTTCGTCGATTATGGCTGGATGGCGGAGTTTCGCGATCGGATGCGCTCGGCGGCGGACTTCAAGGCGCGTTTCCAGTATTTCGCCGATATCGCACGCATGGTGCAAGGGGAGGTCGAACGCGCGCTGGTCGAACTGGCCCGTGCCCGTCACGCGCTGCATCCCAGCCCCAATCTGTGCTTTGCCGGCGGCGTGGCGCTGAACGCCGTCGCCAACACGCGGATTCTGAACGAGACGCCGTTCGAGCGGATGTTCGTGCCGCCGGCCGCCGATGACTCCGGGCTGGCGATCGGCTGCGCCTATCATGGCTGGCGCACGATCCTCGCGGGCGAGGCGGTGCGCGATGGCGGATCGCCGTTCCTTGGGCGGAGCTATGACTCGGATCCCGCGCAGATCGAGCGCGCGTTGCAGGCGGTTGGCGACAATGTGACGGTCGACCGCCCCGACGACCTGATGGCGGCGATGGCCAACACGCTCGCCGAGGGAAAGACGCTGGCATGGCATCGCGGCGGCGCGGAGTTCGGCCCGCGCGCGCTTGGCCATCGCAGCATCCTTGCCGATCCGCGCCGTGCAGACCTGCGCGACTATATCAACGCGCAGGTCAAGTTTCGCGAGGATTTCCGCCCGTTTGCACCCGCCGTGCTGGCCGAGGACGCCGCCACCTATTTCGAGCTCGATCGCGACAGTCCCTATATGCTGTTCGTCGTGCCGGTCCGCGAAGCCTGGCGCAGCCGGATCGGCGCGGTCGTGCACGTTGACGGCACGGCGCGGGTCCAGACGGTGCGGCAGGAGGCGGACGCGACATTTCACGCGTTGCTGACCGCGTTCAAGGCGCAGAGCGGCATCGGCATGCTGCTCAACACCTCACTCAATCGCCGCGGACAGCCGATCGTGGAGACACCGGTCGAGGCCGCGACGCTGTTCCGCGACACCGGGCTGCACGCGCTGGTCGTCGGGCCGTATCTCGTGCGCAAACGGTAATGTATGCCGCTGCCTTGCCGTTCGGGCTCGAACCGCCCGGTCGTGATTATGCCCGCAATCCCTATCCCGCGTTGGCCCGGCTGCGGGACGATGCCCCGCGATATTTCGCCCCGGAACGCGATGCCTGGTTCATCTCCGCGCGCGCCGACATTGCCGCGCTGTTGCGCGACGATCGCCTGGACATCACGCAGGGCAGTTCCTTTGCCGATCGCTCCGATCCGTTTCGCACCACGGTCGTGCGGCGGCTGCGGCGATGGTTTGCGACCGCCGAGGAGGCGCTGGCCCACGTCGCCGCCGCCGCGACCAAGGCGTGCCTGGCGGAGCTGACCAGGCAGGGCGAAGGCGATCTCGTCGCGACAGTGGCGCACGCCATCCCGACGCGCGTCATGGCGGCGCTGCTGGGCATTCCGGCGGGCGATCTCCCCGCGCTCCAGTTCGCGGCAGAGGGGCTGCTGCAGAGCTATGACCTGCCATGGGCCGGACGGCCGACGGCGGTGGCCCCGGCAGCGCGGGTGCTGGGGCTCTATTTCCAGCACCATTGGCGCGCCGGCCCCGCGACCGAGCTGATGGATCTGCTCCGCGCGACCCAGGCGGAGTACGCGCTGCCGGACGTGAGCATGATCGATACGTGCAGCAAGCTATTCAGTGCCGGGACGACCACGACCGGCGCCAGCATCGCCAACATCCTCGCCCGGCTGCTCGGTGCGGGGGCGGAATCGGACGAATCGTTGTCACCGGACCAGATCGACGATCTGCTGCGGCTCGACACGCCCGTTCTCGGGATCAAGCGCGTTGCGCGCGATGAAGTGCAACTGGGCGCGGCGGTGATTCGACCGGGTCAAGGCCTGTATCTGCTGATCGGCGGGGCGAACCGCGCGCCGGCGGATGCGTCGCAGCCGCCGCTGACCTTTGGCCTGGGCCGCTATCACTGCCTCGGCGCGATGCTCGCGCGGCTCGAAATCGGGGCGCTGCTTGACGCGGTTCGACCGCTCACGCCACAGCTGCAGCTGCGCGGACCGGTGCAATGGCGGGAGTCGTGGCTGCTGCACGAAGCGCGATCCATCCCGGTGAAGTTTCACGGAGTATTTGATGCCGACTGAATATCAGCAGACCCTCACCGGATCCTATGATCGCTTCTTCCGGGATGGCGGTCTCTATGTCGGCGACCGCGCGGACTGCGGCTACGCCAATATGGGCTTGTTCCGTCCCGACACCGCTGAATTCAGCGACGCGTGCGACAATCTGATGGCGTTGGTCGTCGGCAAGTTTCGTCGGACCCAGGGGCCGTTGCTGGATGTCGGCTGTGGGCTTGGCGGCACCGCCGAATATCTCGCGCGCCATTTCCCGGTAGAGCGCGTGTACGGCATCAACGTCTCCGACTTTCAGATCGAGCAATGCCGCGCGCGTGTGCCCGGGGCGCATTTCGAGGTGATGCCCGCCGAGAACATGCGCTTCCCCGACGCAATGTTCGATGCGATCGCCAGCGTAGAGGCGGCGTTGCACTTCAAGGGGCGGAGGGAGTTTCTGAACGAGGCGCGACGCGTGCTGAAGCCCGGCGGTGAAATCGTCGTTGCCGACATGGTGTTTCATGGCGAGCCAACGGCGTTCCGCAAGGTTCTCTCCGGGCAGGAATGCTATCCCGACCTCGCCAGCTATCGCGCCTTGTGGGAGTCGTGCGGGTTTGCGGATATCGAGATCGAGGACATTACCGACGCCAGCTGGCGCGCCTATGTCGCGCATTTCAAGAGCAAGGCGCTGGCGGAGTTGCTGTCGCAACGGATAGACGTGGCGACGTTCAACCGCTTGATCGAATTCGTCCGCAATATCGAGGCACTGCCGGTGCTGGCCTATGTCGTGGTGAGCGCGCGGACGCCCGAATGAGCGCGCCGCCGCTTTTGCTGACCCGCTATCGCGATGTACGCGATGCGCTACACGACGCGCGGCTGGTGATCCACAAGCCGCTCGCGGTCGGCGACGCGGCAACGCATGTCGAGCAGGCCGGGGCAGGGGAGCGATCGCACCGCGTCCGCCCGCTGTGGCAGCGGCTGGCACAGCAGCTGCGGCCCGAGAAGGTGGCGACGCTGAGCGCCTTCGTCGAAGTGCGTATCGATCGGATTGCGGATGCGGCGCAGGCGCGCGGTGGCATGGAGGTGGTGGGCGACCTGGCCTTTCCGTTGCCGGTTGCGGTCATGGCCGACCTGCTCGGTCTGCCGGATTCGGATCATGCCCAGTTGCGGCCGTTGTTCGAAGCGATCACGCGCGGTCATGACATCGGATCGAGCGAGCCCGAACGGCACCATGCCCGTTTTGCCCAAGCCGCAGTCGCGCGCTGGATCGGCGCGCGGCTGGCGCAGGCGCGCGCGACGCCGATGGTCGACGCGATCCGCGCGGTCGCCGAGGCCGAGGGGATCGCGCCGTCGCTCGTCGCCTATTGGGGGACCATGCTGCTCTATGCCGGCAGCGCCACGACCCGCGACCTGATCGCCAACGCGATCGCCTTGCTGATCGATCATCCGCTGGTCGCACAGGACCTCGCCAATGGCACCGTGTCGATCGATGCGGTGATCGACGAAGTGCTGCGGCTGGAGGGGCCAGTGCGGGGTGTCGGGCGCGTCGCGACGGCGGACCTGGTGATTGGCGCGCATCGCATCGCGTCGGGCGATCTGGTCTACCTGATGCTCGGCGATGCCAATCGCGACCCGGACCGCTTCGCCGACCCGGATCGCTTCGATCCGGCGCGCCCGGCAAACGGGCATCTCGCGTTCGGGTCGGGGGTGACGCACTGTCTTGGCGCGCATCTGGCGCGAGTGGAGGCGCGCATCACGCTTGACCGGCTGCGCCCGATGCTCGTCGGCGCGACCCGCGCCGATCCTGACGACTGGAGTACGGTGCGGCTGTTGCGTCAGCGCAACACGCTCCGCATCGCCTTTGACGCAGCACAGCTATGCTGAGGCAGCCGGGGACGACGGAAACGGTTGTGCAACGCTAGGCGTCGTTGCATCCGCGGGGCATAAGCGGCGTGCATGCACGGGGGTTTTGCAGATGGTAGCAATGGGTGACGGGGCGGATCGGAACGCGGCGATACGCCGCTGGCGCGCCGAAGCCGTGCGCCAGATCGAGGCCGACTATAACCGTTCGGCCGACACGCATCTGATCCGGCTAGACCTGCCGCATCACCCGGGCATCAAGCTCTATCTCAAGGACGAGAGCAGCCATCCGACCGGCAGTCTCAAGCACAGGCTTGCGCGTTCGCTGTTCCTCTATGCGTTATGCAACGCGTGGATCGGGCCCGACAGCTGCGTGATCGAAGCATCGTCTGGCTCGACTGCGGTCAGCGAAGCCTATTTCGCGCGCATGCTCGGCCTGCGCTTCATCGCGGTGGTGCCGACCGCGACTGCCGCCCCGAAACTCGATGCGATCCGCTTTCATGGCGGCGAGATCCACACGGTCGACGACCCGCGAACGGTGTATGATGTCGCGCACCGGCTCGCCCGCGAAACCGGTGGCCATTATCTGGACCAGTTCACCTATGCCGAGCGCGCCACCGACTGGCGCGGCAACAACAATATCGCGGAGAGCATCTTCTCCCAGATGGCGGCGGAGGAGGATCCGGTGCCCACGTGGATCGTATGCGGGGCCGGGACCGGCGGCACCTCCGCCACGATCGGGCGTTACATCCGCTATCAGCGGCACAGTACCCAGCTGTGCGTCGCCGATCCGGTCCATTCGATTTTCCACCGCCATTTTGCCGACCGCAGCGCGGTTGCACTGCCCGAGGGGCATGCCAGCTGCATCGAGGGGATCGGCCGCCCGCGCGTCGAGCCCAGCTTCATCCCGTCGGTGATCGATCGGATGATCGCGGTCGAGGATGCGCAGAGCATTGGCGCGATGCGCGCCGTGTCGCGCCGGCTGGGCCGCGCTGTCGGGGGGTCGACCGGCACCAACATCTTTGCCTGCGCGCAATTGATCCGCGACATGGCGGCGCAGGGCGTCGGCGGGTCGGTCGTGTCGATCCTGTGCGATGGCGGCGAGCGCTATCACTGCACCTATTATGACGATGACTGGCTCGCCGCGCGGGGAATTGCGTGGCAGGCACACGCCGCCGCGATCGAGGCGCTGGTCTGTCGCTGAACGACGATCGGCGCGGCCCGATCAGGTCTTGCGGCTCAACTCGCGCATCGCGTCATCGAGGCCAGCCAGCGTCAACGGATACATGCGGTCGTTCATCAGCTCGCGCATGATCCGGACCGACTGGGAATAGCCCCATTGCTCCTCCGGAATCGGGTTCAGCCACACCGTCGCGGGATAGGTGTTGGTTACACGCTGCATCCAGGTGGCGCCGGCTTCCTCGTTGAAATGCTCGACCGAACCGCCCGGGTGGCTGATCTCATAGGGCGACATCGACGCGTCGCCGACAAAGATCACCTTATAATCATGGCCGAACTTGTGGAGCACGTCCCAGGTCGGGGTGCGCTCCTGAAAGCGGCGGCGATTGTCCTTCCACACGCCTTCGTAGAGGCAGTTGTGGAAATAGAAGAATTCGAGATTCTTGAACTCGGCGGTCGCGGCGCTGAACAATTCCTCGCACAGCTTGACCCAGGGGTCCATCGACCCGCCCACGTCGAGAAACAGCAGCAGTTTGACCGCATTGTGCCGCTCGGGCCGCATCCGGATGTCGAGCCAGCCCTGCCGCGCGGTCCCGTCGATCGTGCCCTCGATATCCAGTTCGTCCGCCGCGCCTTCGCGGGCAAAGCGGCGCAGTCGGCGCATCGCGACCTTGATGTTGCGCGTGCCGAGTTCCCGGGTCGAATCGAGGTTCTTGAACTCGCGCCCTTCCCACACCTTGAGCGCGCGCTTGTGGACGCTCTCGCCGCCGATGCGCACGCCCTCCGGGTTATAGCCCGAATTGCCATAGGGGGAGGTGCCGCCGGTGCCGATCCACTTGTTGCCGCCCTGATGGCGCTCATGCTGTTCCTCGAGCCGCTTCTTGAGCGTCTCCATGATCTCTTCCCACGAGCCGAGCGACTTGATCGCCTCCATCTCCTCAGGGGTCAGATATTTTTCGGCAATTGCCCTGAGCCATTCCTCGGGAATCTCGCCGGTCTGGAGGCCATAGGTCGAGGCGATGCCCTTGAACACCTTGGCGAACACCTGATCGAAGCGATCGAGCAGCCCTTCGTCCTTCACGAAGGTCGCGCGGGCGAGATAGTAGAACGCCTCCGGCGTACGGTCGATCACGTCGCGATCGAGCGCCTCGAGGAGCACGAGATGCTCCTTCATGCTGGCGGGGATGCCTGCGGCGCGGAGCTCATCGACGAAAGAGAAGAACATCGCGCGAGTGTGGCGCGGGGAGGGGGCTGCGTCCAGCCCCCAACCAACCGTCACCCCGGGCTTGACCCGGGGCCCATCTCCTGACCGATTGTGCAGGTGGACGGTGCAGGAGATAGGCCCCCGCTTTCGCGGGGGTGACGGGTTGGATGACTAACGCGCATAGGCGTCAATCAGCGATCCGACATAGTCGGGGCGATCGCCGGTCAGTTCGGGGGCCGGGCGGGCCCTGGCGATCCTGGCGCCGCTGACCGGACGGCCATAGATGAAGCCATGGACAGGGTAGACCGTGCTGCCCAGCCCGCGATTGTCGCGGTACCAAACCTTGACGCGGCTCCAGTCACCCGCTTCCGAGACGTCGAACAGCGTCACGTCCTGCTCGACCTGTCCGCGCTTGCCGTCGAAGCGCGACCAGTTGGCATGGGTGACCATGACGACACGCGGTTCGATCACGCGGCTGACCACCGAGACATGGCCCAGCGGCAGGGCGGCGGACTTGGCGAAGGCGACGACGGCGCCCACTTCGGGCGTCTGACCGCGCTGATATTTGCTGGCGGCCTGGCTCCACCAGGTCCAGGCATCGCCCCAGATCTGGATGCCCGACGCGGCACGCGCGAACGGCACGCATTCACCGACATAGTTCAGGATCGATGCCGAAGCAGGCGCCGCGACCAGTGCCGCGGCGCCAAGGATCGGCAGCAAGATCCGGCGGGGGGTCCGGTTCGACTGCATGGGGGCAGGATAACCGCACGGCGCTTCGAAATGCTTTGCGGGTGCGGTTAAGGACGCAGTGACCATGGTGGACCGAGGAATCCCCTGCGCGCGAAATGGTTCCGGGAGGGGGGTGCGATGCCTTTACACTCGCCGCGTCGCTGCCTATCGGCTCGCCATGACACAGCCCGGCGAATCCATCCTCATCGTCGATTTCGGCAGCCAGGTGACCCAGCTGATCGCGCGCCGCGTGCGCGAGGCGGGCGTCTACAGCGAAATCGCCCCCTTCAATGCCGCCGCAGAGGCGTTCGAACGGATGAGGCCCGGCGGCGTCATCCTGTCGGGATCGCCCGCTTCTGTGCTGGAGGAAGGCTCGCCGCGCGTCCCCGACGCGATCTTCGATAGCGGCGTCCCGGTCCTTGGCATCTGCTATGGCCAGCAGGTGATGATGCACCAGCTGGGCGGGCGGGTGCAGCTGGGCGACAGCGGCGAGTTCGGACGCGCGTTCATCGACATCGCCGATGGTTGTGCGCTGTTCAACGGGCTGTGGAGCGAGGGCGAAACACATCAGGTGTGGATGAGCCATGGCGACAAGGTCACCGACCTTGCCCCCGGCTTCCGCCCGGTCGCGGCCAGCCCCGGCGCGCCGTTCGCGGTGATCGCCGACGATAGCCGCCGTTACTATGCAATGCAGTTCCACCCGGAGGTGGTGCACACCCCCGATGGCGGCAAGCTGCTGGCGAATTTCGTGCGCCATGTCTGCGGGCTCAAGGGCGACTGGACGATGGCGGAGTTCCGCCAGACCAAGATTGCCGAGATCCGCCAGCAGGTCGGAAGCGGCAAGGTCATTTGCGGCCTGTCCGGCGGTGTCGACAGCGCGGTCGCAGCGGTGCTGATCCACGAAGCGATCGGCGACCAGCTGACCTGCGTATTCGTCGACCATGGGCTGATGCGCAGCGGCGAGGCGGATCAGGTGGTCAGCCTGTTCCGCGGCCACTACAATATCCCGCTGGTCCATGTGAACGCCGAGACGTTGTTCCTCAACGGCCTCGCCGGCGTCACCGACCCCGAGGCGAAGCGGAAGTTCATCGGCAAGACCTTCATCGACGTGTTCGAGGAAGAGGCGCGCAAGATCGGCGGCGCGGAGTTCCTGGCGCAGGGCACGCTTTACCCCGACGTGATCGAGAGCGTGAGCTTTACCGGCGGTCCGTCGGTCACGATCAAGAGCCACCACAATGTCGGCGGCTTGCCCGAACGCATGAACATGAAGCTGGTCGAGCCGCTGCGCGAGCTGTTCAAGGACGAGGTCCGCGCGCTTGGCCGAGAGCTGGGACTGCCTGATGTGTTCGTCGGACGCCACCCGTTCCCCGGACCCGGCCTTGCGATCCGCATCCCGGGCGAGGTGACCAAGGAGCGCTGCGACATCCTGCGCAAGGCGGATGCGGTCTATCTCGAGGAAATCCGCAACGCCGGCCTGTACGACGCGATCTGGCAGGCCTTTGCGGTGCTGTTGCCGGTCAAGACGGTCGGCGTGATGGGCGATGGGCGTACTTATGACAGCGTCTGCGGCCTGCGCGCGGTGACCAGCACCGATGGGATGACGGCCGACGTCTATCCGTTCGACGCCAGCTTCCTGACGCGCGTTGCGACGCGGATTGTGAACGAGGTGAAGGGCGTGAACCGCGTCGTGTACGACTACACCTCCAAGCCGCCGGGGACGATCGAATGGGAATAACGATAGCGCCCGAACCGGCCCGGCCGGCTTGGCGGTTGGATCGAGCTCGGCTAAGCAGAGTATCGACACAGTATATGGGATTTTGAGAGGGGTTTCGATGAAGATTGAGCAGAGAAGCACGGGTGACGCGCGCGATGACGTCGCCGCATTGTCCGTAACTTCTGCGAATGGCGCATTGCGACAGCGCCGTGCCTGGACGACCCCGTCCCTCATGACGGTGGACGTCGCGGCATTGACGATGGGCGCGACCGGTCCAGTGAGCGACGGCATCACCGTCGAAAGCTGATGACGTTTGTTTCAGGTGTCGTCAGTGATTGCCACCTTCAACGCGACGCAGGAAATGCGTGACGGATAGCGTGCGCAGCAGACGGTACCGATAGGGCACTACCGCCGCGTCGAGATCTGCGGTATCCGGATCGGGGATCGTCGTCGCCAGCCATTTCAGTTGGTCCAGGTCGATCAGCGCATTCGCCGTCTGGCTTGCACTGCTTCGTTCGGCCTCGTCCGCAATCCGTTCGCGCGCCGCGTAGAGCCGGGCCGCCCAGTCGGAACCCTGCGATCCCCGGCGCTGGTTCAAGCGGATTTCTGCCGGTATCCGGTCCGCGAACGCAAGCTGATAAAGGCCTCTGCCGTGTTCACGATGCAGAAAAAGCGCGTGCGGCAGGGCAAGGCACAGGTCGACCAATTGTCGATCGGACATCGGGTCGCGCGTATCGACGCCGTAGCGGGCAAGCGCCCCCTTGTAGCTGATCGTCAGGATCTCCTGCTGCCATAGTGCGGAGAGGATCCGTTCGCGGCGACCACGCGCGAGATTGTTGAAGAACCGTTCCGTCTCCTGGGCCAGCGTAGCCCGCCCGGTTTGCGGGGCGTCCATCACAGCCGCACGCACGAGAGTGTAATCGCGCACAGCAGGGCCGGGACGCCCGAAAAGCCGCTGTAGCGCATTCTGTACCGCAGTCGGCATGATCGGCAACGCTGTAAAAAATGCCAATCCCAGGACCGACATCGAACCCGACCGGACGACGCGCCGTGCGATCCGCGCCCAGGCCAATAGCCGGCCACCATAAAATAGGCTGTTCAGCCCGTGCTTGCCCTCATTGCTGATCGTGAGATTACCCATGGCCCCGGTCAGAAGCACATTACCGCGCTGCCCACCGGCCAGTTTGTTTATCTCGCTCACCCACAGTTCATTGCAGAGGTTCAAAGCGGGAATCTCGTTGTAGTAGTAGCGTTGGTCGAGATCGTCGCCGATCGATCGTGCAGCGGAATCGACCATCACATGATCGATGATGGGATGATCAGCGGCAAGACGCGCGGCCAGTACGCCCTCGTTCGGGAACCGGTTCGGCGGCGTTTGCAGCGGCACTCCGAGCATTGGTGTGTGCGTGTACGCCTTC
Source organism: Sphingomonas sp. BE123 (assembly GCF_031456015.1). NCBI lineage: Bacteria > Pseudomonadati > Pseudomonadota > Alphaproteobacteria > Sphingomonadales > Sphingomonadaceae > Sphingomonas > Sphingomonas sp. BE123. The sequence continues at coordinate 344,708 of NZ_JAVDTW010000001.1, read as the reverse complement.
AACCGTCGGCCAGCAGCCGCCAGCTGTATTGCGGCTGTGGCGGTGACGGCGGCGCTATCGAGGCCGCCACTCAACGTGCAGCTGATTGCGCCGGTCGCGCGTAGCCGCGCTGCAACCGCGCGTTCGAATATTTCTCGCACCTCTGCGATATAGGGGGAGGGGTCGGCGAGGTCCGGCAGGAGCGGTGGCGGCCTGTACCAGCGGACGGCGTTGACCCGCCCGTCCGCGGCGATTTCAACGAAATGCCCGGGCTCGACCCGGCGGATCGACTCATAAAAGCTGCCCGCCCCCTGCATCGGTAAGAGCGCGAGATAGCGTTGCAGCGTCGTCTTGTCGGCCGCGATCGGGACCTCGGGCAGGGCATGCAATCCCTTCACCATCGAGGCGAATCCGATCCAGCCATCGCCCTGGTGATAGAAGAGCGGACGGCAGCCGATAAAATCGCGAACCAGCGTCAAGCGTTGTGCGTCGCCATCCCACACGGCAAAGGCGAATTCTCCAATCAGCCGGTCGATGGCGGCTGGGCCCCAGGCAAGCCAGGTGCGGAGCAGCAGGTCCGCATCAGCCATTTGTGCAAGGTCGCCCGAGGCGAGATCGAGCGCCTCTGCCAGTTCCGACCGGTTGTCCAACCGCACATCGGCTACCAACACGATGCGCCCGTCGTCGCTGATTAACGGCTGTCGGTCATAGCGATCCTCGGGCAGCAGGCGGGCGAGCCGACAGCCGAGGGCGATCGGTCCATCGGCCCAGCTGCCAGCGCGATCTGGCCCGTAAATGGCCAGCGCCCGTCCGATCCGGTCACAGGCAGGGGCGGCCCCACTCTGCCCGTCGAACCGCCAAACGCCGCAGATCCCGGTCATGCCGGTAACCCTAGCCGGGAGACGCGGTCCGGGACCGCTGAGTCAGCCATCATTCGAGCGCTATACGAACGGGCTGTGGACAGCACCACACCCAAGAAATGCCTGGCTGCCGCTCTGGCAAAGTGCCCGCAAACGCGATAAAATGCGCCGACTACAACGCTTCTCCGAGCTTTCTCAAGGGCATGGTGCACTTGTCTGAGAGAGGAGCGGGGCTAGGCGGACAGTTTCCGGAGACCCATGATGCTGCTTCCTTCCGCCAGCAAATATGCCTGGCCGACAACGCTGTTCCTGTTCGTGCTTGCCGCGACGCCGATCTTCGGATGCGTGACGCCGTTCGTCGCAGCCTCGGCGGCAGCGGCGGGGACGATGGAGCGGCGCGCGGGCGCGCTCACCGTGCTGGCATGCTGGGCGGCGAATCAGGCGATCGGCTTCGGCTTCATGGGCTATCCGGTGGATGGCTATGCGATTGGCTGGGGCGCGGCGATTGCGGGCGGCGCGATGCTGGCGTGGCTCGCGGCGCGGATTATAGCGCGCGAGGGAGCGACTTTGGTTCAGATCGCAGGCGGCGCGGCGCTGGGCTTCATTGCGTATGAAGGCTCGCTCTACATGGTCGCGCTGGCCTTTGGCGGTCTCGCGACCTTCACGCCGAAGATCGTGCTGACCATTTTTGCCAATGACGCGCTGTGGCTGGCGGTGCTGATGGCCGCCTATGCCGTTCTGAGCAGCAGCGCGCCGCAGTTGTTCGGTCGCCGGCTGCGCCTGGCCTGATGTCGGGGTTGCGGATCGTATCGCTGCTGCCGAGCGCGACCGAGATCGCGGTCGCGCTGGGGCTTGGTGACGCGCTGGTCGGGCGCAGTCATGAATGCGACTGGCCGCCGCGCGTCGAGGGCTTGCCGGTGCTCACGCGCAGCAAGCTGGCCAAGGGGCTCAATTCGGGCGAGATCGAGGACCGCGTGCGCGCGATCGTCGGCGCCGGCCTGTCGGTCTATGAAGTCGATGCAGACGGCCTGCGCGCGCTGAACCCCGATGTCGTGCTGACTCAGACGCAGTGCGCGGTGTGTGCGGTGACACCGGACGATCTGAGCGCGGCGCTCAACGACTGGACCGGAAGTGCACCGGTGCTGATCAGCACCGCGCCGGACACGCTCGACGATGTGTGGGGCGATTTCGCGTCGGTAGCGGCCGCGACCGGAGCGGATGCAGGGCCGGTCGTGGCGCAGCTCAAGGCGCGAATGGATGCGGTTCGCGCTGCGGTTGCCGGTCGTCCCCGACCGCGCGTCGCCGCAATCGAATGGCTCGATCCGCTGATGATGGCGGGCAATTGGGTGCCCGAGCTGATCGAGATCGCCGGCGGCGAAAGCCTGCTCGCGGCGCATGGCCAGCATTCGCCCTATGTCGGGATCGAGGCACTGGCCGAGGCGGACCCCGATGGGATCGTGCTGATGCCATGCGGCTTCCGCATCCCCCAGACGCTGGACGAACTGCCCGCACTTGCCGCAAGTCCGCTCTGGCAGTCGCTGCGCGCAGTGCGCGAGGGCCGGGTTGCTGCAACCGATGGCCAGTATTTCTTCAACCGCCCTGGACCGCGTCTAGTCGAATCTGCGGAGATTCTTGCGGAAATCCTGCATCCGGGTATCGATTTCGGGCATCGCGGCACCAATTGGATCGCGGTCGGTGCGGACGGCACAGCGGAGGTGGTGGCATGAGTGTCGCGCTCTACGGCATCCCCAATTGCGACACGGTCAAGAAGGCGCGGGTGTGGCTGGACGCCAATGGCATCGCCTACGCCTTCCACGACTATAAGAAGGAAGGCGCCGATTCTGCGCGGCTCGCGAAATGGGCCGAGGTGGTTGGCTGGGAGCCGCTGCTCAACCGCGCCGGCACGACCTTTCGCAAGCTGGATGAGGCGGACAAGGCCGATATCGATGCGGCCAAGGCGCTCGCGCTGATGGCGGCGCATCCCTCCATGATCAAGCGACCGGTCGTCGAGTATCGCGGCGGCGTGCTCGTCGGGTTCAAGCCCGAAGCATGGGCTGCAGCCTTGCTGTAACGGGCAGGGGAGGGGTCAGTCCCCCTCCCACTGGAATACCTCTTCAAGCGGCTTGTCGAATGCGCGGGCGATGCGGAACGCGGTTTCGAGGGTCGGCGCGTATTTCCCCTGCTCGATCGCGGCGATCGTCTGGCGGGTAACGCCGACCCGGTCGCCCAGTTCGGCCTGGGTCATCTCGCCCGCCATGAAGCGCAGCGTGCGAATCTGATTGCTGATCGGTGGGTTAGCCATGCCAGTTCCACCGATAGCCGAGCGCGGTGGCGCCGAACCGCACCGCTTCGGCGAGGATGAAGGCAGCCGCCAGCGCGAAGATCGTGTCAGGACCGTGCAGGCCGAGGTGCAGCCAGACGATCACGGCGGCCACGCCAAGGATCAGCGTGAGATAGGCCATGCGGGTGGCGCGCAGTCCGATCGCGCGGTCGCGCTCATCGGCGGGGGCGTTGGCTTCCTTGGGCGCGCTGATCGCCCAGATCGAGGCTGCGGCGATCATCACCGCCGCCTGCGCCATCGTTGCGACGATGAACGGGCCGAGTATCGTCAGCCCGCGCATGCCGTGCGGTACCGTGGCGAGGATGATGAAAAACCCACCCCAAATCAGCAGCGTGCTCAGAAACGAGACCCACGCAATCTTCTCCCGAAACGCCATGCGCTCTCTCCAATGTACGATCAATGTCACTCAATGTTAATGATAGCGAACATTTAGGCAAGTAGATTGTACATTCCCACTGTGCGCGCTGGCGCGGACGCCTTCGCGTCGCTAGAGCGCCTTCCATGTCCACGACCTTCACCATCGACACCTCGACCAGCCGTGCCACGCCGACTCCGGCGCCGATGAAGCGACTGACGGTTCCGGCGATTCAGGCGCGCAAGGGGAAGGAGCCGGTCGTGATGCTGACCGCCTACACGGCGCGCATGGCGCAGTTGCTCGACCCGCATTGCGACGTGTTGCTGGTCGGCGACAGCCTGGGTCAGGTGATCTACGGCCTGCCGTCGACGCTGGCGGTGACGCTCGACATGATGTGCGCGCACGGCGCCGCAGTGGTGCGGGGCAGCTATCATTCGGTCGTCGTCATCGACATGCCGTTCGGCAGCTACGAGACCAGCCCGCAACAGGCGTTTCAGTCGGCAGCGCGGATCATGGCTGAAACCGGTGCTGCGGCGGTGAAGCTGGAAGGCGGGGCGGCGATGGCGGAAACGATCGCGTTTCTGACCGCGCGCGGCATCCCGGTCATGGGCCATATCGGACTGACCCCTCAGGCGGTCAATGCGCTCGGCGGCTATGGCGCCCGCGGCCGCGGCGAGGCGGAGTATGCGAAGATCATCGGCGACGCGAAAGCAGTGGCCGAGGCCGGCGCATTCGCACTTGTCGCCGAGGGCGTGGTCGAGACGCTGGCCGACGAGATCGTCGCCGCCGTCGGATGCCCGGTAATCGGCATTGGCGCTTCGGCCCGGTGCGACGGGCAGGTGCTGGTGACCGAGGATATGCTGGGCCTGTTCGAGCGTACCCCGCGCTTCGTCCGGAAGTTCGACGACATGGCCGGACGCATTTCGGCTGCGGTCGAACATTATGCGAGCGCGGTGCGCGAGCGGAGTTTTCCCGGCGCGGAACAAGTCTATAAGCCGAAGGACTGAGCCGCTTTCGTTTCCGAACCGGCGCGGCTAAGGTCCGCGCCCGCACCCCTGTTTTCCGCGATGGAGTTCCCCCTTGGCGTTGAGCCCGCAAAGCAACGAAGCCTTTATGCGCGAGGTCGATGAAGAGCTTCGCAAGGACCAGGCGCTGCACATCTGGCAGAATTACGGGCGGTGGATCATCGCCGCCGTGGTTGCCGGGCTGCTAGCCTTTGGCGGCTGGCTGTACTGGCAGAGCCATAGCGAGAGCCAGCGCGCAGCCGAGGGTGACACGCTTGCCGCCGCGTACAAGGCGCTCGGCGAGAACAAGCCGCAGGTGGCCGAAGAGTCGCTCAAGCAGCTGGCCGAATCGGGAACCGCGGGCTTCAGCGCCTCGGCACGCTTCACCCAGGCGACGCTGCTGCTGCAGAAGAACGACATCAAGGGCGCCGCTGCGCTGCTCGGCGCGATTGCCGCCGATCCGGACGTGCCGCAGGCGTTTCGCGACCTCGCGCTCATTCGCCAGACGATGGCCGAATATGACGCGATCAAGCCGGAGGTGGTGATCGCACGGCTCAGCCCGCTCGCGGTGAAGGACAACCCCTGGTACGGCAGCGCGGGCGAGCTGGTCGCTGCCGCCTATCTGCGCCAGGGCAAGAAGACCGAGGCCGGCAAGCTGTACGGCGCGCTGTCCAAGGACGAATCCGTGCCCCGTTCGATCCGTCAACGCACGGTTCAGATGGCGGGCCTATTGGGTGTCGACGCGATCGTCGACGAGGGCAAGGACAAGAAAGCACAATGATCAAGTCGGTTCGCATCCCCGTTACCCTGGTTGCGCTGGTCGCGCTGAGCGCGTGCGGCGTGTTCAAGGGCGGTGGCAACAAGACCCCCGTGCTGGGGCAGCGCGTGCCGATCCTGGCGAGCGAGAGCGGGATTTCCGCTGACAAGAGCATCGCAGCCGTCGACGTCGTCCTGCCGGTCGCGGTCGCCAATCCCGACTGGAGCCAGCCCGGCGGCAATTCGGCCAAGGCGATGGGGCATCTGGCGGTTGGCGAGAGCCCCGCGCGCGCCTGGTCCGCCAAGATTGCCGGGTCGAACGGGCGGGTTCGACTGGCTGCAGCGCCAGTCGTGGTCGATGGCAAGCTGTTTGTGGTCGACACCGACGCGGTGGTGCATGCATTCGACGCCACCAGCGGCAGCAAGCTGTGGTCTTTCGCCACCTCGACCGACAAGGAAAATCGCAACGCGGCCTTTGGCGGCGGCGTCAGCGTGGAGGGGGGGCGCGCCTTTGCGACCAATGGTCTGGGCGACGTGGTTGCGATCGATGTGACTGCGGGCACGGAACTCTGGCGCAAGAAGCCGGGCGGCCCGCTGCGCGGCGCACCGACGCTGTTCCTCGGCAACGCCTATGTCGTGTCGCAGGACAATCAGCTGTTCGCGCTGGCCCAGAGCGATGGCGCAGTCGTGTGGACCCAGTCGGGAACGCCCGAAACGCAGGGCGTGTTCGGCGTTGCCGCGCCGGCCGCGGCCCAGGGCACGATCGTCGCCGGCTTTTCATCGGGCGAGCTCAATGCGTATCGCTACGAAAATGGTCGTTCGCTGTGGAGCGACACGCTGTCGCGCTCGACCATTTCGACCTCGGTCTCAAGCCTCGTCGACATCGACGCCGAGCCGGTGATCGATCAGGGACGTGTCTATGCGGTCGGGCAGGGCGAGCGCATGGCGGCGGTCGAACTCGCTTCGGGCCAGCGGCTGTGGGAACAGAATTTCGCCGGCATCTCGACGCCGTGGATCGCGGGCGAGTGGATTTTCGTGATGACCGACGACGCGCGGCTCGTGTGCATCGCGCGCGGCAGCGGCAAGGTGCGCTGGATCAGCCCGATGCGCGCGTGGCGCGACGAGAAGGACAAGAAGGGCCCGATCACCTGGGTCGGCCCGGTCCTGGCCGGCAATCGCCTGTGGCTGGGCAATTCGCGCGGCGAGCTGGTTTCCACCTCGCCCGCCGATGGCAGCGTCGGAACGACGATCGACGTCGGCGAGCCGATCAGCCTGTCGCCGATCGTCGCCGGCAACAGCATCTATGTGCTGAGCGACAAGGGCGTGATCACCGCCTATCGCTGAGCGGGGAGTTGCGGTAGGAGGCGCCTATGCGTCTTCCTACCGTAGCCATTATTGGCCGACCCAATGTCGGCAAATCCACTCTGTTCAACCGTCTGGTCGGCAAGCGCCTGGCGCTGGTCGACGATCAGCCCGGCGTCACGCGCGATCGTCGCGAAGGCGATGGCGATCTGCTCGGCTGTCCGTTCCGGATCATCGACACGGCGGGGTTCGAGGATGAGGATCCGGCGAGCCTGCCGGGCCGCATGCGCGCACAGACCGAGGCAGCGGTGCGCGAGGCCGATGTCGCGCTGTTCATGATCGACGCGCGGGCGGGGATCACCCCACTCGACGAAGAGGTCGCGCGCTGGCTGCGCAGCTCGGGCACCCCGATCGTCCTGCTCGCCAACAAGGCCGAGGGACGCGCAGCCGAACCGGGCATCCATGAAGCGATGGGCCTTGGGCTGGGCGATCCGGTGCCCTTCTCGGCCGAACATGGCGAGGGGATTGCCGATCTGTTCGAGGCGCTGCAGCCGTTCATCGACCGTGAGGAGGACGAGGTCGCGGAGGAGGACGATGAGTCCCCCGATGCGCCGCTCAAGCTGGCGGTGGTCGGGCGCCCGAATGCGGGCAAGTCCACGCTGATCAACAAGATCCTGGGCCAGGATCGGCTGATCACTGGCCCCGAAGCCGGGATCACGCGCGATTCGATCGCGATCGAATGGCTGTGGACCGACGAGGACGGCAATCAGCGCCCGGTGCGACTGATCGACACTGCGGGCATGCGCAAGCGCGCCAAGGTGCAGGAAAAGCTCGAGAAGCTTTCGGTGGCCGACGCGCTGCGTGCGGTCGATTTCGCCGAGGTCGTGGTGCTGCTGCTCGACGCGACCAAGGGGCTGGAGGTTCAGGACCTCAAGATCGCCGACAAGGTGCTGCAGGAGGGCCGCGCGCTCGTCATCGCGCTTAACAAATGGGACGTGGCCGAGAACCAGTCGAGCCTGTTCAACGGCGTCAAGGGTGCGCTGGACGAGGGGCTGGCGCAGGTGAAGGGCGTGCCGTTGCTGACCGTGTCGGCGGCGACGGGGAAGGGGCTCGATACGCTGATCAAGGTCGCCTTCGAAACGCGCGAGGCATGGTCGCGCCGGATCACGACCGGCCAGCTCAACCGCTGGTTCGAACGCGCGATCGAGGCGAACCCGCCGCCCGCGCCCGGCGGCCGACGGATCAAGCCACGCTATGTGACCCAGGCCAAGACGCGTCCGCCCAGCTTCATCCTGTTCGGCACCCGTGTCGATCAGCTGCCGCAAAGCTATGAACGCTATCTGGTGAACAGCATGCGCAAGGAATTCGGGTTTGGCGCGGTGCCGGTGCGATTGACCATGCGCCCGTCGAAAAACCCGTTCGATCGCGATTCCGGCTGATCGAAGCGACGTTTCCGGCGCATTAACCGCGCTCTGTCAACGAGACGTTTACCCGGTTACCCATATTCGTGACACTGTCGAAACGCAGGGTCGGGAGGTAGATGTGGCGACGCTCGGAACGGACCAGCTGGTGGACTGGACTGCGTTTGCGCAGGCCCGGGCTCAGCTCGGCGCCAATTTCGTGCGGATCCTGGGTTATTTTCAGGAGGATGGCGTCAAGTCGGTCGCGCAGATCGAAGACGCGATGCGCGCCAACAACGCCGCCGCACTGGTCCGCCCGGCACATACGCTGAAAGGGGAGGCGCGGCAGTTCGGTGCCGAGCCGCTGGCGGAATGCGCCGCCGCGATCGAGGATATTGCCCGCCATTGCGTCGAGAACCGCTACGAACCGAGCGAAGCGCTGAACCATGTCGTCGCGCTGCGCCCGCTGTTCCGCGAAACGCTGGCATTGCTGGAACGCGAAGCGAACCCGCTGGTGGAGCGGCGCCCGATGTTCGGACGCCGCCCCGCCGCCTGACGATTACGCCGCTTCTTCCGGCTTGGCGTTGAGCTGGATGTAATTCTGGATGCCCATCCGCTCGATCATCTCGAACTGGGTTTCGAGCGTGTCGACATGCTCTTCTTCGCTGTCGAGAATGCGCTGGAACAGGTCGCGGCTGCCATAGTCACGGACCTTTTCGCAATGCTCGATCGCGTCCTTCAGCAGTGCAACGGCCTCATATTCCAGCTCGAGATCGGCCTTGAGCGCCTCTTCGACCGTTTCGCCGATGCGCAGCCGGCCGAGCAGCTGGAAATTGGGCAGGCCGTCGAGGAACAGGATACGCTCGGCGAGCATGTCGGCATGCTTCATCTCGTCGATCGATTCATGGCGCTCGAACTCGGCGAGCTTCTTGACGCCCCAATGGTCGAACAGGCGATAGTGCAGCCAATATTGGTTGATCGCGGTCAGCTCGCCCTTGAGCACCTCGTTCAGAAAATCGATGACCTTGGGGTCGCCCTTCATATCGCACCTTTCGCGTTCGGATTTCGAGCGCGAGTATAGCGTGGGGAGGGCGTGTCAAATAGTCAGAAAATGGCGGATTTCTGCGGTTTTGCGAAGCTGCGAACGCTACGCAGCAGCGCGCTCGGCATCGATAATGGCTCGCGCGAACGGCACGCATTGACCGCATTTCGCCTGGCGTCCGAGCGCGCGATAGGCTTGGCAGGCGCTGATCGCGCCCTCACGCGCCGCAGCACGGACATCCTTCTCACGAATGGCATTGCAGACGCAGACGACCATCGAACCCTCTCACGCGATACCGGAGTGTTAAGGCGATTGAGAGTGATTCGCAAGCCTATTGCGAGGCATTCGCGAGAAACAGATGCAGAAGCTCGGCTAATGCGGTCTGACGGACCACGCACCCGAGCTTCCGTGTGCGCTGCTGCTGATCCAACGCGCGTGGTTCGCCGACTCGCAAACCACGCGCGCGGGGCCGCTCACCCCCTGATCAGCGCGCCACCCGCCATTCCCTGCGGTCGCCCGCGCGCGAGGCTGCGCCACAGCCATTCCAGCGGGCCGTACGCGAAATTCTCGAGCCAGGGCTTCGACCAGAGCAGGATCAGCGCCCATACGCCGAGCACGACCAGATAGACCTCGGCGCGCGACAAGGCGCCGTACCAGCCAAGGCCATAGCCATAGAACAGGGTGGTGCAGATCAGGCTGGTGCCGAGATAATTGGTGAACGCCATCCGCCCGGCGGCGGCGAGCCGGTCGGTCAGGAACCCGCCCGGACGCATCAGCAGCACGATCAGCGCGGCCCAGCCCATGATCATCAGCGGGCGGAATGGCGTGGTCAGCGGCATGGTCGCCGCGGTCACCACGGTCAGGCTGAAGTCCGATCGGACCATCCACAGCGCGAGCGCGACATAGGCGGGAATGCCGATGCCGAAGCCGATCGCGACCCAGCGCCAGTACCGGCGGCGCTCCCATTGCCCGGTCAGCATGCCGTTGCGGAATGCGGCCATGCCGAACAGCATATAGGCCAGCGTTTCCCAGCCATATTGCATCAGCCCGACCAGCGGCATCCACTGGGCTTCGCTGAACCGATCGACGGCAATGGCCCACCAGCTGCCTCGGTGGATCGCCACATCCTCCGTCAGCCATGCCGTGGGCGGCTGGCCGAAGCCTTGCTTGAGCCCCTCGATCGCCTCGGCCATGCCCGGCTTGCCGGGCGTCAGCTGGGCGATCGCGGCGATCATCGGGATGAAGGCGCTGACCATGAACTGGATGACCAGCAAGATGCAGCCGACGATCAGCAGCGTCTTCACCCGGGCGGTGCGGAACAGAAAGGCAATCATGCCGATCAGCGCATAATGATTGAGGATGTCGCCCCACCAGATCGCCCAGAGATGGACGAGGCCAAAGACGAGCAACCAGATCATGCGGGCATAATGGACCCTGGCTGCGCTCTCGCCCTTCGCGGTCGCGCGTTCGATCACCAGCAGGGTCGATGCACCGAACAGGAAGGAGAACAAGCCGCGCATCTTCCCGTCGAACAGCACGAAATTGCCGAACCATGCGGCGAGGTCGATCCCCTCCGCACCGCCATAGGCCGCCGGGTTGAAATAGGCCGGTGCCGGCATCGCAAAGGCGATGATGTTGAGCAGCAAAATGCCCAGCACTGCGACTCCGCGAACGGTGTCGAGCGTCAGATGGCGGTTGCCCGCCATGGTCGTAGCCACGAACTTTCTCCCCCTGTGTTGCCCGGAGAATACATCCACGCCCCGGCCCGCGCCAGCCATGTCAGAGCCAAGACGCGATCTCGTCCAGCGGCTTTCTGCTGAGCGCGTGCAACGGGATCGTGGCATCGGGCGCGGGGTGGCCGACGGCCACGATCATCACCGGCTTTTCATTGTCGGGACGCGCGCAGACGGCGTTGAGGAACTTCATCGGATTGGGCGTGTGGGTCAGGGTCGCCAGCCCGGCGGCGTGGAGCGCGGTCAGCAGCAGGCCGGTGGCGATGCCGACGCTTTCGGTCACATAATAGTTCTGAACATCGTCACCCGGCTTGAGCCCGCCCCGCCGCTGGCCAAAGATGACGATCAGCCAGGGCGCGATCTCGAGATAGGATTTGTCGGCATCGGTGCCGAGCGGGGCGAGTGCGCGAAGCCACTCCGCGCCCGCCTTGCCGGCGTAGAATTCGCGTTCCTCCGCCTCGGCCCCGGACCGGATCGCCGCCTTGCCCGCAGCGCTTGCGACCACGGCAAAATGCCATGGCTGATGGTTGGCGCCGCTGGGCGCAGTCCCGGCTGTGCGGATGGCCCATTCGATCGCCGCGCGCGGGACCGGTGTGTCGGCAAAGGCGCGGCATGAGCGGCGGGTTGCCATCGCGTCGTACACCGCGCGCGCGGCTGTGATGCGCTGCGCATCATCCAGCGCGGGATAGGGGCGCCACGGGGTCGAGGGGACGTCGGTCATCGATGCGCGGCTCCTTGCCAATCATGCGTGTGCGCCCGTGCCGCGCCGGCACGCATCACCCCGCCAATCGCCACCCCGGCTGCGACCATCCGTCACCGAATGGTCGCAGCGGCCGACTTGAGTCCGTCAGGACCCCATCAGCGCGGGGAAAAAGCCCTCATGCGCGGTACGCAGATCGTCGATCGTCACGCACCAGTCGCCTTCGTCGAGTTCGAAGATCAGCCGGTCGCGGATCGTGCGGCCCATCGGGTCGGCGGGAACATCGGCGGTCGCGGCGGCGCTGAGGAATTCGGTCAGCGCCTCGTCCGGAACCGTGACGATGTAGAGCCCCTGATCTTCGCCGAAGAAGCTGCCGGCGACCCCGAACGGCTGGGCCTGATCGACATGCGCGCCGATGCCACTCGCCAAGGCCATTTCGGCAAGCGTAACGGCAATACCGCCGTCCGACACGTCATGGACGGCATTGACCAGGCCACGGGCGATCATGTCGCGAACGAAGTCGCCGGTGCGCTTTTCGGCCTTGAGGTCCACGGGCGGGGGCGGGCCTTCCTCGCGGCCGTGGATCTCGCGCAGCCAGATCGACTGGCCGAGATGGCCCATACGCTCCCCGACCGCGATGATCGCGTCGCCGGTCGCCTTGAACGCGATCGTCATCGATTTCGACCAGTCGGCAAGGATGCCGACGCCGCCGATTGCAGGAGTGGGGAGGATCGCCGAGCCGCCACCGGTCGCCTTGCTCTCATTGTAGAGCGAGACATTGCCCGACACGATCGGGAAGTCGAGCGCGCGGCAGGCGTCGCCCATGCCCTCAAGGCAGCCGACGATCTGGCCCATGATCTCGGGCCGCTGCGGATTGGCGAAGTTGAGGCAGTTGGTGACCGCGAGCGGGGTCGCGCCGACGCTGGTCAGGTTGCGCCACGCTTCCGCAATCGCCTGCTTTCCGCCCTCGACCGGGTCGGCGAAGCAGTAACGCGGGGTGCAATCGGTGGTGATCGCCAGCGCCTTGTCGGTGCCGTGGACGCGAACCACGGCGGCGTCGCCGCCGGGGCGCTGCACCGTGTCGGCGCCGACCATGTGGTCATACTGCTCCCAGATCCAGCGGCGCGACGCGATGTCGGGCGAGCCCATCAGCTTGATCAGGTCCGCCGCGATGTCGGTCGATTCCGGCTCATCCGACAGGTCGGCGGGCTTGGGCGTCGGGACATGCGGACGGTCGTAGAGCGGGGCTTCGTCGGCGAGCGGGGCAAGCGGGATGTCGGCGACGACATCGCCCTTCCACTTCAGCACCATGCGGCCGGTATCGGTGACGGTGCCGATGACCGCGAAATCCAGCTCCCATTTGCGGAAGATCGCCTCGGCGAACGCCTCGCGGCCGGGCTTGAGCACCATGAGCATGCGCTCCTGGCTTTCCGACAGCATCATTTCGTACGGCGTCATGCCGGTTTCGCGCTGCGGGACATTGTCCATGATCAGCTCGATGCCGACGCCGCCCTTTGACGCCATCTCGACGCTCGACGAGGTGAGGCCGGCCGCGCCCATGTCCTGGATCGCGACGATCGCGTCCGACGCCATCAGCTCAAGGCACGCTTCGATCAGCAACTTTTCGGTGAAGGGGTCGCCGACCTGCACGGTGGGGCGCTTCTCGTCGCTATGCTCGTCAAAGTCCGCCGAGGCCATGGTTGCGCCATGGATGCCGTCGCGGCCGGTCTTGGAGCCGACATAGACGACCGGATTGCCGATCCCGGCAGCGGCGCTGTAGAAAATCTTGTCGGTCTGCGCGACGCCCACGGTCATCGCGTTGACCAGGATGTTGCCGTCATAGGCCTTGTGGAAATTGACCTCGCCGCCGACCGTCGGGACGCCGACGCAGTTGCCATAGCCGCCGATGCCATGCACCACGCCGGAAATGAGGTGCTTCATCTTCGGATGATCGGGGCGGCCGAAGCGCAGCGCGTTCATGTTCGCGATCGGGCGCGCACCCATGGTGAACACATCGCGCAGAATGCCGCCGACGCCGGTCGCCGCGCCCTGATAGGGTTCGATGTAGCTCGGGTGGTTGTGGCTCTCCATCTTGAAGATCGCCGCCTGGCCGTCGCCGATATCGATCACGCCGGCATTCTCACCGGGACCGCAGATCACCCAGGGGGCAGTCGTGGGCAGCTTCTTCAGATGGATGCGGCTCGACTTGTAGCTGCAATGCTCCGACCACATCACCGAAAAGATGCCGAGTTCGGTCAGGTTCGGCTCGCGCCCCATGGCGTGCAGGACGCGCTCATATTCCTCGGGCGAGAGGCCGTGCTCGGCGACAATCTCGGGCGTGATGGCGGAAGCTGTCTGGGTCATGCGGGCGCGCATAGCGGGAGAGACGCGCCGCGTCACCCCGCAGATCGCATGGCAGCTTCAGATCCGTGGCCGATAGGGTTCGACAAGCCGCTCGGACCGGAATTGCGCAATCAGCGCGTCGATCTCGGCGGCAGGATGGTGGGGAAATTGCGCATGGACTTCCTGCGCGGAAAAGGCGGGACGTGCGAGCATCCAGGCAGCAGCGTCGGCAAGCAGCCCGAGCGGTTCGTGTCGGGCGCTCAATACGAGGAGATAGCCCGATTCCGTCTGTTCGACCCGCGCCGCTTGGCCGGTACGGGCGTAGAAATCGAGCGCCGGTCGGTCGGGCAGGCCGAGGTGATGCGCCGGCACCGCCAGCTTGCGCTGACGCAGGCGGATCGAGTCGCTGAGCGCTGCGCTGGTGGCGAGTCGCGCCAGCTTTTCCCCAAGCAGCGCAAGATGCGCGCCCAGCACAGCAGGGTCGGCGGTACGCGCATCGGGCAACCAGGCGCGAAACGCAGGGTCGGCGAGCGCGGCGTCCTGCAACAGCTCGAGCAGCAGGCGACCGGAGAAGGGGGCGACGCCGAAGGTCAGGTGCAGCGAGTCGCCGTCGGTCGCGATCGCATCGTGGAAATAGCCGCGCGGGATGTAGAGCAGGTCGCCGGGGCGGGTGACGATGTCGAGCAGGACCGGCCCCTTTGCCGCGTCGATCCACGCCTGCGCGCCGTCGCCATCGGGAACGTCGAGCGGTGCTTCGGCACGATGGGCGTAGATGCGCCACCGCTTCTCCCCAGCACATTGCAGCGCGAACACCTCATGCGTGTCGTAGTGCGAGGCAAATGCCTGAACGCCGCGGAACGAGGCGTAGCAATTTGCCCCAACCAGCGCCGCGAATTCCTGGGCGAGCAGGTCTGCGGTCGCGCGTACCGCCGGCAGCAGGTCTTCGACATGGTCGAGGACGAGGCTGGCGCCCATTGCCAGAAACTGTTCGATCCGCGCCGGATCGCCCGCCTGCGGCTTGCCCGGCGCATCGACCAGATAATGCGCCGGATCGACGGCGCGACCGTTGAGCATCAACTTGAACCGGTCGGGGGTCCAGGCGGTTCGCTGGCTGAACAGCGCGTTGAGCGTGGTCCAATCGAGCGGCGGGGCTGACTGCCGCGCCGGCGTCGCGGGTACATGCACCGGATGGCGGTCCCAGTGACGGTCGCGAAACGTCGCTTCGGTCAGCGGGGCAAGGAAATCGTTGAGCGTCACGCGGCGCAGATTAGCGCGCGGTCGCGCATTGTCGAGCGCTCCACTGGCTAGAGGCGTCGCAGCAGCCCGCCCTTGGCCATCGCTTCGAACGGGCTTTCATCCCCGGCATCGAGCAGCTGATTCTCGGCCAGCCATTGTTCGACCGCACCCAGGTCGGGAACGCTGTAGGGGCGCAGCGAGCGGCCCGTGGTCCGCAGCTTTTCCACCGTAGCGATGAGCGAGCGGCTGTCTGCGATCTGCCGCGCCACCGTCAGCGAATCGGTCCCGAGATGCTCGGCAATCAGGCCATCGCGGATCGCCGCGACGCGGGCTGCCTCTTCCGGATTCCGCGCCGCGAGGGCGACATCGCATTCGGTGTCGAGCCCGAGCGAGCGGTTGTTGAAGTTGGACGATCCGACCCGGACGAAGCGGTCGTCGACCACCAGCACCTTGGCATGCACGTAAATCGGGTCGCCGGCCGCAGTATAGGGATGATACAGGCGCAGCCGGTCATACGGATCGCGTTGCTTGAGCGCCTGGAACAACCGCGCGCGGGCGGTGTCCATCGCGGTTTGCTCCAGCCACCCATCGGCGCTGCGCGGGTTGACGATGACAAACTCCGGCCCGTCCGGTTCAGCGAGCCGTCGGGCAATCGCCTCGGCAATGCGGCGCGACGCGAAATACTGGCTTTCGGCATAGACCCAGTGGCGCGCGGTGGCGATAAGGTCGAGGTACAGCGCCTCGATCTCCTGAATGGGCGCGTCCTCGCCCAGCGCAGGCTGTGTACGTGCGATCGCGACGCGGATGTCGGTAAAGTCTGGGCTCAGTCCCTCCGGCCAGCAATCATGCGCTGTTTCGGGGGGCGACAAGCGATGGCCGCCGGCGCGATGCCAGCGCATCCGGCACAGATCGCCCAGCGCGGCGGCGGCCGGACCCTGGATCGCGGTGGTCGCGTCATGCCACGGCATTGCCGCTTCGCCATCCGGTCCGATCCGCCCCGGGTCGCCATCGGCATGCGCGCGCGTGTCCCACCGCCCCAGCGTCATGTCGATCCCGCCGCAGAACGCGACGCAATCGTCGATCACGACGATCTTCTGATGGTGGGACGCGCCCGGCGGATGGGTTGAATCCAGCTTGAGATGGATCCGCTTCGCCAGCTTCCACTGGACCAGCGTCGCGAGCGTCCGCCCGCGCAGCAGCGCCGCGGCGGCGCCGACGTCCCAGCGCAGGATGTGCACCTCGAGCTCGGGATTGTTCGCGACCAGCCATGAAATGAACGCGCCCACTTCGCGCGGCGCTTCCGGATGGTCGGGCGGGTCGTCATGCGTCAGCAGGATGCGGGCATCGAAGTCCCAGCCGATCAGCATGATCTGCTTGCGGGCGCGCAGCATTGCGGCGCGGGCCGCGCGGAAATAGGCATCGGCATCGACGATCACCGAGAGACGGGTTGCGTCCGCCGCGCGCCAGCAATTGCGACCGGGTTCGAGCAGGAGCGGGTCGGGACCGGTTGCCATGGCTCGGGAATAGCCGGGTCGCGGCAAAAGGTCACGCGTTCACTGGACTTTAGGACCGCATTTGCTACCCATGATCGTATGGTGCCGAATCCGATTTCGACCCGTGACGTCATGCCGATCCAGGCCCGCTGGCAATGCGATCTGCGGGACGATTCGCTCCACTGGAGCGATGGCGTCTACGACCTGTTCGGCCTGCCGCGCGGCATACCGGTTACGCGCGATGCGATCGTGGCGATGTATCTGCCCGAATGTCGCGACCGGCTGGCGCGCTTGCGCGCGACGGCGATCGCCGAATGCGGCAGCTTCACTTTCGAAGCGCGCATCCGCCGCGCCGATGGCGCGATCCGCTGGATGCGGGTCACCGCCGATGTCGTGACCGAGAATGGCATTGCGCGTTACCTTTACGGCACCAAGATCGATGTGACGGACGAGATGGCGAGCGAGGCGGACCAGGCTGCCTGAGCGCATTGGGTCGGTCAGCGCGGCGCCCGGTCCAGGTCCGTTACCTCACCCGGCTCCGCCAGCATGTCGACCAGGTGGGTCTGGATCCATTCGACCAGGTCCTCCGCCCGCCGGGCGGTCTCGATGCCGAGCGGGGTCAGCGAATATTCGACATGCGGCGGGACCACGGGCAGGCTGTGCCGCGTGACCAGACGATAGGATTCCAGCTGCTGCAGCGTCTGCGCGAGCATGCGTTCGCTGATCCCGCTGATCCGACGCCGGAGCGCGCTGAACCGCAGCGTGCCCGGTTGCAGCGCGACCAGCACCAACAGGCCCCAGCTGCTCGTCACCTGGCGCAGGATCGTGCGGGCCGGACAATCCGGCGCGAAGACATCGCCGCGGGCGAGCATGTCGGCCATGCGCAGGCGCTCGGACATTTTACACTTACCTTTTCGTGCGTACTTACGATCGGTAAGTGACAGATTAGATGGTGGCGGTCAACATTCCACAAGAAAGGGAAGACCATGTTTGCCGTGACCGGAGCTTCGGGCCAGCTGGGCCGCCTTGTCATTACCGCATTGCTGGATCGGGTTGCGCCGGACCGCGTCGTCGCACTGGTGCGCGCGCCCGAGCGCGTCGCCGACCTCGCGGCGCTGGGGGTGCAGGTGCGTGGGTTCGACTATGATGCGCGGGAAACCCTGGTACCGGCGCTCGCCGGGGTGGAGCGGCTGTTGCTCATTTCCGGAAACGCGATCGGCAGCCGGAGTGCACAACATGGCGCGGTGATCGCCGCCGCCAAAGCCGCGCGCGTCGGTCTTGTCGCTTACACCAGCATCCTGCATGCCGACCGCTCGCCCCTGCAGCTCGCAACCGAACACAGGACGACTGAGGGGATGCTCGCCGCGAGCGGGCTCGACCATGCGCTGCTGCGCAACGGCTGGTACACCGAAAACTATCTGATGAGTGCCGGTTCGGCGATCGAACACCGGGTGCTTCTGGGCAGCTCGGGTGCAGCCGTGATTTCTGCGGCAGCGCGCGCCGATTATGCCGAGGCGGCGGCGACGGCGCTGGTGCGTGGCCTGACCGGCACGTTCGAACTCGCTGGCGCGCCGGGGTTCACCCAGGACGAACTGGCCGCCGCGCTGTCCGAGCTTTCGGGCGTGCCGGTGACGTATCGGGATCTGGCGCAATCGGACTATGCGGCGGCGCTGGAGCAAGCGGGGCTTCCCGGACCCTTTGCAGCAATCCTTGCCGATAGCGATGCGCGGGCGGGGGAGGGCGCGCTGTTCGACGCGTCGGGGACGCTGAGCCAACTGATCGGCCGTCCGACAACGCCGTGGCGCGAGACGATTGCAAAGGGATTGCCGCGCTGACGCGCTATCAGCCGGGTGGGGCGGGCGCCTAAAGGATGTCCCGCACCCGCTCGGGCGGCCGGCCGAGGCGCACGCCCTTGTCGGTTTCGACCAGCGGGCGCTCGATCAGGATCGGGTCGGCGGCCATCGCGTCGAGGATCGCGTCATCCGACGCGTCCTTGAGCGCCTTGGCTCCGGCCTCGGCCTTGCGCAGCCCGTCGCGCGGCGACATGCCGCCCTTGGCATAGAGCCGGGCCAGCGCGTCGCGCGACGGCGGAGTCTTGAGATATTCGACCACCGTCACGGTGGCGCCGGCATCCTGCAGGATCGCCAGCGCCTCACGCGATTTGGAACAGCGCGGGTTGTGCAGGATCGTGGCGTTCACGCCGCGTCCTGCTTCGCCAGCCACTCTTCCAGCCACTTGATCGTGTAGTCGCCCTGCTGAAATTCCGGCACGTCCAGCAGCGCCTGATGCAGCGGGATCGTGGTCTTCATCCCCTGACCCTCGATCACGAACTCCTCGAGCGCGCGACGCAGGCGGCGCAGGGCGCCCTGACGGGTCGTGCCGTACACGATCAGCTTGGCGATCATGCTGTCGTAATAAGGCGGGATCTTGTAGCCCGAATACAGGCCGCTATCGACGCGGACGTTCATGCCGCCCGGCGCGTGGTACTGTGTGACCTTGCCCGGCGAGGGCGCGAAGGTCCGCGGATCCTCGGCATTGATCCGGCATTCGATCGCGTGGCCGCGGAACTGGACATCCTCCTGACGCAGCGTCAGCGGATGCCCCTCGGCGATGCGGATCTGTTCGCGGACCAGATCGAGGCCGGTGATCGCTTCGGTCACCGGATGCTCGACCTGCAGGCGGGTGTTCATCTCGATGAAGTAGAACTCGCCATTTTCCCACAGGAACTCGATCGTCCCCGCGCCGCGATAGCCCATGTCCGCCATCGCCTTGGCGCAGATCGCGCCGATGCGGTTGCGCTCCTCGGTCGACAGGACCGGGGAGGGGGCCTCCTCCAGCACCTTCTGGTGACGGCGCTGAAGCGAACAGTCGCGCTCGCCCAGATGGATGGCGTTGCCATTGCCGTCGCCGAACACCTGGATTTCGATGTGGCGCGGGTTGCCGAGATATTTTTCGAGATAGACGGTGGCGTCGCCAAACGCGGCCTTCGCCTCGCTGCCCGCCTGCTGCATCAGGGTTTCGAACTGGTCGGGGTCGCTGCACACCTTCATGCCGCGACCGCCGCCGCCCGACGCGGCCTTGATGATGACCGGGTAGCCGATCTCTTCAGCGAGCTTCTTCGCTTCGGTCACGTCGCTGATCGCGCCGTCCGATCCGGGGACCAGCGGCAGGCCAAGCGCGCCGGCGGTGCGCTTGGCTTCGACCTTGTCGCCCATGGTGCGGATATGCTCGGGCTTCGGCCCGACGAAGATCAGGTTATGCAGCTCGACGATCTCGGCGAATTTGGCGTTTTCGCTGAGGAAGCCATAGCCGGGATGGATCGCGTCCGCGCCGCTGATCTCGGCGGCAGAGATGATGTTGGGGATGTTGAGATAGCTGTCGGCAGCGGCCGGCGGGCCGATGCAGATCGCCTCATCCGCGAGACGCACATGCATGGCATCGGCATCGGCGGTGGAGTGCACCGCGACCGTCTTGATGCCCATTTCATGGCATGCGCGGTGGATGCGCAGTGCGATCTCGCCGCGATTGGCGATCAGGAGTTTCTTGATCTCGGGCATTATGAAATCCTAGGCGGCACCGGCCCGCTCCGCCACCCGGCCGCCCAGCGACGATATGATGTGGGCGGCCGGGTGGGGGAGCGGGCTGGTGCGGCGCAACATTAAAGCGCTTTACTCGACGACGACGAGGGGCTGGTCGAACTCGACCGGCTGGCCGTTATCGACCAGGATCGCCTTGACGGTGCCGCCATGCGGCGCGGCAATCGGGTTCATCACCTTCATCGCCTCGACGATCAGCAGCGTCTCACCGGCCTTGACCTGCTGGCCGACCGCAATGAACGGCTTGGCGCCCGGCTCGGCCGCGAGATAGACGGTGCCGACCATCGGCGACTTGACCGCATTTTCATGTGCCGGCGTGATCGACGCAGGGTCGGAGGGCATGTCGGCGGGTGCGGCCGCGGCCATCGGGGCCGGGGCCATCGGGGCGGGTGCGGCGTAGGCAACCGGTGCGGCGCTCACCTTGCGCGCGACGCGGACCTTGCGGTCGCCGTCCTCGACCTCGATCTCGGTCAGGTTGGTGTCGTCCAGCACGGCGGCCAGCTGGCGCACCAGCTCGATATCGACGTGCATGCCCTTTTTATGATCTTCGCTCATGCGACCTCAAAAAATGTTCGGTTCGCGCCGGACCCCGGACCGGCGCGCAGGAAAAGGCGGCTATTAGTCAAGATGACCCGGCTTGCAAACCGCTCGCCGCATCAAAGTCGCGCCGCAACTTCGAGTGCGAGCAGATAGGATTGCGCGCCGAAGCCGGCGATCGTTCCCTTTGCGGCGCGTCCGACATAGCTCAAATGCCGGAATTCCTCGCGCGCATGCGGGTTTGACAGGTGCACTTCGATCACCGGGGTGCGGATCGATTTGATGCAATCATACAGTGCGATGCTGGTGTGGGTGAAGGCGCCGGCGTTCAGCAATACCGCCCTGGCCCCGCGCGCCTGCGCCTCATGCATCCAGTCGACCAGATGTCCTTCATGATTCGACTGGCGCAGATCGACGGTCAGGTCGAGGTCGCGGGCACGATCCTCCAGCATCCCGGCAATGTCGTCGAGCGTGTCGGAGCCATAGATTTCCGGTTCGCGCGTCCCCAACAGGTTAAGATTGGGGCCGTTGAGGACGAAAATCAGGTCAGCCATCGGTGCACTCGCGCAATTGTGCCGACGCTTTAGCGGGGCAAGGCGGGCAGGTCGAGACGTGAGCCCGAACGTGAGGGCGCGCCGAACAGCGTAAAGCTCGCCCAAGCTGCCGGATCTTTCGGAAATGTCGCGCGCGCGTCCAGCTGGGCGAGGCGCAATGCCTCTTCCGGCGGCTCGCGCTTGAGAAAGGCATAGTCGGCAAAATGCAGCATCAGCAGTTGGGTCGCGGTGTCGCTGACGTTCCACAGGCTCGCCACCACCTGACCCGCGCCCGCCGAGATCCAGCCGCGCGCCACGCCATAAGTGCCACCATCAAAGGTTTTCCCCAGCGCCGTCTGGCAGGCGCTGAGGATCACCAGCGGATGCCATGCTGCCCATGCCTGGAACCGCGGTGTGCGCAGGTCGCGGCCATAAAGATGCCCATCGGCCAGTGCGACGAAACTGCCGTCCATCGGATTGACCGAGTTTGCGAGGCCATGGGTGGCGAGGTACACGATGCTCGCCTCGCCATAATTGTCGATCCCTGCCAGCACGCGTTCGCGCGTCGCGGCTTTGCCGGTCAGCAGCCGCGCGGGCGGCAGGCTGAAAATCTTCGCAAACGCCTGCGCTTCCTCCGCCGCGTCGGGCAGGTCGCTCCATTCATAGGCCGGATCGGTCGACAGATCGGGGTTTCCGACCACGAGCGCGTTGCGTGGATCGAGCCGTGTGTCGAACGTGCGCTGCGGATCGGCCAGCGTTTCGATGTCCGGCAGGATCAGCGTCGACCAGCGATCGGCGAGCATCGCATCGCCCAGCGGCAACGCCGCATAGGGGGCAGAGCCGGTGTCGTGGGCTGGGAGGATCAACAGCCGCCCGCTTCGCTCGGTCAGCGCAGCAGCAATTGCTCCCGGCAACAGCATATCGCGTGCGCGGGCGAATTGTGCGCGCGGGTCGGTCGGCGTGGTGCGTAGCGGCGGGGGTGGACGCGGCGACCCACGTCGGACCGGAGCCCGCGTCGCCGTCCGTGCGTCGACGCGCAGGGCGTCGAGCAAAAAGCTAAGGCTGTCATAGGGGCCGATGCTGGCACCGCTTGCGATCACGCCGGTGCCGTCGAACAGCCAGCCATGAAGCCGGCCGTCGGGGTCGTGCCAGTGGATCAGCGCGCAGGTCGGATGATTGGCGGAAAGGCGCCCCAGGCGCTGCGTGATCGACCGAAGGGTCAGTGCGAGCTGGCTGGGCGAGGCGGCGCGTCCCGGGGCGGCGTAGGTTCCGATTGCGAACTTTCGCCGGAAGCCGACCGAATAGCCGAGATGGTCGCGGATCGCGCGCAGCAGACGCGGGTCGGGCGGCGCGGAGGGCTGGGCGACCGCACGGAGCGGCACGGTGGCGGTGAACGCAGCAGCACCTTCGACGAAGCGGCGGCGAGTGAGCGACATGCCGATCCTTCCAACCTTGCGAAGCTGTTGGTCGCGGACGAAGCTTCCTATATGCGCCGCGCAAACTCAACCGGTCAGGAGCAACCATGCACGCCGACGGCACCATCACGATCACGGTCAATGGCGAACATCGCCGCGTTGCAGGCGGGATCACCCTCGCCGATCTCGCGAACGAATTGGGGCTGGTGCCTGAGAAAGTGGCGGTGGAGCGGAACCTCGAGGTCGTGCCGCGCTCGACGCTGGCACAGGTGATCGTGGAGGATGGCGACGCGATCGAGATCGTGCATTTCGTCGGCGGCGGGGATCATGTCGCGACGACGGACGACAGCTGGACCGTGGCGGGGCGGACCTTCACCTCGCGGCTGATTGTCGGAACCGGCAAGTATAAGGATTTCGCTCAGAACGCCGCTGCTGTCGAGGCGAGCGGCGCGGAGATCGTCACGGTGGCGGTGCGTCGCGTCAATGTCAGCGACCCCAAGGCCCCGATGCTGACCGACTATATCGATCCCAAGAAGATCACTTACCTGCCCAACACCGCCGGCTGTTTCGATGCCGAGAGCGCAATCCGCACGCTGCGGCTGGCGCGGGAAGCTGGCGGATGGGATCTGGTCAAGCTGGAGGTGCTGGGCGAGGCAAAGACCCTGTACCCCGACATGCACGAAACACTGCGCGCGACCGAGGTGCTGGCCAAGGAAGGGTTCCTGCCGATGGTCTATTGCGTTGACGATCCGATTGCGGCGAAGCGGCTGGAGGATGCGGGGGCCGTCGCAATCATGCCGCTGGGCGCGCCGATCGGGTCGGGGCTCGGCATCCAGAACCGCGTAACGATCCGCCTGATCGTCGAGGGCGCGAAGGTGCCGGTGCTGGTCGATGCTGGCGTCGGCACGGCGAGCGACGCGGCGGTGGCGATGGAACTGGGCTGCGACGGCGTGCTGATGAACACCGCGATCGCCGAGGCGAAGGACCCGATCCTGATGGCGCGCGCGATGCGCCTCGCGGTCGAAAGCGGGCGGCTGGCCTATCGCAGCGGGCGGATGGGACAGCGACGCTATGCCGATCCGTCGAGCCCGCTGGCCGGGTTGATCTAGGACGCCGGCTTCGGTGCGGGTGCGGCCTTCGCGATGCCGCGCCGCGCCGCTGCGCCGTCGAGGAAGGTGCAGAGGATGCGTCGATCCGTCGCCTGCCCCATGGCGCGCAGCTCGGCGATGGCTTTCGCGTTGGCGCGGTCCGCTTCAGCGGTCATTTGCGCCACGCGCGGGCGACAGAAGCGCTCCAGCGGCGTATCGCGGCAGCTGAGCAATGCGGCCATGGCCGCGACCGAATGGCTCTTGGCAAGGGCCTCGACCCGCACATGGCGCAGGTCGCGCTCGTAATCGCGGCTGGCGCGGAAGTTCAGCACTGTTATTCCCCAGTCGACCGTTCTCGAAAAGGGTACGCCTTCCTCGCGAAGCAGGGGATCGGGCGGATAGCCGCACGCGCGGACCGAGCTGGTGTCCGGCCCGGTCGATTGCAGCGTCGTCGGGCCGGCGGGCGCAGTGTGATAGGCGCCAATAAGCGCGTCGGCGACGGACTGTTTGGCGCCTTCCGGGTCGGCGGCGGTCGCCACGCGATAGCTCTGCATGGCGACCGGACCGCCCAGCCAGCCGACGAACACCAACAAGACCGCAGCGAACAACCAACCGATGAACCGCATCAGATTTTCCCCACCAGCCAAACGGTAAAGCCGCCGCAGCTTGCATCCTCGCTGACATGATTGACCACGCTCAGCCCGCTCTCGGCAAGCGCTGCGCGATATTCGTCGGGAGACAGGCTGGCATGATACAGGTCTTCGCCCTCGAACGTGCCGATCGCGACGCCATTTGCCGGGCCGGTATTGAACAGCGCGACCCCGCCCTTGCGCAACCACACGGCGATCCGGCGGATCAGCTTTTCCTGCCACTGCGGCTCCAGATGGAACAGGCTCGACCAGGCAATGATGCCGTCATAGGCACCGGACTCGGCGCCAAACCGCGTCATGTCCGCCTCGATCCATTTGTGGCGCGCAAAACGCGTGCGGGCGAGATTGGCCAGCGTGGCCGAACTGTCGACCCCGGTCACGTGATGCCCCTGGTCCACCAGAAACCGCGCTACCGGCTCGCCTCCGCCACAGCCAAGGTCGAGCACGTCGGCACCACGCGGCAGCATCCGTTCGAATCGCTGGAACCAGGTGCGCTCCGGAAAACTATCGCGGCGCGCAGCATCGAAGGCTGCAGCATGACGCTGATACAGGTCGATGATCCGGTGCGGCATCGGGCAAAGCTCCGGGGACTAAGCGCAAAGATCGGAACTCGTACGCGGCCCGGCGGTTGATCGGGGGAACCCCACCCCGAACCGCAAGGAGCCAATCATGGGCGAACTCATCGACAAGATCAAAGGCAACGTGAACGAAGCAATCGGCAAGGCCAAGCAGCAGAGCAACGATCCCGAGACGCGCGCCGAGGGCGCTGCGCAGGAAGGCAAGGGCAAGGCGCAGCAGCTGGGCGGCAAGATCAAGGGCGCGCTGGGCGACGATATCTGACGCCCGTCTTTGGTTCGAAGATCTGGAAGGGCCGTTTTCTGCGGGAAACGGCCCTTTTTCGTGGGCGAATCGAATCGACTCGATAGCCGTTTTGGGTCATTACACTGTTCCGTGCCGGGACGATCCGGAAATGTCAGCCAGCCGGGGGGCTTGACGACGATGAATGCCGTGATGGAACAACCAGTACTTCCATTTGCCAATGGCGATTGGCGCATCGAACCGCGCGGCAGCGTCGGTCACGCATTGGCCGATGCGCGCCGCCGCCGCGCGCTGTCGATCGAAGACATCGCTGCGGAAACCCGTGTTCCGGTCCGCTACCTCGCCGCGATCGAGGCGGAGCGGTTCGACGAGATTCCCGGCGTGATCTACATCAAGGGCTTCGTGAAGGCCTTTGCCCGCGCGGTTGGCCTGTGCGAGCGCTGGGCACTCGACGCGGTCAACGCGCTGCTGGCGGGTGAACGGACGATCGCGCGCGCCTGAACCTCACCCCCGGATCGCGGTGATCGTCGTCGCCGGGGTGATGATCTCCACATCGGTTTTCAGATGCAGCAGGCGCACGCCGCGCTCGGCCAGAGCACGGTCGAGTGCCGGTGCGAAATCCTGCGTTCGCTCGACCGTCTCGGCCCAGCAGCCATAAGCGCGGGCGAGCGCGGCGAAATCGGGATTGTGCAGCGTTGTGCCCGACAGGCGCTCGGGAAACTCGCGCTCCTGGTGCATGCGGATCGTGCCATAGGCGCCATTGTCGATGACCAGCACCAGCAGGTCCGCGCCGTGCTGCACGGCAGTTGCCAGCTCCTGTCCGTTCATCAGGAAGTCGCCGTCTCCGGCGAGCGCGATGGCGAGCTTGTCCTTGCGGCGCAGGGCAGCGGCGACGGCGGCGGGGGTGCCGTAACCCATCGCGCCAGCGGTCGGCGCGAGCTGCGACGGCTGCGTGCCATAACGCCAGTAACGGTGCCACCAACCGGAGAAATTGCCCGCGCCGTTGCAGACGATTGCGTGGTCCGCGTCGATCCGCTCCCGCATCGCCGCGACGCACTGGCCGAGGTCGAGCGTCACGCCGTCGCGGGGCTTGGGCGTCGACCAGTCCTGCCACTCGGCATGCGCTTCGGCACAGGCCGGGCGGGGCGTTGCAGGGGCATCGGCGGCGGCCAGCATTGCAGCGAATTCGAACACCGGCGCAGCAATGCCGAGATCGGCGCGATAGACGCGGTTGAGCTCAGCTGCGTCCGGATGGACATGGATCAGCGTCTGGCCGGGATGATCCGGGGTAACGAGCGTATAGCCATCGGTCGTCGCCTCACCCAGCCGCGCGCCGACGACCAGCAGCAGATCGGCAGCCTTGATCCGCGCAACCAGCTTGGGATTGGGGCCATAGCCGAGATTGCCCGCCCAGGCCGGCGAGCTGTTGGGGATCGCGTCCTGCCGCCGGAATGCCCCCGCGACGGGAATGCCCCAGCTGCGCGCGAAGCTGTCGAACGCCGCGCCGGTCGCAATGTCCCAACCGGCGCCACCGACAATCGCCACCGGACGCTCGGCAGTACGCAGCAGGTCGAGGACGTCGGTGAAGTCCTCCGGGTCGAGCCCAGCGCTGTGGCGGGTCAGGCGCGGGCGGTCGAGCGTCTCGACCATATCGAGCAGCATGTCCTCGGGCAGCGCGACCACGACCGGTCCGGGGCGCCCGCTGATCGCCACGTTCCACGCGCGCGCGACATATTCGGGGATGCGCGCCGCATCCTCGATCCGCGTCGCCCATTTCGCCAGCGGGCCGAAAAAGGCGGGGAAATCGACTTCCTGAAACCCTTCGCGGTCGCGCATCGAGCGATCGACGTCGCCGATGAACAGGATCATCGGGATCGAGTCCTGCATGGCGACATGTACGCCGATGCTGGCGTTGGTCGCACCCGGACCGCGCGTGACGAAGCAGATGCCGGGCTTGCCGGTCATCGCGCCGTCCGCGCACGCCATGAACGCCGCGCCGCCCTCTTGTCGGCAGGTTACCAGATCGACCTGCGGCACATCGTGCAGCGCGTCGAGCACCGCGAGAAAGCTCTCGCCCGGCACATGAAAAATGCGGTCGCAGCCCTGGGCCACGAGGTTGTCGACGAGGATGCGGCCGCCATTGCGCGTGTGTGTCATCACGACACCTTGCCGCCCCAGCGTTGCGAAGTCGAGCCGGTTACGCCAGTTACGGCTTGTCGGCGTAGCGGAGCTTCAGCATCGCCCACGTCGCGCGCAGGCCCATCGCATCGCCGCCCTTGGGTCGGCCCGGCTTGGCGGCGGGACGCCAGGCGAACAGGTCGAGATGCGCCCAGGCGATGTCCTTGGGAACGAAGCGGCGGAGGAACAGCGCGGCGGTGATCGGTCCGGCAAAGGGGCCGTCGGGGGCGTTGACCATGTCGGCGATGTCCGACTTCAGCATCTCGTCATACCCGTCCCACAAGGGTAATCGCCACAGGGGATCTTTCACATTGTCCCCGGCATCGAGCAGTGCGCCCGCGAGTGCGTCGTCATTGGCGAACAGGGCCGGAAGATCCGGGCCGAGCGCCACGCGTGCCGCGCCGGTCAGGGTCGCAAAGTCGAGGATCATCCCCGGCTTGCCCTCGACCGCCTTGGTCAGCGCGTCACCCAGGATCAGGCGCCCCTCGGCGTCGGTGTTGGTGTTCTCGACCGTCAGGCCCTTGCGCGTGCTCAGCACATCGCCGGGGCGGAAGGCATTGCCAGCCACCGAATTCTCGACCGCCGCGACGAGCAGATGGAGGCGCACGGGCAGCCGCTGAGCCATCACCAGCCCGGCGAGCGCAATCGCATGCGCTGCGCCGCCCATGTCCTTCTTCATCAGCCGCATGCCCGCGCTCGGCTTGATGTCCAGCCCGCCGGTGTCGAAGCATACGCCCTTGCCGACCAGGGCCAGCCGGGGATGCTCGGGATTGCCCCATTCGAGCTCGATCAGCCGTGGCTCCCGCCCGCGCGCCGCCGCCATTCCGACCGTGTGGATCATCGGATAGCCCTGCTCGAGCGCGTCGCCGCGCGTGACGGTCACCGTCGCGCCATGGCTCTTCGCCAGCGCCTCGACCTCGGCTTCCAGCTCGGCTGGCCCCATGTCGGAGGCGGGGGTGTTGACCAGATCGCGGACCTTGAACGTCGCGGTGGCGAGGCGCAGCGTCTCTTCGATCCGTCCCGGCTCTCCGGTCAGCAGCACGCGCGGACCCTGCGTCGCCTCATCCTTGCGGTAGCGGTCGAAGCGATACTGGGCGAGCACCCAGCCGAGCATCGCCGCGCCGGGCTCTCCCGACGCGAGCCGATAGCTACCCTCGGGCAACTGCTCGCCAAGCGAAGCGATGCGGAAGGGCGATGTCTCGGCCTCGTCGCACACCAGCAGCATCGCCCAATCCTCTGGCCCCTCGCCCGGAAGGATGGCGCGGTTCCCCGCCTTGCCGGTCAGCTTGTGCGCGGCGATCGCGGTGCGGATGCGCGGCGGTTGCTCCTTGAGCCAGTCCTGCCACTGATCGGGATGGACGACATGGATGGAGCGCGCGGACTGGCCGCGATCGGGCTGAAGCAGCAGGGAAAGGTCGGTCATCCCGGATGATCTAGGCCGCATGCTCGGCAACGGCAACTAGCGCGCGAGCCGTGTCCTAGGCGCCGTGCACCGCTCCATCGCCCGGTCGATCATCGCCACAAGCCGGTCGCGGCTCTCCGCCAGCCGCGCCGGCTCCAGCCCGCGCTCCTGCGTCTCGAAATTGACATAGGGCAGGCCGCGGAGCAGCGCATAGTTGGAGAGCGACCCGTCGCTGACGCGCACGCGTTCGAACACGACATTGAAATCGGCCAGGGCCAGGGCCTTGCCGCACCAGGCCGAATAGGGCGATCGGCCCGATCGATAGGCGACATAGGCAAGGCTGTCGTCGTCATCGAACGGCCATGCGCGAGCCTGTGACGGCGATGGCTGCATGACGTCGTCGCAAAAGCGGATCGACACCTCGCCGCGCCCGGGCGGGTCGGACTGGTTGCAGCGCGAGTTGCGCGTATCGAACCCAGGCGAATTGGTGTGCAGCGCGATGATCGGCAGCGCCCCGCGCCGCACATCGGCGAGGATGATGTTGGCATAGAGCGGCGTGCCATCGCGGAAATTGCGATTAGGATCGATCGGTCCGCCGCGATCCACTGCCGCGTTCCGGCGGCGACCATCCTCGGCAATTCCGGAGTCGACGACGATCATCACGCCGCCATAGGCTCGGACCCCGGCCAGCCCTGCCTCGAACCCGGCATTTTCGTTATCGTGCGGCACGAACCAGAGCGGCCCGCGCGGCTTCTTCACATTGGCGATCCGAAAGAGCCGCCAAGCCCCTCTTTCTTCACGAAATTCGATTCGCGTTACCGCCAGCCCGCGCCATGTCGCCGGGTCACGATGGCGGGCGAAGTCATCGTCCTGAACGGTCAACGGATCGACCGCCTCGCCGCGAACACCCGGCTCCGGCGCAATCCCGGTCAGCGCAAGCCAGGCCGGAAGAGCGAGGAACCAGCGCCGCATTCAGGCCAGCGGCGCGCCGTAGAGGTCGTGTTCGTCGGCGTCCTCAATCTCGACCCGGACGATATCGCCCTGCTTCAGATGCCCGGCATCGCGCAGGAAGACAGTGCCGTCGATCTCGGGCGCATCGGCCTGTGAGCGGGCATTGGCGCCGTCGCCATCCACCTCGTCGATGATCACTTCCAGCGTGCGGCCGATCTTGGCCTGCAGCTTGGCCGCGCTGATCGCGGCGGTCTTTTCCATGATGCGCGCGTAGCGCTCTTCCTTGACCTCCTCGGGCACTGCGCCGGGCAGGTCGTTGGCGGCGGCACCCTCGACCGGCTCGAACCGGAACGCGCCGACACGGTCGAGCTGCGCCTCGTCCAGCCAGTCGAGCAGATACTGGAAGTCTTCCTCGGTCTCGCCGGGGAAACCGACGACAAAGGTCGATCGGATCGTGATATCGGGCGCGATGCTGCGCCAGTTGCGCAGCCGCTCCAGCACCTTCGCCTCGTTCGCCGGGCGGCGCATCGTGCGTAGCACGTTCGGCGCGGCATGCTGGAAGGGGATGTCGAGATAGGGGAGGATCAGCCCCTCGGCCATCAGCGGGATGACCTGATCGACATGGGGGTAGGGGTAGACATAGTGCAGCCGCACCCATGGCGCGATCTTGCCGAGTTCGCGGGCAAGGTCGGTCATGTGCGGAACGACCTCCGCGCCCTTCCACATCCGCGGTTCCTTGCGGATGTCGACGCCATAGGCCGACGTGTCCTGGCTGATCACCAGCAGTTCCTGCGTGCCCGCCTCGACCAGCTTCTCCGCCTCGCGCAGGATCGCGTCGGGGCGGCGGCTGACCAGATCGCCGCGCAGCGCCGGGATGATGCAGAAGGAACAGCGGTGGTTGCAGCCCTCGCTGATCTTCAGATAGCTGTAGTGCCGCGGCGTGAGCTTCAGCCCGCTTTCGGGGACGAGGTTGAGGAAGGCGTTGGGCGGCATCGGGGCGGCGTCATGGACGGCGCCGACCACTTCCTCATATTGATGCGCACCGGTGACCGCCAACACATTGGGAAAGCGGGCGCGGATGACGTCGGCTTCCTTGCCCATGCAGCCGGTGACGATGACGCGGCCATTCTCGGCAATCGCCTCGCCGATCGCCTCGAGCGACTCTTCCTTGGCACTGTCGAGGAACCCGCAGGTGTTGACGAGCACCACATCAGCGCCGGCATAATCGGCCGACATGGCATAGCCGTCGGAACGGAGCTTGGTCAGGATACGCTCGGAGTCGACCAGATTCTTGGGACAGCCGAGCGACACCATGCCCACCTTGGGGGCTTCGGGGAGTCGCGTTGCCATGATTGGCGGGCGACATAGGCGATTTTACGGAAAAAGATAGAGGGCGCCAGATGCGGCGTGCCCGCCTGCGCGCCGGATTTGTCAGTTGCCGAGCGCCCGCCGGACGCTCAAGTTGCGAGGAAAGGACACAGCGAACGTTCAAGTCGATGGGGAAGAGGCGATGATCGATCTGTGGCGGCATGCGGTGGCCGGAGGCGCGGCGATGCTCGCGGTTGCGGGGCTGGCCCCAGCCGAAGCGGCGACGGCGCAGACCGCGCCGCGCATCCCGATCCCGGTCGAGGGCGAAGCCGCCTTCGCCAAGCGCGAATATGGGAAAGCCGCAGAGATCATCATTCCAGCGTTCGAGAATTGCCGGGCGGCGCATCCACAGGGCGACACCTGCGCCACGCTGGCAGCCGGGGTCGCGTTGCTCGTTGCGACGGCGGGCAACGACAAGGTCGAGGGCACGATCCTGCGCGCGCTTGATTATGTGGATAGGCAGGTCGGTCCCGACAGCGAGGATGCACTGATCATTCTCAGCGCGCTGACGACCTATTATGATCGCCTGCAAGCCTTAACCAAGTATCTGCCGGTCGCGGAGCGGCGATTGGCGGTGTCGCGCAAGCTCAATGGAGCCACCGGCCGCCTGACCGTGATTGCGGCTGTCGGGCTTTGCATCGCGCAGTGGAATTTGGGGCAGGGGCAGGCGGCGGTCGACCTGCTGCTGCCGATCTCCCGGCAATTGCCCGAGACGACGCCGCAACAGGCGATCCTGTCCGGCCGCGTCCAGGAATGCCTGGGCATGGCCTATTATTCGATGGATCGGGACCGCGAGGCGGAGCCGGCGTTGCGCAGAGCGCTGGCACTGTTCGAACGGGCGGAAGGAGAGAGCGGGCCGCTCGCGCTGGATGCGATGGCGAGCCTCGCCAACACCTTGCGCAGGCTGGACCGCGAGGACGAGGCGCGTGTGCTCGCCGCGCGGGTCGATCAGCTGGCGAAGCCCGGTTCGACTGCGCGCGATCGCATTGCGTGGTGGTCCGGTGCCGCCCCGGCGGATGTGGTCGCAGCCGCGCGCGCGGAGCTCGCCAGTGCGGAAAAGCAATATGGCCCGGCGTCTGCGGTCACCGACCTGGCGGCGGCCATGCTGGCCGTGGCGCTGATCGACGCCGGGAAATTTGCCGAGGCGGGACCCTATGTCCGGCGCCTGGAAGCAGCGGCGAACAACCCGACAAACCCGGCGTCGGTGCGGATCAAGATGCTGACCGGGCAGGTGGTACTGACCATGAAAACCAATCCGGAGCGGCTCGATCTTGTCGTTCCGGTGATCGAACGCCTCGTCAGCGTCGCGAAACAATCGGGTGCCGGCAGCGACAGGCTGCTGATCGATTTCCAGATGTACGCTGGGATGAGCCTGCTCCTGACCGGACAGCCCCAGCGCGCATATCCGTTCCTGACCGATGCCGGCGATCTGCTCATGTCCCGTCTCGCGAGCTATCGCGATTTCGATGCGGCGGCGCAGAAGGAGACCCGACAATACGCGCCGATCTTTAAGTTCAAGGTCACCAATGCGTGGTGGTTGGCAATGCAGCGGTGAGTCAGGCGGAACAACCACTCTGCGCTATGATTTCTACCTTGTGTGACGCTGGCGTTTGTGACCGTGCTGTCCTAGCATGAGACATTGAGCGTTCGGCGAGCAGGGGGCTGATGCACAAGTCGGACACATTCCGCGCGATCCTGCGACAGCCCGCCGCCCGGCTTGTCACGATCTCCGCCATCCTGTTCGTCGCCATCGCCTGGATCACGGTGGTCTGGCAGGTCGTCGAGGATCGCGCCGCCGCGACCGATGGAGCATCGCGCGAAAATCGCGGCCGGGTGGTCGCGTTCGAGCAATATGTCCAGCGCACGCTCGAATCGGCCCAGCTTGCCGCGCTCTATCTCGATACTCGCCATGGTGCGGCGGTCCGGGACTCTTCCGCGGGCGCGGTCCAGCGGTTCGAGCTACCGCCCTATTTCGACCCAGCAATCGTGGGAGCCGAAGTTCTCGACCGAAACGGGCGCGTTCGTTTCAGCAGCTATGCGAATGCGGACTCCGGTTTTGGCCGGACCGAAGCGTTCCGTCGGCTCCAGTCGGGGCGGGCTGCGCGCGTTATCTCCAACCCCTCGGCCCAGCCCGACACGGGCGCCGTGGTCCTGCGCGTCGCGCGCGCGTTGCGTGACTCGTCGGGCCGCTTTGCAGGGGCGGTTGCGATCGCGATTCCCGCCCGCCGCTTTGTCGCGTTCAACGTCGGAACGCGGTACGCGCCGGACGAACTGATCTCGATCATCAGCCTTGATGGGATCAGCCTCGCCCGTCGTGAGGGAAATCGCGTCAGTTCCGGCGAGGATCTGCGCGGTACGCTGGTGATGCGGCAGCAGGCACAGGCGCCGGACGGCGAATATTGGGGGCCGAGCGCGATCGACGGGATGCGCCGCCTGTTCAGCCATCAACGGATCGGCGACTATGGGATCTTCGTCACGTCCGGGGTCGGTGAAGCGCGGCTGACCGCCCCTGCTGCGCGGCGCGCGGGCTGGTTTCTGGTTATGGCCGCGGCATTGACGCTGGTGGTGATCGCGCTGCTGATGCTCTATTTCCGGCATTTGATCGACGAGGCGCGGGCGAAGCGCCGGTTCGATCAGATGCGCGACGAGTTCGTGCATTCGGCGCGGGTTGCATCGCTCAGCGAAATGGCGGCCGGACTGGCGCATGAACTGAACCAGCCGCTGACCGCCGCTTCCAACTATCTCGCGCTTGGCGAGTTGCTGAACAAGGGCGAGGGGAGCCGCAGCGAAGTCGCGGAGAAACTGGGACAGACGCGGGACCAGATCGCCCGTGCGGGGGCGATCATCCGGCGCATCCGCGACTATCTGGCGAAGGGCAATGCCGAGCTGCGCGCCGATTCGATTGACCGCACGATCGAGGATGCGATCGATCTTGCCCAGGGTGGCAATGTCACGCGCGCCGCACGTGTGCTCTACACGCCGGGACAGGTAACGGGGCGGGTGATGATCGACCGGATCCAGATCCAGCAGGTGCTGGTGAATCTGATCCGCAATGCCGAAGAAGCGATGGCCGACCTTCCCGAAATCCGCCGGGTGATCCGGATCGCGGCAGTGGACGCGTCCGACGACATGGTCGAAGTGCGTGTCGACGACGACGGCCCCGGCTTTCCCGATAGCGTGCTGCAACAGTTCAATCTGCCGTTCATTTCGACCAAGGCCGAGCATGGCCTGGGGATCGGGCTGTCGATCTGTCGCCGGATCATCGAGGTGCATGGCGGCGAGCTCAGTGCAGCCAACCGCAGCGATGGCGCGACGGTGCGATTTACCGTGAAACGTGAGCGAACCGACTGGGCGCTGGATTAGAAGATCAGTCCGCGCGCTGTCCGTTACCGGCGATAATCTCGACGATGATATCGCCTTCCTCCAGCGCATTCGCCTGGCTTTCGAAAAAGCCATAGGGCTTTCCCTGACGATAGATGCGCACGCCCAGCCCGGAGGTGATGGCGGAGAGCGGCTGGCCGACCTCGGCCATCGTCACGCGCCGCTCGGCGAGGTGCACGCGCCCATCGACCGATGCGAGGTCCAGCATATAGTCGGCGACATGCGCGCCTTCCACCGATCCGGCGAGAAGCAGGCCGGCAAAGCTGACCGGGTTGATCACCGTATCCGCGCCGGCCGCGCGTGCCGGGACCTCATTGTCGTCGGCCTTGATGATGATCGAGATCGGCACATCCGGCGCCAGATGCCGTGCCGTCAGCGTGACCAGGATCGAGGTGTCATCACGGCCCGTGGCGACGATCAGCGTCCGCGCACGTTCGACCCGGACATCCTTGAGCGTCTGGTCGCGGGTCGCATCACCGACCAGGACGTTGCACCCGGCCTCTTCGGCGCGGGCAAGGGCGTGCTCGTCGCCGTCGATCACGACAATGCACGCCGGATCGGTGCCGCGCGCGATCAGTTCGTTGACCGCGTCGGAGCCGGTCTTGCCGAACCCGGCAACGACAATGTGGCCGGTCAGCATCTTCTGGATCTGCGCCATGCGCCAGGTTTCCCATGTGCGTTTGAGGATGAACTGATAGGTCGTCCCGATGAAGATCACGATCACGAAGATCCGGATCGGGGTGACCACCAGCGCGTCGAACATGCGCGCGCCGGGTGAAATCGGGACGATATCGCCATAGCCCGTCGTCGTGATCGAGATCATCGTGAAATAGATGATGTCGAGAAAGCTGATATGCTGGTCGAAATTGTCGCGCAGCCCCTCACGGTCGAACCAGTGGAACGCGACCGCAAAGGCGTAGAGGCCGAGTACCGCGGCCACGCGCCAGGCGATCGACGTCCAGGGTGATACGCCGCTTTTGCGCCGGAGCGGCGCGTGGGTGGGAAGGCGGGGACGGCTCAACGGGCTGGCAATCGCGGAATGGGATCGACGGGGGTGCGTCCCTGGCGCAGCTCGAAATGCAATTGCGCGCGGTTGGTTCCGCTGTCGCCGGACAGCGCGATCATCTGGCCGCGCTTGACCGACTGGCCGCGCTGGACGAGCAACTGGCCGGCATGGCCGTAGACGCTGGTCCAGCCGCTGCCATGCTGCAGGATGACAAGCCCGCCAAGCGCCGGAATCTCGCTGCCTACATAGGCGACGGTGCCGTCCGCAGCGGCGAGGATCGGCGTGTCGAGCGGGACGGCAATCTTGATGCCGTCGCTGCGCTCCCCGCTGGCGATCGGGCCGAAGCGGCGGATGACTGTCCCCCGCGCGGGCCAGGCAAAGCCGCCACGCAGCGTTGCCGGCGCCGCCACCGCGGCATCCGGCGGCAGCACGCGGGCGGAGGATGCAGTCGGCGCAGTCGGGCGTGCGCGTTCGGCGATGGCAGGCTGGCCGCCAGTGACGATATCGTCGATGTCGAGCCGGAATGCGGCGGCGCGTTCTTCGACCGTCATGGTGCGCGGGTCGCCCGGGATCAGCAGCCGCATGCCGGTGCGCAGGATATAGGGTTCGGTGAGGTCGTTCTCGGTGACGACGCGGCCCCAGTCGACGCCATAGGCGCGGGCAATGGCGATGCCGGTCTCGCCCGCACGGACCAGATGATAGCGCCCGCCCGGGATCGACAGGCGCTGGCCAACGCGGATCGTGTAGGGCGGGGGAATATTGTTGGCGCGCGCAATCGCCTCGGACCCCGCGCCGGTCTTGTCCGCGATCCGGCGCAGCGTGTCGCCCGGCACGACGACATATTCCGACGGAGCGATCGTTTGAGCATCGGCGGTGACGCGCCGCGCTTCCCAGGCAGAGACCGGCGCGGGGAGGGCCGGAACATCCGACTGCCGCGGCGCCGCAGTCGGATCGACCTGCCGCGGCGCCGGGGCGGACCGCGGTGGCGCGCCGGCCCCCGGCGGGATACAGCCACCGAGGATCGGCGCCAGTGTCAGCACCGCGATCAATCCAGCCCTGGTCCCGCTTTGCCGCATGATCCGTCCGGTTCAGCCAAATGTCCGGTCGAGCATAACGAGCGATTCACGATGCGTCAGGTCCAGATGCAGGGGCGTAACGGTGATCCACCCCTGCTCGATCGCTTCAAGATCGGTATCGGCCACCGGCGAGTGCGGGACCGCGCCGAGGCCGAACCAGTAATAGTCGAAGCCGCGCGGATCGGTCCGCTTGTCGAGCTTGAGCCGGCCATAGTCGCGCAGCCCCTGTCCGACGGCCTTGATCCCGGCGACCTCGCTGGCGGGCAGCGGCGGGAAATTGACGTTCATCAGCGTGCGCGGCGCCCAGTCGGCGGTGATCAGCGGACGCAATACCCGCTCGCCCCATTGTTCCGCCGCTGCGAAGCTGACACGCTCGCCCGGTGCGCTGAGCGCATAGCGCTGGCTGAGCGCGATCGAGCGAATCCCTGCCAGCGCACCTTCCATCGCCGCGGACACGGTCCCGGAATAGCTGACGTCCTCGCCCAGATTGGCGCCGCGATTGACGCCGGACAGGATCAGGTCGGGCGGAGCGTCCTTCATGATCTCCGCCAGCGCGATCATCACTGCATCGGTCGGCGTGCCGGTGACGGCGAAGCGGCGTTCGCCGAAGCGGCGCAGCCGCACCGGATCAGTCAGGCTGAGCGATCGGCCCTTGCCCGACTGTTCCTCGAGCGGGGCGACAATGGTGATGTCGTCGGACAGCGTGCGCGCGAGGCGCTCCAGCACCTCCAGCCCGCGCGCATGCACGCCGTCATCATTGGTGAGCAGGATCCTCACCCGCGCGGCTCCAGCCGGTTGATCCCGCGCAGATAGGGCTGGAGTACCTCCGGAACGGCCACCGAGCCGTCCTCCTGCTGGTAATTCTCCAGCACCGCGACCAACGTACGGCCGACCGCCAGACCCGATCCGTTGAGCGTGTGGACAAACGCCGGCTTGCCCTCGCCCGTGCGGTAGCGCGCGTTCATGCGCCGCGCCTGGAAGTCGCCACAGGTCGAGCAGGACGAAATTTCGCGATAGCGTGCCTGGCCGGGCAGCCACACCTCAAGATCATAGGTCCGCGTCGCGCTGAATCCCATATCGCCCGCGCACAGCAGCATACGCCGGAAGGACAGGCCGAGCCGGGTCAGGATGTCCTCGGCGCAGGCGGTCATCCGTTCATGCTCCGCGTCCGACTGCTCGGGCGTCGTGATCGACACCATCTCGACCTTCTCGAACTGGTGCTGGCGGATGAAGCCGCGCGTATCGCGACCGGCGGCGCCGGCTTCGGAGCGGAAGCAGGGGGTCAGCGCGGTGAGCCGCAGCGGCAGCGCCTCGCCGCTCAAAATCTGCTCGCGCACGCTGTTGGTCAGGCTGACTTCCGAAGTCGGGATCAGCCAGCGACCATCGGTCGTGCGGAACGATTCCTCGGCGAACTTGGGCAGCTGGCCGGTACCGAACATGATCTCGTCGCGGACCAGCACGGGTGGCACGCATTCTTCATAGCCATGGTGAGCGGTCAGCGTGTCGAGCATGAACTGGCCGAGTGCGCGGTGCAATTGCGCCGCCGCGCCCCGTAGCAGCGTGAAGCGTGACCCGCCAAGCACCGCTCCGGTGTCGAAATCCAGGCCGAGCGCCGGACCGAAGTCATGATGCTCGCGCGGCGCAAAGGCAAAGGCGGGCTGGGCGCCGATGACATGGACGAGCTGATTGTCGTCCTCGTCCGCGCCGTCGGGGACATCGCTGGCGGGAAGGTTGGGGATCGCGGCCAGCGCGGTTCGCAGCGCTTCATCGGCTGCGCTTTGAGCGAGGTTCAGGTCCTCCAGCGTCTGCTTGAGACCGGCAACGTCGGCCATCAGCGCCTGGGCGCGTGCCTCGTCCTTCGCGGCCTTGGCCTGGCCGACCTGCTTCGACAGGTCGTTGCGGCGAGTCTGCGCTTCCTGCTGCTGCGTCGTCAGGGCGCGGCGTGCCTCGTCAAGGGCGACCAGCATTTCGGCCTGTGGCTCGGCGCCACGGCGGGCAAGGGCGGCGTCGAACGCCTCGGGATTATCTCGGATGGCGCGAATGTCATGCATGGGCGCAGGCTATGGCGAGGCGCGCGTCCCGAGGCAACCCGGCGCACGCGCCGTGCGTTGGCAGGCATAACCAGAATGAGGAGAAACACCGATGCAGGTCCCCCATAACGCGATGGTCGTGGTCGCCGATGGCCGCAAGATGCTGTTCCTCAGGAATGAGGGCGATGCCGTGCATCTCAATCTTCAGGTCGAGCGCAAGCGCGAGCAGGACAATCCGCCCGACCGCGAACAGGGTACCGATACGCCGGGGCGCAGCTTTTCAAGCGTGGGACCGGGGCGCAGCGCCTATGAAGAGACCGATTTCCATCAGCTCGAGGAAGACCGCTTCGCGGCGGAGACGGCGGAATTGCTCAAGAAGCGCGCGCTGAACAACGACTTTGAGTCGCTGATCATCGTCGCGCCGCCGCGCACGCTGGGCGAACTGCGCAAACATTATCACAAGGAAGTGAGCGAGCGGCTGACCGGCGAGCTCGACAAGACGCTGACCGGTCACCCGATCCCCGACATCGAACAGGCGCTGATTGACGCCAACTGACCCGGCTCTGGTCGCCGCGGCGCTTATTCGGCCGCCGCGGCGTCCTTTGCCTTGCGGTTCTGGAACCGCTTGCGCACCACCAATGCTGCCGCGGCCGCACCGAACAGCAGAACCATGGGCGGCGCGGGAACCGGCTCCGGGCCACCCGACGAACTGCTTGCGCCGCTCGAGGTGCCCGAAGAGGTCGATGTGCTGCTCGAGGTCGAGGTGCTCCACCCGCTCGACGTGCTCCACCCGCTCGACGTCGAGGACGAGACGTCGCCCGATGAGGACGCCGAGGTCGAGGACGCGGACGAGTTGGAGGATGAGGTCGATACGTCGCCCGACGAGCTGGCCGAAGTCGACGAGGACACGTCACCCGAGGACGAGGCCGAGGTCGAGGACGAGACATCGCCCGAGGACGATGCCGACGACGACACGTTGCCGCTCGACGAAGACGAGACGTCACCCGACGATCCGCCCGATGCCGAACTGGTCGACGACGAGGATCCGCCTGAGGACGTCGACGAGGACGACGCACCCGATGAGGTCGATGAGGACGATGCCCCGGACGAGGTGGACGACGACACGTCGCCGCTCGAGCCACCGGAGGATGTCGAAGAGGACGAACCGCCCGTTGACGATCCGCCGGTCGAGGAGGTCGAACTGACGCTCCCGCTCGAGGTCGACGAGCCGCCGGTGGAAGAGGTCGAGCTGACGCTGCCGCTCGACGAACCGCCCGTCGAGGAGGTGGAACTCACGCTGCCGCTCGA
This sequence comes from Sphingomonas sp. BE123, assembly GCF_031456015.1. NCBI lineage: Bacteria > Pseudomonadati > Pseudomonadota > Alphaproteobacteria > Sphingomonadales > Sphingomonadaceae > Sphingomonas > Sphingomonas sp. BE123. Next base: position 304,826 of record NZ_JAVDTW010000001.1, on the reverse strand, counting down.
CGACGAGACATCGCCCGAGGAGCCGCCCGACGAGGTCGAGGTCGACCCGCCCGACGTGGAGGTTGACCCGCCGCTGGTGCTGCTGGTCGACGAGATGACGATGCCGCCGCTGCCCGAAGCGCCGCTGCCACCGCTCGACCCGCCGAAAAATCCGCCGGCGAAGAAGCCGCCGACAAAGCCGCCGCTGCTGCCGCCGGTTACCCCGGTTGCCGCCGCTGCCGCGCCGCCGCCACCGCCGCCGCCGACAATCGGCATTTCCCCGCTCGACCCGTAAGTGGGCGGCGGGAGCGGGATGGCGCTGCCCTGGCTGGTCACGGTGATGACCTGTGGCTGGCATTGGGCGGTCGTCGTCACGGTGCGCTTCACGACGCGCTTGCGCAGCGGGCGCTTGACGACTCGCCGCTGAACGATGCCCTGTTGCTTAACCGACTGGCGCTGCTGATAGCCGCGTTCGGCCCGCGTCTCGGCGACATGCACCGCCCCGCCGCCGATCACGGCACCGCCGCACGCGCAGGCGCACAATTTCGCCAAAGCCATCCGGACCGACATTCTGCTTCTCTCTCGTCCCTGGACCCCGGAGCATGCCCGAGGCACGCGTTCAGTGGGTCATTGCCCGAAAAGTGCAGAACAAAGTATTAAGTGCAATCCCGTTAACCATTTAACCGGGGCGGTTTGACGAATTATTTGAGCCGCGCGGAGCGCTATTATGGTTAATGTATCGTTAGGGGACGCTTTTACTCGCTGAGCGGTCGCCGTTCGGTGGAAGTAGCCAGCGAACGGGCAGGGGCGGCGCATCAAGAAAATGCGTGTCGGTTCAGGGAGATGTAATTTCCCGCGTGTCAAGAACGGCTTGGCGCACAATTCTGTGGATTCGGTAGCTTGTGGTACCGTATTTGCCCGGATATAGGGCGCGCCGGGGATAAGGGGATCACGCTCGGCCCGTGCCGACCGGTCCCGTTACGGAGAGTGGGATGGCGACCGTTTTCGAACACCGCGACGATCCTGTACAACTCGAGGCAGCCAATGATCTGCCCGATGGGTATCGGCCAAGTGCCGATGAGCCGTTCATGAATCCGCGGCAGCTACAGTATTTCCGTGAAAAACTGCTGGCGTGGAAGGACGCGATTCATCGCGAGGCGGCGGGGACGCTGAACCAGCTCCAGATCGATTCGCTGCGTGAGGCCGACCTGACGGATCGCGCGTCGAGCGAAACCGACTGGTCGATCGAACTGCGCACGCGTGACCGGCAGCGCAAGCTGATTTCCAAGATCGATGCGGCGATCCGCCGGATCGACGATGGCGAATATGGCTATTGCGAGGTGACGGGCGAGCCGATCAGCCTTGCGCGGCTCGAAGCGCGCCCGATTGCCACGATGACGGTCGAGGCGCAGGAGCGGCACGAGCGCAACGAAAAGATTTCGCGCGAGGAATAATCGGCGCGGGCGGGGCGGGGTTAACGGTTTCGATAGCCATTGCTGGTCTATTGCGCGCGTCACGATTTGAATCAGAGCGGCAGATGGACCAGTTCACCTCCGATCCTTTCGGCGGACGTTTCACCGACGATCCGGCGAGCCAGCGCAATGCGGCGCGCGACAGCCTGTTCCTGGCCGCAATGTTGCGGATCGAAGGGCGGGAGGTGCAAGTGCGCGTCCGCAATTTGTCGGCCGGCGGACTGATGGCCGAATACCCCGATCCGGTCGATCAGGGCACCGAAGTCGAGATCGATGTGCGCGGGGTTGGCTGGATCCGCGGAAAAATCGCGTGGGCGGCGGAGAAGCGGGTCGGGATCGCCTTTGATCGCCCGATCGATCCGCTGATGGCGCGCAAGCCGGTCGGACACGGCACCACCACGCCGCTTTACGCCAAGCCCCAATTGTTCAAGGGCTGACCCCGACGCAGGGACCGGTGGCCAGGCCCCGCATCGGCGGGGTCCCGGCCGGGTCGCGTCAGCTCAACGCGATCTCTTCCTTGACCTTGAGCTTGCGGCGCTTGAGATCGGCGACGACCAGCTGGTCGGGGGCCGGGCGCTGCAATTCGGCGATGATCTTGCGCTCGAGATTGGCGTGCTTGGCCTCGAGTGCTGAGAGATGCGCGGTCTGCATGGAAGCAATCCTCCTGCTCAGGTTGGGGGAACGCAAAGTAGAACATGATTCGGATCGCTTGTCGCCCCTTGCAAAACTACCCCTCGGCAGGGCAACGGCGGTTTGCGACGGGGCGAGTTCGGGGGCGGCACGGATCATGGACGACAGCGAGATTCTGCGGCGACTCGAGCTTCTGAGGGTCGAGCATCGCGACCTGGATGCGGCGATCGAGGCGCTGGTGACCACGGCAATGCCCGACCAGCTGCAGATCGCACGGCTGAAAAAGCGCAAACTCCTGCTGCGCGACGAGATTGCGATGCTCGAGGACCAGTTGATCCCCGACATCATCGCCTGAATCAGCGCGCGCAGGCCGCGCCGCTTTGGGACAGGCGCGGGGCGCAAATTCCTGTTTCGTTAACGTCCGGTTTCTGTCAGCGTTTCGCTCATGACCGGGGATGTCGAGACCATGCGGGTGCAGCGAGCGCTGATCGACTCGCTCTACACCGAAGCGATGCTGCTGGCGGACGAAGCGCGCGGCTATTTCGACGCGCTCGGGCGGGAACAGCGCGAGCGGCTCGGTGCGATGGATCGCGTGGTGTTTTCGTGCGAGTCGCTCAAGGTGACGACGCGGCTGATGCATTGCATCGCGTGGCTGTTGACGCAGCGTGCGGTCGCTGCCGGCGAGATCGGGATGAATGACGCGCGGCATCCGTCGCGACGGCTGGGGGAAGCGCCGGTGACCGAGCAGGATGCGCTCGACGCGATGCCGGTCGGCGCGCAGCATCTGATCGTCGCGAGCATCGACCTGCACCGCCGGATCGCGCGGCTTGATGCGGCGCTGGATCAGGCCGACGCGCCGCCGGTCAGCCCCGCGCGATCGATGCTTGACCGGCTCGCCCACGCATTTTGATTGGACCTGGCGCACTTTAGCCCTGTTGCTTCAGTGATGTTCAGTCTATGTTCCACTCCGTTTTCAGGACGGGGTTGGCGGCGTGGAACTGGACTGGGTGGTATCGGGATTGCTGGCGCTGGCGATTGGCGTGGTGCTGGGGTGGCTTGCCGGGAGCCGGCGCGGCGCGGCGGCGCTGGCCGAGCGCGCCGCGCGCGAGGCTGAGTTCAAGGCAGCGATTACCGAACTGGCCGCCGCCGAGGAGCGCGCGCGCGAAGTGCCGGAACTGCGCGACCAGCTCGCCGCCATTCGCGACGAACGCGACGCAGCGCGCATCGAACTCGCCGAGCTTCGGGTCAAGGCGGATGGGCTGGAAGGACGGCTCGCCGGGCAGTTTCGTGAGCTCGCCGGATCGATGCTGGCGGAGACCCAGGCGGCCTTTCTCAAGCGCGCCGAAGACCGGTTCCGCGAATCCGAAAGCGTGGCGGGCCAGAACCTGAAGGCGCTGCTCCAGCCGGTCACCGAACGGCTCCAGCGGTACGAAGAAGGGGTCGCCAAGGTCGAGGCCGAGCGGCGCGATGCATTCGGCGAGCTCAAGGGCCAGATCGAGCAGATGCGGATCGGGCAGGAGCGGGTCAGCCAGGAGGCGGCCAAGCTGGTCAATTCGCTGCGCAACGCCCCCAAATCGCGCGGGCGCTGGGGCGAGCAGCAATTGCGCAACGTGCTCGAGACGTGCGGTCTTTCCGAACACACCGATTTCCAGACCGAGGTCAGTGTCGCGCAGGAGGATGGCGGGCGGTTGCGTCCCGATGCGATCGTGCGCGTCCCGGGCGGCAAGGCGCTGGTGATCGATGCCAAGGTATCGCTCAACGCCTATCAGGACGCGTTCGGCGCGGTGGACGAGGCGGAGCGACAGATCGGGCTTGGCCAGCATGCCGCGGCGATGAAGGCGCATGTCAATGCGCTCGGCAACAAGGCCTATTGGACCCAGTTCGAGGAAGCGCCCGACTATGTCATCATGTTCGTACCGGGCGAACATTTCCTCTCGGCTGCGCTGGAGCATGATCCGACCTTGTGGGACTTCGCGTTCGAAAAGCGCGTGTTGCTCGCGACACCGACCAACCTGATCGCGATCGCGCGTACCGTGGCGGCGGTGTGGCGGCAGGAGATGCTGGCAAAGGAAGCACGGCAGATCGGCGCGCTCGGCAAGGAATTGTACGACCGCCTTGCCAAGGCGATGCAGGATCTGCGCACCGTCGGCAGCGGGCTCAATACCGCGGTCAAGAATTTCAACACCTTTGCCAGTTCGCTGGAGAGCCGAGCGCTGGTGTCGGCGCGTAAGCTCAAGGATCTGAATATCGAGACGGGCGCGCGCGAGATCGAAAGCGTGCCGCCGGTCGAGCTGCTGGCCAGCCATGCCGCTGGCGGCGATGATACCAGCGCGGATGCCGGCGACGCCGATGGCGCAAGCGCCCGCGCCGCCGAATAGCTCAGGCGAGGGGCAGGGCGAGCGCGCGGCTGGCCAGCGTGCGGGGTGCCGGGCGATGCGACACCAGGATCAAGCCGGTGCCGTGCCGCGCGAGCCATGCGTCGAGGGCAGCGACCAACGCATTCTCGGTCGCCGCATCCAGTCCCTCGCTCGGCTCATCGGCGATCAGCCATGGTCGCTCGGCCAGCAGCGCGCGCGCCAGCGAGAGTCGCTTCTGCTCGCCCCCGGACAGCGTGCCGCCCTGTTCGCCCACCGGCGTGTCGAGCCCGGAGGGCATGGCCCGAATTCGCGCGGATAGCTGCACGACATCGAGCACCGCCCACATTGCAGGCTCGGTAACACCGGGGCGAGCAAGGCGCAGATTGTCCGCGATCGTCCCCGCGATCAGCTGCGGTGCCTGGGGCGCCAGCGCGAATTGCGCGGCAAGCTGCGACGCGGTCCGTCCAGCGACGTCCACCGCATCGACCGTGAGCGGAAGCGGTGCGCTGCGAAGCCCGGCCAGCGTCTCGACCAGCGTCGTCTTGCCGCAGCCCGACGGACCGATCAGCACGATCCGTTCGCCCGGCTGAAGCTGTACCGCGCCGATGCCGATGGTAGCGGGAGCGACTGGCGCGGCCGATGGCGCGGCAGGGTCGAGCGCTCCGATCGCGCCGATGCGCGCAAGCCCCTCGGCAATCACCGCTTCACGCAGGGCACTGCGGATCCGGACCGCGAGAACCTCGCTCCCGGCAAATGCGGCAAGCGTCGACAGGGCGGCGAGCGCGGCGCCTTCACGCGCGAGCATCAGCACCGCGACCGCGATCAGCGCGCTCCACGCCGCGACCGCGCCGCCGAGCAGCGCCTCTCCGCGCACCAGCGCCAGACGGGCGCGGTCCCAACTGGCAAGGTCATCCGCCAGCATCGCATTCGCCCGCTCACCCAGGCCATAGGCAAGGATTTCGGGCCGTGCGGCAGCCAGCTCGACATAGCGATCGCGCAGCCGCCCGCGCGCCGCCGATGCCGCTGCCGCCGGAGCCCGGCTCAGCCGCCGCGCGACGTGACCGCCGGCGACCAGCCCGGCGCCGGTCAGAACGCCATAAGCGAGCGCTGCCGGCCAGCCGGACAGGGCGACGCAAAACAGCGCGACCGCCGCCCCGGCTAATGCGCCCGGCAGCGCCGACCGGCGGACGACCAGATCCTCCAGCGCCTCGATATCGTCGATCAGCCGCGCGCTGGCGTCGCCACTGGCAAGGTCGGGCGCGACCCGGCTGTCTGCACCGGCCAGCCGCGCAAACAGGCGCGTCCGCAAGCGCGCCATGGCGCCAAGCGCGGCGCCGTGGCTCGACAGCCGCTCGCCATATCGCGCAGCGGTGCGGCCGATCGCGAGCGCGCGGATTGCCGCGCTCGGGAGCAGATAGTTGAACGCAGAGATGGCCGCGAGGCCGCCGGCCCCGGCGATCGCCGCACCTGTCAGGAACCAGCCCGAAATGGCGAGCAGCGCGACGCCAGCCATCGCAGCGATCGCGGCAAGCGCCAGCGGCATGCCAAGCCCGACCCGCCGCCCCAGGCCATGGCGCGCGGCAGCATCAGCGAGCCGGGTCACAGCGTCACGATCCGGTCGGCGCGCGCGGCGAGGTCGGGATCATGGGTCGCGACGATCACCGCCTGTCGTGTCGCAATCTCGCGCAGCAGCGCGGTGATGCGCGCGGCGCTGTCCGCATCAAGGTCCGCAGTCGGTTCGTCGCAGAGGAGGAGCGGGCGTCGTGCCAGCAGCGCGCGCGCCAGCCCGAGCCGCCGTCGCTCGCCGCCCGACAATCCACTGCCGCGATGGTCGAGCGGCAGGTCTAGCCCGTCAGCGCGCGTGTCGAGTAGCGCGTCCAGCCCGACCTCGCTGCACACCGCGCGAAGCTCGGCAACGCTCGCGCTCGGGCGGGCAAGGGCAAGATTGTCGCGCAACGTGCCGGGCAGGATCAGCGGGCGCTGCGCTGCCCAGGCAACGTCCGCCGGGTCGATCGCGCTGACGGAACCCGTATTGGGCTGCACCTGTCCCGCGATCACGGCGAGCAGGCTTGTCTTGCCGCTGCCGGTCGGGCCGACCAGCGCGAGCAGGCCGGTCGCACCGAGGGTGAAGGAAACCGGTCCGATGCGCGCGCCTGGCCAGATGATTTCCACGCCGTCGAGCGTCAGCTGGCCGGGACTGGCGGCGTCCGGGGCCGATCGCGCAGCGGCGGGCGCCGGGGGCGGGGCCAGCAGGGGATCGATCACGGCCTGGGCCGCTTCGCCCATCTGCTTCTCATGATAGGCTGCCGCCAGTCGGCGCATCGGGAGATAGAATTCGGGTGCAAGCGCAAGTGCGACCATCGCTTCGCGAAAGGTTAGGGTTTCCGGGACCGGAAAGGGGAGCAGGCCGAGCAGGCTGAATCCGCAATAGACCGCAACGAGCGCGACCGAGAGCGCGGCGAAAAATTCGAGCACGGCGCTGGACAGGAAGGCGACGCGCAGCACCGCGAGGGTACGCTGCGCAATCGCCGCAGTGGCAGCGCCGGCCTGGCGTGTGATGCGTTCGCCAGCGCCGAAATGTCGGATGATCGCCAGCATCCGCAGCCGCTCGACAAACAGGTCCGACAGCTGGGCAAGGGCCACCAGCTGCGCATCGGCCGCGCGACGCGCCATGGTGCCGGCCAGCACCATGCCGAGGACGAACGGGATCAGGGTCGCGAGCAGGATCGTCGCGGCAACCGGGCTGGCAAAGGCCACCGCGACCGCAATGAGGACCGGCCCGGCTGCGGCGGCGAGACGAACCGGGACGAAGCGGGCGCGATGCGCCTCTACCCGGTCGAGATGATCGATCGCGATCGCCGCGCTCTCGCCGACGGTCAGCGGCTGCGCCAGCGGTTCGGCAAGCAGGCGCCGGTGGAGTTGCACGCGCAGCGGGGCCAGCGCGCGCTGGGCAGCAGCGGCGCCCTGAGCCTGTGCAGCCCAGCTGGTCAGCGCGCGAACCGCTCCGCCAGCCAATAGCGATGCGATCGCGGCTGTCGGGACCGGTACGTCTGCAATCAGCGCCGAGAGCGCGTCCGCGAGGCCCCACGCAAACAGGATTGCGCCAAGCACATCGCCCAGCCACCAGAAATCGGAATATTCGCGCTTGCTCATATTAGGACAATTTGTCACATTCCGGGGGTCGGGGTTGCGTATTATTCCCCATGTCGCGGGGAGGGGCTTCTTGTCTAGCAGGTCGCTCGCCAAACACACCTCAGTCCGGGGAAATTCCAATGGTTGATATGGCAGTTGTCGAGCTATCGCGGCTCCAGTTCGCGCTGACGGCGATGTACCATTTCCTGTTCGTGCCGTTGACGCTGGGCCTCGCCTTCATGCTCGTGATCATGGAGACGGTGTATGTGATCACGGACCGCCCGATCTGGCGCGACATCACCCGGTTCTGGGGAAAATTGTTCGGAATCAACTTTGTGCTCGGGGTCGCGACCGGCATTACGATGGAGTTCGAGTTCGGGACCAACTGGGCCTATTACTCGCACTATGTCGGTGACGTGTTTGGCGCGCCGCTTGCCATTGAAGGTCTGATGGCCTTCTTCCTCGAGGCGACGTTCGTCGGCCTGATGGTGTTCGGTTGGGACAAATTGTCCAAGCGCCAGCATCTTTTCGCCACCTTCATGGTCGCACTCGGTACCAACCTGTCCGCGGTCTGGATCCTGATCGCCAATGGCTGGATGCAGTTTCCGACCGGTTCGGCGTTCAACCCCGAAACGATGCGGATGGAAGTGGTCGACTTCATGGCCGTGGTGTTCAACCCGGTCGCGCAGGCGAAGTTCGTCCACACCGTCAGCGCCGGCTATGTGCTCGCCTCGGTCTTCGTGCTCGGCATCTCCTCCTGGTATCTGCTCAAGGGGCGCCATCTCGAGTTCGCCAAGCGCAGCTTCGCGGTCGCGGCAGCCTTCGGCCTTGCCTCTTCGCTATCGGTTGTCGTGCTGGGTGACGAGAGCGGCTATGCGCTGACCGACAACCAGCGGATGAAGCTCGCCGCGATCGAAGGTGCCTGGCAAACCGAACCGGCACCGGCCGGGCTGTCGATCTTCGGCATCCCCTCCAACGCCGGGCGCGAGACGCTGTACGAGGTCAAGATTCCCTATGTCCTCGGCCTGATCTCGACGCGCAGCCTGACGGGTGAGGTTGCCGGGATCACGCCGCTGGTCGAACAGGCCCGCGCGCGGATCATTCGCGGCATCGATGCCTATGACGCGGTTGAGACGCTCAAGACCGATCGTACCAATGTCGCCGCGCGGGAGACGTTCGAGCGCAACAAGGCCGATCTTGGATATGCCATGCTGCTCAAGCGCTTCGTGGCCGATCCGCGTCAGGCCGACGCCGCCGCGATCGACAAGGCGGCATGGTCGACCGTGCCGAACGTGCCGGTGCTGTTCTGGCTGTTCCGCGGCATGGCCGGGCTCGGCTTCTTCTTCATCGCCTTCTTCGGGGTCGCGCTCTACTATGCGAATACCCGCAAGTTCGACCGCAAATGGTTCCTGCGCACCGCGCTGTGGGTCATCCCGCTGCCGTGGATTGCAATCCAGTCGGGCTGGCTGATCGCCGAGCTCGGACGCCAGCCCTGGGCGGTTGAGGGGGTCCTGCCGACCTTCCTCGCAGCGTCCAGCCTGACCATCGGGGAGGTGTGGGCGACGATCGTCGGGTTCACGCTCATCTATGGCGTGCTGGCGGTGATCGAGGTCCGGCTGATGCTCGGCGCGATCCGCCATGGCCCGGAGAGTGCGGCGGCGCCGGCCGATGTGGTCGACCTGCCGCGCGGTCCCAATCCCTTCCAGACCGTCGCGGCCGAATGAGCCGCGCGGGACAAGGAGACCAATCATGACCCTACCGCTCGATTACGAGACGCTCCGCGTCATCTGGTGGCTGCTGATGGGCGTGCTGCTGATCGGATTTGCGCTGACCGACGGGTTCGACCTCGGCGTGGCATCGCTGCTGCCATGGGTGGCCAAGACCGACGAGGAACGCCGGATGGTGATCAACACCGTCGGTGCAACCTGGGAAGGAAACCAGGTGTGGTTCATTCTCGGCGGCGGCGCGATCTTTGCCGCCTGGCCGTTCGTCTATGCGGTCAGTTTCTCGGGCTTTTACCTGGCGATGTTCCTGGTGCTCGCTGCGCTGATCCTGCGCCCGGTCGGCTTCAAATACCGCTCCAAGCGGCCCGACGCCGCCTGGCGGTCGCGGTGGGACTGGGCGCTGTTCGTGGGCGGGTTCGTGCCGGCGCTGGTGTTCGGTGTTGCCGTTGGCAATGTCCTGCTGGGCGTGCCGTTCCGGCTCGATAGCGATCTGCGCTCCTTCTACGACGGCAATCTGCTCGGCCTGTTCTCGCCGTTCAGCGTGCTCGCCGGGCTGTTGTCGGTGGCGATGCTGGTCCTCCATGGTGCGGGCTGGCTGTCGCTTAAGGCGGAGCAGGGGCCCGTGCTCGATCGCGCGCGCGTGATCGGTCAGGTTGCAGCGATTGCCGCGGTTACGCTGTTCGTCGCGGGCGGGCTGTATGTCGCTTATGGCGGGCTCGGTTTCCGCGTCGACGGCGTGATCGATCCGGCGGGCCCGTCCAACCCGCGTCTGGCCGGCGCGGTGGCAGCGCCGGGCGCCTGGCTCGACAATTACGCGACCTATCCCTGGATGATCGCGGCGCCGGTAATCGGTCTGCTCGGCCCGCTGCTCGCGCTGGCGGGTATCCGCGCGCGGCGCGACGTGCTGGTGTTCGCCGGGTCGTCGCTCGCCAATATCGGCATCATCGGGACGGTCGGACTGTCGATGTTCCCGTTCATCCTGCCGAGCGTGATCGACCCCGCATCGAGCCTGACCGTGTGGAACGCGTCGTCGAGCCACACCACGTTGTTCATCATGCTTGGCGTGACGCTGGTCTTCCTGCCGATCGTGCTGATCTACACCGCCTGGGTCTATCGCGTATTGTTCGGTCGGGTGACGATCGAACAGGTGCGCTCCAACCCCGATTATTACTGACCGAAAGGAACACCCCGCCATGTGGTATTTCGCTTGGATCCTCGGCGTCACGCTGGCCGTCGCGGTCGCGGTTCTCAACGGCATCTGGCACGAGTTCCATTCGCCGCCATCCGAAGATCAGACGGTTCAGGGCTGACCCGATGGCGCATCGCTATCTGCCCGCTCTCGCCGCCCGGGCCGTGCCCCGCTACACCAGCTATCCGACAGCGGCCGAGTTCGGCGCCGCGGTGGGGGCGGTGGAGCAGGGCGCGGAGCTGGATGCGGTTGCGCCGGGACAGCCCGTGTCGCTCTATCTGCACATCCCCTATTGCGAGAAGATCTGCTGGTATTGCGGGTGCAACACCGGCGCGACCGGGCGACCGGAGCGGCTGGACATTTACCGCGCAGCGATCGAGGCAGAGATCGCGACCGTGGCGGCGCGGATGCGCGGTCGCGTCACGGCGGTCCATTTCGGCGGGGGCAGCCCCAACGCGCTCAGTCCCGAGGCGTTTGGCGGGCTGTGCCGGACGCTGCGCGAACGGTTCGATATCGCGCCGGACGCCGACTGGGCGGCGGAAATCGACCCGCGCTTCTTCGGTCGTGCGCACGCCCTGGCCTTTGCCCGCGCCGGCATCGGACGGATCAGCGTCGGCGCCCAGACCTTCGCGCCCCGGGTGCAGGCTGCGATCGGCCGGATCCAGCCCTTCGCGCAGGTCGCTCAGGCGATTGCGGAGGCGCGGTCGGCGGGGATCGGGCGGATCAACCTGGACCTGATGTACGGACTTCCCGGTCAGACGATGGACGATATCGCGGCGACGATCGCCGCTGCCCATCGGCTTGCACCGGACCGGGTGGCGATGTTCGGCTATGCGCATCTGCCCGCGCTGCTGCCGCGTCAGCGCCGGATTGACGGCAGCGCGCTGCCCGATGCACCCGCACGTTTCTGGCAGCGCGCGCTGGCGCATGATCTGTGGGTTGAAGCGGGCTTCGAAGCGATCGGGTTCGATCATTTCGCGCGCCCGGACGACAGCCTCACGGTCGCGGCCCGTGCGGGGCGGCTGCGCCGCAATTTCCAGGGCTTTACCGACGATCAGGCAACGACCCTGATCGGCCTTGGCGCATCCGCGATCAGCAATTTCGACGGTGCGATCATCCAGAATGAAAAGCATGTCGGCCGTTATCGCATGGCCGTGCTGGGCGGCGCGCTTGCCGGCGTGCGCGGGGTCCGGCGCGACGCGGTCGACCGGGCCGCAGGCGACGTCATCGAGCGGCTGCTGTGCGATGGCGTGGTCGACGCCGAGGCAATCGCGCAGCGTCACGGCATGCGCGCGGAGGCGCTGTGCCACGATCCTGCGGCGCTGGCCGCGCTGGTCGATGCCGGCGCGATCCGCTGGAGCGACTGGACGATCGAGACGACGCGGCTGGGGGCGCCCTATGCACGCCTCGCCGCCGCTGCCTTCGATCGCTATCGCGCGGTCAGCCACGGTCAGTTCAGCGCCGCAGTCTGAACGCTACGTATCACTCCCGATAGAGGGCGGGGCAGGGGCGACCTATCCAGGATTCATCCACGCTGGGAGATGGATCATGAAGAATGTCGCTGTGCTCATCCATGCCGATGACGGACAGGAGGCCCGCGTTCAGGCCGCGTTCGATCTGGTCCGTGCGCTCCACGGCCATCTGATCGCGATCGATGTGACGGCGATGACGCCGATGGTCGAGGATCCAATGATCGGACCCAGCGCCGCCGCCGCGCACATTGCCGAGGAGCTGGAGACGCAGGATGCCAATCGCACCCGCATCACGGCGCGCCTGACGCTCGAAGATCTTCCCTGGTCGCTCGCCGAATGCATGGGCGATGTCGCGGGTTGCCTCGAATCGCATACCGCGCTGACCGATCTCGTCGTCATCAACACGGTGTTCGACGGGTTCCCGGGCGGAGAGATGGACGGTGTTGTCGCCACGATGCTGCGCGCCAATCGGCCGGTGCTCGCCGTACCCGCCGAGACGCGCGGGATCGCGCTCCACGGCACTGCGCTGGTCGCCTGGGACGGTTCGGACGAATCCGATGCCGCCCTGCGCGCGGCCGTGCCGCTCTTGTCGCTGTCGCGTGAAGTGCGGATTCTCAGCATCGATCGCGGTGGCCTCAAGCATCCGCCCGAACTGGCGGCACGCTACCTCTCGCGCCACGGGATCCGGCCCGACATTGCGCTGGTTCAGCCTGAAAGCGGTCGGATCGGGCAGCAGATCCTGTCGCATGCCCTGCAGCTTGACCCCGCGCTGATCGTGATGGGCGGCTTTGGTCACTCGCGGCTGTTCGAAACGCTGTTCGGCGGCGTGACCCGCGACCTGCTCCACAACAGCCCCTATCCCGTCTTCCTGTCGCAATAAGGAGAGAGCGTCATGACCGAGGTGCCCGCGCCCGAAACGCTGCGCCACCTGGTGGTGCTTGGCCATCCCGGCCTCGACAGCTTCAACCATGCCATCGCGCGCAGCTATTGCGCGGAGGTTGAAGCGCTCGGCCAGCGTACCGAACTCGACGATCTCTATGCCCGCAATTTCGATCCGCTGCTCCGCCGCGACGAATTGCCCGGGCCCGGATTCACGCCGCGTCCCGATGTCGCCACCTCGCTCGCCCAGCTTGAGGCGTCGGACATGGTGGTGCTGGTGTACCCGATCTGGTTCGGCATGCCGCCGGCGATGATCAAGGGCTATGTCGATCGGGTGCTGGGGGCCGACATGACCCCGGACGCGGTGCAGAACCAGGTGCCGAGCCCGATCCTGCGCGGCAAGCGGCTGACGATCTTTTCGACCTCCGGCGCTTCGCGTCGCTGGTTGGAGGAGCGTGGCCAGTGGATGGCGCTGAAACAGGCGTTCGATACCTATCTCACGCGGGCGTTTGGTCTGGCTGACTGTCACCATGTGCATTTCGATGCCGTGGTGCCGGGGCTCGATCCCGCGTTCATCGAGGAGCATCTGGCAGTCGTGCGCCAGACCGCGCGCGAGCGGGCGACCGTGCTGCGCTATGGCGACCTCCCGCCACGGCTGCTGCGCCAGCCTGATTTCTGAGGACAGCCAGGCTTCCGGTCGTCGTCAGTCGGTCGGTTGCAGAACAAAAAAGAGGGGCGGCAACCGCGATCCGGTTGCCGCCCCTGCTTTTTCATCAGAAGCGGAAGCCGATTCCGACGCCAGCCACGATCGGATCGATGCTGATTTCCGCGGTGTTGGTCACCGCGCCGGTGCGCAGACGCGCCGTCGTGTCCATGTCGATATATTTGATATCGAAGTTGAGGAACATCTTCTCGTTCAGATCGACATCGACGCCAGCCTGCAGTGCATAGCCGAAGCTGTCGTCCATCTCGACGCTGGTGTTGCCGATTGCCGCTTCAAGCGCGCTGCTCGCCTTGGTCGAGTAGAACAGCGTGTAGTTGACGCCGGCGCCGACATAGGGGCGCACCTTGGCCTCGGGCGCAAAGTGATATTGCAGCGTCAGCGTCGGCGGCAGCACCCAGGTGCTCGCCAGCTCGTCGAAGCCCGACAGCGTGCCACGCCCTTCGGCGTCATGCTTGGTGGTCGCAAGGATCAGTTCAGCGCCGATATTGTCGGTCACCATATAGGTGAAATCGACCTCAGGCATCACTGCATCGCTGACGCCGACTTCGCTGCCCGGGAAGCCGGGCGTCACGGGGCCGGAGCTTTCGGTCGGCGACACGACGATGCCGCGGACGCGCATCAGCACATCGCCTTCCTTGGCGAGCGCGGGCGAAGCGCCGGCCACGCAGGCCAGTGCGCCGATAAGGAGACGGGTTGTTTTCATGGGTCATTCCCCCGATACGTTCTGCGCGAAGGGTGCGCGGCGGCGGCATCGGCTTTTCCGGTGCCGGACTGCATTGGTAGTTTTCCCGATGGGTGTTCCACGGATGTAGGGCGGGGCGGGCGGACAGGCGGCATGGACGGCAACACGATCGAGGCGCTGGCTGCCCGATTCATCGCAAGCGATCTGGATCGCGCCCAGGTCGTGCTGTCACCGGACGGCATCATTCGCAGCTGGAATCCCGGCGCCCAGATTCTGCTGGGCCATCTTCCCGACAGCGCCATCGGCCAGTCCTTCGCGATCTTCTACTCCGACTCCGATCGCCAGTCGGGCAAACCCGACGATGACCTGTCGCGCGCCGCGACCTATGGCCGCTACGCCGAAGAGGGATGGCGACGGCGGCTCGATGCGACCGAATTCGCCGCCGACGCGCGCCTGATCGCGCTGCGCAACGAAGCCGGCACGCTGCTCGGCTTTGGCGTGACCATCGAGGACATTACCGATCGCAAGGCTGCGGAGGCGGCAGTGGCACGCAGCGAACTTCACCTGCGCTCGATCCTGGCGACGGTGCCCGACGCGATGATCGTGATCGATGAGCGTGGCCAGATCCTGTCGTTCAGCGCGGCGGCCGAACGGCTGTTCGGCTATACCGAGTCCGAGGTGGTCGGACGCAATATCGGGATGATGATGCCCGATGGGGATCGCCTGCGGCACGACGACTATGTCGAGCATTATTGCCGGACGGGCGAGCGGCGGATCATCGGGATCGGGCGGATCGTGACGGGCAAACGTCGCGATGGCAGCGAGTTTCCGATGGAACTGGCGGTGGGCGAGGCGCGCAGCGCCGGGCACCGGATCTTTACCGGCTTCATCCGCGACCTGACCGACCGCCAGCGCGCCGAACTCCAGATGAAGGAGCTGCAGTCCGAGCTGGTGCATGTGTCGCGCGTATCGGCGATGGGGACGATGGCGTCGACGCTGGCGCATGAACTCAATCAGCCGCTCACCGCAATCGCCAATTACATGGAGGCCGCGCGCGACCTGATCGCCGCCGGCGAGCCGGACCTCGAGATGCTCGGCGAAGCAGTCAGCGAGTCGGCGGTCGAAGCGCTGCGGGCCGGGAATATCGTGCGGCGCCTGCGCGAATTCGTGGCACGCGGCGAGGTCGAGAAGCGCGTCGAGCCGCTGCCGCCGATGGTCGAAGAGGCGACGCGGCTCGCGATGACCGGAGCGCACGAGCGCGGGGTGCGCGGCCTCAAGGATCTCGACCCCGATGCACGGGTCGCCCTGGTCGACCGGGTGCAGATCCAGCAGGTGCTGGTCAATCTGATCCGCAACGCAGTCGAGGCGCTGGAAGATATGCCGGTGCGCGATATCACGGTTTCAACGCGGCTGCAGCCCGACGGCATGATCCGGGTCGCGGTGAGCGATACCGGACCGGGGATCGATCCGGCAATCCGCTCGCGGCTGTTCGACGCGTTCAACACGACCAAGCAGAATGGTCTTGGTCTGGGACTTTCCATTTGCCGTACGATCGTAGAGACGCATGGCGGGCGGATCGGGGCCGATCCGCGCCCCGGCGGGGGCACGATCCTGTGGTTTACCATTCCGAGTGCGGAGACTTCCGAATGAGCGACAAGCGCCTGATCCATCTGATCGACGACGAGGATGCCGTGCGGCGCTCGGCGGGCTTTCTGCTCAAGACCTCGGGCTTTGACGTGCGTGCCTATCCGTCCGGCGTCGCGTTTCTGAAAGACGCGCGCCACCCCGATCCGGGCTGTATCCTGCTCGACATCCGCATGCCCGAGATGGACGGGCTCGAGGTGCAGCGCGAGCTCAACGCGCGCGGGGTCGCGCTGCCGGTAATCGTGCTGACCGGTCATGGCGACGTGGCAACCGCGGTGACGGCGATGAAGCAGGGGGCGGTCGATTTTCTCGAAAAGCCGTTCGAAAAGGCCCAGTTGCTGGGCGCGATCGAGCGTGGCTTCGAACGGCTCGACCGCGCAGGCGATGCGGAGGTGGAAGGGCAGGAAGCGGCGGTACGGATCGCCGCGCTGACCGGGCGTGAGCGCGACGTGCTGCGCGGGCTGGTGGCGGGCAATCCCAACAAGACGATTGCCTATGATCTCGGCATCTCGCCGCGCACGGTCGAGGTGCATCGCGCCAATCTGATGACCAAGCTTGAAGTGCGCAGCCTGTCGGAAGCGCTGCGAATCGCATTTGCGGCGGGGCTGCACGCAGCGGACTAAGGATTATTCCGGAAGGCGGCACGCGCGCTTGTGCGTCATGCTGCGCTGAAATGGATCCCCGTGACTTCCATCATGCCGTCGCCGACGATGCCGCAGCGCCCCTGGCGATCGCGCTCGTCGATCCCGACGATGCGGCGCGTCGCGCCCTGCACCTGCTATTGTCCGGGCAGCGTCATCGTGTCCGCTCCTTTGCCAGTGCGGCAACATTAGCCGAGGATCCGAAGTCTGCCGATCTGGCCTGGGTCATCGTCGCGCTGCGCCCGGGAAGCGACGATCTGGCCAAGGTCCGCCACCTGCGACAGCGCGGCTGGCGCGGGCGCCTGGCAGTGATCGTCGACCGTGCCGAACCGGCTGCGCGCGATGCGGGGATGGTGGACGACGATGACTTGGTCCTGGTGCATCCGGTCGCGCCCCATGCCTGGCAGATCGGGCTGACGCGCTAAATCGCGTGGTGCAGCGCCCGAAAAAGCGTCATTATTACGCTTTATTGGCATCGCCCTTGCCCCCGGCCACCGCCTTGCTATAGACGCGCCCGACCTGCGGTGTCCCTGAATGCGGGCGTGGCGGAACTGGTAGACGCGCTGGATTTAGGTTCCAGTATCGCAAGATGTGGGGGTTCGAGTCCCTTCGCCCGCACCAGTCCGCCGCCCGGCGCAAGGGGGGCGCCGCGACTCCGATTCCACTTCCAGAGCAGGAAGCCCGATAGAAATGCAAACCGTCGAGACGTTGAACGAAGGCCTCAAGCGCGCCTACACCCTCAAGATCACCGCTGCGGACATCGACAGCCGCGTCGATGCCGAGGTGAAGCGCGTTGCCCCGCAGATCCGCATGCCCGGCTTCCGCCCCGGCAAGGTGCCGACCAACCTGGTCCGCAAGATGCATGGAGAGGCGCTGACCCAGGACGCGCTCAACACGACCATCCAGGAAGGCGTGCAGAAGCTGATCGCCGACCACAAGCTGCGCCCCGCGATGCAGCCGTCGGTCAGCCTCGAGGGCACGTTTGCTCCCGGCGGCGACGCCGAGGTGAAGGTCGAGCTGGAAGTCCTGCCCGACGTCCCGACCCCGTCGATCGAGGGGCTCAAGCTCGAGCGGCTGATCGTTCCGGTCAGCGACGAGGCGGTCGACGCGCAGATCCTGCAGATCGCCGGCCAGCAGAAGGCTTGGGAAGACGCCCCCGCCAAGCACAAGGCGAAGCAGGGCGACCAGGTCACGATGGACTTTGTCGGCAAGGTCGATGGCGTTGCATTCGATGGCGGCACCGGCGAGGGCATGGCGATCGAAATCGGATCGGGGCGCCTGATCCCGGGCTTCGAGGACCAGATCGTCGGCGTGAAGGCTGGCGACGAGAAGCAGATCGAAGTGACCTTCCCCGAGGATTATGGCGTCGACACGCTGGCCGGCAAGCCCGCGACCTTCGACCTCAAGATCACTGCGGTGAAGGTTGCCGGCGAAGTGAAGGTCGACGAGGACCTCGCCAAGAATCTCGGCCTTGAGAGCCTCGATCAGCTGCGCACGATCCTGCGCGGGCAGATGGAGAACGAGACCGGCGGTCTCACCCGCACCTACATGAAGCGCAAGCTGCTCGACCAGCTTGCCGCTGGCCATGACTTCCCGGTGCCGCCGTCGATGGTCGAAGCCGAGTTCCAGCAGATCTGGGCCCAGCTTCAGCACGAGGCGAGCCATGAAGAGGACCCGGAGGCGGCCAAGGCCGATCTGGAGAACGAGAAGGACGATTATCGCGCGATCGCCGAGCGTCGCGTGCGCCTTGGCCTGCTGCTCTCCGAAATCGGCCAGGCGAATGGCGTCGAAGTGACTCAGGCGGAAATGAACCGTCTGATTGCCCAGGCGGCTCAGCAGTATCGCCCGGAAGATCAGCAGCGCTTCTTCCAGTATATCCAGCAGGAGCCGATGGCCGCCGCCCAGCTGCGCGCCCCGCTCTATGAGGACAAGGTCGTCGACTTCCTCTTCGGCAAGGCCGAGGTGAGCGAGCGCGAAGTTACCCGCGAAGAGCTGGAAGCTGCGATCGAGAGCGAAGAAGGCGCGGTGCCGCACGTTCATGGCCCGGACTGCGACCACGACCACGACCACAAGCCCGCCAAGAAGGCCAAGACGAAGAAGGCCGAAGAGCCCGCCGCCGAAGCTGCCGCCGAAGAGGTGAAGCCCGCCAAGAAGGCTCCGGCCAAGAAGGCGAAGGCGGAGACTGCCGAAGCGGGTGAGGCCGAGGAGGCTGCACCTGCGCCGAAGAAGAAGGCGCCGGCCAAGAAGAAGGCGGACTGACCCCGCTCGGTTCCGCGCACCCGTCCCCGGTTGCGGCCCTGGCGGCCCGCACCGGGCGTCGGGGCAGCGGTAACCGAACGGAGCGCGAGCGCCGCGTGGACTTCTGGTTTATCCCGGACGGTATCCGGGCGGCATAGTGGGGACTGGCGTGACCGAGCCGCGCATTGCAGTGATCCTGCCCTGCTATAACGAGGAAGCCGCGATCGCGCAGACGGTCGCGGGCTTTCGTGCGGCGCTCCCCGATGCCGCGATCTACGTCTACGACAATAACAGCCGCGACCGCACCGTTGCGGTGGCGCGAGACGCCGGCGCGATCGTGCGGACCGAGCGGATGCAGGGCAAGGGCAATGTCGTCCGGCGGATGTTCGCCGATGTCGACGCCGACATCTACGTCATGGCCGATGGCGACGCGACCTATGACCCGGCAGCGGTTCCGGCAATGATTGCCAAGCTGCGTGACGAGGGCCTCGACATGGTCGTCGGGACCCGCGTGCATGAGGCGGCCGACGCCTATCGCCGCGGGCATGTGCTGGGCAACCGGGCGATGACCGGGCTGCTCGCTGGTCTGTTCGGGCGCAGTTTTACCGACATTTTCTCTGGCTATCGCGTGTTTTCGCGCCGGTTCGTGAAGAGCTTCCCGGTGCTGTCGGCGGGGTTCGAGATCGAAACCGAGATCAGCGTGCACGCGCTCGAGCTCAAAATGCCGGTCGGGGAAATCGAAACCCGCTATCTGGCGCGGCCCGAAGGATCGGTTTCGAAACTGTCCACCTATCGCGACGGGGCAAGGATCGCGCGCACGATCCTGTCGCTCTACCGGATCGAAAAGCCGGTGCTGTTTTTCGGCATGATCGCGCTGGTCCTTGCCGCGCTCGCCGTAATCCTCGCGGTGCCGCTGGCGATTACCTATGCCGAGACCGGGCTGGTGCCGCGGCTGCCGACGGCGATTCTGGCGACAGGGTTGGTTATTCTGGCGGCGCTCAGCAGCTTTGCCGGCCTGATCCTCGACACCGTGGTGCGCGGTCGGCGTGAAGTCCGGCGTCTGGCCTATCTGGCGCAGCCCGCTCCTCCGGCTCCCTGAACGCCAGCGGCGGGCGGTCAGGCTGCGCGCTGTTCGATCCGGATCCCGAGTTCCTCAATCAGAAATTCTTCAACTGCGGCGACGATCATCGCCCGGGTTTCCTGGTCCGGCGCCTCGACCCAGCCGGAGATGCGCAGCGCGCCTTGGACCGGCGCGACCTGCCAGCGCACGGCTCCGTCATGCACCTCGATCACGCCATCGGTCAGGCGGTGGGCAATGTCGAGTGCGTGAAGCCGGCGCGACAGGCGAATGACCGCTTCCTCGGACTCGATCCCGTTCCACGCGGCAAAGGCGAGCTCGAAGCGATCGCGCGGCGTGACCATGGCCGGGGTCGCGCGCGCGACCGCGGGGCGCGGTTTGGCCGGCGTGCACCGCTGTGGGTTGAGGAACATCGGAGCAAAGAGCGTGAGGACGATGGCAGTGGCGGGGAACAGCGCGATGGCCACGACCAGCGCGATCCCGAACGTCAGGTCGGTCAACCCGCCCGCGCCGAACAGCGGCACCAGCGCGCAGGTCGCGAGCAGCGCATAGAGCGCTCCGAACGCGATCATGGTCCGCATTTCCTGGCGCATGGGCGCCCCTTTCGCCTCCTGTTGGACCGGCAGTATCGGTCTCAAGCGTTCAGAAATGGTTGCCCGCGCCCGTGGGGATCGCCGCAATGGGCAGGGCGGGGCACACGCGTTCACCCTCTTCCCCCCTTGCGTGATCCGGTGCGAGCGCCGATGTAGTCGTCGGGCAGAAACAGATTTGACGAGAACAACCCACATGCACCCCCTTTCCGGTCAGATGACCGTCGATCCCGTTACCGGCGCGCTGGTTCCCATCGTCATCGAACAGTCGAGCCGCGGCGAGCGCAGCTTCGACATCTATTCGCGCCTGCTGCGCGAACGGATCGTGTTCGTGACCGGGCCGGTCGAAGATCACATGGCCTCGCTGATCACCGCGCAGTTGCTCTTCCTCGAGTCCGAGAACCCGAAGAAGGACATTTGGATGTACATCAACTCGCCGGGTGGCGTGGTCACCGCCGGCATGGCGATCCACGATACCATGCAGTATATCCGGCCGCGGGTCGGCACGGTGTGCATCGGCCAGGCCGCGTCGATGGGCAGCTTCCTGCTCGCCGCGGGTGAGCCGGGGCTGCGCGTGGCACTGACCAATGCGCGGATCATGATCCACCAGCCTTCGGGCGGGGCGCAGGGCATGGCGTCCGACATCGAGATTCAGGCCAAGGAAATCCTGCGCATCAAGCGCCGGATGAACGACCTGTACGTCAAATATACCGGTCAGCCGCTCGAGCGGATCGAAGCGGCGATGGACCGCGACACCTTCCTCGAGGCGGATGAGGCCAAGGCGTTCGGCCTGGTCGACGAAGTGTATGAAAAGCGCCCGCAGCCGGCTGACAGCGAGGGCGCGGCGTCTTAATCGGACGCTCACCCTTGATGCGCTAGAAGGCGTTTTTGATTGCCGGGCATTTTCCCGGCGGTAGGATGCCGGGTCGAGCAATCGGCCCGGCACGCAAAGGAAGACTGAATGACGAAGCTAAGCGGCGGCGATTCCAAAAGCACGCTCTACTGTTCGTTCTGCGGCAAGTCGCAGCACGAAGTGCGCAAGCTGATCGCCGGACCGACTGTGTTCATCTGCGACGAGTGCGTCGAGCTGTGCAACGACATCATTCGCGAGGAAACCAAGTCGGCACTCGTCAGCAAGAAGGACGGTGGCGTGCCCACGCCGCAGGAAATCTGCGACGTGCTGGACGATTATGTGATCGGCCAGAAACAGGCAAAGCGCGTCCTCTCTGTCGCGGTGCACAACCACTACAAGCGGCTGAACCATGGCGCGAAGGGCGCCGATGTCGAACTCGCCAAGTCCAACATCCTGCTCGTCGGCCCGACCGGCTGCGGCAAGACGCTGCTGGCACAGACGCTGGCGCGCATCCTCGACGTGCCGTTCACCATGGCCGATGCGACCACGCTGACCGAAGCGGGCTATGTCGGTGAGGATGTCGAGAACATCATCCTCAAGCTGCTCCAGGCGTCGGACTATAATGTCGAGCGGGCGCAGCGCGGCATCGTCTATATCGACGAGATCGACAAGATCAGCCGCAAGGCCGAGAATCCCTCGATCACGCGCGACGTGTCGGGCGAGGGCGTGCAGCAGGCGCTGCTCAAGCTGATGGAAGGCACTACCGCGTCGGTGCCGCCGCAGGGCGGACGCAAGCATCCGCAGCAGGAGTTCCTGCAGGTCGACACGACCAACATCCTGTTCATCTGCGGCGGTGCGTTCAGCGGCCTCGAAAAGATCATCGGCGACCGCCTGCAGGGCAAGTCGATCGGGTTCGGTGCCTATGTCGCCTCGCCCGAGGAGCGCCGCACCGGCGAGGTGCTGCGTCAGACCGAGCCGGAAGATCTGCTCAAGTTCGGCCTGATCCCCGAATTTGTCGGCCGTCTCCCGGTCGTCGCGACGCTCGAGGATCTCGACGTGCCGGCACTGGTCAAGATCCTGACCGAGCCGAAGAACGCCCTCGTGAAACAGTATCAGAAGCTGTTCGAGATGGAGAATGTGAAGCTCAGCTTCACCGACGACGCACTGGTTTCGGTCTCCAAGAAGGCGATCGAGCGCAAGACCGGCGCACGCGGCCTCCGCTCGATCCTCGAAGGCATCCTGCTGGACACCATGTTCGACCTGCCAAGCATGGACGGGGTGGACGAGGTGATGATCGACAAGGACGTTGTCGCCGGGTCGAAGGAACCGGTGCGGGTCTACTCGGCTGAAAAGAAAAAGGCCGGCGACGCCGCCTGAGCGGCATCGGGAGGGGCCAATCGAACGGGCGTCGGGCAACCGGCGCCCGTTTTCATTGGACGCCTCACCGGGTGACGTGCGGCTGGTCGCATTAACCACGCATCTTCGCCAACCATTCATTTCTCCTAACGATTTCTGCTGGTTGCGGGCAGGGGCGGCAGGAGGCGACGATGCGTTTTTATCAGTTAACCCGGTTTCTGTTCCCCTCCAGTCTGCGCATGCGGATGTTCACGGTGTGTTTTGTCGGGACGCACGTCCCGTTGCTGTCCTTTGCCGGCTGGCAGGCGACAACGGGCCGGATCGACTGGAGTGATCTCGCGGTCGTCCTCGCCGCCACGCTGGTCGGGACAATCTTCACGCTGATCGCGATCGACGCCCTGATGGCGCCGGTGCGCGCAGCGACCCAGACGATCGCCGCGCTCGAGCGCGAACAGATCGACGCGCTGGGAAGCGTGCGCGATGCCGACATGCTTGCGGAACTGCTGTCGGGTGTGAGCCGCGCGAGCGAAGCGACGCGGATGCGGCTCGCCACGCTCGACGTGGCCGCGCATCGCGATCCGCTGACCGGACTGCTCAACCGGCGCGGTTTTCTGGCGCAGGCGGACGCGGTTGCGGACGGAGCGGTCGCGCTGATCGACTTGGATCGCTTCAAGGCGGTCAATGACAGTTTCGGCCATGACGCGGGCGATGTGATCCTGCAGGACTTCGCCGCCTTTCTCGCCCGCCATGTGCGCAAGAGCGATGCGGTTGCGCGCTGGGGTGGCGAGGAGTTTGCGGTGCTGTTCCCCGGGACCGAGGACGGGGAGGCGGCGGCGGTGCTGCAGCGGATCGGAAACCGGCTGGCAGCGGGCATGATCCCGCGCCCGGACGGGGCGGCGGTCACCTGCTCGGGCGGGGTCGTGGCGATCGACGGCGACCCCATCGATCTTGCCATGCGCCGCGCCGATGCCGCGCTCTATGCCGCCAAACATGGTGGGCGCAACCAGATCCGGGTGACCGACGCGCATATCCGGCTCGGCTGAAGCGTGGCAGGTCAGCGGCGCTGCATCGCCTCGATCGCGACGCTGCGGCGCAGGACGCGGGCCATCGGATCGATCACGACATGCGCGCCTGCGGGCACCGTGATTGTCGCACGCCCGCCGTCCATCGCGACGCGCTGCACGACGCCGTCCACCTGGACATCGACCGGCAGCGGGAAGGGGGCATTGCGCGGTGTCTTCCACTCCAGCGTGAGCTGATTGCCCGCGCGCGTCTCCACCAGTTCGGGCAGGTCCGCTTCGCGCAGATAGACGTCATGGAACCAGCTCAGGTCGCGCCCGGCCGCCGCGCTCATCACTGCTTCGAACTCGGGAGTCGAAACAAAGCGCGGTGCGAAATTGCCCGGCCTGGGGTCGGGTCGACCATAGACCAGCCGCCGGGTGGCATCGAAAAATGCGGCATCGCCGATCAGATAGCGCAGCGTGTGCAGCACCCACGCGCCCTTGTAATAGATATCCTGCCCGGGCCCGCCCTTTTCGATCTGATAGACCTCGTCCGAGGTGCGCGGGCGGCCCGATACCAGCGGGCGACGGTTGAGGATGTTCCGGCGCTGCTCCGCCATCATCGCGGCATAGCGCGCCTCGCCCTCGCGCCACTGGCCATAGAGCGGCTGCATGTACTGGCCATAGCCCTCGTGCAGCCAGAAATCGTCCCAGTCGGCCGCAGTCATCTGGTTGCCGAACCATTCATGCGCCAGCTCGTGGTGGAACAGCCAGTCGAACCCGGTCGCATCCTTGCGATAGTCGTTGCCGTACGCGTTGACCGTCTGATGCTCCATGCCAAGGTGCGGCGTCTCGACCACGCCCAGCTTCTCCTGAGCGAACGGGAACGGCCCGATCAGCGTCTCGAAGAAGTCGAGCGTCGGGGCAAATTCGGCGAACAACCCCGCGGCCTGACGCTCCTTGCCCATCAGGTGCCAGAAATGCAGCGGCACCGTGTTGCCGAACCGGCTGGCATAGCTGCCGCGGATCTCGCGATAGGGGCCGATGTTCAGCGCAACGAGATAAGGGTTGATGTCGCGCGCCAGCCAGGTCCAGCGCGTCCCGCCGCCGGGCGCGGGGCTGCGCGATTGCAGCACGCCATTCGCGATCGCCGACAGCCCCTCGGGCACGGTGATCGACAAGCGCATCTCACCGACCTCGCCCGCCGGAAAATCGAGGCAGGGCCAGAACAGGTCGCAGCCATAGCCCTGCGCCGTGGTTGCGACCCACGAGTTGCCCTGCCAGCTCGACCAGACGATGCCGTCATCCCACGGCGCGTTCACCGCCTCGTGCGGGCGACCGGCATAGCCCAGCCGCAGCACGATCCGGGCGCCGGCCGGTGCCGGGCGGGGCAGGGCGATGATCAGCCGCCCCTCGGGATTGCGCCAAGCCGACGACGCGAGGCGGCGCCCGTCAATCTCGATGAAGCTGACCGTAAAGTTGCGGTCGAGGTCGATCAGCAGGCGGGTCTGGGCGATGCGCGTCGTGAGGCGCAGTTCGGCCACGCCGGATAAATGCTTGCGCTCCGGCTCGACGCGAAGATCCAGCGCAACCGCGTCGAGCCGCACCGCGGCGCGCTCCGGATCGACCGCGCCTCCGGACTGGGCGGTAAGCTCGGTGATGGGAGGCTCCCCGCGCTGCGCGAGCGCCGGATCGGGTAGCGCGGCGAGCGCCAGCGCCGCAACGACCGCATTGATGCGACGCGCCCGCACCCCATATACAGGAACGAATCTGCCCCAAGCGGGCAGCACCGGAGTGTTCATGAAGTCTTCCTATCCAGTCCTGCCGCTGCGCGACATCGTCGTCTTTCCGCACATGATCGTGCCGCTGTTCGTCGGGCGCGACAAGTCGGTCGCCGCCCTTGAGGCCGCGATGGCCGACGACAAGGAGATTTTCCTCGTCGCGCAGCTCGATCCTGCCAATGACGATCCCGGCCGCGAGGATCTGTACGATACCGGCGTGTCGGCCGAGGTGATGCAGCTGCTCAAGCTGCCCGACGGCACGGTGCGCGTGCTGGTCGCCGGCAAGGAGCGCGGCAAGCTCGAGACGATGGCGGACGCTGGCGGCTATCTCACGGCGACCGTGTCGCCAGTCGAGCAGAAGGAAGCGACCGGCACCGAGGTTCAGGCGCTGATGCGATCGGTCGTCGAGCAGTTCGAGAATTACGCCAAGCTCAACCGCAAGCTGCCCGCCGAAACCGCCGTGCAGCTCGGTGAAATTGACGACGCAGCGCGACTGGCCGACGCGGTTGCCGGCAATATCGCGGTGAAGGTTGCCGACAAGCAGAGTCTGCTGGTCGAAAGCGACCCGCAGAAGCGCCTCGAAATGGTGTTCGCCTTCATGGAAGGCGAGCTTGGCGTGCTGCAGGTCGAGAAGAAAATCCGCTCGCGCGTGAAGCGCCAGATGGAGAAGACCCAGCGCGAATATTATCTGAACGAACAGCTTAAGGCGATCCAGCGCGAGCTGGGCAATGAGGGCGAGGAGGGCGAGGGCGACGAGGTCGCCGAGCTGACCCAGAAGATTGCCACGCTCAAGCTGTCCAAGGAAGCGCGCGGCAAGGCGCAGGCCGAGCTCAAGAAGCTCAAGACCATGGCCCCGATGAGCGCCGAGGCGACCGTGGTGCGCAACTATCTCGACGTGCTGCTCGGCCTGCCCTGGGGCAAGAAGTCGAAGCTCAAAAAGGATCTGGTCGAGGCCGAGGCGGTGCTCGATGCGGATCATTACGGCCTGGAAAAGGTCAAGGACCGCATCATCGAGTATCTCGCGGTGCAGGCGCGCACCAACAAGCTCAAGGGGCCGATCCTGTGCCTCGTCGGTCCGCCCGGCGTCGGCAAGACCAGCCTCGGCAAGTCGATCGCCAAGGCGACCGGGCGCGAGTTCATCCGCCAGTCGCTGGGCGGCGTGCGCGACGAGGCCGAGATTCGCGGCCATCGTCGCACCTATATCGGCTCGCTGCCGGGCAAGATCGTGACCAACCTCAAAAAGGCCGGGACCAGCAATCCGCTGTTCCTGCTCGATGAAATCGACAAGCTTGGCCAGGATTTCCGTGGCGATCCCGCCTCGGCGCTGCTCGAAGTGCTCGATCCGGAGCAGAACAGCAAGTTCAACGACCATTATCTGGAGATCGACGTCGATCTGTCGGACATCATGTTCGTCACCACCGCGAATTCGCTGAACCTGCCCCAGCCCTTGCTCGACCGCATGGAGATCATCCGGCTCGAAGGGTACACCGAAGACGAGAAGGTCGAGATCGCCAAGCGCCATCTGATCGCCAAGCAGATCGACGCGCACGGCCTGAAGGACGGCGAGTTCGAACTGAGCGACGCAGGGCTGCGCGATCTGATCCGCTACTATACCCGCGAGGCCGGCGTGCGTACGCTGGAGCGTGAGATCGCCAAGCTCGCGCGCAAGGCGCTGCGCCGGATCCTGGAGGGCAAGGTCGAGAGCGTCGTCGTGACGCCCGAGAACCTGCACGAATTTGCCGGCGTTCGGAAATATCGCTTCGGCATCGGTGAGGAGGAGCACCAGATCGGCGCGGTCACCGGGCTTGCCTGGACCGAAGTCGGTGGCGAGCTGCTGACCATCGAAAGCGTGACCGTGCCGGGCAAGGGCGCGATCCGGACAACCGGCAAGCTGGGCGATGTGATGAAGGAAAGCGTCGAGGCGGCGTTCAGCTTCATCCGCGCGCGCAGCCCGAGCTATGGCATCAAGCCGAGCATCTTCGCACGCAAGGACATCCACGTCCATTTGCCCGAGGGCGCGGTGCCCAAGGACGGACCGTCGGCCGGCATTGGTCTCGTCACCTCGATCGTCTCGACCCTGACCGGGGTTCCGGTGCGCAAGGACGTGGCGATGACCGGCGAGGTAACGCTGCGCGGCCGCGTCCTGCCGATCGGCGGGCTCAAGGAAAAACTGCTCGCGGCACTGCGCGGTGGCATCGAAACCGTGCTGATCCCGCAGGAGAACGAAAAGGATCTGAGCGAGATTCCGGCCAATATCCGCGAAGGGCTGCGGATCATCCCGGTGTCGCATGTCGATGAGGTGCTGAAACTCGCACTGACCGAACCGCTGACCTCGATCGACTGGACCGAAGCGGACGAACTGGCGGTGCAGCCGCCGGCAGGGGTGACGGATACGCTGCGGCACTGATGGTTGAGCGCGCAGGAACCCATTTTTTGCGCGCTCTGCCCTGAAACGCACCGCTTTCCGCTTTACAGCGCGGGTTTCTGGCGGTTTGCTGTTCCACCGGCGTTGGAACGCCGACCTTATTTCGAAAAGCCGATTCAAAAAGAGCAGGGGTTCAAAGGGCATGAACAAACAGGAACTGATCGCCACGGTCGCGGATACCGCAGGTCTGGCCAAGGGTGACGCGAGCAAGGCGGTCGAGGCGGTGTTCGACGCGGTTACCGCAGCGTTGAAGAAGGGCGACGAAGTGCGCCTGGTCGGCTTCGGCACCTTTTCGGTTTCCAAGCGCAAGGCGTCGACCGGTCGCAACCCGCGCACCGGTGAGCCGATGACGATCAAGGCGTCGTCGCAGCCCAAGTTCAAGGCGGGCAAGGTGCTCAAGGACGCGGTCAACTAATTGGCGCACAGGGGGCTGGACAAGTCGTTCCGGTCCCCTTAGAGGCACCGCTCCCCGCCTCGCGCGGGGTGTCCGGTTCAGGTCGGACATGCCAGCAGCGCCCGATCGGGCGCGACATGGCGATGGGCGCGTAGCTCAGTGGTAGAGCACTGTGTTCACACCGCAGGGGTCGCTGGTTCAATCCCAGCCGCGCCCACCACCTCCCAAAGGCCCGCCGGACATTTCCGGCGGGCCTTTTGCGTTCGGGCAGCCGGGACTGTGGCGCTCGCGCAACATTCTTTCCCGAACCTGCGAGTGCCCCCCCCCCACAGCTGATGCCAGGGCGCGGCGCTACAGCATGAATCTCTGATTAGAGTCGCGATGTTTCAATGGCGTAGCTCGAAATTGACGGTCGCCCCAGCCGTCAGCTGCTCGGGGCGTCACGCAAGTGTCACGCAAAAGTCATGGAAGTTTCTCCCAAATCCCATCGCTCCGTCATCCGCGGCGCCTAGCGCGGCTCGCGTGATCGGCAGGGGGATGTTCCGAGTCGATCCGGGGCGCTCGCCCACATCCTGCAAACCGGGATCGACCGGAACGGAGAATTTCATGGCCGACTTCAAGCGTATCAGCCTCATCCTGATGACCAGCGTCGCGGGCGCCACGCTCGCCGCTTGCGACGGCGCCTCGAGCGTTGCATCGCCCGGCGAGGGCGTGATCGTCGTTCCTGCGCCGGCACCCGCGCCCGCACCGGCCCCCACCCCGTCGCCGACCCCGGCACCGGGTACGCCGGCCGCCAGCTGCCCGACCGGCACCACCGACGCCGGCGTCGTCGGCGCGTTCCGCGGCTGCCGTCTGCCTGCGCTCATCACCAACATGACCCTGCAGAAGCTGCCGGGCGTTGCCTATGAGATCAACGGCCGCGTCGATGTCGGCGTCGATCGTGGTGGCGCCGGCACCGCCGGTACCGCTGGCAACCTGACGATCCAGCCTGGCGTCATCGTCTATGCGAACACGACCAATGCGGACAACGACTTCCTCGTCGTCAACCGCGGCTCGACGATCGCAGCCGAGGGCACCGCGAGCCAGCCGATCATCTTCACCGCACAGCAGAACCTGACCGGTGGCGTGACCGACGAATCGCAGGGCCTGTGGGGCGGCATCATCCTCGCCGGCCGCGCGCCGATCTCGAACTGCAACCTGTCGGGCGTGACCGGCGGTTCGGTGAACTGCGAGAACGTCGTCGAAGGTACCGGCAACGCACTGTACGGCGGCGCCACCCCGGGCGACAATTCGGGCGTTCTGCGCTATGTTCAGGTCCGCTACTCGGGCACCGTGATCAGCCCCAACAACGAGCTGCAGGGCATCACCACCGGCGGCGTCGGCAGCGGCACCCGCATCGAATATATCCAGATCCACAACAGCTCGGACGACGGCATCGAGATCTTCGGCGGCACGCACAATGGCCGTTACTGGGTCGTCACCGGCGCCGATGACGACAGCATCGACACGGATGTGGGTTGGAAGGGCTTCATCCAGTTCGCCATCGCGATCCAGAAGCCGAACAATACGACCGGCGACAACTATGTCATGGAGATCGACTCCAACAATAACGAAGATGCGACCCCGCGCCAGAACGGCCGTATCGCGAACTTCACTTTCGTGCACACCAGCACCGGCACCAACGCCGGCCTGCGTCTGCGTGGCGGTGCTGACTTCACCTTCGTCAACGGCATCTTCGTGTCGGGCCGTCCGTGCCTGAACGTCCTTGCCGGCACGACCGACAATGGTGGCAAGTCGACGATCCGCGCGGCGAATGCTGCCATCGACGAGCAGGGCCCGCCGGTCTTCCGTTCGAACTATTTCGCATGCACCGGCAGCCTGACCACCGAGACTGCGGTGAACAGCATCACCGTAACCAACGCCGAGCAGGAAGCGCTGGTCGACGCTGGCACCAACAACGTCAAGAACGGCACTGCGGCCAACGCGCTGACCTCGGGCTATCTGCCCGGCACCGGCGCCACCGGCGTGACCGCGTTCAACGCGGCGACGCTGAACCCGTCGGGCAGCGCGTTCCTGGTCACCACCAGCTATATCGGCGCCGTCAGCGGCCCGACCGATACCTGGTACCAGGGCTGGACCTGCAACTCGAACCGCGCGAACTTCGGCGCGGCGGGTACCGCATGCACGACCGTTCCGACCACCTGATCGGAACGTGACCGACTACCGGAACCGGCGGAAAAGGGGCCGCCGGTTCCGGTTCCCTTGGCGGGACCAGGCTTTTGAAGGCCAACCTCTCAATCATGTTGGCTTCTGAAAACGCCAGCCTCTGAACACGGACATCGACAGATGAAAAAGAGCACCGCATTCGGAAGCCTGCTGCTTCTTACCTCGCAACTCGTCGCGCCGCAGGCGCTCGCGCAGGCCGCACAGGATTCGGCCGCCGAAGCTGCTCCGCAGGATGAGGAAGAGGTCGAAATCTCCGCCCCGGGCGCCGGCGACACCAGCGATGAAATCGTGGTGATCGGCCGCAACTTCCCCAATGTGATCAAGGTCACGCCCCAGGTCGTCTCGGTCCTGTCGAACGCGGATATCGCGCGGACGGGTGAGGGCGACATTGCGGGCGCGCTGACCCGCGTGACCGGCCTCAGCGTGGTCGGCAATGGCTTTGTCTATGTCCGCGGCCTTGGCGATCGCTATTCCTCGTCGCTGCTCAACGGCCTGCCGCTGCCCAGCCCCGAACCGCTCCGCCGCGTCGTGCCGCTGGATCTGTTCCCGACCAACATCGTCGCCTCGGCGCTGGTTCAGAAGAGCTACTCGCCCAACTATCCGGGTGAGTTCGGCGGCGGCGCGATCAACCTGACCACGCGCGCCGCGCCGCGCGACGGCTTTTTCGAGATCGAGGGGTCGATCGGCTTCGACACCGTCACCACCAGCGAGCTCGGCTACACCTATGATGGTGGCAGCCATGACGTCTTTGGCTATGACGATGGCGAGCGCACCGTCCCCGGCTTCATCAAGGCAGCTGGCGCGGCCGGCACCTCGATCACCGATGCGGCACAGCTGATGCAGCTGTCGAACGCCCCGACGACGGTGGTGTTCGAGAATGCGCACATCCCCGCCAACTGGTCGGTCGGCACCAGCTTTGCCAAGACCGTCGACATCGGCGGCGCGCGCGTCGGCCTGATCGGCGCCGGCGGCCTGTCGAACAGCTGGCAGACCCGCGCCCAGAAGCAGCAGGTCGCGATCGGCGCCGACGGCGGCCTCGCCAGCGACGGCAACCAGGTGACCACCGACAACCGCGTCATTGCCAACGGCCTGCTCGGCCTCGGCATCGAGGCGGGTGAGCATCTGATCCGCTTCACCAACGTCTATATCCATGACACGCTGAAGCAGGCGATCATCGGCCAGTTCGACGAAGAGAATTTCGGCATTCCGGGCCAGTTTGGCGTGCCGTCCTTCGCGACGCAGAACACCAACTGGTTCGAGCGCCAGCTGTTCACCAGCCAGATCGTCGCCGAACTCGATTTCGGTGCGGTCGATGTCGACCTGCGCGGCGCCTATGCGAACACTAAGCGCAAGGCCCCGTATGAGCGCGCATTCCGGTATATCTGGGATCCGGTCGTCAGCGACTATACCAACGCGCTGAGCAGCCCGAGTGCGGCAACGATCGCGTTCAGCGACCTCAATGAGGATCTGTGGACCGGCGCGGCCGATATCGCGTACGAGTTCGACAGCGTGCGCCCGATCAACGTGTCGGCGGGCTATGCCTATTCGGACACGACGCGTCAGTCCTATCGCTACTTCTTCCGCTTTGTCGGTCCGAACAACGGTCCGGTCGGCACGGCGGTATCGCAGCAGCGCCCGGACTATCTGCTGTCGGATTACAATCTCCAGACCTACGGCATCACGCTCCGCAACGAATCGACCGGCACCGGCGCCGCGGCCTATGACGCGTCGCTCAAGGTCCATGCCGGCTATGTTCAGGGCGAGGCCGAGATTGCAGACGGTCTGCGCGTTGCTGCGGGTGTCCGCTACGAGACGGCTGAGCAGCAGGTGAACCCGACCGGCGCAGTCGCCGGCACGCGCCTCGACAATGACTATTGGCTGCCCGCAGCAACGGTCACCTGGAACTTCGCACCCGACATGCAGCTGCGCGTCCATGGTTCGAAGACGATTGCGCGTCCGCAGTTCCGCGAACTCGCGCCGCAGCTGTATCAGGATTTCGAGAGCAGCCGTCAGTTCATCGGTAACCCGCTGCTGGTCGACTCGCAGCTGTACAATGCCGAAGCGCGGTACGAATGGTATTTCGCGCGCGACCAGCGCCTGACCGCTGCCGGCTTCTTCAAGAAGATCGACAACCCGATCGAGGCAGTGGCCTTTGTTGCGGGCGGTTCGACCTCGCTGCAGACCGGCTTCTCCAACGCACCCAGCGCCAAGCTGTGGGGCGGGGAGATCGAGGCGCAGAAGTATTTCGGTCTCGACGCTCTGGGCGGCGATTTCTTCGCGACCAAGCGCCTGCTGCTGGTCGCCAACTACACCTACACCAAGTCGGAGATCGACTCGGGCGACCAGCTCGTCCCGAGCCCGATCCTTGGCGCCCCGGCGGTCCAGTCGTCGCTGCTGTTCGATGACGGTGCGCCGCTGGTCGGCCAGTCGGACCATCTGGTCAATTTCCAGATCGGCATCGAGGATACCGAATCGCTGTCGCAGCTGACCGTGCTGTTCAACTATGCGAGCGAGCGCGTCACTAACCGCGGCCCCGTGGTTGAAGGCGTCCGTCTGCCCGACATCATCGAAAAGCCGGGCCTGACGATCGACCTCGTCGCGCGCCAGGGCTTCGAGCTGGCGGGTGCGGAATTCGAAGTGAAGTTCGAGGGGCGCAACCTGACCAAGACCCGGTACCAGGAATATCAGACCTTCGCCGGCGACGTGCGGGTCGACACCAACACCTATGATGTGGGCCGGAAATTCTCGCTGAGCCTTAGCGCGAAGTTCTGATCCACCACCATGGACAGAAAAGGGCCGTCCCACACGGGGCGGCCCTTTTTCGTGGTGTCATCCCCAGGGGCGTTCGCGAAACCATTTGGTGATGACATATTTGGTGCCCGCGCGGACCTTCATCGCATGGTGCAGCGTGGTCGGGTTCGGCGTCCCATCGGAGCGCAGGTTGCTCCACGCCAGCAATTTTCCCGGCTCGGGCTGGATGATCTTGTCGATCGCCTTGAACCGCGTCGCTCCGCCGGCTTCGACGGTGTTCAGATAGATCATCACGGTCCAGGTACGTTGCCCGGCCACCGCGCAGAATTTCTCGAAATCGACGCCGGTCGGCTCGAAATAGTCGGTATGCGCCTTGAACTCCTGACCCACCGCATAGCGCTGGCCCTGAAGCGGCTCCCCATGCGCGGGATCGAGGCCGATAAAGTCGCAGATCATGCGGTCGAGCCGTGCTGCCGCCGGATCCTCGCCGGGCAGGTCGCAGGTCTCGCTGGTGCGGAATGCGTCGTCGCCATTATAGTCCGACACCAGCGAGGGGCGCCGATCGCGATCGATCATCGTCATCAGCTCGGCGCAGAATGCCGGGTCGAGAAAGCCCTTGCGCACGAACAGGGTGAGTTTGGGAGTCGGCACCTTCTGGACCCCCGGTCGCGCACCGAGGCGCGCGATCACGGGTTCGATCGGAAAACCGGCGGCAGCAGACTGAGCGATCATGGTGCGTTCCTGCCAGATGGCCGCGCCGACCGCCAGCGTCGCTGATCGCCTTAAATCTGTCACCTCAACGCAGCTTAAACGTCATATCCCAGCCATAAGTCGGCAACATGACCGGCCGCGCGTCCCCGCTTCACGACCTGATCCAGACCGCACTCGACGCGCAGCTTCCCGCGCTGCACCTGATCCGCGCGGGCGAGGGCGTTCGGCTCTATGCGCGGACCGCGGCCGGGTTGATGCCGTTCGGCCCGAGCGAGGTCGATCCGGCATGGTTCGATCAAGCCGTGGCGCTGCCCTTTGCCGAGACGCTGGATGATCGCGTCGTGATCGATCTCGCCGCGCAGCGCCCGCGCGCTGAAGCGCTGGCCAGTCTCGGCATGCCGGGCGCGATGCGCGCCGCGCTTGACCGCGAATGTGCGATCCCCGGCGGGGCGATCCTGGTGGCCGCCACCGATCCGGTGCTACGCCAGCGGGTGATGCGCGCCATCGCCGACGGTGCAGGCGAGCGGCATATCGCCGATGTCGGGGAAGACCGCGTGCGGCTCGACATCGCCGCCCGGATGGATTGCGATGCAATCCTGGTGGCGGCGAGCGATGATCGCTCCCTGCTGACCGCAGCGCTCGACCACGCGCAGCGCGGCAGGCGAGTCGTGATCGGCGTCGATGCGGCGGACACGATGGGTGCGCTTGCCCGGTTGCGCGGATTGCGGGTCGAGCGGCATCTGCTTGCCTTTGCGCTGCGCGCATTGGTCGCGGCGCACGCGGCCGCGGGCCTGTGCGCGGCATGCCGCCGCCCGGTCCAGGCGCGCGGGTCCGATTCGGCGCTGCTCGGAGTCGATCCCGGAACGGTCGTTTATGAGCCGGTGGGATGCAGCGCATGCGCCGGCAGCGGTTACGGCGCACCGGTCATCCTGTTCGAGGGGGTTGCGGCCGATACCGGATTGCGGCGCCTGTTCGCCGAGGGGGGCGACGCCGCAATCCTTGCGCGCCATGCCTTTGTCCGGGCCCCGACGCTCGCCGGATCGGCGCGCTTGCTCGCGCGGGAAGGGCGGATCACCGTCGAAACCGCGATCGCGGTCACGCGAAGTTCGGCGACCGGCTCTTTCATTCCGGCTGCGCATCCCCATCTTCTGACCGCGTGAGGACAGGCTTGACGGTGCGCAGGCGCGCCGCTAAGCGCGCCACTCCACGGCGATCGTAGTTCAATTGGTTAGAGCACCGGCTTGTGATGCCGGGGGTTGCGGGTTCAAGTCCCGTCGATCGCCCCATTTTCCCAATACCGACATTTGGGCTGGCGCTTCGCCGCTGCAAATAATATGTCGCGGTCCAGAAATTTTGTTAGCGACTGGATAGCGCCATGACTGCGGTTTGGGACCTCCCCGATTTCGACGCTCACGAGGGCGTTCACCTGATCACCGAACCGCGCAGCGGCCTTCGCGCGGTCATCGCGGTCCACTCGACCAATCTGGGTCCGGCGGCCGGCGGGGTGCGCTTCTGGCACTATGCCGATGGTAACGCCGCGATCACCGATGCGCTGCGGCTGTCGCGCGGCATGAGCTTCAAGAATGCAATGGCCAGCCTGCCCCTGGGCGGCGGCAAGGGCGTGGTGCTCGCCCCCGAGCCCGGCGCGACGATCACCGAAGCGCAGTTGATCGCCTTTGGCGAAGCGGTCGAGTCGCTGGGCGGCCGCTATGTGACGGCCGAGGATGTCGGCATGTCCGAAGAGCGGATGAAGGTGATCGCGACGCGCACCCGGCATGTCTCCGGCCTGCCCGTCGCGGGCGGCAGTGCGGGCGGCGACCCGGGACCGTTCACGGCGCTCGGCATCTATCTCGGCGTCAAGGCGGCGGCGAAGCGCGCGCTCGGCGCCGATTCGATGGCGGGCGTGCATGTCGCGGTGCAGGGCGTCGGCAGCGTCGGCGGCGGCCTTGCCCGCCGTCTCGCCGCCGATGGCGCCAAGCTGACCCTGGCCGACGTCAACGCCGACAAGGCGCAGGCGCTTGCCGCCGAACTGGGTGCGGATGTCGTCGCCGCGGATGCCATCGCGACGGTTCCCGCTGAGATCTTCAGCCCGAACGCGCTGGGCGCGATCCTGACCGAAGACAGCATCGCCGCACTCCAGTGCAAGGTCGTCGCAGGCGGGGCGAACAACCAGCTGGCAAAGCAGGGCGACGGCGCACGCATCCATGCGCGCGGCATCCTCTATGCTCCCGATTATGTGATCAACGCGGGTGGCATCATCAATGTCGGCCTGGAGTATCTGGGGCAGGGCGACCGCGCCGAGGTGGAAGCCCGCATCGCCCGGATCCCCGACCGTCTCACCGAAGTATGGGACGAAAGCGATCGCACCGGCGACCCGGCGAGCGAGGTCGCGGACCGGATCGCGATGCGGCTGATCGGGCGGGGATAATCGATGCGGTCGCGATGATCGTGAACGTGATCGTTCCTGATCATCCCGTCCAGCTTCACCCTTGGCCGCCATGTTGAAGGCGTGATCACGCCACAGATGCACTCCCGGAGCGCGGTCCCGCATTGCGCATGCGGGCCTGTCCGCGGCGGAGCCGAGTTGGGGCGAGCTGACCGACGTGAAGGACGGTATCACCAGGCACTTGAAGGGGGCGGCTCACTCGTGCGAGCAAGCGGAATGATCCGACCTGCTCCCGAACTGTCCTGGCCCCCGGTTTCGGGCGAGCTCGCGATTTATGATGCGCGCGACGGTCAGTATCATGTCCTCAATCCGTCAGCGGCGGCGATCTGGACGGCAATCGCAGCACGAACGCCGCTCGCGCGGGTCGCAGCTGATCTGGCCGCCCGATATGCCGTCGCCGAGGTGGAGATGCGCGCCGATATCGATCGCTTTGTCGCCGAAGCGATCCAGCTCGGGCTCCTGATCGATGCGTGAGGCAGTCCTGTGAGCGGAATTGCCGGTGGCGTATTCACCGATGATCGACCGATCGGCCAGGAATTGCTGGATCGCGTTGCCGGCTCGACATTCAGCCGCGGGTCCGATGGCGTCCAGACCTGGCATGACGACCGGGCCGGCTTCGTCCGTTTCGCACATGCGACCACGCCGCAAGCGCGCGGCGAGGCCCAGCCCTTCATCGGCGCGGACTCGCGAATTGCGCTGCTGTGCGATGGTCGGCTCGACAATCGCGGCGAACTGCTCGCGCTTCTCGGCAGTGACGGGGATCGACTGGCCGACGCGCCCGACGGTCTGATCGCACTCAAGCTGTTCGAGCGCGAGGGCCGCGACTTTGTGCATCGGCTGGCTGGCGATTACGCGATTGCCGCGTGGCAGCCGCGGGCCCGCCGGCTCGACCTGTTTCGCTCCCCGATGGGCTGGCGAC
This sequence comes from Sphingomonas sp. BE123, assembly GCF_031456015.1. NCBI lineage: Bacteria > Pseudomonadati > Pseudomonadota > Alphaproteobacteria > Sphingomonadales > Sphingomonadaceae > Sphingomonas > Sphingomonas sp. BE123. The sequence continues at coordinate 267,532 of NZ_JAVDTW010000001.1, read as the reverse complement.
CGTTGCTCTGGGCCTATGACGGCACGACCTTCGGCTTTGCCACCGAACCGCGCGCGCTGATTCTGGGTCTCGGGTTCGAGCGAAAGCTCAACGAAGGGGCGATCGGCGAATATCTCTCGGCGCGCTTCGTAACTGAAACCGACACGCTCTGGGCGGGGATCGAGCGTGTGCCACAAGGGGGCGCAATCGCGTTCGAAAATGGCAAGGTATCGCGCTGGAACTGGCACGGCGGACCGTTCGAGGATCTGTCGAACTGCTCACTCGAAGAGCATGTCGAGCGGTTCAACGGTCTGTTCGACCAGTCGCTGATCGCGACCAGCCGCAGCGTCGGACCTGTGACAGCGCAGCTTTCGGGTGGGCTGGATTCCTCGTCGATCGTATGCCGTTCGACCGAGCTGTATCGCGCGGGGAAGCTCGACCAGCCGGTCGGTGCGATCTCCGCGCGCTTTCCTGGCGAGCCGCATGACGAGACCGAATGGAGCAGCGCGGTCGAGGACCATCTCGGCATCACTGCCGAGGTGGTCGGCGCGCGACGTTTCGACCCCGATGTCGCGCGGCAATGGTGCGCCGATTCCTACCAGCTGCCGGTGCGGCCCAACGTACTCGACTCAATGGGCGGGGTACTCAAGGCGCTGAAGACCGACGGTCGCCGCGTGCTGTGGACCGGGGAAGGCGGCGACGACTGGCTCAACGGATCGCTCGCACACTGGCCTGACCGTTTCATGGCCGGACGCTGGGGCAAGCTGTTCCGCCACGGCGCGGAGATGTGGCCCGACTCTCCCTGGTATGTCCAGGCGCGGCGGACGCTTTACAGCACGCTGATGCCGATCGTCAGCCCCAAGCATCGCGAGGCGCTGCTGACCCCGCATCTCGACTTTCGCCTCGACCGGCCCGACTGGCTGCGCCCCGAGTGGACGGCGCGTATCGGCCTCGTTGATCGCTGGCACCAGAGGATTGCGCGCGCCGGCCTGCGCGGCATGGACCAGCAGGCGCGTTACAGCGTCTTTTCGCTCGGGCGGCGCTATACGATGATCGACAGCGTGCTCGCCTTCGCCGAGAATCACGGGGTCGAGGTCCGCCACCCGTTGCACGACCGGCGGCTGACCGACTTTTTCATGGGCGCGGGCGGCGAGCATCTGCGCAAGTTCAACACGCGCAAATTCCTGCTGCGCGAGGCGATGAAGGGCACCTTGCCCGAAAAAATCCGCCAACGCCGCACCAAATCCTATTTCGTCTCGCACCAGGTCGATGCGATCGGCGAGTTGCTGCGCCAGAAACCCGTGCACGATCTGACTGCGGTCAAGCTCGGCTGGATCGTGCCGGAGAAAATCGCGGCAATGCACGCGCCGTTCGAGGCATGGCGGCAAGCCGGTGGGCAGGGCCCGATCCCCGACACCGCATGGGGGCCGGTCTGGTTCACGCTTGCCACCGACATGTGGCTGGAGCATGCATTCGGTCTGAAAGCGTGAGGGTGAAGCGATGGGGCAGGCGGTGACGATCGACACGACGACGATACTGCGACGCAAGGCAACCGTGGTCGGCGCGGACGTTTCCGACGACGCGATCCTGCTCGACATCGACACGGGGTACTTCTTTCAGCTCAACCGCACCGGTGCGAAAATCTGGGCGTTTGTCGAGGAGCCGCAGACGCTGGGTGCGCTCACCGACCACATGGCCGCCAGTTACACGGTCGATGCCGAAACCTGTCGCAGCGACGTGACCGAGTTTGTCTCCGACCTGATCGAGCGCGGTGTACTGGAATTCGCAGCCTAGCGTCGGGCGCGATAGATCCAGCAATTCACGGCGAAACGCGAATCCGCAAAGTCGCCGGACGGGCAGCGCACGGGCATCACCTCATGCGGCCCCCAGGACGGAAACACGACCAGGCTGTTGTCGTCTGGCGCGATATCGTGTCCGGCGTCGCCAGCCTTGGCACCAAGCCGGTGCAGGCGCAGCGCGCCCCCGTCGAAGCCCCGTGGCGTGCGGTGGAAATAATAGACCGCGCTCAGCATCCGATCGCCCCGCGCGACTTCGTTGCTCGCATAGGTATCGGTGTGGAGTGTGAAATGCGCGCCGTCATTATGCGCGGCCAACTCCAGTTCGACCTCGCTCGTGACGAAGGGCGTCGAGCGTAGCGCAGCCGACCAGTGCGATGCCTCTTCGCGGAGGCGGGTCTCGAGCACCGCTGCCAGCGGACCGAGGTCGCGCAGCGTCAGCGACCGCCGGACATCGGTATCGACCACTCCGCGCATCAACTGCGCGGGCACAAACCGCGCGGAATTTGCCAGCGTCCAATCGAGCAGCGCGGCGCGTGTCGGCGTGTCCAGAAACGCGTCGAAGCGGAGATGCGGCAGGATCGGGGGAAGCATTATGCCAGCCGCACGGGCACCGCGCGCTCGCGCAGATAGCGCAGCACCATCGCTTCACTCGTGCCATCCGCCTGTCGCCGCATCCGGGGCGCCTGCGGCTCGGCATCGCTGCCCAGATGGCGCAACACCGCACGCACCGACGCGGCGTAATCGGCCGTCAGCGCCTCATAGGTCACGCCGTGCGGCATCGCGCCCATCGCCGCAAACAGATTGCGGAAATGGCCGTGGCAGAAATCCGAATAGCTCATCATGCGCTCGATCCGCTCGACGTCGAACGGCGCGGTCGCGGGCACCATCGGGTCCGGCGTGCCCGGAATCGAACGCCAGCGTCCGGTCTCGACCGCGAGCACCGCCGAGACTGCCTGGCGCAACTTGTCCTCGCGCCATAGATGGACGAAGCTGGGGTCGGGGAACAGCCGTGCAACATGAGCTGCCAGCGCCGCATAATAATCGGCGGGAACATCGCAGGGCGGCACATTGGCAAAGCGCTCCAGCGCCGGATCGGCTTCGCGCGCGATCTCCTCGATATCGCGCCAGAAGAGCTTTACCCCGAGCGTCCCGTCAGGTGTCGTCCGGTGCCGGCGAACCGCCGCGCTCAAGCTGTCAAAGTCACACGCACCCCAGCGGCGCGAGAAGGACGGACGGAACCCGGCATGGAAATACTCGAGCGGACAGCCCAGCCCGCCATCAAAGTAAAGCGCTTCGCCGAGCAGGGTGCTGCCGGATCGCGGGTGCGTGCAGACAAGGACCGTACGGCGCGGCGGACCATCCCAAACGGGATAGTCATGCGCTGCCGACGCGAGGTCATAAGGCGCAACAAACGGTGCGCGAGCGGGCGATTCCGTCAACACGCAGTGCTTTCAGTCAATGGATAATCCCGGCCGCTCAGCGCCGATGAAGCGCGGGGCGGCCGCGTGGATCAGGGCGTCAGGTTGCTGATGCCATCGGTCGGGCGATAGGAGATACCCTCGGCAGCCTTTGCGGGAAGGAAGCTGGCGATCTCTGGCTTCACCCATTCCTCGGTCTTCGCCGGGGCGACGGTCTGCTCGTTCTGCGGAAGCTGTTCCATGATACCCACCCGTTATTGAGCCCCTTGGGTAGCATCCAAGCCAGCGCGGATCAATCGGATACCCATAGCCGCACGCGGTCGCGCTCATGTGCGCCGCCGATTGTTACGCAATCGTTCGCTTTCGTGTCGACCGGTGCAGGAAACCGCCACAGCAGCGCCGCCCAACACGACGCCGCCCCCGGTTCCGGGCGATTCTCGTATCGCCCGACCGGATCCAGCGTCAACGCGATCCACTGGACAATTCCGTCGATCCGGCCCCCGAACGAGGAAATGTCGAATTCGCGGCGCTCGGGCTTGCGGCGCTCGGCGGTAGCGAAGTCGAAACTGAACAGATCGACCGGCTCGCTGCACAGCGCCACCTGATCCATCCCGACGCGGATCGTCTCGTTGGGCAGGGCGAGGCGGTTGAACGCGGTGAGATCGAACCCGCTCGCGTCACAAAGGCGCGGTGAGCGGTCACGCAGGTCGCGGGCGAGCGCCACGCGGATCGTGCCCCGTGCAGGAATGACCACGGCATCGGGGGCAAGCAAGCGTGCGACCGCATCCTCATGCGCCGCGAGCACGCCTTCGCTCAACAGATCGTTGCTGACGATCTCCGACACCAGAATATCCGCCAGCCCACCCATGTCGCGGATTGGATCAAGGTCGGTCGAATGCTTGTTCACCACGGTCACACGGTCAGCGTAGCCGTTTGCCGCAACCACGTCGCGTGCCGCCGAAGCAATCGCCGGATCGGCCTCGCATGTTACCACGTGCGCACCCGCGCGCGCCGCCATCATCGCCAGCAACCCGGTGCCAGTCCCGATCTCCAGAACCCGACTCCCGGGCCGAATCGCGCGGCGCAGCGCCTGCTCATAGGCATCGTTGCGCGCCCGGTCGCGCGGTATGATGAAGTGCCAGCTGAACACACCGTCGCTCAGTATTTCGGCGGCGGTCACGCCGGCCTCGCCGCGTCCACCGGTCATCGCATGCACCTGTTCCGCCAGCGCAAGGGCGCGCGGCCGGTCGCCGGCTGCGATCATCTGGCGTGCAATCGCGATCAGCGCACGGGGATCGTCGGAAACCTGGGGCAACAAGGCGGAGAGCTGCGCGATACGGTCGATCATGCGCTATCGTTACCTGACTGATGCGCCGACGCAATCGCGCCCTCGGCAACGAGCAGGCGGAGCATCGCTGCGACCCGGGGCAACGCCGCATAGTCGCTGGGGTACACCAAGCGGAAGGCCGGGCGCGTCTGCAATACGCTGCGCAGCCCGGTCACGGCATGGATACGCTCCGCAACGCTCGTGCCGCTTGGGTTGAAATGGATGATTTGTGGCACGATCAGCGCCATCGCTTGGGCAATGTCGAGCGGCTCCAGGCGCGGCTCCGCACCAGGATCGCGCCGGTCAAGGAAGACGAGCGCACGTAGCGGCGTCAGTGGCGGCGGATCAGCGGCAGCGACCGGCGAGCGCCCCTTGCCGGTCGCGCTGGCCAGTGGAACCGCCAGGTCCGGCGCGAACGCGAGTCCGTCGCGCGAATCCGGCCACAGGCACACACTCTTGGCCCCGGCGCCAAGCATCGGTGCCTCGCGATGCCATAGCAATGCGGTGTCGTCGCCCAGGATCTGCCAGTGATCGCGCACGGTCAGCGCCGCGCAGAGCGTCGACTTCCCGGCGCCCGATCGTCCGATCAGCAGCATGCCGCCGCCATCGCACCGCAGCGACGCGGCATGGACCGCGATCGCACCCTGCAACATCGGCACGCGAGTCAACACGCGGCGCAACAGCACTTCGATCGCCGCGGGGCTGGGCGGCATCGCATCGACAATCAAAGTCAGGGTTTGCCCGTCACGCGCGATCAGAAAACTGCCTTCGAACCGGGACCGGATTAGCCAGCGCCCGTCCGCTTCGCCGATGCGCATGCGGTATCCGTGGCGCCACTCATAGCTCACGGCGTCGTGATCGACCGGGACCCCGGTCTCGACTCGCAGATCGAGCTCGCCCGCCCAACGGCCCTCGGCCTCCGCCGCGCTGACCAGGCTCGGCAACTCGATCGACGAGCGGACCCGAAGTCCGCCAAAGCTGTAAAAGTGGGTCACGCTGTTTTGTCCGAACTCGATCTTGTGCTGCAAATCATCGGCGCAGGCGGCGGATCGCCCAACCGAACGGGCGGATCAGCGGATAGAGCCAGTCTAATCGATCGGGTAGCGCGAACGCGGCACGGTCCTGCGGCGAGGTAAGGTCAAAGGCGAGTTGACGGCTCCAAAAGGCCCGCGTCGGCTTCATCGCATAGGTAATCGCCCGGCTCCATACGCTGCCCGCGATGAACCGCCGCACCGAGTTGCGCGGTTGCGGCTCATACCAATTCGGCCCGTCGTGGAAGCGCGCGACCAGTCGGTTGAGCAGCAGCACGTCGATGCGCCGTTTGCCGCGCGAGAGCAGCGCGTCCGGCACCGAACGTGCAAGCCAGTGATGCAGTGCCCAGCCGACATGCAACAGCATTCCCTCAAGCCCGAGCGGCGCCGCATCGCCGAGCGCCTCCTCCCACGCGGCTGGTTCCTCCAGCACGGTTGCCAGATCGACCAGCCATAACAACCGCTGCCAACCGTGCCGAATGCCATGCACCGCAAGATAGACGGGCAGGCGGCCCCGGGCCATGGCGGGTATGGCCATCCCGCCGATCTCGACCAGTTCGCGCTCCGCCCAAAGTGTATCGAAGTCCCAGGGCAGGAGCGCATGATTTTCACAGAGCCGGTCGTGAAGTTCGACGAGAATGCGGCTCTCGCGATGCACCCAGCCGCTTTCCTTGGGCGGCGCGTTGACCGCGGCGTCCGGCGGGGCGGCGGCATGGATCGGTAACTCATAGTCCAGATCGCGCAGGATCGCCTCTGCATCCCTCGTCCGCGACCGTTCGACCAATATGTCAATGTCGCGCCCGCCGCGGGCAACCGGATCGCCATAGAGCTGGATCGACAGCGCGATGCCTTTGATGAACAGGTGACGGATCCCCGCTTGATCCAGCGCCTGCTTGATCCGGGACAATTCCCGGAGCCTGTGCATCACCCCCACGACGTGCGCCGCGTGCTCAGACTTGAGGGGAGCCAGCATCGCGGCAGGAACGCCGCCCGTTCGTGCGAGCGCTGGAACCGCGAGACCGATCAGACCGTGCTGCGCAAGCCCCCGATGAACCACATTCCAGTTGCGGACCTGTGTTCCGGCGCGGTGCAATTCTGCCCCTGCGTCGTCTCCGCCCACCAATCGTGCCGCGGCGACCACGAAGCGCAGCTCTGGCGAGAATTGCGGCAGCGGCGGTTCGTCAGTGTCTTGGGGCCGAGCCGCGAACACAACCAATATCTGCCCCTGTCACCGCTGCGGACCCCCTCGTCCTCCGGCAGTCTAGCGCGCCTGGATCGCCCGCGCCACTCGCGGTCAGACATGCCGTCGGTTGACCAGACCAAGCGGGCGCCAGTTCGCTGCGGGTCCATGAACCGATCGATGCGGCACACCGCGCCCACAACCCGTTTCGCGCCCCATGAACGCTGGGGCCGGCAGCTGGGCCGTATTCCGCGCGAGATATTTCCCCCGAAACGTCAGTCGCTTGATGTGGAAAATGGCGGAGAGGGTGGGATTCGAACCCACGGTAGGCTTGCACCTACGGCGGTTTTCAAGACCGCTGCCTTAAACCACTCGGCCACCTCTCCGCGCGACCCGGGCCTTAGGCGGTTCGGCCTGTTTTCCGCAAGAGTGCCGTGATTTAACCGCCTAAAGGGGTTCATGCCCATCGCGCCCTGTGGCACAGATGCAGCATGCATGGATCCAGCGGATTAAGGGGCGCGCTGCGCCGGTTCATCCTGGTCGGGACGGCCGTCCTGGCGCTTGGCGTCGGCGGCGCGCCGGCGGTGGCGCAGGACGAGGCGGGGTTTCAGGCCTATATCAACGGCCCGTTGCGCGCCGAAGCGCTGCGCGCGGGGGTCAGCGCCCGTACGCTCGACGCGGTGCTGCCGGGCCTGACCTTCAACCCGCGCGTGGTCGAGCTCGACCGCGACCAGCCGGGCGGCGGGTCCACCGGCCCGATCCCCAATTTTGCCCCCTATAAGGCGCGGCATGTCGATGCCGCGCGAATCAATCGCGGGCGCGAAACCTATCGCCGGCTGCGCGCCAAGCTCGAGCGGGTCGAGCGCGAGACGGGTGTGCCCGAATCGATCATGGTCGCGATCTTTGGCCATGAAACCAATTACGGCAGCTATACCGGCAATTTCGATTTGCCGCGCAGCCTCGCGACGCTGGCCTATGAGGGGCGTCGCCGCACCCTGTTCGCTGGCGAGTTCATTGCCACGATGAAGATGATCGACCGCGGCGTCCCGCGCGATTCGCTCAAGGGCAGCTGGGCTGGTGCGTTCGGCTATCCGCAATTCCTCCCGTCGGTCTATCTGCGGCTCGGTCGCGATGGCGATGGCGATGGCGTCGCGAACATCTGGTCGAACGAGGCCGATACGCTCGCCTCGATCGCCAATTATTTCGTCGAGGCGGGGTGGCGCCCGGGCCAGCCCTGGGGGGTTGCGGTGACCGTTCCCGCCGGGCTCAACCGCGCCGCGCTTGCCAACCGCACGGTACCGACGCGCTGCAAGCGGGTGTTCGAGCGGCATTCGCAATGGCGCAGCATGGCCGAATGGCGCGCGCTGGGCATCGTCCCGCAGTCCGGCAACTGGCCGGCCGACCATATTCAGGCAACGCTGCTCGAGCCCGACGGGCCGGGCAAGACCGCCTATCTGCTGACCGGCAACTACCGCGTCATTCTCGATTATAACTGCTCGAATTTCTACGCGCTTTCGGTGGGACTGCTGGCCGATGAAGTCGAACATTAAGATCGTCGCGATCGCGCTGCTCGTTTCCGGCTGCGCGGGCGGCGAGCGGTTGGACGAGCTTCCCGCCGTCGGCGCCGCGCCGCCACCGGCTGCCGCGCCCGCGGATCCGGACGCAGCGGCCGGTCCGCAGGGCAGCTCGCGCCTGCGCCCGGGCGAAGAACGCTATGACCGGGTCGGCTATGCCGGCTATGCCGGGCCGGGGGAGGGCGTGTTTGCACTGAGCAGCGTCTTGCCGCAGGGCAGCCATGCCGAAGTGACCGCACTCGACAGCGGGCGAACCATCTTCGTCCTGATCCGCGGACCGGGCAGCGGACTGATCGACCTGTCGGCCGGTGCCGCGCGTCAGCTGGGGGTGACCGGAAACCCGCCGGTACGCGTCCGCCGCGTCACCGTGACCGCACAGGATGCGACACTTCTCGCCGCCGGACAGGCGGCGCCGATGCGCGCCGATGCCCCGCCGGCGCTGCTGGCCGGGCTGCGTCGCCGGCTGGTCGATCCGCCGCGGGAGAGCGTGGCGCCGCCGCCACCCCGCCCGGTGACGCGCCCAACCCCGCGCCCGGCTCCGGCCGTCGCCCGCGGGCTGTTCGTGCAAGTCGCTGCCTTGTCCAGCGCCGCGCGCGCGCGCGTGCTCGCCGACGAACTGGGCGGAATCGTCCGTCCGGGCGGCGGCGTGTACCGCGTTCAGCTCGGCCCCTATCCCAACCATGGCGCAGCCGAACGCGCGCGTGCGGATGTCGCCCGCCGCGGCTATGGCGATGCCCGCATCGTTTCGATTCCCTGAACCCTCAAGCCGCTGGATCCGATAAGCCCCATGAAGAAGTTCTTCCTCGCCGCCACCGCCTTCTCGCTCGTGCTCGCGCCCGCGACGGCGCAGACGCCGCCGTTCGAGACAGCAGCCCCGGTCGCGTATCTTGAGGATCTGTCGTCGGGCGCGGTGCTGTTTGCCAAGGACGCCGACCGCCCGATGCCGCCGGCATCGATGGCGAAGATGATGACCGCCTATGTCGCGTTCGACCTGATCAAGCAGGGCAAGCTCAAACTGTCCGACATGGCCGATGTCCGCCCCGAAACCTGGCGGAAATGGCATGGTCCGTCAGCGGGTTCGACCATGTTTCTGTCACCGGGTTCGAAGGTCAGCGTCGAAAATCTGCTCAACGGCATCGTCGTCGTCTCGGGCAATGACGCCTGCGTCGTGCTGGCCGAGCACATCGCCGGGACCGAAGAAGCGTTCGTCAACCTGATGAACCAGAAGGCCAAGGAAATCGGCCTTAACGCCAGCCGCTTCGGCACGTCGAACGGCTGGCCGGATCAGGGCCGCACCGTGGTCACCGCCCGCGACCTGGCAAAGCTCGCCAAATTGACGATCACCAACCACGCCGACCTGTACAAGCGCTTCTATTCCAAGGAAAGCTTCACCTACGGCACCACCGTGGGCGGCGCGCCGATCACGCAGGCGAACCGCGATCCGCTGCTCGGGCGCGTGCGTGGCGCAGATGGCCTCAAGACCGGGCACACCGAAGAGGCCGGCTATGGCTTCACCGGTTCGGCCGAGCAGAATGGCCGTCGGCTCGTCATGGTCGTCGCGGGGCTGAACAGCTTCAATGCGCGCATCGAGGAATCGGTCAAGTTCATGGACTGGGGGTTCCGCGCCTGGTCGTCGCGCAAGCTGGTGACCAAGGGTCGCACGGTCGAGCAGGCGGACGTCCAGTTGGGCGACGCGTCGCAGGTCGGCCTGGTCGCCCCGCGCGATCTCGCCATTGCGATCCCGTCCGGCGCCAATCCCGATCTGCGCGCGACCGTGGTCTATCAGGGTCCGGTCAAGGCGCCGATCAAGGCCGGCCAGCATATCGCCGACCTCGTCGTTACCTCGCCCGGCCTGCCCGAACAGCGGCTGCCGCTGGTCGCCGCCGCCGATGTGGGGGAAGCCGGCTTCTTTGGCCGTATCTGGGCAGGCCTCATGTCGCTGTTCGGCGCGTGAGGGGCGTCTTCCTCAGCCTCGAAGGCGGGGAGGGGGCGGGCAAGTCGACCCAGGCCAGGCGGCTCGCCGCCGCGCTCGAGGCGCGGGGCATCCATGTCGTGCTCACCCGCGAACCCGGCGGGACCGAGGGGGCGGAGGCGATCCGCGGCCTGTTAATGCAGGGCGCGGTCACCCGCTGGAGCGCACACACCGAAACCCTGTTGTTCGCCGCCGCGCGCGCCGACCATGTCGAAAAGCTGATCCGCCCCGCGGTCGCGGCCGGCAGCTGGGTGGTATGCGACCGTTATGTCGACTCCACCCGCGCCTATCAGGGCGCGCAGGATATCGACGATGCCGCGATCCTTGCGCTGCACGGCTTCGGGTCGAAGGGGCTGTTGCCCGACCGCACACTCGTGCTCGACCTGCCCGATGGCGCGGGCCATGCCCGGTCGCTGGCGCGCGATGGCGGCGCTGCCGACCGCTTCGGCGCGCGCGGGCCGGACTTTCACGCCGCCGTCGCCGCGCAGTTTCGTCGCATCGCCGCAGCCGAACCCGATCGCGTGCGGCTGGTCGATGCGTCGGGCAGCATGGATGACGTCACAACGTCGCTGATGGATGCGCTTTCCGACCTGCTGCCATGACGTCAACCGGTCCCAATGCCGCGGCAAAGGCCGCGTTTCGCGCCGCCATGTCCAGCGGCCAGCTGCACCATGCCTGGCTGATCGCGGGCGCCGAGGGGCTGGGCAAGGCGAGCTTCGCGCGCGCCGCGGCCGCACGGCTGCTGGCGGAAGGGGCAGGGCAGGTCGCGCCATCGGACAGTTTCGAGCTTCCCGACGACAATCCGACGCGCAAGCTGATCGAGTCCGGCGCGCATCCCGATTATCGCGAACTGGTCCGCTTGCCCAAGGACCCCGACAAGCCCGGCGAGAATATCGCACGGTCGATCAACATCGCCCAGATCCGCGCGCTGAACCCGATGTTCGCGACCAAGCCGAGCATGTCGAGCCGCCGCGTCATCGTGATCGACGCGATCGACGATGTCGAACGCCCCGGTGCCGCCAACGCGCTGCTCAAGAATCTTGAGGAACCGCCGGCAGGCACGATCTTCCTGCTTGTCAGCCATTCGCCGGGGCGGTTGCTCCCGACGATCCGCTCGCGCTGCCGTGTCCTGCGCTTCGACCCGCTGCCCGACAGCGAGGTCGCCGCCGCAGTGCGCGCGGCGATGCCCGACGCCAGCGCGGCGGAGGTCGCGGCGCTGGTCCGCGCGGGGCAGGGGTCGCCGGGTCGAGCGCTGAGCTTCGCCGGGCTCGACCTCGCGGCAATCGACAGCGAGATGGCCGCCATCGCGGCGCGCGGCGATCCCGACAATGCGATCCGCGCGCGTCTCGCCCGCACGCTCGGCACCAAAGCGGCGCAACCCCGGTACGAGGCGTTTCTCGCCCGCGTCCCCGCCTTCGCGCTTGCCGAGGCACGCAATCGGCAGGGCGCTGCGCTGGCCGAGGCGATTGCGGTGTATGAAGCCGCCGCGCAACTCGGCCCGGTCGCGCTCGCCCAATCGCTCGATGCACAGGCGACCGTGTTCGAAATGGGCGGCATCCTCGCACGGCTGGCGAAGCGCTGACTGCTTTCGCCGCAGCGCAGAAGCCGCTAGAGCGCGGTCATGTCCGAACCTTATTACATCACCACCGCGATCCATTACCCCAACGGCAAGCCGCATATCGGTCACGCCTATGAGATGATCGCTGCCGACGCGATTGCGCGGTTCCAGCGTCAGGCCGGGCGCGACGTGCGCTTTCAGACCGGCACCGATGAGCACGGCCTCAAGATCGCCCAGACCGCGCGCGCCCGCGACCTGACTCCGCGCCAGCTTGCGGATGAAATGTCAGCCTATTTCAGTGATATGGCGCGCGATCTCAATATTTCATATGATCGCTTCATCCGCACGGTCGATCCCGATCATTATGCCGCCAGCCAGGCGATCTGGGCCGCGATGGAGGCCAAGGGCGACCTGTATCTCGATCGCTATGAGGGCTGGTATTCGGTCCGCGACGAAGCGTTCTATGAAGAGAAAGAACTCACCCAGGGGGAGGGCGGCGTCAAGCTGTCGCCCCAGGGCACGCCGGTCGAATGGACCGCCGAGGAAACCTGGTTCTTCCGCCTGTCGAAATACCAGCAGCCATTGCTCGACCTCTACGCCGCCAATCCCGACTTCATCCGCCCGGAACGCTCGCGCAACGAGGTGGTGAAGTTCGTTGAGGGCGGTCTGGTCGACCTGTCGGTTTCGCGCACCAGCTTCGACTGGGGCGTGCCGGTGCCGAATGCGCCCGGCCACGTCATGTATGTCTGGGTCGATGCGCTGACCAATTACCTGACCGGCACCGGCTATCCGGACGAGGGCAGCGATCTGGCGCGCTACTGGCCGGCGAACCTGCATTTGATCGGCAAGGACATCACCCGCTTCCACGCCGTCTATTGGCCCGCCTTCCTAATGTCGGCCGATCTGCCGTTGCCGCGCCAAGTCTTCGCGCACGGCTTCATCCTGAACCGCGGCGAGAAGATGTCGAAATCGACCGGCAATGTCGCGGATCCGATGGAGCTGACGCGGCTCTATGGCGTCGACGCGCTGCGCTATTTCCTGCTGCGTGAGGTTGCGTTCGGCAATGACGGCAGCTTCAGCGACGACGCGATCGTGACCCGCGCCAATGCCGATCTGGCGAACAGCTTCGGCAACCTCGCCCAGCGTACGCTGTCGTTCATCGCCAAGAATCTCGAAGGCGCGCTGCCCGAAGCGGGGCGGAGCGATCCGGCAGACGCCGAACTGCTCGCGGCCATCGACGAGGCGGGACGCGAATTCCGCACTGCGTTCGAAACCCTCGCGCTCAACCAGGCTCTCGAGGCGTGGATGCGCGCCGTGTTCGCCTGCAACCAGTATATCGACGTTCAGGCCCCCTGGGCGCTGCGCAAGACCGACCCGGAACGGATGCACGCCGTGCTCGGCACGCTGGTCCGCGCGATCCGCGATCTCGCGATCCTGGTCCTGCCGGTGATCCCCGAAAGCGCGGGCAAGATCCTCGATCAGCTCGGCCAGAGCGCGCGCGACCACGCCGCGCTCGACAACAAGGGCTGGTATGATGAAGCCGTGGCGTCGGGCTTCCGCCTCGACCCGCCGACCGGCGTGTTCCCGCGCCTTGTGCTGGCGGAGGAACCGACCGCATGAGGCTCGCCGACAGCCACTGCCACCTCAATTACAAGGGTCTTGGCGAGCAGCAGCCCGAGGTGCTCGCCCGCGCCCGCGAGACCGGCGTCGTCGCGATGCTCAACATCGCGACCCGCGAGCGTGAATGGGATGAGGTGCTCGCCACCGCCGAGCGTGAGCGTGACGTCTGGGCGACGGTCGGCATCCACCCGCACGAAGCGGACGAGCATCCCCATATCGACACCGCCAAGCTGGTGGCCCGCGCCGCCCACCCGCGTGTCGTGGGCATCGGCGAAACCGGGCTCGACTATTATTACGACCATAGCGACCGCGCCCAGCAGCAGACCAGCTTCCGCGCGCACATCGCCGCCAGCCGCGAGACCGGCCTGCCGCTGATCGTCCACACCCGCGATGCGGAGGCGGATACCGCCGCGATCCTCGCCGAGGAAATGGGGAAGGGGGCTTATCCCGGTGTGATCCACTGCTTCACAGCAAGTGGAGAATTCGCTGACAAGGCACTGGAATTGGGCTTTTATATCTCAATATCCGGTATCGTGACGTTCAAGAACGCCCGCGACCTTCAGGAAACCGCCGCGCGGCTCCCGCTCGACCGGCTCCTGATCGAAACCGACGCCCCGTTCCTCGCCCCGGTCCCGCATCGCGGCAAGACCGGTGAGCCGGCCTTCGTCGCCGACACCTGCCGCTTCCTCGCCCAGCTGCGTGGAATGGACGCCGAGGAGCTCGCCGAGGCGACGCGCGAAAACTTCCACCGGTTGTTCGCAAAGACGCTGGCCGCGGCGTGAAGGTCCGTATCCTCGGTTCGGGGACATCCTCCGGCGTCCCCCGCATCGGCAACGACTGGGGCAGCTGCGACGCAACCGACCCGCGCAACCGACGCACTCGGGCGTCGATCCTGGTCGAGGCCGGCGCCACCCGCATTCTGGTCGACACCAGTCCGGACCTGCGCGAGCAACTCATCGCTGCCAATGTCGCGGATATCGACGCGGTGATCTGGACCCATGACCATGCCGATCATTGTCACGGCATCGACGATCTGCGCCAGCTGATGCATTTGCGCGGCGCCCCGGTGCGCGGCCTTGCCGACTGGAAGACGCAGGAGCGGCTGCGCACGCGCTTTCGCTACGTGTTCGAAGGGGGAGGGCCCTATCGCCCGACCGCGACGATCGAACCGCTGCGCGACGGCATGACGATTGGCGACATCGTCGTACGCACGGTCGATCAGCCGCACGGGGGCATCACCAGCGCCGGGCTACGTTTCGAACACGCTGGCAAGTCGGTCGGCTATGCCACTGATTTCAATATCTTCACAGATGAGATGGCGGCACTCTACAGCGATCTCGACCTGTGGGTCGCCGACGCGCTGCGCCGTGAGCCGCACCCGACGCACCCGCATCTGGCGCAAACGCTCGCTTGGGCGCAGCAATGTCGTGCGCGCCGCACGGTTCTCGTTCATATGGATCACTCGATGGACTATATGACTTTGAAGGCCGAACTGCCCGCCGGGGTCGAGCCGGGCCATGACGGGATGGAGGTGCACGTTTGACCGAAACCCAGATCATTCAGCTGGTTTCGCTGGTCGCGTTCCTCGCGCTGGTGCTCGGCTCGCTCAGCATCCGCAACATGCAGTTCGGTTTCATCGTCAAGACCGTCCTCGGCTGGGCCGCGATTGCGGGGGTCATCTATCTGATCGTGGTCAACAAGGACAAGATTGGCGGCCAGTTGCGCGCGCTCGGCACAAGCATCGGCCTGACATCGCCGCCCCAGGTCACTGCGGGCGAAACCGTGCGCATCCGCATGTCACCGGACGGGCATTTCTGGGCCCGTGCGACGATCAACGGCGTCGAACGCCGCATGCTGGTCGACAGCGGCGCGACCGTCAGCGCAATCAGCGAGGAAACCGCGCGCGCTGCTGGGATCGATTACACGAACGGCGCGCCAGTGCGGGTGTCGACGGCCAACGGCCCGATCGACGCGCGCCGGGCTGAGGCGGCGCGTATCGCCGTCGGGCCGCTCGCCACCGACAATCTCACCGTATTCGTCGCGCCCAGCTTTGGCGACCTCGACGTCCTTGGCATGAACTTCCTGTCGCGCCTCAAGTCGTGGCGGGTGGAGGGGAACGTCCTGATCCTCGAGCCGCATAGCGATACGGATTTAACATAATGTATATTATCGGACTTATGCCATGAGCGAGCAGGCGGTCTCCCCCGCGCCGAACAGCCCCGCAATCACGCCCCCCGGTATCGAGCGGCTGATGGCGATCATGGCGCGGCTGCGCGATCCGGTGACCGGTTGCGAATGGGATACTGTCCAGACGTTCGCGACCATCGCGCCCTATACGATCGAGGAAGCCTATGAGGTTGCCGACGCCATCGCGCGCGATGACCTGACCGAGCTCAAGGACGAACTCGGCGACCTGCTGCTCCAGGTGATTTTCCACAGCCGCATCGCGCAGGAACTCGGCGCGTTCGACCTCTCGGACGTCATCGCCGGCATTTGCGACAAGATGGAGCGCCGCCACCCGCACATCTTTCGCGGCGCGGACTCGGGCGGCCATCACCTGTGGGAACAAATCAAGGCCGAAGAGCGGGGGAGCAAGGGGACAAGCGGGGCGCTGGACGGGGTCGCGATCGGCCTCCCCGCCCTCACCCGCGCCGAAAAGCTGCAGAAGCGCGCCGCGCGTACCGGGTTCGACTGGACCGACCCGGCCGATGCCCGCGCCAAGATCGACGAGGAACTGGCCGAGGTCGAGAGCGCGACCAGCGACGATCACCGCGCCGAGGAAATCGGCGACCTGCTCTTCGCCACGGTCAACTGGTCGCGCAAGCTCGGCATCGATCCCGAGGCTGCATTGCGTGCCGCGAACGCCAAGTTCGAACGCCGCTTCCGCGCGATGGAGGCAAAGGCGGGTGACGCGTTCGTCGGATTATCGCTGGATGAGAAGGAAAACCTTTGGGTCGCGGTCAAATCGGCCGAGTAGTACTCAAAACGAAGCGGCGCCCTGTGGTTCGACCGCCATCAACGTGGTGCCGTCATATTTCTCGGATTCGGGCAGATAGAGCCGGCTGATCGCGAAATCGCGGTCGGTCAGCGCCAGGTTGCGCAGCCCGTCGACCTTGAAGGTCCCGAATTTCTCTTCGCGCGGGATGACGAAATCGCGCGAGATCACCTGCGCGTCGACATAGAGCGACCCGCCACGGGTATACAGGATGTGCGGCGCCAGCACCATGCGCGTGCGGTTGTAGATCGCGTTCATGCATTTCTGCCTGACGATCCCCTCCAGCACGATCGGTGTCGGGTTGGGCGCTGCCTCCGCCCCCTGCTCGGTATCCATTGCGACCATATGGCAATAATGCTGCATCGCAACAAGGTGTGGCGGTGCGATTAGGTAGATTTCCCGAACCGCCGCGTCAGCGATCGAGCCAGGGCAGCTTGATCAGCCACGGCTTGGGCCGGCCGGTGGGCCGCGCAGTCCCGTCGAGCCGCTCGGCGCGAACGATCCGTACCCGTTCGAGGATCATCTGCCCGCGCATCTCGTCGCGTCCGCCGCCCGTCGGCATTGCCAGCATCCGCTGCACCACCTCCATGCCGCCGATTACGCGCCCGAACGCGGCATAGCCGGGCTTGCCGGGTCGGGCGTCGAGCGCCGGATTGTCGCCGACCATGATCGAGAAATTGCCATGTGCCGAATCGGGCTGGATCGACCGCGCCATCGAAATCGTGCCGCTCAGATGCTTGATCCCGGTCTTGCTGGTCGGCTCAAGCGGAACCGATGGCAGGATCCGGCGCGCATCGGTACCGATTCCGCCCTGGACAAAACCCTTGGTCGGGTCGCCCTTGCGGCGCGCCGCGCGGTAGAAATAGGTGCCCTCGAGCCGCCCGTCATCGACATAGCGCAGGAAATTCGCTGTCGTCAGCGGCGCGCGCTTTGCGTCGAGCGCCAGCGTGATCGGACCCGCGCTGGTCACCAGCCGAACGCGCACCGTTGCCGGTTCGCGCGCCGCCGGCCCGGCCGCGACCAGCAACAGCGCGCCGAGCCCCAGCATTACCGCACGCCGTGCCGTCATCCGTTACGCACCGCGAAACGTTCATGATCCTTGGGCGCCATGCGGACCTCGTAAACCGCGCTCTCGCCCTCGATCCAGTGCTCCACCACCTCGCCATGCTGGTGCAGCCACGCCGCGCCGGCGCCATCGGCAGCATCCAGCGTCACGCGATAGCGGCGATGGCCCAGCGTCAGCCGCGCGGCGACGCGATCGATCAGCGTGTCGACCCCCTCCCCGCTCAGCGCCGACACTGCCAGCACATCGTCGCGCTTCGCCGCTTCGGCAAGCACCTCGGTGCGCCGTTCGGCGTCGAGCAGGTCGAGCTTGTTCCACGCCTCGAACCGCGGTGTCTCTTCCGAAACCCCGATGTCCTTGAGCACGCTCTCGACATCGTCGCGCTGCGCCTCGCTGTCGGGATGGGCGATGTCGCGGACATGGATCAACAGGTCCGCCGACACCACTTCCTCCAGCGTCGCCTTGAACGCTGCGACCAGCTGAGTCGGCAGTTCGGAGACGAAGCCCACCGTGTCCGACAGGATCGCCTTGTCGATCCCCGGCAGCGAAATCTGCCGCAGGGTTGGGTCCAGCGTCGCGAACAACAGGTTTTCCGCCATGACGTCAGCGCCGGTCAAGCGATTGAACAGCGTGGATTTTCCGGCGTTGGTATAGCCGACCAGCGCGATCACCGGCCAGGGTGCCCGCTGCCGCCGCTCGCGGTGCAATCCGCGCGTGCGGCTCACCGAATCCAGCTCGCGCCGCAGCCGCGCCATGCGGTCGCGGATCAGGCGGCGGTCCGCCTCGATCTGGGTTTCGCCCGGACCGCCCAGAAAGCCGAAACCACCGCGCTGGCGCTCCAGGTGGGTCCAGCTGCGCACCAGTCGCCCCGCCTGATAGTCGAGATGCGCCAGCTCGACCTGCAACCGCCCCTCGGCGGTGCGGGCGCGTTCGCCGAAGATTTCGAGGATCAGGCCGGTGCGGTCGATCACCTTGCAGCCGAGCGCGGTTTCCAGATTGCGCTGCTGCACCGGCGTCAAGGCGGCGTCGAACACCGCCAGCCCCAGTTCGCGGTCGCGCACCGTCTCGGCCAGCGCCTCGACCTGACCCGATCCGATCAGCGTGCCCGGCTTGGCCGCGCGGATGCGCAGCGCGGCGCGCTCGACCACCTCCACGCCGATCGCCAGCGCGAGCCCGGCCGTTTCCTCCAGCCGCGCCTCGGCATCCCGGCTCGATCCGCCAAGGTCGGGATAGACGACGATCGCCCGCGCCCCGCGCGAAAACTCGTCGGGGTCGCGGTCAAATCCGGTACTCATTGATTGGCTTTCAAAAGGGTCAGGCTTCCTCGCCCTGATCGGTCAGGTCCAGCGGGTGCGCCGGCTGGATCGTCGACACCGCATGCTTGTAGACCAGCTGATACACGCCATCGCGCTGCAACAGCATGCAGAACAGGTCGAACGCCGCGATCCCGCCCTGCAGCATCACGCCATTGACCAGGAACATCGTCACATTTTCCTGCTGACGCTTCACCGCGCCCAGGAAAATCTCCTGCAAGACCGGGTTCTTGGACGGGGTGTCGGGGATTGCATCGACGATCGACGCCACATCGACCGAACCCGATGGCATGATCGTCGAAATCGCGTGCTTGTAGATCAGCTGCGACTGGCCGTCGCGGCGCAGCAGCACGGAAAAATTGTCGAACCAGGTCACGATCCCCTGCAGCTTCACGCCCTTGACCAGGAACATGGTCACCGGGGTCTTGGATTTGCGCAGCGCGTTGAGGAACAGGTCCTGAAGGGATGTCTGCTTGTCGGCCATGATGCAGCTCACTGTTTTTGGCGGGGATTTCCCGCAGTCGCGCCGTTTCCCGGCGTCGGATGCACGCCACGAAGCGGCGCGATGTGCGCAATGTAGGTATTGCCCGCGGCAACGTCCATAGCGGCCCTTGTATCGTGCCGATGCTGCCCCATATCGCGGGCGCGAGGCCACGCCCTCCCCCGCTCGGCGCGGGTCCAAGTCCGGGACGGCCCGGCTCTCTTGCGAAAGGAGGGCCATATGGCCTGGATTCTGTTGTTCGCCGCCGGATTGCTCGAGATTGTCTGGGCCAGCACGATGAAGCTGTCGGACGGCTTCACCCGTCCCCTGCCCGCCGCCATCACAATCGTCGCGCTGATTGCCAGCTTCGCGCTGCTTGCCGCCGCGATGCGCGAATTGCCGCTGGGCACCGCCTATACGATCTGGACCGGCATCGGCGCGATCGGCGCGTTCATTGTCGGCATCGCCTTTCTCGGCGAAGCGATCACCCCCGCCCGCCTGCTCGCCGCCGCGCTGATCGTCAGCGGGATCGGATTGATGAAGCTGTCGTCCTGAGCGTCGGCCCCGTTCCTCCCCCGAGCCCGCTCAGAGGAGGAATGGCGTTCATTCCTCGCGACCTTCATGGATGCCGAGCAGCTTGAGCTTCCGGTGCAGCGCCGAGCGCTCCATCCCGATGAAATGCGCAGTGCGCGAAATATTGCCCGAAAAGCGCTTGATCTGAACGCGCAGATATTCGCGCTCGAAATTCTCCCGCGCTTCCTTGAGCGGCGCACCCATGATCGTCGCCGCGCCCATCCCGCCATCGTCACGGCGGCCGAGTACGTCGGTCGGCAGCATGTCGACGTCGATCCGCCCGATCCGGTCGCCCGGTGCCAGGATCACCGTCGCCTCGACCACATTGCGCAGCTGGCGGACATTGCCGGGCCATTCATAGCTTTGCAGCGCAACCATCGCTTCGGCGGCGACCTCGGGCGTCGGCACGCGCCGTTCGGTCGCATAATGCGCCACGAAATGCTCGACCAGCGCGGGAATATCCTCGCGCCGCTCGGTCAGCGGCGGGATCGCCACCGGCACGACGTTCAGGCGATAGAACAGGTCTTCGCGGAACCGCCCTTCGGCGATCTCGGCGGTCAGGTCGCGGCCCGTCGCTGAAACCACGCGGACGTCCACCTTGACCTGCCGCTGCCCACCGACGCGGTTGAACTTCTGTTCGGTCAGCACGCGCAGGATTCGGCCCTGCGTCGCGATCGGCATGTCGGCAATCTCGTCCAGGAACAGCGTGCCGCCATGCGCCTGCTCAAGCAGGCCGGGATGGACCAGATCGCCGTCCTCGACCCCGAACAATTCCTCCTCGACCCGCTCCGGCGTCATCCGCGCGGCGCTGACGATCACGAACGGCCCGTCGGCGCGATGGCTCCATTCGTGCAGCAGGCGGGCGGCAACCTCCTTGCCGGTCCCCGGGCCGCCGGTGATCATCACCCGGCTGCCGGTCGCAGCGACCCGCTTCAGCGTCGCACGCACCGCGTTGATTGCGCCCGATGTGCCGTGCAGGTCGGTGCTGCGCCCGACCGTTGCGCGCAACGACGCGACTTCGCGCCGCAACCGCTCGGTCTCGGTCGCGCGCTCGACCAGCAGCAGCAGCCGCTCGGCCTCGAACGGCTTTTCGATGAAGTCCGATGCCCCGCGCCGGATCGCCGCGACGGCGGTGTCGAGATTGCCATGGCCCGAAATCACCAGCACCGGGATCGACGGGTCGCGCCGCTTGATCTCGTCGAGCAGGTCGAGCCCGTCGAGCCGCGACCCCTGCAACCACACATCCAGCAGCACCAGGCTCGGCCGCCGCTCGGCGATCGCTTCGAGTGCGGCGTCGCTGTCGGCCGCGCTGCGGGTTTCATACCCCTCGTCTTCCAGCACCCCCGCGACCAGTTCGCGGATGTCGCTCTCGTCGTCGACGACCAGGATATCGAGTGTCATTGTGCGTTTCCGTTCTTGGTCGGGGTCGGCGGGGAAATCCCCGCGCCACCCTGTTCCGTCTCGTCGCTGCCCCCGGTCCCCGCCAGCCGCTCCAGCGTCGCGGTGTCGAAACACAGCGTCACCACCGTCCCCCCGCCGTCACGATCGGCAAAGGCCATCGTGCCGAAATGCTCCTCGACGATCTTCTTGACGATCGCCAGGCCCAGCCCGGTGCCCCGGCTGCGCGTCGTCATATAGGGTTCGACGATCCGCTCGCGCTCGGCGGGCAGGCCGACGCCATTGTCGGCAACCTCGATCATCAGTTGCGCGTCCGCTGCTTCATGCACCCGCATCACGATCTCGCCCGGCTCGCCACCCTCGCGGGCTTCCACCGCTTCAACCGCATTCTTGACCAGATTGGTCAGCGCCTGCCCCAGCTGGCGGCGGTCGCACACCAGCGGCGGCAGCGTATCGGGCGCGTCAAAGCGGAACTGCAGGTCCGGCTTGGCCACTTCATGCAGGAACAGCGTCTGGCGCGCGATGTCGATGATCGACTCCGCCCGGAAGATCGGCTTGGGCATCCGCGCAAAGGACGAGAATTCGTCCACCATCCGCCGCAGATCGCCGACTTGCCGCACGATCGTGTCGGTCAGCTTGGCAAAGGTGCCATCGTCGCTCTCGATCTTCTTGCCATAGCGCCGCTGCAGCCGTTCGGCGGCGAGCTGGATCGGGGTCAGCGGGTTCTTGATCTCGTGCGCGATGCGCCGCGCGACGTCGGACCAGGCCGCGCGCCGCTGATCGAGCAATTGCTGGGTGATGTCGTCGAACGTCAGCACCTGCCCCGCTTCGTCGCGGGTAATCTTCACCGCCAGCGTCCGCGCTTCGCCCCCGCTGGTCAGCTGCACGATATCCTCGCGCGTCTCCCCGCCCAGTACCGCGTCCAGCTCCGGCGACACCTCGGCCAGCAGCTTGCCGACCGGTGCATCGCCCGGTCGCAACAACGCCATGGCGGAGCTGTTGATCAGCCGGATGCGCCGATCGGCATCGATCGACAGCACGCCCGCCGTCACGCCGGACATCACCGCCTCGATCAGCGCGCGGCGGCCTTCGGATTCGGCATTGGCGTCAACGAGCGCGTTGGTCTGTTCCTGTAACCGGTCGGTCATGCGGTTGAACGCGGTGGCCAGCGTCCCGATCTCGTCATCCGCGCGCGGCGTGGGCACGCGGGTGCCAAGGTCGCCCTCCGCGACATCCCGCGCCGCTTTCACGAGATCGCCAACAGGGCGGACAAGGCGGTCGGCGATCACAAGCGCGGCCCATACTGCCAGTCCCACGACCAGAAGCGAAAGCAGCAGTAGCGCAACGTTGAACTGCAGCTGAAGCGCACGCGACCGCTCGGTCAGCGTCTTGTAGTCGGCCAGAACGGACTCCGCCCGCGCGCGGCGCTGCAGCCAGGCGGGATCAACCACCCGAGCGACATAGAGATACAGGTCGGGCGATTGCGGTAGCCGGATCAGGGCACGGACACGCCCACCCGCGTCCTCCACGATCGCCTTGGTTTCGCCGGCCTTGATCTTGCGGATGGCGTCCCGACTGATCTGCTGCTCGATCAGGGCTTCATAGGGATTGAGGATCGCCAGCGTCTGAAATTCGCCCGACGGCAATTCGCGCAACAGTACCGCCTCGGACAATTCGCGCTGCCGGGTCTGAAACGCGAAGAATTGCGTGAAGCGCGGCGTATCGATCGGCGTGTCCATCAGTTCGACCGCGATATCCAACGCCATCTTGTCGGCGTTCTCGCCAACCCGATATTTCAAATCGTCGAAACTGCCGGCGGCGACCGCAGACGCGTTTTCGAGCATCCCGCGCGCCCGGTCCGAAAACCAGAACTCGACCCCATATTGGAACAGCAGCGACGCCACGATCGACACGAAGATCGTCGGCACACTCGCCAGGATCGAAAAGATCGCGACCAGCCGCACATGCAACCGCGCGCGCCCACCCAGCGGCGACCGCGCTGCGCGCCGCATCGCCACGCGCCGCCCGACCAGCACGATCAACGCAACCAGCGGGATCAGATTGCCGACCAGCAGCAGTGCAACCAGCGGCGGGGTCAGCAACCGCTGCGAGCCCGTATTCCCGCTCACGACGAAATAGCTTGTGACCAGCACCGCCAGCGCGATGCCAAGCACGAGGATCTCGACAAAAGGAGTGATGCTCAGCCGCCCGCGAGTCGCACCCGCATCGGTCAGTGGCTTGGCGGCAACATCCATCGTGACATGGCTACAACAACATTGTTGCCATGAAAACACACTTGTCGCTCAACCTGTCGCTAAACGGGCCAAATCCGCCGCTAGGCCGGGTCATCCAGCCGCCCGCCGACATCGATCCCCAGCGTGTCCAGCCGCTTGCGCAGCGTGTTGCGGTTGATCCCCAGCGCCCGCGCCGCGCGCAGCTGATTGTGCCCGTGCCGCGCCAGCATCGCCTCGATCAGCGGCCGCTCGACCTCGCCGATGATGCGGTCGTACAGCGTACCGTCCTCCAGCACCGCCGGCTCCTCCGCAGCCAGCCGGGTCAGCCGCGCGATCACCGCCGCCTCGATCCCCGCATCGCGCGTCGGCGCGGCGAGCCCGCTGCCCTCGCCCAGCATCGCGCGCACCGCATCGCCGTCGATCCACTCGTCGCGATGCAGCGCCGCCATGCGCCGCATGAGGTTCTCCAGCTCGCGCACATTGCCCGGCCAGTCATGCGCCTCAAGCACCGCGATCGCATCGTCGCCGACATGCTTGCGCGGCAGGCCATCCTCCACCGCGCGGTCGAGGAAATGGCGCGCCAGCAACCGGATGTCCTGCCGCCGCTCGCGCAACGCCGGCAACGCAATCGGCACGACGTTGAGGCGGTAGAACAGATCCTCGCGGAACTGCCCCGACACCACCTGGTTCATCAGATCCTTGTTGGTCGCGGCAACGATGCGCACGTCCGCGCGGATCGCGCGCGCCCCGCCGACGGTGGTGAACTCGCCCGACTGCAGCACGCGCAGCAGCCGCGTCTGTGCCTCCATCGGCATGTCGCCGATTTCGTCGAGGAACAACGTGCCCCCGCTCGCCTGCTCAAACTTGCCCGCCACCCGGGCACCCGCCCCGGTAAACGCGCCCTTTTCGTGCCCGAACAGCTCGGCCTCGATCAGCTCGCGCGGGATCGCGGCCATGTTGATCGCGACGAACGGCGCCCGGCGACGCGGCCCCAGGTCATGGATTGCCTGCGCGACCAGCTCCTTGCCGGTGCCGCTCTCGCCGGTGATCAGCACGGTCAGCTCGTTCGACACCACCCGCGCGATCACGCGATACACGTCCTGCATCGCCGGCGAGCGCCCGATCAGCGCCACCGCCTGCTCCTCCGACGCGGGCAAATCGTCGACCAGCCGCCGTCCCCGCGCCAGCGCGCTCGCCACCGTCGCGGTCAGCGCATCCAGGTCGAACGGCTTGGGCAGATAGTCGAACGCCCCCGCCTCGGTCGCGCGCACCGCCGTCGACAGCGTATTCTGCGCCGACAGCACGATCACGGGCACGTCGGGCGTCTCGCCGGTAAAGGTCGCAACGAAATCCAGCCCATTGCCATCGGGCAGCACGACATCGGTCACCAGCACATCGGGCCGCGCCGCGCCAAGCTCGCGCCGCAGCTCGCCCAGCGACGCCGCCGCCGTCACGCGATGCCCCGCGCGGCGTAGCGCCTGCGTCACCACCATGCGGATCGCGGCGTCGTCGTCGCAGATGAGGATGGAGGCGCTCACCCGTCCGCCCTCGGCAAATTCACCCGAAACACCGTCATCTCCGGATCGCCGGCGCGGGCATATTCGACCACCCCGCCCATGTCGCGCACCAGCTTTTCGACCAGCGGCAGCCCCAGCCCCTTGCCCTCGGGCTTGCCCGACACGAACGGCTCGAACAAATGGCTGGCGATATCCGCCGGTGCGCCCGGGCCATTGTCGGTCACCGAAAACTCGATCGGCAGCCAGCGGCGCGGCTGGTCCGGCCCGGGCCGCATCGCGACGCCATGGCGGTATTGCGTGGATAGGATGATCTTCGGATCTGGCGTGTCGCGCAGCGCTTCGGCGGCATTCTTGAGCAAATTCATCGCGATCTGCAGAAACGCGTCCTTGTCCATCATCACCGGGGGCAGCGACGGATCGAACCGCTCTTCGATCACCATCCCCCGCGCAAATCCCGCCAGCGCCACCCGCCGCGCATGGTCGAGCAGCGGATAGATATTGTGCGGCGCCAGCTTGGGCGGGCGCGTGTCGGTGAAGTCCTGCATCCGGTCGATCAGCGCAGCGATGCGGTCGACTTCGGTGGTGATCAGCTGGGTCAGTTCGCCGCGCGTCTCGGGATCGTCGTCACCGGCCAGCAACTGCGCGGCACCGCGAATGCCCGACAGCGGGTTCTTGATCTCATGCGCCAGCATCGCCGCCGCGCCCACCGCGGCGCGCGCCCCCGCGCTGCGATCCGCCCCCACCGACAGCCGGCGCGACGTCGGCGCCTGATGCAGCGTCACGATGCGCCAGCCGGGATGCTCGGCGATCGGCGCCTCGATGAAATCGACCCGGGTCCGCGGCGAGCGGGTCGGCTCGATCTCGACATCATAGGCGGCAAAGCCATGCCCGTCGCGCCGCGCGCCATAGCCCTCGGGCAAGGTCACCACGCGCTCGAGCCGCTGCCCCAGCATCGCCTTTTCGCTGTGGTTGAGCAGATGCTCGCACGCCATATTGGCGCGCACCACACGGTCCTGCGGGTCGAGCACCAGCGCCGCCACCGGCAATCCGCCGAACAGCTCCCCCAGATCCGGCTCGCCCGGCTGCGGCGGCGGCCTCAGGCCGCTTCGCGTGACGGCCATGATCCCAGCGCCGGCATGCCGCGAAACGGCGCATAGAATTCGTCGAGCATGCCCAGCACGGTCGCGGCCTTCGGCTCCTGGTTCACCTTGTTGCGGAACTCGGCCGATCCCGGCAGCCCCTTGGTGTACCATCCGATATGCTTGCGCATCAGGTTGACGCCGGTCATCTCGCCATAATGGTCGAGCATCATCGCGTAATGCTCTGCGATCAGGGCATATTGCTCGTCGATGCCGGGGTCGGGCCGCTCGCCCTTGCCGCTCAGCGCGTCCATCACCTGCCGCAGCACCCATGGCTTGCCATAGGCGCCGCGCCCGATCATCACGCCATCGGCACCCGACTGCGCCAGCGCGGTGCGCGCATCCTCGACCGTGCAGATGTCGCCATTGACGATCACCGGGATCGACACCGCGTCCTTGACCTTGCGCACGAACGCCCAGTCGGCGCTGCCCTTGTACATCTGGTTGCGGGTGCGGCCATGGACCGTCACCATCTTCGCGCCCAGCTCTTCGGCGACGCGCGCCAGCTCGGGGGCGTTCAGGCTGTCGTGGCACCAGCCCATGCGCATCTTGACCGTCACCGGCACCGACACGGCCTTGACGCAGGCTTCGATCAGCTTGGCGGCGAGGTCCGGCACGCGCATCAGCGCCGATCCGGCATCGCCATTGGTCACCTTGCGAACCGGACAGCCCATGTTGATGTCGATGATCGCCGCGCCGCGATCCTCGTTCAGCTTCGCCGCCTCGGCCATTTCATAGGGGGTGCAGCCGACCAGCTGCATCGACACCGGCTCCTCGATCGGATCCCATGCCGCCTTCTGCACCGACTGCCGCGTCTCGCGGATCGCCGCCTGGCTCGCGATCATTTCGGTAACGTTGAGGCCGGAGCCATAGCGGCGCACGAGCCGTCGGAACGGCAGATCGGTAACGCCCGTCATCGGTGCCAGAATCACCGGCGTCTCGACCGTAACCGGCCCGACCTGGATGGGGTTCAACATGGTCATTTGTGCCTGAAATTTAGGCACGAGCGCCTATACCGGCAAGGGCGGGGATGCAAGTCAGAGGTGCGTCGCGATCCCCGCCTTCTGCGGGGTCAGCCTTGTCGAACCCGATCGGCCTTCCCGAACTCGCTATCCAACCGCATCGCCAGCTTCTTCAGCGCCCCGTTGATCGCCGCTTCCGGCTTCGGGCCGCGATCGCTCACCGCCACGGGCTGCGCTCCCGCCGGGCGCGCCTCGATCGCTGCCTCGACGCCCTCAGCGCCGTTGGTGGTGCCATCGATGTCGCGGACATGCACCTCAACCCGGGTCAGCCGGCCTTGAAAGCGATCAAGCCGATCGCGCACCCGCGCTTCAGCCTGCTCCGCCATGGCGTCATTGCCCTCGATCCGGTTGTCGCTGTTGAACTGGAAATCCATGCATGCCTCTCTCACTGGGGTTTGATAGAGGACGTTCACCGGACGCGATCGTTCCGCCCGGCGGGCTGTTTCCGGGTCGATGCCGGCCAATGGCCCCACCGGCTCGCGTCAGCGAACTTTCCTACAGCGGGCTCTCTCGCTAGGCAGGTGCCATGCACCCTGCCTTGCCTTTTCGTCATCCGGACCGCCGCGTCCGACACACGCGGTCCAGCCTTGGCCTCCCCGGATCGCGCAGGGCGGTCAGTCTGGCCAAGCGGTCTGAGCCGGTCGCGCCATGACTACCGCCGCGATCATCGTCGCCGCCGGAAAAGGGGTGCGGGCCGGGGGGACGATCCCGAAGCAGTTTGCC
This sequence comes from Sphingomonas sp. BE123, assembly GCF_031456015.1. Lineage (NCBI taxonomy): Bacteria > Pseudomonadati > Pseudomonadota > Alphaproteobacteria > Sphingomonadales > Sphingomonadaceae > Sphingomonas > Sphingomonas sp. BE123. Next base: position 239,616 of record NZ_JAVDTW010000001.1, on the reverse strand, counting down.
GATCTGTGCGGAAAACCCATTCTGTTACATAGCGTTACCGCGCTATCATCGCATCCGATGATAAGTGACGTCATCATCGTGATCGGCGCAGGACAGCAGGAACACGCGCGCGCACTCCAGCTCGAAACTGTCAGTTTTGTCCAAGGCGGAGCCGAACGCCGCGACTCGGTCCGCGCCGGGCTGGAGGCACTGGAGGGCAAAAGCGTCACCCGCGTCCTGATCCACGACGCCGCCCGCCCCTTCATCCCGACCGCAGTCATCGACGCGCTGCTCGCCGCGCTCGACCACGCCCCCGGCGCAGTCCCCGCCCTCCCCGTCGCCGACACGCTCGCCAAAGGCAGCGACACCCTCGGCGACAACGTCCCGCGCGCCGGGCTCAACCGCATCCAGACACCGCAAGCCTTCCATTTCGACGCCATCCTCGCCGCCCATCGCGCCTGGCCGGACGGCGAGGAAGCCACCGACGACGCCCAGATGCTCCGCCGCGCGGGCCATGACGTCGCACTCGTTCCCGGAGACGCAATGCTCGAGAAAATCACTCACCCCGCCGATTTCGCCGCTGCCGAGGCGCGTCATGCCGCCAGCCTCGTTTCGCGCAGCGCGATTGGGTATGACGTCCATCGGCTCGCGACGGGCGAGGAGCTCTGGCTCGGTGGCGTGCTGATCCCGCATGACAAGGGGTTGGCCGGACACAGCGACGCCGATGTCGCGCTGCATGCGATCACCGATGCGCTGCTCGGCACGATCTGCGCCGGGGATATCGGGATGCACTTCCCGCCCAGCGATCCGCAATGGCGCGGCGCCGCGTCGGACCGCTTCCTCGAACACGCGGCATCGTTGGTCCGGGCAGAGGGCGGCATCATCGACTTCATCGACCTCACCCTGATCTGTGAGGAGCCCAAGATCGGCCCGCACCGCGACGCGATCCGCGCGCGCATCGCCGAAATCCTGAAGCTGCCCGTGGCCAAGGTCAGCCTCAAGGCCACCACCACCGAACGGCTCGGCTTCACCGGGCGCGGCGAAGGCATCGCGGCCCAGGCCGTTGCCACGATCCGACTTCCCGAACGGACCGAATAAAGTGTCGCGGTTCAGCCTTTGCGATCCCGCGCGTATCTACAACAATCCGACGGGCTGCCCATCGCGGCCGCTGACGGAGTAAGTTCATGCGTATCCGCCACCTTGCCGCCACCGCCCTGCTCTGGACCGGCCTTGTCGCGTCCAGCGTTCAGGCACAGCCGCGCCCCTGTCTCACCGATGGCGAGGCCGAAGCGCTGTTCCAGGTGCTGTTGCCCGACATGGTGAGTGAGATGGGGCGGGTCTGCACCGCGCTCCCCGCCTCGGCGTTTCTCCGCCGTCCCAACCCCGCCTTCGCCGCCCGGCTCCAGTCTGGCGTTGCCCCGGCGCTCCCCTCGGCGCGCAGCGGCATCGCCAAGCTGCTCGGCCCCGATCTTCAACCGATTGCCGGCTCGATGTTCGTCCTGCCGGCGCTCAAGGTGATCGTGGTGCCGCTCGCCGGCCAGATGATCGAGCCGGCCGATTGCCCCAAGCTCGACAAGATCGTCGCCAATCTTGCACCGCTCCCGCCCAAGAACCTCGCCGGCGTCTTCGTCGGCATGGCGCAGCTCGACGCCGACCGTCGAAAAGACGGGCCAAAGCTGCCGCTTTGCCCTATGGCGCGACCCAAATGATGGACATGATTCTCCCTGCCGAGCTGGTCGATGCCGCACGCCGCGTCGTCGAAACCAACCGCGCCGCCGGCCGTACCGTGGCGGTGGCGGAAAGCTGCACCGGCGGCCTGGTCAGCGCCGCAATCACCGAAATCCCGGGCTCGTCGGAAATCCTGATCGCCGGGTTCGTCACCTATTCGAACGACGCCAAGGTGAAGCAGCTGAAGGTCAGCCGCGACGTGCTCGACACGTTCGGCGCTGTCTCGGTCGCCACGGCGTGGAGCATGGCGCAGGGCGCGCTCGCACAGAGCGGGGCCGATGTCGCCGTCGCGATCACCGGGGTCGCCGGCCCGGGCGGCGGCAGCGACAAGAAACCGGTCGGCCATGTCGTGTTTGCCCGCGCCGAACAGGCAGCGGATCCGGATGTGGTAGTCGCCGACACCCGCGACTTCGGTGACCTTGGCCGTGGCGGCGTACGGCTTCAGGCGGCGCTGTGTGCGCTCGAACTGCTGCTTCCCCCCGAGGCGCCGTAAAGCACCGCGGCGCGCTGTTCGAACGCGCCGATCATCATCCGCAGCGCACGATCGAAGACCTGCCCGGCCAGCATCTCGAACACGCGGTTCTTGAACGAGAAATCGACCTCGAAATCGACGAGCACGCCGCCTTCGCCGTCCGGTCGGAACTTCCAGTCATTGTGCAGGTGCTTCAGCGGCCCTTCCAGATACTCGACCCGGATATGCCCGGGCCGCTGTTTCTGGACCCGGCTGGTAAAGGTTTCGCGCAGTCCCTTGAACCCCACCATCAGGTCCGCGACCATCTCGCTCTCGCTGTTCGATCGGACCCGCACCGCAGTGACCCATGGCAGGAACTCGCCATAGCGCCCGACATCGGCGACCAGGTCGAACATCTGTTCCGGCGTGTAAGGCAGCCGCCGGGTCTCGGCATGACGTGGCATCAGGCGGTCACCACCGCCTTTGCCAGCTTGGCGTCACGCGCCGCCTTCATCTTCGCAAAGTCGTCGCCGGCATGGTAGCTCGACCGCGTGAGCGGCGAGGATGCAACCAGCAGGAAGCCCTTGGCCCGCGCGATCGCAGCATAGGCGTCAAACGCCGCCGGCGTGACGAAATCCTGCACCTTGGCGTGGCGTGGCGTGGGCTGCAGATACTGCCCCATCGTCAGGAAATCGATGTCGGCGCTGCGCATGTCGTCCATCACCTGATGGACCTCGAGCCGCTCTTCGCCAAGACCCAGCATGATGCCCGACTTGGTGAAGATCGACGGATCGAGCTTCTTGACCTGCTCCAGCAGGCGGATCGACGCATAATAGCGCGCACCCGGGCGAATGGTGGGATACAAACGCGGAACGGTTTCGAGATTGTGGTTGTACACGTCCGGCCGCGCCGCGACGATCATCTCGACCGCCGCTTCATGCTTGTTGCGGAAGTCCGGCGTCAGGATCTCGATCGTCGTGGTCGGCGACGCCTTGCGGATCGCCTCGATCACCCTGACGAATTGCTTCGCGCCGCCATCGGGCAGGTCGTCGCGATCGACCGAAGTGATCACGATATGCTCAAGCCCCATCTGAACCGCCGCATCGGCGACATTGTTGGGCTCCATCGGGTCGACCGCGCGCGGCATGCCGGTCTTGACGTTGCAAAAGGCACAAGCGCGGGTGCAGGTGTCGCCCAGGATCATCACCGTCGCGTGCTTCTTGCTCCAGCACTCGCCGATATTCGGGCAGGCCGCTTCCTCGCACACTGTGGTGAGGCTTTTCGAGCGCATCAGCGCGCGCGTCGCAGCAAAGCCGGCAGAGGTCGGCGCCTTGACTCGGATCCAGTCGGGCTTGCGCTGACGTTCGGGACGCGGGGCTGGGATCGGGGACATCTCGGTCATCGCGCGCAGATAGCGATGATCCCGCCGGCTTGCCAGCCCTGTCAGCACGCGCCAATGGACCCGGCATGACGCATTTCAACGATCTGATCGATGGCTATCGCCGCTTCCGCACCGCTGATTACCGCCGCCAGCATGAACGCTGGGCCCAACTGGCAGAGGGACAGAGCCCCAAGGTCATGGTGATCGCCTGTTCGGACAGCCGCGTGGAACCGGCGCAGATCTTCGACACGCTGCCCGGCGAAATCTTCGTCGTCCGCAATGTCGCCAACCTCGTACCCCCATTCGAGAACGATGGTGGCCGGCACGGGGTGTCCGCTGCCCTGGAGTTCGCGGTCACCCGGCTTGAGGTTGAGGAAATCGTGGTACTCGGTCACGGCATGTGCGGCGGCGCCCATGCCGCGCTGACCGAAATGTTCCAGCACAGCCCGCCCGGCGAGGGCGGTTTCGTCCATGCCTGGGTCAGCCTGCTCGACGCGGCGCGCGACCGGATCAAGGCAGAGTTCGGAGAGGGACCGGAGGCGAGTCGCGAGATGGAGCTCGAAACGGTGCGCACGTCGATCCGCAACCTGCGCTCCTTCCCGTTCATCCCGGTGCGCGAAGCTGCCGGAACACTGACGATTCGCGGCGCCTATTTCGCGATCAACGACGGGGTGCTGCATCTCATGGATGATGCCGGAGCCTTCGCTCCCGCCTGATCCGACGATCCGCGTCGAACTGCCCCGCCCCCGCGCCGGGGCGGTCTGGGCGTGGACCCGCAGTCGGGACTATGACGCCGTGGTGCACCGGTCGGTGCACGTGTAATCAGGATTATCGACTATGACAGCGCAGCGTTTGCTGATTGAAGGACGCGTCCAGCGCGTCGGCTATCGTGACTGGGCGGTGCGCACCGCGCGCGCGCTCGGGGTTACCGGCTGGGTGCGCAACCTGCAGGACGGGCGCGTTGAAATCCTCGCCGACGGCACCGACAGCGCGCTGGAAGCCTTTGTCGATCAGTGTCGCGAAGGACCGGCAATGGCAGCGGTCGACCGGGTCGATACCCAGCCCGCTGTTCTAGGAAACGTGAAGGGGTTCACCAAGCGTTTCACCGCCTGATCGCTTCAGTCGGCGATGAGCTTGATCAGCCGCCGTTCGAGCGGGGCGAGCACCGAGCCAAGCTCATGGCCCCGCTTCAGCACCACGCCATGCTCGCCCCACAGCGTCCACATGCCCTGGCGCGCGCGCAGTGCGGGTCGCTTCTCGATGCGCATGGCGGGGCGTTCGGCAGCGCGGCGAAACGCGGCGAAGACGGCTGCCTCTCGGCCCAGGTCGATCGCATAGTCGCGCCAGTGGCCGGCGGCGACCATCCGGCCGTACAGGTCGAGAATGCGGGTCAGTTCGGCACGGTCGAACCCGACCTGGCCGGCCGGGCGCAGTGGCAGCGGCGTGACCGATCCGCTCACGCCCGGTCGCGCAGCTCCGGCTGAGCCGCAGCGGCCCGCTCAGCCATCAACTCGTCAAGGCGCTTGCGCATCGTCTCAAGCTCACAGCGCATCAGCTCAAGCTTCTGCGTCGCGGGGTCGTACAATTCGCTGCACGGCGTTCCATAGGGCACGAATTCGCGATTCCACGACTGCGCTTCGACCAGCGTCGGCTTGGCCGGAATGCCCACCATCACGGCGCCTTCGGGCACGTCCTTGGTCACCACTGCATTGGCGCCGACCCGGGCGCGCGCGCCGACGGTGATCGGGCCCAGAACCTGCGCCCCCGATCCGATGATCACCCCATCCGCCAGCGTCGGATGGCGTTTGCCAGCCACACCATTGTCCGGGCTGGTCCCGCCCAGCGTAACACACTGGTAAATCGTGACATTGTCACCGATCTCGGCCGTTTCGCCGATCACGACAAAGCCGTGGTCGATAAAGAAATTGCGCCCGATCGTTGCGCCCGGGTGGATGTCGATTGCCGTCAGCCAGCGCGACAGGTGGTTCACGGCGCGCGCCAGGAAAAACAGCCGCGCCCGGAACAGCCGGTGCGCGATCCGATGCCAGAACAGCGCCCACACTCCCGGATAGAGCAGGATTTCGAGACGGCTGCGCGGCGCCGGATCGCGGGCGCGAATGGACTCGAGATAGGCTGCGACGCCGCCGAACATGATCAGGCCCCTTTTCGTACGGCGCCCTATTTAGGGATGTGCTTTGCGCAATTCCAGCGGGGCAAGGATTTGGCTTGCACCCGTTAAACACGATGTATCTTGTGGGAATTGCCGCCGCCCGGCAAACCCGGCGTCGGATCGAGAGTAGGTGCGCGCATGTTTGAAGGTTTCGACGTCCAGGCACTGCTCCCGTTCATCGCGGTCGGCTTCGCGGCCCAGATCGTCGATGGTGCGCTGGGCATGGCGTTCGGCGTGATCTCGAGCACATTGCTGGTCAGCGTCCTCGGCGTCCCGCCGGCAACCGCCTCCGCTGGCGTCCATCTCGCCGAGTGTTTCACGACCGGCGTTTCGGGCATTAGCCATGCGATCCACAAGAATGTGAACTGGAAGCTGTTCTTCCGGCTGCTCATCCCCGGCGTGATTGGCGGGGTGACCGGCGCCTATCTGCTGAGCACCTTGGACGCATCGGTCACCCGCCCCTATGTCATGGCCTATCTCGCGCTGATCGGCGTCTACCTGCTGTGGCGCGGGGTAAGCTTCCCGACTCGTCATCATCGCGAACCGAAAATCGTCGAGCCGCTGGGTCTGGCGGGCGGCTTTCTCGACGCTGCCGGCGGCGGCGGCTGGGGTCCGGTGGTCACGAGCAACCTGCTGATCCAGGGGACCCAGCCGCGCTACACGATCGGGACGGTCAACAGCGTCGAGTTTTTCCTGACGCTGTCGGTATCGATCACCTTCATCGTGCATCTGGGCTTTTCGGCCTTTACCGAGGCAGTGGTCGGCCTGCTCATCGGCGGCGTGATCGCCGCTCCGTTCGGCGCGATCCTTGCCAAGCGCGTCCCGACCAAGGCGCTCCTGATCCTGGTCGGCGTCGTGCTGACGGCAACGAGCAGCTATAGCGTCTATCGCGCCATCGCCTGACAATCGATCAATCACCTATTATTGAGTGATTTGATCGATCAACGACAGCGACTCTTCCAATTTGGATGTGCTGCGCCGCACCCTATATGCGGCATCGCACAAGCTGCACTGCACCATCCAAAGGAGAACAGAAAATGGCGCTCATCGGAAGCGAGCTGAAGCCGTTCACGGCAACCGCGTTCAAGGAAGGCAAGTTCGTCGAGGTCACCGACGCCGACGTGCGTGGCAAGTGGGCGGTGTTCTTCTTCTATCCGGCCGACTTCACCTTTGTCTGCCCGACCGAGCTGGAAGACCTGGCCGACATCTACCCGACCCTGCAGAAGATGGGCGTCGAGGTGTATTCGGTGTCGACCGACACGCATTTCAGCCACAAGGCATGGCACGACACCTCGCCCGCGATCGGCAAGATCAACTATTACATGCTGGGCGACCAGAACCACACGCTCTCGAAGAATTTCGACGTGCTGCGTGAGGGCCAGGGCCTCGCGGATCGTGGCACGTTCGTGATCGATCCCGAAGGCGTGATCCAGCTGGTCGAGATCACCAGCGAAGGCGTCGGCCGCAACGCCGCCGAACTGCTCCGCAAGATCAAGGCGGCACAGTATATCGCGGCGCATCCGGGCGAAGTCTGCCCGGCCAAGTGGGAAGAGGGCGAAACCACGCTCGCACCCTCGCTCGACCTCGTCGGCAAAATCTAAGCCGGACGCTTAATCGCACCCGTCCCTCCCCCAGTTGGCGGGTGCGAACGCGGCCCGGGGCGCTCCTCACCGATGCCCCGGGCCGTTTTGATTTCAGTTCAAGGAGTTTCCCGATGCTCGACGCGCACCTCAAGCAACAGCTGGAAGGCTATCTCGTCCATATCCGTGAGGCGATCGAACTCGTCGCCAGCCTGGGCGACGATGCGAAGTCGCGCGAGCTCGAAGGTCTGCTGACCGAAATCGCGGGCCTGTCGGGCAAGATCACGCTGGTCCGCAAGGACGATGACAAGCGCACCCCCAGCTTCATGATCCGCCGCGCCGGCACCGATATCGGTGTGCGCTTCGCCGGCATCCCGATGGGGCATGAATTCACCAGCCTCGTGCTCGCCCTGCTTCAGGTCGGCGGCCACCCGTCCAAGGCGGCGCAGGACGTGATCGAAGCGGTCAAGGGCCTCGACGGCGACCTCCACTTCGAAACCTATTTCTCACTCAGCTGCCAGAACTGCCCCGACGTGGTTCAGGCGCTCAACCTGATGGCGGTGCTCAACCCCCGGATCAGCCACGTCGCGATCGACGGCGCGCTGTTCAAGGAAGAGGTCGATGCGCGCCAGGTGCTTGCGGTCCCGACCGTCTATCTGAACGGCGAACTGTTCGGATCGGGCCGGATGGAGCTCGAGCAGATTGTCGCCAAGCTCGACAGCGGCGCAGAGGCCAAGGCTGCCGAAAAGCTCGCGGCGAAGGAGCCGTTCGACGTCCTCATCGTCGGCGGCGGCCCGGCTGGTGCCGCCTCGGCGATCTACACCGCACGCAAGGGCCTGCGCGTCGGCATCGCCGCCGAGCGCTTCGGCGGCCAGGTGCTCGACACGATGGGCATCGAGAATTTCATTTCGGTCCCCTACACCGAAGGCCCCAAGCTCGCCGCCCAGCTCGAAGGTCACGTCAAGGAGAACGGCGTCGACATCATGAACCTGCAGCGCGCCGAAAAGCTGATCCCGGCTTCGCGTGAAGGCGGATTGCATGAGGTCGTGCTGGCCAATGGCGCGAGCCTCAAGGCCAAGACGATCATCCTGTCGACCGGCGCACGCTGGCGCCAGATGGGCGTGCCCGGCGAGGAGGAATATCGCAACAAGGGCGTGGCCTATTGCCCGCACTGCGACGGACCATTGTTCAAGGGCAAGCGAGTCGCCGTGATCGGCGGCGGCAATTCGGGTGTCGAGGCGGCGATCGACCTCGCCGGCATCGTCGGTCACGTTACGCTGATCGAATTTGACAGCCAGCTGCGCGCCGACGCGGTGCTTCAGCGCAAGCTTGGCAGTCTGCCGAACGTCCAGGTCATCACCTCGGCGCTGACCACCCGGGTCAACGGTGCGGAAAAGGTCACCGGCCTGACCTACAAGGATCGCAATACGGGCGTCGAGCACGACATCGCGCTCGAAGGGATCTTCGTGCAGATCGGTCTCGTCCCCAACACCGAATGGCTCAAGGACAGCGTCGCGCTCACCCCGCGCGGCGAGATCGAGATCGATGCGCGCGGCGAAACCAGCCAGCCGGGCATCTTTGCCGCCGGTGACGCCACCACTGTCCCGTACAAGCAGATCGTGATCGCGATGGGCGCAGGCTCGACCGCAGCCCTGTCGGCCTTCGACTATCTCATCCGGCTCCCCGCCGAAGAGATCGAAGCCGCGGCCGCCTGACCCGGATGACGCCGCCCCCGCAGAATGCGGGGGTGGCGTTATCGCGGTCACCACTTATATCCGCGCCATCAATCGATTGGATCGATCAATGGCGCAGACTTACCTCCCCACGCTCAAGCAGCTGCAATATCTCGTCGCGCTTAAGGATCACGGCCATTTCGGTCGCGCCGCCGATGCCTGCTTCGTCACCCAGTCGACCCTGTCCGCCGGCCTGCGCGAGCTTGAGACACTGATCGGCGTCGTGCTGGTCGAGCGCACCCGTCGCGTGGTTCGCTTCACGCCATTGGGCGAGCGAATCGTCGACAAGGCGCGCCGCGTCCTGCGCGAGGCGGATGAACTCGCCGACCTTGCCCGCGCCGCCGGGCGCCCTTTGTCGGGGGAGATGCGGATGAGCGTGATCCCGACGATCGCCCCGTTCCTGCTCCCGCGCATCCTGCCGCGTCTGCGTCGCGATTATCCTGACCTCAAGCTGTTCCTGCGGGAAGAGCCGAGCGGCCCGGCATGCGAAAGCCTGCATACCGGGCGCACCGACTGTGTCCTGCTCGCTCTCCCCTATGGCTGTGGCGAGGTCGAAACCGCCCCGTTGTTCGACGACCGGTTGTTCGTCGCTTTCCCGGAAGGGGAATATGAGCCCGACCATGCCAGCATCAGCGCCAGCGAGATCGACGAGACCCGGCTGTTGCTGCTGGAGGACGGGCACTGCCTCAAGGATCATGCGCTTGCGGCGTGCAACCGCCCCGAACTGCGCGCCGAGGCAACGATGCTCGGCACCTCGCTGCATACCATGGTGCAGATGGTCGATAACGGCCTTGGCGTGACGATGTTGCCCGAAATGGCGATCGATGCCGGCATTCTCGATCACACCCACATCACCGCGCGCCCGCTTCAGGCGGACAACCCGTCGCGTCGCATTGCCCTGGTCTGGCGCAAGGCCAGCCCGCGCGAGCGCGATTTCCGGCTGCTGGCGGAAGTGCTGGCTCAGTCGGGGACGGGCAGCGCCTGACCCGACCAGCGCGACGCGGCCGCGATGTCGCTCTGGCGCGCATCGACCCAGGTCGCCGCGCCCCCGCGATGCTCGCGCTTCCAGAATGGCGCGTCGGTCTTGAGCCAGTCGATCAGGAAGGCACAGGCCTCCAGCGCGGCGGCGCGATGCGCCGCCGCGGTCGCGACGAGCACGATCCGCTCGCCCGGCTGCATCGGCCCGACGCGATGCGCGATCACGGCCGAGACCAGCGCCCAGCGCGCCATCGCCTGTTCGGCAAGGTCGCACAACACCGCCTCGGTCATCCCCGGATAATGTTCGAGTTCGAGACAGGTGACCCCGTCGTCACCGCGCACCACGCCGATAAAGCTCGCAATGCCGCCGGCGCCGCTTTCCTCGATCCCCGCCAGCTCGACCCCGACATCGATCGGCGCGGTATCGACCGAAACCCGGATCATCCGCCCGTCACCGGGGGGAAGATGGCAACCTCACGCGCATCTCCCAGGGCGCTGTCGAGCGCGACAAACCGCTGATCGACCGCCGCGCGCAGCCGTGCCGGTTCGGCAAAGGCGGCGGCATGGCCGGCACTCTTTGCGCTGAGCCACGCGATCAGATCGGCAACCGTGCGTACCGCTTCGGGCGGATGCACCGCTTCTTCACCCACGCCGATCGTCTCGCGGACCCAGGCGAAGTACAGGACGCGCATCAGCTATCCATGTGCCGCAAGCCGACGCGCAGATAGTCCCATCCGGTGATCAGCGTCAGGACCGCCGCGCCCCAAAGCATAGCGAGGCTGGTGTCATGGACCCAGCCCCAGCCGGGCAGCGCGCCGGCCAGGATCAGGCCGCCAAGCGAGGTCAGCTGCAGGGCAGTCTTCCACTTGGCCAGCGCCGACACCGGGACCGACACCTGGATCCCGCCCAGAAACTCCCGCAAGCCGGAAACCGCGATCTCGCGCAGCAGGATCACCAGCGCGGCGATCATGTGGACGCCGGGGATCAATTCCTTGGCGCACAGGATCAGGATGACCGAAGCCACCATGATCTTGTCGGCGATCGGATCGAGAAACACGCCGAGCTTCGACACGGTGCCGCGCGACCGGGCAAGGTAACCGTCGAAATAATCGGTAATGCCCATCAGGCAGTAGGTCGCAAAGCCGAGCGCGTAGCCGGCATGCCATTGCGGCCACCAGAGCAGGAAGACCAGCAGCGGAACCGTGACGATTCGCGAGAGCGTAAGGACGTTGGGCAGCGTCAGCATGCGTGGCCTCTAGCATTCCCTGTGCCGGTGATCATCCCCCAACACGGCGCCTCGCATCGATGATTGCGCCGGATACTGGTTGCCGCGGCGGCCATCGCGCGGCTATGCGTGCGCCAGTTTTGACGGACGAAGGCCCGCCACGAACATGAACAACGCGCTCGGTCTGCTCAAGGAGCGCCGGTTTCTGCCCCTGTTTGCCACGCAATTCATGGGGGCGTTCAATGACAATCTGTTCAAGACCGCGATGGTGTTGTTCGCCACCTATCAGGTGCTGAACGATCCCGAGACCGAGTTCATGTTCAACGCGCTCGCCACCGGTGCTGCGCTGCTGCCGTTCGTGCTGCTGTCCGCGCTGTCGGGCCAGCTCGCGGACACCTATGACAAGGCGCAGATCATCCGGCTGGTGAAGACGGCGGAGATCGGGATCATGCTCTTCGGCGGCTGCGGTATCATCGTCGCGCATTTCGGCTATCCGATGGTCGGGGTCGGCATGATGCTGGGTGCGGTGCTGATGCTCGGGACCCATTCGACCTTTTTCGGCCCGATCAAATACGCGATCCTGCCGCAGCATCTGAAGGACGACGAAGTGCTCGGCGGCACCGGCATGGTGGAAGCCGCGACCTATCTCTCGATCCTGCTGGGCACCGTGGTCGCCGGCTGGGTCTCGATCGAGACTGCGGGCTGGCTGACGCTGGCCGTGGCCATCGCCGGCTGGTTCACCGGTCGCATGGTGCCCCCCGCGCCGCGCCAGGGCGCTCGCCTGAAGCTCAACTACAATCCGTTCACCGCATCGTGGCGGCTGATCGCGAACACGATGCACATCCCGCGCCTGTTCTGGTCGATCTGCGCGATCAGCTTTTTCTGGACCATGGGCGCGGTGCTGATCGTCATCTTCACGCCGCTCGCCAAGAATGTGCTGACCTCCACCAAGGAAGTCGCCAGCCTGATGATCGCAATCTTCTCGGTCGGTGTCGCGATCGGATCGGTCATCATCAACGCGATGCTGAAGGGCGAGATTTCGGCTAAATATTCGCCCGCATCGGTGATCGCGATGGCGCTTTTCATCGTCGCCTTCTCGTTCGAATCGCGCTTCTGGATCCCTGCCGCACCGGGCCAGCTCTACGACATGGCGGGCTTCATGGTGATGCCACAGGCATGGCTGGTGCTGGTCACCCTGATGGCGATCGCGATTGCCGGCGGGATGTTCGTGGTGCCGCTCTACGCCTTCCTCACGACCACCGTGACGAAGGATCAGACGGCGCGCACCGTCGCCGCCAACAACATCGTCAACGCGTTCGGCATGGTACTCGGCGCGCTGCTCGTCATCGCGATCACCGCGCTTGGTGTCGGCCCGGCCGACCAGCTGCTGTTCGTCGCCGGCATGGCGATCATTTCAGCATGGATCGCGCACAAGCTGCATCGCGCCTGTGACTGACGCGCGGCGCTGCGTCAGGAAATGAAGGTATAGAAGCAGACGAAAAACGCCGTGAAGCTGAGCGCGAACAGCTTCAGGTCGCCCGCGTCCTCGCGGCGGCGGACCTCGGCGCGCACTTCGGGGAGGCGGGCGCGGAACGGATGGCTGCGGCTTGCGCCGGACAGGATGAGTTGGCGTCGCATGGCGATCAGTTAACGCCGCGTTTACGTTTTCGACCAGTCCCAAAGGATCGTTAACGCCTGTGCCGATGCGGGACGGCAGGCCATGGTTCGAAGCGTGCTTGCGCTTTCCCGATTCCCCGCTAGCCTCGACCGACAACAGCGGAGAACCGGGCATGCGGCATATCGCAGTGATCGGATCTGGGCCGGCGGGCTACTACACCGCAGAAGCGTGCCAGAAGCAGTTCGGCGACGCCGTACGTGTCGATATCCTGGACCGCCTCCCCGTTCCCTTCGGCCTCATTCGCAGCGGCGTCGCGCCGGATCATCAGGCGATCAAGGGCGTGTCCCGCCGCTACGAGGCGGTTGCCCTCACCGACAATGTCCGCTTCGTGGGCAATGTCATGGTCGGCGTCGATATTACCGTCGCTGAGCTGATGGAGCTGTACGATGCGGTCGTGTTGGCCACCGGCGCGCCCAGCGATCGGCCATTGGCGTTGCCCGGCGCCGATCTTCCCGGCGTGATCGGTTCGGCCGCGTTCGTCGGCTGGTATAATGGCCATCCCGATCATGCCGGCCTCGCCCCGCCGCTTGGCGGCACCGACGCCGTGGTGATCGGCAACGGCAATGTCGCACTCGACGTCGCGCGTATCCTTGCCAAGAGCCGGGCGGAGTTTTCCGGCTCGGATATCGTGTCACCGGCGCTCGACGCGCTGGGTGGCGCCGGCATCCGGACAATCACCCTGCTAGGCCGCCGCGGACCGACGCAAATTGCAATGACCCCCAAGGAGCTGGCCGAACTCGCGCTGCTCGAGCGCGCCGAGCCGGTGGTCGATCCAGCGGACCTGCCCTCGATAGCGGGCGATGCCGAGCTGGAGCCGGGCCTGCGCAAGACGCTGGGCCATCTGCGCCGCTTCTCTGCTGGCCGCTCGGGCAAGCCCATCGCCATCCGCTTTGCATTCTTTTCTCAGCCGGTGGCGATCGAGGGCAGCGCTCGCGTCGAACGGGTGATTGTCGAGCGGACCCGGATCGACGCCAGTGGCGCCGCGATCGGCACCGGTGAGCGCCATGCCGTGCCGGCCAGCCTCGTCATTGCGTGTATCGGCTATCGCACGCCGAGGATCGCCGGAGTGCCCTATGACGACGCCGCCGGACGATTCGCGAACGAAGAAGGCCGCATTCTGCCCCGGCTCTATGCCGTTGGCTGGGCGCGGCGCGGCCCGAGCGGCACGATCGGCACCAACCGTCCCGACGGATTCGCGATCGCGGAAAAGATTGCCGCCGACATTCCCGGCGATAGCGGCCGCGTGGGCCGCCCCGGCCTCGATGCCCTGCTCGGCAAACGCGGGATCGACGTCGTGACCTTCCGCGACTGGCAGCAGATTGACGCCGCCGAAGTGGCCGCGCGCCGCGGTGATGCACCGCGTGAGAAATTCACCAGCATCCCGGACATGCTCGGCGCGCGCACATTGTGAAAAAGGCTGCAACGCAGCGCTTGCACAGCCGCAAAGTGCTGGTTATAGGCGCGCCTCCAAGCGATGCCCGTCAGCCCAACCCGGGGCCTTTGACATGACGCGGCGCTCCGTCGGGGAGTAGCTCAGCCTGGTAGAGCACTGCCTTCGGGAGGCAGGGGCCGGAGGTTCGAATCCTCTCTCCCCGACCATCTTCTGCACGCCGCGCGAAGCTGCGCGCTCAGCTCCCAGCGCGCGCTTCGAGTCGTTCGTACAGGATCCGCGTCTCGAGCAAATTCGCAATTCGCAGCGACATTTCGATGACATCGAACGGCTTTGACACAAAATCCTTGGCGCCCAAGGCAAGCGCACGGCGGCGGGCTTGGATCGTCGTGTCGGCAGTCAGCACCAGGACCGGGCGGAACTGTTCGGCGCGGTCATGCCGGCCAAAGGCTTCGAGCAGCTGGAACCCGTCGACGACCGGCATCATCAGATCCAGCAGCACCAGATCGGGCGCGAGCGCGACATAGGCTTCGAGCGCGCGGGTCGAATCGGTGATCGCGTGAACGTCCGAATAGCCCTCCCGCGCCAGCAAGCTGCGCAACAGCAGGACATTTGCTTCCTCGTCATCGATCACCAGAATCCGGCGCGCCTGGATTTCCGTGGCTTCGATGCGCCGCCCGTTCATTGTTCGAGTCCCTTTCCATCCGGTTTTGCCGAGTCGCCCTGCGTCGCATCGGCGCGGCAGATGCTGAACCAGAAACGCGCCCCGCCGTTCCCGCCGGGCGCATATCCGATCTCACCCCCCATCGATTCGACCAGGCTCTTCGACAGCGCCAGCCCGAGGCCGGTTCCCTCGACCTTGGTCCGCTCCTGCTGGCCCAGCCGGTCAAAGGCACGGAACAGGCGTGGCAGGTCGCGCGGCGCGATCCCCGGACCATCATCCTCGACGCTGATCTCGACGCGGTCCGCAGCGACCGCACAGCCCAAGCTCACCCAGCGCCCGCTATGGTTGTAATTGGCCGCGTTGGCGACGAGGTTCAGGATCACCTGGATCACGCGCCGCCGGTCGCCGGTCGCCATCGTCCCGGCAGGCGGCGACTCGAGCCGGAACTCAAGCCCCGCCGCCGCGACGATCGGCGCAGTGAGGTCATGCGCCTCGCGCACGACATCGGCCATGTCGAGCCGTTCCATGTCGAGTTCGGCGCCGCCGGCCTCGATGCTCGAAATGTCGAGCAGGTCGTTGATCAACGAGAGCAGATGCCGCCCGGCCCGGGTGATCTGCCGCACCGCGGAGCGCTGCCCCTCGCCCAGCTGATCCTCGTCGATCTCCAGCAACTGGCCGAACCCGAGTATGGCGTTGAGCGGCGTGCGCAGCTCATGGCTGGTGCGGGACAGGAATTCGCTCTTGGCGAGATTGGCGGCCACGGCTTCCTCGCGCGCCAGGCGCAGCGACTCCTCGGCATTGCGCCGCTCGGTCATGTCGCGGGTGACCTTGGCAAAACCGCGCAGCTCGCCCGCCCCGTCACGCAGCGCGGTGATGATCACATTGGCCCAGAAGCGGCTGCCATCCTTGCGGACGCGCCACCCTTCATCCTCAGCCGTGCCATCGACGCGGGCGCGCGCGAGCATCTGCGCGGGCAGGTGGGCGCGCGTCTCGGGCGGGTAGAAGGCGCTGAAATGCGTACCCAGTATCTCGTCGCTGCGCCAACCCTTGATCCGCTCGGCGCCGAGGTTCCAGCTGGTCACCACGCCCTCGGGCGACAGCGCAAAAATCCCGTAATCGCGCACCTTTTCCACGACGAGGCGGAACCGCTCCTCGCTGTCGCGCAGATCATGCTCGCGCGCGCGCAGCAGGTCGCTCGCGCGCGCCAGTCGCTGCGCCAGCCGGCCGATCTCGTCGGCATCGTCGGGCAACAGCGTCAGCGGCTCGCCCCGCGCAAGGCTCTCGGCATTGTCTTCGAGCGCGCGGACCCGGCGCACGATGCCGGTCGAAAACAGATAGACGGCGGCAAGACTGCCGAGCAGCCCGGCGAGCGCGCTCACCGCAGTCAGCGTCAGAAACCCGGCACGCACCTCGTCCACGCGCGCCTGGCGCTGGTCGAGCAGGATCGCCTCGCGCGCCTGGATCCGTGCGATCGTCAGACGCATCGAATCGAGCACCCGCTTGTTTGCCGCCAGCGCCTCCTGCAGCACGCCGCGATCGGCGCTCGAGCCGGACAGCCGAACGATCAGCGCCAGTCCCTCGCGCTTGCGGGTAGCGAGTGCGCGCAACTCTTCGAACTGCGCACGCACTTCGCCATCGCGGATCGCCCCGTCGAGCCGCGCCATCGTGCGCGGCAGATCGGCCTCGGCGGTGCGATACGGCTCGAGAAAGCGCCCCTCCCCGGTCAGCGCGTACCCACGCGCGCCGGCGGCCGCCTCTGCCAGCAGGGCATGGACCTGATAGGTGTCGCGCTGGATCGCAAAGGCGCGGCGTACATCGGCCTCGGCGCGAGTCCCGGCGTTGCTGGCCAGGTAGAGCGAGAACAGCGCCCCGAGCAAGGCGAGCAGCGGCAGCGCAACGACCACCAGCCCCTTGAACGCGAGCCGCTGGTCAGCCCAGAAGCGGCCCAGTGCGCCGATCCACCGCGGCTGGCCGGTCATCGTTCGCCCGCCCCGAGCCGCGTCGCCAGCACCGCTGCCTGGGTGCGGTCGGCAACGCCCAGCTTGCTGATGATGCGTTCGACATGCACCTTGACCGTTGCCGGGCTGATGGCGAGCACGCGCGCAATCTCCTTGTTGGTCAGGCCGCGCGCGACATGATCGATCACCTCCCGCTCGCGCAGGGTCAACAAGCGGGACAGTTCGGACTCCGCCGCCTCTCCGCCGCCCGCGCGCATGGCCGAATTGACCAGATCGAGCGGGATGGCGGAGCGCCCGGCCAAAACCTGCTCGATCGCGGCGGTGAGATCGCCGATCGCCGCATCCTTGAGCACATAACCCGCAGCACCCGCCGCCAGCGCTTCGCGAACATAGGCCGGCATGTCGTGCAGCGTCAGCATCACCACCCGCGCTGGCAAGCCCAGCGCCGCGATCCTGCGCGTGGCCTCAAGCCCGTCAATGCCCGGCCCCAGCCGCACATCCATCAGAACCAGATCGGGCTGCAGCTCGACGGTCAGCGCAACCGCCTCCTCGCCGCTCGCTGCCAGCCCGACCACGTCGAAGCCGCTTTCGGCCAGCACCGCGCGCAATCCTTCGCGCGCAAGTTGATGATCGTCGACGATCAGCAGCCGTGGGCCGGTCATGCGCGCACCTGCCCGGGCAATGTCGCGGTCACGGCGACCCCGCCTTCCGGTAGCGAGCGCCAGTCCAGCGTCGCGCCAATTGCCAACATCCGCTCGCGCATTCCTTCAATCCCGATCTGTGCGCCCGGCCCGGCGGAGGTGGCGGCCGCTGCGCGTTCCGGCGCGACACTGCCCCGGTCGACAATGCGCAGCACACAGGCGCCATCCGGCTGTTTGGTCAGTGAAATCGCGACCGGACACGGCGCGCCCGCATGCTTTCGGATATTGGCAACCGCCTCTTGCGCGACACGAAACAGCGCCGTCTCGATCGGAGCAGAAAGGTGCAGTTCCGCCGCGTCGAGCGTCACCGCGACCGCATAGCCATCCGCCGCCAGTCCGTCGCCCAGCGCCTGCAACGCGGCCGCAAGGCCAAGATCGTCCAGCAATGGCGGCCGCAGACCGCCGATGATCGCGCGCAGTTCGCGCAGCAACGCGCGCGCAATTCCGGCAAGCCGCACCCGCTCGGCCGCAGCCAGGTCGGTCTGGCGGGCGGCTCCGGTCCCTTCCAGCATCCGCACCAGCGCCGTCGCGGTCTGGGCGACGCCATCGTGCAGATCCTGCGACACGCGCCGCCGTTCATCCTCCTGCGCCGAGAAGATGCGCCCGACCAGTGCTTCGAGGCGCTGTTCGCGCTCCTGCAGCGCGGTCAGCAGCACGGCGCGCTCCTGTTCGCGCTCAAGCCGGTCGATCGTCGCGCCGAACAGGTTGAGACACATGGCGAGCGTATCGCGGTCCTCCGGATCGTCGACCGTTGCCGGATCCGTCAGTCCGTCGATCACCAGCCACGCGGCGGTTGCGCCAGCGCTTCCGGGCGAGGGGATCGCGATGCCGGCTTCGGGTGCTTCCCGCACGATCGCGCCCCGCCCCTGCCCCAGAAAGAACGCCACGCTGCGCGCGCACCGCTGCAGCCGCTCGTCCAGCGTCTCTGCGGTGGCGAGCGTCAACTCCTGACCAATTCCCGACAGCAGCCTGAGCCGCGCCGCGCGCGCCTCGGCGGCGCGGTACAGCGCCCGCAATTCGGCGACAGTATCGGCCTCGACGGGCAAGACAGGCAGCACCGGGCGCATCGCCTCCCGTCTAACGTCCCCGCCAGAAAGTGCATAGGCCATGCGGCCTAGGCCAAAGGGTTGGCCAAACGGCAGATTTGCTCAGGCTCGCCGGGGCCTAGCTCGGTCGGCGTCGGGAACACCCGTCGGAATTCGCGATCGCGGTGCTCCCGCGGTCCGCCACTCTTGCTCGAACCGGAGACATGCCATGAAGCGCTCGATCCTCAACACCCTCGCGCTCGCCGCCGCCCTCCCCGTCGCGGTGGTCGCAATGCCCGCCGCCGCGCACGATCACGCCAAGATGGCTGGCGCTGCATCCTCGGCGGTTTACGCGCCGATCACCGAAGCAGAAGTTCTCGCGGCGCAGCAGGCCTGGGGCAACGCGCTGGTCGCCATCGCCACCGAATATGACACCAAGGGCCACGCCGCCGCCAAGAAGCTCGCCGAACAGGTGATCGACAGCGCTTATGGCTATCAGATGGGCCCGGTGTTGTTCAAACCGACGCTGGCCGCCGCACCGCAGACCTTTCGTACCGATCGTGAAGGCGCGCTGGCCTATTTCGTCGGCGGCAACGCGCGCTATTCGGGCGACACCGGCTTCGCGCTGAAGGGCTGGCGCAGCTTCGAAATCAAGAATGCCGGGATCCTGATCACCGGAACCTCGGCCACCTCGATGGGCAATGTCACCGTGATCGACGCCAAGGGCAACCGGACCGTGGTCGACAAGACCTGGGGCTATGTCCGCGGCCCGGATGGCAAGCTGCGCATCGTCCTGCACCACTCCTCGCTGCCGTACAGCGCCAAGTAAGCGCCAGGCGAGCGAACCCGGCGGGCCCCAGCCCCCTCCCCTGTCCAGGGTCCGCCGGGTCTTTTTCGCTGCCGTCCTGGTGCCTCCTGTCCCGTAACCTGTGTTCGCCGTGACTGGCGACTGTCGGAGTTTCTGTTGATGTCGTTCAAATACGCCACGCTCGCTGCCCTTGCCGCCCCCCTGCTTGTCGCTGCTCCGGCGAGCGCGCAGGAGGCAGGCGATATCCAGGTCAAGGCGTTCCTGACCGGGGTCCTCCCCAATGGCGAGATTTCCGACGTGAATACCGACCGGATCGGGCTCCCCGCGACCGCACAGACGCGCGCCAGCGACTCCGTCGTCCCGACCGTCGCGATCGAATATTTCGTCACGCCGAACTTTTCGCTCGAAACGATCTGCTGCGTCACCCCGCATGACGTGCGTGGCACGGGCGGGCTGGACGGCGCCGCGCTGGTCGACGACGCGATCATTCTGCCGGCGAGCCTCACGGTCAAATATCACCTGAACGCCGGGAACGGGATCAAGCCCTATCTCGGTGCCGGGGCCAGCTATTTCATGATCTTCAGCGAAAAGGTCGGTGCCGATGCCGCCGCCCTCGGCGCCACCGATGTCGATCTGTCGGACCAGGTCGGATTGTTGCTTCAGGGCGGCGTCGACATCGCCCTGAATGACCGTGGCCTCGGCCTGTCGCTCGATGCCAAGCGCTATTT
Organism: Sphingomonas sp. BE123; assembly: GCF_031456015.1. Classification (NCBI taxonomy): domain Bacteria; kingdom Pseudomonadati; phylum Pseudomonadota; class Alphaproteobacteria; order Sphingomonadales; family Sphingomonadaceae; genus Sphingomonas; species Sphingomonas sp. BE123. The sequence goes on along the minus strand of NZ_JAVDTW010000001.1, from coordinate 219,439 downwards.
TGTCGGGACCACCGCCACGTTCCGCGCGGGCCAGGCCGTCGCGCTGCAGACCGAGCATGAGCTCGATCCCTGGGTGATCAGCGCCGGCGTCGCGTTCCGCTTCTGACCCTTGCGGCCATGGCGGCGCGGCGCTGTACCGGCACGCCGCCATGGCCCCTCTGTTTTCACCTTCCCGGATAGTACGCCATGCACCGTCTCGCCCTCGTCGCGCTCACTGCCACTGCCGTCATGGCGTCGGCCCCTGCCGCCGTCGCGCAGGATGACGGCTTCGAAGTCTGGCTCAACCCGGCCGCATCGGTAGCGCTCGACGCCGATACCGGGATCGAGATCGAAACGGCGCAGCGCTTTCGCGACTCCGGCGCCGGGCGGCCTGATACGTACTTCGCCCGGCTGTGGATCAATCAGGACATCGCGCCCGACATCACGCTGAGCGGCGCGGTCGAACAGCGCGTGAACGATGGGGATGCGGACGAAACCCGGCTGATCCAGCAGCTGTCGACCAGCCACGGCATCCTGCGCACCCGCCTGCGCCTCGAGCAGCGCTTTGTCGCGGGGGCGGATCAGATGGGCGTGCGGCTGCGACCGCGCCTTGGTGTTTCGGTGCCGCTCGATACGGCGGGGCGCTGGAGCTTCAAGAGCGATGCCGAACTGTTCCTCACGCTGCGCGCGACCGATCGCGGCGGCAGCGACGGGCTGACCGGCCTGCGCACACAGGTCGGGGTCGCACACGAACTCAGCGAGCGGCTGACCATCAGCGTTGCATATCTGCGCCAACAGGATATTCGCTCTGCGCGGCCCGACCGGGTCGGCCACGCGCCGATAATCGGCATCGAACTGGGTTTCTGACCGATCGATGGATCAGCTTTCGACCACCCTGCTCTCGGCACCCGTCCTCTTCTTCGTGCTCGGCGCACTCGCCGCTGCCGCGCGCTCCGACCTCACGATTCCCGAAACCATCGCCAAGGGGCTGTCCCTCTACCTGATGGTCGCCATCGGGCTGAAGGGCGGGGTCGAAGTGGCCAAGGCCGGCATCGGACCGGACCTTGTCGCCGCCCTCGCGACCGGCATCGTGCTCAGCGCTGCCATCCCGTTCCTGGTCGCCCCCGTGCTGATGCGCATCGGGCGGATCGACCGCACCAACGCCGGCGCGGTCGCCGCGCATTACGGTTCGGTGAGCGTCGTGACCTTCGTCACGGCAAGCCAGGTCTATGGCAATTCCGGCTTTGCGATTGCCGGGTTCATGGTCGCGGTGCTGGCCGCGATGGAGACGCCCGCGATCCTGTCCGGATTGCTGATCGCGCGCCGCGGCGGAGGCACGATATTCTCCCGCAATCTGATGCGCGAAGTCCTGTTCAACGGCTCGGTCGTCCTGCTGGTCGGCAGCTTCGTGATCGGGATCGTCATCGGACCGGGCGGCTTCGGACCGATCTCGCCGCTGTTTCAGGCCGGCTTCACCGGGGTGCTCTGCCTGTTCCTGCTCGACATGGGCCTGATCGCGATGCGGCGCATCCTCCAGACGCGTGCGCTGACGCTGCGGCTTGCTGCGCTGGGGGTCGCATTCCCGCTCGTCAACGGATCGCTCGGCGTCCTTGCCGGTACGCTGATCGGGCTCGACGCGCCGTCCGCCGCCGCGCTCGGCGTGCTGGCGGGGAGTGCGTCCTACATCGCGGTGCCGGCGGCGATGCGCCTCTCGCTGCCCCAGGCCGATGCGGGCCTTTACCTCGCGCTCTCGCTCGGCGTGACCTTCCCGTTCAATATCGTCCTTGGCATTCCCCTGTTTCGCTGGATCGCCGAGCGACTGGGAGTGATGCTATGATCAAGACCACGCAGCGCGTCCGGATCGAAGTGCTGGTCGACGCGCCGCTCGCGCCGCGGCTTGCGCAGATTGCCGAGGATGCCGGACTGACCGGTTACACGCTGATCCGCACCGAGCGCGGGCGCGGGCGGCAGGGCGAATGGTCCGAGGATCTGATCAGTGGCGCGACCGCGAAATATCTGTTCCTCGCCGTCGCGCGCGACGAACGCGCCGACGCGTTTCTCGTCGGGCTTCACCCCTATCTCGAAAGCCATGGCCTGGTCGTCCTGCGCTCGACCGTCGACGTGATCCGCCCCGAGCTGTTCTGACGCTGGCCCCGCGCCAGCCCCGACGCCGCTATCCGCGCGGGGTGAAATCCTCGACCAGCTGATAATGCTCGCCCGGGAAAATCTGGCGCGCGAACGTCACCGGCGCCTTGCCCCGCCACGTCCAGCGCTCGACCTGAAGACACGGCGCGCCCTCCGTCAGCTTCAGCCGCCCCGCCGCCTCGGCACTCGCGCCCACTGCCGCAATCCGGTGCCGCGCATCGGTCCATGGGATGTTCGCGAGCAGCCAGCTGCCCGGCGCGGTCGCCGAAAAGTCCGCCTCCGCCGCTCCCGGGGCGGCGGCGAGGTCGAGCCAGCGCTCCTCCCACCCGAACGGCGCGCGCCCGGCATGATGCACGCCGGTCAGCACCAGCCACCCGCTGCCCGAACCGCGCACGGGAAAGCCGGCGGGCGCGCGGCGGTGCAAATTCACCGTCAGCAATTCCCAGCGATAGGCCTCGCCCCGGTCGGCGATCAGCGCGGCGATGTCCGGCACGCCCACCACCGGCGTGCGGATCGCAGGGGGCGCGACAAAGCTGCCCGCGCGTCGCTTGCGCTCGATCAGCCCTTCACGCGCGAGCCGGCTCAACGCCTTGTTCGCGGTCGCGCGGGCGCAGCGATACGCCTCCATCAGCTCATATTCGGTCGGAACGCGCGTGCCTGGCCCCCATTCGCCCGACCGGATGCGCGCCTCGATCTCGCCCCGGATCCGCGCCTCGACGCTCATGCCAGCAGGCTCCGCAGGGCGACGCGGTAGCGCGCTTCGATCGCGTCACGATGCCGGTGCCGCCCACCTGCGACCTGCTTGACGCCCCCACGCCACACGGAGTCGATCGGGCGGCGGCTGGCAAAGATCCAGCTGTCGATCAGCGCGTCCCCGCTGCGCCCTTCAAACGCCGGATCGCTGCGGTCGAGCGAGACAATGTCGGCCGGACGCCCCGCTGCAAGCCCGGTCTTGACCCCCAGCGACTGGCCACCACCGTGCACCGCCGCTTCCAACAGCCGCGCCCCGGTCGACGGCCGCGCCGCGCTCGCCAGCTGGTTGCGACCACGCAATGTCAGCCGCTGGCCATATTCGAGCACCCTCAGTTCCTCTGCCGCATCGATCCGCACGTTCGAATCGCTCCCCACACCAAGAGCGCCGCCGCTATCGAGAAATGCGCCCGCGGGAAACACGCCGTCACCCAGATTGGCCTCGGTCACCGGACACAGCCCCGCCACCGCCCCACGCGCTGCAATGTCCGCAACCTCATCCGCGTCGACGTGCGTGGCATGCACCAGCGTCCAGCGGGTATCGACCGGCACCGCATCGAGCAGCCAGCGCACCGGTCGCCGCCCGCTCCACGCAATGCAATCCGCCACTTCCTTCATTTGCTCGGCGATATGGATATGGACCGGCCCATCTTCGGCGATGGGAAGCAATGCGCCCAGTTCATCCGGCGTCACCGCGCGCAGACTGTGCGGCGCGATGCCGATCACCCCATCCTGCGACAGCCTCGCCCCGGCGCGCGCGACCAGATCGGCAAAGCCATCGACGGCGTTGATAAACCGTGCCTGCCCCGCCCCCGGCGCCTGCCCGCCAAACCCGCCATGCGCGTAGAACACGGGCAGCAACGTCAGCCCGATCCCGGAAATCTCTGCCGCAGCGGCGATCCGCCCGCTCATCTCGGCGACATCGGCGTAGCGCGATCCGTCGGGTGCATGGTGGAGATAGTGAAACTCCCCGACCCGCGTGAACCCGCTCTCCAGCATCTCGGCATAGGCCAGCGCCGCAATCGCCTCACACTGCTCCGGCCCGATCTTCGCCACGAAGCGGTACATCAGCTCGCGCCACGACCAGAAATCATCGTCCGACGCGCCGCGCGCCTCGGTCAGCCCGGCCATCGCGCGCTGAAAGGCATGGCTGTGCAGGTTGGGCAGTCCCGGCAGCGCCGCGAATTGCCGCTCGTCGCCAGGCTCGGGATCAACCCCGACCTCGACCCGCTCGATCTGCCCATCCGCCAGCGTCAGCCGAACCCGATCGGTCCAGCCATGATCCAGCAACGCAGTTTCGAACCAGAGCGCCATGCGAATATGTCTAGACATAATGGCCGCGCTGTCCAACACTAAACGCATGCCGACTCCCGCGGACAAACTCTGGCGCAACGCCCGCCTCGCGACGATGACCGGCGACCGACTCGGCGTGATCGAGCATGGCGCGGTGGCAGCAACCGGCGGCGCGATCAGCTATGTCGGCCCCGACGCCGGGGCACCGGATGCGGCGGAAATCATCGACTGCGACGGCCGCTGGATCACCCCCGGCCTGATCGACTGCCACACCCACCTCGTCCATGCCGGCACCCGCGCGAAGGAGTTCGAGGCCCGCCTCAACGGCGCAACCTATGAGGAGATCGCCCGCGCTGGCGGCGGCATCCTCGCCACCGTCACCGCCACCTGCGCCGCGAGCGAGGAGGAGCTGATCGCCAGCGCCCTCCCCCGCCTCGATCAACTGATCGGCGAGGGCGTCACGACGGTCGAGATCAAGTCTGGCTACGGCCTCACGCTCGACGACGAACTCAAGATGCTCCGCGCCGCGCGCAGCCTTGGCAAGGTCCGCAACGTCCGCATCCGCACCTCCCTGCTCGCCGCCCACGCCGTGCCGCCCGAATACAAGGGCGACCCGGACGGCTATATCGACCTCGTCTGCAACGAGATCATCCCCGCCGCAGTGGGCCTCGCCGACGCCGTGGATGCGTTCTGCGAAGGCATCGGCTTCACCCCGGAACAGACCGATCATGTGCTCGCTGCTGCGGTCGCTCACGGCCTGCCCGTCAAGCTCCACGCCGAACAACTGTCCAATCAGCACGGCGCCGCCCTCGCTGCTCGCCACGGTGCGCTGTCGGCCGACCATCTCGAGCATCTCGACCGCGCCGGTATTGCCGCGATGGCCGCCAGCGGCACCGTCGCCACCCTCCTCCCCGGCGCCTTCTACTTCACCCGCGAAGCGCGTCGTCCGCCGGTTCAGGCCTTGCGCGACGCGGGCGTGCCCATCGCCATCGCCACCGACTGCAACCCCGGCACCTCCCCGATGGCGTCGATCCTGCTGGCGATGAACATGGGCGCGACCTTCTTCCGCCTGACCGTCGCCGAATGCCTGCGTGGGGTTACGGTGAACGCTGCCCGCGCGCTCGGCATCGACGGCGGCACGCTGCAACCCGGCAAGCCCGCAGACCTCGCCATCTGGGACATCTCCGACCCCGCCGAGCTGGTCTACCGCATCGCCGCCAACCCCCTCCATGCACGAGTTTTCGCAGGCCAATGATCGTCCCCGGCAACACCCCGCTCAGCATCTGGAACGCCATCTATCGCGGCGAACCCGCTCCGCTCGATCCGTCCTGCCATGACAAGGTCGCCGCCAGCGCAGACGCCGTGCAGGCGATCCTAGCGAAGCACGAGCCGGTCTACGGCATCAACACCGGCTTCGGTAAGCTCGCCAGCGTCCGCATCGGCGACGACGATCTCGAAACGCTCCAGCGCAACATCGTGCTCAGCCACGCCGCCGGCGTCGGCGACCCGATGCCCGCCCCGGTCGTGCGCCTGATGATCGCGCTCAAGCTCGCCAGCCTCGCGCAGGGGCATAGCGGCGTGAAGCCCGAAACCATCGCGATGCTTCAGGACATGCTCGACCGTGGCATCACGCCGATCATCCCGTCACAGGGGTCGGTCGGCGCGAGCGGCGATCTCGCCCCGCTCGCCCATCTTGCCGCCGCGATGATCGGCGTGGGCGAGGTCGAGATGGGCCCGCGCCGCTTGCCTGCGCGCACGATGCTGGGCGGACTGACGCTCGGCCCCAAGGAGGGCCTCGCCCTCCTCAACGGCACCCAGTTCAGCACCGCCTACGCCCTCGCCGCCTTGTTCGAGACCGAAAAGCTGTTCCGCGCTGCATTGGTCACCGGCGCGCTGTCGACCGAGGCCGCAAAGGGCTCCGACACCCCGTTCGACCCGCGCATCCACACAGTGCGCGGCCATCGCGGCCAGATCGAAGTCGCGGCGGCGCTCGCCGGGCTGATGGAGGGGTCCTCCATCCGCGCCTCGCACCGTGACGGCGACGAACGCGTGCAGGACCCCTATTGCCTGCGCTGCCAGCCCCAGGTGATGGGCGCCTGCCTCGACCTGATCCGCCAGGCCGCAACCACCCTTGCGATCGAAGCCAATGGCGTCACCGACAACCCCCTCATCTTCACCGACGCCGGAGAAGCGCTGTCCGGCGGCAATTTTCACGCCGAGCCGGTGGCGTTCGCCGCCGACATGCTCGCGCTGGCGATCTGCGAAATCGGCAGCCTCGCCGAACGTCGCATCGCGATGCTGGTCGACCCCGCGCTCTCGGGCCTCCCCGCCTTCCTCACCCCGCGCCCCGGCCTCAATTCGGGCTTCATGATCCCCCAGGTCACCGCCGCCGCGCTCGTCAGCGAAAACAAACAGCGCGCTCACCCCGCCAGCGTCGATTCGATCCCGACCAGCGCCAATCAGGAGGATCATGTGTCGATGGCCGGTCACGGCGCGCGCCGCCTGCTCGCCATGACCACCAACCTCGCCCATATCCTCGGCATCGAATATCTCGCCGCCGCGCAGGGCTGCGACTTCCACGCCCCGCTCACCTCCAGCGTCCCGCTCGAAGCCGCCCGCACCCTGCTGCGCGAATCGGTGCCAACGCTGGAAGACGATCGTCACTTCGCCCCCGACATGGCGGCAGCGACCGCGCTGGTTACCAGCGGCGCGCTGGGCGAAGGCTTGCCGGGGGTTGAGGAATGAAGACGGAAATCGCCTCCTTCCTAAGCCCCTCCCCTTCAGGGGAGGGGTTGGGGGTGGGGCCTATCCTCTGGGCGAACGGTCTCCGTGAGACTGCGACGCCCCACCCCAACCCCTCCCCTAAAGGGGCGGGGCTAATATGATCGTCACCGTCCGCAACGAAGGCCCGCTGATCGTCAGCATCCCCCATGCCGGCCTCGAAATCCCCGCCGACATCGCCCCGTCGCTCGTCTCGCTCAACCGCGCGCGCACCGACGCCGACCTGTATCTCGACCAGCTCTACGCCTTCGCGTTCCAGCTCGGTGCAACGATCGTCCGCACCACGACCTCGCGCACGGTGATCGACGTCAACCGCGACCCCAGCGGCGCAACGCTCTACCCCGGCCAGTTCACCACCGGCCTGTGCCCCACCGAAACCTTTGACGGCGAGCCGCTCTACAGCCCCGGCAACGAACCGGACGAAACCGAGATCGCCCGCCGCCGCAACGCCTATTTCGCCCCCTATCACGCCGCGCTCCAGGCCGAGATCGACCGCCTGCGCGCCCAGCACCCTGCAGTCGTCCTTTACGAAGCGCATTCGATCCGCAGCGTGGTGCCCAAGCTGTTCGACGGTCGCCTGCCCGAATTCAATATCGGCACCAACAGCGGCCAGTCCTGCGCCCCCGAGTTGGCGCAAGCCATCGCCGCGATTTGTGCCGAGCAACAGCGGAGCCATGTGATCGACGGCCGCTTCAAGGGCGGCTGGACCACGCGCCACTACGGCCAGCCCCACAAGGGCGTCCACGCCATCCAGATGGAGCTGGCGATGCGCACCTATGTCACCGAAGTACCCGCCGCCAGCTGGCCGCCGCGCTGGGACGATATCCACGCCGCGCAGGCGCACGCCACGCTCCGCCCGATCCTCACCGCCGCCATCGACTTCGCGAAAGCTCAAGCATGACCCGCACCGACAATAGCCGCCGCATCAAGGCGCCGACCGGCACCGCCCTCTCCGCCAGGAACTGGCAGGCCGAGGCGGCGCTGCGCATGCTCATGAACAATCTCGATCCCGATGTCGCCGAAGCGCCGGAAAGCCTGGTCGTCTATGGCGGCATCGGCCGCGCGGCGCGCAACTGGGAAGCCTATGACACGATCGTCGAAACGCTCCGCCGCCTCGACAATGATCAAACGCTGCTGGTCCAGTCGGGCAAGCCGGTCGGCGTGTTCCGCACCCATGAGAACGCCCCGCGCGTGCTGATCGCCAACTCCAACCTCGTCCCCCATTGGGCGACGTGGGAGCATTTCCACGAACTCGACCGCAAGGGGCTGGCGATGTACGGCCAGATGACCGCCGGATCGTGGATCTATATCGGCACCCAAGGCATCGTTCAGGGCACTTACGAGACGTTCGTCGAAGCCGGGCGCCAGCATTATGGCGGCGACCTGTCGGGCCGCTGGATCCTCACCGCCGGGCTTGGCGGCATGGGCGGCGCGCAGCCGCTCGCCGCGACCATGGCGGGCGCGTCGTGCCTCGCAATCGAATGCCAGCCGAGCCGGATCGAAATGCGCCTGCGCACCCGCTACCTCGATCGTGCTGCGAACAGCATCGATGAAGCGCTTGAAATCATTCGCACCTCTGACGCACCTGTCTCGGTCGGCCTGCTCGGCAACGCTGCGGAGGTGCTCCCCGAACTGGTCAAGCGCGGCATCCGCCCCGACATGGTCACCGATCAGACCAGCGCGCATGATCCGATCAACGGCTACCTCCCCGCCGGCTGGACGCTCGACCAGTGGCTCGCCAAGCGCGAAACCGCCCCGCACGAGGTCGAAACCGCCGCCCGCGCCTCGATGGCCACGCACGTCCGCGCGATGCTCGCGTTCGAGGAGATGGGCGTCCCCACCTTCGATTACGGCAACAATATTCGTCAGGTCGCCAAGGACGCGGGCGTCGCCAACGCCTTCGCCTTCCCCGGCTTCGTCCCCGCCTATATCCGCCCGCTCTTCTGCCGCGGCATCGGCCCGTTCCGCTGGGCCGCGCTGTCGGGCAATCCGGAGGACATCTACAAGACCGACGCCAAGGTGAAGGAGCTGCTCCCCGGCAACCACCACCTCCACCACTGGCTCGACATGGCAAAAGAGCGGATCGCGTTCCAGGGCCTCCCCGCGCGCATCTGCTGGGTCGGCCTGGGCGACCGCCACCGCCTCGCGCGCGCCTTCAACGAGATGGTGGCAAGCGGCGAACTCGAAGCCCCGATCGTCATCGGCCGCGACCATCTCGACAGCGGCTCGGTCGCCAGCCCCAACCGCGAAACCGAAGCGATGATGGACGGATCGGACGCAGTCAGCGACTGGCCGTTGCTCAACGCCCTGCTCAACACCGCCAGCGGCGCCACCTGGGTCTCGCTCCACCATGGCGGCGGCGTCGGCATGGGCTATTCGCAGCACTCAGGCATGGTCATCGTCGCCGACGGCACCCCCGAAGCCGCCAAACGGCTCGAGCGGGTGCTGTGGAACGACCCGGCAACCGGCGTAATGCGCCATGCCGATGCGGGCTATGAGATCGCGAAAACCTGCGCCGGAGAAATGGGTCTGGACCTGCCAGCAATCCTCTAACCCATGCGTCGCCCCGGGCTTGACCCGGGGTCGGGCTTCTGTGTGGCGCTAAACCACCCGCCCCCGCCAGTTCGCCACATGCGCCCCGGCCAGCAACAGGCTTCCCGCCACGGTCAGCCCCGTCTCGACCGCAACCCAATCCTCGAACGCCAGCCCCGCCGCCAGCAGCATCAGTCCGAACGCGCCCACAAACAACGGCGTCAGCCCGCGATGCCGCCGCCAGCCCTCGCCCAGCGCAACCGCGCTGACCGGCAACGCGAACGCCAGCACGGCAAGGTGAAACCCCTCACCCAGATCGAGCCGCGCGGCGAGCGCAGGCAACGCGGCGATCACGATCGGCAGCGCCAGACAGTGGATCAGGCACAGCGCCGAAGCCCCCACTGCCAAACCATCGAACCAACTCAACACCCGCGCCCGCATCGCTTACTCCTGTACGAGGGGCGCAAATGATACTTCATATCATCGATTACAAGAGCTGAAGCCCGCTAGGCTGAAGCGTCGGATGAACTTCACCCGCTCGTGAGCGCCGGTGCCTCGGGCGGCAGCGCCGCATTGCGCCATCGCGCCACCGGCACCGTCGTCACCGCGCCCGCTGCCGTCCGCCGCCGCTGGATCAGCGTCGCCCCCTGCTGCACCGTGTCGCCGATCTTTGCCCGCACCCGGACCCAGTACGTATTCGAGCTGAATGCCGTCCCCGGCGGCTGGCTGACCTTCAGGTCGGACAGGTCGCGCAGCGTGATCTGTCCGTTGCGCTTGCGGATCGCGACAATCCGCTCCGCCGCGACCGGATCGCCGATCAGGAATGCGAGCAGCTCCTGATCCGCCGCATTCAGGTTGATCGTCGTCTTGCCGGGCAAGGCCGTGACCATGCGCTCCAGCCGCGCAATCGCCGCTGGATCCGCACCGGGGATCAGCCGGATCGGCCGCACATCGCTGACCGGTCCCTGCGTTCGGATATAGGCAATCGCCTCGACCGTCTGCTGCTCGTCCAGCCCCGCGATCCGCGCCAGCTTCTGGAACAGGATCACCGGCACCGCGTCGCCGCTGCGCAGCATGTTGACGTTGAACCGCCCCTCGGCATCGCTGACCGCCAGGTCGAAGGTCCCGCCATCGATCGCCGCGCCATTCGCCCCGATCGACGCCCAGTCCTCGCCCGCGTGATCGACCTGTGGCGTTGCCAGCGCGTCGCGCTGCAATGCTGCAATGGCCGACAGCTCGCCGCCGCGCACGATCGCCGCCGCCCGTGCCGCCTCGCGGCTGCGCAGCGCGCGGTCGAGCGCAAGTTCCTCGCGCCCGATCATCAGCAACACCAGCCCGCTGGCGATGGCAACAAACATCAGCACATTGACCAGGATCATGCCCTGTTCGTCGTCGCGCCGGTTCATCGCGCTTCGTCCTGCGCCTTGGCGGGGAGTGCCACGACGCGGCGCAGCGTCCCCTGCGGCCCGCGTTCCCCCGCCAGCTGCATCTCGACCTGCACCGCGCGCGGCCAATCCTCCGCGCGCTCCTCATTCGGCGGCCAGCGATCGACCCAGTTTTGCCCATCCAGAAAGCGCCAGCGCACCGCGCTCACCCCGGTCAGCAACAGCTGCGGCTGCGGCGCGGCGCGTACCAACGCGCCCCCGCTCGCGGCATAGCGCAGCGGCACCGGCGGCCCGCCCATGCCGGCGGCGACCCGGGTAAAGGCGATATTGCCGCCCCCGCCGCTCACCGCGCCGCGCGTGATCTGGTCAAGATCGCTCTGCAGCACGAACATTGTCCGCTGAATCGCCGCGGTGCGATCGAGCCGCCCTTCGGTCCGCTCCTGCGTCGACATCACGCTGTTGAGCAAGGTCAGCCCAGCCACCGCAATCAGCGCGAACAACCCCAGCGAGATGATGAGTTCGAGCAGGGTGAACCCCTGCTCGCCGGGCGCCGGTTTCACGCCCCCAGGCTCACCGCCACCGGCGCATAGCCCTGCGCCCCCGTGACCAGGATCGCCAGTTCGCGCGCCACGCTGCCGTCACTGCGGAACCGCGCATTGCCGGTGATGCAGGGGTAGTTGGTCTCGGCCAGCAGTGCCGCCTCGTCCAGCGATCCCTTGTCGCGCAACGCCTTGACCACCCCGCCCGCGTCATAGGCCAGCGCCGCCAGCGCCCCCGGCGTCGCACCATGGCGCGAACGGAACTCGCCTGCGAACTTGCCGAATGCAGCCGGATCGGGGCTGGCGATCCACGCACCATCCATCGCCTCGAGCGCGGAGGGGCGGTGATCGAGCGCCTGCACCGTGCCGAGCAGCTGCACGCCGGTCCCTTTCAGGTTCCGCGCCGCCGCCAGCACCGCCTCGCCGCTCCCGGGCAACAGCACCGCATCCGGCGCGTCCCCCGCAGCAGGCAAAGGCTGACCTTCGACCACGCTCAGCGACCGCACGTCCAGTCCGACCTCGCCCTGCGCCCTGCCCGCCGCCAGCGCCGCCGCAACGCTCCACGGCGATCCGTCATCGACCACCACCACGCTGCGCACCCCGCGCGACCGGGCATAGCGCAGCACTGCGCTGGTCACCTGCGCGGGGGTGATCCCGAACACGAAGCTGCCCGGCGCGCGCGCGACGGCATTGTTGGTAAAGGCGATCACCGGCACCCGCCGCGCGACCTCCGCGCTCACCGCGTTCAGTTCCTCGGCGGTCACCGGCCCCAGGATCATCGCGGCCTTGGCCTTCAACGCGTTACGTGCCGCCAGTGCCGCACCTTCAGGCGTTCCGCCGGTATCATAGGCAGTGAGTTCCGGCCCAGAATCAGCGAGCAACACCGCCTGACGCATGCTAAGGCCCAGCGCGGCGCGCGGCCCGCTCAGCGGCAGCAGCAACGCCACCGGCCGCTTGTCACGCTTGACCTTGTCGGCCGCAAGGACAGAGGGACCAGCAAGCAATGCCGACGGCAATATCAGCCCCGATCCCAGAGCAGTCAGTAGCGCACGGCGTCGAATCGGCGGCATTGTCACGGGCATCCTGGTCGGCTCGTCGGCGTCTTACCGTCTTCGTCGTGCTGGGCATAGCCGCTTATGCCCTCGCCATGGTCGCGACCATGCCCGCCAGCGTGATCGTCAAGAACCGCCCATGGCGCACCGGGGTCGCCGGGACGGTGTGGAATGGCGAGGTCGGCGTTGCGGGCGGCAGCAAGTTCGAATGGCACTGGGCGCCACTGCGCTCGCTCACCAGCCTCGGCTTCGCTGCCGACTGGACAGCGACCGGCCCCGACACCGACATGGGCGGCCGCGCACTGGCGGGCTTCAGCAGCACCGTGCTCGACAAGGTCAGCGGCAGCAGCCACGCCAACCTGCTTCAGGCGCTTCAGCCCAACCTCCCCTTCACCTGCGACATGGTGATGCAGCTCGAGTTCGACCGGATCGCGGTCGGCGGCTCCAGCCAGGGCATCGACGGCCGCCTCACCACCGACGCCGGCACCTGCACCGCCAAGGGCGGCGGGGCCGCAGTCCCCGTCCCCCCGCTGCTGTTGGTCTCCGAAAAGATCGGCACCACCACCCAAATCCGCCTCACCCCCCGCGCCCAGCAACGCCAGATCCTGATGACCGCGACGCTCAGCGAGGACGGACAACTGACGATCCGCATGACGCCCGAGGGAGCGCGCATCCTGCCCTTCGCCGGGCTGCCGGGCGGGGCCAGCATCACGGGGGAGTTGTGACGGCCGCGTCCGGTCCCGCCCGCCGGACACCTTGCTCAACACCGCCTCGAGCATTGGCGTAATCATTGCCAGCCGTCGCGACTTGATCACCAGATCCCACAGCGGCTCGAACTTCTTCCACCCGGCAGCGTAGAAGAAGTGCTTGGCACGATGCTTCATCGCGTCGTGTGACCAAGCGCCGCGCGCAATGTTCGGCCAGTTGTAAAAGTCGCGATACGCCCGGTCATAGCCGGCCTTGAGCTGTTCGGGGCTTAGCCTGCGTGGTTGAAACACGACATGCCGGGTGTCGTACCGGTCCCAGTCATGGCTGAAGATCCGCCCCTCGGCTGACAGCTGCTGGTACAGCCGCGTCCCGGGATAGGGCGTCTGGATATGAAAGGTTGCGGTGGTCACGCCATGACGCACCGCCCAGTCCACCGTGCGGTCGAATACGTCGGTGTCGTCATCATCCATCCCGAACACGAACGACCCGTTGATCATCACCCCCAGATCGCTCAGCCGCCGCGTCACTTCGGCATAGTCGCGCGCGAGATTCTGCTTCTTGTTGCTCGCGGCCAGATTGTGCGGGCTGAACGTTTCGAACCCGACGAACAGGCTGCGTAGTCCCGCTTCAGCCGCACGCTCGATGAGGTCGCCGCGCAACACGCTGTCGACCGTCGCGGCGCCTTGGAACAGCCGCCCCATGCCGCGCATTCCCTCGAACAGCGCCGCCGCAAAGCGCCGGTCCCCCAACAGGTGATCGTCGAGAAAATAGAGGTGTCGACCCGGCAAGCGCTCGATCTCAGCCAGCGCTTCATCGACCCGCTGGGCATAGAAGGACCGACCCCCGGCGAAGAACGCATCCTTGTAACAAAAATCGCAATGCTGCGGGCAACCGCGTGTCACGACGATCGAATTGGGTACCAGATAGCGGTTGCGCTTGATCAGGTCGCGTCGCACCGGCGGGATGCCGTGGATCGTCCGCCCGCTGGTCGAGCTGTAGCGCGCGCGCGGCTGCCCGGCGCGCAGGTCGCTCAGGAACTGCGGGAAGGTCTGCTCTCCGGGGCCGATGAAGATGGTGTCGGCATGCGCCGCCGCTTCCTCGGGCAACGACGTGACATGCAGCCCGCCCAGCGCGACATGGACGCCGCGCGCCCGGTACAGATCGGCCAGCGCATAGGCGCGATAGGCGTTGGTAATATAGACCTGAATCACGACCAGATCGGGCCGGTCGTCGGTGCGCAACGGCTCGACATGGTCGTCGATCAGCTCGACCTCGTCGTCCGGATGGAGGAATGCCGCCAGCGTCGCGAGCCCGAGCGGAGGAAACAGCGAGTATTTGATCGGTCGCCAGAACGGACTCTTCGCCTCGGTCAAGGCGGGCAGGATCATCTTCACCTTCATCGCGAACTCCTGTGTCAGAGCGCGATGCCTGTCAGCCCGTCTGCAGACCGTCATGAGCGGAAGGTGAGGCTTTGCTGACGTTCCCTACAACGTCACCAGATCATTCAGATTGATGATCGGCAGCAGGATCGCCAGCACCATCATCAGCACCATTCCGCCCATCAGCAGCAGCACCATCGGCTCGACCAAAGCGACCAGCGCGCTCGTCACCGCGTCGAGTTCGCGGTCCAGTTCATCGGCGGCGCGCGACAGCGCCGGACCCAGCTTACCCGACGCCTCGCCCGAGGCGACGATCGCGGTCAGCATCAGCGGGAACACCCCCGCCTCGGCCATCGCGGCGCGCAGGCTGATGCCTTCGCGCACCCGCGCCGCGACGTGCATCGCCCGCGCGCGCACCCACAGGTTCGGCGTCACCGCCGCCGCCGCATGCAGCGCATCGACCAGCGGCACCGCGCTCTCGACCAGCGTCGCCAGGCTCCCGGCAAAGCGCGCGGCATTGTGCTGACGGGAAAAGCGCTTGAACGGCCAGCGCTCGGTAAAGCCGCGATGGACCTTGAGCTTGTTGGCCGGGATCGCCGCCCAGCGGTTGAACGCGAGATACGCCAGCAGCCCAGCGATCAGCAGATACAGCCCCCAGGCCTGCAGGAACCCCGACACCGCGATCAGGATGCGGGTCAGCAAAGGCAAATCCGTCCCGCGCGACACGAACACATTGACGATGTCCGGGATCACATAGACCAGCAGCAGTACGATGACACCCAGCGAAACCGTCGCCAGCAACCCCGGATAGAGCAGCGCGAGCTGCAATTTCTGCGCATTCGCCTGCCGGTTCTCGACGAAATGCGCGAGGTGGCCGAGCACATCGGTGAGTTTCCCCGACGCCTCCCCCGCCGCAACCGACGCGCGATAAAACTCAGGAAACGTCTTCGGATGCGTCGCCAGCGCACTCGCAAAGCTGCGCCCATCGAGGATCGCGCCGCGCACCTCCATCAAAATGCCCGACACGCGCTGCGTCTCCGACTGGTTCGCCGCCAGCCGCAACGCTTCCTCCACCGGAATGTCCGATCCGACCAGCGTCGAAATCTGCCGCGTCGCCGTCGCCAGTTCGCGCGCGCTCATGCCCGATCGACCCAGCTTGGGCAGCTGGATGCTCCCGAGCGACCGCCGCTCTCCCGCCGGTTCGACCGCTAGCGGAAGCAACCCCTGCTCGCGCAACATCGCCCGCGCGGCAGCGGGGCTTGAGGCTTCGACCACGCCCTTTTTCTGCGCGCCCGAACGGTCGGCAGCGCGGTAGGTGAAGGCCGCCACTAGCCCTCGTCCCTCACCACGCGCGCGACTTCCTCGACAGTCGTGACGCCAGCGCGCACCTTGTCCACGCCATCGTCGAGCAGCGACGGGTTCTCGCGCCGTGCATGCGCCTCGATCTCCGCCTCGGATGCGCCGTCATGGATCATCGCCTGAAATGCATCGTCGATCGCGACGACCTCGTACAGGCCGGCCCGCCCGCGATAACCGTCGCCGTGGCACGCCTCGCACCCGACCGCGCGCCACACCGTGTCGCCAGCCTTCAGCGCGGCGCCAAGCAACGCCATATCGGCATCGCTCGCAACATCCTGCCGCCGACAGCTCGGGCACAGCCGCCGCACCAGCCGCTGCGCCGCCACCCCGACCAGCATCGGCGCGAGCAGGTAGCGTTCGACCCCCATGTCGAGCAGCCGCGTGACCGATCCGACCGCGCTGTTGGTGTGCAGCGTCGACAGCACGAAATGCCCGGTCATCGCCGATCGCACCGCGACCTCCGCCGTCTCCTGATCGCGGATTTCGCCGACCATGATGACATCGGGATCCTGCCGCAGGATCGCGCGCAGCCCGCGGGCAAACGTCATGCCGGTGCGCGCATTTACCTGGGTCTGCGCGACCCCGGCAAGTTCATATTCGATGGGATCTTCCACCGTCATGATGTTGCGTTTGCGGTCGTTCAACCGGTGCAGCGCGGCATAGAGGCTGGTCGTCTTGCCCGATCCGGTCGGCCCGGTGACGAGCAGCATCCCGTGCGGCCGTTCGAGCAGCCGCGCGAACACCGCCCGGTCGCGCGCACTCATGCCCAACGCTTCCATGTCGAGCTTGAGCGAGCCCTTCTCCAGCAGGCGCATCACCACCCGCTCGCCATGCTGGGTCGGGATGGTCGAGACTCGCGCGTCGACGTCATGCCCGCCGATGCGCAGCGTCACGCGCCCATCCTGCGGCACGCGCTTTTCGGCAATGTCGAGCTTTGCCATAACCTTGATGCGGCTCACCAGCAGCGGCGCGAGCTCGCGGCGGGGCTCCAATTTGTCGCGCAGCACGCCGTCGACGCGAAAGCGCACGACGACGCGCTTTTCCTGCGTCTCGACATGCACGTCCGACGCGCCTTCCTTCACCGCTTCGAGCAGCAGCGCATTGATCAGGCGGATGACCGGCGAATCGTCGCGGGAGTCGAGCAGATCGTCGATCGCCGCCGCGCTGTCGGCCAGTGCGGCCAGGTCCATTCCGCCCAGATCCAGCTCGGCCGCCGCGCCCGCACTTCCCGAATAGCTTGCCGCCAGTGCCTGATCGAACTCGGCATCGGGCACCGCGACGAATGCGGCCCCCGGCGCGATCCGCTGCACTTCGAGCAGCGCATCGAGCGCCGCGTCGGACCGGTGCAGGCACTCGACGCCCTCAGCCCCCACCCGCAGCACCACGCCATGGTTGCGCGCATAGCTATAGGGCAGGCTCGGCAAGTCCATCGTCACGGCATTCACTGGCCGAACTCCACATTCGCGCTGACCCGGCCCGGCGCGCTGCCCTTGGTCAGTTCGACCCGGCGCGCGCGCAGCACGGTGGTGCGCTCGACCGCAGCGATCCAGCCGACCACCGCTTCATAGCTGGCCTCTGCCACCTGCCCGGTCGCACCCGCCCCGCCCGGGGCCAGCGTCACGGTCAGCCCCGCCGCGCTCGCCGCCGCCTGCGCCGCCTCGATCGGCGCCCCGTCGGCCGGCTTCGGCTGCGTGCCCGGCGCAACCAGGGTTCCCGCCGCGCGCACCCGCGCCGCCAGCGTCTCATGGCTGCGGATATCGGCGATGGCATCGGCCCGCGCGCCCTGCAGCGGTTTCACGATCCCGAACACCAGCACCACGCCCGCCAGCAGGACACCGAGCGTTCCGACCAGCACCCGCTCGCGCGGCGCCAGACCATTCCACCAGCTGGACAGCCGGAGCATCGCCGCGTCGATGGTCGGGGAACGTTCGATCTTCATGCCGTCACCGTCACGCGAATGGCTCCATCCGCCCCTGCCCCGACCTGCGCCGCGACCGCCGCTGCACGGAACGCCGCGCGGATGCGCTCAGGTAGATCCGGCGGGCCGGGCTCGATATCGAGCACCAGCGTGTTCCCTTCAAACCGCATCGCCCGCGCCGTCACTGCGCTCGACAGCGGCGCCAGCGCGCGCGCCGAAGCCGTTACCAGCGGAACGAACCGCCCCGGCGGCGGCCCCGCGACCGGCAGCATGCCGACCACCGCAGCCTCAAGATCGCCAGCGAGATTGGCCCCGGGCGCCGCCTGCGCCACTGCCGCGCGCACATCGTCGGCGCGCCGTTCGGCAATCACGCGCAGCATCACGACATCGGCGGCGGCTATCACGACATGCGCGGTGATCCCGGCTGCCGCAATCCACGCCAGTCGCTTTTTCCAGCTGCTCCCGCGCAGCGCACGCCGGGCATAGGCGCCTTGGCGCAGGTCGATGGCCGGGTTCGCCAGACCGTCGCGCTCGCCCGCCCAGGGCGATTGCGGCAACGCACCGACCGGCGCCGCGCCGCAATTCCAGATGCGCGGCGATCCCGCGCGCTCCCAAGCCGCACCGATCAGCGCACTCGCGACGGCAAAGCCGGTGCCGTCGCCGCTGCGGACGAGCACTCGGCCGTCCTCGACTGCGGCACACCATGCGCCCGCTTCCGGCTCAGGCAGCGCCAGTGCGTCGGGCACCATTGCGGCGTGGCCCAATCCGGCCAGCTCCGCCGCCTCGACCCATGCTGTCATCTGCGCATGGCGCACGACCGCGACCAGATAGGTCTGCGGCGCCACCTCCGCGCCCAGCACGATGTGCACGGCCTCGATCGGGTCGGCGATCCGGTCCTCGATCGCAAAGGGCAGCGCCTCGATCCGCTTTGCCCGGCTCGCCAACGGCAGCGCGACGCGCAGCAGCAACACCGATTCGCTCGGCACGAGGACGGTTGCAGGGCCATCAGGCTCGGCTATGATCGCGCGACCGTCCGCCAGCGTCCATACGCCGGTGGCGCGGGATTCCGCGGCGCTCGAAATGGCTTGGCCGGTCATGCTGTGGGGTGCTCCGGCTGTAACATGGCTTTCACGATGGGGACGCATGGGGCCGCGATGCGCATAGTTTTGAAACAGTTCGATGACACCGTGGCAGTCTGTTCCGATAAGGGCAAGCGTCGCGCAGTGCCACAAAGTGAGGCTGGCCTCACGCTTCTTGAGATGATCGTCGTCCTCGTCATCATCGCGATCGTCGCGGGATTGGTGACGATGAACGTGGTCGGCCGCCCCGATCAGGCCCGCGTGACCACGACCAGGACCAACCTCGTCACCCTGTCGAGCGCGCTCACCACCTATCGCCTCGACAATGGCCAATATCCGACCACGGAGCAGGGGCTTAAGGCGCTGGTCGAAAAGCCGACCACGCCGCCGCTCCCCACCGCATGGCCCGATGGCGGCTATGTGAAGACCGATCCGGTCGATGCCTGGGGCAATCCTTACAGCTACACCTCGACCGGCAGCAGCTTCGAGCTCAAGTCGCTAGGTCGCGACGGCAAGCCCGGCGGCAGCGACCTCGACGCCGATCTCGATTCGCGCGACGCGGCCCAGACGCCCGCCAAGGGCGGATAAGCTTCATGCGGGGGGCAACCATCCGCAGCGGTGAGCGTGGCATGACGCTCATCGAAATGCTGATCGTGCTCGTCATCATCGGCGTCGCGGCGGGCGGGGTCGCGCTTGGCATCGGCTCGGCCACCCGCGCCCCCTCGGTCGAGACCGAAGCACGCCGCCTCGCCTTGCGCCTGCAAGCCGCCGCCGACGATGCGATGATCGGCGACCGCATCATCGCCTTCACCGTAGAAAAGGACGGATACGGTTTCGCCGCGGTCGCCCGGGACGGGTCGATGGCGCCGCTGTCCGATGGCCTCGCCTTCCACCGCCTTCCCGGCGGCATCGCGGTCGAACTCGATGTGAAGCCCCCGGTGATGATGGGCGTCGATGGGTCGGGCAAGCCACTCAACGCCACGATCAGCAATGGCGAGCAGGTCTGGGTCGTCCGCTATGACGGCATGACCGCCACCGCCAGCCGGGCCGAAGCATCGTGAAGCACGACGACGGCTTTTCGCTGATCGAGGCGCTGGTCGCACTGGCGGTGCTCGCCATCGCCACCGTCGGCCTGGTGCGCGCGGTCGAAAGCCATGTCGACTCAACTCGCGGCCTCGAACGTCGCGCCGCCGCAATGTGGGTGGCGGAAAACCGCCTCGCCGAACTCCAGCTCGCCGACCCCGCCGCGGCGCAGAACCAGGTCGAACTGCTCGGCCAGCAATGGGAGGTCGATGTCGCCCGCACCCGCACCGAAGACCCCGCGATCGACAAGGTCCGCATCCAGGTGACTCCGGCGGGCGAGCGCTCGCCGCTTGCATCGCTCGACGGGTTCGTGGAGGGCACACGGACATGATCCGCTTCCCCGAACTTTCGCCGCGTCAGGCGCGCACGACGCTCGATCTCGTCACCGGCGCGGTGATCGTCTCGGTCGCCGTCGCGCTTGCCGGCCTGACCTGGCGGATCGCCGGGCACGCCAGCACCGGAGCGGTGACGATCCCCTCGGGCGCGCGCCCCGTCGCGGTCGCCACCGACATCACCCCCGCGCTCGCCTTCGCGCCCTTCGGCAAGGGCAGCGTGACCGACGCCAGCCAGCCGACCGCGCTCCCGCTCAAGCTCAAGGGCGTGTTCGCCGCCGTTCCCGCCGCGCTCTCGGTCGCCTATATCGAGGTCGGCGGCGAACCCGCAAAGCCGTTCCGCGTCGGCGAGGCCCCCGGCGGCGGCACGATCGAGGGCATCCTGCGCGACCGCGTACTCCTGCGCGTCGCCGGCCGGATCGAGTATCTCGCTTTTCCCGATCCATCGCTGACCACGGCACAGCAACAGGCAGCCGCCACACCGGCGCCTCCCGCGCAAACGCAAGCTGCCGCGAAGTCGGCAGCGCGTTCGCCGCATTCGGTGGCCCTGTCATCCGCATTGGTATCGGGCCTCTCGCCCGTCCCCGGTGGCGTCCAGATCGGTCCGGGCGCGCCCCCGGGCCTTCAGCAGGGCGATGTCATCACCTCGGTCAACGGCCGCGCGATCAGCACCCAGGCGCAAGCCGCCACCGCGCTCGCCACCGCCCAGTCGCAAGGCTCCGTCCAAGTCCAGATCACCCGCGATGGAAAGCCCGTGACGCTGACCATCCCGACTCGCTAGGTAATCCACCGTGCCGCAAATGATCCGCAAGACCGCCGCCAAAGTCTCCTTGGCCCTCGCGCTCGCCGCCATGACCGCCCAGCCGGTACTGGCTGCGCAGGCCGACAGCGCCGATATCGTCGTCAACATGCGCGGGGTGGAGATCGCGGACGTCGCCGACCAGATTTCGCGCCTCACCGGCCGCACGCTGATCCTCGACCCCGCGGTCAAGGGCAGCGTCACCGTCACCTCCGCCACGCCGCTGACCTCGGCGGGGGTGTGGGAACTGTTCCTGTCGGTTCTGCGCGCCAACGGCTTTGCCGCGGTCCGCTCGGGCCGCGCGTGGCGCATCGTGCCTGCCGGCAACGCGGTGCGCGACGGCGGCGTGTCGTCGCGCTCGGCATCGGGGCAGGAACTCGTGACGCGGATGATCCGCCTGTCCAACGTGCCGAGTGCCGAGGCAGCCCGCGTCGTCCGCCCGCTGGTCGCCAGTTTCGGCAGCGTCGAACCGCTGGCCCAGCCCAACGCCGTGGTCGTTACCGACTATGCCGACAATGTCCGTCGCGTTGAGGCAATCCTGCGCTCGCTCGACGGCACCGGCAGCGGCATGACCTTTGCCACCATCACGCTGCGCAACGGCAGCGCGCCGGAAGTGGCGCAGGCGCTCCAGACCGTGCTCGGCGACGCTGCATCGGGCGGCGCACGCGTCGCGGCGGATGCGCGCAGCAACACGATCATCGTGCGCGGCTCGCCCGCCGCCGTCGCCGACGCCCGCCGCATGTCCGCCTCGCTCGACGCGCCCGGCGGCGCCACGCCGATGACCCGCGTGTTCCGCCTCAACTATGCCGACGCCGAATCGGTGACCGAGGTGTTGCGCGGCGTGCTGGGTCAGGAAGCGACCACCACCAACCCGGTCGCACGTAGCCTGTCGGGATCCGGCAGTGCAGCGCGCAGCCCGAGCGGTGTGCTCGGCGGGCTGATCGCCTCGGGCGGGACCAGCCCGGCACAGACCGCCGCCGCTGCTGCCGCCGCCGGAACTGCCCAGCAGGCCCAGCTTGGCCAGCAGCAGACCGCGACGCCCCAGGGGTTTTCGACCCCGGATCTGACCGTTCAGCCATCACCCGACATCAACGCCGTTGTCGCGCGGGGCACGCCCAGCGCGATTGCCGCGCTTGAGCCGCTGATCGCCGAACTCGACGTGCGCCGTCCGCAGGTCGTGATCGAAGCCGCCATCGCTGAAATCACTGGCGAGGAAGCCGAAGCGCTGGCGGTCCAGCTTGGCACCAGCGGCGCGGTGCTCGACAGCGTCGAGGGCGCCGGCACCTCGTTCGGCACCGCCGGACCGTCGCTTGGTGCCATCCTCACCGCATTGGGCGTGCCTGCCGGCTCGATCCTTGGTCAGGGTTTCACCGGCAATGTCGCGATCGGCAACGAATTCTCGATCCTCGTCCAGGCGCTCGGCACGTCGTCCAAGTCCAACCTGCTCTCGACGCCCCAGATCACCACGCTCGACAACAAGGTCGGCGAGTTCGTGGTCGCCCAGGAAGTACCGTTCGTCACCGGATCGATCCTCACAGACTCGAGCGATGTCCGCCCCTACACCTCGATCGAGCGCAAGGATGTCGGCATCACGCTGAAGGTATTGCCGCGCATCAACGCGGGCGACACGATCCGGCTTGAGGTGGTGCAGGAAGCATCGTCGATCGCGGCAACGCAGTTGAGCCAGGCGACCGACCTCATCACCAATCGCCGCGCGATCACCACCACCGTGCTGGCGGACAATGGCCAGACGATCGTGCTCGGCGGCCTGACGTCCGACGACTATGGGCAGGTCAAGAGCCAGGTGCCGATCCTTGGCGACATTCCGATCGTCGGCGAATTGTTCAAGAGCCGCCGCGAGACCCGCCAAAAGCGCACCCTGTTCATCTTCCTCAAGCCGACCATCCTGCGCGACAGCGCCGATGCGAGCGCGGTCGCGAAGGCGAAATATGCGCGGCTGCGCGCCGAGGAACTCGACCTCAATTCGCCGAGCAACCTGTTGCTGAAGCCGCTGCAACCGCGCCTCACGCTGGAAATCGACGGGATCTACTGATCGGGTCGGCAACTGTTTCCGTTTGAAGAAGCGGCTGCGTCGAATAGGATGAAGGCGCCGCGCCGTGCGGCGTGTGCGGTTGAAAGGGTTCAAATGCGTCTGCTCGTTCCAGCTCTGGTCGCCGCGCTGGTACCGGCAAGCACGTCCGCCCAGACCGCGCATGATGTCGCGCAGGCCGAGATCAAGTCGCTGCTCGAACGCGTCCGCGCGCCGATGTACACCGGGTCCGGCGCAACATTGCCCGGCAAGACCGCAACCTATTCGGTATCCGGAACGCGCTGCAGCACGCGTCTTGAGGTAAGCTACCCCTCGCATCAGATCGACGCGACAGCGCATCCGGCGCGGACCGAAGCAACCGACTTTGCGTGGAACCGCGTGCAATCGACCCGCCTGTCCAATGGCGACCAATATGTCGTGGTGATGGCGCCGAACCTCCCGGCACGCGGTCGTTTCCTCTATGCCGGCAGTGCGGCTGCGACCCTGAAAGCTGCGATTGACCGGCTGGTGCGCCTGTGTGGCGGCACGACGCAGGCGGTCGCCATCGCTCCGCCCGCGCCCCCGCCGCCCGCGCCGGTTCAGCCCGCGATCCGGATCGAAGCGGTGCCCGGCAAGGGCTATGCGGCGACCGTCGCCACCTTCCCCGTCGCGCAGCTCTCATCCGTCAGTGACCGGATCGCCGCGCTCGCGAAGCAGCGTTGCGGCCGCCTCTCGGCGCGCATGGGCCGCTACAAATATTTCACCAGCACCGATGCGCAGGGCCGCGCGGCGCTGACCCAATATCGCCAGAGCTTTTCCTGCTACGACCCGGCAACCGATCCCTATGAGCGCGCCCCCGCCGACTGGAAGCCGAGCGCGCAGGATCAGGCCGACCTGACTGCGTTCGCCGATCGCTACATGGGCCTGCTCGACCGCAGCGACTATGTCGCGGGCATGCCGATGATGGAGCCCATCCTCGAGATCGAGAAGGATGAATGGCTCAGCGTCCCGAACATGCTGACCCAGCATGCCGGCAGGCCGGGACGCTGGAGCCTGCAGACGCTGGGCTGGGTCAACAACCCGGAGGGCGCTTCGCATCCCGGACGCTATGCCTTCGTCAAGGTCACGGCGACCTATCCGAAGATTGCGGCCTATTGCGGTACGCTGGTCATCTACCGCCAGCGCCCGGGTTCGTATCTGATCACGCAGCAGAATTTGAGCGTGATTCCGGAGAGCTGGATCACCAGCGGACGCACCACCCGGGCAGAGGCGCTCAAGACCTGCGCCCAGTAATCACTCGGCGGGCGCCGGGCTGTCCTGCATCGCCACGCGCACCCGCTCGCGCCCGCGGGTGAACAGCGCCGCATCGATGGCCAGGCTTTCCAGCCGCCAGCCATCTACGCTCTCGCCGATTGCCAGCGTGCGGGAGGATCCATCCTGCAACCGCACCAGCGCCACCGCATCGCGGTTGATCCGGCCTGCAATCCCGGTCAGCTCCGGCGCGTCGGCTGGCGCTGCGTCCGCCTCGGCCACAGCGAACAGCGGCCGGTCATAGACGCGCGACACGGCGGGCAGCGCCGCCGGCTGGACCGGGCTTGGCCCGGCGCGCGGCGCGGGCGGGCGCGGACTGGCCGGCAGCAAGGCCACGACCGGCACCACCGCTGCCAGCGCGGCCCCTGCGGCAAGGATGACCCAGCGTTGCGGCATCACTGCCATGCCGCCACCAGCTCGCCTTCGACCCGCACCCCGCCATTGGCGAGCGCGCTGATCTTCCAGCTGCAGAAGCGGGTCAGCGGCGCATTGCGCTCGATCCGGTCGACCAATGCCACCACCGCTTTCTCCGGGCCGGAAAGGCGTAGTGCCACCGCTGCCACGCCCGCCCCGGACGGCGCCGGATCGAGCCGCTCGACCAGCACGCCGCCCGCTGCGGCGGCGCTGCGTATCTGCCGCGCCATCAGCACGCGCGCCTGCGCGGCGTCCTGCGCGGCCACGGCCAGCCCCGGGGCGACGATCGGTACCGGTGCGCGCGGCGGCGCCGCGAGGTCGGCGGCAAGCGCCGCATGGGTCTGCCGCGCGCGCTGCAGCGCTTCCACCGCGCGCGCGGCGGGAAGGGCAGTCAGCGCGAGCACCACGCCCCCGGCGGCCACTCCAAGCGCGATCGTCGCGCGGTTCATGGCACCGACGTCATCGTCACGACGACACGCGCGTCGGGTCCGCGGCGCTGCGCCGTGTTGCGCAGCCGCGCCAGCTGGGGGTCGTCGCGTAACGCTGCGCGCAGCAGATCCGGGTCGCTCGCCGCGATCTCCACCGACAGCCGCCCGTCGGCGCCGCGAGCAACCATGATCAGCCGCGCATCCATCGGAAGCACCCGTGCGATGCGCTCGAGCGTCACGACCAGCGCCGGTTTCGTTGCCGCCGCGTGCAGCGTGGCCCGTGCTGCGGCCCGCTGGGCCATCGGTGCATCGCGCGCCGCCACGCGGGCGGACAGGTCGCGGCTCTCGCGGTCGACCGCGCGGGTGAGCAGCATCGCCCCGCCAAGCGTCGCGAGCGGGGCGAGCGCGACGATCGCGGCGATCAGCAGCGCATCGCGCAGGTTCACCGCGCCGCGCAGGCTCGGGCGAATGTCGCGCGGCCGCTCGACACCGCGCCGGGCAGCCCGGCCAAGCCGGTCGATCAGGCTGTCACGCACACCGCTCATCGCGCGCGCCTTAGCGGGAGGATCCGGCGATTCCCAGCCGTCATCAAACTGCCGCACCGCCGCAACCGCTTTGTCAGCAAAGTTGCGCGACGCCGTAAGATGTCGCGCCCACAAGCCGCACCGGGCCGGGCCGATTGCGGCGCCGGAAGTCAGGGGACTGGGACATGAACGATCTTGCAGCGCACGGCTTTGCCTATACCGATGGCGACGTCGACACCAACACCACCGCCAATCCGACCCTCAACGGCATGATCGAGCAGCGTTATTCGCGCCGCGCGGCGCTGCGCTCTGGCGCGGCAGCGGCATCGGCCGCAGTATTCGGCGGCACGGTGCTCGCCGGCTGCGACAGCTCGGCGTCGAGCTCCGATCCCTTCCCCAACATCGTTTCGGTCGGGTCGAGCGGCAACAGCAAGTCGGGCCGAGTCGTCACGCTCAACGCTGCTGCGACCGACAATGGCGCGATCACCTCGGCCTGGGTCCAGACCGCCGGCCCGACCGTGACGCTGATCAACCCGACCTCGACCGCGCCGTCGTTCGTCGCGCCGTCGGTTGACGAGCGCAAGACGCTGCGGTTCGAATATCGCGCGACCGACACCGCGGGGCAGGTTGCGGTGCAGAGCGTCGAGGTTGTCGTCGACGTGGCCGAGCTCGGCTTCGCCTCGATCGCCAAGAACCGCAACGACGTCGTCACCGTGCCCGCCGGCTATTCGGTTTCGGTCCTCACCCGTCTGGGCGACCCGATCGCCGCTGGCGTTCCCGCCTACAAGAATGACGGCACCGACACCGATTTCGCCAACCGCGTCGGCGACCATGGCGATGCGCTCTACTGGTACGGCCTGTCGGCCACCGGTACGCGCGACGACAACAGCTCGGTCCGCGGCCTGATCGTCCAGAACCACGAAAATCTGAACGTCCAGTATCTCCACCCCGCCGGTCCGACCGCGCCGGGCGGCGCGCGTCCGGAGGGCGAGGCGCTCAAGGAAATCGAAGCGCATGGCGTTTCGGTGGTCGAAGTGGTCGAGGGCGCCGGCCGCGCCTGGACCTATGTCCAGAACTCGGCATTCAACCGCCGCGTGACTCCGAACACCCCGGTCGTGTTCAACGGCCCGGTGCGCGGCTCGGCGCTGCTGCACACGCCCTATTCCACCGATGGCACGGCGGGCCGCGGCACGCTCAACAACTGCGCCAACGGTCACACGCTGTGGGGCACGAACCTGACCTGCGAGGAAAACTGGGCAGGCTATTTCCGCCGCAGCGGCGACGATGCCCAGCGCACCGCGCGCGAAATCACGGCGCTGCGCCGCTATGGCGTGTCGAGCAGCAGCGGTGGCTATGGCTGGGGCAGCGTCACGGCTTCCGACCCCGCCAACACGTTGTTCCGTCGCTGGGACGCGCGCGCCACTGCGGGCGGTTCGGCGACGACCGACTGGCGCAACGAACCGAACCAGTTCGGCTGGGTGGTCGAGATCGACCCGTATGACAAGAGCAAGGCACCGCGCAAGCGCACCGCGCTCGGCCGCATGGGCCATGAAGGCGCCTGGTTCGGCAACGCCGTGCCCGGCAAGAAGCTTGCCGTTTATCTGGGTGACGATGCCCGCGGCGAATATTTCTACAAGTTCGTGTCGAACGCGACCTGGACTGCGGCCGATGCACAGGCGAGCGACCGCCTTGCCATGGGCGACAAATATCTCGACGCCGGCACGCTCTATGTCGCCCGCTTCAACGCCGATGGCTCGGGTCGCTGGATCCCGCTGGTGTTCGGCCAGGTACCGAACCGCCCGGCGGTCGGCGCGGACCCCGAATATGTTTTCGCCGACCAGGCCGACATCCTGACCCACGCCCGCCTCGCCGCGGACGCGGTCGGCGCGACGCGCATGGATCGTCCGGAATGGACCGCGACCAACCCGGTGACGGGTGAGATCTATCTCACCCTGACCAACAACAGTGCCTCGGTGCGTCCGATCACCGGCACCGATGCGGCGAACCCGCGTCACTATAACGACGTCAAGGGGTCGTCGAACCAATATGGCAACCCCAATGGCCACATCCTGCGCCTGCGCGAAGCGAATGCCGATCCGGCGTCGATGGTGTTCGCCTGGGACATCTATCTGTTCGGCGCGGACTCGGCCGACTCGAACAGCGACGTCAACATTTCGGGCCTGACCGCAGCGAACGACTTTTCGAGCCCCGACGGCCTGTGGTTCTCGCGGCCGACCAATGCCGGCGGCCAGGTCAAGCCGCTGCTGTGGATCCAGACCGATGACGGCGCCTTTACCGACCGCACCAACAACCAGATGCTGGTCGCCATGCCCGGCACGGTGTGGGACGGCACCACCGTGACGATCACCAATCGCGGCAGCGGCGGTACGACTGCGACCCAGGCGACCCGGCGCGGTGCGCTGGCGACCGACGCCACGCTGCGGCGCTTCCTGGTCGGTCCGGTCGGGTGCGAAATCACCGGCGTCGACACCACGCCGGACGGCCGCACTTTGTTCGTCGGCATCCAGCATCCGGGCGAAGACGGCACGCCGACCGCTCCGGACAGCAGCTGGCCGGCGACCCAGGCCACCGGTTCGGCTCCGGCCGGAACGCGCCCGCGTTCGGCGGTCGTCGTGATCACCAAGAATGACGGTGGCGTGATCGGGCTCTGACGGGTGAACCCCAACTGAAAAGGGGGCGGTCTGCGGACCGCCCCCTCTCTTTTTTCATGCGGCCCGCGCGGTCAGCGCCGGCTGCGGATCCGCGCGGTCCCATCGGCCGACAATTCGACGACATAGGGATTGCGCCCGTCGCACACCACGCGCCAGCGCAGATTGCCCGCCCGGTCCTCGACGCGGGTCAATTCGGTCACCTGCTGGCAATCGAGCCGCGCATCGCGGATCGCGCGCAGCATCACGCCCTCCTGCGCACGGGTCGGCAGCGCGACGACTTCCTCCTGGAAATTGGTCAGCACCGCCGCTGCATTGGCCGCTTCCGCATTGGACGTGTCCGCTTCCGGCTGCGCGCCGCCACAACCGGCAACAAGCGCTGCGCCACACAGCATCACGATCAGGGTTCGGGTCATCTCCACCTCCTCCACCGCTCAACGCGGACCGTCATGATTTGGCTGCGACCATCTTCAAAAACAAGCGCGTGGTCCGTTCGACCCGCGCGCGGATCTGCTCGGGCGTCGGCAACGGCTCCAGCCCCAGCTTGATGCCAAGGTCGGATACACCCTGCCACAGCCCGCACAGATCCTGTCCGGCGACCAGCGGATCGTCGACGTCGATCTCTCCGCGCGCCTGCGCCGCCGCCAGCACATCGGCCAGCCGGCCAAAGCACACCGCGGGGCCGGCATCATAAAAACGCTGCGCCAGCTGGGGCAGCTGCGCGATCTCGTTCATCAGGACGCGGTCGATCGCGACATGGTCGGCGCTGAACATGAAGGTCAGCAGCTCGACGCCATAGGCATTGAGCTGCTCTTCCAGCGATCGCTGATCGGATACCGGCGAATCGAACGCCGCCGCCATGCGGTTGCTTTCGACCCGGATCACTTCCTCGAACAACGTCTCCTTGTCGCCGAACCGGCTATAGACCGTGACTTTCGAAACGCCCGCCGCCTGGGCGATCTCCTCGACCGTCGCGGCATGATAGCCGCGTGAGAAAAACGCCTCGCGGGCGGCGTCCACGATTGCTGCATATTTTGCAGGATCGCGGGGCCGGCCCGCACGGCGGCGCGGTCCGCCGGAACAGGTCACGCAATCACCTTCGTTCAGCGCTCATACGCCTTGGGAAGTGCGCCTTCCTTCGGATCGAAATAGCGCCGGCGCAGCTGGTCCTGCCGCGTTTCCAGCGGCTGTTCCACGCCGTCGATGAACACCTTCACCGCCGCGGTTCCGATTTCCAGCGGATCGCCGTCCCACATGACGACATCCCCGCGCCGCCCCGGACGCAGCGAGCCGAACTCGCCCGCCATGCCCAGCGCTTCGGCCGGACCCGAGCTGATCGTGGCAAAGGCGCGCCCCCAGTCGAGGCCGGTTGCGCCCGGCACCTTGGTCAGCGCGATCAGATTGCCGGCATATTGCTTGATCAGCCGCGCCTGGCGTGCCTCGTCATCGTTGATCATGCCGATCGCTACCGAAACGCCGGCAGCCTGCATACGCCCGATATTCGACTGGGTCGCGGCGAGCTGTTCGAACGAAGCGGGCAGGTCGGCGAGCGCGGTGGCGAGCACCGGCACCTTGGCGGCGGCGATCTGCTGCGCCACGGTCCACCCCTCGGTCGCGCCGACCAGCACCAGCTTGAGCGCCGGAACGTCGCGCTTCAGGCCGAGCACGACCAGGATGTCGGACGCGCGCTCGACATGCACCAGCAGCGGCACCTGCCCGGTCACCACCGGAACCAGCGCCTGCGCATCGGCACGCGTCAGCAGCGCGTCCTTGCCGCGATCGGCAAAGCCCGCTGGCGCACGCGCATAGTCGCGCACTTCGAACAGGATGTTGCGCAGCATCGCGATGGCGGCGGGGCGACTGCCACCGGCCCGGCGCCCGCCTTCCTCACCATAGACCATGAACTGGAAGGCGCGCGGCCGGGTCACCGCGTCCATGTCGGCGCCCAGATCGATCACCGCGCCCTGACCGGCAAAGATCGAACCGCGCGCTTCGGGCGCAACCACCGCCCGGGTAATCCCCTCGGCGCGGTTGAGCACGACTGCGCTGGTCTTGGGATTGGCCGCCGGCGCCACATCGATCGCCGCATTGAACGGCGATCCGGCCGCGGCCGAATCGTCGGTCTCGCTCACGCCATCGACCTCGACGATCCCGACCCGGCTGAACCCGGCGAACAGGCCCGGCGTGACCCAGCGTCCACCGGCGTCGACCACCGGGATCCCCGCAGGGACGGCCACACCGGCGCCCGCGGCGACCACGCGGCCGTCACGCACCACTACGGTACCCCCGTCGACCGGGGCCGATCCGTCGCCGATGACGAGCCGGGCATTGGTGACCGCGACCGTCTGTGCGGCGGCGGGAAGTGCGGCGCTCATCGCCGCGGCTGCCAGAAGCATCTTCTTCACTTGACGTCTCCCGATCCGGGCTGGCCAAGCTCGAAGTCGGAAACCGGCCGCAATTTGGGATTGTGCATGTCGAACAGCAATGCGCCGTCGACCCACACTTTTTCGGGGCGCGTATAGACGCTGAACGGATTCCCGTTCCACAGCACGACATCCGCCATCTTGCCCGGTTTCAGGCTGCCGGTAACGGTATCGATGCCCAGCGCCTTGGCCGGCGTGATCGCCGCCCATTTCCACGCGATCTCCTCGGGAATCACGAACCCGGCGCGCTTGGCGGCGGCGCGGACCTTGGCGATTTCCTGGTTGAGCCGCTGGATGCCGTTGGCGTCGTCCGAATGGATCATGCCGCACGCACCCTCGCGCTCGAGGATGGCGAGGTTTTCGGAAACGGCGTCGTACGACTCCATCTTGAACCCCCACCAGTCCGCCCAGACCGCGGCACAGGTGCCATTGGCCTTGAGCAGGTCGGCGATCTTGTACGCCTCGACCGCGTGGTGGAAGGTGCCGACCTTGTAGCCGAACTCCTTGGCCATATCGAGCACGATGGCCATTTCGTCGGCGCGATAGCAATGGTTGTGGACGATGATCTCGCCCGCCAGCACGCCGCGCAGCGTGTCCATCGCCATGTCGCGCGCGGGCGCTTCGCCGCCCTGCGTCTCATAGCGGTCCCACCGCTTCTTGTAGTCCTGCGCACGCGCCCAGGTCTGGCGGTCGACTGCGATATTGCCCATGCGGGTCGACGGCATCCGCCCCTTGCTGCCATAGACGCGCTTGGGGTTCTCGCCGCACGCCATCTTGAGGCCATAGGGAGCGCCGGGGAACTTCATTCCCTGCATCGTGCGCGCATAGACATTCTTCAGCGTCACACCGCGCCCGCCGAACAGGTTCGCCGATCCGGGCAGGATCTGCAGCGTGGTCACGCCACCATTGGCGAGCGCGCGGCTGAAACCGGGATCCTGCGGCCACACGCTATGCTCGGCCCACACTTCGGCGGTGACCGGTCCGGTCGCCTCATTGCCATCGGAATGCGCGGCGACGCCGGGGCTGGGATAATCGCCCAGATGGCTGTGCACGTCGATCACGCCGGGGGTCACATATTTGCCCGCCCCGTCGATCACCGTTGCGCCCTGCGGCGCCGCGATGCTCTGGCCGATCTCGACGATCTTGCCGTCGCGGAACAGGACCGCGCCGCGCTCGATCTTTCCGCCCTCACCATCCAGGATCGTGACATTGGTCAGCAGCGTCGGGACGCCGGGATAGGGCTTGTAGGTCGAGGGATAGGGGTTGTGGTCATACCCCTTGTTCTTGCCCGGCCCCTGCCGCGCCGGAGCTTCGGACGACGCACTCTGGGGCTTGCCCCCCGCAGTTGCACTGCACGCCGCGAGCGTCGCCGCCGCCGCCGTGCCGATGATGATCCGGATCAACGCCTGTTTCTCCCTGTTCCGATGCCGCGCAGTCGAACCGCCGCGCTGTTTGCCGACGTTAGGGATGAAAAGCGTTGCGCGCAATTTGCCGATTTGCTCCAAGAGCATGAAGCAGTTGCGGGGGCGCGGGGAATGACGGCAGGAAGCGCAAGCGCTGCGCGCGACGCAACGGCGGCGCCGACCGCCGCGTCGCCGGCCTTTGGCGATGCTGCCAGCGCCGACGCCGCGCACCGCACGCTGCGCAGCGACGCCAGCATCCAGTTCGATTTCCCGCCATTTTCGCTCGAGCAGCGCAAGCCGCCGCGCTGGCTGGTCGATCTGTTCGAAGCGATCGGGAGCTTCATCCAATGGGTGGGCGGCGGCTGGACCGTGCTGATGTGGGCCGCGCTTGCGCTGGTCGTGCTTGCCATCCTGGTCGCCGCGTTTCCGCCCGCACGCGCCTGGCTCGCCAATCGCCTGGCCCGGCGCGGCACGGACGCGGCACCCAATCCGGGCTGGGCGCCGGCAGCCGCCACCGCGCGTGCGCTGCTGGTCGAGGCCGACCAACTCGCCGCCGCCGGCGACTATGACGCCGCCGTGCGCCTGCTGCTCCACCGCAGCGTGGAGGATATCGAACGCTGGCGCGGTGACCTGCTCCGCCCATCCCTGACCGCGCGCGACATTGGCCGGATCGATCAGCTTCCCGACGGGGCACGCGCGATTTTCGGCCGGATCGTCGCCGATGTCGAACGCAGCCTGTTCGCCGGTCACCCGCTGGGCGCGGCGGACTGGGCCCGCGCCCGCGCCGACTATGCCGGCTTTGCGCTCGGCCGATGACCCCGCCCCCCGCCTCGCCCTTCCGCACCCGGACGATGGTGCTGGTCGTTGCCGCCGGCCTGGTGTTTGCGCTCGGCTATCTGCTGGTCAGCGCCTATGGCGACCGCGTCGACCGCCAGCGCAGCAATGCGCCCGGCCCGGCGACCCGGACCGCCACCGGCTTTTACGGCCTCACCCGGCTCGTCACCCTTGCCGGCGGCAGCGTGGTCGAGACCGGCGATCCGGCGGCGCGGCCCGATCGCGGCATCCTGATCCTCACCCCCAATGCCCGCACCACGCGTGAGGAGATGGAGGCGGCGCTCGCCGACGCCGCCGGGCCCAATGCGCCGGTCCTGATCATCCTGCCCAAATGGTTCACCACGCCCGAACCGCGTCGCCCCTGGCGCGAGCAGCAGGTCGCGCCGCTTCCCGAAGATCGGGTCGCGGCCCTGCTCGCCCCGCTGGTCACAGTCACGGTCGCGCGTGAGGCGCCGGCCCCGCTGGTGTCGCGGACCAGCCTGCCCATCCCCGCCTTCCGCCCGCCGGAATCGACCCAATCGCTTCGCGGCGAGCGTCTCTATCCGCTCATCACCACCGCCACGGGCGGCGCCGTGCTGGCCGAAGTGCCGGGCAAGAACATCTACATCCTGTCCGACCCGGATCTGCTCAACAATCACGGCCTGGCGCATCGCGCCAATGCCCGCGCGGCGCTCGCGCTGCTGGCCGGGCTCGATCCGGCGGCGCCCGGCACGATCCTGTTCGACACGATGCTCCCCTATGGCAGCGGCGGCCGCAGCGTGCTGCAACTCGCCTTCGAACCGCCCTTTGCCGGGGTGACGATCGCGCTCGCGCTCGCCGCGCTGCTGGCGGGCGTGGCGTCGCTGGTCCGCTTCGGCCCGGTCCGCCGCGAACAGCGCGCGGTTCCGTTCGGCAAGGCCGCGTTGATCGAGAATATCGTCAGCCTCGCCCGCCGCGCGGGTCGCGTGAAGGACGGCGGCACCGCCTATGCCGATGCGATGCGCGACTGGGCGGCGCGCCGGCTCGCGCTGCCCCGCACGCTGCAGGGTGAGGCGCTCGATGCGCATCTCGATTCGCTCGCTACCACCGCATCCTACGCCGCCGCGACCGACCGGGTGCGCGGCGCCACCACCGAAACCGACCTGCTTCACGCCGCTCAGGCGCTCGACGATTGGCGAAAGGAATTGAAGGCATGACACTCGACGACGTCCGCAACCTCGGTGCGGCGATCGATGCCGAAGTGGCCAAGGCAGTGGTGGGACAGGCGCAGGCGACGCGGCTGCTGACCATCGCGCTGCTGTCGGGCGGTCACGTCCTGCTCGAAGGCGCACCGGGCACCGCCAAGACGTTGCTGGCGCAAAGCTTCGCGCGCACGCTCGGCCTCGATTTCGGGCGAATCCAGTTCACGCCCGATCTGATGCCGGGCGACATCGTCGGCGCCAGCCTGTTCAACTTCCAGACCTCGTCGTTCGAATTGCGGCGCGGCCCGGTGTTCACCCAGCTGTTGCTGGCGGACGAGATCAATCGCACGCCGCCCAAGACCCAGGCCGCGCTGCTCGAAGCGATGCAGGAGCGCGCCGTCACGATCGACGGGACCACCGAAAAACTCTCCGACCGCTTCACCGTGATCGCCACCCAGAACCCGATCGAGCAACAGGGCGTCTACCCGCTGCCCGAGGCACAGCTCGACCGCTTCCTGTTCAAGCTCGCGATCCTCTATCCCGATGCCGCCGCCGAACGCGCGATCGTCGCGCAATATGGCACCCGCACCGGCTCGCCGCGCCCGGAAGACAGTGGCGTCACGCAGGTCACCACCGCGCCGGGGCTGACCGCCGCGTGCGATGCGGTGCTCGGGGTCAGGCTGGCGGATGAGATCGTCGCCTATGTCGTCGACCTGATCCGCGCCACCCGCGATCATGCCGATCTTGCCCATGGCGCCTCGCCGCGCGCGGCATCCGCGCTCGCCGCCGCCGCCCGTGCCGCCGCCGCGCTCGACGGGCGTGACTATGTCATCCCCGACGATGTCAAGCTGCTCGCCCAGCCGCTGCTGCGGCACCGTGTGGTGCTTTCGCCCGCCGCCGAGATCGACGGGCGCAGCGCCGACGCGATCGTCGCCCAGCTGATCGACCGGGTCGAGGCACCCCGTTGATCGTTCCCAGCCAGCGTGCGGTAGCGCTCGTCGTCGCGGCAGCGCCGGCGGCGTTGCTGCTCGGCGTCCTGCGCCCCGATGGCTGGCTGCTCGCGGTGGCGTGGGCGGGCGGCATCACGCTGCTCGTCCTGCTCGACGGCCTGTTCGCGCCGGCAATCCGCGCCAGCGATCTTCAGGTCGTCGCCCCCGGGACGGTCGAGGTCGGCGCGCCCGTCACCCTCGCCGGGGCGACGCCGGGCCTTGCCTATGCCGTCGATGTCTCGCCGCCGCTCGATCCGCTCGCTGACCCGCACAGCCGCGCCCCGTCCCTGCGCTTCGCCGCACAGCGCCGTGGACAGGCGCGCGTCTCGCGCGTCTGGGCGCGCACCCGCGGACCGCTCGGCCTCGCCTATCGTCAGGGGAGCGCGGCGCTCGACATCGTCATCCGCATCCTGCCCGATCTGCGCCCGGTGCGCGAACAGGGGCTGCGCCAGTTCCTGCGCAGCCGCCAGTTCGGCGCGCGCATCCGCCCCGACAGCGGCGACGGGACCGAATTTCACGCGCTGACCGACTTTCAGAGCGGCATGGAGCGCCGCGCCATCGACTGGAAAAGCTCGGCGCGCAACTTGGCGCTGCTGGCGCGCGAATATCGCACCGAACGCGACAACATGATCGTCTTCGCGGTCGATTGCGGGCGCACGATGTGCGAACCGGTGGCCGGCACGCCGCGCGTCGACCGCGCAGTGTCGGCGGCGTTGCTCGCTGCCTTTGTCGCGCTCAAATCGGGCGATTCCGTCCGCCTGTTCGGCTTTGCCGGCCGTCCGCTCGCCGATTCGGGCAGCATGACCGGCGGGCATGGCTTTGCCACGCTGCAACGCACCGCGGCGGAGCTCGATTACGGCGCCCAGGAAAGCAATTTCACGCTGTCGCTGGTCGCGCTGGATCAGCGGCTTCAGCGCCGCAGCCTGATCATCCTGTTCAGCGAGTTCACCGACCCGACCAGTGCCGAACTGATGCTCGCATCGGCGGCGCGGTTGCGCGCGCGGCACCGGCTGCTGTTCGTGCTGTTCCGCGACCTCGAGCTTGAGGCGCTGCTCGATGCACGCCCGGTCACCGCCGACGACGTGACCCGCGCCACCGTCGCGCACACGCTGTTGCGCGAACGCCGGATCGTGATCGAGCGGCTCAAACGTCTCGGCATCGACGTGGTCGAGGCCAGCCCCGACGACCTGCCCCTGGCGCTGGCCGAGCGCTATATCCACGAGCGCGAACGCCCATGACCATCCCCGTTTTCGGTGTCAGCCAGTTTCGGGCCGAACGCGAAGCTGATTGGCAGCAGCTGGAAGCGCTGCTCGATCGGGTCGAGCGCAAATCGCCGCGCCGGCTCAGCAGCGCGGATCTGGTCGCGCTGCCGCGCCTCTATCGCTCGACCCTCTCATCGCTCTCGATCGCGCGCGAAACCTCGCTCGATGGGTCGATGATCGCCTATCTCGAGAGCCTGTCGACCCGCGCCTATTTCATCCTTTACGGCGTGCGCGAGCCGGCATGGCGCCAGATTGCCGGCTTTTTCGCGCATGGCTGGCCGGCGGCGGTGCGCGGCATCGTGCCCGAAGCGCTGATCATCGCCGCCCTGTTCCTGGGCAGCGCGCTCGCCGGCTATTTCCTCGTGCTGGCCGATCCCGGCTGGTTCAACGCAATCGTGCCGGGTGAGCTGGCCAATGGCCGGAACATGCAGGCGAGCACCGAAACCCTGCGCCAGTCAATCTACGGCGCACCCGAAAAGGGCGGGCTTGAGGTATTCGCGACCGCGCTCTTCACCCATAACAGCCAGGTGTCGATCCTTGCCTTCGCGCTGGGCTTTGCGTTCGGAATCCCGACCTTGCTGCTGATTGCCAGCAACGGGATCCTGATCGGCGCCTTCTACACCGCGTTCATCTCCAAGGGGCTTGGCGTCGGCTTCACCGGCTGGCTGATGATCCACGGCTCGACCGAACTCAGCGCGATCATCCTCGCCGGTGCCGCTGGCCTGCATATCGGGCGCGCGGTGGCGTTTCCGGGCGCGCGCAGCCGTCTGGCAGCGGCTGGCGAGGCCGGGCGTCGCGGCGCGCTGGTGATGATCGGGGTGGTGCTGATGCTGCTCGTTGCCGGCTTGCTGGAGGGGTTCGCCCGTCAGCTGATCACCGACGACATCGCGCGCTTCGCCATTGCCGCTGGCATGTTTGCGCTGTGGCTGGTCTATTTCAGCTTTGTCGGCCGGCGCGCGCATGGCTGAGCGCAGCACCCGCCTGACCCGGCAGCTGGTGACTCCGGAAGGGGCAACGCTGCACCTTCAGCTCGCCCCGGCGGGCGCGCGCGCGGCGGCGTTCCTGATCGATGCTGCGATCATGTTCGCGCTGCTGATCATCCTCACCATCGCCGCGATCGGGCTGCTGACCCAGTCGCAGGCGAGCAATGTCGCCCAGATCCTGTGGCTGCTCGGCTTCTTCCTGCTGCGCAATTTCTATTTCACCCTGTTCGAAAGCGGCACCCGTGCCGCCACCCCGGGCAAGCGCGCGCTGAAGCTCCGCGTGGTCGCGCGGGACGGTGCGCGGCTGACCGGCGGCGCGATCCTCGCGCGCAACCTGATGCGCGAGATCGAGATTTTTCTCCCCACCCTGTTCCTGCTCTCGGCCCGGTCCGACGGGTTCAGCAATCGCTGGCTGGCGCTGTTCGGGCTGGGCTGGACCGCGTTGTTCCTGTTCTTCCCGCTGTTCAACCGCGATCGGCTCCGTGCCGGCGACCTGCTTGCCGGCACCTGGGTGGTGGAAAATGAGCGTCCCCGGATTGCGCCGGACCTGCTCGCCCAGACCGCGGTCGATCAGGTCGAACGCTTCGCCTTCGCGCCCGAAGAGCTCGATGCCTATGGCCAGATGGAAATTCAGCGGCTCGCCGACATCCTTCAGCGCGACGATCCTGACACGATCACCACCGTGGCCGGCGTGATCCGGCGCAAGCTCGGGCGGCGCGACGATCAGGCCAGCCTTGCCGGCGATCGCGCGTTTCTTCAGGCCTATTATGCCGCCGCGCGCCGCCATCTCGAGCGCCGGCTGTTGTTCGGGAAGCGAAAGCGCGACAAGTTCGATTCAGCGGGTTAGGAAAGCGCATGACCGACACCAAGTCCGACATTCCAGGCGTCATCGCGCCGCCGCCGCTGATCTATCTCGGCTTTCTGCTGGCCGGCATCGCACTCGAATTTCTGGTGGTCCGCACCCAGGGGCTCGATATGCCCGGATCGCTGCGCTGGACCGTGGTGCCGCTGTTCGTCCTTGCCGGGGGCGGGCTGATCGCCGCGGCGCTACTGCGCTTCCGCGCTGCCGGCACGCCGGCCCCGCCGTGGCAGCCGGCCACCGCGTTCGTGGCTCAGGGTGTCTATCGCTGGACGCGCAACCCCATGTATCTCGGCATGGCGCTGGCCTATATCGGGCTGGCGGTCGCGGCGAACGCGCCGGCGGCGCTATGGCTGCTGGTACCGCTGATCATGACCATCCATTACGGCGTCATCGTGCGCGAGGAGCGTTACATGGCGCACCGCTTCGGCACCGCCTATCTCAACTATTTCCACCGCGTTCCGCGCTGGCTCTAGCGTCAGCCCTCGCGCTTGCCGAAGAAATGCTCGACGATGTGCTCGGCGATGCGCGCCGGGCGCAGCGTCGTCGCATCGACACAGCACCAGCGCGACTTGACCTCGGCCAGCACATCGTCGCCGCGCCGGATCACCGTTTCATAAAATGCGCTGACCCCGTGCACCTTTTCGAGCAGCACGGTCGCGACCACCTCGTCGTTCAGGAAAGCGGGCTTGCGATAGGTGATCTCGTGCTTGAGCGCGACCCACAAATGCTTGGCGACTTCCTCGGCCGGCGCCAGCTTTTCCCAATGGCTCAGCACCGCCGCCTGCACCCATTTGAGATAGCTGGCGTTGTTGACATGTCCCATGAAGTCGATGTCGGCAGGATCGACCGGGATCGGAACTTCAAACGGAATGGCTGCACGGGTCATAGGTTCACCTTAACGTAAACCGCGCCCGAATGCGAGGGGGCACGATGCAGCACGCAACGATTTCGTACGCCCCATTGATCCCGCTTTCGAATTCACGGTATGCCCATGTCAAACATCATAAGGAGGATGCATTGAGCGACACGATCCCGGCCCAGGCCAAGCAGATGTTCTCGACCGTTACCGACGATGGCGGCCTCGAACTCACCCTGCGCGACGTGCCGGTTCCGCAGCCGGTCGGGGACGAAGTGCTGATCCGGGTGGAGGCAACGCCGATCAATCCGTCCGACCTGGCCGTGATGCTCAGCGTCGCCGACTCCAACGCCTTCACCACGCTCGGCTATGGCGCGCGCGCGGAAATCCCGGAGGCACTGCGCCGCCACGTCGCCGTGCGCGCGGGCAAGCCGCTGCCGATCGGCAATGAAGGTGCCGGCACGGTTGTCGCTGCCGGAGACGATCCCGCCGCACAGGCGCTGATCGGCAAGACCGTCGCGGCGGCCGGGGGCGGCTTCTATACGCAGTATCGCCTGCTCCGCGCGCGCGACTGCCTCGTCTTTCCCGACGGAATCGCCGCTGAGGAAGCCGCCTCCTCCTTCGTCAACCCGATGACCGCGCTCGGCATGGTCGGGACGATGCGGCGCGAAGGGTATAAGGGGCTGGTCCACACCGCCGCCGCCTCGAACCTCGGCCAGATGCTGGTCAAGCTGACCCTGTCCGAAGGCGTGCCGCTGGTGAACATCGTGCGCAGCGACGCGCAGGCCCAGCTGCTCCGCAGCCTCGGCGCAACCCATGTCGTCGACAGCAGCGCGCCCGACTTCATGGCGCAACTGACCGAAGCGATTGCCGAAACCCAGGCATTCCTGGCCTTCGACGCGATCGGCGGCGGCAAGCTCGCCGGACAGATCCTGACTGCGATGGAGGCGGCGGCGGTCCGCACCAACCCGGCGAACGGCCCCTATGGCTCCTCGACGATGAAGCAGGTCTATATCTATGGCGGCCTCAGCACCGCGCCGACCGAGCTGAATCGCGGATTCGGTATGATCTGGGGCGTCGGCGGCTGGCTGCTCACCCCGTATCTCATGAAGGCGGGGATGGAGGAAGTGATGCGGATGCGCGCGAAGGTCGCTGCCGAGATTCGCACGACCTTCGCCAGCAGCTACAGCAACCGCATCAGCCTGGAGGATGCGGTCCAACCCGGCTGCATCGCCGCCTACAACCGGCGCGCGACGGGCGAGAAATATCTGATCCTCCCGCAACTTTGAGCGCGCTCCGGGAAACCATGTGTTCCCTTTTCGTGATTTGAACTCGACGGGGGCGTCGCGCATTGTCGTGGCGCCCCCGAACCATTTCCGGAGATCAATCCATGCGCCTCATTGCCGCCACCCTGATCGCAGCAACCGCACTCGCCACCCCGCTGATCGCCCAGCAGATGCCGGGCTCGAAGGACAAGGCCGCCATCACCGGCGGCGCCTATACCGTCGATGCCAACCACACGCTGGTGAAGTGGGAGGTCAATCATTTCGGCTTCTCGCCGCTCTGGGGCCTGTTCGGTCAGGTCACCGGCACGATGCAGCTCGACCCGAAGAACCCCGCCGCGTCCAAGGTCGACGTGACCATCCCCGTGTCGAAGATGGTGACGGGCGTGCCCGGCTTCACCGCGCATCTGCTGCGCGACGGCAAGGACGGCGGCAAGCCGGACTTTTTCGGCTCGGCGCCCGCTGACGCCCGGTTTGTCTCGACAAGCGTAATGGTCGATGCGAGCGGCGAAGCAGCCAAAGTTTCCGGCAACCTCACCCTCAACGGCGTGACCAAGCCGGTGACGCTCGACGTCGATTTCTACGGCGCGGGCAAGGCGCCGGCGCAGATGGGCGGCAAGGAAAATGTCGGGTTCGAGGCCGAGGCGACGATCAAGCGCAGCGACTTCGGCCTCGGCTATGCCGTGCCGCTGGTCAGCGACGAGGTCGAACTGACCATCGCCGCCGCGTTCCAGAAGTAAGGCCTCGGGCCAGAAGGAACCGCTCAGGCCGCGCGCCGGATCTTCGCAAAGCCCTCAAAGGTGGCGCGGACATTCGGCGACGCGGTCTCGAGCCGCTGGGCGATCAGCGCGATCAGCGCGTCGCTTTCCAGTCCGGGGGTGCGATGCGCCATCGCCCAGTCGCCGAATTCGCGCGCGTCGATCGTGCGGCGCGACAGCACCACCACCGCGCGGTGCCGGCTGTCGGCGCCGATCCGCGCAAAGGCGCGCTCGACTGCCGCTTCCGGCCCTTCCAGCACCTGCAGAAAGCGCCGGTCATCGGCATAGAGCAAGCCGGTGATCGAATCGCGGCGATTGTTGGCGCGCGACACCGTCAGGATCTGAGCAATGTCCTCGGGAGCGCAGGCGCCGGTGCTGATATACATGATCTGAAGCATTGAAGTCCTGTCAGGCCCCCGCCCGTCACAACCATAGCCAACCCATTGTTTATAGAATGCTACCAGCCCGGCCGGGCGTATCGTAAAATGCCGGTCTGGACATTTGTTGCGTTGTGCGGCTATGCGCGCAGCATAATGTTGCTGAACCGCAGCCTTCTCCTGCTTCGACTTACCCGCCCTTAGGGCGTGGATCGGTGCGGCTGTCCGCCGCGCACACGGCCTAAGGGCAATTTCACCCCGCCTGACCCGTTTTCCGAAGCGAGATGATTCATGTTGCGCGACCCCAGCGTCAAATACCGCCCCTTCCCCCAGGTCAACCTGCCTGACCGCCAATGGCCGTCCCGCACGATTACCCGCGCACCGCGCTGGCTTTCGACCGATCTGCGCGACGGCAATCAGGCGCTGATCGAC
Organism: Sphingomonas sp. BE123; assembly: GCF_031456015.1. Lineage (NCBI taxonomy): Bacteria > Pseudomonadati > Pseudomonadota > Alphaproteobacteria > Sphingomonadales > Sphingomonadaceae > Sphingomonas > Sphingomonas sp. BE123. The sequence continues at coordinate 177,329 of NZ_JAVDTW010000001.1, read as the reverse complement.
CCGATGGACGCGGAAAAGAAGACGCGTTTCTTCGACCTGATCTGCCGCGTCGGGATCAAGGAGATCGAGGTCGGATTCCCCAGCGCGGGCGCGACCGAATTCGACTTCATCTCCGGCCTGGTCCGCGACGGCCGCATCCCCGACGACGTGACGGTGCAGGTGCTGACACAGGCGCGCCGCGACCTGATCGAGACCAGCTTCGAAAGCCTGCGCGGCGCGAAACAGGCGATCGTTCATGTCTACAACGCGGTCAGCCCGGCCTGGCGGCGCATCGTGTTCGGCATGGAGCGCGATCAGGTCAAGGCCATCGCCACCGACGCCGCCCGCATGCTGCGCGACGGCGCAGCTGCCCAGCCCGATACCGACTGGCAGTTCGAATATTCCCCCGAAACCTTCTCGACCGCCGAGCTGGATTTCTCGATCGAGGTGTGCGCCGCGGTGATGGACGTGCTCCGGCCCACCCCCGGACGCCCTCTGATCCTCAATCTGCCCGCGACGGTCGAGGCGGCGACGCCGAACATCTATGCCGACCAGATCGAATATTTCTGCCGCCACATCCCCAATCGCGACAGCGTGGTGATCTCGCTCCACACCCACAACGACCGCGGCACCGGCGTCGCGGCCGCCGAGCTCGGCCTGATGGCGGGTGCCGATCGCGTCGAGGGCTGCCTGCTCGGCAATGGTGAGCGCACCGGCAATTGCGACCTGGTGACCGTGGCGATGAACATGTATACGCAAGGCGTCGATCCCGGCCTCACCTTCGACGACATCGACGAGGTTGTGAAAACCGTCGAATATTGCACCAACATCCCGGTGCATCCGCGCACGCCCTATGCCGGCGACCTCGTCTTCACCGCCTTCTCCGGTAGCCATCAGGACGCGATCAAAAAGGGCTTCGCCGCGCAGGACGCGCGCAACGACGATTTCTGGGAAGTCCCCTATCTCCCGATCGACCCCGCCGATCTCGGCCGCAGCTATGAAGCCGTGATCCGCGTCAATTCGCAATCGGGCAAGGGCGGCGTCGCCTGGGTGCTCGAACAGGACAAGGGGCTGAAGTTGCCCAAGCGGCTCCAGGCCGATTTCAGCCGCCATGTTCAACGCATGGCCGACGAAACCAGTCGCGAACTCAACGCGCAGGATATCTGGGCGACCTTCCAGACCGCCTACCGCCTCGCCACGCCGCAACGCTTCACGCTCGGCGCCTATGACGAAACCCGCGCATCCAATGGCGAACGCATCTTCGCCGGATCGGTCGAAGTGGACGGCGTGTCCAGATCGGTCAGCGGGCGCGGCAACGGCCTGATCTCCAGCGTCGTCGCCGCGATCCGCGACGGGTTCGGCGTCGATCTCGACATCGCCGACTATGCCGAGCATGCGATCGGCCACGGCTCGACCGCCCAGGCCGCGGCCTATGTCGAATGCCGCACCGCCGACGGCCAGACCGTCTGGGGTGTCGGCATCGACGAAGACGTCGCCACCGCCAGCGTCCGCGCGGTACTCAGCGCCGCGAGTGCGCTGGCCTGACTCAAAACAAACCGCTCATGCTGAGCTTGTCGAAGCACTGTTTTTCAACCGTCAATGGAAGAACAGCCCTTCGACAAGCTCAGGGTGAGCGGTAAGGAACCGCAATGACCCGCTCCCCGCTTGCCCCCGCCGCCTTCCCCACCCTCCCCGCCATCCCCGGCGTCACCCTCCGCGTCGCCCGCGCGCGCTACAAGCAATGGGACCGCTGCGACCTGACCTTCGTCACGCTGGACGAGGGCACGGCGGTCGCGGGCGTCACCACCACCAGCAAATGCCCCTCGCCCGAAGTCGAATGGTGCCGCGACGCGCTCCCGCTCGGCAAAGCCCGCGCGCTGGTGGTCAATGCCGGCAACAGCAACGCCTTCACCGGCAATCGCGGGCGCGCGGCGGTCGAGGCGATTGCGGCGCGCGTCGCCGGGCATCTCGGCTGCCAGCCATCGGACGTTTTCGTCTCCTCGACCGGCGTGATCGGCGTCCCCCTCCCGATCGACAAGGCCGAAGCCGGCCTCGACGCCGCCTTCACCGCCGAACCGTGCGGCTGGGAGGATGCCGCCAACACCATCGGCACCACCGACACCTTTGCCAAGGGCGCAGCGACCTCCGCGATCATCGACGGCAAACGCGTCAACCTGGTCGGAATCATCAAGGGCAGCGGCATGATCGCCCCCGACATGGCCACCATGCTCGGCTATATCTTCACCGACGCTGCCGTCGATCCCGCCTTCCTCCAGCGCGCTTTGTCCGACGCCAATCGCAAGAGCTTCTCCTGCATCACCGTCGACAGCGACACCTCGACCAGCGACACCGTCCTCGCCTTCGCCACCCGCGCGGCGGGCAATGCGTCACTCACCGATGACGACAGCGACGGCGCCGCCGCCTTCCGCGCCGCGCTCGCCGACCTGTGCCTCCAACTGGCGCATCTCGTCGTCCGCGATGGCGAGGGCGCGTCGAAATTCATCCGCATCGATGTCGAAGGCGCCGAAAGCGACGCCAGCGCCCACCGCATCGCGCTCAGCATCGCCAACTCGCCGCTGGTGAAGACCGCCATCGCGGGCGAGGACGCGAACTGGGGCCGCATCGTCATGGCCGTCGGCAAGGCCGGCGAACCCGCCGACCGCGACAAGCTCGCCATCACCTTCGGCGGCGTCCAGGTCGCGTCAGGCGGCCTCGCGGTCGAAGGCTATGACGAAACCCCCGTCGCCGCGCATCTCAAGGGCCAGGACATCGAAATCGGCGTCGATCTGGGCCTTGGCGACGGGCGCGCCAGCGTATGGACCTGCGACCTGACCCACGGCTACATCTCGATCAACGCGGACTATCGCAGCTGAGGTTCGCTTGCTATCGGCCCTCCTGCGCGGCTCATCGCGCGTCAGCGACAGGAGGCCATCATGGCACGCATCGACACCTTCGCCGACTCCCCCTGCTTTCGAGCGTAGCTCAAAGCGGCGGCGGGGCTATCCCTCCGAAACGCATGTGAAGCGCGGCCTGCGCTTCGTCCATGGCGATGTGGAGCTGATCGAAAAACTCGGTCGGAACGACCCGTGCCCGTGCGGTTCGGGGAACAGATTTCAAACGCTGCTGCATGCATTCGGGCCGGTTTCGACGGCGCGGAGCGGCATGATTATTGGCGCGATTAGATAGCAGACGGGGGCCGGAAATCCCGGCCCCCGCATATTTTACACCACGCTCTCGATCCACGCCTTCAGCTTCGACTTGGTATTGATGTCGGCGATCCCCACCTGCTGCGCGATCTTCTGTCCGTCCTTGTACACGAACAGCGTCGGGATGCTGCGGATGCCAAGGCTGCCCGGCGTATCGGGATTTTCCTCGATATTCAGCTTGGTGATGGTGACCTTGTCGGCCAGCTCCTCGGCCAGTTCCTCAAGGCTCGGCCCGATCATCTTGCACGGCGCGCACCACTCCGCCCAGAAATCGACCAGCACGGGCTTGTCGGACTGCAGCACGTCGGTTGCAAAGCTCTCGTCGGTAACGGCCTTGGCCATGTCTCAATTCTCCTCTGTGTTGCCGCCTAACTAGGGTCGGCAGCCGCACGTCTCAAGCGTCGCGTGGCAAGCTTTGTTCGCTCGCCCCGAAGCCCGGCTTGTGCGCCTCGACCAGCTCGGCCGGCAGTTCGAACAGCACCGGCCCCGCCGTGTAGAGCAGCCCCGCGACCACCTCGCGCCCCGGAAAGATCACCTCCAGCGCCGCAACATAGGCCGCCATCTGCCGGACATGATAGGGCGGCACATCGCCGAGCGCCCCCGGCGCGCGCCGCCCGGTCTTGAAATCCACCACCAGCACGCGGCTATCGGTCACCAGCAGCCGGTCGGCGGTCCCCGACACGACATGCCCGCCAGCGACCACCGCCGCCACCGGTGCCTCGGCCAGCGCCTCCGGCCCGAACAGGTCGGCAAAGCGCGACTCGGCCAGCACGCCCAGCGCCGCACGCGCCAGCTCCGCCCGCTCGCCCGCATCCTCCACGCCGCCCGCGCCCGCCAGCCAGCGCTCCGCCACCTCCGCCCGCCGCTCGGCCGCAACCACCGGCAGCCGCTCCAGCAAGGCATGGATCAACCGCCCGCGCTCCGCCGCCGCACGCAGCGCCGCAGCCGGCGGCGGATCGGCCACCAGATCCTCACCCAGCGACGACGGCGCCAGCGGCCGCGGCGGCCGCGCCTCGACCGGCGCCGCCCGCCGCGCCCAATCGGGCACCGCCCCCGCCGCCTCGCCCACGTCCGCAACGACCGCCTTGCGCGGCACCGCACGGGTCGGCGCCAGCCCGGTAAAGCTTCGCTCCCCCTCGCCCGCCTCGACACCCAGCGCGTCCAGCCCAGCCGCCGCCGCCGTATACCAGCTCAATTCCGGCGGCTCGCCCTTCGCCTTCGGACCCAGCGCCCCCGCGATCACCAGCCGCTCCTCCGCCCGCGTCGCCGCAACGTAGAACAGCCGCCAATGCTCCTCCAGCTCGCGCGCTTCCGCCGCACTCACCGCCGCATCGACCGGCCCGCCGCGCTCGGCCTTGCCCGGACGGAACACGGGGAGCTTGAACCCCTCGCCCTCCGGCTCCCAGTCAACAAAATCCCCGCGATTTCCCGCCACCGGATCCGCTGTCGCATCGGCCAGGATCACCAACGGCGCCTGCAACCCCTTCGCGCCATGCGCGGTCATCACCCGCACCGCCGCCTGCGGTTGCGCGGCATCGCGCACGATCTCGACATCGCCGCGGTCGAACCAGTCGAGGAAGCGCTGCAGCGTCGGCGTCGCCACCCCCTCGAACCCCAAGGCCGCCGTCAGCAACTCCTCGATCGGATCGAGCGCCTCGGCCCCCAGCCGATGGAGCAGCTTGCGCCGCCCATCCATCGGCCCGGTCAGGATCGCCTCCAGAAACCGGTGCGGCGTCATGAAGTCAGCGCGCGCGAGCAGCCCGAACAGCGGCTCCAGCCGCTCCGGCGTCTGCGTCGCGCGCAAATGCCGCCACAGGCTCCCGCGCTCGCGCATCGCCGCGACCATCAGCTCGTCCTGGCTCCACCCGATCAGCGGCGACACCAGCAGCGCCGCCAGCGACAGGTCATCGTCCGGCTGCAACGCAAACCGCACCGCCGCGAGCAGATCCTGCACGGCAAGCGGCGCATTCAGCCGCAGCCGGTCGACCCCCGCCACCGGCACCCCCTCGGCATAGAGTCGCGCGACGATCAGCCCCGCCAGCTCGCCGCGCCGCCGCACCAGGATCATCACATCCTCGGGCCGCAGCACGCGCCCCTTGCTCTCCAGAACAAGCGTGCCGATCCAGCCCTTGATCTGCCGCGCGATCCGGTTGGCCAGTTCGCGCGTCGCGTCGTCGATCCAGCCTTCCTCATCTTCCGGGTCCCCGCCCGTCACCACCGGCGGCCACAGGGTCACATTCCCCGGCCCCTCGACCCGGCTGGCATGCGGCTCGGGCTCGGCAAATGCCCCCATTCCCGGCGGCGGCAATGCCCCGATCGCCGCATCGACGAACTCCAGCACCGGCGCGGTCGATCGGAAGCTGTGCACCAGCGACAGCGTATCCAGCGCCCCCGCCGCGCGCGTATCGAAATGCTGCTGCGCCGCGCGGAAATTGACCGGGTCGGTCCCCTGAAAGCCAAAAATCGCCTGTTTGTAATCGCCAACCGCAAAGATCGTGCGCACCTCCTCGCCATGCGCGCCCTCGCCGGCAAAGAATTCGTCCGCCAGCGCGCGCACGATCCGCCACTGCGCGACATTGGTATCCTGCGCCTCGTCGATCAGGACATGGCTGGTCGCCTGATCCAGCTTGTAGCGGATCCAGTCGCCCATGCCGGGCTGTTCGAGCAGCGCCACCGCCTTGCCGATCAGATCGTCGAAATCGACCGCCCCCGCGCGCCGCTTCGCCGTAATATAGGTCGCGGCATATTCGCGCCCGGCCTCAAGCCCCTGCGCCAGGCAATCGACATAGCCCGCCCGCGCGACCATCCCCTGCACCGCGACGCACGCCTCGCCGAGTGCGATCAGCATCGCCTCATACTGCGGGTCGATTCCCGCAAGCTTGGCCGAAACCTTGCGCGGCTCGTCCTTCCCGGTCAGCGCCAGCTTGCGCAGTTCCGCGAGCCCCGCCACGCGCGCCGCCGGGTCCGCCGCGATCCACGCCCGCGCCACCCCGGCATCGCGCATGCCCGTCGCGGTCCCCCACGCCTCATTGGCATCGGCAATCCGCGCCAGCCCGTCGACATCGAACGCATCGTCGCTGCACCATTCCGCCGCAGCCGCCGCGACATCCCCCGAAGGCAGCCCAAACGCCCGCCGCAGCCAGGGCTGGATCCCGCTCGGCAGCGCCGCCATCGCCTCGGGCGCCCGCGCGCAGGCGCTCAGAAACGCCTCGGCCTTGCCCTCGCCCAGCCGCAGGCTCAGCGCCCCGACCGCGTCGATCACCCATCCGCGCCCCTCGCGCTCGGCGGTCACCAGCATCTCCGCCAGCGCCTCGCGCGCCAGCGCCGATTCCTCGCGCGCCTCCAACGGCCGGAACCCCGGCGTCAGCCCCGCCTCAACCGGGAACCCCGACAGTAGGGTCTGGCAGAAACTGTGGATCGTCTGGATGCGCAGACCCCCGCCCGGCGCATCCAGCACCTTGGCGAACAATGTTCGCGCCAGCGCAATCTGCGCCTCGTCCGCCGGCTCGCCCAGCGCTTCCAGATCCGCGAACACCTCCGTCCGCTTCGCCCGCACCCAATAGGCCAGCCGCCCGCTGACCCGCGCCGCCATCTCCGCCGCGCCCGCCTTGGTGAAGGTCAGGCACAGGATCGCGCCGGGATCGACTCCGCGCAGCAACAGGCGGAACACGCGCGCCGCCAGCACCTGCGTCTTCCCCGTCCCCGCGCTCGCCGACAGCCACACGCTCGCCTCGGGCTGCGACGCCGCCCCCTGGCTCCCCGCCAGCGGAGGCAATGCAGAGATTTTAGCGCCGCTCACGGCCATACCATTCGTCCCGGCGCATCAGCTGGTCATAGTCGGAATAGGGCGCATATTCGGGATGCAGCTTGGCCGTAAACGCCTCGCCCCCGGTCAGATATCGCCCCGCCGTATCGGCGAACTTCTCCGCCGCATTCGGCACGAATTCCTCGGGCTTCATCCGCCCATATTTCTCCGCCGGATCGACCGGCGTCGCGACATAGCCGAACTCGCCGTTGCGCCGCGCCAGCGACCAATATTCGAAACAGCTCGCCCGCCCCGAAATCCCGGCAAACCCGCCGCGCTCGGCGATCAGGCCCAGCAGCCCAAGCTGCAAGCTATAGCCCGCGCGCACCGCCTTGGTGCTCGGTGGCTGGCCGGTCTTGTAATCGACAATGCCGATCGTCCCGTCGCCCATCGCATCGATCCGGTCGAACTTGCCGGTCAGCCGCACCCCGGCAATGTCGATTCCGCCCTCCTGCTCCACCGCCAGGATGCGCCGCGCCGGATGCGCCGCCGTCTCGCGCACGATCCAGCGCACCGCCTCGATCAACCGTGGCTGCCACAGCGCGCGCATCATCGGGTGCGCCGCGCGCAGCATCTCCAGCACGCGCGGCTCTAGCGCGTCGGGGTCACAGCCATCGTGCCGCGCCCATTGCTCCAGCGCATCATGCACCGCCGTCCCGCGCCACGCCGCGCTCGGATCGGCATCGACCGGATCGAGCGGGCGCAGTCGCAACATGCGCTTGGCGTAAAAGGCATAAGGGTCGGCTTTCAAGCGATCGACATCGGTGACCGGAATCGATCTCGGCCGGATCGCCACCGGCGGACACGGCTCGGGCCGCGTCACCGGTTCATGCACTCCCGGCACATCGATCGCGCGCGCCCAGGCCTCCAGCTCGCTCGCCCGCTCCAGCCCGCCCGACAGCGCCTCCAGCCGCAGCCAGAAGCGCGACGCAATGGTCGGCGCCCCCGCATCGCGCTTCGCCCGCGTCAGCAGCACCTCGCGCGCACCCAGTCCCTGCGCCAGATCATGCGCGGCGAGGCCAATCCGCCGCTCCAGCCCCGGCAGTCCCAGCTCGCTGCGGATGCGCGGCGCGAGCCACGGGTCCGGCGCGGGCAGCCCCGGCCACACCCCCTCATTCAACCCGCCCAGCACCAGCAGGTCGGCGGCATGCAACCGCGCCTCGATCACGCCCAGGATCGCAAGACGCGGATGCCCGCCCTGTGGCGGCCGCACCGCCACCTCGTCCATCAATGTCCGCAGCAAGGCGGGCAAGCTCGCCGGGGCGATCAGCGCTGGACCATGCACCGCCTCGCGCTCCAGATCGTCGAGCAACGCCGCCGCCGCGCGGCCATCGACGCCCGCCCAGATCCGCTCGCCACACAGCCGCTCAGCAGCTTCGCGCAACTGCGCCAGCAGCGTCGCAGGCGGCACCATCTCCGCCGCAAACGCCGCCTCGATCGGCTCCAGCAACGCCGCAATCTCCGCCCATGCATCGATCGCCCGCGCACGAACCCGTGCATCATAACCCTCTGGATCGGCCAGATGCGCCGTCACCCCCGCCAATCCCGCAGGCGGCCGTGGCCCACGCAATGCCAGATCGAGCGACCGGACCTGCTCCAGCCACCCGATCCGCGCCTCGCCCGCACGTACCAGCGGATGCTTGAGCAGCGCCAGCAACGCCATCGGCGCAAACCCCTGCGCCGCCGCCTCGGCCAGCGCCAGCAACAACGTCCCCGGCGGCAGGATCGCCAGCGCCGACCCGGCGGAATCGTCGATCGCGATGCCCCAGCGCGCGCAATGCGCCGCGACCCGCTTGGCGAGCGCGCGGTCCGGCGTCACCAGCGCCGCCGTCCGCCCCGGCTCCTCCAGCGCCTGCCGCAGCGCCAGCGCAATCCCCTGCGCCTCTTCCGCCGGGGTCGCGACTTCCAGCGCGCGCACCCCCGCCAGACGGCGCTCGCCCGCGGGCAAATCACTCCACAGGGTCGTGCGCTCGGCGGGCATCATCGCGCTCGCAATCGCCTTGCTCCGCGCGGGCGGCGCGTCGAGCTCGGTCGCGACGCGCCACGTTTCGAACTCGCCGCGCTGAACGCCCATCCGGTCGATCAACAGCTTCAGATGGAATTGCGGATGCGTTTCCAGGCTGCGCTTGCGCCGCCCGCTTACCGGGTCAGCCGGGAACGCCCCCAGCATCGCCCATTCCTCGTCCGCCATCGCCAGATCGACGCCAGGCAGCACGACCTGCCCCTGCGGCAGCGCCGCAACCACGCGCAGCAGCCGCGCAATCGCGGGCGCGCTCGTGGTGATCCCCGCGGCGCAGACAAAGCGCTCGGGCGGGTCGGCCTTCCAGCGCCGGGCAACCCGGTCGAGCAAACGATTGCGCCGCTCGGCGAGGTCGATCCGGCCAAGCTTCTCAAGTTCTTGCGGCCATTTCTCCAGAACAATTTCGAACAGGTCGAGCGCGCGCTGCCAATGCACCGTCAGGTGATCGAGCAGCACCACGTCGCGCAGCGCGCTCGGCGCGATCTCCTCGACCAGCATCTGGTCGAGCGTCCGCCCCAGATCGCCCGCCAGCCGCACCGCCTCCGCCGCATCCACGCTGCGGTCATGCGCTTCGATCAGCCGCGCCAGGATCATCCGCCGCTGCAACGGATCGACTGCGGGCGGGATCGGCGCGTCATCGTCCGCCGGATCGAGGAACGGCCCCGCCGCCTCGTCCAGCTCCGGATCGCCGATCGCCACCATCCGCGGCAGCAACAACCCGCCGCCGCTCGCGCGCACAAACGCATCGGTGATCGTCCGCTTGGCCCGATTGGTCGGCACCAGCACCACGCCGCGCGCCAGCCGCAACGGATCGCCGCCGTGCCGCCGGATCAACCCCTGCGCGAGAGCATCGGCAAAGGCGCGATGCGGCGGGATGGTGAAGAGGTTGAGGCGGGTGGTCATGGGTTGGGCAACCTAGCGCCGCGACTTGACGGCACGCAACGAGAACATTCCCCTTATGACCGCGCCTTGCTGAAATATGATCTCAGCTCATCAACGCCGGTCGGAGCGTCCTTCCAGAAGGTGAACGGGCCATCATCAACGCCACCGGTCAATTGAGCAGCGATCGCCGCCGTGGCAGGGGTGTCGATCGCGGCCAGCATGGGCGTGATCGGCATACCGGCAAGCGAAGATCCGCATAGAATCGATGCGACAGCAGAAGGAACATCGCCATCGTGAACAGCCGCCAAGTCAGCAGCCACAGCCTGTGCGAACCAGGCATAGATAAACCGCTCGATTGCCTCGCGCTCATGATCCGGCCAGCGGTCCCAGCCAGCCAGTGACAGCTTATGCAGGACAATCTCTGGATTGTTTGCGTCGGCTAGCGGCTCTGTTGCAATTTCCATGATCCGAGGAAGAAAATACCGGTAATCCCGGACGCTGCCGATCGTATAGAAAAGGCCCGAGACATATCTCCACAATTCCAGGCCGGTAAGTTCGCGCAGTGGCGTCGCCAAGAGGACGTCTACGCCTCGAGTCTCGAGGCAGCAGGGGCAACCCTCGATGATCGGCGGCGCTGAAGTTGCAAAGGTGCGATACAGCTCCTCAACTGCGCGTTGAAGGCTATTCGCCCGCTCACCCATCCGCCAACACCGCCTCGGTCGCTGCAATCGCCGGCGGGCTGCCGACATCGAACCACAGCCCCTGATGCACCACGCCGAATGCCCGCCCCGCCGCAATCGCGCGTTCCCAGAACAGGTTGGTCGAGAACGGCCCCTCCGGCCAATCGCGGATCACGCGCGGCGACAGGATCTGCACCCCGGTATAGACGAACGGTGCCAGCCGCCCCGGCTTGCGCCGCCCGACGATCTTGCCGAACGGGTCGAGGTGAAAATCCCCCTGCCCGCCATGGCAATGCGCGCGGGCTAGCGGGACGAGCAGCAGCAGCGCGTCCATCCGGTCATCGTCCCACGCCGCGGCCAGCTGCCGGATCGCGTCGATCGGGCCGTCGATCCACAGATTGTCGCTGTTGACGCACAGAAATGGATCGTCGCCCAGCATCGCGCGCGCCTGCACCAGCCCGCCGCCGGTTTCCATCAGCTGCTTGCGCTCGTCGGACACCAGGATCTCGATGTCTTTCACCCGATGCGTGACATGCGCTTCCAGCGCATCGGCAAGGTAATGGACATTGACCACCGCCCGCGCGACCCCCGCGCTGCGCAGCCGGTCGAACACATGGTCGATCAACGGCTTGCCCGCTACCTCGACCAGCGGCTTGGGCCGCATCGCGGTCAGCGGGCGCATGCGTTTGCCCAGCCCCGCCGCCATCACCATCGCGGTATGCGGCACCGCGCCCGCCGGGACGGGCCGGATCGCCAGCGTCTTCTTCGTGCTCACGCCTGCACCACCACCATCGGGTCGCCGCGCAGCTCTGCGGGGATGTTCGCATCGAACCACGCCTTGACCGGGGCCAGCGCTGGGTGCTGCAGATCACGCTCGAGATAGCCCCACACGCGCGGGCACAGCCCGGGATAACGCGGTTTGCCGTCGCGCTGCCACAGCCGCGTGAAGATGCCGATAATCTTCGCATTCCGCTGCGCGCCCAGCACGTGATAGGCGTCGACAAATGTCTGATCCGCCCCGGTAATTCGCCGATAGCGGTCGAGCATCGCCGCCTCCAGATCGGGGTGCACATCGCGCCGCGCATCCTGCAACAGCGAGACGAGATCGTACGCCGGATGCCCCGCCAACGCGTCCTGGAAATCGAGCAGGCCGAGCGTCTCGCTGCCCTCGATCAGCATCAGGTTCTCGGCATGATAGTCACGCAGCACCGTTACCCGCTGTCCCTCCAGCGCGGGGGCGAGCACCGCGTCCCACGCCGCGCGATACCCCTCGACATCCGCCTCGACCCCGATCGCCGGGCAGTACCAGTCGGTCAGCAGCGCCGCCTCGCGCTGGCACGTCGCGGCGTCATAGGGATCGAGTTCCGCCGCTTCGTGCCCGCGCAACCGGATCAGCACATCGATCGCCGCCTCGTACAGTCGCAACTCGCTCTCGGGCGCGGCATCCACCGTCTCGCGCAGCCGCGCGTCACCGAAATCCTCGATCAGGACCAACCCGGTGTCCAGCTCCTCGCCATAAATCTGCGGCGCGGCGAACCCGCGGTCAGTCAGCCAGCGGGCGATCGCAATGAACGGGCGCGGGTCCTCATGCGGCGGCGGCGCGTCCATCAGGATCGCGCTGCGCCCCGGCGCCTGCACCCGGAAATAGCGCCGGAACGAAGCGTCCCCCGCCAGCGGCAAGATCTCGCCATCGCCCCAGCCGATCTCGGCCAGGAAATGCGGTGCCCGCTCGGGCGGGTTCATGTCGGGGGGCGAAATCACGCCATCGCTCATAGGGGCCATCGGTCCTTCCATGCCGCCGGCACCCGCGCTGTCAACCCGCGCGACCCGTCGGCTTCGATCGTCAGTGTCAGCCACAAGGCGTCCCCCCAGACGCTGTCAGGCAGTCGCTCAGGCCATTCGACCAGCAGCAGCGAATCCGCCCGCGCATCGTCCAGCCCCAGCTCCTCCGCCTCACCGGGATCGTCGATCCGGTAGAGGTCGACATGCAGCACGGGAATGGCGGTTTCCGGCGGTTCATAGGGCTGAACGATCGCAAAGCTCGGCGACGGCGCCTCGCCCTCCAGCCCCAGTGCGGCAAGCAATCCGCGCGCGATGCTGGTCTTGCCCGCGCCCAGTGGCCCCGACAGCGCCACGACATCGCCCGGCTGGACCTGTGCCGCGAGCGCGCGTCCGAACGCCTCGGTCGCGGCAGCATCCGCCAACGCGATCATGCGCGCGGCAACTCCACGATCACCATTGTGCCCTGCCCCGGCTCCGACACCAGCTCGATCGTCCCGCGATGCGCCTCGACGAACTGCTTCGCGAGCGGCAGCCCAAGCTGCAACGCGCGCTCGCCATTGCGGCTGATCCCGGCCTGCGCAAAGCGGTCGAAGGCCTTGGCGGCAACCTCGGGCGCCATACCCGCCCCATCGTCCGACACGACGATGCGCGCCCGCTTTTCCGACCCGTCGATGTGCAGCAGCACCCGGCCACCCTCGCCGGTGCCGCTCACCGCATGGCGCAGCAGATGCTCGACAATCTGGCGGATCCGGCGCGGGTCGCCCTGCACGCTGCCGGCGCTCCCCTGAATCTCCACCGCCAGTTCGATCTTCTTGGTCTTGATCGCCGGCTGGACATGCTCGACCGCAACACCCGCGACCAGTTCCAGATCGACGCTCTCCCGCGCCAGCGCGCCGCCATCGCGGGTCAGGTCAAGCACATCGTCGACCAGATCGCCGAGCCGCCCGACCGACTCGAGGATCGCGGCGGAATAGTCGACCGCCGTCTGCGGCAGCGCTCCCGCATAGCCGTTATAGAGCATCTCGGCGAAGCCCTTGATCGACGTCAGCGGGGTGCGCAGTTCATAGCTCATGCTGGCGACGAACGCGGTCTTGATCCGGTCGGCCGCCTCCAGCGCGTCGTTGCGTTCGCGCAGCGCATTCTCGATCCGCCGCCGGTCGGAAATGTCGAGCATCGTGAACAACGCATTGCCATCGGGCAGCGGCACCGCCGCCACCTCGAAATGCCGGCCATCGGCGAACTCGATCGACCCACCGCGCTGCTGCCGCTCGACCGTCGCTGCGCGAACCAGATCGCCGATCAGCGACGCGCGACCCGGCTTGGCAAGCTTGCCGGCCGCTTCCTTGGCCAGCGCATCGACGCGCGGATGACCGGCGATGAACGCGTCCTCAAAACCCCAGGCCTGTTTGAAGCGGTTGTTCCACAGCTGCAGCCGCCCGTCCGCAGCAAACACGCCAAGCCCCTCGAACAGATTGTCGAACGTCGCCGTCCGCACCCGCAACAACGTGTCGCGCGCGCTGGCCAGCTGGACCTGCTCGGTCAGATCCTCGAAAATCGTCAGCAAGCCGCCTTCGGGCAGCGGCTGGGCAACGACGCGCAGATGCGTGCCGCCGGGCAGCGTCCAGTTTTCCTCGCGCGCGCTCTCGGCCGCCAGGAACCATTCGCGCCGCTCATTCTTCCACCCCGGAAAGTCGCGCACGACCGGAAGACGGTTGGCCTCGCGCATCCGCTCCAGGATCCGGTCGAACTCGGGCCGGTCGGCAAGCCATTCGTTCTTGAGCTCGAAGATGCGGCGGAACGGCTGGTTGCAGAACACCAGCGCGCGATCCGGCCCGAACTGCGCGACACCCGCCGACAGTCGGTCGAACATCGCGCGCTGTGCCTCGGCCGCGCGCTTGATCCCGCCGCGCGCTTGTTCCAGCTCCTCGACATCGACGGCAAAGCCAGCAACCCCGCCGGTCGGCAGCGGCACGTCATGGATGTGCAGCGTGCGCCGCTTCCCCCCGATCGTCGCGGGCAGCTTCACCATCTGCGGCGCACCGACCTCGCGCGCATGCGCTGCACTGGCGAGCGGCCCGCCCGGCGCGGAGGCGTCGACCAGCTCGATGCCCGAGGCAACGACCTGCTCTGCATCCTTGCCCTCGACCGCGTCGACATAAGCATTGTTGACCATCGCGATCCGCAATTCCGGGTCGCGGTACCACATCGGCATCGGAGCCGACTGGATCAGCCCGGTCAGCGCATCGAACGCCACGCGATAGCGATCCGCCTCTGCCGCGAATCGCGCGACTTCGTCGCTCGACTCGGTCGCGTCGAGGAACCACAGCACAGCGCCACCGGGCGCGCGCACCGCGTCAGGGGCGCGGATGCCGCTGACGAGCAGGGTCCGCGACGCGCCGCGCACCGGCGTGACCAGCCGGAACGGCTTGCCCGCTCGCTGCGCCGCGCTCACTTCCTCGCTCAGCAGACGCGCATCCTCCGGCGCGAGCACCGCGTCATTGTCGATCAGGTCGGAAAACTGCAGCGGCACGGTGTCGAAACCGAGTAGGTTGGCCAGCGCGATCGGCAGGTCGATGCGTCCGTCGGCGCGGACAATCATGGCCAGCGCCGGCGACCCGGCCGCCAGCGTGAGCAGCCGCTCGTTCGCCTCGACCAACTGCTCGGCACGGGCACGCATCCGCAGTCCCGCGAACAGCATCCCCGCGCCCGCGACGACAGTCGTCGCAAGCGTCGCGCCGGCAAGGACCGCCGCTGTCTGGGAAATTTCGATCAACGCCGACGGCCCTTCATCGTCCGGCTCTTACGAACTCGCTCGCGCAGCGGCAACGCCTCTCGGCATTCGGACGATGTTGCAATTATGCGACATACGCCGTCGGATAGGCCGCCAACCCGCTTGATTTCGTGAAAATTTACTGTCGCGCTCTTGTCATCGCGCTGCAATGCGGCAACAAACTTCCGCATCAGGTGAAATAGGGGACACTAAATGGCGAAAACCAGCTTCCTGGGCGCAACGGCGCTCCGGACCGTCGCGATTCTTGGGCTGAGCGTTGCTGGCCTCGCGCCTGCCTTCGCGCAGGATGCGCCCGCGGACGAGCCCGAGGCACCCACCACCGCCCAGGCCCCGGTCGAAGGCGAAGTGGTCGTGACCGGCTCGCGCATCCGCGGCCTCACGGCGTTCAACAGCCCCGATCCGATCGCACAGATCGACCCCGAACTGGTGTCCAAGGAAGGCAAGACCGACATCGCCTCGATGCTGCAGAGCAGCCCGATCGCGGCCGGCTCGACTCAGATCACGGCGGCCATCTCGTCCAACTTCGTCACCAATGGCGGCCCCGGCTCGCAGACCATCGACCTTCGCGGTCTGGGCGCGAACCGCACGCTTGTGCTGCTCAACGGGCGTCGCGCCGGTCCGGCCGGTACGCGCGGTGGCGTCTCGTCGTTCGACCTCAACGTTCTTCCTGCCTCGCTCGCTGCGGGCATCGACATCCTCAAGACCGGCGCGTCGTCGGTCTATGGTTCGGACGCAGTCGCCGGCGTGGTCAACATCACGACCAAGAGCAACATCGACGGGCTTCAGCTCTCGGGCAACGTGTCCACCCCGTTCGACGGCGGCGGCGAGAATTATCGCATCAACGCGATCTACGGGAAGAAGTGGGACACCGGTCACTTCCTGATCGGTGCCGATTACTGGCACCAGAACGAGCTGACCCGCGGTGACCGCGACTACCTCGCCTGCCCCGAAGCCTATACCTTCCGTCCCGATGGCTCGCGCGCCGACCTGATCGACCCGCGCACTGGCAACTATGCGTGCGAGGATCTGCGCTGGGGCCACATCTGGACCTACAACCTGATCGACAACCTGCAGCTGGACGGCCCGGGTGGTCCGAACACCGGCCGCAACACGTCGTTCCGCAACGCGACCGTGCTGCTTCAGTATCAGTATCCGGGCGAGTCGCTGGGCATCCCGACCTATGGCGCCCCGGCCTATCCGGGCGATTTCACCGCGCCGGCCGGCTGGTTCCCGACCGGCTATGACACTGCGTCGCTGGCGGTGCAGAACGCCTACCACCCGTTCGTCGAGCAATCGACGATCATCCCGAAGAGCGATCTCTACACGATCTTCGCGGAAGGTTCGCAGGAGCTGACCGACTCGATCGAGCTGTTCGGCGAATTCCTGTTCAACCGTCGTGAAACCTACCAGAATGGCTGGCGCCAGTTCTGGAGCTTCGGGTACACCGGCGACCTCTACGGCTATAATCCTGGCGGCAACCTGTACAACTACTGGGCAGGCGGCTTTGGCGGCGTGAACCTGATCAGCCCGACCGCGATCACCGATCAGAGCGACAGCAGCCAGAAGGTCGACTATTATCGCGGCGTCGCGGGTCTCCGCGGATCGTTCGGCGCGGCGGACAACTGGAAGTGGGAAGTCTACGGCCAGTACAGCCGCAGCATCGGCCGCTATCGCAACCAGCAGATCCTGCAGGATGCCTATGACATCAGCACCCAGCAGGGCTTTGGCGCGATCGGTTCGTGCGTCGGCATGGTGACCCCGGTTTCGGGTCGCCAGTGCATCGATATTCCGTGGACCAACCCCTATTTCCTGCGCGGCGAACTGACGGATGCGCAGAAGGCGTATCTGTTCGACTGGGAAGAAGGCCGCACCCTCTACACCCAGTGGACGGGTGAAGGTGCGATCACCGGCGACCTGTTCAAGCTGCCGGGCGGCATGCTGGGCGTTGCGCTCGGCGCCGCGTTCCGTCGCGACGAGATCAACGACACGCCGGGCGAGATCACGCGCGCCGGCAACGCCTGGGGTGCATCGACCTCGGGCATCACCGCTGGCTACAGCAAGACCTGGGAAGCGTTCGGCGAAGTCAGCATTCCGCTGCTCAAGGACATTCCGTTCGTTCACGAACTGTCGTTCTCGGCGGCAGGGCGCGTGACCAACGTCACCTCGACGCGGACCTCGGACGGCTTCTCCGACAGCGACAACGGCAACTGGACCTACAAGATCGGCGGTAACTGGGCCCCGACCGACTGGCTCCGTTTCCGCAGCAGCTACGGCACGTCGTACCGCTCGCCGGCGCTGTTCGAGCAGTTCCTCGCGAACGAGACGAGCTTCGCAAACTCGCGCGATATCGATCCGTGCGCGGGCTACACCAACGCGTTCCTGAACGGTCGGATCAACCAGCGCCAGCGCGACAACTGCGTCGCTCAGGGCATTCCGACGACCTATAACGGGTCGGGCGTCACCGCGACGGTGTCGTCGCAGGGCGGCATCGGCAACCTTGAGGCGGAAACCTCGAAGGCGCTGGTCGTGGGCGGTGTGCTGACGCCGAAGTTCGACTTCCTCGGCAGCCGTACGCGCATCAACATCGCGGTCGACTATTTCGACATCAAGGTGTCGGGCCAGGTCGCCCAGCTGGGCGCTGCAAGCATCATCTACGGCTGCTACGACTCGCTGTCGTTCCCGACCGATCCGCTCTGCTCGCTCTTCACGCGCGGCCAGACCGGCGCACCGTACAACATCGCTACGGTGTCGGATCAGTACATCAACATCGCCAGCCAGCAGAACAGCGGTGTCGACCTGACGGCCAATATCCGCAGCGATCTCGGCTCGTGGGGCAATATCAGCTTCACCGCCGACATGACCTGGCAGACCCGCGACAACTTCCAGCTGCTGCCGACCTCGCCGGTTCAGACCGACAATGGCGAAGCCGGGTCGCCCAAGTGGGTCGGCGATTTCCGTCTGACCTGGAACCTGCCGAGCAGCGGGACCACGTTCTTCTACAGCATGAACGTGATCGGCGGCACGTCAGACGTCGCCGATTACCTCGACGACAATGGCGGGAACCTGTGTGTGAATGGCGATCGCGGCGACGGCGTGCCGATCCGCGGCACCTACTGCCCGGTTCTGACCACCGACGCGACCTTCTACCACAGCGCGTCGATTACGCAGGAAGTCGCCGACAAGTTCGAAATCACGCTGGGCGTCAGCAACCTGTTCAACACCCGCCCGCCGCGCGTGTCGGTGCTGAACGGTGGCCAGATCAGCCTGCTCGGCCCGGTCGTCGCCGCGTCGCAGTACAGCTTTGTCGGGCGTCGCGCCTTCGTCAACGTCTCGGCCAAGTTCTGATCCGAGACACCATCAACAACGGGAACGGGCGTCATGGCGACATGTCGCCCGTTTTCCTGTTGTGGATTACAAGGAGTCGGGCCGCGCAATGCCGCAAGTCCTGGTAAACCCCGACACGCTGGATGATGCGAACCGCCAGTTCGATCAGGCCCCGCTTACCCAGCCCATATTCCTGAACAGCCTGCCCAAAAGCGGCAGCCATCTGCTTCGCAACATCCTGCGGATGTTCGTTCCGGTCGATCAGCAATATCAGGCCGATTTCATCCAGTGGCCGACGCTGCAGCGCCACCGCGCCGCGTTCGACCCCAACGCGCCCAAGCTCAGCTGGGGCCACCTGTTCTTCGCCGATGCCTCGGTCATCGAAACCGCGCCGACGCGGCGTATCCTGCTCTACCGCGACCCCTATGACTGGGTGATCGCGCAGGCGCGTTTCTTCCTCTCCGAACAGTTCAGCGGCAATGTCGAATTCCTGAAGTCCGGCGCACTCGGCATCGACGAGCTGCTGACGATGATGATCTTCGGCATTCCCGGCAAGCAACCCTCGCTGCACGCGATGTACGAACTGAATGTCGCGGCATGGTTCGGCTCGCAGGTCTATCCGGTCCGGTTCGAGGAGCTCGTCGCACACGCCAGGGTGCCGGACACTGACGCTGCGGCCACGTTCTTCGCGGCGCTGCTCGCGGCCTGCGGGATCGCCGTACCGGATGACTGGCAGGCGCGGGTGCGCATCGGCGCCGACCCAGCGCAGAGCGGCACGGCGCGCGACAATCTTACCGGAATCGCCAAGCAACTGCCCGACAGGCTGGGTGACCGGCATCGGGCACTGGTGGATTTCAATGCGCCGGGTCTTCGCGCCCTGCTGGGATATGCGTAGACTGGCCGGATGAACCACGCCGACACCGTTTCGACCCGCCCTGCCCTCGCCCGCGCCCGCACCCTGCTTGCGGCCGAAAAGCCCGAGGCGGCGGCGCGTGAAGTGATGGACCATCTGCGTCGCTTCCCGCGCGACCCTGACGGGCTGGCCATGCTCGGGTCGATCGCCAACCGCTTGGGCGCGCTCGAGCAAGCCCAGCAGTTTCTGCGTCAGGCGATCGCGTTCGGGGCGACCGGCCCCGACGCACGGCGCGAACTGGCGGCCGTGTACAACCAGCAGCAACGCCCCGCCGAGGCGCTCGCGCTGATGGAGGCGCTTGAGCAGGAAGTCTCCGACCTCTCAATCCCCTCCGCCCGCAGCGCGCTGCTCGACAAGCTTGGTCGCCATGAAGAGGCGCTCGCGCTTCAGCAGCAGCTGGTGGAGCAAGCGGGCGACACGCAGCCCAGCCTGCTGATCCCGCTTGGCCATATCCTGCGCGCGATGGGTCGAGTCGATGAGGCGGTTGCCGCTTACCGACGCGCGGCCGAGGCTGATTTCGAGTTTGGCGAGGCATGGTGGGCGCTCGCCAGCATCAAGCGCAAGGTGCTGACCGATCAGGACCTTGAGCAGATCGCGCGCGGTATCGACATCGCGATCGATCCCCGCAACAGCGCGCCATTGCATTTCGCGATGGCCAAGGCGCTGCATGATCGCGGGCGCTATGCCGAGGCCTTTGCCCATTATGCGAAGGGCAATGACCAGCGCGCCGCGAGCCTGCAATATGATCCGGCCGAACTGACCGACGAGATCGGCGAGATCGAACGGACCATCGATGCCGACTTCATCGCGCGCATGCCGCAGGACGCGGTCGGCGACGGTTCGGTGCCGGTGTTCATCGTAAGCCTGCCGCGGTCGGGCTCGACCCTGCTCGAACAGATGCTCGGGAGCCACCCCGAACTGGAGCCGGTGGGCGAGCTTCCCTATGGCCCCGCCATCCTGCGCTCGGCGATCGAACTGGCCACGCGGCGCGGGCCGATGACCGTGCCGCAACTTACCCGCAGCCTGACCGACGATCAGGCGCGCGTGCTGGGCGAAGACTATCTGCGTCGGGCTGCCGAACACCGCCGCACCGACCGCCGGTTTTTCATCGACAAGCTGCCACACAACTGGAGCAACCTGCTGTTCCTGAAGCGGATCCTGCCCCAGGCCCGGTTCCTCGACATTCGCCGCGACGCGATGGACTGCTGCTTCTCCAACTATACCCAGCTGTTTTCGAGCGCGCACGCCTCGTCGTTCGACCTGCGGCACATCGGGCGCAGCTATGTCGATTATCGGCGGCTGATGACCCACCTCGACCGGGTCGCGCCGGGGCTTGTCCACCATATCGACTATGCTGCGATGGTTGCGGATCCGGAACCGCAGCTGCGTCCGGCGCTTGCCTATCTCGGGCTCGACTGGGATCCTTCGATCCTGCAATTCCACACGCTCGACCGCGTCGTTCGCACGCCCAGCAGCGAGCAGGTGCGCCGCCCGCTCAACCGGGACGGGTTCGACATCTGGCGTCCCTATGCCGAATGGCTCGGCCCGCTCCGCGAGGAACTCGGCGCGCTCGCGAGCGACTGACAGCAAAAAGGGGCGCTTCCGAACCCGGAAGCGCCCCTTTTCTGTTTCGGACTGACCGCCGCTTAGTAGCGGTAGTGATCCGGCTTGAACGGACCCGTGACCGGCACGCCGATATAGTCGGCCTGCTTCTGGCTCAGCTTGGTCAGCTTCACGCCCAGCTTTTCGAGATGGAGCGCCGCGACCTTTTCGTCGAGATGCTTCGGCAGAACATAGACTTCGTTCTTGTACTTCTCCGACGCGGTCCACAGTTCGATCTGTGCCAGCACCTGGTTGGTGAACGACGTCGACATCACGAACGACGGGTGACCGGTGGCGTTGCCCAGGTTCACCAGGCGGCCCTTCGACAGCACGATGATCTTCTTGCCGTCGGGGAACTCGACCTCGTCGACCTGCGGCTTGATCTCGGTCCACTTCATGTTGTTGAGGCCGGCGATCTCGATCTCGCTGTCGAAGTGGCCGATGTTCGACACGATCGCCATGTTCTTCATCGCGCGCATGTGATCGACGGTCAGCACGCCCTCGTTGCCGGTGGCGGTGACGAAGATGTCGGCGCGCGGAGCGGCCTCTTCCATCGTCACGACCTCAAAGCCCTCCATCGCCGCCTGCAGCGCGCAGATCGGATCGATTTCGGTCACCAGCACACGTGCGCCGCCATTGCGCAGCGACTGCGCCGAACCCTTGCCGACATCGCCGAAGCCGGCGACGACCGCGACCTTGCCGGCCAGCATCACGTCGGTGGCGCGACGGATCGCGTCGACCAGCGACTCCTTGCAGCCATAAAGGTTGTCGAACTTCGACTTGGTCACGCTGTCGTTGACGTTGATCGCCGGGAACGGAAGCTTGCCCTTCTTCGACAGCTCGTACAGGCGGTGCACGCCGGTGGTGGTCTCTTCCGACACGCCCTTGATGTTCGCGACGGTCTTGGTGAGATAGCCCGGACGCTCGGCCAGGAAGCGCTTGAGCGTCGCGACGAAGATTTCCTCTTCCTCGTTCGACGGGGTGAACAGCTCTTCACCCGCCTCGACGCGCGCGCCCCACAGCGCGAACATGGTGGCGTCGCCACCGTCGTCGAGGATCATGTTGCAGGTCTGGTCCTGACCCCAGTCGAAGATGCGGATCACATAGTCCCAATATTCCTCCAGCGTCTCGCCCTTGACGGCGAACACGGGGATGCCGGCGGCGGCGATTGCGGCAGCGGCATGGTCCTGGGTCGAATAGATGTTGCAGGTCGCCCAGCGCAGCTCGGCGCCGAGTTCCTTCAGCGTCTCGATCAGCACGGCGGTCTGAATCGTCATGTGCAGCGAGCCGGTGATGCGCGCGCCCTTCAGCGGCTTGCTCGCACCGAATTCCTCGCGCAGCGCCATCAGGCCCGGCATTTCGGTTTCCGCGATCTCGATTTCCTTGCGGCCAAAGGCAGCGAGGCTGAGATCCTTGATGACGTAATCCTTGGGGTCGAGCACGGTGGCCACGATCATTCTCCGGCTAATGAAATGCTTGCCGCAGTATGCCCACGGCCCTGCCAGCGCCCCTAGCCGATCAGCCGTCGATGCGCAAACAGAACATAAAGATATCTTTATATGGCGCTTCCCGAGCTGGCCGATACGGCGCGTTGACAGGCAAATCACCCACTGGCACGTCTTTGATCGAACGGTTTTGGGGGCTCTGCAATGAAGATTCGGTCGAACACCGGCGCGGCCGCGCTGGCGCTGATGGTCGCGTGCATGGGGTCGGCCCCCGCATTGGCTCAAGCGGCCAAGGCCGAAAAAGGGCCCTCCCTGCATGTTCAGTGCGACGGCAACCCCAACAATATGAGCGCGGGCGAGACCGCCGCCCGCCTGATCGGCGCGGTCACCCTGCTGGCCTTGTTCGCCCCGCCGCCGGAGAATGCCGATCCCAGCAAGCGCAAGTTCGGTGCCGAGGGGGTCGCGATCTGCTCGACGCTGATCGACGGTGAAAAGCGCGAGACCAACGACTATCGCCGGGTCAACCTGATCCTCGGCCGCGCCATCCACCGGATCGAGGCGAAGGATTATGACGGCGCGATCGCGGATGCTGAACTCGCCCGATCGCAGGCTGAAACCGCCGGGTTCATGGCCAATCCCTATTATGTCCGGTCGCAGGGGCGCGCGTTCGACCTGATCGCCGCCGCCGCCCTCTATCGCGCGGGCAAGCCGGTGGAGGCGCGCGAGCGGGCGCTGCGCAATCTCGGCGATGCGCAATTCCTGCTCACGCCGTTGCTGAGCGTCCCCGATTATCTGCTGATCGACCCGGCAGAATCACCGCGTGAGGCGGAGTTCCGCGGGTGGCGCAGCCGCCTCGGCCTCGGGACTGCGGCGCAGGCCGACCGGCTCGAAGAATGGGGCCGCTTTGCCGAAGCCGCCGCGATCCGCGAGGCGAACGTCGATTTCAACAAGCGCACCGTCCCGGAATCGCGCAGCAGCTCCACCATCGCCCGCGCCGCCATCGCGCTGGCGCTGGCCGGCAATACCGAATTGTCGGACACCCGCATCGCCGAGGCGCGCGCCAATGCCGAACAGCGCCGCGCGGCTGGCGATACCGAAAAAGACGCGAGCGAGATCGTCGAGCTTTTCGATCTCCATGGCATCATCCGCCAGACCCAGCGCGGCGAGTTGGCGGCGGCGCGCCGCCTGTTCGCCGCGCGCTCGCAATGGGTCGCCGCTTCGTTCGGCAGCGTGGTCGAGGTGACCCGGCGGCTGCGCACCGGTGCCAGCACCGACGAGCTGATCGGCGGCCTGTCGCGCACGCCCGAGGCGCTGTGGCAGGAGCGGTTGGATACCCGCCGCGCCGAGGCGCTGGCCAAGGACAGCGACAACGCCACGCTGTTCCGCCTGATCCCCTCGGTCGACTCGGCCGCCGCCTATCGCAACCTGTCCAAGCAGGTATGGCGCACCGACAAGTCGAAGCTGGTGCTGGAGCTGAAGGACGACAGCAAATCGAAGCTGAAGATGGAACGGATGTTCTACTATGGCGCCGATTTTGACGCGCTGTTCCCGGCCTATGCGCTCCACGCGGCGCTGCTCGCCAAATCGCGCGGGCATCAGGGCTTCGCGATGCTCCCGATTGTCGGCGACCGGCTGGTGCTGGCGGCGTTCATCACCGGGAACAAGGGCGATCCCGGCCTGTCCGACCCCATGTTCGCCGATGCCGATCAGGTGATCGCCGCGCTCTCTCCGGTCATCCCCTCACCCGAAACGATCCGGGCGGAAGCGAAGGCCAAGAAGTAAGCACGGATCCGGCCGGTATTCGCGCGCGACACACTGCGCGGATAGCGGCCGGGCACGGGAGCCTCAGGCCGTCCCACCGTCATTCGCCAGCAGCCTGGGATCGATCCCGGCCTTGGCGAAGCTTTCCGCCCAGCGCTTCGGCGCGCTGGTCCCGAACAACAGCGCATCGTCGCCGGGAACGTTGAACCAGCCGTGGCGGGTCATCTCGGCATCGAGCTGCCCTTCCGACCAGCCGGCATAGCCCAGTGCGACGACCCAGCGCGCCGGACCGGTGCCATCGGCAATTGCGCGCAATACATCGACCGTCCCGGACAGCGCCCAGCGCCCGGCGACGTCGATCGTATCCTGTCCGCCCCAGTCGGTGGAGTGCAGCACGAAGCCGCGGCGCGGCTCGACCGGCCCGCCGAAATGGACCGGGGCGTCCGGTGCGGCGCCGGACTCGATTCCGAACTGCGCGAGCAGGTCATGGAGCCGCAGGCCGTCCAGTTCATGCCCGATCCCGACGCCCAGGGCGCCCTGTTCGTCATGCGCGCACATCGCGATCACCGCGCGCTCGAACCGCGGATCGCCGATCCCCGGCAAGGCGAGCAGGAGTTGCCCGGTGAGAAAGCTGGCCTCGTCCATGCCATCTATCATAGGGCCGCGAAGGGCGCTCCGCCACGCTTGAAAATTGCGTAATCCATGCCACTTGGACGACGAACCGCAGTTCCGCGGAACGAGAGGAGACCCCAATGACGATCCAGATCGGCGATCGCGTGCCCAGCACCACCTTTGTGAAGGCTACCGAGAATGGCCCCGAGCAGGTCAGCACCGACGAGTTTTTCGCTGGCCGCAAGGTCGCGCTCTTTTCGGTCCCCGGCGCGTTCACCCCGACCTGCTCGGCGCGCCACCTGCCCGGCTATGTCGAAAAAGCCGATGCGCTGAAGGCAAAGGGCGTCGATGAAATCGCCTGCACCGCCGTCAACGACGCTTTCGTCATGGGCGCATGGGCCAAGAGCGCCGATGCCGGCAGCGTGACGATGCTCTCCGACGGCAATGGCGCCTTTGCCAAGGCTGTCGGGCTCGAATTCGACGGCAGCAATTTCGGCATGGGCACGCGCGGCCAGCGTTATTCGATGCTGGTCAATGATGGCGTGGTCGAGCAACTGCATGTCGAGGCGCCCGGCGAGTTCAAGGTCAGCTCGGCCGAGCATCTGCTCGAAAATCTCTGAGCTCCGGTGATCCCCGGATAGACCCGGGCGACCGGACAATGGACTAACGGCTTCAGTCGTGCGGCGGTCCGAGCTTGACCGCGGAACCGCCGCAAGACGAAGCTGTTGTCCTTGCTGAAGGGAGACTCGACATGAGCACAGAAGCCGAGACGGAAAAGACCGCCGTGACCACTGGCGGCGAGACGAGCCTGCTCGATCAGGCCAAGGAAGCGCTGACCGAGGCAGGTGAGACGATCGGTGAGGTCGTCGACGACCTGGTCGAAGCGGCCAAGGCCAATCCCGTCGCCACGGCGGCGATTGCCGCGGGCGCTGCTGCAGCGGTTGCAGGCGCCGCGTTCGGGATCAGCAAGCTGCTGGACAAGGACGACGACGCGGAATGACGTTGTGTGCAGGCCGGCGCTTCGCCGGCCTGCCGCGCCTTCGGCATTGCAGTGCAGCGCTCCTGTCATCGACCGGTCTTGCCAATGTCATCGCGCCACATTAGCCGTGGAAGATGACACAAGCAGAACAGATCGTCGCCGAGCTGGATCGGCTCCACACCGCCTCCGTCACCAATCTGCGTGAGGCACTCGACCGGTATCTGACAGACGGGACCGCACCGGATCCGGAGCGCCGTCAGGATGGCAGCTTCGCCTATCCCGAAATCCGCGTCCGCTATCACAACGAAATTGACCGCCCCACCCCGGCCCGCAGCTTCGGTCGCCTGGTCGAGACGGGCGAGTATGCGATCAGCGTTACCCGTCCGGCGATGTTTGCCGACTATCTGGTCGAGCAGCTCACGTTGCTTATCGAGGATTATGACGTCGAGGTCACCGCTGCCGTGGGGCGGCAGGAAATCCCCTTCCCGTATGTTATCGATCCCAGCCATGTGCTGAAAATGGATCAGGTCTCGGTGCTCGAACTCGCCCGGCATTTCCCGGCGACCGAGCTTGCGCATATCGGCGACGAGATTGCCGATGGCAGCTGGATCAGCCAGGACGGAACCCGCCCGCTGGCGCTGTTCGACGGTCTGCGCACCGATTTCAGCCTGGCGCGGCTGCGGCATTACACCGGCACGCCGACCGAGCATGTGCAGCAATATATCCTGTTCACCAACTATCACCGCTATGTCGATGAGTTCGTCCGCTGGGCGGCGGAGCAGGTCGGCGAGAATAGTCGCTATACCGGCGTGTCCGGACCGGGCGGCATCGTGTTCAAGGCGGGCGACGATCCGGACATGCTGCTCACCGACAGCGCGTGGCGCCGCCACCAGATGCCCGCCTGGCATCTGATGGCGGAAGACGGCAGCGGGATCACGCTGGTCAATATCGGCGTCGGCCCATCCAATGCCAAGACGATCACCGACCACCTCGCCGTGCTGCGGCCCGAGGCGTGGCTGATGATCGGCCATTGCGGCGGTCTGCGCCCGAGCCAGCGCATCGGCGACTATGTGCTTGCCCATGCATATCTGCGCGACGACCACGTCCTCGACGACGTGCTGCCGCCGGAAATTCCGATTCCGGCGATCGCCGAGGTACAACAGGCGCTTGCCCGCGCGGCCGAAACCGTCTCCGGTCAATCGGGCGATGAGCTCAAGCGGCGATTGCGCACCGGCACGATCGTCACGACCGACGATCGCAACTGGGAATTGCGCTTCTCGCGTTCGGCGCTCCGCTTCTCCCTCAGCCGCGCGGTAGGCGTTGACATGGAGAGTGCGACGCTGGCGGCACAGGGCTATCGCTTCCGCGTCCCCTATGGCACGTTGCTGTGCGTTTCGGACAAGCCACTGCACGGCGAGCTCAAGCTGCCGGGTCAGGCCAACCGCTTCTACGAACGCGCGATTGCCGAGCATCTCAAGATCGGGATCGAAACGTGCGAGGAGCTGCGGCGCGAGGGCGCCAAGCTCCATTCGCGCAAGCTGCGCGCGTTCAACGAACCGCCATTCCGGTAATCGGCGGCCCGTCCCGCTACGGCGGGACGGGTTCCGGGGCCGCTTTTGATTGACGCGCGAAACCGAATTGGCTGAGGTTGGTTTCAGCCACGAAACCACTGGAGTTGCGTGATGGCCAAAGCCCCGACCACGACCACCGACGACGCAAGCGCGTCGCCCGCGCCGCCCCGGAAGCGGGCCCCGCGCAAGGCTCCGGCGCCCAAGAGCGCGACCGATGCGCCGCCGGCGGAAGCCAAGCCAGCGACAACGGCGCGCAAGCCGAAGCCTGCCGCGACCGCTCCTGCACCGGACGCGACGCCAGCCGCCGCGCGCAAGGCCGCCCCGGCCAAGCGCGCACCGGCCAAGCCTGCCACGCCGCGCAAGCCCGCCGCGTCGGCTGCGGACGAGGCTCCGCCGCCGCGGCGCACCGCTGCCGCGCGCAAGCCTGCCGCCCCCAAGTCGCGCGCCAAGACTGCGCCGCCTGCGGCTCCGGCGAGTGCCGGCACGCTCGAGACCGCCTCGGCGCGCCTGTCATCGGCAGCACAGGCAGCGCGCGACACGGTGTCAGCGTCGCGACCCGCGCAGCTGGTGGCGGAGACGCGCGAAAAAATGGGCGACCGCAATTTCTTTGCGACGGTGATTGGCGGCGCTGCCGCAATCGGCGCGACGTTGGCAGGCGTGTTCTACGCCCTCAAGCGCGACCGGCGCGCTGCGGCCCCGCCGACCACGCCGGGCGGCGCACGCGCGCATCAGGCGGACGGCACCGATAGCTCCGCGTCCTTCGCTGCCGGCATCGCCGATGAAGGCACGATTCCGGACAAGCTGCCCGGCTGATCCCAAGCCGGCCGGGCCAAGACTGGCCGCCGCGATCGCATCGCGGCGGCCGTTTCTTGGGTTTACCAGCCCTGCGGCTTGCCCTTGTTCTGTTCGTCGAGCCATGCCTTGAGCGGCGCGAAATACTCGACCATCGCGGCACCCGACATTTCGCGGCTGCCGGTAAACGCCTCGAGCGCTTCGGGCCAGGGCTTGGACGCGCCCATTTCCAGCATCGCGTTCAGCTTCGCGCCGACCTCCTTGTTGCCATAGAAGGAACAGCGGTGGAGCGGCCCCGTCCAGCCGGCTTGGTCGCACGCCGCCTTGTAGAACTGGAACTGCAGCAACCGGGCGAGGAAATAGCGGGTATAGGGCACGTTCGCCGGGATATGATATTTCGCGGCGGGGTCGAACCTGGTCTCGTCGCGCTTCACCGGCGGAACGATCCCCTGATATTGCAGCCGCAGCGCGTCCCACGCGCCCTGATAGCCGGTCGCCGGAATCCCGCCGGAGAACACGCCCCAGCGCCATTTGTCGATCAGCAGGCCGAACGGCAGGAACGCGACCTTGTCCATCGCCTGGCGCAGCAACAGCCCCGTGTCCTTGTCCGCGCTGGGCACCTTGCTCTCATCAAGCAGACCGATCGAAACGAGGTAATCGGGTGTGATCGACAGCGCGACGAAATCGCCGATGGCCTCGTGGAACCCGTCATTGGCGCCGTTGCGGTACAGCAAGGGCTTCTGATTGTACGCACGCTGGTAGTAATTGTGGCCCAGCTCATGGTGGATCGTGACGAAATCGTCGCCATTCACCTTGATGCACATCTTGATCCGCAGGTCGTCGACATTGTCGAGGTTCCACGCCGACGCATGGCACTGCACCTCGCGGTCGGCCGGCTTCACGAATTGCGAGCGCTGCCAGAAGGTTTCGGGCATCGGCGCAAGGCCGAGCGAGGAGTAGAAGCCCTCGCCCGCCTTGACCATCTTGATCGCGTCATAGTCCTTGGCGACAAGCAGCTCGCCCACGTCAAAGCCAAGATCACCCGACCCCGCCGGCGCGACGATGTCATAGATATTGCCCCATTCCTGCGCCCACATATTGCCGAGCAGGTCAGCGCGGATCGGCCCGGTCTTCGACTGGACCGCATCGCCATATTTCTCGTTCAGCTTCCAGCGGACATAGGTGTGCAGCGACTCATAGAGCGGCTTGACCTCGTTCCACAGCTTGTCGGTCAGCTTCGCGAATTCCTCGGGCGGCATGTCGTAATTCGACCGCCACATCGCGCCGACATCCTTGAAGCCCAGCTCGCGCGCGCCCTCGTTCAGCAAGCCGACCGAACGCTGATAATCCTGGCGTTGCGGCGTACCGACATTGTCATGCCAGCTGGTCCACATCTCCTTCAGCTCGGCGGGGTTGCGGCTGGTGCCCATCGCGGCTTCGATGTCGCTGCCGTTGATCGGCTGACCGTTCAGCGTCCCCTTGCCGGTGCCATAGACGGTCTGCATGTCGGTCTGCAGCTTGGCGAGGCTGTCGGCAGCGCCCGCGCGCGTCGGCGCGGGCGAGGTGATTGCGCTGCGCAGGATGTCGAGCTGCCGCTTGGTATCCGGCGACAGTCCCTTCACCTTCTCATACTTTGCCGCCTCGAGCGCGAACCGGACCGCGAGCTCGGTCCCCTTGGCTCCGCTCTTCGCGACCAGTGCGGCGGTATCCTGATTGATATAGGTCGAATAGACCCACTGGATCCGCGCATCGTCGTGCGCGAACGCCTCGAACTCCTTGCTCGCCCGCGCGACAAATGCATCCGCCTCGGCAGCGGTCGGCGCCGCCGCCGCCGGCTTCTGCTGCTGCGCCGACCCGGGTGCCGCCAGCAGCAGCGCCAGCGCAATCGTGGAAATTCCGGTGCGGATCATCGCGTCCCTCTCGTAACAGGTAAATGATTGGATGGCGCCAGACTGCGCCTGGCCCAGCGACCGGTCAAGTAGTCAGAAATGTTACGATCGCGTCGCCGAGTTCGGGCCGGGTGACCGCGCTCATATGATTGCCGGGAATTTCGACGAAGCGGGCGTCGGGCAGCATGGCGGCAAGGCCGGTAAAGGATCCGACCTCATCGTCCTCCGCCCCGGCCACGACCAGCACCGGGAGGTCGAACGACGCAAGCGCGCTGGCCGGCGTGTCGACGAACGTGTTGAGGACGCCGAGCAGCGCCTTTGGATCGCCCCCGGTGGTCTTGAGGAACGCCTGCGCCATGAACTCGCGATCGCCGCGCACGAAACTGCCGAACCCGGTCAGCACGCTGCGGAAATGACCCACGCGGCGCCCCGTATCCGTCACGCCCTCATCACCCAGTCCCGACAGAATGACCCGGCGCGGGCGCGGCGCGATCCCCCGGGCGAGCACGCGCACCGTCGTCCGCGCGCCAAGCGAATAGCCGCCCAGATCATAATCGGTCAGGCCCAGGTGCGCGATCAGTGCCTCGGCATCCTGCGCCAGCGCATCGGGCGGATAGGCCGCGGGATCATGCGGCCGCGCGCTTTCACCGTGGGCCCGCAGGTCCGGCATGATGACGCGAAAACCAGCCTCCGCCAGCTTCGCTGCCGTGCCATATTTGATCCAGTTGGTCTCGGCGTCGGAGAAATAGCCATGGATCAGCACCAGCGGGCGCCCTGCGCCGATTTCGCGCCAGACCAGCGCCTGGCCGTCGAACGTTTCGAATGTCTGCATCATGGTCGGCCTGATGCACCGGATCGCAACTGCAGGAAACCCATATCGATTGCGTTTCCTGCAACCCGATCAGTTCGAGAATGCAACTTATAACACTGGCATTCTATAAGCATGCTTATTATGTCGCTACTCATGACCGACTCACTCGGATTCCTGATCAGCGACGTGTCCCGCTTGTTGCGGAAGCGGTTCGATGAACGTGCGCGCCTGATCGGCGTCACGCGCCAGCAATGGCGAACGCTCAGCGTGCTGAAGCGCCATGAGGGCAGCCATCAGGGCATGCTTGCCGAGCTGCTTGAAGTCGAGCCGATTACGCTCGGCCGGATGATCGACCGGCTGGAAGAAGCCGGCTGGGTCGAGCGTCGCCGCGATCCCGACGATCGCCGCATGTGGCGCATTCACCTCACCGATGCTGCGCAACCGATCCTGTTGCAGCTCAAGGCGATCGCCGACGCAATGTTCCTCGACGCAGCGCACGGCATCGATCCCGACGACCAGGCACGGCTTCAGGCCACGCTCGAACGGTTGCGCGCCAATCTCTCGACCGACTCATTCAACGAGGCCGCCAATGGCTGACGCTGACCCCCGCATCGAAAGTGCTGCCGCCGCCGACCCGGTCGCGGAGCAGAAACCGAAGCGCCCACTGCTGCGGCCGATCCTGATGTTCGGCGTCCCGCTGGTGGTTATCGCGGCACTTGCATTATGGTGGTCGCTGTCGGGCGGCACCGTCTCGACCGACAATGCTTATGTCCAGCAGGACAAGGTGTCGGTCGCCAGCGACGTGGCCGGGCGCATCGTCGAGGTGGCGGTGAAGGAAAATCAGACCGTCAAGGCGGGCGACCTGCTGTTCCGCATCGACCCCGAACCCTATCGCATCGCGCTGGCGCAGGCCGACGCGGCGATTGCCAATGCGCAGGTTCAGGTTACGACGATGCGGGCCAGCTATGCCGGCACTGATGCCGACATTCAGGCCGCGCGCGACCGGATCGCCGCAGCGCAAGAGGATTATGCGCGCCAAAAGGCGTTGATGGACCGCGGGTTCACCACCCGCGCGCGCTACGAGCAGGCGCTCCACGCAGTCGAACAGGCGCGCGCCGGGCTGCAGAGCGCGCTGGCCGGTGCCGACGAGGCGCGCGCCAAGCTGTCGAGCGGCAGCGCGGTGCCAGGCGTGAACCCCGCGATTGCGGCGGCGCAGGCGCAACGGGCCAAGGCGCTGCTTGATCTCGAGCGTACGGCCCGGCGTGCACCGGTCGATGGCGTGATCAGCCAGGCCGACCGGCTTCAGGTAGGCCAGATGATGATGTCCGGCCTGCCCGCCGTGACGATCGTTCGCTCGCGCGACGCCTGGATCGAGGCAAATTTCAAGGAAACCGACCTTGCCGACATGCGCGTCGGACAGCCCGCCGAGGTGCGCTTCGACGCCTATCCGGGATTGAAGCTCAAGGGCCATGTCGCGTCGATCGGCTCGCAAACCGGCTCCGAGACCTCGGTACTCCCGGCACAAAATGCCAATGGCAATTGGGTCAAGGTGACGCAGCGCGTACCCGTCCGCATCGCGATCGACCAACAGAGCCCGCGCCAGCTGATCGCTGGCCTTTCCGCCGAAGTCACCGTCGACACGCGGCAGTAACCGCGACCCATGGCCAGCGCAGCACGCCCCGCCTCCGATGCGCCCCCTGCCCCGCCCGCTGCGGATGCGGCGGCGCTGCCAGTGCGCAACAAGGGGCTGCTGACCTTCGGCGTGATGCTGGCCACGATCATCCAGATCCTCGACACCACCATCGCCAACGTCGCGCTGCCGCACATGCAGACCTCGCTGGGGGCGACCGCCGACACGATCACCTGGGTGCTGACCAGCTATATCGTCGCTTCGGCGATTGCGATCCCGATCACCGGCTGGGTGTCCGACCGCATCGGGTCACGCAACCTGTTCCTGATCTCGATCGTCGGCTTCGTCATCGCCTCCGCGCTGTGCGGCGCAGCGCAAAGCCTTGAACAGATGGTGCTGTTTCGCATCCTTCAGGGGATTGCGGCGGCCTTCATGAACCCGCTCAGCCAGACAGTGATGCTCGACATCAACCGCCCGCAGGATCAGCAAAAGGCCATGGCGGTGTGGGGCATGGGCATCATGATCGGCCCGATCCTGGGCCCCGTGCTCGGCGGCTGGCTGACCGAGAATTTCAACTGGCGCTGGGTGTTCTACGTCAACCTGCCGCTTGGCGCGATCTGCCTCGTCATCCTGTGGTGGCTGCTGCCCAGCCGTCCGGTGCGCAAGCGTGCCTTCGACGTGTTCGGCTTCTCGCTGCTTGCGATCGGCATCGGTGCGCTACAGCTGATGCTCGACCGCGGCCAGCATGCCGACTGGTTCTCTTCGACCGAAATCTGGATCGAAACGCTCGTGGCCGGCACCGCGCTGTGGATGTTCGTCGTTCATATGGCGACGGGCAGGAACCCGATGTTCGAACGCAGTCTGTGGCGCAACCGCAACCTCGTCACCGCGCTCGCCTTCATGCAGGTGGTCGGGGTCGTGATGATGGCCACAATGGCACTGCTCCCGCCGATGCTTCAGTCGCTCTATGGCTATCCCGTGATCGACACCGGGTTATTGATGATGCCGCGCGGGGTCGGGGTGCTCGTGACGATGGGGCTGTCGGCGCGGCTGGTGGCGCGCGGCGTCGACCCGCGCCTGCTGGTCGGGACCGGCTTCGCAATGGCGGCCTGGTCGCTATACGACATGACCACCTGGTCACTCGAAATGGGATCGACGCCGTTCATCGTCGCCGGCCTGGTACAGGGGCTGGGCATGGGCCTGATCTTCATGCCGCTCAACGGCATGGCCTTTGCCACCCTGCCCGCGCACCAGCGGACCGAGGCGGCAAGCCTGACCAACTTGTCGCGCAACATCGGCGCGTCGATCGGCATTTCGCTGGTCACCACCATCCTCGCGCGCAGCAGCCAGGTGGCCCATGCCGACCTCGCCCCGCACATCACGGCGGAGCGGCTGCAGACGCTCGACCCAGCCCTGCTTGGCAATGTGAGTAACCAGACCGACATGCTGCTAGCGCTCGCCAATGCCGAAGTGACGCGGCAGGCGGCGATGATCGCCTATCTCAATGATTTCAAGGCGATGATGATCGTCACCGCGGCATCGATCCCGCTCGTGCTGTTCCTCAAGCGGCCCAGGGCACCCGTCCGGAACGACCCGGCAGCGGCCGGTCACTGACGACCGGTTCCGGTCCGGCCCGTCTATATTGGACCCAGTCCAAAACCAGCCGGGTCCGGGTCCCATGCTCAACCGCCTCACGCTCGCCACCAAAATCACCTTGCTCTCCTGCCTCGCGATGCTCACGCTCGCCGTGTCGCTCGTCGTGACGACGCAATGGGCGCTCGATCAGGACATGCAGAGCCGTGCGGCGGAGCGCCAGGAAACCAATATGGGCGTGGCCCGTGAAGTGCTGGGTCGCTACGGCAAGAATTTCTCGGTCGAAGGCGAGCGGCTGCTGCTCGACGGCCGCCCGCTCAACGGCTTCAATGCGCCGGTTGATCGCGTGAAGGCGCTTGTCGGCGGCACCGCGACGATCTTCCTCGGCGACACGCGCATCGCCACCAATGTCGTCAAGGATGACGGCAGCCGTGCAGTCGGCACCAAGCTGGCGCCCGGGCCGGTGTTCGACGCGGTGCTGCGCGACGGCAAGCCCTATCGCGGTCAGGCCGACATTCTCGGCAAGAGCTATTACACCGCCTATGATCCGATCCGCGACGCATCGGGCAAGACGATCGGCATCCTCTATGTCGGCATTCCGGTGGAAGATGTGGCGGGCAGCGCATCGGGCCTGATCGTGATGCTCGAGGAAATCGGGCTCGCCGCGCTGCTGATCGGCTGTGCCGTTCAGTTCTTCATCGGTCGCCGCCTGTTCGCACCGATCACCGCGATGATCGCCAGCATGCGCCGGCTCGCCGATGGCGATACCCGCACCGAGATTGTCGGTGCCGAACGCGGCGACGAGATCGGCGAAATGGCCCGCGCGCTTGCGATCCTGCAGGAAGCCTCGGCCGCCCGTGCCGCTGCCGAGGCCGAGATTGCACGGAACAAGGAGGCGTTGGACAAGGTCGTGCGCGCGCTCGGCGATGGCCTCAAGCGTGTCGCGCAGGGCAAGCTGACCCACGGCATCGACACCGACTTCGACCCGCAATATGCAGCGCTGCGCACCGACTTCAATGACGCCGTGGTGGCGTTGCGCGGCCTGGTCGGAACGGTGATCGAATCCACCGTGGCGATCAAGGCCGGCACCGGCGAGATTTCGACCGCGGCCGACGATCTCGCGCGTCGCTCGGAAAGCAACGCAGCCAGCATCGAGGAAACGACCGCCGCGATCGCCCAGATCAACGGCCGGCTCGAGATCATGTCTCGCGCCGCGCAGGACGCCGTGACCCGCGCCGAGGAAGCCAGCAGCGTGGTCGAATCTGGCCGCACCACCGCCGAGCGCGCCGTCGCGACGATGAGCCGCGTCAGCGAAAGCGCACGCGGCATCGACGACGTGATCGAAGGCCTCGACAAGATCGCGTTCCAGACCCGCGTTCTGGCAATGAACGCTGCCGTCGAGGCGGGGCGCGCCGGTGAGGCCGGTCGCGGCTTCGCGGTCGTCGCCGACCTCGTCTCCGCACTGGCGATGCGCGCCGAGGAAGAGGCCAAGCGCGCCCGCGAACAGCTGACCCTGACGCAGGAGGAAGTCGCCGTCGCCGTCGATGCCGTGCGCAGCGTCGACGGAGCGCTGGCCCGCATCGTCGAGACCGTGGGCACGGTCAACGGCCTAGTCGGCGCCATGTCGACCGACAACAGCTCGCAGTCGGCAGCGATGATGCAGATCGCCGCCGCTATCGGCACGATGGACCAGTCGACGCAGCAGAATGCCGCGATGGTCGAGCAAACCTCTGCCGCTGCGCGCGGGCTCCTCGCGCAGGTCAACGCACTGGCCGAGCAGGCGGCGCAGTTCGATGCGGGTCAGGCGGCTCGCGCCGCGCCCGCTCGCCCGGTCAGCCAGCCCAAGCCGACGCCGACCGCCAAAGCGGTCGCGCAGCCCAAGCCAGCGGCTGCGCCCATTGCAGCAAAGCCGGCGCCCAAGTCGTCGGCCAAGGCCAAGCCCGCCGCGAAGGCCGAGCCGGCGCCGCTGGTCCGTCCCAAGCTGCCGATCGCGGCGAGCACGGGCAACGCGGCTGCGGCCATCGACGATTGGGATGAATTCTGAGCAGTCGGCCCGGTCGGTCAGTCGGCCGGGCCATTTGACCGGGTCACATCCGCGACCAGCGCCCCCACCGCGCCCGCCAAAGCAAGCGCCATGTCCTTCGGCGCGTCGAACATGTCGCCCTGCTGCCCATTATACTGCTCCGCCGCCTCGGTGCTCAGGCCCAGCGTCAGTAGCCACTCGAAGATCTCGTAGACCGCGCCGATCGCGAGCACCGCGAGCAGCATGAAGGTCACCGCTATCCGCCGCGTCAGCCCGGCATGGCGCATCCCCGCCTCGACCAGCGGGAGCGCGAAACACAGGCCGGATGCAAAATGCACCAGCCGGTCGAACATGTTGCGCTGAAAGCCCAGCGCCGCGTCGATGCTGAGGCCGAATGCCGCCTGCCCCCAGGCATCATAGGGCACGCTGCTATAGGTCCAGCGCGCCGCGAACAGGTGCAGCAGCACGAAGCTGCATGCCCATGCCACGCTGGCAGTGCTGAACGGCCAGCGGTGCAGCGCCCACCATGCCAGCGGCACGCCGACCACGACCGGCCCGACCTGCAACCAGGTGTTGGGCGGATAGGCCGCCCCCACCGCGCTCAGCGGCACGCCCGCCAGGCATGCGAGCAGCCACCAGCGTTGCGCGGCGGGGAGGCCCATTCGGTTGGGCTCAGCCCTTCTTCAGGTGACGACGGCCAAGCAGTTCGGCGATCTGCACCGCGTTCAGCGCCGCGCCCTTGCGCAGATTGTCGCTGACACACCAGAAGGCGAGTCCGTTCTCGACCGTCGCATCGTCACGGACGCGGCTGACAAAGGTCGCATAGTCGCCGACGCATTCGACCGGGGTGACGTACCCGCCATCCTCGCGCTTATCGACCAGCATCACCCCCGGCGCCTCGCGCAGGATGTTCTGCGCGTCCTCGGCCGACAGCTCATTCTCCAGCTCGACATGGACCGCTTCGGAGTGGCCAACGAACACCGGCACGCGGACGCAGGTCGCGATGACCTTGACCTTGGGGTCCAGGATCTTCTTGGTCTCGACCACCATCTTCCACTCTTCCTTGGTCGATCCGTCGTCCAGGAAGCTGTCGATGTGCGGGATCACGTTGAACGCGATCTGCTTGGTGAACTTCTTCGGCTCGGCGCTGTCGCCGACGAAGATGTTGCGCGACTGTTCGAACAGCTCGTCCATGCCCTGCTTGCCCGCGCCGGACACCGACTGATAGGTCGCGACGACCACGCGCTTGACCGTGGCGGCGTCATGCAGCGGCTTCAATGCCACGACCATCTGTGCGGTCGAGCAGTTGGGGTTGGCGATGATGTTCTTCGCCTTGTAGCCATCGATCGCTTCCGGGTTCACTTCCGGCACGATCAGCGGAACATCGGGATCCATGCGATAGAGCGACGAATTGTCGATCACGGTGCATCCGGCTGCGGCAAAGCGCGGCGCATGCACCTTGGTTGCCTCGCTCCCGATCGCGAACAGCGCCATGTCCCATCCGGTCGGATCGAAATGCTCGATATTCTGGATCTTATACTGTTTCCCGGTCTCGCCGAAATCGACCATGTCGCCGGTCGAGCGCGCGCTGGCGAGCACCGCCAGCTCGTCGATCGGAAATTCGCGCTCTGCCAGAATGGCGAGCATCTCGCGCCCGACATTGCCGGTGGCGCCTGCGACTACGACACGGTAACCCATCAATAGACCCTTTCATGCGGTCGAGCCGCCCGGAATACGGGCAGCCACATAGTCATTCTTCGGTGGGAAGTCAGCGGCCAGCGTGGCCAGCCTTCGGAAATGTTTCGCGGCGGAACCCCGGACCCACGCGACCGGCCTGTCAGCGGCGGGTCACGGTCCGGGTGGTAATAATGGGCCGTTTTCGAAACATGGCCGCGCCCCTAGCAGCACTATTGCGTGCAGGACAGCGAAATTCTTCTTTAGTTACGGCGAAGCGCGAGTTGCGCGGGTGGACGCCGCCGCACCCCCTCGCCTATGAGCTATGATGTGTTGGATTCAGCTGCGCTGAATCGCGGCACCGGCCCGCTCCCCCACCCGGCCACCCAACGTTAGTATTATATGGGTGGCCGGGTGGGGGAGCGGGCCGGTGCCGCAGCCGTTTCAGCTTTGCTGAAACAAACGCCAACGCACGACAGGAGACCCGATCTTGGCCGACCATTTCGTCCGTCCCGACACCCGCGCCTTTCTCGACATGCTTGCCGCGATGCCCGAAATGCCGTGGCCGCCCACGCCCGAGGCGTATCGCGCGCAATATCTGGCGATGAAGGATCTGGTCGATCTGCCCCAGGGTGAACTGGCGACGGTCAGGGACCTGACGATACCCGGTCCTGCGGGGGATATCCCGGCTCGCCTGTTCGATGTGCGTGAGAGCCGCGAGCCGGGGCCGGTCGTGCTGTTCTTCCATGGTGGCGGCTTCGTCATCGGCAATATCGACAGCCATGCCAGCTTCACCGCCGAATTGAGCCGCGCGCTCGACCTTCCGGTGGTGTCGGTCGACTATCGCCTCGCTCCCGAAAACCCGTGGCCCGCCGCGTCCGACGATTGCGAGGCGGCGGCACGCTGGGTCGCGTCGAACCCCGCCGAACTCGGCCGCGCGGTCACCAGCATCGCGCTGGCGGGCGACAGCGCGGGCGGTCAGATCGCCGCAGTCGCCGCAATCGACCTGCGCGACACACCCGCCGCAGTGCCGGTGATCGGCCAACTGCTGATCTACCCCGCGGCCGATGTCGGCGGCAGCTATGCCTCGGCCGACCATTTCGGCGACGGCTATCTGCTCACCGCCAAGGCGATGGATTGGTTCAACACCTGCTATGCCGCCGATGTCGAACATCCGCGCGCCTCGCCGATGCGCCATGCCACGCTGGAGGGTCTGCCGCCCGCGCTCATTCTCACCGCCAGCCTCGATCCGATCCGCGATCAGGGCCGTGCCTATGCCGGTGCGCTGGCAGCGGAGGGCGTGCCGGTCGTGTTCCGTGAGGCAGTCGGCAACATCCACGGCTTTATCACGCTGCGCCGCGCGATCCCTTCGGCCCAGGGCGATGTTGCATCCATGCTGGTCGCATTCCGCGCGCTGCTGAACGAGGCCGAGGCGAACCGTGTGATGACGCAGGCCGCCGCATGATCGACCGCGATGCCCTGCCCTACCGCCCCTGCGCCGGGGTGATCCTGGTCAATGCGCACGGCCAGGTGTTCGTCGGCCAGCGGCTCGATTCGACGCTTGAGGCATGGCAGTTGCCCCAGGGCGGGATCGACCCGGGCGAGGATCCGCTGGACGCCGCCTATCGCGAGCTGTGGGAAGAAACCGGGGTCTCGCGCGACCATGTCGACCTTGTCGCGGCGCCCGAGGTCGAACTGCAATATGATCTCCCCGACGATCTGCTGGGCAAGGTGTGGAAGGGCAAATGGCGCGGGCAGCGCCAGCGCTGGTTCCTGTTCCGCCTGACGGCCGGCGACGACGCGATCGACATCGCGACCGCCGAGCCCGAATTCCGGGCCTGGCGCTGGCTCGACCCGCGCGAGCTGCCGCACGTGATCGTGCCGTTCAAGCGCGCGCTCTATGTCGATCTGCTGCGCATCTTCGCCGAACCGCTCGGTCTTGACGGGAATGGGACCGGCTGATGCTGAACGCCCCTCGATCATCGCGCCGAAATCGGGTAGTAACCGGTTACATGGCCCCATCGCTGTTGCTCCTCGCCCCCCTGCTGCTGGGCAACGCTGACCCCCTTGCCGCCCCGGCGGCACCGGGTGCGGCCGCTGGTGATCCGACCGCCCCCGCCGCGCAGGACGAAGCGCCGCCCGCTTCGGTGGAACGCTCGTCCGAAGTAAAGGCGATGCTCGATGCCGCGATGAAGGCCGGCGACGAAGCGGCGGTCAACGCGATCGTCAAATATGCCAAGGCAGCCGACAAGGAACGCGCGGCGCAGTTCGAAAAAACGGCCGTCGCGTGGAAGCGCGAACGTCGCGAAGCGGCCGAGCGCCGGCTGCGCGAAGCCAAGTTTCTCGATCTGGTGAAGGGCCGCGCCGAGCTGGGCGGCTATCTGACCACCGGCAATACCGACCTGCTCGGCCTGACCGGCGTGCTCGACCTGAAGCGCGATGGCCTGCGCTGGCGCCACAAGTTGCGGGTTCAGGCGGATTATCAGGAAAGCCTCGGCCGCACGGTCCGCGAACGCTACCTCGCCGCCTACGAACCCAACTGGAAAATCGACGACCGCGCCTATGTCTATGGCGCTGCGCAGTTCGAAAGCGATCGCTTCCTTGGCTTTGACGAGCGTTACGCAATATCGGCCGGTGCCGGCTATTCGGCGGTCAAGTCTGCCGCGCTGACGCTCGATCTCGAACTCGGCCCGGCATTCCGCTACACTGATTTCGTGACTGCGCCGACCGAGCGTCAGATCGCTGCACGCGGCAAACTCGATCTCGACTGGAAGCTGAGCAAGGGCGTGACCTTCAGCCAGGACGCATCGGCCTTCATCCAGGAACAGAACAGCACGATCACCGGCAAGACCGCACTGCGCGTCAAGCTGTTCGGCCCGTTCTCGACCCAGATGTCCTACGCCGTGAACTATGAAAGCGCGCCGCCCAATGGCCGCACCTCGACCGACACGACAACGCGGGCGTCACTGCTGGTGGATTTCTGACCGCGAAAGCCAACTTGGCTCCCATCCCGACGGCGGGCTCCGCCACTGTTGCGCGACCCTTGGGGTCACGCGTCGCCGTCCCGTAACAGAAGATACTTTTCTGCTGCCGGGGGTTCACCCCGCTCATGTCAGCCGATAGACCATGTTCATGGGGCTGAACGCAATCGAAGCTGCCGCCGTCGAAGCGGCCCGCGCCGCGCCGATGCTGGCGCAGGTCGAACACTGGGTCGCGGTCAATAGCGGCACGCGCAATCTGGACGGACTCGCAACGATGGCGGGCCTGCTCGCCGACGCCTTCGCCGCGCTGCCCGGTGACCTCGCGCTGGTCGAACCGGCCCCGGTCGAGATGGTCGATACCAGCGGCATCGTGCAATCGCTCGCGCATGGCCGCCACCTCCACCTGCGCGTACGGCCTGAGGCGCCGGTGCAGATGCTGTTCACCGGCCATATGGACACGGTGTTCCCCGCCGATCACCCGTTTCAGACCGCGGCATGGCTGCCCGATGGCACGCTCAATGCGCCGGGTGCGGCGGACATGAAGGGCGGGCTGTCGCTGATGCTCGCCGCATTGCGCGCGATCGAGAATACGCCCGCCGCCGACCGCTTCGGTTATGAAGTCGTGATCAATTCCGACGAGGAAACCGGCTCCTTCGCCTCCGCCGCGCTGATCGCGCAAGCAGCGCAGGGCAAGGTCGCGGCGCTGACCTATGAACCCGCATTGCCCGACGGCACGCTGGCCGGCGCGCGCGGCGGCACCGGCAATTTCTCGATCGTCGTGCGCGGGCGCAGTGCCCATGCCGGCCGCAATCCGCGCGACGGGCGCAACGCGCTGGTCGCTGCCGCCGATCTTGCGCTGCGCCTGTCGCAGCTCATGACCGACGATCTCTCGGTCAATCCCGCTCGGATCGAGGGGGGCGGGCCGAACAATGTCGTCCCCGACCTCGCCATCCTGCGCGTCAATTTCCGCCCCGCCTCGCCCGACGCCATCCAGCGCGCTGGCGCTGCGGTGCAGGCCCTTGCCGACACGATTGCCGCCGAACACGATGTGGCAGTGCATGTCCATGGCGGCTTCAACCGCCCGCCCAAGCCGCTCGACCCGGGCGCCGAGCGGCTGTTCGGCCTGGTCAAACAGGCCGGCGCCGATCTCGCCATCCCCGTGGCGTGGAAGGCGACCGGCGGCGTATGCGACGGCAACAACATCGCCGCATGCGGCGTCCCCGTGGTCGACACGATGGGCGCACGCGGCGGCGCCATTCACTCGCAGGAGGAATTTCTGATCCCCGACAGCCTGCCCGAACGCGCCGCCCTGTCGGCGCTCACAATCCTGCGCATCGTCGAAAAGGGCCGCGTATGACCTTCATCATCCGTCCCGCGCGCGCCGACGACCTGCAGCATCTGTATGAGATGGCGAAGCTGACGGGGGGCGGCTTCACCAACCTCCCACCCGAAAAGCCCGCGCTCCGCGCCAAGCTGGAACGCAGCGCCGAAGCGTTCGCGCGCACCGATGACGCCAAAAAGGACGAATTGTTCGTCCTGGTCCTCGAAAACACCGTGACCCAGGAAGTGCGCGGCACCTGCCAGATCTTCACCCAGGTCGGGCAGCGCTGGCCCTTCTATTCCTACCGCATCGGCACGGTGACCAAGCACAGCGAGGCGCTGAACCGCACCTTCCGCGCCGAAATCCTCAACCTCGTCAACGATCTTGAGGGGTCGAGCGAGGTTGGCGGCCTGTTCCTCCATCCGGGCGAGCGCGCCGGGGGGCTTGGGATGCTGCTCGCGCGCAGCCGCTATCTGTTCATCGCGATGCACCGCGCGCGCTTCGCCGACCGCATCCTCGCCGAATTGCGCGGGGTGATCGACGAAGCCGGCGGGTCACCCTTCTGGGACGGCGTGGCGGGCCGCTTCTTCGGGATGAATTTCCAGCAGGCGGACGAATTCAACGCGATCCACGGCAACCAGTTCATCGCCGACCTGATGCCGCGCCACCCTGTCTACACCGCGATGCTGACCGAACATGCGCGCAGCGTGATCGGCGTGCCGCACCCATCGGGCCGCGCCGCGATGCGGATGCTCGAACAGGAAGGCTTCGCGTTCGAGAATTATATCGACATTTTCGACGGCGGCCCAACCATGACCGCGCGCACCGACACTGTCATGACGATCCGCGATGCGGCAACGGAGCGCGTAACACTGATAGCCACCACTGGCGCCCCGAGTATCGTCGCCACAGGAAAACTGGCCGATTTTCGCGCCTGTCACGCGCGTGTCGCGACCTTCAAGGACGGCATATCCATTGATCCGGATGCTGCGGAGGGCCTGCGTGTCCAAGTGGGAGATGAACTCAGCTATGCTGCTCGCTAAAGATCCTCCCCGGCACGGGGAGGGGGACCATGCGAAGCATGGTGGAGGGGGCCCGAGGCAATGGAGTCCGGTGCATCGGGCCCCCTCCGTCAGCGCTTCGCGCTGCCACCTCCCCGTTCCGGGGAGGATTTAGATGCGCGTTGAGATCAATTTCGACGGGATCATCGGCCCCAGCCACAATTATGCCGGCCTCAGCCACGGCAACCTCGCCGCCACGCGCAACCGCGGCGCCGTTTCGCAACCCCGCGCCGCCGCGCTGCAGGGCATTGCCAAGATGCGCGCCAACCTCGCGCTTGGCCTCACTCAGGGTATCCTGCTGCCCCATGCCCGCCCCGACCGGCGCTGGCTCGACAGCCTCGCCACCAGCTATGCCGACGCTCCCCCGCATCTTCAGGCACAGGCGCTGTCGGCATCGGCGATGTGGGCCGCCAATGCCGCCACCGTGTCGCCCGCGCCCGACACCGCCGATGGCCGCTGCCACCTGACCGTCGCCAATCTGGTGACGATGCCGCACCGCAGCCATGAGTGGCCCGAAACGTTGGCGCAGCTCCGCCTCGCCTTCGCCCACGACGCCTTTCGCGTCCATGGTCCGGTCCCCGCCCCGTTCGGTGATGAAGGCGCGGCCAATCACATGCGCCTTGCACCACAGCATGACGCCCCGGGCGTCGAAATCTTCGTCTATGGCGTCAGCGGCGGCCCCTTCCCGGCGCGCCAGCACCGCGAAGCGAGCGAAGCGGTCGCACGCCGCCACGGCCTCGACCCCGCGCGCATCCTGTTCGTGCAACAGTCGGAGGAAGCGATCGCCGCCGGCGCGTTCCACAATGACGTCGTCGCGGTGGCCAACGCCCATGTCCTGTTCGCGCACGAACATGCATTTGCCGACAAGGACGCCTTCTACACCGATCTGCGCCGCCTGATGCCCTCGGTGGAAATCGTCGAAGTGCCCGCCGCGCAGGTCAGCCTCGCCGATGCGATCAGCTCCTATCTGTTCAACGCCCAGCTGGTGACACTGCCTGGCGGCGAAACCGGCCTGATCCTCCCGACCGAAGCGCGCGACACGCCCTCGGTCTGGACGTGGCTCCAGGCGCATGTCGCCGGCAACGGCCCGATCCGCCATCTCGAAGTGGTCGATGTCCGTCAGTCCATGGCCAATGGCGGCGGTCCTGCATGCCTGCGCCTGCGCGTGGTTGCCGACCCGGCAACCGTCGATCCCCGCTTTCTGGTCGATCCGGGCAAGCTCGACGGGATCGCCGCAGTCATCGCCGACCACTGGCCCGAAACGATCGCGCAGGACGAGATTGGCAATCCGGCGTTGCTGGAACGGATCGCCGCTGCGCGCGCCGCCTTGCTGGCGTATCTCGGGATCGATGCGGACATGCTGTCGGGTTAATTGACAGGTAACCATGTTCGTTCATCCGCACCCCCGTATTTCTGCGCTTGGCCCGGCTCTTGCGTAACGATTGCCATGCTGTCACGGATCAAGCGCCTCTTCACGATCAAGACCAGATTCGAGGCGTTCGCCGTCATCTATGGCCTCGGGCTCGGGGCCGTTGAGCGGGGAGCGCAGTATCTGGAGCAATATCCCGGCATCGGCGGCTGGCTGCTCTTCGCGGTCTGCCCGATCGCGGTGTTCATGGCGGGCGGTCGGATCCTCGACTCGCTCGACGCGGGGATCGAATAGGCGCGAACTGAATGGCCCGCCGGGGGGTGGGCAATGGGGAGATCGACGTGCGGTTGTTCAGGGGGATGTTCACGGCGCTGGCGGCTCAGGCCCTGCTTATCGTGGCGCTGGCCGGCGGCGTCCTGCTGTGGAACGTCAATACCAGCAGC
The DNA here is from genome assembly GCF_031456015.1 of Sphingomonas sp. BE123. Lineage (NCBI taxonomy): Bacteria > Pseudomonadati > Pseudomonadota > Alphaproteobacteria > Sphingomonadales > Sphingomonadaceae > Sphingomonas > Sphingomonas sp. BE123. The sequence continues at coordinate 132,390 of NZ_JAVDTW010000001.1, read as the reverse complement.
GAACGGCTGATCCGCAATCGCGACGCCGAACATCTTGAAAGCTTCGTGGCACTCGCCGCTGAATCCGCAGCCGCCGGCAAGGCGTTCGACCGGATCGTCGCCGACCTCGACCGACGCGACCCCGCGATCCTCGGCAACCGCGTCGCGCTGGTGGGCGAAGGGGACCGGCTGCTCGCCGGCCGCGCCGCCGGCCCCGCGCTGATCGAGCGCCCGGTGGTGGTCGACGGACGCACCATTGCGCGCGCACGGATCATCGCGCCGCCCCAACTCAATGACCGTGACCGTGCCGTCATGCGCGACCATTATATCGGCATCGGCGCGATCCTTGCCGGGATCCTCGCTCTGCTGCTCGGTGCTGCCTATTGGTTCGCCAGCCGCTGGTCCCGCCCCCAGCGCGAGCTGCTGCGGCTCAGCCACGAGGTCGCCGACGGCGATGGCGACATCTATTTCGACGAGCGCGGGCCGCGTGAGATTGTCGGCACGATGCGCAACCTGCGCCGCATCGCCAACCGCTTCGAACGGATTGAAACCGCGCGCCGCACCTGGCTGGTGATGATCGCCGAAGAGCTGCGCGAGCCGATTGCCTCGCTCGGGGCGCACCTTGACGAGCTTCAGGAAGCGCTGACGGCCGAACCCGAGTTCAAGGCGGCGATCGAGGCGGACCAGAACCGCCTCGCGCGCATGGCCGAAGACCTGCACGCGGTCGCGCTCGCCGATCTCGGTCGCCTGCCGCTGCGCTTTGCCGATGTCGATCCGCGCGCGCTGATCCACAACACCATCTATGTTCACGCCAAGCGCGCCGAGGCGGCGGGCGTGCGGCTCGAGACCAGCAACCTGCCTCCCTATACCATTCTGGTGAAATGGGACGCCGAGCGGATCGAGCAGCTGTTCGGCGCGCTCATCGAAAACTCGATGCGCTACGTCCCGCGCGGCGGGCGCATCGTGCTGGGCCTCGAGAGCCAGCGCGACGCGTGGCGCCTGATCGTCGACGACAATGCCCCGGGCATCGATGTCGGCCTGGCGCAGCAGCTGTTCGAACCCTTCTACCGCGCCAACGCCAAGGACACGCCGGGCGGGTCGGGCCTCAGCCTCGCCACCGCCCGCGCGATCGTGGAGGGGCATCACGGCCGGATCGAGGCGAGCAACTCGCCGATCGGCGGCCTGCGCATTACCGTCGTCCTACCGGCGACCCCGCCAACGGCGTGAAGTCCGACAATCCTCCCCTGCCAGGGGGAGGTGTCAGTGCAGCTGACAGAGGGGGAAGAAGCACGACGGAAGAGACTCAAGCGCGCAGCCGTCCTCCCCCTCCGTCGCCTTCGGCGCCACCTCCCCCTGGCGGGGGAGGATATATATTTCGCCCCTCTTCGTCTTAGCCCCTCCCGCTTGCGGGAGGGGTTGGGGAGGGTCTTCTTCTGTTTCTTCGCCGAGAGCGCGTCGCCGCGCCTCACTCGAACTCCAGGATCGCGGCATCCACCGCCAGGCTGTCGCCCGCGGCAAAGTTGATCGCCTTGACCACGCCCGCCTTTTCGGCGCGCAGGATATTCTCCATTTTCATCGCCTCGACCACCGCGAGCGGCTGACCGGCCTCGACCTTTTCGCCTTCGGCGACTTCAATCCGCGTCAGCAGACCCGGCATCGGCGCGAGCAGGAAGCGGCTCATGTCCGGCGGGATTTTCTCGATCATGTGCCGGGCGAGTTCCGCGACGCGCGGTGCATAGACCTTGACGTCATGCGCCGCCCCACGCGTGCGCAGCGTCCATCCTGCGCGGCCACGCTGCACCCCGACGCTCAGCAATTCCTCGCCATCGATGCGGAACTGCGCCAGCCGCTGCCCCGGCTGCCAGCCCGTGGCCATGTCGAGTGGCGCTTCATTCGGGTCGAAGTTCGCCAGCATCCCTCCGGCGTGGCCATCGACGCTGATATCGAACCGCTCGCCGCCGATCAGCACGACACGCGCGCTCGACAGGGTGGGCGTGGCGAGTTGCGCCGAAATCTCGGTCGCCCGCACCGCCTGGATCAGGTCCAGCACCGTCGCGACCGCGGCCAGCTTGCGCAACAGCGCCACATCGGCGGGCGCGCCTTCGAACCCCTCGGGATATTCCTCCGCGATGAACCCCGTGGTCAGCGCGCCCGAGCGGAAGCGCGGATGCTGCATCAGCGCCGACAGGAAATCGATATTGTTGCCCAGCCCGTCGAGCTGAAACCGGTCGAGCGCCGCGACCTGCAGATCGGCCGCCTCGTCGCGGGTGTTGCCCCAGGTGATCAGCTTGGCGATCATCGGGTCATAGAACATGCTGACCTCGCCGCCCTCGGCAACGCCATCGTCGACGCGGACATAACCCTCGCCGCCGGCCTCGCCATAGGGCGTGTCCTGCGCCGCGGGGGGCGCATAGCGCACCAGCCGCCCGGTGCTGGGCAGGAACCCGCGATACGGATCCTCGGCATAGACCCGGTTCTCGATCGCCCAGCCGGTCAGCTTGACCTCATCCTGCGTGAACGCCAACCGCTCGCCTGCCGCGACGCGGATCATCTGCTCGACCAGATCGAGCCCGGTGATCGCCTCGGTTACCGGATGCTCGACCTGCAGCCGCGTGTTCATCTCGAGGAAGTAGAAGCCGTCGCCGGTCTTGTCGGCGCCCGAGACGATCAGCTCGACCGTCCCCGCGCTGTAATAGCCAACCGCCCGCGCGAGCGCGACCGCCTGCTCGCCCATCTTGCGGCGCATCTCGGGCGTGACGAAGGGCGACGGCGCCTCCTCGACCACCTTCTGGTGCCGGCGCTGGATCGAACATTCGCGCTCGCCCAGATAGAGGATGTTGCCATGCTGGTCGCCGATCAGCTGAATCTCGATATGGCGCGGCTGTTCGATGAACTTCTCGATGAACACGCGATCATCACCGAACGACGCCAGCCCCTCACGCTTGGTCGCCTCAAAGCCCTCGCGGACGTCCTGCTCGCTCCACGCCAGCCGCATCCCCTTGCCGCCGCCGCCCGCCGATGCCTTCATCATCACCGGATAGCCGATGTCCGACGCGATCCGCACCGCTTCATCGGTATCGGCAATCTCGCCCAGATAGCCGGGGACGACATTGACCCCCGCCGCCTTGGCCAGCTTCTTGGACTCGATCTTGTCGCCCATCGCCGCTATCGCGTTTGCGGGCGGCCCGACAAAGGCGATCCCCGCCTCCGCACACGCCTTGGCAAAGCTCTCACGCTCCGACAGGAAGCCATAGCCCGGATGGATCGCGTCCGCGCCGGTCGCCTTGGCCGCAGCCAGGATCAGCTCGGCCTTGAGATAGCTCTCCGCCGCCGGAGCCGGCCCCAGCCGCACCGCCTCATCCGCCATCAACACATGCGGCGCGCGCGCATCGGCGTCGGAGTAGACCGCGACGGTGGCAATCCCCATCCGCTTGGCGGTCCGGAACACGCGGCACGCAATCTCGCCACGGTTGGCGACCAGGATTTTCTTGAACATTTAGGTCAGTCCTATCTCGAGCCCGCGTCCCAAAATGGACACTGGTCTCTCCCCATCACATTGTTGCTGGAGTACCAAAGCACGTTCCTAACGACGCTGCGCCCGGTCCAATACGAACAGACCAGCACGCTCTGCTCATTGGAGCCTGCGTCACCGTAGCCTTCAACGATGTATCGCTGACCAGGATTTACCTTCTTCTCCCCAACGAGCAGACGATGATCGGTGATCAACAGGGCCAAGTTGATTAGGATAGCAGCCGCGAGAACCCACGCGGCGACCTTCCTCACTCCGCCGCCTCCAGCTCCGCCTTCACCTCACCCGCCATCGCCCGCATTCCCAGCCGCGCGAACAGCGCCGCGTCCTTGTCGTCGCCGGCATTGCCGGTGGTCAGCAGCTTGTCGCCGGTGAAGATCGAATTCGCCCCCGCCATGAAGCACAGTGCCTGCGTCTCATCGCTCATGCTCTCGCGGCCTGCGGAGAGGCGCACCATCGACTCCGGCATCGTGATCCGCGCCACGGCAACCGTGCGGACGAACTCGATCTGGTCGATCTTTGCCAGCGGCGTGTCGTGGAGCATGTCGCCCAGCACCGTGCCCTTGACCGGCACCAGCGCGTTCACCGGCACGCTCTCGGGATGCTTGGGCAAAGTCGCCAGCGCATGGATGAACCCCACGCGGTCCGCGCGCGTCTCGCCCATCCCGACGATCCCGCCGCAACATACGTTGATCCCCGCCTCGCGCACATGGTCCAGCGTTTCCAGCCGGTCCGCGAACGTCCGCGTCGTGATCACCTCGCCATAGCGCTCGGGCGAGGTGTCGATATTGTGGTTGTAATAATCCAGTCCGGCATCCGCCAGCTGCGCCGCCTGCCCCTCGGTCAGCATGCCCAAAGTCATGCAGGTTTCCATGCCCATCTGGCGCACGCCCTTCACCATCTCGACGATGGCGGGCATGTCGCGATCCTTGGGGTTGCGCCATGCCGCGCCCATGCAGAAGCGCGACGAGCCATTGTCCTTGGCCTGCGCCGCCGCCTGCAGCACCGCGCGCACGTCCATCAGCTTGGTCGCCTTGAGGCCCGTCTCGGCATGGGTAGACTGGTTGCAATAGCCGCAATCCTCCGGGCACCCGCCGGTCTTGATGCTGAGCAAGGTCGATAGCTGCACCTCATCCGCCGCGAAATGCGCGCGGTGGACCGTGGCGGCCTGATAGACGAGCTCCATGAACGGCAGGTCGAACAGCGCGGCAATCTCGTCGCGGGTCCAGTCGGTACGGGTGGTCACATCAAAGCCCTGATCCAAGAGTAAAGAAATCCGCCGACGCCAAGCCCAAGGAACATCATCGCCCCCTGATTGGTCAGCCATGCCGAGCGCGGTACCGGAACATTACGCTGGCGCGAACGCAAAATCGACGCGGTACAGCTGAGCGCGCACAGCCCGGAAATGGCCAGAAACACCGTCAGCGATGCGATGATCACGCCGGGAATCTTCTGCCCCTGCGGCGACTGCGCAATCGACAGAATGCCGCCAAGGCCCAGCAACGCCAGCGACAGCAGATGCTTCGAATAATCGTAGAGCAGCATCTCCTTGTCGAACCCGGGCTCCGGGTCCGGCTTGACGGCGTCGTCGCTCACTCCGCAGCCTCCTCACGCGGCGGCATATTATGGCCGAGCAGCGTCAACACCTCCTCCGCCGCATTCACGAGGTTCGTCCCCGGACCAAAGATCGCCTGCACCCCCGCGTCGCGCAGCACCTGGTAATCCTGCGCCGGGATCACCCCGCCCGCGATCACCTTGATATCGCTCCGCCCCGCATCACGCAGATGGCCGATCAGCTGCGGGATCAGCGTCTTGTGCCCGGCCGCCAGGCTGGACACGCCGACCACATCGACATCTTCCGCCAGCGCCAGCTCGGCGGCTTCCTGCGGCGTCTGGAACAGCGGGCCGGGGACGACCTTGAAGCCGAGATCGCCGAACGCCGAGGAGACGAGGTTCGCCCCGCGATCATGCCCGTCTTGCCCCATCTTGGCGACCAGCATGCGCGGTGCGCGGCCCAGCCGGCGCTCGGTCGCAGCAACGCCGTCCTTCAACCGCTCCCAGCTCTGGTCGGCGTCATAGGCGCCGCCATAGACGCCCTTGACCGGCGTCGGCACTGTGCCATGCCGCCCGAACACATCCTCCATCGCCAGGCTGATCTCACCCAGCGTCGCGCGATGCCGCGCCGCCACGACCGCCAGCTCGAGCAGATTGCCATTGCCCCGTGCGCCCTCGCGCAACGCATCCAGCGCCGCCTGACACGCCGCTTCGTCGCGGGTCGCCTTCACCCGCGCAATCCGCGCGACCTGCGCCTCGCGCACGGCGTGGTTGTCGACGTCGAGGATGTCGATCGGGTCTTCCTCGGCCTTGCGGTACTTGTTGACCCCGACGATCACCTGCTCGCCCCGATCGATCCGCGCGGCGGCGGCGGCGGCGGCTTCCTCGATCATCGCCTTGGGCCAGCCGGCGGCGACCGCCTTGGCCATGCCGCCCTCGGCCTCGACCCGCTCGATGATCGCCCACGCCTTGTCGACCAGCTCCTGCGTCAGGCTTTCGACATAATAGCTGCCGCCCAGCGGATCGACGACATTGGTCATGCCGGTCTCTTCCTGGATCACCAGTTGCGTATTGCGAGCGATGCGCGCGGAAAAATCGGTCGGCAGCGCGATCGCTTCGTCCAGCGCATTGGTATGCAGGCTCTGCGTCCCACCCAGCATCGCCGCCATCGCCTCGATCGTCGTGCGGATGACGTTGTTGTAAGGATCCTGCTCGGTCAGCGACACACCTGAAGTCTGGCAGTGCGTGCGCAGCATCTTGCTGCGTTCATCCTTCGCGCCCAGCTGGGTCATCACGCGATGCCACAACACCCGCGCTGCCCGCAATTTAGCGACTTCCATGAAGAAGTTCATACCGATTGCGAAGAAGAAGCTCAGCCGCCCGGCAAATTTGTCGATGTCGAGCCCGCTGGCGACGCCGTATTTCACATATTCCATGCCGTCGGCGATGGTGAAGGCCAGCTCCTGCACCTGCGTCGCCCCGGCCTCCTGCATATGATAGCCGGAGATCGAAATGCTGTTGAATTTCGGCATGTTGGCCGAGGTATATGCAAAAATGTCTGAGATGATCCGCATCGACGGTTCGGGCGGATAGATGTACGTATTGCGGACCATGAACTCCTTCAGAATGTCGTTCTGAATGGTCCCGTCGAGCAGGCTCTGATCGACCCCCTGCTCCTCTCCCGCGACGATGAAGAAGGCGAGGATCGGGATCACCGCGCCGTTCATCGTCATGCTGACCGACATCTGGTCGAGCGGAATCCCGTCGAACAGGATCTTCATATCCTCGACACTGTCGATCGCCACGCCCGCCTTGCCGACGTCACCGGTCACGCGCGGATGATCGCTGTCATAACCGCGATGCGTCGCCAGATCGAACGCGACCGACAGCCCCTTCTGCCCCGCTGCCAGATTGCGGCGGTAGAAGGCGTTGGACTCCTCGGCGGTCGAAAAGCCGGCATATTGCCGGATCGTCCACGGGCGCCCGGCATACATCGACGCGCGCACCCCGCGGGTGAACGGCGCGAACCCGGGCAGTCCGGGGTCGGCGGTCACGTCCTCCGCCGTGTACAGCGGCTTGACGTCGATCCCCTCCGGCGTGCGCCAGGTCAGGTCGCGGCCCTTCACTTCCTTGTCGGCCAGCGCCTTCCAGTCGGCTGGGGTGGGCTTGTCGGTCATTTACTTACCCTTGAACTCCGGCGCACGCTTGCCGAGAAACGCCATCACGCCTTCGCGAAAGTCCTCGGTCTTGCCCGCAATCCGCTGATGCGCCGCCTCGACGCTCAGCGTTTCGGACAGCGTGTTGGTGAGCGCCGCCTTGATCTGCGCGCGGATCAGGCCCAGCGCGATCGTCGGCTTGGCGGCCAGCGTCGCGGCGAGCTTCCCCGCCTCTGCCATCAGCGCGTCGTCCTCGACCACCCGCGCAACCAGCCCGGCATCCTTCGCGTCATCGGCGAACATCTTCTCGCCCAGCAGCGCCATTTCCAGCGCCTTGGCCCGCCCTGCCGACTTGGCGACCAGCCAGGTCGCACCGCAATCGGGCACCAGCCCGATATTGCTGAAGGCGAGCAGCAGATACGCGCTCTTCGCCATCACCACGATATCGCCGCCCAGCGCGATGCCCACGCCCGCGCCCGCCGCCGGGCCGTTGATCGCGGTGACGATCGGGATCGGCAGCTTGGACAGCGTTTCGGCGAGCGGGTTGTAGTGGAACTCCAGGCTCTCGGCCGGATCGACCGGCCCGCGATCCATCCGCCCGGCCAGATCCGCGCCGGAACAGAATGCCCGCCCCTCGCCGGTCAGCAGCACCGCCCGCGCGCCCTCGTTCACCGCGCGCAGCAACGACGCGCGGATCAGGTCGAGCATGTCGAATGTCACCGCATTCAGCCGCTCCGGTCGGTTCAGCCGGATCGTCGCGACGCCATTGTCGAGGCTGTAAAGGACGGTCTCGTCGGTCAATGCGCCTCTCCCTTCGGCGTTTCCATAATCTCGGTCAGCACCCCGCCCATGTCGCGCGGGTGGACAAAGAAGATCAGCGTCCCATGCGCCCCGATGCGCGGTTCGCCCAGCACCCGCGCGCCCTTCGCCTCGAACCACGCCTTGGCGGCATGAATGTCGGGTACCTCATAACACACATGATGCTGTCCGCCCGCCGGGTTCTTCGCCAGAAAGCCGTGGATCGGCGAGTCTTCACCCAGCGACTCGATCAGCTCGATCTGCGTGTTCGGCGTATCGACGAAGCACACCTTCACCCCCTGCGCCGGCAGGTCGAAGGGTTCATGGATGGTCTCCGCCCCCATCACATCGCGATAAAAGGCGATCGAGTCTGCGATCGACGGCGTCGCCACACCGATATGGTTGAGCCGACCGAGTTTCATGCGCAATCTCCAGTAACGGGGCCAGGCCGCCGCGCCTGATGCAACCAGCAATTCACCGAAAAGCGGCTATCGGCAAAGCTGCCGGACGAGCGCGTCGGCAACACCTCATGCGGGATGAAGGACGGGAAGATGGCGAGCCGGTTGTGGCGCGGCTCGATCAGGATCGGCTCACCGCCACCCATGATCGGATGTATCGCCAGTTCACCGCCGGAAAATCCCCGCTGCGGGCGATGCAGATAATAGACGCAGCTGACCACCCGGATCGAGCGACCGTCGGTTTCGCCGGTACGGGTATCGATATGCGGCTTGTAGAAATCCCCGTCGCGATGCGCGACGATGCTGAGTTCGTGATGCGCGACCGGAAAGGTGCGGACGCCTGCGCCGGTGCAGACCGCGTCCAGCCGCGCACCGATCGCGTCGACCAGTGACGTCAGGTCCACGCCGACCCGCCCCGGCAACCGCAGCGACGAGCGATAGTCCGAATTCACCCGCGACGTTGCCCCCCTGCCAATTTCGGACGGGGTAAATGCCGGCTCGGCCGCAAGAATTTGCGCGAGCATCGTTTCCGCCGCCTGTTGCGGCAGAAAATCGTCAAGCACCAGGTGCGGCGATCCCGACGTCCGAGGGGCGGTCGCGGCGGTCACAGCGGAATATTGTCATGCTTCTTCCACGGATTCTCGAGGCTCTTGTTCCTCAGCTTCCGTAGCCCCAGCGCGATCCGCCGCCGCGTCGAATGCGGCATGATCACCTCATCGACAAACCCCTTGCTCGCCGCGACGAACGGGTTGGCGAAGCGCGCCTCATATTCCGCAGTCTTCTCGGCAATCTCCTCCGGCGTGCGCCCGCGGAAGATGATCTCGACCGCGCCCTTCGCGCCCATCACCGCGATCTCGGCGGTCGGCCAGGCATAGTTCAAATCGCCGCGCAGATGCTTCGACGCCATCACGTCATAGGCGCCGCCATAGGCCTTGCGCGTGATCACCGTGATCTTCGGCACCGTCGCCTCGGCATAGGCGAACAGCAGCTTCGCGCCATGCTTGATGATGCCGCTATGCTCCTGCCCGACGCCCGGCAGGAAGCCCGGCACGTCGACAAACGTCACGATCGGGATCTCGAACGCGTCGCAAAAGCGCACGAACCGCGCCGCCTTCTTCGACGAATTGATGTCGAGCACGCCCGCCAGCACCATCGGCTGGTTGGCGACGATCCCGACGGTGCGCCCCTCGATCCGCCCGAACCCGATGATGATGTTGCCGGCATGCGTCGGCTGCACCTCGAAGAAGTCGCCCTCGTCCACCGTCTTCGCGATCAGCTCGTGCATATCGTACGGCTGGTTCGCGCTCGGCGGGATCAGCGTGTCGAGGCTGTTCTCGACCCGGTCCCACGGATCGCGGCACGGCCGCTCGGGCACGGGTTCGCGATTGCTCGCGGGAAGGAAGTCCACGAAGTCGCGCGCCGCCAGCAACGCCTCGATATCATTCTCGAACGCCACATCGGCAACGCCCGACTTCGTGGTATGCGTCACAGCTCCGCCCAGTTCCTCCTGCGTGACGATCTCGTTGGTAACGGTCTTCACTACATCCGGGCCGGTGACGAACATGTACGATGAATCCTTCACCATGAAGATGAAGTCGGTCATCGCGGGAGAATAGACGGCCCCGCCTGCGCAGGGGCCCATGATCAGCGAAATCTGCGGCACCACGCCGGACGCCAGCACATTGCGCTGGAACACCTCGGCGTAACCCGCCAGCGACGCGACGCCTTCCTGAATCCGCGCGCCGCCGCTATCGTTCAGGCCGATCACGGGTGCGCCGACCTTCATCGCCATGTCCATGATCTTGCAGATCTTCTGCGCGTGCCGCTCGGACAGCGATCCGCCGAACACGGTGAAATCCTGGCTGAACACGAACACGAGCCGGCCATTGATCGTGCCGCTGCCGGTGACGACGCCATCGCCCGGGACGATCTGCTCCGGCATGCCGAAATCGACGCAGTTGTGCTCGACATACATGTCGAGCTCTTCGAACGACCCCTCGTCGAGCAGCACGTCCAGCCGCTCGCGCGCGGTCAGCTTGCCCTTGGCGTGCTGCGCGTCGATCCGCTTCTGCCCCCCCGCCCAGCCGGGCCGCAGCACGGCGGCGTTCGAGTTCCTCGATCGTCGAAGACATGGCTTACTCCCTTGGCCAGCCCCTGCACAGGACACGGGGCTCCGCGCAAATGCAATGTTGCGAAGTTGCATTGCCCATATCTGCGGATATTGTGGGGCGATGGAACAGCGCCGCCGCCTCTTCGCCGGAAACCGCGTCCGCGATCTGCGCCGGCGGCTCGCTTTGCCCCAGGCCGCGCTCGCCGCCCGGCTCGGCGTTTCGGTCAGCTATCTCTCGCAGATCGAGAATGAGGAACGCCCGCTCACCCCGCCGGTGCTGATCGCGCTCAGCCGCGAATTTCCCGATCTCTGGGGCGATGTCGGCAGCGACGACAGCACCGCCGAACTGGTCCGCGCGATCGAGGCGGCAACCGACTCCAGCATCGGCGCCGCCCCGCTTGACGAAGCCGCCGTTCAGCGGGGCGTCGAGAAACATCCCGCGCTCGCCCGTCGCATGGTCGCGCTACACGACGCGTGGCGCCGCGCCCAGGCGCAACTGCGCGTACTCGACGACAAGGTCGAAAGCGGCGCCGGCCATGGCAGCGCGCTGCCGTGGGAAGCGGTGCGCGACTGGTATCAGGCCGAGGGCAATTATATCGACCCGCTCGACCGCGCCGCCGAGGCGCTGGCAGAGAGCTTCGACCATCCCCGCGCGATCGAGGACCGGCTGCGCGGCTGGCACGGGATCAGGATCGAGGAAGCGCGCGATGACGACACGCGCCTCTCGCGCTTCGACCCCGATGCCCGGCGGCTGGTGATCAGCGGCGTACTCCCGCCCGAAAGCCGCGCCTTCCTGCTCGCCCAGCGCCTCGCCAGTCTGGAATTCACCAACGAAATGCGCGCCGTCGCCGATGCCAGCGGCCTCGCTTCGCCCGAAGCGCGTGAACTGCTCGGCCTCGGCCTCGCCAACTATGCCGCCGGCGCGCTGCTGATGCCCTATACCCGCTTCCGCGATGCCGCGCGCGATTTGCGCCACGATATCGACCGGCTGCGCCAGCGTTTCGGCACCAGCTTCGAACAGGCGTGCCACCGCCTCTCCACGCTTCAGCGCCCTGGCGCGCAGGGCATCCCCTTTTTCTTCTGCCGCGTCGACATGGCCGGCAACATCACCAAGCGCCACTCGGCCACCCGGCTCGAATTCGCCCGGTTCGGCGGTGCCTGCCCGCTCTGGGTGGTGCATGAAGCCGTGGCGATCCCCGACCGGATCCTGACCCAGCTTGCCCAGACCCCGGACGGTGCGCGCTACGTCATCATGGCCAAGGGGCTGGTCAAGCCGTCCGCCAGCTATGATCGCCCGCCGCGCCGCTACGCCGTCGCACTGGGCTGTGAGGAAAGCCATGGCGGCGCGTTCGTCTATGCCGACGGGCTGCGCCCCGGCGGTGCGGCAACCCCGATCGGCACCAGCTGCCGGATCTGCCCACGCCCGGATTGCGACCAACGCGCCTTTCCGCCAGCGGCCGGCGATATCCGCATCGACCCCGACCTGCGCGGCGCCGTGCCCTACAGCTTTTAGTCGGCGTCCGACGGCGGCGATGCACTCTGCTCCGGATCGGGCTCGCGCAAACGGCAGCGCGCGCAGGTCCGATAGCCCTTGCGCGTCCGGCTATGCGTCCAGCGGTGGCCCAACAGCAGGCACGTTATGGCATCAAATGTTTTCACCCATACCGGGTACCACGGAATATGGTTAAAACACCAGCAAATTAGCGGCTTGTTGCGGATACCGAACAAATTTGCGGCCGCCCGCCAGCATGTGCCCGGCACCACAGCGACCGGCCGCGCGCGTCTGCAACCGCCCAAATGCAACAAAGCCCCGCCAAGTCGATGACTTGGCAGGGCTTTGAATGGCGCACCCGGAACGATTCGAACGTCCGACCCTCAGATTCGTAGTCTGATGCTCTATCCAGCTGAGCTACGGGTGCGCAGTGGAGGGGCGCAGATAGAAGGCGATTTCAGGAAAGGCAACCCCGTTGCGCAGACTTTTTTCACGGCATACACCCGCGCCGATGCGATACCTGCTTTTTCTCGCCGCCCCGCTGGGGCTTTGCGCATGCAGCACGGCGGGAGACGGCTATCCGTCACTGCTTCCTCGACCGATCGAACAGCGCCCGGACCGTGATCCGGTCCGTCCCGACCCGGTCGCGACTCCGGATGCCGCGCTCGACTCGCAGATCGCCGGCCAACGCACCGCAGCCGAGGCCATCGTCACGCGGTTCCGGTCACAGGCGATGGAGACCGAGTCGCGAGTCGCCATCGCGCGCGGCGTCGCGATCGGCAGTGAAAGCTGGATCGCCGCTCAGGTCGCGCTCGCCGACCTCAACCGGACGCGCGGCGAATTGGTCGCGATTGTCACCGACCTCGAATCGGTTGCCGCCGCGCGGCTCCAGGCTGGCGACGCCCCCTATCCCGCGCTCGACTCGGCCATCGCCGCCCTGTCGACGCGCGCGGCGGAACAGGCCGATCAGGTGCGCGCGCTCGAGGCGGCGCTCGCCGGCTGACCCGCCCCGCGCGCTGTCAGGGCAGATCCCGGTTCAGGCTGCGCAGCACCGGCAGGATCGTCGCATAATCATCGGTCCACGGCGTAAAGTTCGGCTGGGTCGCCAATTGCCGCCATTCGGGGTTGCGGGCGGTCAGCCGCGCAAGCGTTTCCGGCGAGCGTGACAATGCGATCCAGTCCGATGTCGCTGCCTCGTCCAGCTCCTCGGTCAGCGATGGCGAATAGGCCAGTTGCGCCGCCGACCAGCCACCCAGCGCCGCGGCACGTTCGACCACCGGCTCCAGCGCCAGGAACCGGTTGGAGATGTGTACCAGCAGCAAGCCGTCCTGCGCCAGCGCGCGATCATAGGTGGCAAATGCCTCCAGCGTCATCAGGTGCATCGGCACGGCATCCGATGAAAACGCATCCAGCACGAGCAGGTCGAGGCTGCCTTCGGGCGCATCGGCCAGCCGCACGCGCGCATCGCCAAGGATGATCCGCGCATCGGGGCGGCACTGGTCGAGGAAGCGGAACGGCCCGCGCGCCAGTTCCACCACCGCCGGATCGATCTCGTAAAAGGACCAGCGCTGCCCCGGCGTCGCGTAACAGGCCAGCGTTCCGGTCCCCAGTCCCACGACTCCGACCCGCGCGCGCGGCCCGTACAGCGCCGGCAGCGCCAGCATCGCCTGACCGACCCCGGACCCCGGCACATAATAGGTCGTCGGAGTCCGCAGCCGCTCGGGCGATCCGGTCAGCTGGACGCCATGCAGCGTGGTCCCATGGGCCATGCGCTTCTGATCGCTCAGTTCGGTGATGGTATAGACGCCGAAATAGCTGCGCGTGCGCACCCCGCCATCCCAGCTCATCGTCAGCGCGCGAAAGCCGCCGAACAGGAACAGCGATCCGGCCAGCACGATCAGGAACGGGACGCGCGCGCCGACCGTGGCGACACCGATCACCGCCAGCGTCAGATAGAGCAACCCGGCCTGCTGGTCCCCCAGCCGGTCGCCGCCGCCCGACAGGCCAAGCCAGATCACACACAGCACCGCCAGCGCCACCGCCAGCACCGCGATCCGGCGCAGCTGCGCGCGCTGCTCCCACAGCCGCGCAAGCCAGGGCAGCAGATAATGCTGCGGCACCAGCAATCCGGCGGCGAGGATCAGGATCGGATATTCATACGTCCAGTCGAACACCAGCGGCGCGACCAATGCCGCAAACACCCCGCCCAGCGCCCCGCCGACCGACATGGCGAGGTAGAAACCGGTCAGCCGGTCCGGCTCCGGGCGCAAATCATACATATGCGTGTGCAGCGCCACTGCGACCATGAACAGCAGCACCAGCGCCATCAGCGCGTTGAGTTCCGGATTGGCATTATGCCCCGCGATCATCAGCCCGCCGAACAGCAGGACGGTGACGGGTGCAAAGCGGGTCAGCAGCACCGCGACCGTCCGCCGCGCGGCAAAGGCGATGGTGAAGCTCAGCAGATACAGCCCCAGCGGCAGCACCCACAGCATCGGGACTGCAACGATATCAGTCGTCAGGAAGCTCGACGTGGCGAGCATCAGCCCGGACGGGACAAAGGCGAGCGTGATCCAGTGCGCGACGCGCCGCCACGACGGCGCGGCGCTCGTGGCATGGACATGCGGCGCGTCCGCCGCCTTGCGCGGCAACAGCAACGCACAGGCGGCCACCGCGACGACCACCAGCGCATAGCCGCCGGTCCACAACCAGCTTTGGACATGCAGGGCGAGCAACGGCTCGACCAGCAGCGGATAGGCAATCAGCCCGCCGAAACTCCCGACATTGGAAGCGGCATACAACGCATAGGGATCGCGCCCGCCCGAGGCCGACGCGAACCAGCGCTGCAGCAACGGCGCCTGCGCCGAAATGGCGAAGAACAACGGCCCGATCGACGCGGCGAGCAGCCACGGCACCCACAGCGCCGGCTCGGCATCGGCGGGCAACTGCATCGCCATCAGCCCGATCGGCAACCACAGCGCCGCGACCGCGAGTACGCCAAGATGGATCATCGCCTGTCGCCGCACCGGTACCCGGCCCAGCCAGTGCGCATAGGCATAGCCGCCCAGCAGCAACGCCTGATAGATCAGCATCGCGCTGTTCCACACCGCCGGTGCACCGCCCAGCCGCGGCAGTGCCATCCGCGCGATCATCGGCTGGACCAGAAACAGCAGGAAGCTGCCAAGCAGGATGGTGGTGACGAAGAGCGGGCCGCTCATGCCCTTCAGCCAACCGGGCGCACCCGGCTGCGGTTCGGCGACTGCTTCGGCGCTCATCGCCTCCCCTTCTCTACTCACGCGATACGGACGGGCGAGTGATGCGGTAGGTGACGATATGGCGCAAGGGGTCATCCACGGCAAAGGCGTGGTGGTCGAAATCGCCGCCTTCGACATAGGCCATGCCCAGCTGCACCATCATCGCCCGGCTTGCCGCGTTGCGCGCGGCGGTGATCGCCACGATCTGCGGCGCGTCAAAATTGGCCCAGCCCCAGTCGAGCACCGCGCGCATGGCCTCAAGCGCATAGCCGCGCCGCCAATAGGCCTGGCCGAGCATCCATCCGGCCTCGACCTGCCCGGCGATCGGGTTGGGCGGATCGCCGCGCTTGAGCCCGCAAAAGCCCAGCACCGCGCCATCCTCCTTGCGGATCACGCTCAGAAATCCGAGGCCATCGGCGCGATAGCCGTCGTGCCGCGCCAGCGTGGCCGCACTCGCGGCGGCGTCCTTGACCGGCCCCAGATCGGCCATGACCACCGGGTCGGCCCACATCGCGTAGAGCGCCGGGTGGTCAGCCTTCACCGGCGGGCGCAGCACCAACCGCTCGGTTTCGATCATCCGCCCATCAGCCGCGCGGCGTGCAGCGCATGATAGGTCAGCACCCCGCTGCATCCCGCGCGCTTGAACGCCATCAGCGTTTCCAGCACCAGCGCGTCGCGGTCCCCGGCCCCGGCCGCAGCCGCCGCCTCGATCATCGCGTACTCGCCGCTCACCTGATACGCGAACACCGGCACCTCGAACCGCTCCTTCACCCGGCGCACGATGTCGAGATAGGGCAGCCCGGGCTTCACCATCACGCTGTCCGCGCCTTCGTCGAGGTCGAGCGCGACCTCGCGCAGCGCTTCTTCGGCATTGGCCGGGTCCATCTGATAGGTCTTCTTGTCCCCCTTGAGCAGCCCGCGCGATCCCACCGCGTCGCGGAACGGGCCGTAAAAGGCCGACGCATATTTGGCGGCATAGGCCATGATCTGGACGTTGACGAAGCCTTCGTCCTCCAGCGACTCGCGGATCAGGCCGACCCGCCCGTCCATCATGTCGCTCGGCGCAATCACGTCCGCCCCGGCGCGCGCCTGATTGAGCGCCTGACCCACCAGCACTTCGGCGGTTTCGTCATTGAGCACACAGCCCGCCGCATCGACCAGCCCGTCATGGCCATGCGCGGTGTAGGGGTCGAGCGCGACATCGGTCAGCACGCCAATGTCCGGCACCGCATCCTTGATCGCCCGGATTGCCCGGCACATCAGATTGTCGGGGTTCAGCGCCTCGGCGCCATCCTCGGTGCGCAGCGCCGGCGGCGTATTGGGAAACAGCGCCAGACACGGGATTCCCGCATCCGCAGCCTCGCGCGCCTTGGCAACGATCCCGTCGACCGACCAGCGCGATACGCCCGGCAGGCTGGCGATCGGCTCCTCGCGCCCCTCCCCGTCGGTCACGAACAACGGCCAGATCAGGTCGGCCGGGGTCAGCAACGTCTCGGCATGAAGCCGACGGCTCCAGCCGGAACTGCGGGTGCGACGAAGGCGAAGCGCGGGATAATGGGACATGGCTTGGCTTTTGGGCCAAGTCCCGCGCGGTCGCAAGCGGTGCGGATGAGGCGGCGGATCTCCCCTCCACCGTCGCCCCGGGCTTGACCCGGGGCTGGGCTTCTTCGTGCGGGAAGGGCAGCCCTGCCCCGGGTCAAGCCCGGGGCGACGAAAGAGGTGGTTACCCGAGCCGCCCCAGCGCCGCGCTCAGCCGCGCCGCTTCTGCCGACTTCTCGGCATGGTCCGTCCGCGCCTTTTCCACCGCCTCCGGCTTCGCCTTTTCGGCAAAGGCCGGGTTGGACAGGCGCGCATTGAGGCTGTCGCGCTCCTTCTCCGCCGCCGCAATCGCCTTGGTCAGGCGCGCGCGCTCGGCGTCGAGGTCGATGACACCCTCGAGCGGGAGGACATAAGTCGCCTCGTCCACCACGATCTGCAGCGCACCGCCCGCCGGCGCCTCGCCCTCGGCACGATCGACGCGGGCGAGACGCGCGAGCGCCGCATTCTGGCGCATCAGCCGCTCCAGCGTGTCAGCATGGGCGTCGCGGACATGCAGCGCCAGCCGCGCGCCCGGCGGGACGTTCAGCTCGGTCCGCGCCGCGCGCAGCTCGCTCACCAGCCGGATCAGCCAGTCGATCTCCTGCGCCGCTTCGGGATCAAGCGCGCGCGCATCCGCCATTGGCCATTGCGCGGTGATGATCGGATACTCGGGCCGGTCGCCCATCTTCGACCACAGCTCTTCGGTGATGAAGGGCATGAACGGGTGGAGCATGACCAGGATCTGGTCGAGCACCCAGCCAGCGACCTGCCGCGTCTCCTCGGCACCCTCGGCGCCTTCGGTCTGGAGCACCGGCTTGATCAGCTCAAGATACCAGTCGCAGAAGCGGCTCCAGGTGAACTGGTAGATGGTGTTGGCCGCGCCGTCGAAACGATGATCGGCAAAGGCGATGTCCATCGCCTGCACCGTGGACACGGTCTCGGCGATAATCCACTTGTTGACCGCGAGCGTGGCGCGTGGAGCCTCGACATGTTCGCTTGCGCGAATCCCGTTGGACTGGGCGAACCGCGCCGCATTCCACAGCTTGGTCGCGAAGTTGCGATAGCCCTCGACCCGCTTTTCATCCATCTTCACGTCGCGGCCCTGGCTCTCCATCGCCGCCATGAAGAAGCGCAACGCGTCCGCGCCATATTGGTCGATCAGGCCGAGCGGGTCGACCACATTGCCCTTGGACTTGGACATTTTCGCGCCATCGGCGGCGCGGACAAGTCCGTGCAGATACAAGGTCTTGAACGGCACTTCTTTCATGAAGTGCAAACCCTGCATCATCATCCGCGCATCCCAGAAGAACAGGATGTCGAAGCCGGAAATCAGCACGTCGTTCGGGTAACGCCCGCCCAGCGTGGGGTCATCATTCTCGGGCCAGCCGAGCGTCGCGAACGGCCACAGCGCAGAGGAGAACCAGGTGTCGAGGACGTCCGCGTCCTGCGTCAGCGCAACGCCCTCGCCCGCCTGCGCCTGCGCTTCGGCCTCGGATTCAGCGACATAGACGCTGCCATCCTCGGCGAACCACGCCGGAATGCGATGCCCCCACCACAGCTGGCGGCTGACGCACCACGGCTGGATATTCTCCATCCAGTTGAAATAGGTCTTTTCCCAAGACTTCGGCACGATCTTGGTCGCGCCCGAGCGGACCGCCTCGATCGCCGGCTTCGCCAACGTCGCGGCGTCGACATACCATTGGTCGGTCAGCCACGGTTCGATCACCACGCCCGAGCGGTCGCCAAACGGCGTCTGGATCTTGCGCGGTTCGGCGTCGTGTTCGTTGCCGTCCTTGTCGGTCCAGGGGACGAGGAAGCCCTCGTCCTTGAGCTGCGCCACCACCTGCTCGCGCGCGTCGAAGCGATCGAGGCCGATCAGCTCGGCGGGGATCAGCCCGTCGCTGGTCTGGCAGATCGCCGCCTTGGCATCGAGCATGTTGAGCATGTCGCGCGCCTCGATTCCCGCGCGGCGACCGACTTCGAAGTCGTTGAAATCATGCCCCGGCGTGATCTTGACAGCGCCCGACCCCAGCTCGGGATCGGCATGTTCGTCGGCAACGATCGGGATCAGGCGACCGGTGATCGGCAGCCGCACCTGCTTGCCCACCAATGCCGTGTAGCGTTCGTCGGTCGGGTGCACCGCCACCGCCATATCGGCCAGCATCGTCTCCGGCCGCGTCGTCGCGACATGGATGAAGCCGCTCTCATCGGCGAGCGGATAGCGCAGGTGCCAGAATTTGCCGTTCACCTCACGCGTCTCGACCTCAAGGTCGCTGATCGCGGTGCCGAGGCCCGGGTCCCAGTTCACCAGGCGCTTGTCGCGGTAGATCAGCTTCTGCTTGTAGAGGTCGACAAAGACCTTGAGCACGGCCTTCGAAAAGCCCTCGTCCATCGTGAAGCGTTCGTCGGACCAGTCCATCGAACAGCCAAGGCGCCGCAGCTGGCCGGTGATCGCGCCGCCGCTCTCCGCCTTCCACTCCCACACCTTCGCGATGAATTCCTCGCGGGTGAAGTCGGTGCGCTTTTGCTGGCGGGCGTTAAGCTGGCGCTCGACCACCATCTGCGTCGCGATGCCGGCATGGTCCATGCCCACCACCCAGCGCGCGTCCATGCCCTTCAACCGCGCATGGCGGACGAGGATGTCCTGCAGCGTATTGTCCAGCGCATGGCCGATATGCAGCGAGCCGGTGACGTTCGGCGGCGGGTTGACGATGGTCCAGGGCTGCGCGCCCGGACGCTCGGGCCGGAACAGCCCGTTGCTTTCCCAATGCGCGTACCAGCGCTGCTCGATCTCGGCGGGGTCGAAGGTCTTTGGAAGTTCGCTCATGTCCTGCCCTCTAACGGGCGGGACGGCTTAGGCAAGACTCAGTCCCGCCCGGCAGCGATCCGCGAAATCTCGCGCTGAACCATTTCCTCGACCATGCGCGGCAGATTGGCGTCGAGCCAGTCGCGCAACATCGGGCGGATCATCTCGCGCACCATGCCCTCAAGCGAAGTTTCACCCGCCGGAATCGCAGGCGCCGCAGCCGGTTCGGGCTTCACCACCATGCGCGACAGCGCCTCGAGCGGGCCACGGGTCGCCTCGGCCGTCGTCGGCGACAGGATCGGATCGGCGGCGCGCGCCACCGGCTCAGGATCGGGGGCAACGTCGCGCAGGTCGACGCGCGGCACGTCGCGCTGCGCGGCCGGGGCGGCACGGCGCGGCTCGGGGCGCAGCGGCTCGCTCGGCGCCGGCTCGCTAAGCTCAAGGATTTCGTCGTCATGCGCCGCTGCAGCAGGCGCCGGGCGCGCTGGACGACGGGAACGGGACGCAGCCGCCGCATCGCCCTCTTCGGCGATGATGCGCTTGATGGAGGAAAGAATGTCCTCCATCGACGGTTCGTTGCTCACGTCCCCCATAGTCATTCCTTAACCAGGAATCGCACTCGCCGCCACCTGTGGGATTTACAGTGGCGCTGTCAACTCCTTAGCGCGGCTGGGGGTCAATCGGTCCGGTCACCGACGGGTCCTGGGCGGGCGTGCCGACGGTGCGGGTCGCCTCTGCCGATGGCGTCGGATTGTCCCGCCAGTCCGACAGGCTGCCCCGCACCCGATCGTAATTGGCGACCGGATCGTACAACGGGCCACCGTCCAGACCCAGATCTTCCGCTTCGGCGCGCCCCATCGCCGCCAGCACGGCAAAGCCCGCGACATAGGCATCGCGCTCGGCGGTGACGAGCTGGACCTGGCTGTTGAGCAATTCCTGCTCGGCGTTCAGGATGTCGAGAATGGTTCGCGTGCCGACGCTGTTTTCGGCGCGAACGCCTTCGAGGCTGAGGCGATTGGCATCGACCGCCACGCGGCTGCTCTCGATCACGCGCAGCGCCGACTGATAGACCGCATAAGCGGACCGCACCTGCGCGATCACCCCGCGTTCCGCGGCCGTAACCTGCTCGATCGCCACCGATTCGCGGGCCTGTGCCTGGCGCACCTGCGCGGCAGGGCGCCCGCCCTGAAACAGCGGGATGCTCAGGCTCACCCCGGCCGACGTGGCAAAGCCGTCATTCTTGAGCCCGCTATTGGCGCCCACGCCGGGAACCGATCCGAAGCGATTGTAATAATCGCCACCGACTCCGACGCTGACGGTGGGCAGGCGCGCCGCACGCGCCACGCGAACGTCGTAACCGCTTGCTTCCCGCGCCTTGCGCGCGCCTTCCAGCGCCGGGTTTTCCTCTAGCGCGACGGCTACCGCCTGATCGGGACCGGCCGGCAGTCCCGGCAGCGGCGGCGGCGGGGTGAGCGCTCCCGGAGCGGTGCCGACGACGCGGATATAGGCTTCCCGGCTGGAGATCAGTCGCGCTTCCGCGCCGCGCAGCTGGGCCTGAGCCAGTGCCAGCCGCGCCTCGGACTGAGCGACGTCGGTGCGGGTGAGGTCACCCACCTCGAACCGGTCGCGCGTCGCCTGCAGGTTCACGTCGAGCGCGCGGACATTCTGCAGGTTGAGCCGCACCGTCGCTTCGTCACGGATCACGTCCATGTACGCCGCCACCACATCGGTGAACAGCGCCGCTTCGACACTGCGCAGGCCGGCGCGGCCGGCGGCAACGCGCGTTTCCGCCGCCCGCACCGAATTGCGCACCGCGCCACCCGAAAAGACCGGGACGCTCAGATCGACGCCCAGCGTGCCCTGGCGCGGCACCGATCCGGGCGTCGCATCGGTGTTCGACAGGCTTTCGCTATAGGCACCGGTCGAGGACACGCCCGGCAGGCCACGCGAACGCGCGATCGGCACATTCTCGTCGGTCGCGCGCAGATTGGCGCGCTCGGCGGTCAGGTCGGGGTTGGTGCGATAGGCCTTGACCATCGCCTCGCGCAGCGTCTCGGCGGGCCGGGGCGCGGGCGCCTGGGCTGCCGGCGGCACCGTCTGGGCGGCCACCGGAAGCGTCAGGGCGGTCACACTCACGCCGGCAAGGATCAGGCTCAATCGCATTTCGTTCGCTTTCTTCAGAACTGGAACCCGCGCGGCTTGGCGAAACCGGGCAAGGGCGCACATTCGATATCGACCACGCTGGCCAGTCCGACGCCGCCTCCGGTCCGCACGCCGGTGGCGATGCGGGTCACGCCGCGATCGAGCAAGCCGGTCACGACCCGGCCACCGTCACGCAGCTGGTCGGTCAGCTCGGCGGGAATCTGCTCTACCGCGCCGTCGATCAGCAACAGGTCATAGGGCGCACTCTCAGGCGCGCCGGCCGCGAGCGGGCCTTCGACCACCACGGCACCGGCATCCAGCGCAGTCCGGGCCAGTGCGGCCAGCGCGGCATCCTCTTCAACCATCGTCACCTGCGCGCCGAGCCGCGCCGCGATCGCCGCTGCATAGCCGCCAGCCGCGCCGATCATCAGCACCCGCTCACCCGGCTCGATCCGCGCCTCGGTCAGCAACAGCCCCGTGGCCAGCGGCGGATTCTGCATGCGTCCGTGGCCAAGCGGCAACGACCGGTCGCGATAGGCAAAGGGGCGCTGCGAGTCGGGCAGGAACGCCTCGCGGGGAACCTGCGCCATCGCCGCGACGACGCGCGTGTCGTTCACGCCGCTGGTGCGCAGCTGACTTGCCACCATCGCGGCACGGGCGGCCTCATGGGCCAGGGGTTCGGTGGTCGCGGTCATCATCACTCCAGCCCTGTTCGCACAACTGTTATAGTCACGCAATACACTTATTCGCTCGGCTGCTTCTATCCTGCACCGCCGCCCGCGCCAAGCGCTGCCCGGCGTTCATTCACGCTATTTTCGCGCTGCTAGCTGACTAGTGGTTGACATGGCGCCCGCCCCCGCGCACATCGCGCCCTCGCTGTCGAGGCCCGATGGCGGAGTGGTTACGCAGAGGACTGCAAATCCTTGCACGCCGGTTCGATTCCGGCTCGGGCCTCCAGCCTTTCTTCAGACCAGTTCCTTGAGCGGTACCGTGGCGTCGGGCAATGCCGCCGGATCGGGCGACAGCCGCTCGACCACCAGCTTGCGACCCTGCACATAATCCTTGGTCGCGTTGACGCAGTCGAGCGCGATGACGCGGCCGTCCTTCAGATACACGACCGAAAAGCTGCGGTTCGCCGGATCGCCGCGCAGGATCGCTTGGTCATGGCCGGTCGACAGGCCGACGGTCTGGAGCTTCAAATCATATTGGTTCGACCAGAACCACGGCACCGCGTCATAGGTCAGGTCCTGCCCCATGATCGTCTTGGCGACCAAGGTCGCCTGATCATTGGCGTTCTGCACCGATTCGAGCCGGATCGGCATGTCGTCGGCGAAGCGGTTGGCGTGGAGCGCGCAGTCGCCGATCGCGAAGATGTCGGGCAGCGAGGTGCGGCACTGATGGTCGACGGCGACGCCATTGCCGCCCTGCGCGCCCGCCGCGATCAATGGTTCGACGGCGGGGACGATGCCGATGCCGACGATTACCATTTGCGCGGGGATCACCGTGCCGTCCTGCATCCGCACGCCGCTCACCCGGCCCTCGCCCTCGATACACTCGACCGCTACGTTCAGCCGCACATCGACGCCATGCGCGCGATGCTCGGCTTCATAGAAGCGCGACAATGGCTCGCCCGCAACGCGCGCCAGCACGCGGTCGAGCGCTTCGAGCAGCACGACCTTCTTGCCGAACTTGGCGAGCACCGCTGCCGCTTCCAGCCCGATATAGCCGCCGCCGATCACGACCGCCTGTTCGACCCCGTCCAGCTCCGCCAGCATCCGGTCGGCATCGGCGCGGGTGCGGACGGTGTGGACGCCGATCAGGTCGTTGCCTGCACACCCGATCCGGCGCGGGCTGCCGCCGGTTGCCCAGATCAGCTGGCCATAGCCGATCGTCGCGCCATCCGCCGTGGTCACGCTGTGCGCGACCGGATCGACCGCAATCACGCGGCGGTTCAGCAGCATCTCGATAGTGCGTTCGACCCAGAAAGCGGCAGGGCGGATCAGGATGCGCTCGAACGCCTTCTCGCCCGAAAAATACTCTTTCGACAGCGGCGGGCGCTCATAGGGCAGCTCGGGCTCGTCGCCGATGATCGCGATCGTTCCCTCGAACTTGGCCTGGCGCAGCGCGATTGCCGCCTGTGCCCCACCATGTCCCGCACCCACGATCACGATGTCGAACTGCATCTTCCGCTCCCCGCATTTTGGGCAGCGGCTAGCAGCGGTAGCGGCAATGGCCAATAGCAAGCAGCTTTGGCGCGCGACGGCGCCGCGCCTCAGGCCATCGCCATCAGGCTCGCATTACCGCCCGCCGCCGTTGTGTTGATCGAGGTCGAAACTTCCTCCACCAGCCAGTCGAGCCGCGGCGTCCCGGCCTGTGCCAGCACGATCGGGCCAGGCAGGTCGGCGATGTCCGCCAGCGCCGCGCGGCGCGCCGCCGCATCGCCCTCGATCAGCGCGCCGCTATACGGTCCGCCCGCGCGCCAGTCGCCCACCCAATCGATGCGCTGCATCACGCGCTCCGGAGCGCCGTTCAGCTCCCCACGCAGCGCCATATTGCCGATCACCGCGCGGTTGCCGGTCGCCAGCACGGCGCACAGCTGCGCGATCAGCCCCGCACGCGTCTGCGGCAGCAGCAGCACCCGGCCCCGCGGGTGGATGGTGTAAAGGTTGGTCTCGCCCACCGGTCCCGGCAGTTCGAGCTGCGCGCCGAGCAGCGACGCCTCGCCGGCCTCCCGCGCACAATCGCCGCCCTCGCCCAGCCACAGCGCAAAGTCGCGCAGCGCCGGATCGGATGCCGACGAGGCGAGTTCCGCCGGCACCGTCGGTGCCTTGACCAGCCGCCCGAGATAGAGCGGCCCGCCCGCCTTCGGCCCGGTGCCCGAAAGCCCGCGCCCGCCGAATGGCTGCACGCCGACCACCGCGCCAATGATGTTGCGGTTGATGTAGAGATTGCCCGCCTCGACCCGCTGCGTGACATGCTCGACCGTCTCGTCCAGCCGCGTGTGCAGGCCAAAGGTCAGGCCATAGCCGGTCGCGTTGATCGCATCGATCACCCGGTCGAGGTCGCGGCGCTGGTAGCGCATGACGTGCAGCACCGGGCCGAACACCTCGCGCTGAAGATCGGCGATCGCGTCGATCTCGATGATCGTCGGGGGCACGAACGTCCCCTGCCCGGTCTCGCCCGCCAGCTCGATCTGCTCCACCCGGCGCCCCAGCCGGCGCATCTTTTCGATATGGCTGTTGATGTTGAGCTGTGCCTCGGCGCTGATCACGGGGCCGATATCGGTCGACAGTCGGTCGGTGCGGCCGATCGACAGCTCGTGCAGCGCGCCACGCAGCATCGTCAGGATGCGGTCGGCGACATCCTCCTGCAGGCACAGCACGCGCAGCGCCGAACAACGCTGCCCCGCGCTGTCGAAGGCGGAGGCGATGACATCGGCGACGACCTGTTCGGCCAGCGCCGAGCTGTCGACGATCATCGCATTCTGCCCGCCGGTTTCGGCGATGAACGGGATCGGCGTACCGTCGCTGGCAAGGCGGGTGGCAAGCTGGCGCTGGATGATCCGCGCAACCTCGGTCGAACCGGTGAACATCACCCCCTGCGTGCCCGCCGCGCCGACCAGCGTCGCGCCGATCTGGCCATCGCCGGGAACCAGCTGGACCACATCGGCGGGGACGCCGGCCGCGTGGAGGATCGCGATGCCCTGCGCGGCGATCAGCGGGGTTTCCTCGGCTGGCTTGGCCAGCACCGGGTTGCCCGTGACGAGCGCCGCCGCGACCTGTCCGATGAAAATCGCGAGTGGGAAATTCCACGGGCTGATGCACGTCACCGGGCCGAGCGGGGCGTGGGCGGCACCCAAGGTCGCGCGCGCCTGCTGCGCATAATAGCGCAGGAAATCCACCGCCTCACGCACCTCGGCAATCGCGTTCGGGGCGGACTTGCCCGCCTCGCGCATGATGAGCCCCATCAGCAGTTGCATCCGCGATTCCATGAGGTCCGCAGCGCGATCGAGACATGCGGCGCGTTCGGCAACCGGCACAGCGGCCCAGTCCGCCGCGACCGACTGGGCGCCTTCGACCGCCTGCAGCGCAGCCGTCTCGCTCATCTCGACCACCGTGCCGACAATGTCGAGCGCATCGGCCGGGTTCGCCACCGGGCGCGACTTGCCCTCGCCATTCGCCGGCTGGGCGAGCCAGCCAATCGCCGCACTCTCGCGCAGCGCGTCGCCGAGCGCGGCCAGCGCGGTCTCGTCCGACAGGTCGATCCCCGCCGAATTGACCCGCGCGCCATAGAGCTCGCGCGGTAGTGCGATGATCGGGTGCTTTGATCCCGGCGCATCCATCGCGGTCACGATCTCGACCGGGTCGGTCACCAGTTCGGCGATCGACACTTCGGGATTGGCGATGCGGTTGACGAAGCTGGAGTTCGCGCCGTTTTCGAGCAGGCGGCGGACGAGATACGCGAGCAGCGTCTCATGCGTGCCGACCGGCGCGTAGATGCGGCACGGGCGGTTTAGCTTCTCCGCGCCGACCACCTCGTCATAGAGCGGTTCGCCCATGCCGTGCAGGCACTGGAACTCGTAATCGCCAATGCTGAAGTCCGGCCCGGCAAGCTGGTAGATCGTCGCCAGCGTCTGCGCATTGTGCGTCGCGAATTGCGGGAAGACGTGGCGCTTCGCCGCGAGCAGATTCCGCGCGCAGGCGATATACGCGACATCGGTATGCACCTTGCGCGTGTAAACCGGAAAATCCGGAAGCCCGTCGACCTGCGCGCGCTTGATCTCCGCGTCCCAATAGGCGCCCTTGACCAGCCGCACCATGATCCGCCGCCCCGCGCGCTGGGCGAGGTCGATGATCCAGTCGATGACGAACGGACAGCGCTTGCCATAGGCCTGCACCACAAAGCCCAGCCCGTCCCATCCGGCCAAATCGGGGTCGAGCGCAAGGCTCTCGAGCAGGTCGAGCGACAGTTCGAGCCGGTCGGCCTCCTCCGCATCGATGTTGAAGCCGATGTCGTACGACTTTGCCAACACCGCCAGCGCCTTCACGCGCGGCAGCAGCTCGGCCATCACCCGCCCCGCCTGCGCGCGGGCATAGCGCGGGTGGAGCGCCGACAGCTTGATCGATATCCCCGGCCCGCCGACCACGCCACGGCCAGCCGACGCCGCGCCGATCGCGTTCACCGCAGTCTCGTAATCGCGATAATAGCGGTCGGCGTCCGCCATCGTCGTCGCCGCCTCGCCCAGCATGTCATAGCTGTACTGGAAGCCGCGCGCCTCCAGCGGGCGCGCGCGCTTGAGCGCCTCGGCGATCGTCTCGCCGGTCACGAACTGCTCGCCCATCATCCGCATCGCCATGTCGACGCCGCGCCGGATCACCGGCTCGCCCGCGCGCGCGATCAGGCGCGTCAGTGCCGCGGCCAGCCCGGCATCGTTGACGCTGCCGGTCAGCTTGCCGGTGACCACCAGCCCCCAGGTCGCCGCATTGACGAACAGCGAGCGGCCATCGCCGATATGGCTTTTCCAGTCGCCATCCGAAATCTTGTCGCGGATCAGCGCGTCGCGCGTGGCGGCATCGGGAATGCGCAGCAGCGCTTCGGCAAGGCACATCAGCGCCACGCCCTCCTGGCTCGACAGCGCATATTCCTGCACCAGCCCCTCGACCCCGGTGCCCCTATGCTTGGCGCGCAGCGCAGTAATCAGCCCGGTCGCAGTCGCCTTCGCCGCTTCCCGCACGCCGGTGGGCAGAGTCGCCGCTTCGATCAGCGCGGCGAGGCATTCGGGCTCGGGCCGGCGATAGGCGGCGGTGATTGCCGCGCGCAGCGGAGTGGCGGGGCGGACGGGCGGCGCGAAATCGGCGAAGGGCTTGGTCATTGCGCCATGATACCAGATGCGGAGGCGGCAGATGGACTTTTGAAATGTCTTTGGCTTATCGCTTTGCCTTCAAATCAAGCCCGGAACAGTCAAGATGCGCCAGAATACCCTCGAGCACAGCGATCTCGACCCGTTCGACCGCAAGATCGTCGAAATCCTGCGCATTGATGGCCGTATCTCGATCACCGACCTCGCCGCCCGCGTCGGCCTGTCCAAGACGCCATGCCAAGTGCGGGTCAAACGCCTGATCGCCAGCGGCGTAATCCGCGGCTTCCGCGCGATCGTCGATCCCGCCCGCCTCGGCCTCGATCACATTGCTTTTACCGAGGTGAAACTGTCCGACACGCGTGAGGACGCGCTGGAGGCGTTCCGACAGGCCGTGCTGCGCATCCCCGAGGTCGAGGAATGCCACATGATCGCCAGCAGCTTTGACTATCTGCTCAAGGTACGCACCGCCGACATCCGCCGTTATCGCGAAGTGCTCGGCGAACGCATCTCCAGCCTGCCGCACGTGGCAAGTACATCGACCTTTGTCGCGATGGAGACGATCCGCGATGCAGGTGGCTGACCGGCCCGGCCCGCCACCTGCGCGCGTCCATTCCTAAAAGTCGAAACGCAGCGATCCGGATACCGTGCGACCGTTAGCGGTGCGGGCAAAGCCGATGCCGCTGGCCGGGACGCTGGCCTGATTGACCTCGAAAATCCCGAGCTGATCGAACGCGTTGTTGACATTCAATGCGAAGCTGCCGCCCTTGAACAGCTTAATCTGGGCGAACAGGTCGACCGTGGTGAAGCCGGGCATGACCAGCAGGTTGGTATCCTGCGCGTAGCTCTTGGTAATGGTCACCACGCTGGCACCCACGGTCGCCCGGCCGAGGTCGGCTGAACCGGTAGCGGTCAGCGTCCAGTCGGGCTGGTGACGCGGCACCTTGCCGGTCAGCGACGGGACGAGCAGATCTTCGGTGATCTTGGCCTTGGTATAGGTCGCGCCAGCCATCAGGCTGAACGGACCGCGCTGGATCCCGCCTTCCAGCTCGACGCCGGTGGCGCGATAGGTGCGGTCGGTACGGTTGGCCGCGCCGTTGAGCACATTATGGTCAGCGGCGGTAACGCGGAACGCAGTGGCGTTGAACGTGAACCCGTCCTTGCGGAACTTGAACCCGCCTTCCAGCTGCCTGACCTCATCCTGCTTGTCGCGCTCACTGCGGATATCGCCGGTGTCATTGTTGATCAGGGGGGTGAACAGCACCTTGTCGGCATTGGCCCGCGCGCCCTTGCTGTAGCGCGCGAAGACCGAAAAGGGTTCGGCGACGCGATAGTTCACGCCCGCCGAATAGCTGAGATAGCCATAATCGTAATTGACCGCCCCCGGCTGGCTGAAGGGCAGGAACGCGACGCGCGTTTCAGCGGGGTTGATCAGGCCGTCGCGGTTGATGTCCTGCGTGATCAGGCCGACGCTGCCATTGTTGAGGTCCGCGCCGACCAGCGTCCCGCGCACCTTGCCGCTGTCATAGCGCAGGCTGCCGCCGATCGCGAGCTTGCCAACATGGAAATTGACCGAGCCATAGGGCGCGAACACCCTGTAGTTCACGTCGAACGCGCGGCGGAACAGGCTGCTGGCGCGGGCAAAGGCGTAGTAACCGTTCAGCGTCTGCGGCGCGCCGCTCGCGTTGAAGATGTCGACCATCGCGGTGCCATTGTCGCCATTGGCGTCGACATTCATCGCCGTGTGCAACCAGGTGGTATTGAGATCCTGCGTCGCGAAATAGGCGCCGAGCGTCGTGGTAAGCTTGCCGCCCGATACATTCCACACCTTCGACCCGCGAATGTCATTGGTAAAATTGTCGAGGGAGCGGGCCCGGACGAACGACACGAAATAGAGCGAGAGCAGGCCGTTGCCATTGATGTTGGCGGTGGGGCTGATCGGCTGGCCTGCCAGCGGGCCGCTGGCATAGCGCGCCGTTGCGCCCGCGCCACCCTGGCCGGCGGCAAAGGCCGACACCGTATTCGCGACGTTGGGGAAAGCGCGGCTGAAATCACCGCGATTGACCGAGTAGCGCATGCGTTCGGTGATCGTCCAACCGGCGATCTCGAACTGGCCCTCGAACCCGATCGACCGCGATTCCGCGCTCTGCCCGGTGGCGATCGGCAGGGCGGCAGGCTGATTATTCTGATCCAGCGTGATCACCGGCCCAAGATTGGAGGACAGCACCGAATCCCGCCGCAGGTCAAAGCCCGGAAAGCTGCGAATGACGGGGTTTTCGTTGGTGCCGGTGATGTTCGCGAAATAGGGCGCGAAGGTCGGCGAGCGGTCGTCGAGGAGCTTCAGGTACAGACGGACATATCCGCTGTCGAACTGGTGGGTAAGGTTGGCCTTGATCTGCCCACCCTTCCAGCCGTCAAAACCGATGTCGCGCGGGCCTTCGCCGGAGCGATAGAAACCCCCGACATGGAAGCGGGTATTTTCACCCAGCCTGGCCCCGTAGCTGAAGTCGACGCGCTTCTCGTCGTAATCAAGGCCGGTCGACAGCTGAATCGTGCCGCCTTCGACCTCGCCGGTACGCGACAGGATGTTGATCAGACCGCCAGGCGAGTTGGACGCAAAGGTCGAGGCCGAGCCACCCCGGATCGATTCGATCGCAGCAACGCTCAGGTCGTTGCGCAGATAGACGTCGGCCGCAACGTTGAACAGGTCGGCAAACTCGAGCACCGGCAGACCGTCTTCCTGAAGCTGCATATATTTGGAACCACCGGCAGCAAGCGGCAGGCCGCGCACCGTATAGTTGTTGTTGCCCTCGCCAATGCTGGTCGCAACGCGCAGGCCGGCCATCGTCCGCAGCACTTCGCCGAGCGGGCGCGGCCCGAGCTTCTGGACATCGTTGCCGCGCAGAGCGCTGGTGGAAGTGGCGCTGTCGAGGCGATCGCGCCCCTTGGCCACGCCGGTGGAGAAGAGTTCCTGCGCCTGCGGTGCCGGCTTGGGATCGGCCTGTTCTTCCGTCTCTGCCGCACGATCCTTGTCAGGCAGGGCAGCAGCAGCGGCGGCGGCGGGCATCGTAATCGCAAGATACGATACAAACACGAGAAGTGACGTCTTCGCCATGATCAATGATCCTCACCTGTTCCCGTTCTTTGTTGCGGGATTTCGGCAATCAGATACGCCGCATCTCCCGAGACGATTCCTTCATATAGGGGTCAGGCGAGCATCGGTCGGGAGGATCAAGCGCGACACCAAGTATATATCGACAGAACAAGGGAGATTTTCCCAAATACTGTATAAATACAGACGTCATTTTCATGCGCCATTAGCGCAGTAAGAAGATTGGTTTAAATCATAACAATTGGGGGGGGGGGGGGGGTCGTGGGCCCTGCCACCGCGAATAGCTTCAGCGACTGGCCACCGGCCGACGGCGAATCAAGCCGATGCGCGCGTCAATGCGGTGCGCGAAAATCCGCAGCACCAGTGGCACGCAACACGATGTAATCGTGCGCTGAAATCAGCTGAGTGGTGATTTGGTAGCGGAGGAGGGACTTGAACCCCCGACCCCAGGATTATGATTCCCGTGCTCTAACCAACTGAGCTACTCCGCCCTACCATGGCGGCTCGCATCCGTTCGGGTGCGAGCGAGAGCGGCGCACATACGGAGCGATTCCGGCGCGGTCAAGCGAACATGTGACGGGAAATAGCTTCCCACGGTCCGCCACGATAATACCAGGCGGCGAGACCCGCGATCTCCACATCGCGCGGCCGGAATTCCCGGCCCAGCGCGCCCAGCAACAGCTTGGCCATCGCCGGCGTAACCTTGTTCTGGATCGTGACGTGGGGGCGCCAGCCGCCGGCATCCTGCGGGGTCAGCAGCCCGGCAAAGGCTTCGCTCAGGTCACTGCGGATCGCCGCCAGCCCCGGCGATTCGATCCGCACCGCGACGCCACGCCCCAGCGACATCAGCCCCGCCGCCCGCGCCGCCGGCGCACGAACGCCGCGCGTTGCGGCGTTCAGCCGGTGCTTGAGCTCGTCCAGCGCCGACGGCGGGAGGTGATGGAACAGGGTCAGATGCGCGGGCAGCACATTGCGCTCGGGCGGAAAATGCGCCCGCCGCAACGCATCGAACTCGGCCTGATCCTGCCGCCCGAGCAGCGCGGACACGATGATCGGAGCGGGAGTCATGCTTTGCTCCCGCACCGGCCCGGCGTCGCCGCGCGACCAAACGCCCTCAAATTTCGACCTGACTCCCCAGCTCGACCACGCGATTGGTGGGCAGCCGGAAGAACTCCATCGCACTTTCGGCGTTGCGCAGCATCCACGCGAACAGCTTTTCGCGCCAGATCGGCATGCCCGGATGCTCCGACGGCAACAATGTCTGCCGCGACAGGAAGAAGCTCGTGTCCATCATCTTGAATGCGCCACCACATTCGGCGCACGATTGCAGCGCCGCGGGCACGTCCGCCTCCTGCATGAAGCCGTAAAAGATCTTCATGCGGTGGAACCCCTGCCCCAGGTCGTCGAGCGTCACCCGATCCTTCTCGTCGACATAAGGCTGGTCGGCGATCTTGACCGTCAGCAGCACCACCCGCTCGTGCAGCACCTTGTTGTGCTTGAGGTTGTGGAGCAGCGCGTGCGGCACGCCCTCGGGGGTAGAGGTCATGAACACGGCGGTCCCCTTGACCCGCGTCGCGGAGCTTGCCGCCGACTGGATGAACACCTGGATCGGCATCGCGCTCTCGCGCATCCGGTCCACCATCAGGCGACGTCCCTTCGACCAGGTCGTGAGCAGCGTAAAGATCACCACGCCCGCCAGTAGCGGGAACCAGCCACCATCGGGCACCTTGGTCAGGTTCGCCGTGAAATAGGCCAGATCGACGACGAAGAAGAGCGCGAGCAGCGGCACCGCGTAGCGCTTCTTCCACTTCCACAGGCCGAACAGGACGACCGCGATCAGGAAATTGTCGATCAGCATCGCCCCGGTCACCGCGATGCCATAGGCCGCGGTGAGGTTGGACGAGGTCTGGAAGCTCAGAACGAGCAGGATGATGGCGATCATCAGCGCCCAGTTGATCAGCGGGATGTAAATCTGTCCCGCCGTCGATGCGCTGGTGTGGCTGATCCGCAGGCGCGGGATGAAGCCGAGCTGGATGCCCTGCTGCGTGACCGAGAAGGCACCGGTGATGACTGCCTGCGATGCGATGATCGCCGCCATCGTCGCGATACCGACCAGCGGCAGCCGCAGCCATTCGGGCGCAAGCAGATAGAATGGGCTCTGCAATGCACTGGCGTCACGCATCAACAGCGCGCCCTGCCCCATATAGTTGAGCATCAGCGCCGGGAGCACGAACCACAACCACGACACGCGGATCGGACGCCGTCCGAAATGGCCCATGTCCGCATAGAGCGCCTCGGCGCCCGTCACCGCGAGCACGACCGAGCCAAGCGCAAGAAACGCAGCAAATCCGTCGATCACGAAGAAATTCACGGCATAGCCGGGCAACAGCGCCCACAGCACTTCCGGTGTCTTGATCACGCTGAGCGTGCCCAGCGTGGCGATGACCGCGAAATAGCCGAGCATGATCGGCCCGAACATCGCGCCGACCCGCGCGGTACCGGTCCGCTGGATCGAAAACAGCGCCACGAGGATGCCGACCGCGATCGGCAGGATCCATCCCGAAAACGCCGGCGCGGCCACCGCAATACCCTCAACCGCCGACAGCACCGAGACCGCCGGGGTGATCATCGAGTCGCCATAAAAGAGCGCGGTCGCGAACACGCCGAGGATGACGATCCCCGCAGTCCATTTCTTCTGGCCGCTCGCGCGGTTGATCAGTGCGAGCAGCGCCAGGCTGCCCCCCTCACCCTTGTTGTCGGCGCGCATGATGATCGTGACATATTTCAGCGTCACGACCGCCATCATCGACCAGAACATCAGGCTGATCACGCCCATGATGTGTTCCTGGTCCAGCGCGAGGGGGTGATGCCCCGCAAAGGTTTCCTTGAACGCATAAAGCGGGCTGGTGCCGATGTCGCCGAACACGATCCCGATCGCGCCGACCGCGAGCTTCCACAGCGCGGCCTCGCGGCCATGCGGGTGATGCTGGTCGGTGGGAGTCGAGTCGGCAGCCGGCTCGTGGCTTCCGTTGGGCTCGCTCACGGGAAGAACTTACGTGCCGTGGCGAGAGAGCGAGGGGTCATCAGACCAATGCCTGTCCGTTGAAACAGCGCGGGCGGTTAGCACGTGCAGCATGGGGTA
Organism: Sphingomonas sp. BE123; assembly: GCF_031456015.1. NCBI lineage: Bacteria > Pseudomonadati > Pseudomonadota > Alphaproteobacteria > Sphingomonadales > Sphingomonadaceae > Sphingomonas > Sphingomonas sp. BE123. The sequence goes on along the minus strand of NZ_JAVDTW010000001.1, from coordinate 98,423 downwards.
GCAACGGGTAGCAGGCCTAGCCCCAGCCTGACCGCGAGTTGCAGAGGCGAAGCGGGCGGCTAGAACCGCCCGGTGACCCAGCCCCTGTTCTTGCTTCCTGCGCTTCTGTTTCTCTGGATATTGATCGACGCGATCCGAACCGGGGAGGGCCACAGATGGTCCTCGATCAACCCGAAGCGCTGCGATCAGCCCGTGTTTTTCTGGATCTTCACGGCCAACTGGGGCCTGTCGTCGATCTTGTCCTTCCTCGCCGCCGCTGACATTCCAGCGAGATGGCTGAATACATTCTAGGCCAAGCGCGATTGCCCGCCCGCGCTTGTGGCTACCGTCCGCCAGCAAACAGCGCATCCGCCTCGCTTCGCGTCGGGACCGAGCGTAGCACGAAGCTCGAACTGATCTTCACCACGCCGGGCAAACGGCCCATTTTTTCGCGGTGCAGGCGCTCGTAATCATCGAGGTCACGGCACAGCACCTTCAGGCGGTAATCATAGCCACCCGATACCAGCGCGCATTCGACGATCCCGTCGATCTGCGCGACCGCAGCCTCGAACCGCGCGAGATCCTCGTCCACTTCGGTGCCGAGCGTGATGTCGACAAAAGCGGTGACGCTATAGCCCAATCGCCGCAGCCCGAGCCGGGCGGCATAGCCCTGAATATGGCCCGACGCCTCCAGCGCCTGAATGCGGCGCGTGCACGCCGATGGGGACAGGCCGACCTCGCCCGCGATCTGGTTCACCGGCGCCCGCGCATTCGTGGCGAGCAGTTTCAGGATTGCGGCGTCGATTCGATCCATCTTGCACGAATTTCCAATAATGTTCCTCTAAACACCATACGCGTGCGTCATCACGATGAACAGCGCATGACTTTGCAGGGATTTGCGGTGGCAAGCTGCGCTACGGTCACACTCGAAACAAAAACCAGGTCGGAGAGTGTCCATGCGCGTCGGTGTCCCCAAGGAAATCAAGAACCACGAATATCGCGTGGGCCTGACCCCGCCACTGGTCGCCGAGCTGAGCGCCGCGGGGCATGAGGTGGTCGTACAGACCAATGCCGGCATGGGCATCGATTTCAGCGACGCCGATTACATCGCCGCGGGTGCACGCATTGTCGGCACTCCCGCCGAAGTGTTCGCGCAGAGCGACATGATCGTAAAGGTCAAGGAGCCGCAGCCGAGCGAGATCGCATTGCTCGAACCGCGCCACACGCTGTTCACCTATCTCCACCTCGCCGCCGACAAGCCGCAGGCCGAAGGGCTGATGAAGTCGGGTGCAACCTGCATCGCCTATGAAACGGTGACCGCCAACGACCGTTCGCTTCCGCTGCTCAAGCCGATGAGCGAAGTCGCGGGCCGCATGTCGGTGCAGGTCGGCGCGCATTACCTCGAAAAGGAACAGGGCGGCCGCGGCGTGCTGCTCGGCGGGGTTCCCGGCGTGGCGCCGGCGCGCGTCGCGATCCTCGGCGGCGGCGTTTCGGGCATCAATGCGGCACAGATGGCGACCGGCCTGCGCGCCGATGTCACCATCTATGACATCAACAATGCCCGTCTTGCCGAACTCGACATGCATTTCGGCAGCACGATCAAGACAGCCTATGCCAGTAAGGCGGCGATCGCCGCGGCGGTGGCGAATGCGCACCTCGTGATCGGCGCGGTGCTGGTTCCCGGCGCAGCGGCGCCGAAGCTGGTGACGCGCGAGATGCTCAAGACGATGAAGCGCGGCAGCGTGCTGGTCGACATCGCGATCGATCAGGGCGGCTGTTTCGAGACGAGCCACGCGACCACGCATGAAAACCCGGTCTATGAGGTCGATGGCGTGATCCACTATTGCGTCGCCAACATGCCCGGCGCGGTCGCGCGCACCAGCACCTTCGCGCTCAACAACGCGACGCTGCCGTTCGTGATGAAGCTTGCCAACCTTGGCGCGGAACAGGCGATGGCCGCCGATCCGCACCTCGCCAACGGCCTCAACGTCTATCAGGGCAAGATCGCGTTCAAGGCGGTCGCCGACGACCTCGACCTGCCGTTCCAGGCTTGGAGCGCCTGAACCCGTCCGGTCCTCCCCTGCCCCGCAGGGGAGGATGCGATCGCGTCAGACTTCCGCTGTTGCCCAGGTTTCGGCGGCGTTGGGTGAGACGAAGATGTTCTGATACGCGACCAATGTCCGGCGCAACTGCATCTTGAGCAGGCTGGACTCGACGATCAGCGCAACGCGGTCCCCGGCACGATAGAGGCGAAGATTGCCCGCGCGCATCCTGTCCGCGGCGTCCTGCGTCCGGATCGGCGCGTTACGCAGGTCCGCCAGCACGCGGACGCGACCGAAACATGCGCGCATGTCCGCAACGATCGGGTCGAGCACGGCAAGATACCGGTCGACCTCGTCGCCGAGCCGCAACCCCACGCAACGGATCCGCAGCAGGCCGAGCCGATCGTCGCGGATCACTTCATATTGGTCCGCAACCGACGCGACCACGCGCCCATGCGCCTCGCCGGCCCGCATGGTTACCGGTATCATAGCCCCTCCCCCCGCAGCTTATAATGGGTCGCGAGCGTAACGAGCCTAGGTAAAGAAAGCGGTAACCCGAAGAATCGCCGCTCCAGCTTGCCTTTTCCCGTCTCCCCGGCTATGCGGCGCCCGTTCTGCGAGCGGCGCTTGCGGAGGGAAGCGCGGGGCGTAATACCCCAGCGCCGTTTTCGCTTTTCCAGAAAGAGCGTCAGTCCCTTCGCCCGGGCCGTTCAACGAATGCCGCGACCGGCGTTCGGCCGCCGCGGCGTTTCGGCCTCAAAGACCGCTGGATCCAACCAGCCGGCCGGAAAAACGATAGTTAGGACTGAACCCTTTATGGCCTCTACGGCAAACCCCTCGCGCGACGATTTCGCCGCGCTTCTCGACCAGACCCTCGGCGGCGCAGAAAGCTTTGAAGGCCGCGTCGTCATCGGCACCGTCACCGGCATCGAAAACGACCTCGCCGTCATCGACGTCGGCCTCAAGAGCGAAGGCCGCGTGCCGCTGCGCGAATTCGCGGCGCCGGGCCAGAAGGCTGACCTCAAGATCGGCGACGAAGTCGAAGTTTATGTCGACCGCGTCGAGAACGCCAATGGCGAAGCGATGCTGTCGCGCGACCGCGCGCGCCGCGAAGCCGCATGGGACAAGCTCGAGCTGGAGTTCAGCCAGGGCAACCGCGTCGAAGGCGTGATCTTCGGGCGCGTCAAGGGCGGCTTCACCGTCGATCTCTCGGGCGCCGTTGCATTCCTGCCGGGCAGCCAGGTCGATATCCGCCCGGTCCGCGACGTTCAGCCGCTGATGGACCTGCCGCAGCCGTTCCAGATCCTGAAGATGGACCGCAAGCGCGGCAACATCGTCGTTTCGCGCCGCGCCGTCCTCGAAGAGAACCGCGCCGAGCAGCGTTCGGGCCTGATCCAGTCGCTGGCGGAAGGCCAGGTGATCGACGGCGTCGTCAAGAACATCACCGATTATGGTGCGTTCGTCGACCTGGGCGGCATCGACGGCCTGCTGCACGTCACCGACCTCAGCTACAAGCGCGTCAACCACCCGTCGGAAATGCTGAACATCGGCGACACGGTGAAGGTGCAGATCATCCGCATCAACCGCGACACCCAGCGCATCAGCCTCGGCATGAAGCAGCTTGAGAGCGATCCGTGGGACGGCGCCGGCGTCAAGTATCCGGTCGGCGCGAAGCTGAGCGGCCGCGTGACCAACATCACCGAATATGGCGCCTTCGTCGAGCTGGAGCCGGGCATCGAAGGCCTGGTCCATGTCAGCGAAATGAGCTGGACCAAGAAGAACGTCCATCCGGGCAAGATCGTGTCGACCAGCCAGGAAGTCGACGTGATGGTGCTCGAGGTCGACCAGGACAAGCGCCGCATCTCGCTCGGCCTCAAGCAGGCCCAGCAGAACCCGTGGGAGGCCTTCGCGGCTGCGCACCCGGTCGGCACCGAAGTCGAGGGCGAAGTCAAGAACGCCACCGAATTCGGCCTGTTCATCGGCCTCGACAACGACGTCGACGGCATGGTCCACATGTCCGACATCGCGTGGGGCATTTCGGGCGAGGACGCGCTGGCGCTGCATCGCAAGGGCGAGATGGTCAAGGCCGTCGTGCTCGCGGTCGAGCCGGACAAGGAGCGCATCAGCCTCGGCATGAAGCAGCTCGAGCGTGGTGGCGTCCCGACGCCGGCAGCGGGCGCACGCGTCAACAAGAACGAGATCGTCACGGTCACCGTTCTCGAAGTGCGTGACTCGGGCCTTGAGGTTCAGGTCGGCGAAGACGGCGTGACCGGCTTCATCAAGCGCACGGACCTGGGTCGCGACCGCGACGAGCAGCGTCCGGAACGCTTCCAGGTCGGTCAGAAGTTCGACGCGATGGTCACCGGCCTCGATCGTTCGAAGAAGCCGACCTTCTCGGTCAAGGCGATGCAGATCGCCGAGGAAAAGGAAGCGGTTGCACAGTATGGTTCGTCCGATTCGGGCGCGTCGCTGGGCGACATTCTCGGCGAAGCGCTCAAGGCGCGCGAAGAGAAGAAGTAACTGGTTCACGGGCGGGTGCGTTGTGCACCCGCCCGGTTCCCGCAAATTCAAAGGCTTCGGCCACCAAGTTTCAGAATTGTTGCGCATCCGGCAAGATTCCGTTGATGCCCGCCCCCTTCCCCGCCTACAGCATCATGCATCAGACTGCGGTGCCGATACCGCGGCCCGGCAATGGGGATAATGATGATCCGATCCGAACTCGTTCAGATGCTTGCGACGGACAATCCCGACCTCGCGATGCGGGAGATCGAGCGCATCGTCGATATTTTCTTCGAGGAGATCGCGCAGCGGCTGGTGGACGATGGACGCGTGGAGTTGCGAGGCTTCGGCGCCTTTTCGACCCGTGCCCGGGACGCCCGCACCGGACGCAACCCCCGCACCGGCGAAGCCGTCGATGTCGAGGCGAAGCGGGTTCCCTATTTCAAGCCCGGCAAGGAAATGCGCACGCGCCTCAACGTCTGAGCCGGCGGCACCGCTAAGCGCTTGGCAGGCCGCCACTGCGCCGATAGAGCCGCGCAGGACCGGCTGCCCTGCACCGGTCGCAAGGCGCGGGCGTGGCGGAATGGTAGACGCACCGGACTTAAAATCCGTTGGGCCGCAAGGCCCGTGGGGGTTCAAGTCCCCCCGCCCGTACCAGCCGTTTTCACACGCCGTATGGCCGGTCCCCAGCTTTCCCGGGTCGTTGCCCTGTCGCAACGGTCCCGCTATCCTGCTCGGATTGGGGGAGCATGACCGATGCCGCAATTCGCCACCCGTGCCGAGCGAACGCCCAGTCGAGGCACCAAAGCCGGGGCGCCCGCAGCATCCAGCGCACGGCCGCAATTGGCCCAGCTTGCCGCCGCGCTCGCCGGCAGCCCCCGTGCAAAGGCGCTCGTCCAGCGCCATGCCCAGCTGCAAAAGCCTGGCCTATGCCAGCTCTCCCGATCCGGGCAGCCGGTCATCCAGCTAGAGTCCGAGGTCAAGTACAAGACCCAGACAGTCGGCTATGAGGATGAAAATGGCGACCTCCAAAAGGAGGAGGTCGGCAAGGTTGCGGACGCATGGATCGATGCGCGCGACCCAATCGCGGGATCGGCCCCCAATGGCCAGCAACCGGAACTGTACAAGCAAATCGGAAAAGCGTTCAAAGCGCGTTTCGTCCGAGGTCATCTGCTCAACGACAATCTCGGTGGCGTCGGAGAGATTTATAATCTTTTCCCGATTACATACTCGGCCAATGCGGAACATAAAAATACCGCAGAAGGTAAGTTAAAGCAAAATGCGCGCGTAGAGCTTCACGAGAAGAGCCTTCAGGATAAATTGGCCAAGAGCGGCAACAAAAAGAAGGCAACGGAGAAACTCGTTCCCCCGTTCGTACATTATCGCGTGACGGCGATCGCAGCGAATCCCGATAACCTGACCGAGAACGCTGCCGCCGACTTCAAATGCGAGATGGTTGCTGCCCATAGCCTGCTCCCGATGGGACAGAATGAGGTCTGGACCATTTACAGCCGCCCCGGAGCAAAGATCACTGCCACAGGGCGTCGGGCAACGAAGCAGGAAGCCAAAAACGAGAATCTGGGCCCCTTCAAGAGCCAGGGCCATGGCGAGGCAAGCTCGGTCTCCACGAGCCTGAGGCGTAGCAAGGTCAACGGATGGCGTGGCGACTCCGGATTCAAGTTCTCGACAAAGGGAGTTAGCCGGCACGTCAGGCTTGCCAGACAAAAGAAGGTCGCACTCAAAAAACTCGCCAAGAAAATTGAGAGCAACCCGGTCCATGATGAATTTTATTTCGAAGCGATGGACCGAGCGGAAACCATCCTCGAAACCGTTCACGATCAATCCAACATCAACACGGCGCTAGCCAAACTCGACATCGTTCTGGACAGGTGGGTGCTGCAAAGAAGAAAATCGGAGTATCTGTACAATCTGAAAAAGTGGCTCAACAGCACAACCCTTTCGCTTTCGAACAAGAACGAAATGCTCAAGTTCGCGACCGAAGAGCTGAAAGCGGTAAAAGACATATCGCTCGTCAAGCAGGAGGCGCAACGCATCGATACGTTGATCAAGAACAAGGTTAGCAAGCTCGCTAAAAAAACGCAGCCGCAGCTCAACCCGAATTAGCAGCTAATCACGTGGCCTGAACTGTGCCGCCGCCAGCCCCGCGCGCGCCATTTTGTCGTAAAAGGTCTTGCGCGGAATGCCGAGCAACTCGATTGCCCGGGCGACATTGCCGCGCGTCGTTTCCAGCGTTTCGCGCAGCAGCATCGCCTCATAGGCCGCGATCCGGTCGGGCAGGCTTTGATGCTGCGCCACCGGCACCGCACCGTCGTTCAAGTTCAGCACCGCGCTGAACGCGAAGTTCCGCAGCTCGCGGACGTTACCGGGCCAATCATGGTCGAGCAGATGGCGCCGAACCGCGTCGGTCATGCGAAAGCCACCCTGCCCGGTCTGCGTCACCGCCTCGGCAACGAACGCGGCGAACAACTGCGCGATGTCCGAACGCCGCTCGCGCAACGGCGGGATCGACAGACGCACGACGTTAAGCCGGAAATACAAATCGTTGCGGAATGCGCCCCGTCGTGACAGTTCGCGCAGATCGCTTTTTGCCGAAGCGATGACGCGCAGATCCAGCGGCATTGGGCGCTCGGCGCCGACCGGCAGCACTTCACGCTCCTCCAGCACACGCAGCAGGCGCGGCTGCACCTCCAGCGGCATGCCGTCGATCTCGTCAAGGAACAGCGTCCCGCGGCTCGAGGCCTCGATCCGTCCGGCCCGCTCAAACCGGCCATAGGGCACTGCATCGGCGGCATGGCCGAACAGCTCGATCTCGGCCTGGGCAGGCGGCAAGGCGGCACAGTTGACCGCGATGAACGGTCGCGCTGCCCGCGCCGATCCGCGATGCAACATCGCCGCGACCAATTCCTTGCCGGTCCCCGTCTCACCTTCCACCAGCACATCGACCTCGGCGCGCGCGACTTGCGCGACACTCTCGCGCAGTCGCACCATCGCCGGGCTGTCGCCGATCAGTGGACTGTCCGGCGGGCTGGCGGCTGCGGCACGCAAGGCACGATTGTCGAGTATGAGCCGCCGATGCGCCAACGCCCGCCGCACCGACGCGACCAGATGGTCGGCGGCAAAGGGCTTGGGCAGGAAATCGAACGCACCATCGCGCAGCGCGCCGACCGCCATTGGCACATCCGCATGGCCGGTGATCAGGATGACCGGCAGTTCGGGGTCCATTGCGCGCAGGTGGGCGAACAGCTGCAGCCCGTCCATTCCGGGCATGCGGATGTCGCTGACGACCACGCCGTCGAACGCCGGTCCGATCGCCGCCAGTGCCGTCGCAGCATCGGCGAAGGCACGCACCGGAAGTCCGGCCAGCTCCAGTGTCTGCGCGTTCGCCTCGCGCAGCGGCGCGTCGTCATCGACGAAGAAGACGGTCTGCGCGCCCGCGCCGATCATGCGCGCAGCAGCGTCAGTTCGAACTGCGCCCCCTCGCCTGTCTGGACCAGAATCAGCTCGCCGCCGAAATCACGCGCAATATCGCGCGAGATCGCAAGCCCCAGCCCAAGCCCGGCTTCCCGCCCGGTGACGAAAGGCGTGAACAGCTGATCGCGCAGGTCCGGTGGCACCCCCGGCCCATTGTCGGTCACGGTGATGCGTGCACGCTCCGCTGCCGCCTCCACGGCAAGGATCACGCGCGGCGCTTCGGTCGAGCCAAGTGCGTCGAGCGCATTTTGCACCAGGTTGATCAGTACTTGTTCGAGCCGCACGCGATCGGCGATGACGCGGACGGTCAGGTCGCCGCGCCGTTCGAACGCGACCCCCGCCGCGCGCACGCGATCGCCGATCAGCAGCATGACGGAATCGAGTGCCGACCCGATCTCGACCGCGCCGATTTCGGGGGTGCGTTTGCGCGCGAAGTTGCGCAACTCGGCGGTGATCGTGCCGATCCGCTCGGTCAGCGCGCTGATCCGCCCGAGATTGTCGGTCGCCCGCGCCGTCTCGCCACGGTCGAGCAGCTGGCGGGCATTGTCGGCAAAGGTGCGGATCGCGGCGACCGGTTGGTTGATCTCATGCGCCACCCCGGCGGTAATCTGCCCCAGCGAGCCGAGGCGGCTGGCCTGTGCCAGTTCCTCGCGCGCCGCGCGATAGCGCTGGTCCGCCCGCGCGCGCTCCGCGCTTTCTGCCTCCAGCTGTTTGTTGGTCTCGCGCAGTTCGGCGGTGCGCTCGGCCACTTGCGCCTCCAGCGCTGCACGCGCTGCTGCCTGCAGCTGCTGTCGCTCCCGCGCGCGCCACACCAGGACCAGCGCGCCGACGATCAACGCAAGCGCGGCGAGCGTGACGAGCCGGGCATTGGCATTGGCGCTGGCCAGCGCCGGACGCAGCGGCATCAGCACATGCAGTCGCGCCCCGGCAAGCGGCGCGGCAACGCTCGCCACGCGACCCGCGGCATCGGGGTCCGCCTGCCGCACATCCGCACCCGCGATGGTCAGCGGCAATGGCGAGAGGGGCAAGGTGCCGTACTGCCGCGAGCTGCGGATGGCCCGACGGCTCTCCGCCGACAAGGGAGCGACAGCGCGAAAGCGCCAGTCGGGACGGCCGGTGACGATCACCACGCCGTGCCGGTCGGTGACGATCGTCGTCCCCTGCTGCGCCGCCCAGGCCGACTGGACGCGTTCGAACTCGATCTTGACAACCACGACCCCGAGCGGGCGCGCAAGCGTACCGATCCGCTGCGCAAGATACAGGCCCGGCACACCGCTGATCGTGCCCAGCGCGAACAGCTCGGCACTGCCGTCGCGCAATGCATCCCGGAAATAGGGACGAAATCCGTAATTCTGCCCGACAAAGCTGGTCGGCAGACGATGATTGCTTGCGGCAACAGTTCGGCCCCGCGCGTCGATGACATAGATTGCCGCCGCATCGGTGCGCCGGGCCAGCAGCTCCAACCGGGCGTTCACCCGTGCCGCGACGGTCGCCGACGGGGCATCCAGCAATGCGGGCACATCCGGATATTCGGTAAGGACGAGTGGAAGCAGTCGGAACTTCTGCAACTCGCTGGTGAGCAACCCGGCATTGGCGCGCGCCAGTTCGGCAGCGGCCGCATCGGTCGCCGCCACGGCCTGTCCCCGCGCCCAGCGCGCCGCTCCCAACGCGACCGCACCCACCAGCACAAGGCCGATGACCGCGACCAGTGCCACGCGCCGCGATATCCGAGTCTTTGCCACGTCCATTCGCGCGGAATACCACACATGACCGGCTTTTCATGTGCGAATTTTCACACATATTTGTTCGGTCGATGAAGCGTATTTCATTCTATATGACTGATACTACACCATAATATCCGCCGCTTCCGGAAAGCCCCTGTCGCCCGCATAGTTCTGCCCATTATAGCCAGACGCGCCAATCAAGGCGCGCAAAGGGGATGGTTGATGGCGGTTGCACTCGATTACGCGGCGGAGCCCGCAAAGCCGGGACGCTGGTGGACTCAGCTCTATGTCCAGGTGCTGATCGCGATCGCTGGCGGGATCGCGCTCGGTTACTTCTACCCCGGCGCTGGCGAGGCGATGAAGCCGCTCGGCGACGCCTTCATCAAACTGGTCAAGATGATCATCGCCCCGGTGATCTTCCTCACCCTCGTCACCGGCATCGCCGGGATGACCGAGCTGCGTTCGGTCGGCCGCGTCGCGGGCAAGGCATTTGCCTATTTCCTGTTCTTTTCGACGCTGGCGCTGGTCGTTGGCCTGATCGTCGCCAATACGGTCCAGCCGGGCGCGGGAATGAATGTCGACCCCGCCACGCTCAATACCGGCGCGGTCGAAGGCTATGTCGCCAAGGCGCACGAGAGCGGCATCATCGAATTTCTGATGGCGATCATTCCGACCACGTTGGTGTCGGCGCTGACCGGCGATCAGCTGCTCCCGGTGCTGCTTGTCGCGATCCTGTTCGGCATTTCGCTGTCGATGGTCGGCGAACCCGCCGCACCCGTGCGCGACATGCTCGAGCGCATTGGCCTCGTGGTGTTCAAGCTGGTCGGCATCCTGATGCGTGCGGCGCCCGTTGGCGCGTTCGGTGCAATGGCCTTCACCATTGGCAAATACGGGATCGAGTCGCTCGCCAACCTCGCCGGGCTGGTCGCGACCTTCTACCTGACCTCGCTGATCTTCGTCGTCGTCGTGCTGGGTGTTGTCGCACGGCTTGCCGGCTTCTCGATCTTCAAGCTGATGCGCTACCTCAAGGCCGAGCTGCTGCTGGTGCTCGGCACCTCATCCTCCGAAAGCGCCCTGCCCAGCCTGATGGACAAGATGGAGCGCGCGGGCTGTGAAAAGTCGGTGGTCGGGCTGGTCGTGCCCACCGGCTATTCGTTCAACCTCGACGGCACCAACATCTACATGACGCTGGCGGCCTTGTTCATCGCGCAGGCGTGCAATGTCGACCTGTCGCTCAGCGACCAGATCGCGCTGCTGCTGATCGCGATGATCTCGTCCAAGGGGGCAGCGGGCGTCACCGGCGCGGGCTTCATCACGCTTGCCGCGACGCTGTCGATCGTACCCTCGGTGCCGGTCGCGGGCATGGCGCTGATCCTGGGCATCGACCGCTTCATGAGCGAGTGCCGCAGCCTCACCAACTTCATCGGCAATGCGGTGGCGACGGTGGTCGTCGCGCGCTGGGACAATGCGCTCGACAAGGATGCGCTGGACCGTGCGCTGTCCGGCGCGCCGCCTGCGGGACCGGCCTGGCCGGCTGCCGAAACCGACGCAGACTGACGCCCCGAAGGGCGCGGCAATATCCAGGGAGGATCACATGAAGGTCAGATATCTGTTGCTCGCATCGGCGCTGGGCGCCGGGGTCGCGCCGGCAATGGCGCAGGACGCACCCGCAGCCGCTGGCGCCGAGCAGGCCGAACCGATCATCATCACCGGCAGCCGCATCGCCCGCGAAACCTATGACACGGCGACCCCGACGGTCACGCTCGGGGCGCAGGACCTGCTGGAATCCGGCGACAGCGAACTGAGCGAGACGCTGGCCGAACTGCCCGCCGTGTCGTCGACGCTCAACGATGCGAGCGTCACCGGCAACACGCAGAATTCGGGCCTCAGCTCGATCATGTTGCGCAATCTGGGCGACAACCGCACATTGGTGCTGGTCGATGGCCGCCGCACGGTGTCGAACAGCGGCATCGGCAACCGCGTGAGCCTGTCGACGATCCCGTCCGACTTTATCGACCGGGTCGAGATCATCACTGGCGGCGCTTCGTCGGTCTATGGCTCCGACGCAGTCGCGGGCGTGGTCAACATCATCACCGAAAACCGCCAGCGCGGTTTCCGTCTCAACGCGCGCACCGGCTTCACCGAGGAAGGCGACGGACTCGAAGAAACGTACAACGCCAGCTGGGGCACGCGCTTTGGCGACCGGCGCGGCTATTTCCTGATCAGCGGCACCTATGACCGCGATCACGGAATCCGGGCAATTGATCGCGAATGGGCGACGCGTGGCGTATCCTACGACTATGACTGGAACACCGGCACCAATTTGCTGGAGACGGTCTATCTCAACAACGGGGTGCCCACGAGCGGCGACCAGCCGGCACGCCTCTTCCCGCCGCTGAACCCCGCCGATCTGTCGTCGTTCACCCCCGGCGGCGTATTCTCGGGATCGTCCTCGGCGCGCGACCGCTTCTACCGCAACGGCGTGCTTGTCCCGCTCGGGCCGGACGTGCAGACCGGCGCGCCGATTAATGTCGGCACGTCCGACAATGGCAATAGCGGTTATTTCCTGCCCAACCGCGATGGCTACAACCAGCGTACCGGCCGCTCGCTGATCCTCCCGCGCGAACGCTATCTCGCGGCGGCAAAGGTCAATTACGAGTTCTCCGACGCGCTGGAGGGCTTTGCGCAGGTCCAGTTCTCGCGGATCGACTCCGGCGAGACGCGCGAAGCGGTCGGCATCGGCTGGGATTCCACCTATCCGCTGACCGACCCGGTGACCGGCGTGACGACCGAGATCGAATATGGTCGCATCTCCTGCCGCCGTGCCACCGGCACCGGCTCGGGCGCGTGCAACCCGTTCGTACCCGACGAGATCCGCCGCGACGCGCCGACCAATGGCAACGGCCTCGCCTGGGACCGCCGGTTCGACGAGGTTGGCGGGCAGATCACCGAGAATGAGCGCACCACCATCCGCAGCTGGGCGGGCCTGCGCGGGACGGTCGGCAGCGACTGGAAGTGGGAGGCGAGCGCAGGCTATGGCCGGTACGAGCAGGACCAGTGGCGGCGTAACGAGATCAACGGTGCCCGGCTGACTCAGGCACTCGCCGCCGAACGCGGCCCCGATGGCCTGCCCCGCTGCATCGATGCGACCGCGCGCGCCGCGGGCTGCGTGCCGATCAACCTGTTCGGCGAAGGATCGATCACGCCCGAGGCGGCAGCATGGATCCGCGCCGACCTGCACCAGCAGCTGACGATCGAGCAGGTGACGGCGCAGGCCTTCGCCACCGGCGCGCTGTTCGACCTGCCCGCCGGGCCGGTGTCGACCGCGTTCGGCGTCGATTTCCGCCGCGACAGCCAGCAGCTGCGCGGCGACGCCTTGTCGCAGGCTGGCGGAACCACCGGCAACGCCGTCCCCAATTTCGGCGGCAACATCACTGCGGTCGAAGGGTTCGGCGAAGTCACCATCCCGCTGCTCAAGGAACAGCCGCTCGCCTATGCGCTCAGCGTCGATCTGTCGGCGCGCGCTGCGCATTACAATATCGACCGGGTCGGCACGGTGCTGAGCTGGCGTGCCGGTGCGCAATATGCCCCGGTCGCGGACCTGCGTTTCCGCGCGCAATATGCCCGCGCCCAGCGTGCGCCCGACCTTGCCGAAATCTATTCGCCCCCGCGCGGCAATTTCGAGGCGGCACAGGATCTGTGCGACGGCGTGACGCCGACCACATCGGGACGCATCGCTGCGGCATGCCGCCAGGATCCGGGCATTCAGGCCCTATTCGCGCAGCAGCGCGCCGATGGCGACCCACAGGAATATAATCAGGCTGGCGGCAATCTGTTCAGCCCGAACGGCGGTAACCCGAATTTGAAGGAAGAGACCGCCGACACGCTCACCCTGGGCGCGGTGTTTAACCCCAGCTTCCTGCGCGGCATGACGCTGGCGGTCGATTATTACGACATCAAGATCAAGGACGCGATCGACGCCTATTCGAACCGCGATATCCAGCTGCAATGCTATGACACCGACACGGCGCAGGCATCGAACCCGTTCTGCGCCGACATCACCCGCAATCCGAACAACGGCCAGATCGTCGAGCTGGTTCAGCGCCAGGTGAACCTTGCCAGCATGGACGTGTCGGGCATCGACGTCGCGTTCAACTGGAGCTTCAGCCTCAAGGACGCGATCGGGATCCTCGGTCGCTTCGACCTGCGCTACGACGGGACCCATGTGCTCAGGCACAAGGTGACGTTCGCGGGCGTGGACGGCACCGTGGTCAACGACCTGCGCGGCGATCTGGCCGAAGGCAGCTTCAAATATCGCGGGCGCGGGTCGCTCGCCTGGACGATCGGCCCGGTGCGCGTGCGCTGGACCACCACCGTCTATGGATCGATCAACGACAGCAATGCGCAGGTCGATCAGTATCGCGCGCTGCTTCAAACCGTCCCGAACGCCGAAGTGCCGATGTACCTGTTCATCGACGATGTGTGGGAGCATGACCTGTTCGCGTCGCTCGACGTGCCCACGCGCAGCGACACCGAATTGCGTGTCTATGCCGGGATCAACAACGTGACCAACGCGATCAGCCCGTTCCTGCCGACCGGTACCGAAAGCGGGCGATTGACCAACCAGAACTCCGCCTATGACGTGGCCGGGCGCCGCTTCTATGTCGGCGCGACGTTGAAGTTCTGATGGTGATCCGGTCGCTCCTTGCATTGCTGTTCCTGTTCGCCGCCGCCACTCCCTCGGCGGCGGCGGACAGGGGCCCCGATCAGGTGTTCAAGCTGTGGCCCGCCGCCATGCCCGGGTCGGGTGGCGGCACCGGCCCGGAGAAGATTGGCGGGGAGGGTAGCGCGACGGGTGCGGTGTCCAACGTCTCCACACCCCGCATGGAAATCTATCGACCAAAAAAGCCGAATGGCGCGGCGGTCCTGGTGATCGGGGGCGGCGGCTATTTCCGCATCCAGATCAGCAGCGCGGCAGTGCCGACCGCGCGCTGGCTGGCGGCGCGCGGCGTGACGGCGGTGGTGCTCTATTACCGTCTGCCCGGCGACGGCTGGAATGCGGACGCGCCGTTTCAGGACGGACAGCGCGCGATGCGGCTGCTGCGCGCCAATGCAGAGCGGCTGAAGATCGATCCCAAGCGGATCGGCGTGATCGGCTTTTCGGCTGGAGGTCATCTCGCCGGCATTCTGGCGACACGCGGGTCGCATGATTTCTACGCGGCTGCGGACATTGCCGATCGCGTGAGCGCGGTGCCGGACTTTGCCGGGCTCATCTATCCGGTGATCTCGATGCGCGCGCCGATCGATACGACGCGGACGGCCCGCTATGTCAGCAAGCTGCCCGACTGGCGCGATGCCTATTCAGTGGAAGCGCAGGTGACAGCCTCGACCCCGCCGATCTTCCTCGCCCATGCGATCGACGACCCGATTGCCGCGGTAGCGCACAGCCAGCGGCTCGCCGATGCGATGGAGGCAGCGAAGCGTCCGGTCGAGATGCACCTCTTCCAGCGCGGCGGGCATAGCTGGGGCCTCGGCAAACCCGGCGAGCCGGTTGCGGCATGGCCACGCCTGTTCGCGAGCTGGGCGCGGGCGAATGGCTGGCTAGGGAGCGAATCTGCCGAACAATAACTCCCCTCCCTGAAAGGGAGGGGTTGGGGTGGGTGCGCGCGTCTGCGCGCTGCAAAGAACTCATCGCCTAGACCAAAAGCGGCCGGGAAGGCATCGAGCCTCCCCGACCGCTAAACCCACCCCTAGCCCCTCCCTTTCAGGGAGGGGAATGAAGTGGCGAGCCGTGGTCTGCTAATCGTCGATATTCTTCCGGAACGTCTCGGGCAGGAAGAGCAGCCCGACCACCAGGGTCAGCCCCGCGACGACGATCGGATACCACAGGCCGTAATAGATATCCCCGGTCGCCGCGACCATCGCGAAGGCCGTCGTCGGCAGGAAACCGCCGAACCAGCCATTGCCGATATGATAGGGCAGCGACATCGACGTGTAGCGGATCTTGGTCGGGAACAGCTCGACCAGCATCGCCGCGATCGGGCCATAGACCATGGTCACCAGCAGCACGAGCCAGGTGAGGATCGCCACCACCACCGGCTTGTTGATTGCCGCCGGATCGGCCTTGGACGGATAGCCCGCCGCCGTCAGCGCGGCCTTCAGCTCCCCCTGGAACGCGGTGATCGCCGCCTTGCGCTCGGCTCCGGTCACTTGGGCCGGATCGGGCGCGGTGAAGGTAACGTCGCCGACCTTGACCTGCGCGATCGCACCAACCGGCGCCTCGATCGAGCTGTAGCTGATCGCGTTCTTGGCAAGGAACGCCTTGGCGATGTCACAGCTCTTGCTGTCGAACTTGTTACCGCCGACCGGATCGAACTGCAGCGAACAGTCCGCGTCGTTGGTCACGACCGTGACCGGCGCGGTCGCAGCGGCGCGGGCCAGCGCAGGGTTGGCCGCCGACGACAGCGCATGAAATGCCGGGAAATAGGTCAGCACCGCCAGCGCACAGCCGCCCATGATGATCGGCTTGCGCCCCACCTTGTCCGACAGCCAGCCGAAGAAGATGAAGAACGGCGTACCGATGGCGAGCGCGATGGCGATCAGGATGTTGGTGGTCGCGCCATCGACCATCAGCATCTTTTCGAGGAAGAACATCGCGTAGAACTGGCCGGTGTACCACACCACCGCCTGCCCCGCGACCGCACCGAGCAGCGCGATCAGGACGAATTTGAGGTTGCCCCATTTGCCGAACGCTTCGGTCAGGGGCGCCTTCGACGTCTTGCCCTCTTCCTTCATCTTCTTGAACACCGGGCTCTCTTCGAGCTGCATCCGGATCCACAGCGACACGCCAAGCAGGATGATCGAGACGAGGAACGGAACGCGCCAGCCCCAGTCCTTGAACGCCGCTTCCCCGACGATGGTGCGGGTGCCGATGACCACCAGCAACGCCGCGAACAGGCCAAGCGTCGCGGTCGTCTGGATGAAGCTGGTGTACAGGCCGCGCTTGTTGTTCGGCGCATGCTCGGCAACATAGGTCGCCGCCCCGCCATATTCGCCGCCCAGCGCAAGGCCCTGGATCAGTCGCATCAGGATCAGCAGCACCGGCGCCGCCACGCCGATCGTGGCATAGGATGGCAGCAGGCCGACGACGAAGGTCGCAAAGCCCATCAGACCCATGGTGACGAGGAAGGTATTCTTGCGCCCGACCAGATCGCCGATCCGCCCGAACACCAGCGCCCCGAACGGCCGCACCGCAAAACCGGCGGCGAACGCGGCGAGCGCGAAAATGAATCCGGTGGTTTCATTCACCCCGGAAAAGAACTGGGCCGAAATAATCGTCGCCAGCAGGCCGTACAGGTAAAAATCATACCATTCGAACACGGTGCCGAGCGACGAAGCGGTGATTACCAGCTTCTCGCTCTGGGTTGCCTTGTGATGCTTTGGCAACATGTCATCGGTGGTGGCCATCAGCCCTCTCCCTCTTCTGTTATCGCGATTCAGAACCCGTATTTGACAGCAAGCTCGACCCGGTCGAGCTGCCCCGCCGCCCCGCTCACCAGACGCCGTTCGCCATGGCGCAGCTCGATGCCGACATCGACCTGCGCGACCGGCGACCAGAACAGGTTCGCTGCGGCGCTCCATGCGCTGCGGTTGAAGCCCGCCAGCGCTACCGGCGACAGCGTGTCGGCATAGCCAACATGCTGATAGCTGCCGATCAGGTTGACGCGGACATCCTGCGCAATCGCGACCCGGGCCGCGCCGAGCGCCGCGAACACCGTGACGTCGGCAAGGCCGCTGCCCGGCACCAGCACCGCATCAGGGGCGAAGTTCAATCCGACATAGCGACCGATGTTGCGCCCATAAGTGGCCATGAAACGCACGTCGCTGCGCTTGTCGGCGGCCAGGAACAATTTGCCACCGGCACTGACACCCCAGCCAAGGCGGTGATCGGCGACACCGGCCGCCTCCACGCGGACCTCCCGCACCAGGCCGGCCAGCGACAATTCGCCGAGGCTGCCGGCATAGGCGAGCCGGGCGACGGCGTCCGGCAGGCGATCGTCGCCATTCTCGACCAGGGCGGGCGTGCCCAGCGTCGCGGTGCCGGACTCGGGGTTCTCCAGCGCCACGTGCAACGTTGCCCCGCCGCCGAGCGGCGAAGAGTAGCGGATCAGCGGTTCGCGCACGAACACCGTGCCCTCGGTCGCACCGACGAAATCGGTGCTTTCGGGAAGCGCGCCGACATATTGGAACGTGGTCCAGTCCTGCCCCACGGTAAATCCGTCGATCTGGACATAGGCGCGCCGCAGGGCGAGGTTGTAGCCGTTGGTGGTACGCTGAGACCCCTGGGTTCCCGCCGCGGTCTGGAAATCGGTCTCGACATAGGCCCCGACCGAATGACCCGCGATGTCGCGCTTGAGATCGAGCCACAAGCGCGTCTGCTTGGCGCTGAAATCCTGCACCCGGCTGGCTGGACCGCCATGTGTCGGGATCGCCTGGGGCAGGTAGAAGTCACGCCCGAGCGAGTTGGTCGCGACCTCGCCGTCGCTGAACCGGCTGCTGCTCGCGACGGTCTTGACGAACCCGCCCAGTCGCACCCGGGTGGCGCCGGCGGAAAAGCCGTCCTTCGCCACGCTGGCGGGTGCCGCCGCAGGGGGCGCCGCTGCCGGTGCCGGCGCGCTGCGCGCTGCCGCCAGTTCGGCGCGCAATGTCGCAAGCTCGGCTTCCATCCGCTCGACCCGCGCGGCCAGATCCGCCGACGGTACCGTGTTCTGTGCCAGCGCCGCCGCCGGTGCGACACATGCCGATGTGGCGAGCAACCAATGCGCTGCCCGGACGATCCTCTCCATATCTGCCTCCCGCCCCGGTCTGATCCGGGTGCGGGGTTCAGCATGCGGCACCCATGCGGTACCGCCTATCCCGACCAAGGTCGCAGATGTACGACCTTTGTCGGACTGACCGGCGCGGCACGATGCGCTAGGCGTTGGGAAAGCCATGTGCGACAGGAGAGAGTGATGGGACAGACGATCTATCCGGTGCCGCCGGAATGGGCGGCCAATGCACGCGTCGATGCCGATGGCTATGACCGCTTGTATCGCCAGTCGGTCGAGGATCCCGAAGCCTTCTGGCGCGCAGCAGCGCAGCGCATCGACTGGATCACGCCGTTCACGCGCGTGAAGGAAACCAGCTTCGACGAAGCGGATTTCGGGATCGCATGGTTCGCCGACGGGACGCTCAACATCAGCGCGAACGCGCTTGATCGCCACCTTGCCGAACGCGGCGACGCGATCGCCATCCTGTGGGAACCCGACAGCCCTGACGAACCGCACCGGTCGATCACCTATCGCGAACTGCATGCCGATGTCTGTCGCTTCGCCAATCTGCTCAAGGCGCAGGGGATCGGGCGCGGCGATCGGGTGACGCTGTATCTGCCGATGGTTCCCGAGGCTGCGGTCGCAATGCTGGCCTGCGCCCGGATCGGCGCGATCCATTCGATTGTCTTTGGCGGTTTCTCACCCGATGCGCTGGCCGGGCGGATCCAGGATTGCGACAGCCGCATCGTGCTGACCGCCGATGAAGGGCTGCGCGGGGGCAAGCATATCCCGCTCAAGGCCAATGTCGATGAAGCGCTGACCCGCTGCCCCGGCGTCGAACGCGTGATCATGCTTCGCCGTACCGGCGCGGACGTGGCGATGGTCGCGGGGCGCGACATCGACTGGGCCGAGGCAGCGGCGCAGTCCGACGATTGTCCGCCCGCGGCGATGGGCGCGGAGGATCCGCTGTTCATCCTCTATACGTCAGGCTCGACCGGCAAGCCCAAGGGGGTGCTGCACACGACCGGCGGCTATGCCGTGTGGACCGCGCTGACGCACGAAACGGTGTTCGATTATCGCCCCGGCCAGATTTACTGGTGCGCGGCCGATATCGGCTGGGTCACCGGTCACAGCTATGTCGTCTATGGGCCGCTGATGAACGGTGCGACGACCGTGATGTTCGAAGGCGTGCCGAATTTCCCCGACGCCAGCCGCTTCTGGCAGGTCGTCGACAAGTTCAAGGTCGAGATTTTCTATGCGGCGCCGACCGCGCTGCGCGCCTTGATGCGCGAAGGCGATGACTGGGTCACGCGCACCAGCCGCGCTTCGCTGCGGCTGCTGGGCAGCGTTGGCGAGCCGATCAATCCCGAGGCATGGGAATGGTATCACCGCGTCGTCGGTGAAGGACGCTGCCCGATCGTCGACACCTGGTGGCAGACCGAAACCGGCGGCGCGATGATCACGCCGCTGCCGGGCGCAACCGCGCTGAAGCCGGGATCGGCGTCCAAGCCGTTCTTCGGGGTCCAGCCGGCGCTGCTCGACAATGACGGGCGCGAGATTACCGGCGCGGGCGACGGGTGCCTGGTGATCAACGACAGCTGGCCCGGCCAGATGCGCACCGTCTGGGGCGATCACGAACGCTTCTTCCAGACCTATTTCACCACCTTCCCCGGCCGCTATTTCACCGGCGATGGCTGTCGACGCGATGAAGATGGCTATTACTGGATCACCGGACGGATCGACGACGTGATCAACGTGTCGGGACACCGCATGGGCACGGCGGAGATCGAAAGCGCTCTGGTCGCGCATCACAAGGTTGCCGAGGCCGCCGTCGTCGGCATGCCGCACGACATCAAGGGCCAGGGCATCTACGCCTTTGTCACCACCAATGTCGAAGTGGAACCCGACGATGCGCTGCGTCGCGAGCTGGTCCAGTGGGTCCGGCACGAAATCGGTCCGATCGCGACCCCGGACGTGATCCAGTTTGCCCCGGCCCTGCCCAAGACGCGTTCGGGCAAGATCATGCGTCGTATCCTGCGCAAGATCGGCGAGAATGATGTGGGCAATCTGGGCGACACGTCGACGCTCGCGGATCCTGCGGTCGTCGATCACCTGCTCGCCAACCGGCCGCATCTGGTTGCCGGGTGAGCGGCGGGGCGATCCTGATTGCGGACGATCATCCGCTGTTCCGCCAGGCATTGCGCATGGCGGTGGAAAGGGTCGCGCCCGGCGCCGCGATCGTCGAGGCCGGAACGCTTCCGGCCGCGGCGGCCGCTGCGGGGGATCAGGCCACCCCGCTGGCCCTGATCCTGCTCGACCTCAACATGCCGGGCGCGGTCGGCTATTCGGGGATCGCCCTGTTGCATGCCGAATGCCCGGACGTACCGATCCTGGTCGTGTCCAGCGCCGACGCCGGCGTCGCGGCCGAAGAAGCACGCGCCTTTGGCGCTGTGGGGTTCCTGCACAAGGGCAGCGGCCTCGACGCGATCGAGGATGCGATCGGGCGGGCGCTGCGCGGCATCGCGCCGCCAGCGCCCGCGTCGGCGATGCCGGGCGATGTCGACGCGATCCGCCACGCGGTCGCCGGGCTGACTCCGACCCAGCTCAAGGTTCTGCTTGCCGTGCTCGACGGGCAGTTGAACAAGCAGATCGCGCACCAGCTTGGCATCAGCGAGGCGACCGTGAAGTCGCACATGACCGCGATCATGCGAAAACTGGACGTGCGCAACCGCACCCAGGCGGCGTTGGTCGCGCGCTCACTCGGGCTCGACCTGCGCCACTGACGCCGCCGCTAGAAACGCCTCGATCGCTTCGGCAGTCGCCGGCTTGGCGAGCACCCCGACCCCGACAGCCTGGGCGCGCGCGCGCAGCGTGACGCCGGTTTCGGCGGTCACCAGCAGGATCGGCATATCCGGCTGGCGGTCGCGCAGCCGGGCGACGACGTCGAACCCGTTTTCCCCATCGTCGAGCTGGACATCGACAAGTGCCGCGTCGAACGGCCCGGGCAGCGCCATCGCCGCCGCACCGGAGCGCGCGCCCGTCGCGCGGTGACCCAGGCTTCGCAGCAGCGCGACTGTGGCGGCCACGATCCGCTCGTCATTGTCGATCGCGAGCACGCGCAGCGACTGCCCGCGCAGCTCCGCGCGCGCAATCCCAGGCCGCATTGCCGCCGCGCCGCTGCCCGAAGCCGGCAGATAGAGGCTGAACCGGCTTCCGCGACCGGGACGAGAGCGCACCTCGACCCGTCCGCCGATCAGCCGCACGATCCGGCGGACCAGCGCAAGGCCAAGGCCCGCGCCTTCAGCCTCGACCGCGTTCAGGCGGGTGAACTCGTCGAAGATCGTTTCCACCTGATCCGCGTCGATGCCGACGCCGGTATCAACGACGTCGATCCGCCACAGATCGCCGCGCCGGCGCGTGCCGACCAGAACGCCGCCGCTGGGCGTGTAGCGGATCGCATTGGTCAGGAAATTCTGGATCACCGACCGCAACAGCCCGGCGTCGCTCTCGACGGTTCCCGGCAACGGCCCGGCCCGCACGACCAGGCCTTTTGCCTCGGCGATGGGCCGGCTTGTTTCGATAAGGTCCCGCAGGAACGGGCCGAGCTCGACCCGCCCCGGCTGCGGCGTGACCCCTCCAGCATCGAACCGGCTGATGTCGAGCAGCGCGCGAAGCAGATCCTCAGCCGCGACGATTGCACTTTCGATGCGCTCGACCAGTTCCGGACGGGCCGGCCCCGCCTCGCGCGCCAGCGCTGCGGTAAACAGGCGCGCGGCGTGGAGCGGTTGCAACAGATCATGGCTTGCCCCGGCCAGAAAGCGGGTCTTGTCCCGATCGGCGCGCGCCAGTTGGCGGTTCGCTTCGCGCAATTCGCGGGTGCGCGCCTCGACCCGGTCCTCCAGCGCGTCCAGCGTCTCGCGCAGCTCTTCCCGCACCCGCGCTTCCTCGGTCATGTCGGTGAATGACATGACATAGCCCCCGCCAGGCATCGGGCCGCCGACGGTCTTGATCACCCGCCCATCGCGGCGCCGGCGCTCAAAGCTGTGGACCTGGCCGCGACGCATATGTTCCAGCCGCTTTGCCACATGATAATCGATCGCGCCCGGACCGAAATCGCCGCGCCCCGCATTGTAGCGGATCAGCTCGGCAACCGGCATTCCGGCCCGAACCATGCCGGGCGGATAGCCGAACAGCTCCAGATAGCGGCTGTTCCACGCAACCAGGTTCATCTGCGCATCGACCACGCTGATCCCGGCATCGATATTTTCGAAGGTTGCGGCGAGCAGCCCGCGTGAAAAGCGTAGGCTTTGGCCGCCTTCATCGAGCAGTCGCGCGACCGTCGAAAGCTCCAGCGCACCGCCCGCCAGCGCCGATGCGACCACGGCCCGCGCCGACGATGCGCCGACGACCTGCGCGATCTGCTCGCGCGCGCGGGCGGCGGCGGCGCGGTCGACCGCGGCGTCCCCCGGAACGCCCGCAAACGCCTGTTCGGCCTGTTCCCGCCCCACGAAGCCCCCGGTCAGTTCGACCAGCTCGCGCACCGAACCCACCGGCCGGGCCGCACGCGGAAAACGGGGCAGCGCCGGGCGCTGCACCCCACGCGCCGCCACCAGCGCATAGGCGAGCAGATTGGCG
Organism: Sphingomonas sp. BE123; assembly: GCF_031456015.1. NCBI lineage: Bacteria > Pseudomonadati > Pseudomonadota > Alphaproteobacteria > Sphingomonadales > Sphingomonadaceae > Sphingomonas > Sphingomonas sp. BE123. The sequence continues at coordinate 75,242 of NZ_JAVDTW010000001.1, read as the reverse complement.
CCGATACTCCAGAACACGCCGTGCACGAGCGGCGACGCGCTCCCGATGCCGAGCAGGCGGAGCGGATCGAACCAGCTCCCCGCCAACATCGCCATCCATTCGCCCGGCAGCACCGGCGGCAAGGCAAGGGTATAGACCCAGAAGACGAGTCCGACGCTCAGGCTGACCCGCGCCGCAAGCGGGTCGCGCCCGCCCGCCCGCGTGCCCAGGATCAGGTGCGGGGTGAACTGCGCCATGGCCGCAAAGGCGACCAGGCCGATCGACGCGAGCGACTCGCGGCCCGAGATCAACAGCCCCCATGCGAGCCCCAGCAGCATGATGACGACGATCGCGATCCGGCGCACCCACAATGTCCGGCGGCCGATCGCTCCGGATGGCGCGTCGCCCGCCCGCCGCATCAGCGTCGGGAACACCAGATCGTTCGACACCATCGTCGCCAGCGCCAGCGATTCGACGATCGCCATCGACGCCGCCGCGCTGATCCCGCCAAGCAGCGCAAACCCGACCAGCAGCATGGTCTCAGCACTTGCCGGAACGGAAAGGACGTAGAGGTCGGGCGGCGTATCCGGCCCAAGCAGGACGGTCCCGGCCAGCGCGATCGGCAGGACGAGCACGGCCATCGCCGCAAGATAGCCCGCGAGCCCCCAGCGCGCGTCGGCCAGATCGCTCTCGCCGCGCGCTTCGACCAGCGCCATGTAGAATTGCCGGGGCAGCGCAATGATCGCTGCGGTCGCCAGCAACAGGATCACGCCGACATCGATCGACAGCGCGCCAAGCCCGAAATTGGCGCCAAGCCGGGCGGCCCCGTCCGACAGGGCCGGACCGCGCATGTCCGCGAGCAGCGCCATGGCGCCGACAGCAACCGCGAGCAGGGCAATCAGCTTCAGTGCGGAATCGATGCCGATGGCGTAGACGAGGCCTTCGCTGCGCCCCGCCAGCTCGAAGCGGCGCGCGCCGAATGCGATCGCGAACAGCGCCAGCAACGCTGCGGCGACCACCATCGCCGGAACCGTCACATCGCTGCCCGACACCGCCGAGATCGCCGTGCCGATCGAGCGGAACTGCAGCGCCAGATAGGGGATTGAGCCGAGCAGCGCGATCACCGTGACCAGACGCGCCACCACAATGTCATGGCCAAAGCGCGCGGCGATGAAATCCGACACGCTCGTCGCGCGTTCCTCCGCGACAGCCCGCGCGATCCGGCGCAGGAACCGCGGGGCAAGCAAGAGCAGCAGGATCGGACCGAGATAGATGGGCAGATAGCTCCACCCGTCGCGGACCGCGCTGCCAACCGCGCCGTAAAAGGTCCAGCTCGTGCAATAAACGCCCAGCGCGAGGGTGTAAGCACCGTGCCGCCAGCGCGGGTTGCCGCCGGTCCCCGTCCCCCGCCGTTCGACCAGCGCGGCAATGGCGAACAGGAACAGGACGAGCGCGAGCGACAGCGCGGCGGCAGCGATCACGCTCACCTTCGCCCTGCCCCAAGCCCAGTGCGGCGATGCGCTGCGGTCATCTGCCCCCTCCCGCCAGCGATGCTAGACGATCGCTTCGGGAAGGGCCAGCCAACCGGCTAGAGCGGCAGCCCGACGTAGTTTTCCGCAATCGCGGTCTGCATCGCGGTCGAGCTGGCGACATAGTCCAGCTCGGCCTCCTGCATCCGGTGCTCGAACGCGCCGTCTTCCGGGAAGCGGTGCATCAGCTTGGTCAGATACCAGCTGAACCGCTCCGCCTTCCAGATCCGCGCGAGCGCGCGCGCCTGGTAGCCGTCCAGCCCCGCCGCATCCCCCTGCTTCACCGCGCCCACCAGCGCGTCGCAGAGATAGGCGACGTCGGACGCGGCCAGGTTCAGCCCCTTCGCCCCGGTCGGCGGCACGATATGCGCGCTGTCCCCGGCGAGGAACAGCCGGCCATGCCGCATCGTCTCGAACACATAGGACCGCAGCGGCGCGATCGACATTTCCAGCGCCGGGCCGCGCGTGACCTTATGCTCACTGATCGGATCGAACCGTGCGGCGAGCTCGTCCCACAAGCGATCCTCGCTCCAGTCCTCGACGCGGTCGGTCAGCGGCACCTGGATGTAATAGCGGCTGCGCGTCTTCGATCGCATGGAGGCGAGTGCAAAGCCGCGCTGTCCATTGGCGTAGATCAGCTCGTCATGGCACGGCGGCACATCCGCCAGAATCCCGAGCCAGCCGAACGGATAGACCCGCTCGAACTCCCGCACCGCGCTCGCCGGAATCGCCTTGCGCGACGGGCCGTGAAAGCCATCGCACCCGGCGATATAGGCGCAGTCGATCCGGTGCGTCTCGCCGTCCTTCGCATAGGCGACGAACGGTGTATCGCCCTCGATCTCGTGCAGCGCGACGTCGTCCGCGTCGTAGATCACCTCAAGTCCGCGCTCGGGAGCGGCATCCATGAGGTCGCGGGTCAGCTCGGTCTGGCCATAGACCATCACGTTGCGCCCGGTGAGTGCGGCGATATCGATGCGGATCAACCGGTCATCGGTGGCGAGGTTGAACCCAGCCTCGACCAGCCCCTCCCGCTTCATCCGCGCATCGAGGCCGAGCCGGGCCATCAGATCCGTGGTCACCGTCTCCAGCACCCCCGCCCGGATCCGGCCGAGCACATAGTCGGGCGACGCCCGCTCGACGACGACGCAGTCCACCCCCGCCTGGCGCAAGAGGTGGCCGAGCAGCAGGCCGGACGGCCCTGCCCCGATGATCGCAACCTGGGTCTTCATAACTCGGTTCCCCAACCCCGCTCAGGCTGAGCTTGTCGAAGCCCCGTTCTTCTTTCGGCATCGCGACCAGAAGAACCGCCCTTCGACAAGCTCAGGGCGAACGGATGATTTAATTGACGTTCAGCCTGCCGCCTTGAGCTGCTGCTCCAGCTGGTGCAGCACGCGGTAGCAGGGCAGCACCTGCGCGACACTGGCATTGGGCTCACGGCCCTCGCGGATCGCGGCGATGAATTCGCGGTCCTGCAGCTCGATGCCGTTGTTCGACACCGCGACGCCGGACAGGTCGACCGGCTCCTCGCGCCCGGTCACCAGATCGTCGTAGCGCGCGATCCAGGTGCCGTTGTCGCAGATGTAGCGGAAGAAGGTGCCGAGCGGCCCGTCATTGTTGAACGACAGGCTCAGCGTACAGATCGCACCGCTTTCCGCCTTGAGCTGGATCGACATGTCCATCGCGATGCCGAGTTCGGGATGGTGCGGCCCCTCGATCGCGTTGGCGGCGACAATCGGCCCGGCCTGATAGGCGAACAGGTCCACCGTGTGTGCGGCATGATGCCACAGCAAATGATCGGTCCAGCTGCGCGCCTCGCCCTTCGCGTTCATGTTCTGGCGGCGGAAGAAATAGGTCTGCACGTCCATCTGCTGGACGTTCAGCTCACCCGCCGCGATCTTGCGGTGCAGAAACTGGTGGCTCGGATTGAAGCGCCGCGTATGCCCGACCATCGCGGTCAGCCCGGTTTCCTGCGCCTTGGCCAGCACTGCCTCACCATCGGCCAGGCTGTCGCACAGCGGGATTTCGACCTGCACATGCTTGCCCGCATCCATGCACTGGATCGCCTGCGCCGCGTGCATCTGGGTCGGGGTGCACAGGATCACCGCGTCGAGACCCGGCTGCTCCAGCGCCTCGGCGAGGTCGGTGGTGGCGTGCGCAATGCCGTATTTGTCAGCGACCGCCTGGGTCGGTTCGATCCGGCGACCCACGACCGAGATCACCTCGACCCCGTCGATCTTCTGAAGCCCGTCGAGATGCTTTTCGCCGAAAGCCCCGGCGCCTGCGAGTGCGATTTTCATGCTATTCTCCTTCTTAAGCCCCTCCCCTGAAGGGGAGGGGCTAGAAACAGTTCACTCCGCCGCCTGCGCGAACCCACTCCCAGCCATATCCAGCCCCTCGCCATTATCGGGCCTCAGGACGAGGTGACCGATCGCGGTGTTCGAACAGGGAATGTGATAATGACGGTGCAGCGCAGCGGTGCGCTTGCCCAGCGCGCCGCGCATGATCAGCCACATGACCATCTCGATCCCCTCGGACCCGGTTTCGCGCAGATATTCGATGTGCGGGATGCGGCGCAGGTGATCGCTTTCGCCGATCAGCCCGTCGAGGAACATATTGTCCCACGCGCGATTGATCAGGCCCGCGCGCGGCCCCTGCAGCTGGTGGCTCATGCCGCCGGTGCCCCACACCTGCACGTTCAGGTCCTCGGGGAAGCTCGCCACCGCCCGCGCAATCGCCTCGCCCAATGCCCAGCAGCGATTGCCCGAGGGCGGCGGATAGGTGACGACGTTGACTGCGAGCGGAATGACCTTGCACGGCCAGGCATCGGGGGTGCCGAACATCATGCTCAGCGGCACGGTCAGGCCATGATCGACCTCCATCTCGTTGATGACGGTCATGTCGAATTCGTCGAGGATCAGGCTCTGCGCGATGTGCCAGGCCAGGTCGGGATGCCCCTCCACGTCCGGAACCTTGCGCGGCCCCCAGCCTTCGTCGGCCGGTTTGTAGCGCTCGCCGCACCCGATCGCGAAGGTCGGGATGATCTTCATGTCGAACGCCGACGCGTGATCATTGTAGACCAGAATCACGACGTCCGGCTTTTCGGCCTTCTCCCATTCGCGCGTCCAGTCATAGCCGGCGAAGATCGGCCCGAAATAATCGTCGCGATCCTTGCCCTGATCGACGGCAACGCCGAGCAGCGGCACATGGCTCGATGCAACGCCTGCGGTAATCCGTGCCATGCTCAACGTCCTTCTTTGATCGAGCGGACGCCCTCGGGCGAACGCCCGCCGCGCATCATCATCTCGCGATATTCGGGAAAGCTCATGTCGGTCATCGTGCTGACCGCTTCCGCAAAGGGGATGCCGTCGGTCGAGAACAGCTTGGCCAGGAAATAGACATTACCGCCCAGATCGAGGCACGTGTTGTAATCGCGGGCGAGCAGCGCCTGCTTCATCTCTTCGGAGAGCGGCCACTCGTCGAGATAGGCGCGCTCGTTCGCCTTGAAGCGTTCGCGGTTCTCCGCCTTCATCAGGCTCATCGCGAACTGGTTCATATGATAACCCGCGCGCGCACGCTTCGCCGTGAACACGCGGGTGCCGGGGATGTCGTCGAATTCGGCGAGATAGGCGTGGATGTCGGTGTGGTTGCTCACAGGCCGCGCTCCTTCAATTTGGCGTCGAGGCGGGGGAAGACACGGCGGGCATTGCCGGAGAAGATCGCGGCACGCTCCGCATCGCTGATGTCGAGCGCATCGATGTAGCGCTTGGTATCGTCGAAATAATGCCCGGTGGTCGGATCGATCCCGCGCACCGCGCCGACCATTTCCGACCCGAACAGGATGTTCTTGTTCTCGATCACATCCGCCAGCAGGTCGATACCCGGCTGGTGATAGACGCAGGTGTCGAAGAAGATGTTGTTCATCAAATGCGTGTCGAGCGCCGGCTTCTTCAGCATGTCGGCCAGGCCGCGATAGCGCCCCCAATGGTACGGTACCGCGCCGCCGCCATGCGGGATGATGAAGCGCAAAGTCGGGAAATCGGCGAACAGATCGCCCTCCAGCAACTGCATGAAGGCGATCGTGTCGGCGGCGATATAATAGCCGCCGGTCGCGTGCATCGCCGGGTTGCAGCTGCCCGACACGTGGATCATCGCCGGGACGTCCAGCTCGACCATCTTCTCGTAGAACGGATACCAATAGCGGTCGGTCAGCGGCGGATGGGTGAAATGCCCGCCGCCCGGATCGGGGTTGAGGTTGCACCCGATGAAGCCAAGCTCGGTCACGCAGCGCTCCAGCTCGGCGATGCTCGCGCGCATGTCGGCCTTGGGCGACTGGGGCAGCATGCACACGCCGACGAACGTCTCGGGGAACAGCCCGACGACGCGCGCGATCAGGTCGTTGCAGCGCCGTGCCCATTCGATCGCGACCGCCTCATCCCCGACATGCGGCGCCATCGCCGATGCGCGGGGGGAAAAGATCGTCAGGTCCGCGCCGCGTTCCTTGATCAGGCGCAGCTGGTTCGCCTCGATCGTCTCGCGGATCTCGTCGTCGCTGATTTCGGGATAGGGCGGGCACGGCGTCCCCGCCTTGAACGCCGCTTTCTGTTCCTCGCGCCAGGCGTCATGCGCCTTGGGCAGGACGGTGTAGTGGCCGTGGCAGTCAATGATCACGCTGGCAGGTCCTCTTCCCTCGTTTCGATCGCGGCGAGTTTCGCCGTCAATCCGCCGGGCGGCGTCATATTGAGCGCACCCATCTCACGCTGGCGCTGGATCGTGCCGCGCGTCATCGCCGGATCAACACCAAGATCAGTGAGCGTCTTGGCGACCTCCTCCATCTCGGCGGCACGGCGGGTGCCATGCGCGAGCATGCGGTCGAGATTATAGTCCGCGCGCGTGGCCCAGGACTGTTCCTTCCAGCTTGCGTCGAGCGAGGCGAGCACCGCGTCGCGCACCCCGGCGCGCTCTGCGGCCAGCACGCATTCGGCGGTCAGCGCCTCCAGCCCCTTGATCATCACCGACCGGATCATCTTGATCGCGGACGCATCGCCAACCTTCGGCCCAGCGATCGAAACCTTGGTAAAGCCATAAGCGCGCGATGCTTCCGCAGCGGCGTCAGCGTACGGCCCCGCGACGAGCAGCGGCACGCCCAGCCGCGCGGGCAGCACCGGCGCCATCACCGCGACATCGACATAGCGCCCGCCCGCAGCCTCGATCGCCTGCGCCGCCGCCCGCTTCGTACCGGGCGCAACGCTGTTCATATCGAGCCACAAGGCACCGGATTTCAGCAGCGGCGCGCAGCGCTGCGCGGCGGCGAGTGCTTGATCCGCAGTGACGAGGCACAGCACCAGATCGGCATGCGCCAGTGCGCCGGCGGGAGTGGCGGACCAGCGCACATTGGCCCGCTCGAAATCGGCGATCTTGCGTGGACGTGTTTCGCCATTCTCGGTGGCGATGTCGAACGACGCGACGCCGGGTTGGGCGAAGGCCTGGCCGGCTTCGCCAAATCCGAGCAGAGATGTCGCGTCGATCATGGGGCGTATGAAGCGATGTTCGGCGACATGTTCTAATCGGATTGCGTCGGGGGCTATCCGTTTTTGTGAAGTCTGGTTTCATCCGATGCGCGGTGGAGCAACGCGATCATGCGCGCCTGAGCGCGGGTGGGGCGCCAGCCGGCGCGGGTGCTGATGCCGATGGTGCGCACCGCGCCAGGGAGTTGCGGACCGATCCGCTCGAGCATCCCCGCTCCGACCTCGAGCGCCACCTGATCGGGCGAGAGCAGCGTCAGCAGGTCGCTCTGCACCAGCAGTCCGCGGATCACCATCACCGACCCGCATTCGATCGGAACTTGCGGGAGCGTGCGCCCGGCGAACAGCGCCTCCCAATGCGCGCGCAGCGGGGTGCCGACCGGACCGACCACCCAGGATTGCGCGGCGAGCGTGTCGAGATCGACCGCCCCCTGCGCCAGCGGATGCCCGCGCCGCCCGAAAATCGCGAGCCGATCGGTGAACAACGGCACCTGTTCGACCCCCGGCGGGCAGTCATCGCGGAGTGCGCCGACCATGATGTCGATGATGCCGTCGAGCAGCGGATCGACCAGTTCGCGCCACGATCCCTCGACCACATCGACCACGGTGCGCGGCGCTTCGCGCAGGAATTGCGCAAGGCTGTGGGGCAACAGCAGCGCGCGGCTGAGCGGCATCGCGCCGATCGCGATGCGGCCACCCTCGCCTTCGTCACCGCGCGCCTCGGCAATCCCGGCGGCAATCTCGCTCGCGGCAAGGCGCACCCCGCGCGCAAGCGTGCGGCCTGCGGGCGTCAGCGCCATCCCGCGCCCGCGCCGCTCGGCCAATGGCGTTGCACAGACCTGCTCAAGCTCGCGCACCGACCGATGCACCGCCGGCTGCGACATGCCGCTCGCCGCCGCCGCGCCGGCAAAGCCCTGCGCATCGGCAAAGTGCAGAAAGGCATCGAGCTGGGTCGCGGTCATCAGCAATTCTGGCCGGGCAAAGCCGCGCGTTCCGCCCCGCGCCGAGCGCCGGGTCGCGGCGGCAAGCTGGTCGAAGGCACGCTCCACCCGCTCGGCCAGCGCGGCCCCGGCGGGGCTTGGCGTCACCCCGTCCGAATGCCGGTCGAACAGGGTCACGCCGAGCTGCTTCTCCAGCTTGGCCAGCCCCTGCGTCAGCGCCGGCTGTGACAGCCCCGCCGCCTCCGCCGCGCGATTGAGGCTGCCCTGCGCGATCACCTGCCCAAGCGCGCGCAGATGGCGGAGATTGAGTTCGAACGGACGGATCATGCGGCCAACATATCCGAAAATCTTATTACATAAACGGAATTCATATTATGGCGTGTTGGAGATGGGCAGCCATGGAAGGCGAACAAGTCGCCGCCGCCCGCGAGATGTCCACGAAGAGGAACATATCGCGCAACAACGCTGCATCGGCCCGAAACCGGGTTCGACAATTGCGCACCGGAGAAGACAATGAGTGCACGCGTCGTCCAGAATATCGAGCGTACCCCGATGGACATCGTCGATGGCCTTGCCCAGGCCGGCGTCGCGACGGTGCACGAAGCGCAGGGGCGCATCGGGCTGCTCGCGCATTACATGCGTCCGATCTACTCCGGCGCGCGGATCGCGGGGAATGCCGTCACCATCTCTTCGCCGCCGGGCGACAACTGGATGGTACATGTCGCGATCGAGCAGTTGAAGGCGGGCGACATCCTTGTCCTCGCCCCCACCAGCCCGTGCGTCGATGGCTATTTCGGCGATCTGCTAGCGACCAGTGCGATGGCACGCGGATGCCGGGGACTGGTGATCGATGCAGGCGTGCGCGACGTGCGTGACCTGACGCAGATGGGCTTTCCGGTGTGGTCCAAGGCGGTGTTCGCGCAGGGAACGGTCAAGAATACGCTGGGGTCGGTCAATGTCCCGATCGTGTGCGCGGGCGCAGCGATCGAGCCGGGCGATGTGATCGTTGCCGATGACGATGGCGTGTGCGTGGTCAAGCACGGCGATGCTGCGGCGGTGCTGGAGGCGGCGCGCAAGCGGGAGGCGGCCGAGGAAGCCAAGCGGGTGCGGCTGGCAGCGGGTGAGCTCGGGCTCGACATTTATGACATGCGGCCGCGCTTGGCCGAGATGGGGTTGAAGTATGAGTAGCGCTACAATCCTCCCCGGCACGGGGAGGTGGCAGCGCGAAGCGCTGACGGAGGGGGCCCTGCGTCACTGGGTTCCTTTGCCTCGGGCCCCCTCCACCATGCTGCGCATGGTCCCCCTCCCCGTTCCGGGGAGGATTTAATGAGCGGCGTTCCTTGCATGTGGATGCGGGGCGGAACGTCGAAGGGCGGGTATTTCCTTGCCGATGATCTGCCCAGCGACACCGCCGCGCGCGATGCCTTTCTGCTGCGGGTGATGGGGTCTCCCGATCCGCGGCAGATCGATGGCATGGGTGGCGCCGATCCGCTGACGAGCAAGGTCGCGGTGGTGCGCAAGTCCGAGCGCGACGAGGTCGACGTCGATTATCTGTTCCTGCAGGTATTCGTCGATCAGGCGATCGTCACCGATGCGCAGAATTGCGGAAATATCCTGGCCGGGATCGGGCCGTTCGCGATCGAGCGCGGGCTGGTCGCGGCGCAGGATGGCGCGACGCGCGTCGCGATCTTCATGGAAAATACCGGGCAGGTCGCGGTAGCGACGGTGCAGACGCCGAGCGGTGGGGTGCGGTACGATGGCGATGCCAGCATCAGCGGCGTGCCGGGGACGGCGGCGCCGATCCCCCTTGCCTTTCGGGACACTGCGGGGTCGAGCTGCGGCGCGCTGCTGCCGACCGGCAATGGCGTCGACGAGATTGACGGCGTAGCCGTGACGCTGATCGACAATGGCATGCCATGCGTCGTGATCGCGGCCGCCGATGTCGGCATCACCGGGTATGAGGACCGCGACACGCTCGACGCCGATGCTGCGATGAAGGCGAAGGTCGAGGCGATCCGGTTGCAGGCCGGGCCGCTGATGAATCTGGGCGATGTGAGCGACAAGTCGGTGCCCAAGATGATGCTGGTCGCGGCGCCGCGCGATGGCGGCGCGATTGCCGTGCGGTCGCTGATCCCGCACCGGGTGCATGCGTCGATCGGCGTGCTGGGAGCGGTGAGCGTGGCGACGGCGTGTCTGATCGAGGGATCGCCGGCGGCCGCCCTGGCGGTGGTGCCGGAGGGGCGGTCGCTGACATTGGGGGTCGAGCATCCGACCGGGGTGACCGAATGCGTCGTGACGCTGGATGAGGCGGGCGCGCCGGTCGAGGCCGGGATGCTGCGGACCGCGCGGAAGTTGATGGACGGGGAAGTCTTCGCATGAGCACCACCGACGCCGATGGGCGTATCCGCAGCTGGACGCTGACGCCATCGAAGCCGCGCTACACCCCGCCGCCGGGGGCAGTCGATGCGCATTGCCATGTGTTCGGCCCGCAGGCGCAATTCCCGTTCAGCCCCAAAGCCAAATATCTGCCGCAGGATGCCGGGTCGGAGGCGCTGTTCGCGCTGCGCGCGCAGCTTGGCTTTGCGCGCAACGTCATCGTGCAGGCGAGCTGTCACGGGACCGACAATGCCGCGACGCTGAAAGGCATCGCGGTGTCGGGAGGGACGTGTCGCGGGGTCGCGGTGGTCGATCCGGCGATCAGCGATGCCGAGCTGGATGCCCTGCATGCCGGCGGCATTCGCGGGGTGCGGTTCAACTTCCTGAAGCGGCTGGTGGACGATGCGCCCAAGGACAAGTTCCTCGATGTGGCGCGGCGGATTGCGCGGCTGAACTGGCACGTCGTGGTCTATTTCGAGGCGGATATTCTCGAGGAAATGAAGCCGTTCCTTGCCGCGATCCCCGTGCCGATCGTGATCGACCATATGGGGCGACCCGATGTGCGGCAAGGACCGGACGGCGCTGACATGACCGCGTTCCGGGCATTGCTCGACAGTCGCGATGACATCTGGACCAAGGTCACCTGTCCCGACCGGCTCGATCCGGCGGGTCCGCCCTATGCCGATTTCGTGAAGGCGGTGCGGCCGCTGGTCGAGGCCTATCCCGATCGGGTGTTGTGGGGCACCGACTGGCCGCACCCGAACATGGAACGCGTGCTGCCCGATGACGGCGCGCTGGTCGATGTGATCCCGGCGATCGCGCCGACCGCGGCATTGCAGCACAAGCTGCTCGTTGCCAATCCGATGCGGCTCTACTGGCCCGAGGAAGCCTGACCATCGCGGGTGCCGAGCCGGGTCGGGGACGGTTGATCCTGCTGGGCGGGGTCATCGCGCTTGGGTCGCTGGCGATCCAGATCATCGTCCCTGCCCTGCCGCAATTGGCCGACGGGATTGGCGCGACGCCGGCGGGCGGACAGCTGGTCATCTCGCTGTACCTGATCGGACTGGCGCTGGGGCAGCTGGGCTGGGCGCCGGTTGCCGACCGTCATGGGCGCAGGCCGGTGCTGATTGGCGGAATGACGCTTTTCCTGATCGGCACGCTGATCTGTGCGCTGGCCGGTGATCTGGCGACGATGCTGGTCGGCCGCGCCATCCAGGCAATCGGCGCGTCATCGTCACTGATCGCGGGACGCGCAATGGCGACCGACACCGCGCCTGTGGGCAAGGCGGCAGCGCCGCTGGCGATCCTGACCAGCGTGACGCTGACCTCCCCTGCCCTTGCACCCGCGCTGGGCGGTGCGGTGACCAGCATCGGCGGGTGGCGCGCGCTGTTCTGGATTCTGGCCGGGCTGACGCTGATCGCGGCGGCGCTGGCGGTGCGAATGCTGCCCGAGACGCGGCCGGGCGACCGTGCCCCGGTGCACCTGCGCCGCATCGCAACGACCTATTGGCAGGTGCTGCGCCAGCGTGGCTATTTGCCGCTCGCGCTGTCCAATGCGCTGATCAGCGGCGGCTTCTTCACCTTTCTGGCGGCGTCGCCATTCGTGCTCGACGCGGCAGGCGCTACCCCGGCACAGGCTGGGCTGTTCTATTCGGCCGTGGCGAGCGCGATCATCGGGGGGACGTTGTGCGTGCCGGTGGTGCTGCGCCGCTGGCCGCACGCGCTGAAACCCGCGGGATCGGTCGCACTGGGTGGTGGCGCGGTGGCGATCCTGATTGTCGCCGCGAGCGGTGCGGGACTGGTCGGGCTGTTCGTCGCGATGAGCCTGATCGCGTTCGGCGCTGGACTGACCGGGCCGGCGCTGCTGGCCGAAGCGATCGAGCAGCAGCGCGAACGGGCGAGCGCGGCAACCGGATTGTTCGGGACGATGCAGATGGGCGGGGCGGCGCTGATCTCGACGCTCGCGGTGCGGCTGGCGCCATCGCCTGCGGTCGAGTTGGGGTTGATCGGGGTGCTGGTGGTGGTGGCGCTGGGGTTGCGGGGCTTGAGCAATCAGGCGGTCAGTAAACCGTAGCCGTTACCCCCGCATAGGCGGGGGCCCGTCTCCCGGACTATCCACAAACAGCACCGGTTCGGTTGCTGATCTTGCAGGAGATGGGCCCCCGCTTTCGCGGGGGTGACGGTTGTGGGCTTACCCCCAGACGTCCTTCGCCACGTCGATCACCAGGCGCATCTTTGCCGCCTGCTGCTCGACCTCGATGTCGTTGCCATGGACGGTGGAGGAGAAGCCGCATTGCGGCGACAGCGCGAGCTGGTCGAGCGGGGCGAATTGCGCGGCTTCGTCGATGCGGCGCTTGACGTCGTCTTTGGATTCCAGCTCGCCGAGCTTGGTCGTGACGAGGCCGAGCACGACGGTCTTGCCCTTGGGCAGATGGCGAAGTGGCGCGAAATCGCCCGAGCGGGGATCGTCATATTCGAGGAAATAACCGTCGATCTTCAACTCGTTGAACAGCACTTCGGCGACGGGTTCGTAACCGCCCTCGGCCGCCCAGCTCGAGCGGAAATTGCCGCGGCACAGATGGACGCAGACGACCATGTCGTCGGGCTTGTCGCGGATCGAGTCGTTGATGATCTGCGCATAGAGGCGCGGCAACGCGTCGGGGTCCATGCCGCGCAGCCTCGCATTCTCGCGCTGCGTTTCGTCGCACAGGTAAGCGAGGTTGGTGTCGTCGAGCTGGAGGTAGCGGCAGCCGGCATCGGCGAGGCTGGCGATCTCGGCGCGATAGGCGGCGGCGAGGTCGGCGTAGAAATCCTCGAGATCGGGATAGGCGGCGCTGTCGATCGCTTCACGGCCGCCGCGGAAGTGCAGCATCGTCGGCGACGGGATCGTCACCTTGGGCGTGCGCGACGTGCAGCTGGCGAGGAATTCGTAATCGGCGCGCTGGATGTCGCGGGCATGGCCGATCTTGCCGGTGATCTTCATGACCGGCGGGGCATATTCCAGCTCCTTGCCGCCATGCTGGTGGAACTTGACCTGGGTGCCGCCGGCCTCTTCCACGCCGTCGAGCTGGAGCAGGAAATCGGTGTGGAAATAGGTGCGGCGGAATTCGCCGTCGGTGATCCCCTGAAGCCCCAGATCCTCCTGGAACTTCACCACGCCGCGAATCGCCTCATCCTCGACCGCGCGCAGGGCGGCGGCGTCGATGTCGCCGGCCTTGAACGCGGCGCGCGCGTCGATCAGCGCCTTGGGACGGAGGAAGCTGCCGACATGATCGGCGCGGAACGGGGGTGTAGGCATCCTGATTCTCCTTGCGATATTTGTACGTGTTACATACAAAATGCTACAACGATCGATAGGACAGGAAGAGGAGCGAGGCAATGACCTGGATCACCAACCGCTGGTATGTCGCCGCATGGGATTCGGAGGTGGACCGCACGCCGATCGCGCGCACCATCTGTGGCGAACCGGTCATGCTGTACCGCAAGCTCGATCGCAGCGTGGTGGCGATGCGCGATGCGTGCCCGCACCGGCTGCTCCCGCTGTCGATGGGGTTCAAGGAGGGCGATTCGATCCGGTGCCGCTATCACGGGCTGCTGATCGAACCCGATGGCTGTGCCAACGAGATGCCGATCAAGTCGGAGCCGGTGCCCAAGGCGGTGTGCGCCACCTTGTACCCGGTGGTCGAGAAGCATCGCTTCGTATGGGTGTGGATCGGCGAGGCGGCGAAGGCGGATCCGGCGACGATCCCCGATTTCTGGCCGTGCAGCGCGCCGGGATGGACGTTCGATGGCGGGTATAACCATATCAGCTGCGATTACCGGCTGGTGATCGACAACCTCATGGACCTCTCCCACGAGACCTGGGTGCATCAGGGGTCGATCGGGCAGCATGAAATTACCGAGGCGCCGATCGAAACGATCGTGAAGGGCGAAGAGGTGTTCGTGCGCCGCTGGATGCCGGGGATCGAGCCGCCGCCCTTCTGGCGCGATGCGCTGCGTTCGGCCGGGCCGGTCGATCGCTGGCAGATCTGCCACTTCCTGCCGCCGTCATCGGTGCTGATCGATGTCGGCGTGTCGCCCGCCGATGCCGGGGACACGATCGACAGTCACGATTCGGGGGTGCGCGGCGTCGTGGTGGATGCCATGACACCCGAGACCGAAACGACGACTCACTATTTCTGGGGCATGGCGCGCAACTTCGACATCGACGATGCCGGCTTTACCGCACGGTTCAAGGCGCAGCAGGGCCAGGTGTTCGACGAGGATGTCGAAGTGCTGGAGGCGCAGCAGCGCAGCATCGCGGCGAATCCCGACATGAAGCTGCGCGGCTATTCGATCGATCAGGGCAGCGTGCGCGCGCGGGCGATCATCCGCAAGTTGATGGAGGCGGAACAGGCGTGACGATCGGGCGCGGCGATCTCGACCGCAACCTTGGCCTGCGGCTGCGGCGCGCGCACGGCGCGGTGCAGCGGCATTTCGTCGAGCATTTCGCCGATCTGGGGCTGACGCAGAAACAGGTATCGGTGCTGTGGCTGACCGGGGATCACCCCGATCTGGCGCAGGCCGACCTTGCCCAGGCGCTCGACATGGACCGCGCGACGACGATGGCGCTGGTGCACGGGCTGGAAAAGCGCGCCCTCGTGTCACGCAGCCCGTCGCGCACCGATGGCCGGCGGATCGCATTCCGGCTGACCGAGACGGGCGAGGCGTTGCTGGCGCAGGCCAAGGTCGCGATCGCCGCGCATGAAACATGGCTGAAGGCACGTTTCAGCAAGGCCGAACTGGGAACGCTTGAGGAATTGCTCGCACGCATCTATCGATAGGTTGTTTTCAGATATAACAATGGCCGGACACGGCCGCTGGAGGGGAAATGGCTACCGATCCACGGGCGCTAATCGATCAGGCACCGATGTCCCGCTTCCAATGGGGCGTGGTCGCAACGATGGTCGGGCTCAACGCGCTCGACGGGTTCGACGTGCTGTCGATCAGCTTTGCTTCCCCGGGAATTGCCTCCGATTGGGGCATCGACCGCGCGCAGCTCGGCATTGTCCTGTCGATGGAGCTGGTCGGGATGGCGATCGGGTCGCTGTTCCTGGGCGGGATTGCCGACCGGATCGGGCGGCGCGCAACGATCCTGTCGTGCCTGGCCATCATGACCGTCGGGATGCTGGGGGCAGCGACCGCGCACGATGTCTACACGCTGATGATCTGGCGCGTGCTGACCGGGCTTGGCATCGGCGGGATGCTGGCAGCGACCAATGCAGCGGTGGCCGAGGCGGCGAATGCCAAGCACCGCTCGCTGGCAGTGGTGCTGATGGCGGCGGGCTATCCGGTCGGCACGATCATCGGCGGGTCGATCTCGGCCGTGTTGCTGTCGCTGTATGACTGGCGCGCGGTGTTCGTGTTCGGTGCGGTGTGTTCGATCCTGTTCGTGCCGCTGGTGCTGTGGCGCGCGCCGGAATCGGTCGCATTCCTGATGCACAAGCGCGCGCCCAATGCGCTGGAGCGGATCAACGCCAACCTCGCCCGCATGGGCCATCCGCCGATCGACGCATTGCCCGAGCCCGAGGCGGCAGCGACGCGCAAGGCACCGCTGGTGGACCTGTTCTCGCCCGGCCTGATCCGCCCGACGATCCTGCTGACGCTCGCCTATCTGGCGCATATCATGACCTTCTACTTCATCCTGAAGTGGATCCCGAAGATCGTGGTCGACATGGGCTTCCCGCCGCCCGAGGCGGCGGGCGTGCTGGTCTGGGCGAGCATTGGCGGCGCCACCGGATCGCTGATCCTGGGCCTGCTGACCGGCAAGATCCGGCTGCTCGCGCTGACCATCGTCGCGATGCTGTTGTCGACCGCGTTGATCATCCTGTTCGGACAGGGGCAGAGCGACCTGGCGGGGCTGTCGCTGGTCGCGGCAGCGGCGGGCTTTGCCACCAATGCCGGCGTGGTCGGCCTCTATGCGCTGGTCGCCCAATCCTTCCCCACCGGGGTTCGCGCCAGCGCCACCGGCTTCGTCATCGGAGTCGGACGCGGCGGATCGGCGCTGGCCCCGGCGCTTGCCGGCTTCCTGTTCGCGGCTGGTTACGGGCTGCCGATCGTGGCGGTTCTGATGAGCCTCGGTTCGATCGTGGCGGCGGTTGCGCTGCTGGCGCTGCGCGGATGGAAGGCGCCGGTCTAGCGGGCCGGGTCACCGCGCACCGGCGCGGCTCGACAGCAGGTGACCGCACCGTGCGAGCAGACCGCTCGCCGTGTCGGATGACGCTTGCGCGACCGACGCTTAGGTTATAAAGCATAACAATATAAAGGAGAGGTTCATGGCCACCATCGCACCGCCGGCTCCCGGCGTCACCTTTACCCGTCTGAACCCGGTTACCGGCGCCGTCGCGACCGAGGCGAAGGCATTCAGCGTCGCCGACGCCGATGCGGCGGTCGAAGCCGCCGCCGCCGCCTTTCCCGGCTGGTCGGCGCTTGGCCCCAATGCCCGCCGCGCGGCGCTGAACAAGGCCGCCGATGCGCTGGCAGCGAAGGCCGATCAGTTCGTCGACGCGATGATGGGCGAAATCGGCGCGACTGAAGGCTGGGCGCGTTTCAACCTGATGCTGGCGGTCGGCATGGTGCGTGAGGCAGCGGCGCTGACCACCCAGATCGGCGGCGAAGTGATCCCGTCCGACAAGCCCGGCTGCATCGCGATGGCGCTGCGTGAGCCGGTCGGGGTGATGCTGGGCATCGCGCCGTGGAACGCACCGATCATTCTGGGCGTGCGCGCGGTCGCGGTGCCGCTGGCATGCGGCAATACCGTGGTGCTCAAGGCGAGCGAACAATGCCCGCGCACCCACAGCCTGATCGCCGAAGCGTTTGACGAGGCGCTGCCAAAGGGTGCGGTCAGCATCGTCACCAACGCCCCGGCCGATGCGCCGGAGATCGTCGGTGCGCTGATCGACAACCCGCATGTGCGCCGCATCAACTTTACCGGATCGACCGCGGTCGGCCGGATCATCGCCAAGCGCGCGGCCGAGCATCTGAAGCCCGTCCTGCTCGAGCTGGGCGGCAAGGCGCCGCTGATCGTGCTGGAGGACGCCGACCTTGACGAGGCGGTCAAGGCGGCGGCGTTCGGCGCGTTCATGAATCAGGGCCAGATTTGCATGTCGACCGAGCGGATCATCGTCGTCGACAGCATCGCCGACGCGTTCGTGCGCAAATTTGCGGCGAAGGTCGGCGCGATGGCAGTCGGTGACCCGCGCGAGGGCAAGACCCCGCTGGGCGCGGTAGTCGACCAGAAGACCGTCGATCACTGCAAGGCGCTGATCGCCGACGCGGTGTCGCACGGCGCGGTGCAGGTGAATGGCGGCGACGCCAACGGCGTGCTGATGCCCGCGCATGTCATCGATCATGTGACGCCCGACATGAAGCTGTTCCGCGACGAGAGCTTTGGCCCGGTCGTCGGCGTGATCCGCGCGCGCGACGAGGCTCATGCGATCGAGCTGGCCAACGACACCGAATATGGCCTGTCGGCTTCGGTGTTCACCCGCGACACCGCGCGCGGCCTGAACGTCGCGAAGCAGATCAAGTCGGGCATCTGCCACGTCAACGGCCCGACCGTGCATGACGAGGCGCAGATGCCGTTCGGCGGGGTCAAGGCGTCGGGTTACGGCCGCTTTGGCGGCAAGGCGGGCATCGACAGTTTCACCGAACTGCGCTGGATCACGATCGAGACCCAGCCGGGCCATTATCCGATCTGAACAAACTCCCCTCCCTGCAAGGGAGGGGTCGGGGGTGGGTGCGAGCGTCAGCGAGCCTGCTCCGGCCGAACCAAGCGCCACTCTGCGGTGGCGCACCCACCCCCAGCCCCTCCCTTGCAGGGAGGGGAGTGAAGGAAGAAGCATGACCGAATTGAGTGCCAACGGCGTCGTCGCCTATGATGTCGAAAACGGGATTGCCTGGGTGCGGTTCAACCGTCCCGACAAGCGCAACGCGATGAGCCCGACGCTGAACCGCGACATGATGGAGGTGCTCGACACGCTCGAGTTCCGCGACGATGTCGGCGTGCTGGTGCTGTCGGGCGAAGGCCCGGCGTGGACTGCGGGGATGGACCTCAAGGAATATTTCCGCGAGACCGAAGCGCAGGGGCTGCAGGGCACGCGCAAGGCGCAGCGCGAAAGCTATGGCTGGTGGCGGCGCCTGCGCTGGTACCAGAAGCCGACGATCGCGATGGTCAATGGCTGGTGCTTTGGCGGCGGCTATGGCCCGTTGTTCGCATGCGACCTCGCCTTTGCCGCTGAAGAAGCCAAGTTCGGCCTGTCCGAGATCAACTGGGGCATCCTGCCCGGCGGCGGTGCGACCAAGGTCGCGACCGAGCTGCTGCCGTTCCGCAAGGCGATGTACCATGCGATGATGGGCGAGAATATCGACGGCAAGACCGCGGCCGAATGGGGCCTGGTCAACGAAGCGCTGCCGCTGGAGTCGCTCAAGGATCGCGTGACCGAGGTGGCGACGGTGCTGCTGGGCAAGAACCCAGTCGCGCTCAAGGCGACCAAGGATGCGGTGCGCCGCGTCGGGGTGATGACCTATGACGAGGCCGAGGATTATCTGATCCGCGCGCAGGAAGCGGCGAACAGCTACGACAATGAAGGTCGCAAGGAAGGCATTCGCCAGTTCATCGACGAAAAGAGCTACAAGCCGGGCCTGGGCGCGTATGACAAAGACCGCGTGAAGGCTTGAACAAGTAAATCCTCCCCGGAACGGGGAGGGGGACCGCGACGCGAAGCGGCGTGGTGGAGGGGGCCCGAGGCAACGGGCGCCCCTTGCCTCGGGCCCCCTCCACCATCCTGCGGATGGTCCCCCTCCCCGTTCCGGGGAGGATTTAAGGACGAACAATGCCCGATCTTTCCCGCCTGCTCTCCCCGCGTTCGGTCGTGATCGTCGGCGCGTCGCCCACGCCCGGCGCGCTGGGTAACTCGGTGCTGCGCAACCTTGAGCGGCATGGTTATGCGGGCGACATCCACCTGATCAACCCCAAGCGCGACACGATCGACGGGCGGCCGTGCCTCAAGTCGATCGACGAACTGCCGCACGGAGTCGACGCGGCGGTGCTGGCGATCCCGGGACCGGCGGTGCTGGGCGCAGTGCAGGCGCTGGCGGCGCGCGGCGTGGGCGCGGCGATCATCTTTTCGGCGGGCTTTGCCGAGGGGGGCGAGGAAGGTCTGGCCGCGCAGGCCGAGGTCGCGCGCATCGCCGCCGAACATGGCATGGTGGTCGAGGGGCCGAATTGCCTTGGCATGGTCAACTATGCCGCCGGCGTGCCGCTGACCTTTGTCGAGACACCGGTGCTGGACCTGGCGGGGAAGCCCGCAGTCGGCATCGTCAGCCAGTCGGGCGCGATGGCGGTGGTGCTCGGCACCACGCTGATGGCCAAGGGGCTGGGGATCACCGTGTCGGTATCGACCGGTAACGAAGCCGCGTCGGGCGTCGAGGATTATGTCGCGCATCTGCTGAACGACCCCGCCACCCCCGCAATCGCGATGATTGTCGAGCAATTCCGCAAGCCCGCCCGGTTCCTCGCGCTGGCCGAACAGGCGCGCGCGGCGGGCAAGCATATCGTCCTGCTCCACCCCGGCACGTCGTCGGCGGCGCGTGAGAGTGCGGCGACGCATACCGGCGCGATGGCGGGCGACTGGCAGTTGATGAAGGCGAAGGTCGAGCGCGCCGGCGTCGTGCTGGTCGACAGCCTCGAAGCGCTAGGCGATGTGGTCGAACTCGCGGTGCGCGCCAAGCCGGTGCGGCGCGGCGGGACGGCGGTGCTGACCGAGAGCGGGGCGTTCAAGGCGCTGACGCTCGACCTTGCCGAACGCATTGGCCTTGCCCTGCCCGCGATGGATGGCGCGACGGCGGAGGCGATGCGCGCATCGATCCCCGACTTCATCCCGGTGTCCAACCCAATGGACCTGACCGCGCAGGCGCTGGTCGATCCGGACCTGTATCGCCGCACGCTAATCCCGTTGCTGGCGGACGATAATTTCGCGGCGTTGGTGTTCGGGATCATTCAGACCGACCCGGCGACCTGCGCGCGCAAGTTTCCGGCGATCATCGATGCGGTGACTGCGCTGAATCCGGAAAAGCCGGTGATCTTTGCGGGCATCGACGACGGGGCGGAGGTGCCGGCGGAATATATCGCGCAGTTGCGCGCGATCGGCGTGCCCTACTTCCCCTCCCCGGACCGCGCATTCCGTGCGTTGCGGCATCTGGGCCAGCTGGCGGAGCGCGATTTCGCGACGGCGGATGCCGCGCCGGTCGCACTCGACCTGCCGTCGGGCGTGATCCCCGAATATCGCGCCAAGCAGCTGCTCGCGCCGGTCGGCATCCCCTTCCCCGCCGGTGGCTTTGCCGCCAGCGCGGGCGCGGCCAAGGCGATTGCGGCGCGCATCGGCTATCCGGTCGCGATCAAGGCGCAGTCCGCCGCGCTCAGCCACAAGAGCGATGCGGGCGGCGTGATCCTGAACATCGCCGATGATGCCGCGCTCGATGCGGCATGGGAGCGGCTGTACGGTAACGTCGCCGCCTATGATGCGACCATCGCGCTCGACGGCGCGCAGGTCGAGGCGATGGGCAAGCGCGGGGTCGAGCTGATCATCGGCGCGCGCAACGACCCCGAATGGGGGCCGGTGATCCTGGCCGGGTTCGGCGGGGTGACCGCCGAATTGCTGCACGACGTCCGGCTGCTGCCACATGACCTGACCCATGATGCGATCGTCGCGGAGCTGCGCGCGCTCAAACAGGGTGCGTTGCTCGACGGCTATCGCGGGTCGCCCGCGCTGGATGTCGATGCGGTGGCGCGGCTGATCGCCGGGCTCGGCCGCGTGCTGGCGGGGACGCCGGCGATCCGCGAGATCGATCTCAACCCGGTGGTGGTCTATCCGAAGGGCGAAGGCGTGGTGGCGCTCGACGCGCTGATCCTGGCGGATTAACCCGCCGCCGGGTCGCGCCGTTCGATCCGGCCCAGCAATTCCAGCAATGTTGCGCGCTCGGCATCGCTGAAGCCCGCCAGCATCGCGCGCTCATGCGCCTCGATCCGGGCGAGACAGTCGGCGAGCATGCGCGCACCGGCGTCGGTCAGCGTCAGCGCAAAGGCGCGGCGATCGCCGGGATCGACGACCCGTTCGATCAGCTTCATGTCGACCAGTTCGTTGATCAGCGAAACCATGTTGGCGCGCTTGATCCCGAGCACGCGGCCGACCGCGCCCTGATTGATTCCCGGGCTGCCCGAAACGACCGCGAGGATCCCGACCAGCACCTGGCGCATGCCGGTGCCTTCCATCGCGCTGGCAAAATCCGCCGCAAACGCCCCGAAGGCGCGACGCAGATGATAGCCGACCAACGGCCCCAGCGCGCCGACCTGTTCCTGTTCCCCAGTCATGGCGTTGCGAGAGCACGATTTTCAGTGCTGCGTCAATCTGCCCGTGAGGCCACCCGGTTACTGTTGACGATACGGATTGTTTGTGTTCATATCTATTTGAGTCGAACACGACCGATAAATCGATGGGAGGATGCGATGGCTGGAATTGGGCGACATCTGCGCTGCGCGACGAGCGCGCTGGCGATCCTGCTGGCGACGGAGGGGGCCGCGCTGGCCAGCCCGAGCCAGGATCCGGACACCGCCGGACCGGAAACCGAAAGCGCAAGCGAAACCGGATCCGAAATCGTCGTAACCGGCAGCCGCCTGCGCGGCGCGGCCCCGGTCGGTTCGACCGTGATCGCGGTCGACCGCGAGGACATCGTCGCATCGGGTGCACTGAGCACCGACCGGCTGATCCAGCAGATCCCGCAGGTGCTGGACCTGGGCGTCAGCGAAAACTCGCGCGGCCAGAGCGGTGGCAGCGGCAACATCACCTATGGCAACACGATCAACCTGCGCGGCATCGGCCCGTATGCGACGCTGATCCTGGTCGATGGCCATCGCGCGGTGAACAACAGCCGCGCGTTCGAGCCGTCAGTCATCCCGACGCTGGGCCTCGAGCGGGTCGAAGTGGTCGCGGACGGCGCATCGGCAATCTATGGCTCCGACGCGATCGCCGGGGTCGTCAACCTGATCCCGCGCCGCACGCTTGACGGGGTCGAGGCAAGCGCGCGCGGCGGCTGGGGCGCCGATTTCAACGAATATCAGTTCGGCGTGGCTGTCGGCAAAGTGTGGGACCGCGGCCAGGTCATGCTGGCCTATGAACATTCCTACCGCTCGAACCTGAGCGGCGACGACCGCCCGTTCTTCCGCTCCGACCAGCGCGGCTTTGGTGGCAACGACTATAGCGTGACGCGCTGTGCCCCGGGCACGCTGCGCGCCGGCGGCCTATCCTATGCGATGCCGGGCCAGCTGACTGCGGCCAATGTCGGCAACCTGGTCGCCGGGACGACCAACCGCTGCGACGACCTGATCGGGCAGGATCTGTTCCCGCAACAGCGCTACAACTCGGTCAACGGCACCGCGACGTTCGAGGTCACCGACTGGTTCACGGTGTTCGCCGACGGCTTTTACAGCAAGCGCGAATATGAGCGGCTTCCGGCGTATTTCAGCTCGACGCTGACCGTGCCGCAGACCAATGCCTGGTTCGTGCGTCCGACCGGTTTTACCGGCACCAGCTATACGATCGACTATAATTTCCGCAACGACCTGCCGCGCGACGTTTCGCGCGGGTCGGCCACCAACTGGCAGGTGACGCCGGGGGTACGCTTCAAGCTGCCGGGCGACTGGGAGCTGGAAGGGCTGTTCACCTATGGTCGCGGCAACGACCAGTCGGATCAGGTGCGCGGGCTCAATGCGAGTGCGCTCAATGCCGCGCTTGCGAGCAGCAACCCGGCGACCGCGTTCGATCCCTATGGCCTTGGCCGTACCTCGAGCGCGACGCTGCTGGCGATCAGCAACTTCCTCACCCTTTCGCCGACGCTCAACGACTTCAACGGCTATGAAGCCCGGCTCAACGGGTCGATCGTCGATCTGCCGGGTGGCAGCGTGAAGCTGGCTGCGGGCTATGAAGGGCAGGAAATCGAAACGCGGCTGGGTTCGGCGCGCGGCGCGGCGGGCACGCCGGTCACCTTCCGCCGCTTCACCCGCCGGGTCGATTCGGCCTATGCCGAGCTGCTGGTACCGGTGTTCGGGGCGGGCAACGCGACGCCGGGGTTCGAGCGGCTCGAGATCAATGCCGCGGTCCGGTACGACAAATATTCGGACGTGGGCGAGACGACCAATCCGAAATTCGGCGTCAACTGGTCGCCGGTGCGCGGGCTGGTCCTGCGCGGCAGCTATGGCACGTCGTTCCGCGCGCCGCTGATTTCGCAGATCTACGGCAACAGCAACAATCTGTTCGGCCAGACCTACCAGAATCCGGCGGGCGGGGCGCCGCTGACGGGCTTTGCCTATTCGGGGCCGAACACCAACCTTGCACCGGAAGAGGCGACGACCTGGTCGGTCGGTGCCGACTGGGACGTCACGTCCAATTTGCGGGTGAGCGCGACCTATTGGGACGTGAAGTACATCAACCAGGTCGACAGCTACCTCGCCGACCTCGCCATCCTGTCGCGCGAATCCGAATTCGCCGGGACGGGCATCATCCTGCGCGGCACGGCGGCGCGCGATCGCGTGCTGCAACTGCTGTCGCAGGGCGTGACGCTGGCGCGCGGCACTTTCCCCGGCGGCGACCCCAATAACGTGACGCTGTTCGTCGATGGCCGGAACAACAATCTTGGCCAGTCGACCACGCGCGGCATGGACTTCGTCGTCAACTGGCGGGTGCCGACCGAGCGCGCCGGCACGTTCAACTTCAACGCGTCGGGCGCATATCTCTTCCACTACGAGACCGCCGTGTCGCCCGCCGGCACGCCGCGCAGCCGGCTCAACACCATCTACAACCCGCTCAAGTTCAAGGCGCGCGGCAGCGTGGTGTGGGATTACGAGCCGATGCGGGTGCAGCTGACCGCGACCCATGTCGGCGGCTATACCAACACCGCGATCAACCCGAACCAGAAGGTGACGAGCTATACGCCGATCGACCTGGCGGTCAGCTGGAACCTGGGTGAAATGGGCGCGAAGTCGGTGTTTGGCGGGGTCGAGCTGGGCCTGGAGGTCCGCAACCTGTTCGATCTCCAGCCGCCTTACGTCAATGTGGCGCCGGGTCTGAACGGTGGCGGCGGTTACGATCCGTCGGCAGCCAACCCGATCGGACGCGTCCTCGCCGCGTCGGTGCGTTTCCGGATGTAAGCGGGTGCCGGGGGTAGCCTATGCTGCCCCCGGACGCCTGCGTTCAGCGATGGAAGACGGCGTACATCCGGTCGAGCGCGGCGTCGAAGATCGGGCGCTCTTCGGGGCTGAGCTGGGCCAGTACCTCGGCCTCGACCCCCTTCATGATGCTGAACAGATCATCGAGCGTCTTCTTGCCCTCGGGCTGGATCGTCAGCGCGTGACGGCGGCGGTCTACGGTCGAGCGCTCGCGCTTGGCCCAGCCGCGCTTTTCCAGTTCGTCCACGATCTGCACGGTGATCGATTTGTCGAGGCCGACGGTGCTCGACAATTGCTGCTGCGACAGCCCCGGATTGGCCTCGATCAGCGCGAGCGAGGAAAACAGGCCGGCGCGGATACCGTAATGCGCGCTCTCCGCTGCGAAGTCGGCCGACAGCTGGTTCTGGACGCGGCGCATGCGAAAGCCGACATAGTCGCCCAGCCGACCGAGCTTCAGCCCGCCCTCGCTCATTTCGTCCGCCGTTTTCGACTGCAGCTCCGTCACATGCGTCCCCTTGTCGCCCATCGCAATTCGTGCAATTGACAGATGGTTGAAAATATCTACGGTTTTGATCCTACCATTCAGTTAGACCGCCCCAGCGAGAGGCTGTCAATCAGGAGAGGCAAAGCGTGTCCGACCCGGTGACCGAAGCCGCAGCGCCGCTGCACGACGAGGAACCGCCCCCCGCCCCGGTGACGGGGATCGCGGGCAAGACGGCGTTCTATATCGGATCGGCCGGCCTGTTGCTGGCGACCGCGGCGGATTCGATCGCGGTGCTGGGCCGCCACACCGGGTTCGCGCTGCTCGGCGCGATCGAGATCGTGCAGGCGGCAATCGTGTTCATCGCCGCGTCGTCGATGGTCGCCGTGACGCTGTCGAGCGGCCATGCCGCGGTGCATATCCTGACCGACCGCCTGTCCCCTGCCCGCCGCGCGATGCTGGCGCGGGTCGCCAACCTGCTTGGCGCGCTCGCGGTGCTGCTGCTGGCGGCGGGGTCGCTAATCCTGCTCGGTGACTTGTGGGCCGGGCATGAGCGGTCGGAGCTGCTGCATATCCCGCTGCGCTGGTTCCGCGTGCTGATGATCGTCGCCCTGCTGTCCGTCGCGATCCTGTTCGTCCGCCACGCCTTTACGCGTTCGACGCCGGAGGCCGGTCATGGCGCCTGAGCTGATCGGCCTGATCGGCATTCTCGCGCTGCTCGGCCTGCTCACGCTGGGCGTGCCGATCGGCGTCAGCCTGGCGCTCACCGGCGTGGTCGGGCTGATGGTGATGCTCTCGCCCGAAGCTGCGCTGGTCAAGGCGGGCGTGGTGGTGTTCGAGGTCGCGCAGAAATATGAGCTGGGCGTCCTCCCGCTGTTCCTGCTGATGGCGCATCTGTGCTTCGCCGCCGGGGCGAGCCGGGACTTTTTCGATGTCGCCGCGCGCTTCGTCGGGCATCGCCGCGGCGGCCTCGGCCTCGCGTCCATCGCGGGCTGTGCCGGCTTCGGCGCGATCAGCGGGTCCAGCCTCGCCACCGTTGCCACCGTCGGCTCCGCCGCACTGCCCGAGATGCGGCGCGCGGGCTATAATCCCGGTTTCGCCGCCGGGGCGCTGGCCGCTGGCGGCACGCTCGGCGCGCTGATCCCGCCTTCGGGCGCGCTGATCGTGTTCGGCATCATCGCCGAAGTCTCGATCGGCCGGCTGTTCACCGCCGCGATCATCCCCGGGTTCAGCCAGGCGCTGTTCTACATGATCGCCATCGCGGTCCTGTGCTGGTTCAAGCCCGAGCTGGGTCCGCGGTCGGTGCGCGTCGGCTGGGGCGAGCGAATGCGCGGATTGCTCGGCATCCTCGACATTCTCGTGCTGGTCGTGTTCGTGATCGGCGGGCTGATGATCGGGTGGTTCACCCCGACCGAGGCCGCGTCGGTGGGCGTCATCGTCGCCTTCATCCTCATCGGCCTGCGCGGGGCGTTCAACCGCTCGGCGATTGCCGACAGCTTCGCCAAGACGCTGTCCACGACCGGCATGATCTACCTGATCATCTTCGGCGCGATCCTGTTCGCGACCTTTATCAGCGTGACCGGGATCGCGGACCTGATGTCGACCACGGTGCGCGCGATGGATGCGAGCCCGGTCATCGTCGTGATCGTCATCGCGCTGATGCTGCTGGTCCTGGGATCGTTCCTCGATGGCCTGGCGCTGATGCTGCTGACCACGCCGATCTTCCTGCCGATCGTGCTCGAGCTGGGCTACAGCCCGATCTGGTTCGGCATCTTCCTCGTCCGCACGATGGAGATCGGCTTCGTCCACCCGCCGCTCGGGCTCAACGTCTATGTCATCCAGGCGATCGGCAAGGACATTCCGCTGGGGCAGATTTTCCGCGGGATCGTGCCGTTCCTGATCGCCGATTTCTTCCACCTTGCCATGATCATCGCCTTTCCGGTGGTGACGCTGTGGCTGCCCAGCGTGATGGGAGCCTGACCGATGCGTGTGCCCATGATCCTCGCCGCGCTCGCGCTCGCCGGATGCAGCGTCGCGCCGCAGCCGAGCGCCGAGCATGTGCTGACCTATGCCAGCCCCTATACCCCCACCCACCCGTTCGGCCGGGCCGATGAGGAGTGGATGAAATGGGTCGAAGCCAAGAGCGGCGGGCGCATCGCGTTCAAGCCGTTCTGGTCGGGCGCGCTGATCTCATCCGACATGAGCATGGAGGAGGTGCGTCACGGGGTTGCCGATATCGGGCTGATCACGCCGATTTACTCCAAGGGCGGCGCGCATCTGCTGCGCGGGCAGGCCGCCTATTATGGCGGGGTGCGCACGATCACCGATCAGGTCGCGGTCTATGACTGCCTGGCCGACCGGTTCCCGCATTTCGAGAAAGAGCTGCACGGGCTGCATGTCCTCGCGGTGCAGGGCGGCAATTTTCCCGGCGTGCTGACGCGCGACCGGCCGATCCGCAGCCTTGCCGACTTCAAGGGGCTGCGCCTGCGCGCGCAGAGCGATGCGGTCGACATCCTCAAGCAGCTCGGCGCGGACCCGGTCAACATGCCGATGGGCGAAGTCTATTCGGCGCTCGCCAAGGGCGTGATCGACGGCGTCGTCGCCCCCGCCGACACGATCCGCAGCCTGCATTTCGCCGAGGTGGCGAAGCATTTCACGACGATCCGCTTCAGCCGCGGCGCGTACCCGGCGCGCGCGATGTCGGACAAGACCTGGCGGACGCTCCCGCCCGACCTGCGGGCAATCCTGACCGAGGGGCGCAAGGTGTGGGAGGAAGCGCTGAACCGCCAGCTGCTCAAGGCCGAGCAGGCGGGGATCGATTACGGGAAGAAGGAAGGCATCACCTTCTCCAGCATCCCCGCGCAGGAACAGCGCGCGTTCGATGCGCTCTACAACAAGGATGCGCGGATCCAGGCCGAGCGGCTGGGCAAGATCGGGATCGATGCGGTGCCGATCTATGAAGAAGCGCAACGGCTGATCGCCGGGGGCGAGATCCGCTGCGACGCAAAGGTGGCCGCACGATGAGCAACCTTCCCCTCGACGGCGTCAGGGTCGCCGATTTCTCCTGGGTCGGTGCGGGGCCGCGTGCGACCAAGGATCTGGCGGATATGGGTGCGACGGTGATCAAGATCGAGTCGCGCAAGCGGCTCGACCTTGGCCGTCTGTCCCCGCCCTTCGCCGGTGGCGGGCGCGATCCCGATGCCTCGACCTTTTTCGCGATCACCAACACCAGCAAGCTGGGGGTGACGATCAACCTGAATGATCCGCGCGGGATCGCGGTTGCGAAGAAGCTGGTCGCGTGGGCCGATATCGTGGTCGAGAATTTCAGCCATGGCTATATGGACCGGATTGGCCTCAGCTTCGATACGCTGAGGGCAATCAACCCCGCCGTCATCCAGATCAGCGTGAGCGTTGCCGGGCGCAAGGGGCCGCTCGGGACGATGCGCGGCTATGGCAATTCGGCGGGGGCGCTGTCGGGGATGGCGGCGCTGTCGGGCTGGCCCGATCGCGATCCGCACATGGCACCGTTTGCTTATGGCGATGTGGTCGCGCCGATGTTTGCCACCGTCGCGACGCTCGCCGCGCTCGAGCATCGCCGCAGGACCGGCGAGGGGCAGCTGATCGACATCAGCCAGACCGAGCCGCTGATCCATGTCATGGCCGACCGGTTTGTGGCGGAGCAGACCGGCGGCGGGGGAAAGCCCGGCAACCGCTCACCCCAGCGCGCGCCGCAGGGTGCCTATCCCGCGCGTGGGGTCGATCAATGGGTGGCGATCGCGGTGCGCGACGATGCCGAATGGGCGGCGCTGGCGCAGGCAGCGGGGATCGCCGACCCGCGCTTCGCCACGCTCGCCGGACGCAAGGCGCATGAAGACGATCTCGACGCCGCGCTGTCAGAGTGGACGCGCGGACAGGACAAGCGCGTGCTAGCCGACCGGCTCGCCGCGCTCGGCATTCCCGCCGAGCCGGTCAATGACGGCCGCGACGTCTTCACCGATCCCGAGCTGATCGAACGCGGCCATTACCGCCCGGTCACGCACAGCAAACTTGGCGACACCGAAATCCCCGGCCCGCCTTTGCGGTTCTCCGACAGCGCGATCCGCGTCGGCGCGCCGCCCAATCTGGGCGAGCATAACCATGCGGTGTTCGTGGAGCTGCTCGGCATGAGCGAGGCCGAGGTCCGCGACCTCACCGACGCGGGAGCGCTCGCATGATGCTCGCCCACCTTACCATTGTCGACCCGGCCGAGGGGCTTGGCGAACTCGCCGGGCGGATGCTCGCCGAACTGGGCGCGCACGTCGTGCGGGCCGAACCCGGCGACGCGGCATGGGACCATGGCAAGGCGATCGGCGACACCGAGGGTCTGCTGGCGACCGCCGACATCCTGTTCCGCAATCCGGGCCGCGACCATGACGCGCTCGCCGCCGCCAACCCGAAGCTGATCGACGTGGTCGTCGCGCCGTTCCTGCCCGGCGGACCCAATGACGGGCGGCCCGAGACCGATCTGACGTTGATGGCGCGGTCCGGCCTGATGACCATCATCGGCGACCCGGATCGCGCGCCGCTGACGCTGCCGGGCGAACAGGCCTATGCGCTTGCCGGAATCCAGGCGGTGATCGGCGCGCTGACCGCGCTCCACGCCCGCGCGGCGAGCGGCAAGGGCCAGTTGGTCGAAATATCCGCCTATCAATCCGCCGTGCTCGCCAATTATCGCGAGCCGCTGACCTGGCAATGGACCGGGCGCGTCGGCAACCGCACCGGCAATCTGCTGATCCGTGGCAAGTCCGGGGTGCGGCAGATCTGGCCCTGCGCCGACGGGTTCGTCACCTGGGCGCTGGTCGACAATCCGCCGATGATGCGCAGCATCGTCAAGGTCATGGGCGACGCCGCCGGGCCGCTCGCCGATGTTGATTGGGACGCGATCCTGGTCGCCGACATGCCGCGCGAGACGCTGCTGGCGTGGGAGGCGGTGGTTGAAGCCTTCTTCCGCACGCACACCCGCGCCGAGCTTGGCGCGATGTCGCAGGCCAACGGGCTCGGCCTGTCGTGGATCGATACGCCCGCAGATGCGCTGACGAGCGACCACCTCGCCGCACGCGGGCTCTGGCGCGATGTCGATGGCGTAAAGCTGCCCGGCAGGCTGTGGGTGTCGTCGCTGGAGGACGGCCAATGACGGCGCTCACAGGCCTTAAGGTCGTCGACTTCAGCAAGTTCCTGCCCGGCCCCTATTGCACCTGGCTGCTCGCCGATCTGGGGGCGGAGGTGATCCGCATCGAAAACCCGCGCGAACTGGCCAAGCAGCGCAAGGTGTTCGGCTGGGACAAGCTCAGCGACGAGGAGAATGCCCGGCTGCGCGCGCACGACATCCTCGCGCGCGGCAAAAAGAGCGTGCTGATCGATCCCGGCAGCGACGACGGCCGCGAGGCGATCCTCAAGCTGATCGATCAGGCCGACATCTTGGTCGAGGATTACCGCCCCGGCGTGATGGCGAGCATGGGCTATGGCTGGCCGGAGATGGCGGCGCGCAACAAGCGGCTGATCTATTGCTCGGTCACGCTGTGCGGCCAGACCGGACCCTATGCGCGCAAGCCCGGCCATGATCCGGTCGCGCTCGCGATTGCCGGGGCCTTGTCGCGGATGGGCGGAGACCCCGACCGCCCGGCCTTTCCCGGCGTGCCGGTCGCGGACCTGCTGAGCGGTTCCAACGCCGTCATCGGCATCCTCGCCGCCGTCATCGCACGCGCGACGACGGGCAAGGGGCAACAGGTCGACATCGCGATGTCCGACGCCTCGCTCGCGCTGATCGGCAACATCCTGTCGCGCAACCCGGACCTGTCGAAGGCACCGCCCAAGGGGATGCACCGCGCCGATAGCGGGATCTGGCGCTGCGCCGATGGTGAGTGGCTGGTCACGACCGACATGGAGCCGCGCTACTGGCGCAGCTTCGTCGAGACCATCGGCCTGCCCGATCTGGCGGACAAGCAGATGGATCGCGCCAACTGGCCCGCGATGAAGAACCGCATCGCGCAGGTGATGGCGACCAAGCCGCGCGCCGAATGGCTCGCCATCCTCGACGCGGCAGGGACCCAGTTTGCGCCGATCCTGACGGTCGCGGAAGCGATGGAGAACGAACACAATCACGCGCGCGGCATGATCCTCGATCTCCCCGCGCCCGGCGGCGGGACGGTGCGCCACACCGGCTGTCCGATCCGCCTGTCCGACACCCCCGCCCGCCCCGCCGCTGTCGCCCGCCCCGCGGGTGCCGACACGGCGGAGGTGCTGGCGACCCTTGGCTACACCGCGGCGCAGGCCGCTGCACTTGAAGGACAACTCCCGTGACCGAAGCCACCCGCGAACGCCCGCTTGAAGGGCTGCGCGTCATTGACCTGACCCGCGCGCTTGCCGGACCCTATGCGACCCTGTTGCTCGCCGGGCTTGGTGCGGAGGTGATCAAGGTCGAGGATCCCAAGGGCGGCGATCTCGCACGCGACAACAGCCCCTATGTCGGCCGCGACGGCATCACCGTCGAGCGCAAGCATGACGACGATGTGTCGATCAGCCACCTCACCCGCGCGCGCGGCAAGCTGGGCGTGTCGCTCAACCTCAAATCGCCCGAGGCGAAGGAGGTGTTCCTCGACCTTGTCCGCACCGCCGACATCGTGGTCGAGAATTTCACCGCCGGCACCGCCGACCGGCTCGGCGTGGGCTATGAGGCCGCCAAGGCCGCCAATCCGCGCATCATCTATTGCTCGCTGTCCGGCTTCGGCGCGACCGCGCCGGAAGGAGGCAAGGCAATGGACATCATCATCCAGGCGCTGTCGGGCGCGATGTATGCCAGCGGCGGGCCGGGCGAGCCGCCGGTGCGCATCGGCATTCCGATCGCCGACATGCTCGCGCCGGTATTTTCGGTGATCGGAATCCTCTCCGCGCTCGAACAGCGCCACCGCACCGGGGTCGGCCAACATATCGATGTGTCGATGCTCGGCGCGCTCACCAGCTTCGTCGCGATCGAGAACTGGTCGGCAATGGCGGCGGCGGGGATGCAGGCGCGCACCGGCCTGACCGTGCAGCGCCTCTCGCCGTTCGGCGTGTTCGAATGCGCCAATGGTTATGTCGCGGTGGTGGCGGTGCATGAGAAGTTGGCACAGGGCCTGTTCCGCGCGATGGGGCGGCCCGAGCTGTCGGACGACCCGCGCTTCGCCAATCGCGACAGCCGCGTTGCCAATGCGGTGGTGCTGGAGGAAACGATCAATGGCTGGTCGCGTCAGCACCGGGTCGAAGATGTGGTCGCCGCACTGGAGGCGGAGGGTGTGCCCGTCGCGCCCGTCCGCCATCCCGAGGACGCACTGGGCGACCCGCGCGTGGTCGCGCGGCACGAAGCGGTGCCGGTCGCGCACCCAAATTACGGATCGCAGGTCGATCTGCGCACCGCCGGTATCCCGATCGTGTTTTCCGACGCCGATACCGGGTTCGACGATGTGACGCCCATCCAGGTCGGCGAGCATAATGACCGCGTGCTGACCGCGACGCTGGGCTATGATGCCGAACGCATCGCGGCGTTGCGCGAACGGGGCGTGATCTGATGCCGGATGCAGCGGCACGGCTGATCGCGGCGTGCGACGATCCCGGCGCGGTTGCCGAGCAGCTGCGATCCGAGGGGCAGCCGGTGATCCGGGTGCTGGGGCAGGACGCACCCTATGCGCTGCTCCGCGCCGCCGGTCGTGCGCCGGTCCGCATGGTCCCCCGCCCCGGCCCGACGCCCGATGCCGATATGCTGGCGGGCGACGGCACGCTGTCGCAGCGCGGCCGGTCGCTGCTGCAGCAGATCGTCGGGGATACGCGCGGCACCCCGCTGCTGTTCACCCATGCCGATAGCGAGCTGCCACAGCTGTTCGCGACGGTGCGCGACCTGATCCGCGCTGGCGATATCGCCGAGCGTCCGATCCATATGCTCGACATCGGCCACCAGCCGCGCGAGTCCAGTCGCGCCTATAATGCCGCGCGGATTGGCCAGCTTGTCGATTGGCTGGGCGGGGTCGATCCCGATGCTCTGGCTGCATGCGCCACCGAGGAGCGCGCACGCCCGGCGGCGATGCGGCACCTGTCGGGTGTGTTGCGGATCGCGGCGATCGGTGCGGCATATGCGCTTCCGCCTGCCGAATGGCTGGAGCTGGTCGGGCAGGGTTCTGGCGAGTCCAGTGGCGAACCGGTGTTCGTCCTTGGCTCCCCGCATTTCTCGACCGCCCGCGCCCGCGACCTTGCCGCACGTGGCCTTGATGCAAAAGCGGACGATCAGGACTGGGGCGATCCGCTGGTCGCTGGCTGGGCCGACAGTCCCGAGACGCTCGCCGGCCTGCACGATCCGATGCGCCTCGTCCCGCGAAAGCTTGTCCCGGCCGAGGACCGCGCCGCCGCCGTGATTGCGCGCATGACGGCAGTGGGTATCGCGCGCGCGGTGATCGTCGAATCCGTCGGCGACGAAGCAACCGCCTGGGATGCAGGCTATTTCGCGCGCACGCTCACAGCCGCCGGGTTCGCGGTCGAGCGGATCGGCGCACCGCCGCCCCCTGCCCCGACCTCCGACGCGCCCCGCCCCGCCCCGCGCGCGCCAGAGGGCCGCCGCAGCCGCAAGTCGCTGGCCTCGATCGCCAGCTTCGGCGCGTATCAGCGCGACTGGTTCAAGAGCGTGCGGGATGCGGTCGCAGCGGGCGCGCCACTCGCGATCGTCAACGCCAATTCGCCGCAGGAAATCCTGCGTGCGATGGACGTACCGTTCGTTGTCAACCAATGGTGGGCGTCGATCGTCGCGGCCAAGCAGCAATCGCCACGCTATTTCCAGCTGCTGCGCGATCATGGCTATCCCAGCGATGCCGAGGCCTATAGCGCGCAAGGCATTGCCGCGATGTTCGACGCCGACCCGGAACAGGCGCCATGGGGCGGCCTGCCCCGCCCGGCCTTTGTTCAGGCCCCGATCGGCACCGACGCAACGCCGCGCATCTTCGATCACTGGGCGCGCGAGACGGGCGCGGAGCCGTTCCTGTTCGAACGCAGCATCGAAAGCCGCATCGACTTCCCGATCGACTGGTGGGACCGGCTCCACGACGATTGGGACAGCGCGATCGAGCCCGAACGGCTCGACCTGATGACCGCCGAACTGCGCGCGGTGATCGCGCGGATCGAAGCGCGCACCGATCGCCGTTTCGACGCGGACCGCTTTGCGCAGATCATGGACCTGGTGAACGAGCAGGAAGATTATTACCGCAAAACGCGCGACCTGATTGCCGGCGCCCACCCCGCCCCGGTGTCGATCAGCGACACCATGCCCGCGACGATGGTGCCGCAATGGCATCGCGGGACGATCTGGGCGCGCGACGCGGCGCGGGACTTCTACCACGAGGTGAAGGCACGGCACGACGCAGGCGAGGCCGCCTGCGCGAACGAGAAGCTGCGGCTGATGTGGGTCGGGCGCGGCATGTGGAGCGACATGGGCTTTACCCAGCGCTGGGAGCAGAGCCACGGCGCGGTGTTCGTGTGGTCGATGTACCTCGCGCTTGCCGCCGACGGCTATATCCGCCGCACCGCCCCCGGCCAGGACCCGCTGCGTGCGCTCGCCGCCCGCTTCGTGACGATGGGCGACGAGCTGCGTATGCCGACCTGGGCCGGGGCGTGGCATGTCCGCGAGGCGGAAAGCCACGCGGTCGACGGCGCGGTGGCGCTGAGCGATGCCGACCCGTTCGTGCTGCGCGCGCTGCGCCGGGCGGGGGTGCCGGTGCTGAGCCTCGACCTCGATAATTACAACCGCGAGGCGAGCGATGGCGAGGCGGTGGACCGCCAGATCGCAGCGTTTCTGGAGGGGCCGGTCAGCGCCTATGCCGCACGGCGCGGCTGAGGCTTGCCAGCGGGCAACGGGCGGGTCAGGGAAGGACGGCTGTCAGTACCGGAGAGTCCCATGAAGCGCCGCCTTGCATCCTCCACCGTCAACCCGGTCGGCCTCGGCTGCATGTCACTGAGCCATGCCTATGGCACGCCGCCGGCACGGGAGGATGCGATCCGGCTGCTCAACCAGGCGCTCGACCTTGGTTACGACCATCTCGATACCGCCGCGCTTTACGGATTTGGCGCGAACGAGAGCCTGATCGGCGAAGCCATCGCGCATCGCCGCGGCGACTATTTCCTCGCCTCAAAATGCGGGATGACCGGCGTGGACGGCAAGCGCGTGATCGACGGGCGGCCGGAGACGCTGCGCGCGACGATCGAGCAATCGCTGACCCGGCTGCGTACCGACCGCGTCGACCTTTACTATCTCCACCGCTGGGACAAATCGGTGCCGATCGAGGAGTCGGTCGGCGAACTTGCACGGCTGGTCGACGCGGGCAAGATCGGCGCGATCGGCCTGAGCGAAGTGTCCGCCACCACGCTGCGCCGCGCGCATGCGGTGCACCCGATCGCGGCAGTGCAGAATGAATATTCGCTATGGTCGCGCAATGTCGAACTCGGCGTGCTGAAAACCTGCGCAGAGCTGGGCACGACCCTGGTCGCCTTTTCGCCCGTCGCGCGCGGCTTCCTCGCCGGCGCGCTTGCGTCACCGGAGGCGCTGGAGGAGCGCGATATCCGCCGCATGATGCCGCGTTTCAACGCCGATAATTTCGCGCGCAACCTGACGCTGCTCGACGCACTACGCGCCATCGCGTCCGAACGCGGAATCACCCCGGCGCAATTGTGCCTGCAATGGGTATTTGCGCAAGGCGAGCATGTCGTTGCCATCCCCGGCACGACATCGCCCGCACACCTTGCAGAGAATTTCGCGACGCCGCTCGCGCCGCTGCCAGCCGCGGTGCTGGCCGAACTGGACCGGGTCTTTGCACCCGGCGCGATCGCCGGCCCGCGCTACCCTGCAGCAACGCAGGCCGAGATCGACACCGAGGAGTTCTGATCGCGCCTAGCGCGCGACAGCCAGCGCCGGCACATCAACCTTGGCGGCGGCGAGTTCGCGCTCGGCCTGGACAAAGCCATAGGCCGGGACGATTTCGCCCGCCCGATCCGTTGCCTCGCCCCAGCGCGCCACCAGCGTCTCGCCCGCATCGGCGCCATCGCCGATCTGGACACCGTCGGTCAGCGTGACATGCGCCGTGGCGAAATGCCCGGCGCCCGCGCACAGGATGGTCCGGGTCGGCGCAGACTCGCCGACCAGTGCGAGCAAGCCCGGGCTGACCAGCGCCGGATCGAGCGCGGCGAGGCTGGCCGGCGAAAGCACGCCCTCGGTCATTCCGGTTGCGGCGGTGGGCGCGAGGCAGTTGACGCGGATGCCGTATTTCTCGCCCTCGATCGCCAGGGTCTGCATCAGGCCGACCAGCGCCATCTTCGCCGCGCCGTAATTGGCCTGGCCGAAATTGCCGTAAAGGCCGGAGGACGAGGTGGTCATGACGATGCGGCCATAGCCTTGCCCGCGCATGATTTCCCACACCGCCTTGCTGGCAATTGCCGCGCCAATCAGGTGCACGTCCACCACGAGCCGGAAATCGTCCATGGTCATCTTGGCGAAGCTCTTGTCGCGCAGGATGCCGGCATTGTTGACCAGGATATCGACCCGGCCCCAGGCGTCCATGGTCGACCCCACGATGCGCGCAACCGCCGCCTCGTCGGTGACCGATCCGGTCAGCGCCAGCGCCTTACCACCCTGCGCGCCAATCTCTGCCACCACATCGCGCGCTGCGGTGTCGGACAGGTCGTTGACGACCACCCGCGCACCCTTCGCCGCCAGATACAGTGCATGCGCGCGCCCCAGCCCCCCGCCCGCACCGGTAACAATGGCGATCCGACCTTCGAGCGACATTCTGTTCCTCCCCATATATTCGCTAACGTGTGAGTGAATATCATTGCCATAGCGCGGCGCGCGCGTGCGCCGCAAGCCTAGATCGGCACGCGGCACCCGCTGTTGCAGATCTGTCGAAAGCCTGCCGCCATGAACGCGGCCATGCGCTGCTTGATCGCCGCGAAATCCTCCGAACGGCACAGGCCGCCCGACAATTTGTCGATCCGCCCGGTCCGCGCCAGCGTCACCATCAACGCGCCGGTGACGAAGTGATAGCCCCAGAAGATGTCCTCTTCCGCGCAGTCGGGCAGTGCCTTTTTGAGCAGGTCGATCAGGCGCAGGACAACCGGATCGAAATGTTCGTCCATCAGCTCGGCCCCCCATTCGGGCGTGTTCGCGACCAGTGCACCGAGCGCGCCGTAATTCTTCCAGCCCTCGCCCCCTTCGATATAGAGGTCGAGATCGGTGTCGAGAAACGCGTGCAGCGCGCCTTCCAGCGTCGGCTTGCCGCCGGTTGCGGCGTCGTAATCGTCAAGCGCCTTCAGCCGCTTTTCGCTGGTCACCACGGCGCGCCGCGCGAACACCGCATCGAACAGCTTCTTCTTGTCCTCGAAATAATAGTTGAGCAGCGTGTGGTGGACACCGACGCGCTTGGCGACATCCTTGAGCGTCACGCCGTGCAGCCCATGTTTCGAGAACAGATATTCCGCCTCGTCCAGGATCTGTTCCATCGTGTCTGCGCGCTGTTCGGCCTTGGTCGAACGGCGGCGGGACTTGGGCTTTTCGGATGTTGGCTCGGCCACGCGGATCATGTTCCCCTGCTGCCCGGACGACGCTACCGTTCGTCGCGCCGGATCGTGCAAGGTCTCAAGCGCTTCCATATTGAGACCGCAAGCTATTCTTGTCGATTTTACCCGTCGGCGCGAGCGGCATGGCGTCGAGCCGCACCACCGCATCGGGAATCCACCACGACGCAACGCGCCCGCGCAAGGGCGCAAGCAGGTCCGCATCGCTCAATGCATCATCCTGCATCTCGACCAGCAGCAGCGGGCGTTCGCCCCATTTGGCGTCCGCGCGCCCGATCACGGCAGCAAGCGAGACCTGGGGCAGCGCGCCGACGACCGCCTCGATCTCGGCCGGGTTGATCCATTCGCCGCCGGACTTGATCAGATCCTTGGCGCGGCCGGTGATGATCAGGTTGCCCGTCGCGTCGATCCGCGCGAGGTCGCCGGTCGCGAACCAGCCATCGGCGTCGGTTGCGGGGGCATCCTGCCCGAAATAGCGGTCGACCACGGCGGCGCCGCGCACGCGCAAATGCCCTTCGACGTCGCGCTGGCGCGGGAGCGGTGTGCCGTCGGCATCGGTGAGCAGCAGGTCCACCCCGATTGCGGGGCGTCCCGAAACTGCGGCATTGCGCTGCGGATCGTGCGGCGGCGCGACAGTCCCCGACGGCGATAGCTCCGTCATCCCCCAGCTGGTCTGGACGGTGACGCCCAGCACCCGCTCGATCCGCTCCATCAGCGCGGGGGCGAGTGGCGAACCGCCGACGATGATGCGCTGCAGGCTGGGCAATGCCTCGCCCGTCGCCTCGAGATGCTCGGCGACG
The DNA here is from genome assembly GCF_031456015.1 of Sphingomonas sp. BE123. Classification (NCBI taxonomy): domain Bacteria; kingdom Pseudomonadati; phylum Pseudomonadota; class Alphaproteobacteria; order Sphingomonadales; family Sphingomonadaceae; genus Sphingomonas; species Sphingomonas sp. BE123. The sequence continues at coordinate 36,736 of NZ_JAVDTW010000001.1, read as the reverse complement.
CCGAGCCATATGGTCGGCACCGCGACGCCGATCGTCACCGCTGCCGCCTTGATCAGCCGGGCAAGGCTGGCGCCGTCGCTATGCCGTCCGGGCAGCACCAGCCGCCCGCCCGCCGCAGGGAGCGCGAAGGGCAGGCCCCAGGCATTGGCGTGGAACATCGGCACCACCACCAGCACGCTGTCGGTCGCGCGGATCGCCATCACATCGGCCTGCAAACAGCGCAGCGTGTGCAGGAAACTGGCGCGGTGGGTGTAGGTCACCCCCTTGGGCGCGCCGGTGGTGCCGGAGGTGAAGCACAGGCCGCATGGCGCGGTTTCGGGGAACGCACCCCATCGCGCCCCGCCCGGAGCGGTGGCGATCAGCGGTTCGAGCGCGGTGGCGGCACAGCCGCTCGCGACGCCATCCGGCGCGCCATCGATGACCAGCATGCGCGAGAGGGCAGGAACACGCTCGGCGATCGTCCGGGCAAGCGGCTGCAGGTCGGCGCTGACGATCAGCAGCCGGGCCCCAGACTGCACCGCCATATCCGCAAGTTGCTGCGCGGTGAGGCGCGGGTTGAGCGTGTGGCACACCGCACCCATGCCCATGATCGCATACCACGCCTCGACATGCGCCTGGCTGTTCCACGCGAGGGTCGCGACGCGATCCCCCGCCTTGACCCCAAAGCCGGTCAGCAGCGACGATACCGCCAGTGCACGGTCGCGCAGCGCGGCATAGCCGATCCGGTCGATCCCCCCGCCCTCACGCGCAGTCACCACTTCGGCGTCGGGATGCCATTTGGCGGCGTGGTGCAGGAACTTGTCCAGCGTCAGTGGATAATCCTGCATGCTTCCGTCGATCATCGGCAACCCGTCGCCTTGTTGAGGACCGGCGAGGCTGTGCCGGTGTTCCAGTTCCATGGCTGATCGCCCGCCGCGCGGCGGCGGCATACCGCCGCCTCGTGCAGTGCGAACATGCCCGGCAGCAGCCGCGTGCCGGGAAGCGGCTTGCCAGCGAACGCCATATAGTTGGCAGCCTTGCCATAGGCCTCCCATGCCGGCTGCCCGTCGGCGACCGGCGTTCCGCTGCGCGCGAAGCTCGCCCAATAGGACAGCATCGCGTCCGACAGACGGCGGTTGGTCACATCGTCGGGGATCTTGGGCCAGTAAGGCGGCGTGCGGCTCGCGGTGCCGAAGACATAGGGGATTTCGGCAGCGTGAAACGCGTGCAGGCCATAGTCCGCGGCCGCCGGATAGCCATGGTCGAACAGATAGAGATAGGCGCTCTGCCCGATCGCGGTCTGGCCGATCACCATCCGCGTCGCGGTCCAGCCGTAGAGCGCGTCGCGCGTGGTTGCGAGCATCGATTCCTTGATGTTGCTCGACGGATAGAGCCGCAGGAACGGCTCGGCGAGATCGCCATAACGCGCGCGGATCGCAGCCTCATAGGCTTCGGCGCTCGCGGGCGCCGGCGGAAGCAGCACCGGGAGCGAGCGGATCTCGCCCGCATTGAACCCGGCGAGCACCGGTACCTTGGCCTGTTCGCCCTGATCCCAGGTCGCGACCAGCTGGCGCGTCAGCGTCTGGCCGTCGACCGTTCCCCACGGACCATAGCCCTTGGCCGCGGCATCGACCGTCAGCTTCTCGGCGTCCATTGCGCGCAACGCGGCAAGGTTGCGCGCGCCGACCGCCGTCATGATCTGGCTGCCCGCAGCCTCGGCCGAGGGCAGGCCGTGGGCACCGCGCTTCAACTCGGGCGTGGTGATCATGTACGCGCTTTGCGCCACCGCCTTGTGGAACAGGCCGCGCGCCTGCGGGCTGGCCATCAGATACAGGACGCTGAGCGCCCCGGCGGACTCGCCCGCGATGGTCACGTTGCTCGCATCACCGCCGAATGCAGCGATGTTGCGCCGGACCCATTGGAGCGCCGCGATCTGGTCGAGCAGGCCGTAATTGCCCGACACGCCGTCGGGCGATTCCGCGCTCAGTTCCGGGTGCGCGAGATAGCCGAGGATGCCGAGCCGGTAGTTGATCGACACCACGATCATGTTGCCGCGCTGCGCCAGACGCGCGCCGTCATACATGGTTTCATGGCTATAGCCCGCGACCAGCGCGCCGCCATGGATCCACACGAACACGGGCAAATCCTTGGCCCCGGGGGGCGCCCAGATGTTGAGCGTCAGGCAATCCTCGCTGACCGTGTCGAGCGGATTGGTGTAGATGCCGGCATTGCGGTTGCGCGGCTGGACGCAGGCGGGGCCGAACGCGGTTGCCTTGCGTACGCCCTGCCAGTCCGGTGCTGCCACCGGCGGCTTCCAGCGCAGCGGGCCGACCGGGGCTTGTGCATAGGGGATGCCGCGAAAGATGCGCAGACCGCCCTGCTCCACGCCCTCGACCGTGCCGGCCGGTGCGGCAACCTGCGGCGCCTGGGCGAGCGCGGGGCTGCCAACTGCGAGCGCGATGAACGCGACCAACCACTTCATGCCGCCGCCCCTTCCCGCTTCAATCGCCGCGCGAGCGCGACGAACAGGCCGATTGCGATCAGGTAGAAGGGGGTGAGCGTATAGAGCGCGCTTTGCAGGCTCTGCGTATCGCCCTGCGCCTTGAACCAGTCGCTGGCAAAGCCGACCCAGGTCGGGCCGAGACCGAGACCGATAAAGTTCATGATCAGCAGCAACAGCGCGCCCGACAGCACGCGCTGATTGGGTCGCACCTCTTCCTGCACCAGCGCGACCGAGGCCGAGAGGTAGAAATAGTTGAACACCATCACCACCGCGAGCAACGCCAGCGCCAGCGGCCAGGTCGGTGCCCAGACGAAGCCGATGTAAAAGGGCATTGCGATGGCGAGCGACACGGCGGGCGCGACGGCATAGCCGCTGCGCGATTTGCGCGTGATCGCATCGATCACCCGGCCCGACACGACCATCCCGCCGCCCATGCCGATCAGCAGGACCAGCGCGTACCACACCGCGACATCGCCCAGCACCATGCCCTTTTCGCGCATCAGATAGAGGACCGCGAAATTGCCGAGGCCATAAGTGACGAACTGCGTCGCGCCGCTGCCCAGTGCCGCGAGCATCAGCACCGGGTTGGACAGGAAGGCGCCGACCGTTGGCCAGAACGGCGCCTTGTCGTCCGCACCTGCCGCGCGCGCGCCATCCATCGCGCCCTTTTGCGGCTCGCGAATCGTCAGCCACACGAACGCGGCCGTGACCACGCCGACCGCGCCGACGATGATGAAGGGCAGCCGCCAGCCATAGAGCTCGGCGATGGCCGCGCCGAACGCGACGCCCGCCGCCGCACCGATCGCCGGGCCAAGGTTGAAGATGCCGAGCGCTGCGGCCCGCTTGCCCGGCGGATAGGTGTCGGTGATGATCGCATAGGATGGCGGCACACCGCCTGCCTCGCCGAACCCGACAGTCATCCGCGCGATCACCAGCTGGGTATAATTCGCCGCCATGCCGCACGCGACCGTCGCGCCGCTCCAGATCGCGCAGGCAAGGCTGAGCACGCCGACGCGGCTGGTACGGTCCGCGAACCAGCCGACGGGGATCGCGATGAAGCAATAGAACATCGCGAAATACAGGCCGCCGATCAGCCCGAGCTGCGTGTCGGTCACGTTCAGCGAATCCTGGATCGGCTTGGCGAGGATGCCGATCAGCTGCCGGTCGAGGAAGTTGAGGATATAGACGAAGGTCAGCGTCACCAGCACGAACCAGGGCCGGTTCGCAGGCGACGGACGGCCGGTGTTGCCACCGGCCGTCGCCATATCAGAGGCCGTAGCCAAGACGGATCCCCACGGTGCGCGGGCGCAGCGTGCCGAAGCGGCTCACCAGAAACGCCTCGGGATGGATGTACACGACCGAATGATCGTCGAAGAGGTTCTCGACATAGAGATTGGCCGAGAGCGATCCCTTCTTGACCCCCAGATTGAGGTTCACATTGGCATATTCGTCGGTCTTGCCGAAGGTCGACAGGCGCAGGTTCGGGTTGCCCGGCGTGTTCGGGAACGAGCTGTTGTACGACCCCACATATTGCGCGTTGATCGCAAAGGTGCCGCGCGCGCTGTCGCCCAGGTCGAAGCCATAGGAGATGTATGCCGCGCCCTGCAGCCGCGGTGCCGACAGGCGATGGCCGAGCACCGCGCCCGACACCACCGCTTCGGTGGTCGACAGCTTGGTGATCTTCGAGTCATTATATGCGGCGTTGAGTCCGATGAACACGTCCTTGGCGGGGATGATCCCCATTTCAACCTCGAACCCCTTGCTGCGCGCAGCGCCGATATTGGTTGCGAACTGCACCGAGTCCGAGCGGCGATTGGCCTGGGCCTGGATGTTGCTCCAGTCGATCAGGTAAAGCGCCGCGTTCATCGTCACGCGGCCGTCGAGCCAGCGCGCCTTGGCCCCGAGTTCGTAGCTCTTGAGATCGTCCGAATCCGCACCATAGGGGATGATGATGTCGGTCGGATCGGTCAGGCTCGCCGCCCCCGCACGGGCGTTGACGATCGGCGCGCGGAAGCCGGTCGAGAAGGTCGCATAGGTGGTGATCGCCGCGCTCGGCTTCCACGTCGCGCTTGCCTTCCACGACGGGGCGGAGCCGGTCGCCTTGACCCCCTCAACCGCCGCATAGGGGGTGAAGGTGTTGAAGTTCACCGGGATCCCGTAGAGCGCATAGGTGAAATAGTTGAACCCGGCCGCACTCGCCAGATAGCCGCCCGCCTCGGTGAAGCCCTGCGCCGAAGTACGACCGTACCGCATGCCGCCGGTCAGCCAGAAGCGCGGCGAGAAGCGATAGGTCAGTTCGCCGAACCCGGCCAGTTCCTCATTGATCTGGTGGGTGTAGAGCTTCTGGTAATATTGGTCGGGAAGCCCGGTCAGGCCGCGCGCAGCCAGGAATTCCGGGCTGGAGCGATAGAAATAGTCCACATCGCGGCGCCGGTGCATGTAGAAACCGCCGATGGTGAACTCGAACGGCCCGTCGAGCGAGGAGACCAGCCGCGTTTCCTGCACGAACACCTTGTCATAGGCGTCGGCGTCGAGCCCGAAGGCGATCGGCGCCGCCGGGAAGGATCCCGGCGCGAACGTGCCGGCAAGGTCGACATAGAAGCGCTGGTCGAAATCGGAATAGGTCGACGAACTGGTCAGCTGCGCGAAATCGAATTCATACTCGACGGTGCCGTTGACGATGGTCTGCTTGCCGGTGAAGCGGTCGGGTTGGTCCGAAATGCGCTTTTCGCGGCCCAGCGCCGGGCTGGTGAGCGAGCTGTCCTTGGGATCGCTGTCCTCATAGGATCCAAGGATGCGGATCGACAGCCGGTCGCTCGGCTTCCACAGCGCGATCACGCGGCCGCCCCAGTTGATCAGCTTGTTCGAATTCTTGATGCCGGTCCCGATATTGTCGAGATAGCCATCCTCATTGCGGTAGAAGCCGACAGCACGGATCCCGAGCGTGTCGGTGACCAGCGGGACATTGACCATGACATTGTAGCGCTGGCGGAAGCTGTCCGAACCGGTCAGCGCGAGATCGACCTGGCCAGCCGCGTCAAACGAAGTGAGATTGGGACTCTTGGTCAGGATGCGCATGGCCCCGGACAGCGAGCCCGAGCCGAAGAGCGTCCCCTGCGGACCACGCAGAAACTCGACCCGCTCGACGTCGAACAATGTCGGATCGACCACGGTGGTATTGCCGATCGTGGAAACCGGCAGTTCGTCGATATAGACCGCGACCGAGCTTTGCAGGTTCGCGTTATAGCCGTTGGTCGCGATGCCGCGCGCGGTGAAATTGTTGAAATTCTGGGTCGGTCGGTTGAGCACGACGCCCGGCGTCTCGCGCGCAATCCCCTCGAACCCGACAATCCCCTTTTCGGTCAGCTCTTCCTGCTGGAAGGCGCTGATGCTCAGCGGCACGTCGTTGATGTTCTCGGCGCGGCGGGTGGCGGTGACCACCACCTCATCGCCGCGCGCGGCGGGATCGGTCGCGGGATCAGCCGGCGCATCCTGCGCTGCGGCGGACATCGGAACCGTGAACAGCGTGACCGCACAGACGGTCGCCAGAAGCCTTGCCCTCATCCTAAGCTCTCCTTGAAGCCACCGATCGCGCGTCGGTTTGCAGGATGCGTGATGCAGCGATTGCGCAGCCGAGTCAACATTCACTCTCACGCGCGTGAATATTTAATCCGGCAGCGCATTCGCCGCTCCGCACGCGAGAGCGAACGGCGTGCGCCGGTGGGTTTCAGAGCCTGCGCAGCGCCTGGGCCGGCCGCACCGACAGCACGGGAAGCGATCCGAGCAGTCCGATGCCGAGCGTCAGGAGTGCGCCGAGGCCCAGCGTCGCGCCGACAATGGTCCAGTCGGGCGCCCAGCCGAATTCGAACACGCCGGTGATGACGTACCACGCCGCCAGTCCGCCCAGCCCCAGCGCCAGTGCCGCGAGGGTCAGGGCAAGCAGTGCATATTCGAGCGCCTGTGCCGCGAGGATCTGTCGCCGCGTCGCGCCCAGGGTCTTGAGGATGACGCTGTCATAGCTGCGCGCCTGGCGTGACGCGGCGATCGCGCCGACCAGCACCGCGATGCCGGCCAGGATTGTGACCGATGCCGAGAGCAGGATGGCGGTCGCCATCTGGTCGAGGATCGTGCGCACCTGTCCGACCACCTCGCTCACCGCGATGATCGAGGCCGAGGGGAAGGCGCCGAGCAATGCGCGCGACACCTTGCCTTCGTTCTTCGGCTCCATGTCGATCGTCGCGGTCAGGCTGTGCGGTGCGGCGGCGAGCGTGTTGGGCGAGAAGACGAGGATATAGTTGAACCCCATCGTGTCCCAATTGACCTGCCGCAGCGACGCGATCTTCGCGGTGATCTCGCGGCCGAGGATGCTGACGGTCATCGTGTCGCCGACGCCGAGCTTGAGGAGCGTCGCGGCCTCGCGGTCGAGCGAGACGAGCGGCGGCCCGGCATAGTCCTTGGGCCACCATTGCCCGGCGACCAGTTCGCTGCCCTCTGGCAGCATGGCGGAGTAGGTCACACCACGCTCGCCGCGCAGGAACCACGCACCTTCGGGCAGAGTCTTCAGGTCGGCGACGCGCGTATTGCCATAAGCCGTGATCGTCCCGCGCAGCGAGGGCACGATGTTGAGCTTCGCCTCGGGTGCCTCGCGCTTCACCAGCGCGGAGAACGCGTCGCGCGATTCGGACGGGATATCGAGCACGAACTGGCTGGGTGCGCGTTGCGGGACGGCGCGCTCGATCTCGGCATCCAGACTGGTCTGAATCGCGGCGAGCGTGACGAACAATGTCAGCGCAAGCCCGAGGGCAATCACCAGCGCCACGGTCTGCGCGCCGGGACGATGCAGGTTGGACAGGGCGAGACGCAGCAGCGGTCGGCGCGGGCGCGGCAACCTGGCCGACAACCGCCGGATCAGCGCGCCGATGCCGAGCAGGATCAGCAGCACCAGCGCGACCGCGCCGAGCACGGCGGCGGCGAAGATCGGCTCACGCGCGGTGACCAGCGCCAGCGTCACGACCAGCGCGCCAGCGAGGGCGACGAGCAGCGTGCTGCGCCGGTCGATGCGGCGCGATTCCTCCACCCCGCTGCGCAGCTGCGCCGCGGCGGGATGGGTACGCGCCCGGGCGAGCGGCGGCATGGCAAAGGCGAAAGCGATCAGCAGGCCATAGGCGGCGCTGGTCAGCAGCGGCAGCGGATAGACCGCAAAGCCCGGCGCGACCGGCAGCAGGTCCCCCGCCAGCGCGACGAACGCGATCGGCAACACCGCGCCGACCACCAGCCCTGCGCCCACTGCCAGCGCCGACGCGGCAGCGATCTGGAGCAGGTAGATGCGGCTGATATCGGCCGAGGTCGCGCCAAGGATCTTGAACGTCGCGATCCCGCCGCGCTTCTGTCCGAGATAGGAGGCGACGCCGTTGCTGACCCCGATCCCGGCGATGACCAAAGCGGCGAGGCCGATCAGCGACAGAAACTGCCCCATGCGTTCGAAAAAGCGCACGGCACCTGGCGCGGCACGGTCGCGCGTCTTGTATTCGAAGCCGGCGGTGGCGAAGCGCTGCTTGAGCCCGTCGACCGCGTCCTCCGGTGTCACGCCGGGGTTCAGGCGAACGCGATACTTGGTTTCATACAGCGCGCCCGGTTGCAGCAGGCCGGTGCGCTTCATCCCGTCGAGCGACACAATCGCGACCGGGCCGAGCGTGAACCCCTCCCCCACCCGGTCGGGCTCGTCGGCGATCAGCCCGACGATACGGAAATCGACGTCGCCATAGCGCACCCGGTCGCCAGTCTTGAGCAGCAGCCGCTCCGACAGCGCCCGGCCGATCAGGATGGCGTCGGGCGCGAGCGGGGCATAGCGCCCCTGCTCCAGCGTCAGGCTGCCATACAGCGGATAGCGGGCATCGACGCCCTTGAGTTCGGTCAGCACCGCATCCGGCGCGCCCGCGATCGGGGTCGTGCGCCGCGCCATTGCGCGGGTTCGGATCGTGTCGCTGACCGTGCCGAGTGCAGTGAACGCCGCGCGCTCCTGCGCCGATGCCTGGCGCTGGGTCATCCCGACCTCGACATCGCCGCCGAGCAGAATTTGCCCCCGCGCCGAAATCTCGCCGGTGATCGACGCGGTCAGGCTGCCGATCGTCGCCAGCGTCGCGACGCCGAGAAACAGGCAGACGAGCAGCAGCCGCAGCCCGCGAAACCCGGCATGCAGGTCGCGCCGCGCGATGCTCCACGCTTTGCCCCAGCCCAGCGCACTCATGCAGCGCTGTCCGCGACGATATGCCCGTCGCGCATCGTCAGCACGCGGTCGCACCGGCTGGCGAGCGCAGGATCATGGGTGATGATCAGCAGCGTCGCGCCCGCCGCGCGCTGGCGGTCGAACAACAGGTCGACGATGACCCCGCTGGTCGCGCCGTCGAGATTGCCGGTCGGTTCGTCGGCGAAGATGATCTCCGGCCGCCCCGCCACCGCGCGCGCAATGGCGACGCGCTGCTGCTCGCCGCCCGACAGCTGCACCGGATAATGGGTGAGGCGATGGCCGAGGCCGACCGCCTCAAGCTCCGTCGCGGCACGCGCAAAGGCATCGTCCGCTCCGGCCAGCTCGAGTGGCACGGCGACATTTTCCAGCGCGGTCATCGTCGGCAGCAGGTGAAATGCCTGAAGCACGATCCCGACCCGCCCCCGCCGGGCGCGCGCGAGGCCGTCCTCGTCCAGCGTGTCATAGGCGATGCCCGCGACGCTCACGCTGCCCCCGCTGGCCTGTTCCAGCCCCGACAGGATCGCCATCAGCGACGATTTGCCCGACCCCGACGGGCCGAGGATCGCGACGCTGCTCCCGCGCGCGATATCGACATCGATGCCCTTCAAAATTTCGGTCGGCGCCTCGCGCGTTCCAAGCGTCAGGGTGACATTGCGCGCGCGGATTGCGATATCCGCCACCGGTTCGATCGACATAGGTGGAGATGACGTCCTTGATCAGAAAGCTTGCCCCATATGCGGGCGCAATGTTGCTCCTCCAAGGCCTTGCCGCCTGTTCGGGCGAAAATGATTCGGCGAACCAGTCGCTGGCCACCTCACCGACCCCTGCGGGGGCTGCCAGCGCGGGTGCGGAGCAGGCCGACACGCGGCTGGTCGTTGCCTTTGGCGACAGCCTGTACGCCGGCTATGGCGTGCTGCCGCAGGAGAGTTTCCCGGCCCAGCTCGAACAAGCGCTCACCGCGCGCGGGATCGCCGCGCGCGTGCACAATGCCGGCGTATCGGGCGACACGAGCGCGGCGGGGCTGCGCCGCCTCGGCTTCACCCTCGACGGGCTCGACCGCAAGCCGGATCTGGTGATGGTCAATCTGGGCGGCAACGACATGCTGCGCGGGATCGACCCGGCAGAGACGCGCGCGAACCTGACCGCGATCTGCGAGGAACTGAAAAAGCGCGGCATCCCGATCATGCTGACCGGCATGATCGCCGCGCCGAACATGGGCCGCGACTATGCCGACGCGTTCAACGCCATCTATGGCGATCTGGCCAAGCGCTATGACGCGGTGCTCTACCCGTTCTTCCTCGACGGGGTGGTGACCGACCCGGCGCTGATGCTGCCCGACCGGATTCACCCCAATCCGAAGGGGCTGGAAAAGATCGTGGAGCGGGTCGTGCCGCTGGTCGCGGGGCCCCTGACACCGGATTCCTGACGCGCCGTCAGGCCGATTTTCGGACGATCAGATGCGGCGGCATCACGATGCTTTCAGTATCCTCGCCCGCCAGCCGCCGCATCAGCAGATCGACCATGGCAAAGGCACCGGCGCGAATATCCTGGCGCACGGTGGTCAATGCCGGCGTGGTATGCGCGGCAAGTGGCAAATCGTCGAACCCGACGACCCGGACCAGACCCGGACATTCGACGCCCATCGCACGCAATCGCGCAATGCTGGCGACGGCAAGCGTGTCGGTCGCCGCAAAGATGGCATCGCCCGGCGCGAAAGCGCGGTCGAGATTGGCCGCGACTTCAGCCTCGAGCCGATCGGTCGACAAATGGCTGGACAAGGCCGTGATGCCGACGCCCATGCGCTGCGCCACGTCGGCCGCCCCGGCAAAGCGCGCGTCGAACTCGACCGCGGTGACGTCACCCAGAAAATAGATATGGCGCGCGCCGCCCGCGATCAGGCGTTCCGCCGCCAGCCGACCACCCAGCCGGTTGTCGGACCCGACGACGCAATGGCGCTGCCCCTCGCGATGGTTGCCCCATACCACCATCGGGCGATAGCCGTCCGCGGCATCCTCGATCCGGTCGAACTGGTCGGACTGGCCGATCACCAGCACGCCGTCGATCATGCCGGAACCGATGAAGCGGTCGAGCCAGTCTTCATCGCGCTCGGGAATGACCCGGCGCAGCATCAGATCGTAGCCGCGTTCGGTCAGCGCATCGGCAAGATGCCCGAGCAATGTCATGAAGAACGCGTCCGAAATCTGCTGGCGCTGGTCATGGCCCAGCGGGATGGCGATGCCGATCACGCCGGTCTTTTGCCGCCGCAGTCCGCTTGCCATCTGATTGGGCCGAAAGCCGTGTTCGCGGGCGAGCGCGACAATGCGGGCTCGCGTCTCGGCATTGACCAGGCTGTTGCCCGCCAATGCCCGGCTAACGGTGCCCGCCGAGACCCCCGCAATCCGCGCAAGATCACTGAGCGTTCGGACGATGATGCGGGGTTCAGAGTCTTGCCGGTCAGTCACATGAGGCCACTAGCACGCCATCGTCACGCGGGAACAGAGGGCGCATCGGCGACCGGCGCGACCCCCTGCGGTCGCCCGCCTGCCCGGACAAACAGCGTTGCGACTGCGCCGATCAGCATCAGCCCGCCTGCCAGCAGCAAGGCATTGCGCGGGTCGCCCGACAGCAGCGGCTGGTACAGGAACGGCATTGTCAGCGTTTCGATCAGCATCGGAATGACGATGAACATGTTGAAGATGCCCATATAGATCCCCGTCCGCGCCGGCGGGATCGCCTCGGCAAGCATGACATAGGTGTTCCCCATCATCCCGGCCCAGCCGATGCCGATGCCGACCATCGCGACGAACAGTCCGATCTTGCTGTCGATCCCCGGTATCGCCAGCATCGCGATCCCCGACGCGGCGAGGCAGACGGCATGGACCGAACGCGCACCCAGCCGCCGCACAACCGGAATGAGCACCAGCGCGGAAGCAAAAGCGATGAGATTGTAGAAGGCGCCGATCTGCTGCGCGGTCAGCGTCGCTTCACGGAACGCGGCACTTTTGGGATCGGTGGTGTCGTAGAGCGAACGCCCGACCGCGAACGCGATATACTGCCAATAGACGAACATGGCATACCATTGGCACAGCATCGCGAGGGCAAGCTGGCGCATCGGACGCGGCATTTCCCGGATCGCGGTGGCAATATCCGACAGCGCCGAACGCGCCGACAGCGGACGCGCGGTCAGCTCCGCCTGCTCGGCGTCGGTCAGCGGCAGCTCGCGCACGCGCCACACCGACCAGACGATCGTGCTGATCGACAGGATACCGCCGATGATGAAGGCGAGGCGCACGACCACCGGGATGCCGTTGTCATCAAGGACGTCGCGCCCGGCAAACACGGTCAGCAGCGTGGGCGCCATGTAGCTGAGCGTCTGGGCCAGCCCGGTAAACGCACTCTGGGTCAGAAATCCGATCGGCCGCTGATCCGGCGCGAGCCGATCGGACACGTACGCGCGATACGGCTCCATCGTGATGTTGTTGCCCGCGTCGAGAATCCACAGCAGCGATGCTGCGGCCCACAAGGTCGGCGAATAGGGCATCGCGAACAGGGCGAGCGAGCAGATGATCGCACCGATCAGAAAATAGGGCGTGCGCCGTCCCAGTCGCGACGCCGTTCGGTCGCTTAATGCGCCGACGATCGGCTGGACGATCAGTCCGGTCATCGGGCCGGCCAGCCACAGCAGCGGCATCGTCGCCTCGTCCGCACCGAGGAAGCCGTAGATCGGCCCCATATTCGCCTGCTGCAACCCGAAGCTGAACTGCAGGCCGAAAAAGCCGATGTTCATTTCGATGATTCGCAACAGCGACAGGCGCGGTTTGGCGGCATTTTGCATCGACAGGACCCTCTCAACCGCCGCTTTGCATCGGCGTTCGGCGATGTGGTGACACCATTTTCGCCGAATTGCAATCGTTTGCAACTCCGCTGTTGCAATCGTTTGCAGCGGAGCTATCTCTAGCGCGAATCGCGCATTCGACGCGAGCCAGCTGAAGGAGTGGATCGTCATGAAGACTCGTCACGCATTGATCGCCAGCGTCGCATTCTGTGCGCTGGCTACGCCGGCGTTCGCGCAGGACGCGACCGCGCCGGACGCCGACACGGTGCCCGCAGCCGAGACGGAAATCGTCATCACTGCGGTCGCGCGCGGTCAGAATGTGCTCGACAGTTCGGTGTCGGTCAGCGCGATCGGCGGCGAAGATCTGGTCGATCTGGCACCGCGTTCCTCGGCCGAACTGATCCGCCAAATCCCGGGCATCCGTTCGGAAAGCTCAGGCGGCGAGGGCAATGCGAATATCGCGGTGCGCGGCCTCCCCGTGGCATCGGGCGGTGCCAAGTTCCTGCAGTTGCAGGAAGACGGCCTGCCGATCCTCGAATTCGGCGACATCACCTTTGGCAATGCCGACATCTTCCTGCGCACCGACAACAACATTGCGCGCGTCGAAGCCGTGCGCGGCGGCTCGGCATCGACCTTCGCCTCGAATTCGCCGGGCGGCGTCATCAACTTCATCTCCAAGACCGGCGAGCGGGAGGGCGGTTCGATCGGGCTGACCAGCGGCCTCAACTATCGCGAATATCGGCTTGATTTCGATTATGGCGGTCGCCTGGATGCCGACACGACCTTCCATGTCGGCGGGTTCGGCCATATCGGCGACGGTCCGCGCGACGTCGGCTATGACGGTGCCCGCGGCGGCCAGATCAAGGCCAACATCACCCGCAAGTTCGACAGCGGCTATGTCCGGCTGTACGCTAAATATCTGAACGACCACTCGGTCGGCTATCTGCCCAACCCGGTGCGGGTCACCGGCACCGACGCCAATCCGACCTATTCGAGCATCGCGAACTTCTCGATCAACACGGCGTCGCTGCATTCGCGCTATTTCGAGCCGATCACGACGCTCAACCAGAATAATCAGGTTCAGACCTTCAACATCGACGAAGGCATGCACCCGAAGGTCGCTGCGCTCGGGTTCGAGGCCGAGTTCGAGGTCGGCGGCTTCACCGTCACCAACCGGTTCCGCTATTCGGACATCAGCGGCGCGTTCGTCTCGCCCTTCCCCGCCAGCGTGACCGGCGCGCAAGCAGCCGCTGACGCGATCGGCGGCGCGAACGCACAGCTTTTCTATGCCAGCGGCCCGAATGCCGGGCAGCGCGTGACGAGCCCGTCAACGCTGGGCGGCAACGGGCTTGTTGCGAACATCGTGACCTTCAACACCCGGCTCAACAGCCTCGACAATCTGACGAACGACCTGCGCGCGACGCGCGATTTCGATGTGGGCGGGGGCAAGGCGACACTGACCGCCGGCTTCTATTACGCGACACAGGAAATCGACACCGCCTGGCTGTGGACGTCGCACCTGATGAGCGTGCAGGGCAATGGCGAAGCGGTGCTGCTCGACGTGCGCAATGCCGCTGGCGTCGCCCAGACCCAGAATGGCACGGTGGGGTACAGCGCCAGCTTCTTCGGCAATTGCTGCCGCCGCGCCTATGACCTCGACTACACCACCAAGGCGCCATTCGCCTCGCTTGGCCTGAAGTTCGGCGGCCTGTCGCTCGACGGCAGCATCCGGTGGGACTTCTCCGACGCGCGCGGCCGCACATTTGGCGATGGTGCAGTCACGACCCGCGACATCAACGGCAACGGGTCGATCAACCCGTCGGAAACGCTGGTCAGCGTTCTTCCGACCACGGGCGCTGCACTGGTCGATTACGGGACCGACTATGTCTCCTATTCGTTCGGCGCGAACTATCTGATCACCGACGCGCTGTCCGTCTTTGGTCGCTATAGCCGGGGCGGCCGCGCCAATGCCGATCGCATCCTGTTCAACGCCAACAACGTCAACCCGGCAACCGGCGCCCTGCTCAACGCGGCCGTCGCGGTGGACTTTGTGAAGCAGGCAGAGATCGGGGTGAAGTACCGGGCGAACGGCGTGTCATTCTATGCCACGGTATTCGACGCGCGCACCGAGGAAGAGAATTACGAAGCGACCACCCAGACGGTATTCAGCCGCTCCTACAAGGCGCGCGGCGTCGAACTGGAAGCTGGCTATCGTACCGGTCCCTTCTCGCTCTCGGCAGGCGCGACCTATACCGATGCCAGCATTTCGCGGGACAATATCAGCCCGGCCAATGTCGGTAACACACCGCGCCGCCAGGCCGACTGGATTTACCAGGCGACCGCTTCCTATGATGCGAAGCAGTTCGGCCTGGGCGTCAGCGCGGTCGGCACGTCGGACAGCTATGCCCAGGATGGCAACCAGCTGGTCCTGCCGGGCTTCACCGTGGTCAACGCATTCGTCAACTTCCGGCCGCTCGAGCGGATTACGCTGTCGCTGAACGCCAACAACCTGTTCGACACGATCGGCCTGACCGAGGCCGAGGAAGGCAGCATCCCGGCCAACGGCATCGTCCGCGCGCGCTCGATCAACGGCCGCACGGTTTCGGCTTCGGTCCGCTTCGACTTCTGATCTCTCCCGGCCCGGTCCTGAACTGGACCGGGCCACCCGGATCCCATCTGCAAAGGAACATGATGACCAGCCCCTGGACTTCGGCCCATGTTGCCGCGATCGACCGCGACAAGGCCGCGATCGTGCCCGCATTCGCCGATGCGCCCCGCCCCTTGGGCGGCAGCGATCTGTATTATTGGGACATGTGGCCGGTCCAGAACCCCGATGGCACGATCGCGTCGATCGCGGGACGTCACCTGTGGATGGCGCTGACTGCCCCCGACCGCGGCGACCCGGCAGCACGTCATTTCGAAGCCCGGATTCGCTGGCTCGAGCAGGTTGACGGCAGTTGGGTCGATCGCGGCGCGGTACTTCCCCCCGCCGCCGTCCCCTATGAACGCGAATGGGCAGGCTCTGCGCTGCTCGACGAGGGGCGGGTCACGCTGTTCTTCACCGGCGCCGGATCGGCGCAGCGTGCCGGCGGCTATCAGCAAATGCTGTTCGAGGCGCATGGCGCGGTTGCGGCGGACGGGTCGATCGGCAACTGGACCGTGCCGACCCCGTCGATCCGCACCCTGATACCCGAATATTGCCCCGCCGATGCGCATGAAGGCGAACCCGGACGGATCAAGGCGTTTCGCGACCCGGCCTTTTTCCGCGACCCTGCAGACGGGGCCGATTATCTGGTCTTCACCGCATCGCTCGCGGCAACGACATCGGATTACAATGGCGCGGTCGGTCTGGCGCGGCGCACGTCGCAAGGCTGGGCGCTGCTCCCCCCGATCGTGCATGCCGACAATGTGAACAACGAGTTGGAACGCGCGCATATCGTGGCCCGTGACGGCCGCTATTATCTGTTCTGGGTGACGCAGCACTCGACCTTTTCGCCCGACGTTGCGGCCGGGCCAACGGGCCTGTACGGCATGGTCGCCGACGGGATCGCCGGCCCCTGGCGTCCATTGAACGGGAGCGGACTGGTGATTGCCAACCCCGATGCCGATCCCTTTTGCTGCTACAGCTGGTTCGTGAGCGCCGAAGGCGTCACGGCAGGTTTTGTCGATGCACCGGGCGGACACGGCTTTGTCGGCGCCCCCGCCCCGCTGCTTCAGCTTGTGTTCGACGGCGACAGCGTGGGATTGAGCGCGGTGGCGCTGGCGTGATGCTTGGCGCGATCGAGGCAGGCGGAACCAAGTTCGTCCTCGCGATCGGGTCGGCACCCGACGCGATTGTCGCGCGCACATCGATTCCGACGCGCGATCCGGAAAGCACCGTTGCTACCGCGCTCGCATGGTTCGCAACCCAACCGCCGATCGAGGCGCTGGGCCTTGGCACCTTCGGCCCGGTCGGCCTCGACAGCACGCGTGCCGACTGGGGCCATATCCTGTCGACCCCCAAGGAGGGCTGGAGCGGGTTCGACCTCGCCGGATCGCTTGGCCGCGCGTTGCGCGTACCCGTCGCCGTCGAAACCGACGTCAACGCGGCGGCGGTCGCCGAAGCCAGACTCGGCGCGGGACGCGGCGGCGGCTCGCTCGCCTATATGACGGTCGGTACCGGCATTGGCGTCGGGCTTGTGCTCGACGGCCGCTGTGTCCACGGCGCGGCCCATCCGGAGATGGGGCATTATTATCCGCGTCGTCCAATGGGCGACACCGATCCCGGAAATTGTCCATTTCACGGCGACTGTCTGGAGGGGCTGGCAAGCGGGCCGGCGATCTTGAAGCGCTGGGGCGCGACGCTGTCCGATCTTGCCGCCGATCACCCCGCGCACGGGCTCGTTGCGGGCTATCTGGCGCAGGCCTGCCATAGCCTGTTTGCGATGACTGCGGTCGAGACGGTCGTGATCGGTGGCGGGGTGCTCGCCACGCCCGGGCTGCTCCCCGCCATCTCCGATGCCACGCAGGCGCTCGACGCCGGCTATCTGCCGGGCGGTCAGCGGCATCGCGTCTGCGCTCCGGCGCTGGGCGATGCATCGGGTATCACGGGAGCGATGTTGCTGGCAGCGCAGGCGCGCGGCCGAGCGTGATGCAGTCGCCCATGGCCGGGCCGTGCAGCCCGGCTGGAACGACGCGGGTCAGCCTGCCCGCGCCAGCGCGCTGGCGAGTTCGGGCAGCGAAAACGGCTTGGCAAGCAGCGGCAGTTCAGGGTTCAGCTCGGCATCCTCGGCATAGCCCGAAATGATCAGGATGCGCAGGTCCGGAAGCAACTGGCGCGCGACCCGCGCCAGCTCGGTCCCGGTCATTGCCGGCATCAGATGGTCCGTCACCAGCAGGTCAGGCCAGTTGCCGTCATGGATCACCGCAAGCGCATCGGACGCGGACGCAACCGACGTGACCGCATAGCCAAGGTCGAGCAGCATCTGTGCAGTCACGTCGCGCACCGCTTCCTCGTCATCGACCAGCAGCACGCGCTCGCCCTGGCGGCGCGGGGTCAGTTCTGCGACTGTCTGGATCCGCGCCGCCACGGCGTCGCTGCGCGGCAGCCACAGCGCGATCCGCGTGCCCGCGCCTGGCGCGCTGTCGATCGTCAGCGCACCGCCGAGCTGCGCCGCCAGCCCGTGCGCCATCGACAGGCCCAGGCCGGTGCCCTTGCCGATCCCCTTGGTCGAAAAAAATGGCTCGACTGCCCTGCGGCGGGTTTCGGCATCCATCCCGATCCCGGTATCGGCCACCTCCATGCGCACATAGCGCCCGGGCGCCACGCCGCGGTCGTCGCCGTCCGCGACCGTGGCCGCATCGATGGCAATGCGCAGCACCCCGCCATCGGGCATCGCGTCGCGTGCATTGACGCTGAGGTTGAGCAGCGCGAGTTCCAGCTGATTGGGGTCGGCAAGCGCCGCCGGCAGCTCGGGTTCGATTTCCAGATCGACGCGCACGCGCGGACCCGCAGTGCTGCGGATCAGATCGATCATCCCCGTCGCCAGTTCGGACAGGTTGACCGGGATCGCCTGGAGCGGCTGACGCCGGGCAAAGGACAGCAAGCGGTGGACCAGCGTACGCGCGCGCTCGGCGGCCTGCAACGCGCCGGCGATCAGCCGCCGATCCCGCGCATCGCCGACTTCCTTCTGGTTCAGCCGGTCGAGCGCGCCCATGATCGGGGTGAGCAGGTTGTTGAAGTCATGCGCCACGCCGCCGGTCAGCTGGCCCATCGCTTCGATCTTCTGGGACTGGCGCAACGCTTCTTCTGCGACCACCTGGTTGGTCATGTTGCGGCTCGCGCCGATCAGCTTGACGACACGTCCGTCCGGACCGGTCAGCGGGACGAGCGTGGTGTCCCAATATTGCGTCGTGCCGCGCAGCTTGTGCACCTCGCGGAACGCCGCAGTTGTGCCGCTCGCCACCACCTCGCGATAATGGGCGATCACCGTCTCGGCGATGCGCGGCGGGAGCACCGCGTCGACGCGGCGGCCCAGCACTTCGCTGCGCTTCATGCCCACGCCGCGCTCATGCGCCGCGTTGATCTGATCGACGATGAACGCACCGTCCTCGGTCACCGCGATTTCGAACAGCGAGTCCGGGGTATTCTCGAAATAGGCGCGATAAAGCGCGGCGACCTCGCGCTTTTCATCCTCGGCCTGCTGCAGCGCGCGAGTCCGCGCTTCGACCCGGCGTTCGAGTTCGGCGTTGAGTTCGCGCAACTCCGTTTCGGCGACGGTACGCTCGATCACGAACCGGATCCGTTCGGCGAGTTCCTCCATGAATTCGATCTCGTCCGCAGTCCATTGCCGCGGCTCACGATCGTTGAGATAGACGATGGTGCGCAGCTGGCCGGCGCGCAGGAACGGAACGACCAGGATCGCGCGCGTATCCACCGCCCGCGCGGTGGCGCGGGTCGCCGCATCGGTCACCAGATCGGAATCGAGCAGATCGGCGATCGCGACCGTCGCGCCGGCATGCAGCTGGGCCACGATCCGCGGACCGAATGCAGCAGCCGGGTGCCGCCCGACCAGCACGGGAACGCTGCCGTCGGTCCAGCAGACGCGATAGTCGAACAGTGTCGCGCTCGAATCGAGGTCGCCCATCCCGGTCCGGCTCACCCCGAAATGCGCCCCGAGCAGCGCGGCAACCTCTTCCAGCGCGTCTTCGGCATCGCGACGGCGCAGGATATCGGCGACCGTCACGCGCAGCGCGCTGCGGCTCTCGCGAAGCGCAGCCCGCGCGACCAGCCGCTCGATCCGTGCTGCGCCAAGCGCCAGCATCAGGATCAGCAGCGTGAGCGCACCGATCGCGATCGCAAGATAGCCCTGCCCGTCACCCCCAGCCGCGACCGGCGCGCCATGGTCGGCCGGCACGGTGAAGATCGCGGCCTGCATCCCGGCATAGTGCATCCCCGCAATCGCGGCGCCCATGACTGAGGCCGCAGCGAGCTGGCTCCACCCACGCTGCTCACGCAGTGCCAGCGCGACGGCGGCGGTCGCCGCGCCGAGTGCGATCCCGATCGACACCAGCACCCACCGCCAGTCATAGCTGAGCTCCGCCGGCATCTGCATCGCGCGCATGCCGAGATAGTGCATCGCGACAATCCCGCCGCCGATCAGCGCCCCGGCCAGCGCGAAGCGCTGCCGCGTCGGTGCCGGCCGCGCGACCATCGCCAGCCCCGCCCCGACACACGCGATCACCAGGATCAGCGAGGCGAGCGTGATCGGACCGTCGAAGCCAACCGCCATCCCCGGTATCGCATAGGCCAGCATCGCGACGAAATGCATCGACCAGATGCCCCCGCCCAAGGCGAGGGCAGCGGCCGCCAGCCACCAGTTCTGGAGCTGCCCGCGCGCCGCGCGGACCCGTGCGCCGAGGCTGATCGCGGTATAGGCGCTGAAGACCGCGATGACGATCGACAGCGTGACCAGCACGGGGTCATGGGTACCGCTCATCACCATCGGCTGCCCGGCTCCACCTCCTGCACGCGCCCCTGCAGTGCGGGACTGGCCCGCCATGGTGTTGCGGAAACCGGCGGCAAGGTAAAGCGCAACCCGACGGCTCAATCCGGGTCGGGGCGCTCCAACGTGGCAAAATGGGCAATCAGCGCATCGGTTTGCGCCGCCCCTTCGCCATGGCCCCAGGGGCGGGACCAGCGGTGCACCGGCACCGACCGGGCTAGCGCGACGCAAGCGCCGAAATGGGCGCGCTCGGCCTCGGTCAGCGCCAGATACTGGCCACGATAGCTGTTTGCCATCAATGCCGCGACGGCTTCGCTCCCGCGCAGCCGGACAAAGCCGGGCGGCGCCAGCGCATCTGCCCGCTCGAGAATATAGATCGCAGCCAGCGGCACCGCCGAACGGGCAGCCTGCTCGGTCGGAACGACATATTTGTCGGCCTGCGCGCGCACCGGAGCCAGCGCCACGGGATCGATGCCCAATGCGGTGGCGGCTTCGCCCCACAGGCGCATCCGCGCGAACCCCGGCAGCGCCAGCGGCGTTCTCCCGTCATCGCCGCGCCCAATCGCGACGACATCGTCGGCAAGCAGATCGAACCCGGCCTGCACCAGCCGCGCCGCAAGCGTCGATTTGCCAGCGCCCGACGGGCCCAGCACCGCCAGCGCGCGGCCGTCACGCGCCAGCGCATTGGCATGGAGGACCAGCATCCCGCGCTGCTGGAGCAACAGGCCGATCGCGGTTCCGGTCAGGAACAGCCCAACCGCATCGGGATCCGCGCCTGCCCCGACCGCCACGTCGATCCGCTGCCCCCCACTGATCCGATAACGCGCCACGCTCGCCACGCTGAACAGCACCGCCTCGCCATCGCGGACGATCGCATCGGTCAGCGCGCGTGTCACCGGCAGGTCCGGCGCCCGCACGATCTGCACGTCAGGCGACAATGCCGGATCGCCCGGCGCAGCGCCATCCAGCGGAAGGTCGCTCGCGACCTCCAGCCCATAGAGTCGATAGCGCATCACCGCGCCCACGCACCGCGACCATGACGCCAGCGGTGCGCGTGGTGCCACACTGGCGTTCCGCCATGGCACGATGACGCGGTGCGGCGTTCTTGCACTTGTCCAGGTCGCTCTATAGCCCCTTCAAAATTCACGATTTCGGGCCAGACCGATTCGTGCGCTAACGGGGTGATTGCATGACGTCCAAGGGGTTTGGGAACGGTTCGGACAAATCGGCACGGCGCAGCTGGGTAACGCCGCGGGTCAACCGCATGCGCGCATCGGATGCCGCAGCCGGCGCAAACCCGGTGGTGCCCGAAGGTCCGATCGCGCTCGGCAGCTGAAGCACGCGCGCCGACCGCACGATGACCCTTGCTCCCTCGGCCGTGCTCAGCCGTTCCGCGACGCTGATCGAAGCGGAAGTGGATGACGAGCTGCTCGGCCTGCATATCGATTCCGGCCTGTGCTACGGGTTGAACGCGACGGCGGCGGCGATCTGGAACCGGATCGCCACGCCGCTTCGCTTCGACACGCTGGTCGACTGGCTGGTCGGCGAATTCTCGGTCGCGCATGATCAATGCGTGGTCGAGGCGTCGGCGCTGATTGCCGAGCTTGCCGCAGACGGGCTGATCCGGATCGACGGCGACCCCGCGCACTGATCCGCGCGATCGCCGTACCTGCGGGTCCCCCGCCTCACTCGCGCAGCGCCCGGTCGCTCAGGCGGGTGATCGGGGTCAGCAGATAGCTGAGGACGCTGCGCCGCTCGCCGAGCAGGCTGACCTCGGCCACCATGCCCGGTCCGACCGGCAGGGATTGGCCGGTCGCGCTTGCCAGCCGCTCCGACCGGGTCTGCACGCGCACCAGATAATAGATTTCCCCGGTGCGCTCGTCGGTGAGCGAATCGGGCGAAATAGTCACGACCCGCCCATCCAGCGTGCCATGCACCGCCTGGTCATAAGCGGTCAGCGCCACGCGCGCTGGCTGTTCGATCCGCACTCGGCCGATGTCCTGCGCGGCGATCCGCGCTTCGACCAGCAGACCACCGCCCGATGGCACCAGCTCAACCAGCGGCGCACCCGGCGCCACCGCGCTGCCCCGCGTCGTGACCAGCACCCGGTTGACCCGTCCGTCCAGCGGCGCGCGGACAACCGTCCGCTCGACCCGCCGCTGCAGCGCCGGCAGGCTGCGCTGCTGTGCTGACAGATCGGCCTGGGCGACGGCGAGCGCATCGGCCGCTGCCATGCGCCAGTCGCCCTGCACGCGGAGCTGCTCGGCCTGCGCCTGCACGACCGCAGCCTGCGCGCGGGCGATCGCCGCATCCGCTGCCGCGAGCTGGGCTGCCGCCGTGCTGGCGCGCGCCTCCGCCTGGATCAGCGCCAGCCGCGGCTCGAGCCCGCGCTCGACCAGCGGGCGCAGGATATCGAGTTCGGTTCGCGCCCCTTCGCGCGTCGCCAGCGCGGCGGCCCGCGCCGCCTGGGCCTCGACGACGGCACGGTCCGACTGGGCGATCCGGGCCCGCGCCACCGCCATCGCGCTCGACAGGTCGGCGACCCGCGCGGCATGCAGCTGGCGTTCGATCGCCACCTGGCGAACATAGTCTTCGTCGGGATCGACCGGGAAGCTCGGCGCCCGCCCCTCGACCTCGGCGCTGAGCCGGGCGATGCGCGCACGCAATGCCCCCTGTGTCGCCGCGCCGCTGCCAAGCTCCGCCGACCGCTCGGTCGGGTCGAGCTGGACCAGCGGCTGCCCGGCGCGCACCTGCTGACCCGAACGGATCAGGATCTGCGCGATCACGCCCCCCTCCAGGCTCGACAGCGTCTGCAGCTGCGCGCGCGGAACGACTCGCCCGGTACCGCGCACCGTCCGGTCGATCTGCGCCAGCGCCGCCCAGACGATCGCAAGCAGCGTAAAGCCGACCAGCCCCCATAAGAGCCAGCGCGTCGCCCGCGCGGGGGCGACATAGTCGATCAGGTCGTCGATCCGGGTGTCGCGCATCGCTCAGGCCGCATCCTGCTTGCGCGCCAGCCGCGCCAGTACCGCGTCGCGCGGCCCGTCCGCCACGATCCGCCCGTCCGCCACCACGATCACGCGATCGACCAGCTTGAGCAATGTCGGCCGGTGCGTGACCAGCAACAGCGTCCGCCCGTCCAGCTCGGCCTGAAGCCGGCCGAGCAGCGCGTCCTCGGTCTGCATGTCCATCGCGCTGGTCGGCTCGTCCATCACCAGGATTGGCGGGCGCCCGGCCAGCGCGCGCGCAATCGCGATCGACTGGCGCTGCCCGCCCGACAGCCCCTCGCCGCGATCCGCAAGGACGCGGTCATAGCCATTGACGAGCCGCGACATGAACTGATGCGTCCCCGACACGTCCGCCGCGCGGATCAGCTCGGCATCGTCAATCTCCGCCCGGCCGAGGGTGATGTTGTCGCGCACCGTGCCGGTGAACAGCACCGGATCCTGCAGCACCGCCCCGATCGCCGCGCGCAGCGCTGCCGGCTCGAGCTGGCCGATCTGCGCCCCGTCGATCAGCACATGCCCTTCCTGCGCGGTATTGAGGCCGAGCAGCAGCCGCGCGATCGTCGACTTGCCCGATCCGACCCGGCCGAGCAGCGCGACCCGCTCGCCGGGCTCGAGGGTGAAGGAAACGCCATCGAGCGCCTTTTCCGCCGCGCCGGGATAGGTGTAGCTGACATTGCGAAAGGCCACCGCCCCCTGCGCCCGCCCGGGCGACAGGCCCTGCCCCGCCGGCCCATCGCGCTGTTCCGACATCAACGCGTCGATCTGGCGATAGGCGGTGCGCGTCGCGTTGATCCGCGCGAGCAGCGCCGACACCTGCCCCAGCGGCGCAAGCGCGCGACCGGCCAGGATCGAACAGGCGATCAGCCCGCCCATGGTCAGCGAATTGGACAGGATCAGGAACACGCCGACCACGACGACCCCGACCGAACAGATCGTACCGGCGCTTCCGGCAAAGGTTGTCCCGATCGCCGAGATCAGCCGCTGCTTGAGCGAGACGGCGGCATGTTCTGTCACCGATGCGTGCCAGCGCCGCGCGAGCATCGGCCCCGCCCCGGTTGCCTTGACGGTCTCGATCGCGCCCAGCGCCTCGACCAGGATCGCCTGCTTGGACAGGCTTTCGCCCAGCATCTGCGCGGTCAGCCGCTCAAGCGCCGGTTGCAGCGCCAGCCCCGTGACGACGACCAGCGGGATCAGCAATGCCGGCACCAGCACGACCGGCCCGCCGATCAGCCAGATCACGGTCAGGGTGACCAGGGTGAAGGGAACATCCACGAGTGCGACCAGGGTGGCCGAGGTGAAGAAGTCGCGCAGCGTCTCAAGCTCGCGCATCGTGCCGGCCACCTGTCCGGTTGCCCCGCGGCGCCGGTCCATGCGGATCGCCACGAGCTGCTCGAACGCCTTTTGCCCCATTTCCTGATCGATCTGCGCACCGGCGTGATCGACGAAATAGGCGCGCAGCATCTTCAGCAGGAAATCGAACAGCATCACGATCGCGAACCCGATGGTCAGCGCGACCAGCGATTCGATCGCCCGCCCCGGCAGCACCCGGTCATAGACGGTCATCGTGAACAGCGAGGCGAGCAGCGCGAACAGGTTGATCACCACCGCCGCCACCACGACCTTGGCATAAGTCGCGCGGTTGCGCCGCACCGGGCGCGTCAGCCAGTCGGCGATGCGCGGCGTGGGCAGCTCGACCAGATCGCGATCACTCATTGCCCGTCCGTTCCCCGTCTATGGGAAGGCCAAGCCGTTCCACCAGCAGTCCCGCCTGCGCGAGCACCGCATAGCGTGCGCTGCCCCATTCGCCGAGCCCCTGAATATAGGCAGCGGCGGCGCCGACCAGATTATCCTCGGCTGCGGCGATGTCCGTGACCGTGCCGCGCTGCCCCACAAAGCGCGCCACCGCCGCGTCGCGCGACACCCGCGCGGCGCGATAGGCGTTTTCGAGCGCGGCAAGCTGCTGATCGAGCGCGGCGATATCGGCAAGCGCGATGGCCGCGTCGCGCGCCGCATCGCTGCGCGTCCCGTCCGCCTGGGCCAGCGCCGCACGCGCGCGCGCATCGGCCTGGTCCGCGCGCGCCCGCAGTCCCCCGCCATAAAGCGGGGCGCGCAGCGTCACGCGTGCGCGCACGTCATAATCGCGCTCGCGCTCGAACACGCCATAGCGGCCCGCATCGACCCCGGCCGACAGGCTCGGCAGCCGGTCGGCACGGGCAGCGCGCGCGTCCTCCTGCGCGGCTTCGGCCCGCGCTACCGCGGCTTCGACCTGCGGACTGCGCCCGGCTGCCGCGATCAGCGCCGCGCGTTCCCCGTCCGCGATCGCGGCAATCGGCGGGCGTGCCAGTCCGGGCGGCGCGTCCCGCCCGGTATCGGCGCGAAACCGGGCTTCGGCGGTGGCCAGACCGCGCGCCGCTCGCGCCCGACGCGCCTTGGCCTGGGCGAGCAGCGCATCCATCTGCACGCGTTCGATCTGGGCGCTGGCACCCTGCGCGATCCGTTGTTCGACGGCTGCGCGCATGGCCGGCTCCTGCGCCAGAAACGCGTCGATCACCTCGATCAATGCGCGATAGCTCGCCAGTTCATGCCACCCGGCGATGAACGCCAGCACCAGGTCGGACCGTGCCCGGTCGGCATCGGCCAGCGCCGCGCGTTCGCGCGCGCGCGCGCTGCGCAGGCGACGGACGCTCGCGCCGGCATCGAACAGGCGCTGTTCGACCTGAACGGTCGCATCGGTGCGCTGCAACGGCCGGGTCCGCTCCACCAGATTGCCCGGATTAGTAATGTCGAAATCGCGCGCGAGCACCCGATAGCTCTGCATCGTCGCCGTCACGCTCGGCCCGATCCGGTCGCGTGCCTCGTCGGTCAGCGCCGCGGCCTCATCGGCGCGCGCCTGCGCCTCGGCGGCGGTCGGATGCGCGGCGAGCAACGCCGTCAGCGTCGCACGAAACACGGCCGGGTCGACCGCCTCGCTGCGCAGGCGCAACACCGGATCGGTCGCAAAATCGATCGCCAACGGACGGTCGACCGCCAGCGGCACGCTGACCTGCGCAGCGGCCATGCCGGGCAGGCCGACCAGCGTTGCGCTGAGGAACAGGCGGGCCGGAGTCCCGGACTCGATTCTCACACTCCGGTCCCTGTCCCGCCGCATGCATCGCGGCCCGGCACCATGCCGGGCGCGCGCTTATCACATCGAATAGTCAATATATTGCGTATCCGGCAGACTGGTCGGCGCGATGAACAACAGGTCGCCGCGCGTGACCGGTGCATCGCCATCGACGAACGCTTCGGCCGAAACCCGGCTGAATTCGCTCCCGCCGCCTGCGGGTTCGGCCAGCACGATCTGCTCCATCGGCGCCGTGTCGAGCGGGACCGCATCCTGCAGCCCGATCACCGCCGCCGCCGGCGCCTCGGTCACGCCGACCAGATCGTCGATCCCGATCGCGTGCCCCGTCGTCATCAGGAAGATCTCGAAATCGGCCGTGCCATCGCCATCCGTGTCGCCAAAGAACGCGCCCTGGCCGCCAAAATCCTCGTAACGCAACTCGCCCGCCGTGCCGGAGAATGCGCCCGATCCGATGAACGAGAATTGCTGACGCCCCGCCGTTCCCGAATCCGCATCGACCGCCGACAGGTCGATCAGATCGCCTGCCGTGAAGTCCATGATCACGTCATAAGCCGAAACCGTGCTGTCCGACACGGCGGAGTAGACAAAGCGATCGGCGCCGCCATGTCCGGTCAGCATGTCGCCGCCACCACGGCCCGAGATGATGTCGTCGCCCTGGCTACCCTCGATAATGTCAACGCCGTTGCCGGAGTAGATGGCGAAGGACCCGTCGGTTTCGTCCGTGCCATAGAAGACCAGCGCCTCGTCGGTGGCCAGCGTGTTCGCGCTGATCGTCATGCGCTGTCCGGCCGCGACATTACCGTCATGCATCACCAGCGTATAGCTGTACGGCGTGCCCGATCCCGCTCCGCCGAAGCGCGTATCGACGTTCGACAGCACCGCGATGATCTCGATGCCGCTGATCTGGCTCGCGCCGAACGTGACCGAGGTCGCGCCGGCATAGACACCCTGCAGGCCCAGCGTATCGCTCGTCCCGGCCCCGCCATTGACGCTGTCGGACGCGCCGAACCGGCCATTGCCGAAGAAGAACGCGTCATTCTGCTGGCCACCGGTCAGCGTATCGGTGCCGAGGCCGCCATAGGCAAACACCGCACCGTCCAGCTCACCCGACGCATCAAGCGTGAAATTCTCGCCCGCACGCAGCGTGTTGGCCTGGAAGATCAGCGTGACGCCGGCCGCGATCGCGGCGTTGCCGGTGGTGATCGCATAGCTGTAGCTCGATCCCGAGCTGTCGCCGAAGCGCGTGTCGCTGCCCGGAAGCAAGGCAAAGATCTCGATCCCGGTTGCGCTGTTGGCGCCAAGGGTGACGCCAGCCGAATAATCGCCCTGCAGCCCGACCGTGTCGAGCGTGCCGGTGCCGCCATCGACCGAATCGTTGGCATTGAACGCGCCGCCGAAGAAGAAGCCGTCTTCGCCCAAGCCACCCGACACGGTGTCATCGCCGCCCTGTCCGAGCATGAACAGGTCACCCGCCGCAGTGCCCGTCAGCACATTGTTCCCCGCCGATCCGCCCAACTGGTCGCCGCTGCCATCGACGCCGTTGATCGTGACCGTCACCGTCGCGCTGCTGCCGCCGACCAGGCCGTAGGTGAAGCTGTCGGTCGCGCTGCTGTTGCTCGCCCCGGTCGCGGCTGCCGTTGCGGCCGAGACCAGCGCGTTGAACCGGCCATTGGGGTTATAGGTGATCGTGCCATCGGCATTGAGCGTCGCGGTCGCGCCCGATGCCAGCGTGATCGCCGCGCCGACCGTGGCGGACTGACCGGCGATCGTCGCCACCGTGTGCGGTCCACCATCGACATCGGTATCGTTGCTGTCGACCGAGATCGCGACCGTCGCGTTTTCCGCCACCGTGCCGCTATCTGCAACCGCCACTGGCGCATCGTCGACAGGCTGAACGTTCACGGTGGTGGTGAAGGTTGCGGTGTCCGTCCCGCCACCCAAGGTGCCGTCACCATCGACCAGCGTGAAGGTGATGGTCCGGTCGCCGGCGGTCGGCGTATCGCCGCCGAAATTGCCGTAACCGATCGACCGGACCACCGCCTGAACGCGCGCCGCAGTCGCGTTCGCATTGAACGCGAATGTCAGCGTCGCAAACCCGTTCGAGGCCGCAAACGTACCGATCGTGACACCGTCAACGGAAACATTGCCGTTGGAAATCACAACACCATTGGCGCCGCCGCCGGAAACCGGCAGCCCGTCCTGGCCCGGCGTCGGGCCAGTCACCGTTACCGTCAGCGATCCACCATCGAAATTGCCGCTATCCGGATCGCTGATCGTCGCGTTCGCGCCAAGGTCGAGCTGCACCGGCCCAGACCCCTCGGTGAAGGTGACCACATCGCCGTCCAGATTGGTCGACGTTGGCGCCTGGTTCGGGACGACAAAGCCAAAATCCAGCGTCTGGTTGGTATCGGCATCGCTATCGCCGTCGTCGGTAGGTTCCGACCCCAGCGTCAGCGTGATCGGACGCGCGACGACAACCCCGCCGGCAGCGCTGATCCCGTTATTGTCATTATCGACATTGTCATCCGGATCGCCGCCATCCAGCGTGACGCCACGCCCCTCCAGCGCACCACCGCTCTGGAAGTTCGCCGCGTTGACCTGAACGATATAGGTCCCGGCTGCGACATTGCCGAAGCTGTAAAGCCCGCCGCCAGCAGTCGTGGTGCTGGCAAGCGCCGCACCGTCAGCGATCCCGTCATTGTTCGCATCGGCGAACAGCGACAGCGTCACGCCATCGATCCCGCTGTCCCCAGCACCATAGCTGCCATCGCGATCGGCATCGAGGAACACCCGGCTGCCCAGCGTCAGCGAATCGACGGTCAGCGACTCCTGGTTGCTGTTCGTCGTGCCGCCCGAATAGGTTACGGTCGCGACGTTGGTGTACGGATTGGCGATGACCGCGTTCTGCACCAGATTGACGGTGCTGGTGTAATAGATGCCGACCGCATAGCCCGCCGGGAGCGAGCCGAGGTTGACCGTTCCGGTCGTTGCCGGACTGTCCACCGGCGCGGCCGGAACCACCGGCTGCGATGCCGGTGCTTCGACCGCGACAGGAGCCGGCGCCGACGCCGTTTCGGCGACCGGGGCGACATAGGCAGGGCGGACGATCTCGGCGGTCGGGCCGGCGCGACCGGCCGCTTCCATCTCCGCGATGACCAGCTGGATGTCGCCGGACACGCTCTGCTCCGCCG
This sequence comes from Sphingomonas sp. BE123, assembly GCF_031456015.1. Lineage (NCBI taxonomy): Bacteria > Pseudomonadati > Pseudomonadota > Alphaproteobacteria > Sphingomonadales > Sphingomonadaceae > Sphingomonas > Sphingomonas sp. BE123. The sequence goes on along the minus strand of NZ_JAVDTW010000001.1, from coordinate 7,365 downwards.
ATGCCGGGGTCGCCGGCGCAGTCGCGCCGAAGGTCAGCGTGCCGCCGATGCTTATGCGGTCCTGCACGGCGTTGTTGAGGTTGTTGCGATCGTCCAGCTCGTTCGCGTTGGTCGCGGCCGAATCGACCAGCTGAACCAGGTTGAACGTGCCGCCGCTCAGCTGGCGCAGGCGCATCACTGAACCGTCGCCGACCAGCCCGGCAATCGTGCCGAGGAAGCTGTTGCCGAAGATCGACGCGTTGATGATCCCCGCGCTGCCGCTGGTGTTGGTGCTGTTATTCTGCTGCACCACCAGCGCGCGGGCATTGTCGACATCGCCGAACGTGTTGTTCGAGATGGTGACATCCATCGTCCGGGTGTTCGACTGTCCGGAAATGCCGTGATTGACGTTGAGCGCCGTGAACTGGGCGATTTCCTGAATGGTGTTGCCGGTGATCAGCAGGCGCAGCGGGTTGCCGGTGAGGATGCTGCCTTCATTCTGCACCGAAATGCCGTTGCCGAGCGATGAGCCCGATCCGGTCACGCCGCTCGTGCCGACCACGTTGTTGGCGACAGTGCCGTTGATCGCGCCGGTGCTGCTCGCCGCCACGAACACGTTGATGCCATGGCTGCGGTTGCCGGTCGCGGTGATGCCGTCAATGTCGAAGGTCAGGTTGCCGCTCAGCGCCGCCGACGCGTTCACCGCGACATTGTTATTGGTGAAGGTACCGCCGGAAACGTTCGCCGTGACCGAACCGCCATTGCTGCTGTTGTCGATATGCAGGCCGGTGGCCGAATTGGGCGCCGCGCCGGTGTAGCTGCCGCCGCTCGCATTGAGCGTCATGCTGCCGGTACCGGTGTTGAGGAAGTTCACCAGGTTCGCGATCTTGCCGGTCGATCCATTGTCCGACACCGTGTTGTTCGAGAACACGAAATCGGTCAGCGTCCCGTTGCCGCTATTGGCGATCTGCACCTCGAACTCATGGTTGTTGGTGAAGACGCTGTTGGTGATCCCGGTCGGGCGCGTGCCGTTAAACGCACTGCCGGTCAGGTTGGCGATATTGATGCCCGATTCGTCGCTCGCCGCATCGTCGCCATTGCCCGTCACATTGGCGCGGTTGAGCAGGAAGCCATTGACCTCCGACCCGCCGATGCCGTCGCCCAGATTGTTCTGGATCGTCATGTAGCCAAGGCGGACGCCGGCCGTGCTGGTCAGGCTGATACCGTCGCCGGTCATGTTCTGGATCGTGCCGCCCGACCCGTTGTTGCTGCCGCCGCCATCGCCGGTCACGATCAGGCCGCCGGTCGACCCGGTGGTGTTGAGCACGATGCCGTTGGTGCCGCCATTGGCGCTGATGCTGCTGAAATTGAGGTTCGAGCTGCCGATCGTCGTCGTATAGACGCCGAGCGCGAGGCCGCCGACCGACGACAGCGTGTTGCCCGTGCCGGCGACGTTGACCGTCCCGCTGGCCGAAGCAAAAAAGGCATTGCCGGTCGCGGTGCTGAGGTCGACGCCATTCCCACCGCCCGAGAAGGTGACCGACGCGCCGCTATTGTCGAACAGATAGACGCCGCGGCCCGAACCGGTCGCCGTCACCTGAACCGCATTGTCGAAGGTAAAGCTGCCCGAGCTGCTGGTGATCGAGACGCCGACAGTGGTAACGCCGCCGGTCGCGGTCAGCGACGCGACATTGACCGACCCGCCGACATTGTTGAAGGCGACGGCCGTGCCGACTGCACCGCTCGCGGACAGGTCACCGAGGCTGATGCCGTTGGTGCCCGCGCTCGTCCCGTTGAGATTGACCAGCGTGCCGGTCGTCGACTGGATCGAATTGGCGTTGCCGGTGATGGTCAGCAGACCGCTGTTGCTCGTCGCGACAATCCCGGTGCCGCTGGTGGTGACGATGTCGAGTCCGTTGCCGGTCGGGTTGAAGTTGATCGCCGCCGCATTGTTGGTCAGCGCGATCGCGTTCGACGTACCGCTGCTGATCGCGACCTGTCCGCTGAAGTTGATCGTCCCGCTATTGCCGTCGGCGACGATGCCGCGCCCAGAATTTTCCGCGACATTGCCCGAAAACGTCACCGTACCGCCGGTGCGATCCTGAATTTCGATCGTGGCGCCGGTCGCGTTGGCCACGGTCCCGCCATAGGAAATGGTCGCATTGCCACCCGAGCTGGCGGTCCCGCCGCCAGCCGCGCCGACCAGGAAGCCGGTTCCACCGGCATTTTCGATCGTGCCGCTGCTGGCCGAGAACGAACCGCTCACGCCCTGAAGATGCACGCCGTCGCCCGTCGCGCCCGATGTGCTCAGCGTTCCCAGGCTGACGCTCAGCGTGCCGCCCTGATCGATATCCACCGCCGTGCCGGCACCGTTCACATCGGTCCCGCTGATGGTCAGCGTGCCGACGGTGCCGTTGCCGTCACGAATGCCGACGGTACCCGAGTTGCCGCCGGTGAAGGTAATCCCCTGGATCGTGTTGCCCGTCGACAGCGTAACGCCATAGCCGGTGTTGGTGGTCGCGTGGTTGATCACCGTGTTCGACCCGTCGGCGCCGATGGCGATGCCGTTGACGGTGAACGCCTGGCCATCGCCGATCAGCGTCTGGTTCGCCTCCAGCGTGATCCCGCCATTATAGGCGCTGGCGCCGCGGTTATAGATGAAGATCGTGTGCCCGGCCGCATCGACATCGTCGTTGGTGGTGCCGTCGCCAGTCCCGCCATTCAGCGGAGCGAGCGAGGTGAAGGGCCGCAGATAGCTGCCATCGGGCGTGCCGTTCGCGCCGCTATAGGCCGAATCGACATACCAAACCGGCGTCTCGACGGTCAGGCTGACCGTCCCGTCATAGCCGGTGACATTGGTCAGCCCCTGCGCGTCGATCACCTGATAGGTGAAGCTCGCCGGGCCAGTGTAACCGGTATTCGGCGTGAAGGTCACCGTCTCGGCCTGATAGTCGATCGTGACGGTGCCATTCTGCGCCCCGCCCACCGACGCGATGCTCAACCCCGCCGTCGACCCATCGGGGTCGAGATCATTGCCCAGCAGCTGCGCGAAGGTGAAGGTCTGCGGCGTGTTGCCGGTCATCGTGAAGGAATCGTCGATCGCGATCGGCGTGATCTGCACCGACCCGGCATCATAGGTCGATCCGGTCAGCGGATCGGTGAAGCTCAGGCTGGTCAGCGGCGTCGCGCCGCCATTCACGATCACGAGATAATGGCTGAGCGTGTCGCCCGCATCGGCCACGCCATCGCTGTCGGCGTCGACGCTCAGCGTCGTGGTCCGGGTCACAGTCACGCTGCCATTCTGGGGATCGAGCGTTCCGGCAAGGCCCGTCGCTGCCGCCTCGCTCATCACTGCCGGTTGCGCGGCAACCGTCTCAGGCGCAGCGGAAGCCAGCGCATCGGCCTGGGCCGGCACTTCCGGCGAATCGGACAGCCGCGATTCGGCGGGCTGGGGCGCGGCGGAAGCTTCCGGCTCGGCGGCATCGGCAATCTGAGTGAACGCAGCCGAATCGATCCACAGCGAATCGACCGACCAGGCGGCACCGGCGCCGTCTTCGGGCGCGATCAGTGCGGCCGCCGCTGCGTCCTGCTTCTGGCCGCGCGCCGTCGCGCGCCCCGCCTGCACCGCCGCCATACGCCCCAGAAGATTGAAGTCGCCGTACATAGATCCCCCTCACCTGCCGCGCGCGCCGGACAGCCCGAGGGCCGAGCGTCGCGCACGCCTTCAGCCCGGCTCGATCCCCCGACCCCGGGCACAGCCAGACGGCCGCGACGCTCTCATCAATCACTTTTAATCAATTTTAAAGTATAGATTTCTTCGGACCGGATACGCGATCTGCGCCGCCCGAGCGGCCTTCCCGTCGCAAATTCAGCGCCACGCGCGTCTGCAAAAGGCCGATTCGCCCCGAAATTCTGTCCCGTGCAGGGACGCAAACCTGCACCGAAGTCGCACATGTTCGAACTATTGATTGCAACCGTCTGAATTTGGGATATTCGCACCGCATCGCCGGACAGCTTTGGGGACACGGCGAACAAGTGGGGGCTAAGGGTAGTGGCAGAACCGTTTCTTTCCGAAATCCGGTTGATGTCGTTTTCGTTCGCGCCCAAGGGCTGGGCGCTGTGCAACGGACAATTCCTGCCGATCAACCAGAATCAGGCGCTGTTTTCGCTGCTCGGCACCACCTTTGGCGGCAACGGGATGACGACGTTCGCGCTCCCCGATTTTCGCAACCGCGTGCCGATTCATGTCGGGAACGGCCACACGCTCGGCGAGCGGGCCGGCGCGGATACGCATACCATCACCCTGTCGCAAATGCCGACGCATACCCACAGCCTCGCGGCATCGCCCGCGCTGGGCAATTCGGTGAACCCGGCCCCGGTCGGCGGAACGCTGTTTGCCGCCGAACCGGGCAATGCGTACACGACCGCCACGACGGGCTATGTCGCGCTCGAATCGAGCAGCGTTGCCAATGTCGGCGGGTCGCAGGCGCATGAAAATCGTCAGCCGTCGCTGGTCATCAGCTTCTGCATCGCCCTTCAGGGCATTTTCCCCTCGCCCAATTGAGGACGCACCATGGCTCAGCCTTATGTCGGTGAAATCCGCATGTTCGCGGGCAATTTCGCCCCCGCCGGATGGGAAATGTGCGAGGGTCAGCTGCTCTGGATCACGGAGAATGAGACCCTCTTCCAGCTGATCGGAACCACCTATGGCGGCGACGGCGAGAGCACGTTCGCGCTGCCCGACCTGCGCGGTCGTGTCCCCGTCCATCAGGGCAATGGGGTGATTCTGGCCGAAACCTTCGGGGTCGAAGAGGTGACGCTGAACGTCAACCAGATCCCCTCCCACACGCACACGCTTCTCGCATCGACGGCGAACGGGTCGCAGGCCGAACCGGCCAATGCGTTGCTCGCGTCCTCCACGGTGCTGCGTCCGTTCGCTCCCGAGACGCCGGGATCGGCAATGTCGGCGCTTGCGATCGGACCGGTCGGCGGCAGCCAACCGCACACCAACATGCAGCCCTATCTCTGCGTCAATTTCATCATTTCCCTGTTCGGCATCTTCCCGAGCCCGACCTAGGAGCATTGCATGGCCGATCCGTTCGTCGCCGAAATCCGAATCTTTCCGTTCAACTTCGCGCCCCGGGGGTGGGCGTGGTGCGACGGCCAGTTGCTGCCGCTGTCGCAGAACACGGCGCTGTTTTCGCTGCTGGGGACCACCTATGGCGGCAATGGCAAGTCGAACTTTGCCCTCCCCGATCTCCAGGGGCGCGCACCGATGCATCCCGGTCAGGGCCCCGGCCTGTCGCTCCATGACCTGGGTGAAACCGGCGGCGTCGAAACGGTGACGCTGATCGAAAGCGAGATTCCGTCGCACAGTCACACGCTGCGCGCCTCGAACGAGGAAGGAACCCAGGGGTCGGTGACCTCGGGAATCGCGATCGCGTCCTCGGTGGGTGGCAGCCTGTATCAGACCAACACCGGCACGCGCGTCACGATGAGCCCGCAATCGCTGGCGCCGACTGGTGGCGATCAGCCGCACAACAACATGCAGCCCTATCTGACCTGCTATTTCTGCATCGCGCTGCAGGGCGTGTTCCCGCCGCGACCCTGATCTGCACAGATATCGCGACACGATTTCGCTCCGGACCTGCGCCATGCCTTTGCCGATCCGCCATGCGCGCGCGCATGGCATCGCCTATCGCGACTGGTCGCCCGACGATTACGCGTTCACCGAGGCGCTCTATGCCTCGACGCGGATCGACGAGCTGGCACCGACCGGCTGGCCGGACGACGCCAAACAGGCGTTTCTGACGCAACAGCATCACGCCCAGCACCTGCATTATCAGCAGCATTATGCAGCGGGCGACTGGCTGATCATCGAGCGGGAGGGGGCGTCGATCGGACGGCTGTATCTCCACCCCTTCCCCGGCTCGATCCGGATCGTCGACATCGCGCTGGTCCCGGCGGCGCGGCGTCAGGGCATCGGTGGAGCGATCCTGCGCGACGTGATCGACTGGGCCGGCGCGCAGCAGCTCGGCGTCTCGATCCATGTCGAAAAGGCCAATCCGGCGCGCAGCCTCTATCTGTCGCTCGGCTTCGTCGTGCGCAGCGATGCCGGTGCCTATGATCTGATGGAACGCCCGCTGGGCTGACCGCGGCTCACGCGCTTCCGGCCAGGCTGGCGCGGATCAGTAGAAGATCGCCTCGTACCGCATCTGCCCCGCCGCGTCGGGACCGATCGGGACAATGAAGATCGAATCCGCGGGCGCGTTACCCAGGTCGAACAGGTACGTCCCCTGCGCAAGCTGCGGCGTCGCCGGGCCGACGAACAACAATTTGAAGCCGCCGCCGACACGCCGCGAGTCGGGCAGTTCCTGAACCTCGGCCAGCGTCAGCGTGACCGCGCCATTCCCGGCAGTCACCGGCACCGAAGTACCGACCCGCGGCGCAAACAGCTCAAGCGTCAGTTCCCGGTCCATGTCCCACCCTCTGCGATTGCTGTCCCATATCCACGCTTTTGTGCGCGATGCCAGCTACTTTTCACGATATTTTAAGATGCCTTACGGCCCGCGCGATGCTAGCGACGAGTCGCAACGCGGCGCCGACCAGCGCCGTTCGCGGGGGATCAATGCATGCAGACCAGCTCGACCACACGCCGTTCATTCGTCGCCACCGGGGTCCTGACGACCGCTGCGGTCGCGGTATCGGGCTGTGATGGCGGCGCCGGCACCCTGACCGTCCGCGGCACCGACAGCAGCACGACCCCGCCGCTGACCAAGAGCGAGATGGGCGATTGGGAAAAGCTGGTCGGAACCGCTTTCACCATCCATGGTGAGCAAGGCCGCGTCACTGCGCGCCTGGCGCCGTTGGTCCCGGCCCCCGAAGACGCCAATCGGCCCGCGTCGCTCGATCGCGCAGCGCCGTTCACCGCCATATTCGAACTCGATCCGGCCAACGCGCCGCTGGGCGGCCAAACCTATCGCCTGACCCATGGTACCAAGGGCAGTTTCGACCTGTTCCTCGGCCATGCCAGCACGGTATTCGGCAAGACGCTGCTGTCCGCCGTTCTCAACTGACCGCTCGGCGCCGCTGCGCCGCACAGAGGCCAGCCTACAATTCGGCGTGACAGCGAGTCGGGCGCGTTTCCTGCGCGTCGATCCAGCGCGGCCGCCTCGGCGCGCGCCAGCCCCTCATGGCCGCGCAGCGCGCTGGCGCGACGAACGCTCGCGCGTACTCCAGCGATCTCGCTGGCGGCGGAGCGACGGATCCCACGCCGTTCGTACCCCGTCCCCATCCGGCCCCCTGCCTACGCCACGCGCATGAACTCGCGCTCGCATCAGCACGCAGATCGCCGGCCCTGCTACCGACACGCAGTCGCAAGACACG